>CAZIWB010000044.1:0-48867 GCA_964542655.1 uncultured Cellvibrionaceae bacterium
ATGCGGAATGACGAATGTGTAATGCGGAATGACGAATGTGTAATGCGGAATGACGGATGTGTAATGCGTTGGGGATTTGCTTTATTCGTCATTCCTGCGAACGCAGGAATCCAGCAAGTTGTTGTGGATACCCGCGTTCGCGGGTATGACGAATGTGTAATGCGGAAGTACGAATGTGTAATGCGGAAGTACGAATGTGTAATGCGGTATGACGCATGTGTATTACGGTATGGCGGAAGATGTAATTCATTGGATTTTATTTATTCGTCACTCCTGCGAACGCAGGAGTCCAGCGGTTTTATGGATACCCGCGTTCGCGGGTATGACGATGGCGTGTTTTTCAGAGCGTCGGTTATTTTTTATTTTTGCTTTATTGGACGCTGCGGGTTTCATTACCTCTCACTAGCCGCAAAGGCAAACGATCACCGCGAAAGCCATTGTAATAATTCGATGCGCCTGTCGCAAAATCGACGGTTTGCGCATGCTCGGGATAATGTTGGTAGGCTGATACCGACCAGTATGGCAGTGCCAGCGAAAGCGGGAATATTGCAGTATCTATCGCCGGATTTTTCCCGGGGTTGGTTACCAGTGTTTTCAGTTCATCAATCGTCGGTGCACGCCAATCGTTGAAGCCGCATAATTTTTCGGCATTGCTTGCATCCAGCAAACTATTCCAATCATCAAAAAAAATCGTCCCGTTTTTTTCTGCTCCTATGCCTCCCCAGCGATAGACATTGTCTTTATCGTGAGCGCCGCCGTCATCAGTTTTTAATTCCCAGGTTAAACCGGAACTGGTAATAGTTGCGCAGCGAGCATTGGCGACGGTGGGTTGTCCTTTTATGTCCATCAGCTGGTAATACGCGGTTGCGGTTGGCGAATTTTCAGTCGCAGCTTCTGATGCGCTGCAATTTAATATCACTGCACCTGTGATAATAAAAGTAATCGAGATAGTTGTTAAATTTTTAATGGCAGTTGATTTCATGAGCTGATTTCTCTTTAGTTATTTTAATTATATAGGTTGGTTTGAATCGGGTTTGCACTGAGGGCGCTTATTAAGATCTTGTGCCAGCATATACACTTTTTTTGATTGTATCGCTACTGTTTTGAAGTGCCGTCGCTAGTGAATGCTATTTTTCTCAGCGTAAGCATATGGATCATCGGATGCCTGGATATTATCCCGCTCTCTCAGGGTGGCGTCCGCTGCCAAACGTGATTTTAATAACTCAGTCGCCATTGCCCAATGCCGCGCTGCCTGGCCTTCTGGTTTACCTTCGCTCTCCCAAATCTCTTGTGCGATGTCACGGATACTTGATTCATCGAGCGATGAATCATCTAATACGTACTTGGCTGATGAACGCATGGGGTCGGAAAATATCTTGCGGCTTAACAAGGCCAAGCCGGTCAACACGCTGGAGACTAATAAAAATGTGGATATTTTCATAACCTTTCTCCTGTTTTTGATAAGCCTGTTCCCAAACCGGGGCCAACTCTGTGCGGTGAGTAACCTAGTACAACCCTTCAGCGGGGTTTTGTATTTGATTTAACCCTCGCCTCGGTTATAGTCATTGGGCTCTATTGCTGTTACTGGAACCCGCTATCCATATCAATTATGTCATGCGCCTTGCGCCTGTTTTATTTATGGGAACTGCAAGTCGTTTCGTATCATTTACCGCAGAATATTCATGTCAAATATTGCCGTTGTTGTTATCGCTCTGGTTATTGGTTTGTTATTGCAACGGACCAAGCGGTTTCCTGACAATGCGGCCGCCACCTTAAACCTCTACGTGATTTATGTTGCCCTGCCTGCGTTAATTTTGGCAGAGATTCCCAAATTGTCATTTAGCCATGAGGCGTTGGTTCCGGTTGCGGCAGCCTGGATTATTATGCTGTTCAGCGCTGTGCTGACCTGGGGTACTGCGCGCGCGTTGAAATGGTCGCGCGAGTTAACCGGGGCCTTGATGTTGTTGGTCCCCTTGGGTAATACCGGATTTGTTGGCATTCCGCTGATTGAGGCGCATTTAGGGCCCAGTGCGATTCCCTATGCGATTCTCTATGACCAGTTGGGTACGTTTATCGCCCTCAATACATACGGGGTTGTGGTGGCCTGTTACTACTCGTCAGGGTCAACGTCTGCGGTAAAAATTTTGCGCAATATTGTGGTTTTTCCTCCATTTATTGCGCTGTTCATTGCGTTTGCAACCAGTCTGTTTGTTTATCCTGAATGGTTGTTGGCTGCACTCGCGCGAATTTCATCTACACTTGTACCGGTAGTGATGGTTGCGGTTGGCTTGCAGTGGCGTTTGACCCTGAGCCGGGAATATTTATCGCCATTAATGCTGGGCTTGCTATACATACTGCTGGTTTCACCAGTATTTGCCTGCTTGGGATTGTGGCTGTTTGATATTCAAGGATTGGCAGCGCAAGTGGTTATCCTGGAGGCTGCCATGCCTGCAATGATTTCGGCAGGCGTCCTTGCGATCAGCCATAATCTGGTACCGCGTTTTGCATCGTCATTAGTGGGTTACAGTTTGCTGATCGGTTTGGTCAGCGTGTGGTTGTGGCGTTTGGCCATCTAATAACCAATAAAAAATTGCTACGTTAAAAATCAATTGCACGGATGGTTTTAAGTATGTCGCGTGATCAACAATCATTCGTGTCAGGTGGAACTCCACCGGTCTGGAATCCGCTGCAAGTGGATGCCTATGCGGATTACCTTGCATTAGTGTCTGTTACCAATCCAGTGATTGCCGCAGATGATATTCGCTCCCTTGATGGTGAAGTGCTGCTGGCAAGTTCCGCCGTGTTCAATCAAAAAAATGTCATAGCCTTAAAAAATAAAATGCTCGCCCGGCCTTTGGCCCATTCCATCCAGATTGAAGCGCAAATGTCGGCGGACGATTTATTAGAGCATTTGCTTAACACGATTCGCTCCACCGAATATTTCCAATCGCTCGCAGAACGTAAACACCCATTGAGTTCCCTTGAACCGGTTTGTGCGATCTTGTCCAGCTTGCCGCTGGTGCAACAATGGCTGACGGTGATGGCCGCACAAATGAATGATTTATTCCAGCGCACGCTCTGCGTGAGTTTGTGGTCACTCTATATTGCGCAAGAGATGCGCTTGCCAGTGGAAGATGCTGGCGCTGTTTTCTGGGCGGCCATTACCCACGATATGGGCATGCTGCACCTTGACCCGCAGGTCCTGAATAAAACTGAAGAACTGACTGCTGAAGAATGGCTCTATATACAAGGCCATGTGAAAATTTCCAATAATATGCTGGCTGATATTCCCGGCTTATCACCTGCGATATTAATCGCAGTGAGTGAGCATCACGAACGCTGTGATGGTACGGGTTATCCACTTGCAAAAGTGGAAAGCGAATTATCGATACTCGGTCAGGTTCTCGGCGTTGCTGATGCAATCGTCGGTATTTATTTCAATCGCTTTAAAGCCCATGGACGTCGTTGGCGCGATGTGATCCCGGTATTGGAAATGAACCGCGCCGCCTATTTGTATCGCAGCTGCGATATTGTGACCACCATGATCCTGCGCAGTGAATTGCCGCTACCGAATGTAGTGAGTGGTGGCGGTGTGCCTGAATTTGCCGAGCGCATGTTGCAACAAAACCTGCATTTGCAAAATTGGTTTATACAATTGCGCGATTGTTTAACGTCATTGGGTTATACCCACGGTGACCGCAAATTACACGGCTTGCAAAATATCGTTTTGCATATTGCGACCACCTTTAAAGGCAGTATGTTGTTTAAAGAAGATTTGCGCGAGTCCCTGGTATCCATGGCAAGCGAGGATAGCCATAGCATCAATAAAATTGTTGCCGATGCATCACTTGTGCAGCAGGAAATGGCGTTCCATTTGCAGCGCTTGACCCGGATGATCCAAATGTATATCGCGTCGGGTGAAAGCAAGGACCCTAAAATTTCCCAGCGGTTACAGGAAGGGTTTTCCCGGATAAGCGGGCTTATTGAGCAAACCAATGGCGATCACAATAGGCCGCATTTTTGATATTTTTTACTGAACCAACCTGAAAAATAGGTTTTTCGTCATCCCTGCGAACACAGGTATCCATAATAATCCTGCTATTGTTGATGCCAAAATGGTTGGCCAATCGTCGGGGTGCTCGGGCTTGCTGTTTGGCGCTTTTGCATGAGTCCTGCTTTATAGGCTTTCCTTCCTGCATCAATCGCATCGCCAAATGCTTCTGCCATCAGCGGCGGGTTGTGTGCTTTGGCGACTGCGGTATTTAATAAAATCCCATCAAAGCCCATTTCCATTGCTTCTGCTGCTTGCGATGGCGCGCCCAATCCTGCATCGATAATCATGGGTACATCTTTGATGCGTTCGCGCAATGTGCGTAAGTTATAGCGATTCAATAAACCTTGCCCAGTACCTATGGGGGCGCCCCACGGCATAAGCACCTCGCAACCGACATCGAGCAGGCGTTTGCACAGGATTAAATCGTCGGTGCAGTAGGGCAGCACTTTAAAACCTTTTTTGATCAGGATTTCAGACGCCTCAACCAATCCAAAAGGATCAGGTTGTAAATTGTAGTCATCGCCAACAACTTCCAGTTTGATCCAGTCGGTATTGAAAATTTCGCGCGACATTTCAGCGAGCGTCACAGCTTCTTTTACCGATTTACAACCCGCAGTATTGGGCAGCAAACGGCAGCCGCTTTCCTGGATGTATTGCCAGATTGCATCGCCATCGCGATTGGCTGGATTCTGGCGGCGCAGGCCGAGGGTAACGATTTCGCAGCGCGACTGGATAATGGAATCGCGCATTAATTGCGGCGATGCATAAAGCGCAGTGCCCAATAAAAATCGACTGGAAAATGTTTCACCGTAGAGTGTGAAATCTTTTTCGGGCTTGTTGTAACTCATATCAACCTCCACCAACCGGTTTGACGATATCGACTTGATCGCCATTTAATAATTCGCGCTCGGTATAAGTAGAGCGGGGCACAAATTCACCATTAATGGCCACGGCGATTTTGCTATCGCCATAACCCCATTGTTGCAAGGCATCGCTGAGCAGTGTTTTATCTGCCAGCGATTTGCTTTCGTTGTTTACACTTAATTCAATTGTCATAAGCTCGTGCTTTTTAGTGATGATTCAACAGCGCCGAAAAAATCGGTTCGGGTTTGTTGAAAATATGTGCAAGTACATTTTCAACTACGGCGGGTGCTAATAAATAACCGTGACGAAATAATCCGTTGGCGCTGATGAGCCCGTCCTGAATATCCACCTTGGGCAAATTATCCATAAATGCCGGGCGCAAATTGGTATCCATTTCGATAATACGCGCTTCAGCAAATGCGGGTGACAGCGTGTAAAGCGCGCTGCTTAATTCCAGGTTGGATTGGATGGTCACTGGCGAGCGGTCTTCACTTTCAATTTGGGTCGCACCGATAATAAAACGGTGATTGGGTTTGGGGACAACGTAGAGTTGATAGCGCGGATGCATTAGGCGCACCGGGCGCTGCAAGTGGATTTCTTTTGTTTCTACATGCAATGTTTCGCCGCGCACACCGCGTAAATTGCGCAATTGTTTTTTAGCGCCGAACCCGCGGCAATCAATCACCAAATCAAAGTGTTCTTCGCTGCTGTCGGTAACAATCTTTCCTGGAAATACGTCGACCGGCGTGAATTCACGAGTCTTTGTGCCGAGCTTGGATAACTCGTCGCCAATCAAACGCAAAAATTCGCGGTTGTTTACATGGCCTTCTTCGCTGAGAAAAAGTCCGCTGTGAAAACTGGAGTGCAAATCCGGTTCGAGCTGGTGAATTTCGTGTTGGTTGATGCGCTGGTAGCCCTTGCAGTCAGGCAACACAAAGCCGAGTTCGCGTTCAAATTGTTCCAGTTCGCTAGTATCTTGCTGGTGCGCAACGACAAGACTTCCATTGTTAAAAAACAATGGTGCGTTGGTGGTAGGTAATTGTGCGAACCACGCAGGCCATTGCTGGAGTGCAAAAATGCCCATGCGATACACATTTTCGTCCGATACTACGGCTTCGCTTAAAGGTGCAACCATGCCAGCGGCAGTAAAGGCGGCAGCGCGACTACTTTGTGGTGTGTCTGGTGTAAAACTGCCTGCTTCAAAGAGCGTGATATCGATTCCAGCGCGTTGTAATTGCCATGCGAGCAAACGCCCGAGTAAACCGGCACCGGCGATAGCAATTGTTGTGGGGAGTTTGTTGGTCACATTGCCTCGGGAATTTGAGGCGGGGGGCAAGGAATAGCCGCAAGCTATAAGCACCTTGTTCCCTCCGCAGGTATTAGCCTGTTCAGGTTCTACGGGTTGGGCCGAGCCCATCTCAGCCCCCGTACAGTCATCGACTGCCAGGGCGCCCCGACAAGAAAGTGGCCAATATACTGGCCACTCATTCAGATCGCAATCTGTCTGGCATTTTTCTACAAGCTGGTTTCAACAATCGAATCAAGCGCCGCTTATTTGCTGATGGATTCCACGCGGCAGACAAATTCCCCCTGGGCGACCCGCGTCTTCACCACTGTCCCCGGTGTTACCTGGTCGCTGCTGGTAATGACTTTCCGGGTCTGCGCATCCGTCACCAATGCATAGCCGCGCTCAAGTGTGCTCAGCGGATTCAGGGTATTCAGCATGCGCACAGCCTCGCCCAAGGCTTGTTGCTTGCGTTCGATCAACCGGAATTGGGCTGTTTGCAGGCGTTGGTGATGGGCAGTTACCCGCTCGTTCAGCCGTTGCAAGCGTATCTGAGGATGGTGCGCTTGCTGGCGGATTTCCAATTGCCGGATGCGGTTTTTCAAATCGCTGAGCAGGTGTTTGATGTGGTTTTTCAGGCGCAGTTCGAGGTTGTCCAGTCGCTGCGACTGCTGTTCCAGTCGCTCGCGTGGATGACGCAAGCGCTGGCGTAAATGGTGTAAATGTTTTTGCCATTGCTGGAGCCGGCGCAGCATGGCCTCCTCAAGCAGCACTTCAAAGCCGATAAATTTATCCAGCCAGTCATCGGCGTCCGGCACCAGAAGCTCGGCGGCTGCCGAGGGAGTAGGGGCGCGCAGGTCGGCGACAAAATCGGCGATGGTGAAGTCCACCTCGTGGCCGACAGCACTGACGATGGGCAATTCACTTGCGAAGATTGCGCGGGCGACTATCTCTTCGTTAAATGACCAGAGGTCCTCCATCGAACCGCCGCCCCGGGTGAGCAATAACACATCAAATAAACCGGCGCGATTGGCGAGGTCTATGGCTTTAACGATTTGCGGCGCTGATTCTTTACCTTGTACGGCGACAGGAATCACCGTTACGGGAATCCCCGGAAAACGGCGTTCCAAAACGCTCAAGACATCATGAATTGCCGCGCCCGTCGGGGAGGTAATAACCCCGATGTGTTTGGGTAATCCGGGAAGTTCTTTTTTGTGCGCCTCGTTAAATAATCCCTCCAGGGAGAGTTTGTGTTTGAGTTCATCAAACGCACGCTGCAAGGCGCCGCTGCCGGCTTCTTCCATATGCTCGGCGATAATTTGGTAATCGCCGCGCCCTTCGTAAAGGCTGACCCTTGCCCGCAATAACACGTGTTGCCCCTGTTGCGGTTTGAAGCGCACCAGCATATTGCGGTTGCGGAACATGCAGCAGCGCACTTGGGCCTGGTCGTCCTTAAGGGTGAAATACCAGTGGCCGGAGGAGGGGATGGATACGTTGGAAAGCTCGCCTTCGACCCACAATAGTGGCAAATGGGTCTCCAAAAGTTGCCGCGCCTGGCGATTAAGCTGGCTGACACTGAAGATTTCGCGCTCGGGAGTTTTGCTGAACAGATCGGTAGTCATGGGTGCATTCTAGGGGATGATGGCGCGAGGGGATAGCCTTGGCTTTGCCCTTAAACACTAGATATTGTGGTTTTTGGTTTACCCGAGGCGCCCAAGCCGCTATAATTTCGCGTTTATTTTTCCCTGCTTTGAGGTTGGTTGGTATGTTGCGGATTGCTGAAGAAGCCCTCACGTTTGACGATGTTCTGCTGGTGCCCGGTTATTCCGATGTGACTCCCAAGGACGTGTCCCTGAAAACCCAGTTGACGCGCAAAATTCAATTGAATATCCCACTCATCTCTGCCGCTATGGATACCGTTACCGAGGCGCGTCTGGCGATTGCTATTGCGCAGGAAGGCGGTATTGGCATCATCCATAAAAGCATGACCATTGAGCAGCAAGCGGCTGAAGTGCGCGCCGTTAAGAAATTCGAAGCTGGTGTGGTGAAAGACCCAATTACTATCGACGCTAGCGCGACCATCCGCGATTTGATCGCGCTGACCCGTAAGAACAATATCTCTGGTGTGCCGGTACTGAGCAAAGGCGATTTGGTTGGCATTGTGACTGGCCGCGATGTGCGCTTTGAAACCAATCTCGATGCCAGCGTTTCCAGCATCATGACTCCAAAAGAGCAGTTGGTTACCGTTAAAGAAGGTGTGTCTGCTGAAGAAGTGCGCAACCTGTTGCACAAACACCGTATCGAAAAAGTGTTGGTTGTTAACGACGCGTTTGAATTGCGCGGTTTGATCACCGTAAAAGACATCAACAAAGCCGAAAAATACCCCAGCGCATCAAAAGACCCCGAAGGTCGTTTGCGTGTGGGAGCGAGTGTTGGTACCAGCCGCGATACTGATGCCCGTGTTGATGCTTTGGTTGAAGCCGGTGTAGATGTGTTGGTAGTTGATACTGCCCACGGTCATTCCAAAAATGTACTGGATCGCGTACGTGCGATCAAAACCAAATACCCCGACGTGCAAGTGATCGGCGGCAATATCGCGACTGGCGCTGCGGCGCTAGCCTTGGTTGAAGCTGGTGCGGATGCGGTAAAAGTCGGTATCGGCCCAGGCTCAATTTGTACTACCCGTATCGTCAGCGGTGTGGGTGTTCCGCAAATTTCTGCAATTGCCAACGTGGTTGCTGCGCTGAAAGGCACTGGTGTTCCTGCAATCGCTGATGGTGGTATCCGTTACTCAGGTGATATTGCCAAGGCAATCGTTGCTGGTGCGCATGCGGTAATGATGGGCTCCATGTTCGCTGGTACTGAAGAAGCGCCGGGCGAAGTTGAATTATTCCAGGGGCGTACTTACAAAGCCTATCGCGGCATGGGTTCATTGGGTGCGATGGCGCAAACTTCTGGCTCAAGCGACCGTTACTTCCAGGATGCCAGCCAAGGCGCAGAGAAGCTTGTACCCGAAGGTATTGAAGGCCGTGTGCCATACAAGGGTTCGTTAACCGCAATCGTGCATCAAATGATGGGCGGTGTGCGCTCCGCGATGGGCTACACCGGATGTGCCGATCTGGAAGCCATGCGCACCAAACCTGAATTTGTACGTGTGACTTCTGCTGGTATGGGCGAAAGCCATGTGCACGATGTGCAGATCACCAAAGAGGCGCCCAACTATCCAATAGGTGGCGGGCGTTAATCACGGCGTAGTATGGCGCTAACAAAAAACTCGGGTAATGCCCGAGTTTTTCGTTTAAACAGAATCCATTTTATTTTTTCCATTTTTCGTTTTTCATTTTACTTTTTGAGCAGGAACCAGCATGTCTCACGATATTCACGCACAGCGAATCCTTATTCTCGATTTCGGTTCACAGTACACCCAGTTGATTGCGCGCCGTGTACGCGAGATTGGTGTCTTCTCTGAAATCCGTGCTTGGGATATGAGCGAAGAAGAGATTCGCGCATACAACCCAAAAGGAATTATTCTTGCCGGTGGTCCTGAATCAGTACATGAATTGAATTCGCCGCGTGCGCCGGAAATTGTATTTAATCTCGGTGTACCCGTGTTTGGTATTTGCTATGGCATGCAGACCATGGCGGAGCAAATGGGTGGCGCGGTTGAAGGCTCCAACATTCGTGAATTTGGTTACGCGCAAGTTAAAGTCCTGGGCGAAAGTGCGATCTTCAAAGACATCAAAGACCATGTAGATCATGATGGCAGCGCTTTGCTGGATGTGTGGATGAGTCACGGCGATAAAGTGACCAAAATGCCTGCCGGTTTTGAAATCCTTGCATCAACACCATCCTGTCCGATTGCGGGTATGTACAACGAAGCCAAAAAATTCTATGGCGTACAATTCCATCCTGAAGTGACCCACACGCTGCAAGGCCAGCGTATTTATGAACACTTCATTTTAAATATCTGTGGCTGCGAACCGCTTTGGACCCCCGCTAATATTGTTGAAGATGCAATCCAGAAAGTGCGTGAACAAGTGGGCTCCGACAAAGTATTGCTCGGACTTTCCGGCGGTGTGGATTCATCTGTAGTTGCTGCGTTGCTGCACAAAGCAATTGGCGACCAACTTACCTGCGTATTTGTCGATAACGGCTTGTTGCGCAAAAACGAAGGCGACCAGGTGATGGATATGTTCGCCAAAAATATGGGCGTACGTGTTATCCGCGCCGATGCGCAAGACCAATTCTTGTCCAAACTGAAAGGCGAAAACGATCCGGAGAGAAAACGCAAAATCATCGGCGGCACCTTTATCGATGTGTTTGATGCTGAAGCGACCAAACTTAAAGATGTTAAATGGTTGGCGCAAGGCACGATTTATCCCGATGTGATTGAATCAGCCGCGGCTAAAACCGGCAAAGCGCACGTAATTAAATCGCACCACAATGTGGGTGGTTTACCAGAAGATATGGCATTCAAACTGGTTGAGCCGCTGCGCGAATTATTTAAAGACGAAGTGCGCAAAATCGGTCTGGAATTGGGCTTGCCCTACGATATGGTTTATCGCCATCCGTTCCCTGGTCCGGGCCTGGGCGTGCGCATCCTTGGTGAAGTGAAAAAAGAATACGCGGATATTTTGCGTGAAGCCGATGCCATCTTTTTGGAAGAGTTGCATGCGTCCGGTTGGTATCACAAAACCTCACAAGCGTTTGCAGTGTTCCTGCCGGTTAAGTCAGTGGGTGTCGTGGGTGATGGCCGTCGTTACGAATGGGTAATTTCATTGCGCGCGGTGGAAACCATCGATTTTATGACCGCGCGTTGGGCGCATTTGCCATACGATTTGTTAGAGAAAGTATCCGGTCGGATTATCAATGAAATCTCCGGCGTGTCGCGTGTCTGCTACGATGTATCAAGCAAGCCGCCAGCAACGATTGAGTGGGAATAAGATTGGGAATAAAAAGTTCAGCAGAATTTTTTGTGGCACAGGGATGTGTGTTTGTTTGCAGTTAGACGTTTTTCTCTCTGGGCAATAAATACAACGAGACGCCGAACATATGCGCCACACGCCTGAAATCAACCATCATCCTAAAAAAATTATTTCTCCACTTGTTCTTTTTTTCTTCACTTGTTTTTTAGTGCTGTCGGTACAGGCACAAACAGATGTCGCTGCGGCGAATCAACCTGTTGCAGATAGCCTGACCGCCAGTAGCCTTTCTCCGGTTGCCGATAATGCGCCTTCGCCTGCATTTAACACTGAACAAATTGTTGCCGGTGCGGTTTCCTCTACACCTGGTGCGGTAGATACGCCTGCAACACTGGCAGAGGTCGCCGTAGAAAATCCGGTTGCATCAGCATCATTACCAACTGCATCAGTACCATCAACAACAGAAACTGCGTTTGTGCCTGCTTCTGCTTCATCAATTGCTCCATCTTCGTTGGCCAATGATGTTGCCGCTGTGGGCATGGCCAGTGCTTCATCTACCGGGCATGATTCGGCTGCATCCTCACAACATGATCAAGCATCAAGTGTGGCTGTTGATAGTGGTGCGAAACCACTTGAATCATTTGCACATTCCAAATTTATTTTGGATGCCGAGGTAAAACCTGGTACTTCGGTGCGTTTGACCTGGAATTCAGAAACCGCAGTGGGTGGTTTTAGTGAGGAAACGCCAATTCTGGTGGTGAATGGGGCAACACCGGGCAAAACCCTGTGTTTGACTGGTGCAGTTCACGGTGATGAATTAAACGGAATTGAAATGATTCGTCGCGTTATTTTTGAAATTGATCCGACCAAATTAACGGGAACCATTATTGGTGTACCCGTTGCCAATATTATGGGGTTCCGCCGTAACTCGCGCTATTTGCCAGATCGTCGCGATTGGAACCGCTATTTCCCTGGCAATACACGTGGCAGCTCTGCATCACGTTTGGCGCATTCATTTTTTACCAAAATAATTATGCATTGTGATGCGCTGGTGGATCTCCACACTGGTTCATTCCATCGCACCAACTTGCCGCAATTGCGCGCGGATTTGAGTGATGAACGCGTTGCACGGCTTGCGCAAAGTTTTGGTGTGATTGCTGTGTTGAATGGCCGCGGTAACCCCAATTCACTGCGCGCTGCGGCGGTGAGCGCAGGAATTCCTGCGGTGACCCTGGAAGCGGGGGAACCTATGGCGATGCAAAGTGAAGTGGTGGAAGAGGGAGTTAAAGCCATCAATACATTGCTCAATAAGGCGGGTATGTATGGCAAGCCACAGCGGTGGACGCGCATCGCCCCGGTTTATTATCGCTCGGCCTGGGTGCGAGCTAACCAAAGCGGGATTTTGTTTAGCAAGGCTACACTCGGGCAGCGCGTAAAAGAAGACGATGTGCTCGGTACCGTAACTGATCCCATCACCAATGCACGTACGACCATTAAATCCCCCTACACCGGCAGGATTATCGGTATGGCGTTGGATCAGGTGGTGCTCCCCGGTTTTGCTGCCTATCACATAGGTATCCAGACTCCGGAAGCGATCCTGATCGAAGAAAGCCAGCTCAATGAAAGTGCGCCGGAAGAAGATGAAGAAGATGGCGATGATTCAGGTGTGGATTCAACCGATGAAATCGGTGAACCGGAAACCGGTATGAGCAAAGCCCAGGATGGGATGGCGGACGAGTGAGGTAGGCTGCAACAGGTAGCGTAGGTTGGAACGGGCCGCGCAGGCGAGCCAAAGGCGCCTTCCGACATTTTGCAGGGAATACAATCTGTGGTTGTGGAGGGTTTTTGTCGGAAGTCGCTGCGCTCTTCCAACCTACGCGGTCCGTTCCAACCTATGTAATAACCTGCATGGTTGGTGTTCGAATAGATATCGAACCTACAACAACGAATTAATTATTTTCCACTCATCCGCCGTTACCGGCTGAGTCGATAAGCGGCTCTGTTTTACCAACACCATATTTTCCAGCGAAGGCAGCGCTTTGATTTCTGCGAGTGGAATAATGCGTGGGAATATTTTGGTGAGTTTGATATCCACTGAAACCCAGCGCGGATTTTCCGGCGTGGATTTTGGATCGTAATAATCACTTTCCGGATTGAATTGCGTTGGGTCAGGGTAAGCAGTTTTAACGACTTTTGCTGTGCCGACTATGCCGACATTTTTGCAACTGCTGTGATATATAAATACTTCATCATTGAGCGCAACCTGGTCGCGCAAAAAATTACGGGCCTGATAATTGCGGATGCCATCCCAGCGGCCGGTTTTGTTGGGCGCAGCCGCGAGATGATCGATGCCGTAAATATGGGGTTCCGCTTTAAATAACCAGTAATTTTTTGCCATCATTTACTCCCTCAAAAGCCGCTGGTGTTGTTTGGTTTAGAGCCATGCACTCAAGCGCTGTGCGGTTTCTTCGCTCACCAATTCCAAACTGATTTTGCGTTTATCAATATCAACATCATTGATCAGCACAAACACTTTTTCATCGAGTTTGTAGGTGTTGCCTTCAATTGTCAGGCTCAAGCGCCGTGCATCGAACTGCGCCTTTATCTCGCCTTCTTTAGGCGCGAGCAGGGCGTAACCTTCCAGGCCCCAATCTTCCATTTTTACGCCTATGCCAAACGAATTCACCAAACCAATACTAGCGGGATGCACACTGCCGATATGTTGTTTTGCATATTGGCAGCCGAGCCAGGTCTCTGCATAGCGACACGCCTGGCGGCCGGTATTGAGTTGATTTTGCAATTGCTCGGCAAATTGTTTTTTATCGGCCACCTGTTCTGCTGGCAAGCCGCGCAGGATGCGTTTAATCGCGAGATGGTTAAATAAATCGTTATAGCGGCGAATGGGCGATGTCACCATCGCGTAGGCTTTGAAACCCAGGCCGAAATGCGGGATTGGTTCAAACGTCAGCGAGCCAGCTTGTAACATGCGTTGCAATAGTGAATGCAAACTGGCACTGGCCGGATTGCCGGTAGGGTTCAGGCGCAATTCACTGAATAATTTTTGGAAGCTATCGAGTTCAGTTAGATTGCCGATGGTTAAGTCCGGCCGGTCTTCCTGGATCAATGCGATTGCATCATTGATGCGTTCCGGGCGAAAACCAACGTGGCTGGAAAAAATGCCATAACCGGGATGCTGCAAAAATAATTCACCGGCACAGAGATTGGTGACTAACATTGCTTCTTCAATCATGCGATGTGCAATATTGCGCTCGCGTTTTTCAACATGGTCAATTTTTTTCTGGTCATTGAGGATGTACGAATAATCGGGCCGCTCTTCCATTACCAGCGCATGGGTTTGGCGATACTGGGCGCGGGCCTGTGCAAATTCTTTTAATTCAACCAGCATGTCATGGATATGGGTAGGTGCAGCCAGAGGTGATTCGCCCGTGCTCATCAGCGCATCGAATACACCTTGATAGCTTAATTTGAAGTGTGAGCGAATTTGCGCTTCCACAAACTCATAAGCGCTGATGGTACCATCGCGCAAAATTTGCATGCGGCATACCAGTGCCGGGCGTTTTTGTTCCGGTACAAGTGAATAGGTGTCGTGCGATAAATCTACGGGCAACATGGTGACCGTTTGGCCCAGTAAATAAATAGTGCTGGCGCGAGCGCGAGCGGCTTGTTCGAGTGGGCTATCGAAACTTATATGTTTGCTGGGGTCGGCAATGGCGGTAACCAATTCCCAACCGTTTTCATTGGGTGCGATATAAATCGCATCATCCATATCGCGCGTGTTTTCGGAGTCGATGGTTACGAAGGGCAGGTGAGTTAAATCGAGCTCACCATTTTCAAATGTGAGTGGTGACCAATTAATTCCACCGGCCTGGTTTTGCGCAGCAGGTTGCCATTCAAACGGGACCTGGAATTTGGCGATGCTATAGCGGCTCTCGACACCGGGCTCTTCCAGTGCACCAATACGGTTGAGTATATGAACCTGGGTTTTGCCTTCGCTATTAAACGGGTGGCGGGCAATTGCGCAGTGGATTAAATCGCCCACTTTATAACCCTTGCGCTCTGGCGGTGGAATAAATAACCAGCGATTAAAATTATTTACATCCGGCTCTACAAAATCTGTAGTGCCTTTGTTGACATAGCGACCAACAAATTCTTGCAGGCCGGGTTTGATCAGTTTGATTAATTTTGCTTCAAATTGCCCTTTGCTGTTGGTGGTGATTTCTGCTTCCACACGGTCATCGGGCAGCACGCGCATCATCTGGTCTGGGTCGATAAATGCTTCCCTTCCATCATCCAGGATTAGGAAGCCGAAACGTTTGGTGGTGGTGCGCACCAACCCCTGGGCGATATCTTTGCTAACGGCAATGGTGGACTTCAATTGAGCGAGTTGCTGCAGGGCATCTTTATTGAGCATGTAATACAACTTATAGAGAAAGGATATGGCGCGATTATAACTGGATTTATCCTGCCTGTTGCGCAATTCTGGAGCACTTATGCTTTCTGAAAAATGCGCTTTACTCATTGTGAGGACAATGCTTTTGACAGTGCCTGTCGCCCTCGGGTTACAATTCTCTAAAGGTTAGTGCTTGTTTTTATTGGAATTCTCCATAAGGGTCAGATTTTGGACGCAATCACCATCAATAACATCCTGCTTGTCGGCGCTCTGTTGGTAGCCGCGAGTATCTTGCTCAGTTCTATTTCTACCCGTGTTGGTATACCTATTCTGGTCATTTTCCTGGCGGTGGGCATGCTTGCCGGTGTTGATGGCCCCGGTGGAATTATTTACAGCGATTACCCCACGGCTTATCTGGTCAGTAACCTCGCCCTCGCCATTATTTTGCTGGATGGTGGTATGCGCACCCGTACGGCAACTTTCCGTGTTGCGCTCTGGCCTGCGTTGTCGTTGGCGACAGTCGGGGTGCTGATTACCGCAGGTTTAACCGGTATAGCTGCTGCCTGGTTATTTGATTTGACGCTGTTGGAAGGATTGTTAATCGGTGCGATTGTGGGTTCCACCGATGCCGCTGTAGTGTTTAATTTATTGCACGGCAAAGGCCTGAATGAGCGGGTGGGAGCCACACTTGAGATTGAGTCGGGCAGCAATGACCCTATGGCACTCTTCCTGACCATCACCCTGATCGCCATGATTTCAGCGGGAGAAACCGGTTTTAGCTGGGGTGTGCTGGCTACGTTTTTCGAACACTTTGCCTTGGGTATTGCTCTGGGGCTGGGTGGCGGCTGGTTACTGCTGCAATTGATTAACCGCCTGACAATTGCGGGCGGGCTTTACCCGCTGCTTGCGGTGAGTGGAGGAATTTTATTATTTGCACTTTCCAGCGCTATGGGCGGCAGCGGGATTTTGACGGTGTATGTTTGTGGGCTTATGTTGGGTAATAGCCCGATACGCAACCGCCACGGTATTTTGCATATGTTCGATGGCCTGGCCTGGTTGAGCCAGATCGGTATGTTCCTGGTGTTGGGTTTGTTGCTTACCCCCAGCCAGCTTTTACCTATCGCGATACCCGCGCTTTTGTTGTCGTTGTGGATGATTTTGTTTGCACGTCCACTATCGATCTTTGTCGGTTTGTTGCCATTCCCCAGCTTTAACTGGAAAGAGCGCACCTTTATTTCCTGGGTAGGTTTGCGTGGTGCAGTGCCGGTTATCCTGGCGGTGTTTCCTTTGATGGCGGGCCTGCCCAACGCCCAGTTATTTTTTAATGTTGCGTTTTTTATCGTCCTGGTATCGCTGCTGGTGCAGGGGACTACACTGGGATTTGCTGCGCGTAAAGCAAAGGTCGTTGTTCCCGCGGTGCCATCGCCAATGTCCCGCGCGGGTTTGGAAATTCATATCACCAGCCAGTGGGAGTTGTTTATCTATAAATTGGGCGCAGAAAAGTGGTGTATTGGCGCTGCGTTGCGCGAATTGCATATGCCGGAAAATACCCGTATTGCCGCGCTCTTTCGCGATAAAGAATTATTCCATCCATCAGGTAGTACCCGCTTGATGGCGGGTGATGTGCTCTGTGTGATTGGCCATGAACAGGATTTGCCCGCCCTGGGCAAATTATTCAGTGAAGCGCCCAAACGCATGCTGGATTTAAATTTCTTCGGCGATTTTATTATCCAGGGCGATGCCGAATTGCGCGATTTGGCAATGCTTTATGCGTTGGATCTGAAAGGGTTTGAAGATCACAAGACACTCGGTGAATTGATTGCCCATATGGTGGGCGGCAAGCCTGTAGTGGGTGACCAATCTGAATGGAGTGGCATGCTGTGGACGATTGCCGAAGTTGAGGGCAATGGTGTGCGCAAAATCGGTGTGAAACCTGCAACGAAAAAAAGTATCCCGCAGGGGAAGAAAAATGAAGCCACTGTTCAATCTTGATAATCCGTCACTGCTGCAGACCCAGGCATTTATCAATGGCAATTGGTGTGCGGGCGATGCGCAAAAAACCTTTGCGGTCGAAAACCCCGCAACGGGTAGCATCATTGCGCAGGTTCCGGAATTGGGTGCTGCTGAAACTGCAAGGGCGATTACAGCAGCGGCTAGCGCACAAATAGGTTGGGCCCAAAAAACGGCAAAAGCGCGCAGCCAAGTATTGCGCAGTTGGTTTGATCTGGTGATGCAAAACCAGGAGGATCTTGCGCAGATCCTTACCCTTGAGCAGGGCAAACCTCTGGCAGAGGCCCGTGCTGAAATTGCTTATGGCGCAAGCTATATCGAGTGGTTTGCGGAAGAGGCCAAGCGTATTTATGGCGATGTGATAGCACCGCCTAATCCTGATCAGCGCATCCTGGTTATCAAACAACCGGTGGGCGTAGTGGCTGCGATTACGCCATGGAATTTTCCTTGCGCCATGCTCGCACGCAAAATTGCCCCGGCACTGGCGGCCGGTTGTAGCATAGTGGCGAAACCCGCTGCAGAAACACCGCTGTCTGCCTTGGCACTGGCATTTCTCGCCCAGCAGGCGGGCATTCCTGACGGCGTTATCAATATAGTGACCGGCACTGATTCGGCGGCAATTGGTGCAGAATTAACTGGCAATCCATTGGTGCGGAAATTGTCTTTCACTGGCTCTACGGCTGTGGGAAAACAATTGATCCAGCAGTGCGCTGCCGATGTAAAACGTATCACCCTGGAATTGGGTGGCAATGCACCTTTCATCGTATTCGAAGATGCTGACCTGGATGCGGCAGTCGCAGGGGCAATGGTTTCCAAATTCCGCAACGCCGGGCAGACCTGTGTCTGTGCCAACCGTTTCTATATCCAGCGTTCGGTTTACACCCAATTCAGTGAAAAGCTGCTGGCCGCGATGAAGGGATTGTCAGTGGGCAATGGCAAAGATAAAGGTGTGACTCTCGGTCCATTAATTTCTTCTGCCGCTATGAAGAAGGTACAAAAACTTGTCGATGATGCTGCCGCCAAAGGCGCACGCATAACCTATCAAGCAGTGCTGGATGCGAATGTAACTGCGCAAGGATATTTTTATCCGCCGACATTATTGCTCGATGTCGCCCCTGATGCGGATCTGACCAAGCAGGAAATTTTTGGCCCGGTAGCCGGATTAATCCCGTTTGACACTGATGACGAGGCAATCGCACTGGCCAACAACACCGAGTATGGATTGGCCAGTTATTGCTACACCCGTTCAGCAACACGCATAAAACAGCTCTCGGAAAAACTCGAGACTGGCATGTTGGGAATTAACACCGGTATTGTTTCCAACGAAATGGCACCTTTTGGTGGTGTCAAACAATCTGGTTGGGGCAGGGAAGGTTCGCATTACAGCATTGAGGATTATGTGAATATAAAATATCTATGTGAAAATTTTTAACTTTGTTGAGAGTTACAACCCTTTCGTCCTAACCCGATAGCCCATCAAAAACTCCTGTCGTAGCAAAATCCTGAATCATTACTAAACTTGAATGTATCAGTTTTTATAGCTGATACATCTCAATAGAAAACTAATGATGAGGTTTGCCATGTTTGGCTGGTATCAAGGATTAAGTTTGCGTTGGAAGCTAACCCTTCCATTGCTATTGTTGGTTGCCCTGGTGATGTACATGGGCATGCACGCGATTAGCACAAGTAAAATGCTTGGCGGCAACGCCACTACAATTGCCAAGGTTAATCTACCGGAAATTCAATTACTTATTCAGGCGGATCGGGATCTATATCAATCCATGATGGCCGAGCGGGCCCTGCTGCAATTGGATAGTTCCGCACATCAAAAATTATTTGCCGACCAAAGCGACAATGCCAAGCAGGCGCAAGATCGCGTCTACCAATCGCTGGATATATCCAATACCTCGACGCCTGCTGAGCGTGAGGAATTCACCCGTCGTTACAATGCCTGGAAAATACAGGCCGCTGAAGTGATCAATGCTGCGCGTTTGGGAGATGATGCCAACCGCGCAATTGCGCAACAAAAATCCTATGGCACTGCTGCCGAGGCCTTTGAGCATTTGCGCAACTATATCGATGAGTTGCAAGAAAAACGTTTGGTCCAGGTCGATCAATTCACTGTCAAAATAGATGAAAACCAGGCATCCAGTTCCAAACAATTATTGGCCTTGGCCGTGGTTGGAACTCTGGTGAGTTTATTGGCGGCCTGGTTATTGCCGATCCTGGTAGCTAATCAAGTGCGTGAAATTAGTAACCGCATCCAGAATATTGCTGAAGGGGATGGCGATTTGACCGTTCGCTTGCCGGTTAACACCAATGATGAATTGGGTGAGCTTGCGACTCACGTCAATCACTTCATCGAAAAGTTGCAACGCATTATTGGTGGGGTATTGGTTAATGCCGCAGAGGTCTCCAAAGCGGCGGAATCCTTATTGATTGTATCCAGTAATAGCCAGCGCGCTGCCGACGATCAATGCCACGCGATTACCATGGTGGTCACAGCCGTAAATGAATTGACCATGGCGATTCAGGAGGTCGCACGCAATACCAGTGATACCGCGCAAAATACCAAAGAGGCGACATCGATTACTGATCGCGGCCAGGAGCGTATCCATCTCGCAGTAGAGCGGGTGCAGAGTTTGGCGGTACGCATTAGTGAAACCGCTGAATTTATGTCGCGTCTGGAAGGCGAGGCCAAAAATGTAACCTCGGTAATTGATGTTATTCGCGGAGTGGCCGAACAAACCAATTTATTAGCATTGAATGCGGCGATTGAAGCGGCACGCGCGGGTGAGCAGGGGCGCGGTTTTGCGGTAGTGGCAGATGAGGTACGCACACTTGCCAGCCGTACACAAAAATCGACCGAAGATATCCAGGGAATGCTGAGCCAGTTGCAACAGGGCGTGCAGCACGCGGTAGACGCAATGGGAAGCAGTTCGACCATGACTTCCGAGGCGGTAACTTCAGCTAATGAAGCGGGGCAATCCTTAACCGGAATTGGCACTGCGGTTAAACAAATATCGGATATGACATTGCAAATTGCTACCGCTGCGGAAGAGCAAAGTTCGGTCACATCGGAAATTGATAAAAACCTGGTGCAAATTAATTCACTGGCGATGAACACGGCCGAGGGCGCATCCAAAACAGCAGAAGAAAGCCAGCGCTTGAACGAGTTGTCCATTCAGTTGCGACAATTACTGATGCAATTCAAAGTGTGAGTATTATTTTTCCAGGCATAAAAAACCGGGTCCAGGCCCGGTTTTTTTATTGCATCAACGTGTGGATTACAGGTTGTCGTGAAATCTAGATAGGCAACTGCGTCGTAAATTTTACTTGCTTCAATGCAAATGCCGAATTGATCGAACCGATATTGGGCAAATGAATCAGGGTTTGTTTCATCAAACGCTCGTAGTGCTCCACGCTTTCCACCACCACCCGCAACACATAATCTTTTTCACCGCTGGTTGAGTAACACTCAACGACTTCCGGTATTGCCTGTACCATTTCCTCAAAGGCTTCGAGCGAGCTTGCATCGTGGTTTTTAATGGTGATGTACGCGTGGACAGTCACCCCCAGGTTAAGCAGCTTGGGATCGAGCAGGGTCACTTTACCGCGAATCACACCTTCCACCTCCAGCCGTTTAAGACGGCGCCAACAAGGCGTGTGTGACAAGCCGATCATATTGCCCAGGTCTGCCATGGAATAATCGGCGTTTTCCTGCAGGGCGCGCAAAATCTTGCGATCATATTCATCGAGTTCGACTGACTTGGACATGGGGATTCCTGATAACCGGCGATAGGTGGGACATTCTAGGATGAAAATTTTCCTATGACAATAAATTGAGGATAGCTTTAGCGGAAATATCCTAATTAACTCGCTGATGTATTAAAAACTGGCACCTTCAGCTGCTTTTCTAGGAAGAGGCTCAACCGGCATATTGTGATTGCTGGCATGGGCGTGTATCGTAACGCCTCTTTTGTTGGGCATTTTGTGCCGTGTTCGGGGACAAGGGGATTTCCCATTTGGCCCGATAAAAATAATGCTGAGGAGCAATCCGAGATGAGAGTGATATTGTTGGGCGCGCCTGGTGCAGGTAAGGGTACCCAGGCGCAACTGATCATGGAGAAGTTTGGCATTCCGCAAATCTCCACTGGTGATATGTTACGTGCCGCAGTAAAAGCAGGTACTTCACTGGGCCTGCAGGCGAAAGACATTATGGCTGCTGGCGGTCTGGTACCGGATGACCTGATTATTTCCCTCGTGAAAGAGCGAATCGCCTCCAGTGACTGCGCCAATGGTTTTTTGTTTGATGGTTTCCCACGTACTATTCCCCAGGCACAAGCTATGCTGGATGCCAATGTGGATATTGACCACGTAATTGAAATCCACGTGCCAGATGAAGAAATTGTGTCCCGCTTGAGTGGTCGCCGCCTGCATGAGGCGTCTGGCCGTGTTTATCACGTTATCCACAATGCCCCTAAAGTTGCCGGACATGATGATTTGACCGGTGAGCCACTGATCCAGCGCCCGGATGATACTGAAGCAACCGTGCGCAAGCGTCTGGGTGTGTATCACGAGCAAACCGAACCATTGGTTGGCTTCTATCAAAACCTGGCGGCATCGGGTAAATCTAAAGCGCCTAAATACACCCGCATTAGCGGCATTGGTAGCGTCGATTCCATTCGCCAGCAATTGCTGACTGTATTGGGCTAATCTGGCCGATGCGGCAAAAATAGGCTCTCCGGAGCCTATTTTTTTGTCTCGTGTTTTGCTCTTTGTATTTGACCTCTTTAATGAATCTACTGCTAATTTTCCGTGTCCTTTTATGAGCCTGATTCTTGCCCTGGATTCTTCTACCGACGCCTGTTCGGTTGCGCTTTATGTCGATGGACAATTGAGCTCCCTGTTTGAATTTGCCGCCAAAAGCCATACCCAGCGGTTGCTGCCGATGGTGGATGAGGTGCTGCAAAGCAAAAGCCTTAAGCTGGCCGATCTGGATGCCATTGCTTTTGGCCGTGGGCCAGGCTCCTTTACTGGTCTGCGTATCTGTATGGGAATTGTGCAAGGCCTGGCATTTGGTGCGCAGTTGCCGGTAATTCCGGTGTCGACCCTTGAAGCTATGGCGCTGGGATATTACCGCGCTAACCCGGAAGCAACGTTGCCGGTATTGGTTGCGCTGGATGCCCGAATGGATGAGGTCTATTGGGGATTGTTTGCCCGCAATGGCGATTCTGTTGCGCCCCTGGATGATGAATTTGTAATGAAGCCCGAGCATTTGTCGGAGCAAAATAGTATCCAGTCACTGGCGGGCCAGTTTGTTGCCGTCGGCCCCGGTTGGCATTATCCGGCGATGCAGCTGCTGGCGTCGGCAACTATAGTGATGGAAGCCCAGCCCCGGGCTGAAGATATGGCGTTGATCGCCGCGCTGGTCTGGTCTGCTGGCGGTGCGATTGATGTGCTCGATGCCCAGCCCGTGTATTTGCGCGATAGCGTCTCCTGGCAAAAGCGCCAACGTATCCGTAACCCCAACTAGATTTTGGTGAGTTCCTATGACTGCATCCCTTGCAATGGTTGATTTCAATAGCGCGTTGCTCGACTTCCTGCGCACATCACCTACGCCTTTCCATGCCACCCAAAACATCGCAACCAGGCTCCTGGCGGCAGGTTTTATCCCGCTTTACGAGGGCGATACCTGGCAGCTTGAACCGGGTAACCGCTACCTGGTGACCCGCAATGATTCGTCCATTATTGCTTTCGTTTATGGCAAGTCGCCCTTGCTGGCCAGCGGTATCCGTATGTTGGGTGCCCATACTGATAGCCCTTGCCTGAAGGTAAAACCGCGCGCTGAGCTGAATCGCCGAGGCTATTTCCAATTGGGTGTGGAAGTCTACGGCGGCGCGTTGCTGGCGCCTTGGTATGATCGGGATTTGTCTATGGCAGGGCGGGTGAGTTATCGCGACCAATCTGATCAGGTTGCCAGTGTGTTGGTGGATTTTGTTCGCCCAATTGCCGTAGTGCCTAGCTTGGCCATCCATCTGGATCGCGAAGCCAACAACAGCCGCTCCATCAATGCCCAAAAAGATATAGTCCCATTGTTGCTGCAATTACCTGCGGAAGATGCAGCACTGCCGGATTTTCGCGGATTGTTGCATGCCGAGTTGCAGCGGCAGCAGCCACAGCTTGTGGTCAAACAAGTACTGGACTATGAAATCAGTCTCTACGATACCCAGCCGCCCGCGTTGGTTGGTTTGGAGCAGGATTTTATCGCCAGTGCGCGTATTGATAATTTATTGAGTTGTTTCATAGGCTTACAGGCAATACTTGAAGCAGATGATCAAGTATCAAGTCTGTTGATTTGCACAGATCATGAAGAGGTGGGCAGTGCATCCTGTTGTGGTGCCAAAGGGCCAATGTTGCAGCAATTCCTGGAGCGGCTTATCCCCGATGGCGAAACGCGGATGAGGGTTATTGAGCGCTCGATGATGGTATCGGCCGATAACGCGCACGGCATCCATCCCAACTTTATGGATAAGCACGATGAAAACCATGGCCCTTTGTTGAATCGAGGCCCTGTTATCAAGGTCAATGCCAACCAGCGTTATGCGACCACCAGTGAAACCAGCGCATTCTTCCGCCTGCTGTGCGAGCGAGCAGGGGTTCCTGTGCAGGCTTTTGTCGCGCGGACCGATATGGGCTGTGGCAGTACCATAGGCCCGATAGTGGCGTCCGAAGTTGGGGTAAAAACTATCGATGTTGGGGCTCCCACCTTCGCCATGCACTCTATCCGCGAACTCGCGGGCACACGCGACGGCTGGTATCTCTATAAAGCGGCGGTGGAACTTTTTGGATACCAAAAGGCACCTATTGCCCTGGTTTCCCATCTTTAGGTAGGTGTGTTTGAGTTTTGATCAAGCATTTTTAGCCGTGCGGTTGTATTCTTTTGATGAAAGTGCAGCCGCTCGCAGTCCTGTTGTGACTCAGTGCTAATCCTGACGACAAGCCTGCCCCCTGCGGGTATCTGCTGTTTATAATCAGTGCTATTTCTCTAATAAAAATCCTTTTAGTATTTTTCGATAGTCAGATACCAGTGTGATTAGCGGTAGCTGACTCTAGAGTTTTAGTGGAGCCGAAAAATGGCGATTAGCCTTGATGTATTAGCGTCTTTTGCGCCTTTTAATACCCTTACACACGAATACTTGATGCAAGTTGCCGAAAAGGCATCGCTGCGTGAAATTGCCAAGGGGGCGATTATTTTCAAGCGCGGGCGCCCATTTCCAGACAAGGTGTATCTGGTCAGCGGCACTGTAGACCTTATTGATTCCGGTTTTCAGGTCAACACCATTAACCCCGCCAGCGAATCGCGTCGTTCACCGCTCAATATTACCCAGCCCACCCAAGTTTCCGCTGTCGCCAAATCCGATGTAACCCTCCTGTCTGTCGATAGCGACTTTCTTGACCTGGTGCTTGCATGGAGCGAATCCAGTGACGAAGAGGCCGATACTTCCGGGGTAAGCTTGCACGACGATAGCGATTGGATGTCCTCACTGCTGCAATCGCCACTTTTCAGCCGTTTGCCTCCAGCCAATATCCGTCAATTATTTATTCGTTTCAAGGCGCATAAAGTGCAGGCCGATGAAGTTGTGGTCAAGCAGGGCGAACGGGGTGACTATTTTTATGTGCTGGAATCGGGCAGCGCTATGGTGATGGATACCACAGGCAAGATTTTAGCGGCGTTACGCCCCGGGCATTATTTTGGTGAGGAGGCGCTGGTGGGTGATACTACCCGCAATGCGACCATAAAAATGATCACCCCCGGCAAAGTCATGCGTTTGGATAAAGAGGATTTCCGCGAGTTGTTACAAGAGCCGGTGCTCAAATATGTGAGCGCCGAAGACCTGAAAACGCGCGCAGCGGATTTGCCCGCCTATCAAATCCTGGATGTGCGCCTGCCGCTTGAACGCCGTGCACAAGCAGTGCCCGATAGCCGCAATATTCCCCTCAACCAACTGCGCAACCACCTTAAAAATCTGGATGATGCGGTGACCTATGTGATTACCGATGATTCAGGACGCCGCTGCGATGTGGCTTCGCATCTGTTAACCCAGGCCGGGTTTGATAGCTGTATCTTGCGCGATTCTGCGCGCTACTATTCTGGTTTGTAATTCCCTTTCCTGACTTCATCCATCGTGTTATCGCAACAGGCAAGCTGCAAATTTTTGTGGCTTGCCTGTATGATGGCGCCCTGATTTTTCCCGGCTATCCTTTTTTCTTGCTATCCATCGATTACAGATAGGGCATCATGAGCAAACAACGTGTTTTAACCGGCATTACCACCACAGGTACTCCCCATCTTGGCAACTATGTCGGCGCAATTCGCCCGGCGATCCAGGCGAGCCAAAGTGCAAACGTACAATCCTTTTATTTTTTGGCGGATTTCCACGCACTGATCAAATGCCAGGACCCGGATTTGGTTCATCAATCCACGCGCGAAATTGCTGCCACCTGGTTGGCGCTGGGTTTGGATACCGATAACGCTATTTTCTATCGCCAATCTGATGTGCCGGAAATTCCAGAGTTGTGTTGGCTGCTCACCTGTATGGCGGCCAAGGGGTTGATGAACCGTGCGCATGCCTATAAAGCCTCTGTCGATGCCAATCTCGAAGCTGGTGAAGATCCGGATTTTGGAATTACTATGGGTTTGTATTCCTACCCGATTTTGATGGCGGCTGACATTCTGATGTTCAATGCCAACAAAGTGCCAGTGGGGCGCGACCAGATCCAGCATATTGAAATGGCGCGCGATATAGCGGCGCGTTTCAATCATCACTACGGCGAACATTTTGTCCTGCCGGAAGCGCAAGTGGATGACAATGTGAATGCGGTATTGCAAGGTTTGGATGGCCGCAAGATGAGTAAAAGTTACGGCAATACCATCCCGTTATTTTTGCCGGAAAAACAACTGAAAAAATCGATTAATAAAATCCTCACCAATTTGTTGGAACCGGGTCAGGCGAAAGATCCTGACACCTCCCCGGTATTCCAGATCTGGCAAGCCTTCGCAACTTCAGAACAAACTGCGCAAATGCGCCAGCAATTTGCTGACGGCATCGGCTGGGGCGAAGCAAAGCGTCAGTTGTTTGAACTGATCAATGGCCAATTGGGTGAGGCGAGGGAGAAGTATGAATCCTTACTGGCCAATCCTGCGCACATTGAAGAAGTCTTGGAGAAAGGCGCAGTAAAAGCGCGTGCTTATAGCCAGCCTTTGTTGGAAAAAGTGCGTGAAGCGGTGGGAATACGCAAAATAAAATAGAGATTGGCTGAAAAAAAATCCCCGCACTGCGGGCAATGCTGTTCACTTAAGGATTTGTCGTCACTCCCGCGAAAGCGGGAGTCCAGTTTTCGTGGCAAAATTCGCAGTTTATGGATCCCCGCTTTCGCGAGGATGACGACTAACAAGGTTGAAATAACCTTAAGTGAACAGCACTGCGCACTGCGGGGATTTTTTATTCTGACGAAACAGGTGGATACAATTTATTTGGCAAGTGTTGCAACCACTTTTAATACTGCTGACGTCAATTTGCTCAGTTGGTCTTTATTGATAATAAATGGCGGCATCAAATAAATAATATTGCCGAACGGACGTATCCACACCCCCAATTCGACAAAGAGTGGCATCAGCTGACTGGTATCCACTGCGCTTTCCAGTTCGACTACCCCGATCGCTCCCAATACACGCACATCGCTTACATATGAAAAATCCTTGCAGGGCGCCAACTCTTCACGCATTTGCTGGCCGATATTTGCAACAGCCGTTTGCCAATCGGAAGTGAGTAGTAAATCGATACTGGCATTGGCCACGGCGCAAGCGAGCGGATTGGCCATGTAAGTGGGGCCGTGCATAAAAATGCCGTTCTCACCTTTGCAGATACCATTGCTGACTTTGTCGTTGCAGAGTGTTGCTGCGAGGGTGATGTAACCTGCGGTTAATGCTTTGCCGATGCATAAAATATCGGGGCTGATACCGGCATGTTCACAGGCAAATAATTTCCCTGTGCGGCCAAAACCGGTAGCGACCTCATCGACAATTAATAAAATTTCATGTTTGTCGCACAGCTCGCGTACACGACGCAAATACTCCGGCGAATAAAAACGCATGCCGCCGGCACCCTGGACGATCGGTTCGAGGATAACCGCTGCAATTTTTTGGCGATGTTGTTGGATCAACTGTGCAAATTTGGCGATATGGCTTTCCTGGAATGGCTGGTCAAACGCACAGGTTGGCGCTTCGGCAAACAAATGATGGGAGAGGGCATGGTGAAATAAATGATGCATGCCGGAATGTGGATCGCATACTGCCATGGCGCCAAACGTATCGCCGTGGTAACCGCGCTTCAATGTTAAAAACATGGTGCGCTGCGCCTGGCCCTGTGAGTGCCAGTATTGGAGCGCCATCTTGAGTGCAACTTCAACAGCGACCGAGCCGGAGTCGGAAAAGAAAACTTTATTTAAACCTTCGGGCGTAATTTTGGCGAGGGTAGTGGCCAGTTTTACCGCTGGCTCATGGGTAATACCGGCGAACATAACATGCGCCATTTTGCCTAACTGGTCGATCACCGCCTGGTTTAGTACCGGATGATTGTAGCCATGCAGGGTACTCCACCAGGACGACATGCCATCAATCAACACACGGCCATCAGCCAAATGCAATTCAACGCCCTGCGCATGGTTCACGGCGGTAATCATGCCGGGTTGGGTAAAGGAGGTATAGGGGTGCCATACATGGGCGCGATCCAGTCGCAGTAAGTCATGGTTGGCAATTTCTTGGGTATAGATCATGAGAAGTCCACATCATTCGCACAAAAATAATTTGCTGGCTGATTCCAGCTTAACGAAATCTATCGCAAAAAGCAGAATCAATTTCGTTAAACAGGCAGTCATTAATTAAATCTGATAATCAAATCCAGCTGTTTGTGCGAGAGTTTATCCATTTCGCTATTGAGACCATCAGCGATGCTGATCTCTTGTTGTGTTTGATCGGAAATCTGCGCAATTGATTGGGTGTTACGCTCAATTTCCAGCGCCATGGACGATTGTTCTTCGGCCGCTGTCGCAATTTGGTGAGACATTTGGTCAATCGCATTGACTGACTGTGAAATGGAATCCAGCGCAGTGCGCACATTGCCCATTTCATGCACGCTGCGATCCGCTAATTCCAGGCAGTTTTTCATATTAAGGCTGGCATCGTCGGTTGCCTTACCCAGGTTACCAATAATTTGCTGGATATCGCCGGTGGATTCCTGTGTCCTCTGCGCGAGCGAGCGCACTTCATCAGCGACCACAGCAAAACCGCGCCCTTGTTCACCCGCGCGGGCGGCTTCGATGGCGGCGTTGAGTGCGAGCAAATTGGTTTGCTCGGCGATACCGCGAATTACATCAACCACATTGGCGATTTTGCTGCTGTCTTCACTGAGTTTGTTGAGCACGCTGCCGAGGTTGGCAACAGTCTGCGATAAATCATCAATAGCATGGCGCGCACCTTCTATCACTTGATTACCTTTATCAACTTCGTTGATGGCAGCTCCGGTCGCCATGGAAGTTTGGTTTGCGCCACTCGCCACTTCTTGCACCGCTATGGCCATTTGTTGCATTGCGAGGGCTACACCTGCCGTCTCTTGTTGCTGCGCAGTCATACCTTCGTAGGTTTTACGCGCATGATGGTGCGCCGCTCCTGCTTTTTGTTGCAGCTCTTTGGAGGATTCGCCAAAGCGCCCGAGTGCAGTGCGCAAGCGCGCTTTTATCGCGTGTTGCGCGAGTTCGATTTCACCCAGTGCATCACAACGGCCAGTGTAAATATAGGCCGCGAATGGATCGTTAATGGTGGAACGTGCTTCTTGTAGCGCTTGGGTAAGGCGAGCCTGTTGCGATACTTGAGCCATAACGCCAAGGATAACGGCAACTACTGCCGCCGCTATTACCACCGTAGCAGACAGGGATGCGAACACGCTGTCGGAAATAAGCAACAAAAACCAACTTGCCAATGCGATGAGGATACTGCTGCCAAATTGGCTCCAATATTTTTCAGCAGCGGAATAAGGCGGTTTACCTTGATTCAAGCGTTCATATACGCGCTCCGCGCGATGAATTACGGTTTGGTCTGCTTTGACGCGCACTGATTCATAACCATAGACCTGGCCATTTTGGCGCAGGGGCGTCACGTAAGCATCAACCCAATAATGGTCGCCATTTTTGCAGCGGTTTTTCACTGTACCCATCCAGGGTTTACCGGCTTTTAATGCACTCCACAGCATTCCGAATGCAGCGGGTGGCATTTGCGGATGACGCAAAATATTGTGTGGCTGATTGAGTAATTCTTCGCGGTTAAAACCGGAAATACGGCAAAAGGTTTCGTTGCAAAATTCTATGTCTCCACGCAAGTTGGAGGAGGAAACAATTTCATCGTGGGTGGCAAGGTGTATTTCCCTGCCTGTGGTGTGGCCGTTATTGCGCATAAACTCATTTCCAGGATATCGATAAACAGGTAAACGTTTGCCAACGAATTTTTTGCTCAGTACAACAAATTGACGGGTAAATTTTCCAGGGTAGTTTTTCAAGCCTAGCCCAAAAACAGGGATTCTCTAGCTGCCCTATATCCGTTTAGTCTTCAAGCGGCGGCGTAACTATTGGTGAATCGGGAATTATCGGCTTGGGCGTAGAGACTTGCTGGTTGCGATTCGCGCAGAAATCGGGCGAGCGCAGCGCGGGTTTCCTCCTCGAGGTCGATAAATTCAACGCTGATTTGGGTGTGGCGATAGGGGCTGCGCCCCATGCGGAAAGCGCAAATTCGCGCGCGGCAGCGAATATGCAAATCCTCGTTGATATCAACTTCACAGAGCGGCAAAAGTGCACCGTGGCGAAGGAAAGGCAGCATATTGCCCGCGACCAGCAAGCGCAGGCCGCCGGTGGAAATATCCTGCAAGGTGCCAAAACTGGATTCCTGCCCCAAGGTGCGGATTTTGACCGAGAGCGGAGATGTATGGCCTATTGCAAAGCGCTGGGCGCTACGTCTGGGCATGTAGTAGACGGACTCGGGCAGGGTGATTGCAAACCCCGAGGCTTCATAAGTTGATCCCATAGCGACAATCGGGGCGCGGATAAGCAACTGTTCACCATTGCGGTGGTGGCGCAGGATGATTTCATCGCCAATATCCAGGATATGTTGTTGTGGGAACAGGTCATCCAGCCAGAGCAGGCCGCGTTTGGTATCTATGGCGAGGATCATGCTTTGGTAGGCGCGGCTGGCACCGCTGATTTTAACTTCCAGCAATTGCCGCTGCTTTTGCAGCTCCCAGAGTGGGGAATATTGGTCGAGGATAGGATTCTCTGAGGCGTCCGCTTCCTGCTCAGCATCCTGCGCTTGGGATGTTGTAGATAGGCGGAAACCTTTTTTAAATAATTTATCGAGAAACGACATGAATACCTCCTCGCGGCAAAGATTCTCCCCCTGGTTTATTTTCCGGGGTGTTTGACAGGAGTAAGAGCAAGCCCTATGCCAGATACTTAAGATGCCAGTGCGACAAGCCGTGCAGCGGAATTTGCCCGAGTTCCGGCCTGCAAATCAACAACCGTAAAATTATAGACCGGCAAGTCTTTGCCGCGTTCTGGCTATTCATTTCTACTTGCGCGCAAAATCTGTACGGCGCGCAACTCGCCGATCCTTAGGTACAAGGCATCCTGAGGTAATTGCAGCGTAATCGTGTGTAAGATTAAATGCGGCGTAGATGAAGTAACTTTTAGTTTTCTAAAAAATATCAAAACTGATTTTAATGCCTTAGGTTTTCACACATCGACACATATCACGACATCAATTTTATTGTGTCTAAAGTTTCATTCACGGAACAAGGATTATGTCAGTCACACACGCGAACAAAACTGAAAGTACCCAGGAGCCGCAAGGCGTTAAAACGATGGGTGAAGCCGCAGCTCAATTTGTCGATAACCGTGCAACAGCAAAAAATAATTCAACGCATGGAGCCGGAAGAAGAGTTGCAATTAAAAGCAATTCCACAAACGGCGCAGCGTGCAGATATAGATGAAGAGGAACCTTTGCAAGGAAAGTTTGATCCCGTCGAAAAACCCAACAACACGGGTTTGCCCAATCAATTAAAAGCAGGAATAGAAAATCTCTCTGGCATGAGTATGGATCATGTGAAGGCCCACTATAACTCCGACAAGCCTGTGCAGTTGCAAGCTCAGGGGTGATCCATAACAACAACGGGCAAGCCCGGAAATACCGGAACCGCTGGGTGCTCCAACTATCCACCTACATAGCGAGAGTTATAAGCTCGCAAAGCCCCCCATAGTCCGCTATTCGTTCCAACTTGCGCGCAAAATCCGTACAATGCGCCGCTCGCCGACCCTGTCGTCGTTTGAACTACCTTCCCGCATGAGTTTTGAGTCCATGAAAGAGTTACACGAACGCAAAGATCGCCTTGAATTTAACAAGCTGCAAAAGCGCCTGCGCCGGCTGACCGGCTCGGCGATTGTCGATTACAACATGATCGAAGACGGCGATAAGGTGATGGTATGCCTGTCGGGCGGGAAGGACTCGTACACTATGCTCGATATATTGATGAGCCTGCAAAAGACGGCGCCTATCTCCTTTGAACTGGTCGCCGTCAATATGGACCAAAAGCAGCCCGGCTTCCCTGAACATGTATTGCCGCAATACCTGGAGCAGGTGGGTGTGCCGTACCACATCATTGAGCGCGATACTTACAGCATCGTCAAAGAGGTAATCCCCGAAGGTAAAACCACTTGCGGCCTCTGTTCACGCTTGCGCCGCGGTACGCTCTATGGGTTTGCCGATGAAATAGGTGCGACCAAAATCGCTTTGGGGCACCACCGCGACGATATTATCGAAACCCTGTTTTTGAATATGTTCTTCGGCGGCAAGTTGAAGGCCATGCCGCCCAAGTTGTTGGCGGATAACAAGCGCAATATCGTGATCCGCCCGCTCAGTTATTGCGCCGAGGAAGATATCGCCCATTTTGCGGAGTTGAAAGGCTTCCCAATCATCCCTTGCAACCTCTGCGGTTCCCAGGAAAATTTGCAGCGCCAGGTGGTGAAGGACATGTTGCAGCAGTGGGAGCGTCAATTCCCTGGCCGTACTGAAACGATTTTCTCGGCTATCCGCAATGTGCAGCCATCGCAACTGGCGGATTTAAATCTCTTCGATTTTATGAATCTTGAATCACAGCGAGGGGAAACTGAGGAAGCAGATGCGGATACTTGCGGTATAACGCCACTCGCAAGCCGAAATGACAATGCAGTCCAGTATGTGGATGTACTTGATCTCCACTAACAAACGCCATTTCGATAGGTAATACAACAAAGGCTGCAATTGCAGCCTTTGTTGTTTATAGCAGTGCTACTGCTGTATTACGCCACCAGTTTATTGGTTTCGCCCATAATCAGGTTGCGATAAGTTTGGACAAACTCGTCCGCATTGCGGAGAGCGTCGGTGCCGTTATCAAAATGGAGGGCCCAGAGCTGGGCGAGGGTGGACAGGTCCAGGGATTTGCCGGTTTCTATCGCAGCCCGACGGTAGATCATCCAGGCCATACCGGTGGTGTAGATCAAATTGTTCATCAACTCACCGTGGGGATCTTTCAGGAACTGCTGCTGGCTGGCTAAGCCGCGCTGGAGGGAGGCGAGATCGGGAAACTGCACGAGATAGGTATCCCACAACTCCCGATGTTTTTCCGCTGTTATGCGGTACAAGCCCAAGCCTTTGGTTTGTGCGCAATAACAATGCGATCCTAACAGTGATTCCTGGGCTGCCGTACCAAGAAGCAGGTTTTCGGCGACCTCTGAATATTCTCCCAATCCTAGTAACGCAGGTTTGATAATCCATTCGCGTAAATCATTCGCATAAATGCCCATAGCTACCTCAATACGCCCCATTTTTGTCATAACACTGCCTCAATTTGTCAGCGGCCTATTGGCTCACTGGCAATTTATGCACTGTTTCTGATCCATGTAGCGTCAAAAAAACTGTACATAATACATACAGCATAAGTTACGCCAACTTGATGGAAGCTGAACCAATCAGCTAGTTGTCCCTTGGCTATACTCAATTTAATAGTAGTACAACTAAGGGAAGGTGTTGGTTATGCGTATCGGTGTGCCGAAAGAAGTGAAAGCAGGTGAACACAGGGTTGCATTAACACCCGCCGGTGCAGCTGAATTACATCAGCGTGGCCACAGTGTATTTGTGATGCGCACGGCGGGTGAGGGCGCAGGTTTTAGTGATGAGCGTTATCTGCGCGCGGGGGCTGTGTTGGTTGATACTCTCACCGAGGTATACGCCAATGCGGAATTGATTGTGAAAGTCAAAGAGCCGCAACCACATGAATATGCCTTACTAAATGATCGTCATCTCTTATTTACCTATTTACACCTCGCTGCCAGCCGTTCGTTAACAGACGCCTTGCTTGCATCGGGCGCATCCTGTATCGCCTATGAAACCCTGATGGATGCTCAAGGCCGTTTACCACTCCTGGCCCCCATGTCGGAAATTGCCGGGCGTATGGCAGTGCAAGCCGGTGCGCATCACTTGGAAATGGCACAAGGCGGAAAGGGGGTTTTGTTGGGCGGGATTCCCGGTGTCGCACCGGCAGAAGTATTGATATTGGGCGGTGGTGTTGTAGGCGCAAACGCGGCGGCTATGGCTGTTGGGATGGGGGCTCAGGTTCATATTATGGATAAATCCATCGCGCGTTTACGCCAGTTGGATGACCATTGGCGAGGGCGTGTGGTGTGCGAGTTTGCAACCCAGGAGCGTATCGATACGCTGGCAATACAGGCGGATTTGATCATCGGCAGTGTTCTCAATGCCGGTGCCAGTGCGCCCAAACTGTTGAGCCGTGAATGTATCGCCCATATGGAAAAAGGCAGTGTGTTGGTGGATGTCGCTATCGACCAGGGCGGTTGTTTTGCAACTTCAAGGCCCACGACCCACCAGCATCCAACCTATGTAGAAGAGGGAGTTGTACATTATTGTGTGGCGAATATTCCCAGTGCCGTCGGCCGTACAGCAACCCTCGGGCTGACCAATGCCACCTTGTCTTATATTTTGCGGCTTGCAGATTCCGGCTTGGTAGCGCTGCAAGCGGACGTCGGATTTCGTGCGGGTTTGAATATTTATCGCGGGCATTTGACCCAATCAGGCGTTGCCGATTCCTTTTCAATCCAGTTTACCGATGCCTCATTGCTGCTGCCGGGAAGTTGATTTTCCTATAAAAAATAGCGCTATAGATTTCGACGACATTGATTTTCTTGTTCTATACTCAGGCCAAGCCAAGCGTGGATTACCTGCCCAGGGGCATGATCCCCCTTTTTAATAATTAGATACAATTCCCGGAAACCCTAGGTCGATGAGAGATAAAGCGCCTTCCTTTTTTCATGGCATCTCATTCCAGCTTGCCAAAATCGGCATTATTTTGGCTTTCGTGCTGAGTTTTCTATTGAGTTCAGTACAGTTGTATCTCGATTTTTTAAACCAGGAAAAAGAACTCAAAACTCTGATTGACCGCGTTATCCAGGTTGCAACTCCTCCCGCCGTGCGCTCTGTATCTACACTTGACGATGAACTCTCCTATGAGGTCGTCAATGGTTTGCTGCGTTATGGTTTTATTTACGAAGTGGTGATTTACGACGATACCGGCAATGTACTTGCGCAGGGCAGCAGTACGCGCCCCGAAGTAAAAACCCGCTGGCTCACCAGCAAGATCACTGAAAATACCCGCGAATATACGGCCAATCTTTTATTGCCCGGTTATAGCGATGGCACATCGGGTAGTATCCGTTTTTCTGTGGATATGGATTTGGCATTGGAAGGGTTTTATAACCGCTCCCAAACTGCATTAATGACCGGTATATTGCGCAATATGTTTTTGGTGTTGCTGTTGTTTGTCGTGTTCTATTACACGCTTACCAAACCCCTGGTGCGGTTATCGCGCGAAATTAATAACATCAATCCCGACCATCCCGGTGTCAATCGTCTCACCCAATTACCTGCGCAGCGCAAAGACGAACTTGCACAATTAATTGCCAGCTCCAACCAGTTGTTGGACATAGTGGAACTCTCCCTCGCCAAACGCCGCGCGGTTGAATTGGCTCTGCGTAAAAGCGAAGAGCATTTGCGTCAGATTATCGATCACTTGCCAGTGATGATCGGAGCGCGCAATATCGCCGGTTATTATTTATTTGCCAATAAAGCGCTCGCCAGCGAACTGGGTTATACACCCGAGCAAATGCGCAACCTGCACGTACGCCAGCTGTTAAAAAATTCGGTGTTTGATATAGATACCATGTTGCAAAATGATTATCGCGTAATTCGCGGTAATGAAGAGCTGGATGTGATTGAGGAGCGTTTTGTCACCTCCACGGGTAAACAATTATTTTTGCAAACCCACATAATGCCGCTCGCGTTTTACGATGAAAAAGTGGCGTTGATCGTATCGGTCGATATAACCGAGCGTAAAAATGCCCAGGCGAAAATGGAATTTATGGCGCACCACGATGCGCTCACCGGGTTACCCAATCGCTTGCAATTGGTTGAGCGGCTGGAGCATGAATTGCGCCGCGCCGAACGCCACGGTTATTTTGGTGCAGTGTTATTTATCGATCTCGACCAATTCAAAACCATCAACGATTCACTGGGTCATCCTGTTGGTGACCGCGTATTGGAGGTTGTCGCTACACGCTTGCAACAATCGGTACGCGAAGAAGATTTGGTCGCGCGCTTGAGTGGTGATGAATTTGTGGTAGTGCTCACGGTGCTTGATCAGAACATCGAAACCGCCGCGTTGCGCGCCGCGGAAATCAGCGAAAAAATCCGCAGCATTATCTCCCAGCCCTATATGTACGACAGTATGGAGCTGCGCGTGACGTGCAGCGTGGGGGTAGTAGTTTATCCGGATAAAAATAATTCTGTGCATGAATTGTTGCGCTATGCCGATACCGCTATGTATCAGGTAAAGGAAAAAGGGCGCGACTCAATTGAATTCTTCAACGAAGAAATGGCTGATAAGGTCAGTCGCCAACTGACTATGGAAGGTGATTTACATCGCGCCTTGGAGGAATCTCAATTCGCGCTTTATTACCAGCCCAAAATTGATATTAAATCCGGACGTGTTGTCGGTGCAGAAGCGTTGTTGCGCTGGAACCACCCGGTTAAGGGTATGGTGTCACCCGTCGAGTTTATCCCGGTATTGGAAACTTCCGGCATGATTATCGATGTTGGTCAGTGGGTATTGGAGGCTGCCTGTAAAACATTGGTGAAATGGCATCAAGATGACTTGTGGAAACCGGGTATGAGGATGAGTATTAACATCAGCCCACGCCAGTTCCGCCGTGCAGCTTTTGTGGATGATGTAATCGCCACGCTGGATAAATATCCCATCCCCGAAGCATCGCTGGATATGGAGATTACAGAAGGTATTGTGATCCAGCGTGTGGATGATGCGATTGTCACCATGACTACCTTGAGTGAGCGTGGCATTAGTTTCTCGCTCGACGATTTTGGTACAGGTTACTCTTCTATTAGTTATCTCAAACGCTTGCCGGTGAGCACTTTAAAAATCGATAAAGGTTTTGTGCGCGATATTATCGATGATCGCAATGACCGTGTATTGGTCGAAACCATTATTACCATGGGGCGTCTGCTCGATATGGAGCTGGTTGCAGAAGGTGTGGAAGAGGCTGAACAACTGGCGATCCTGAAATCCTTTGGTTGCGATTACTATCAGGGATACTTATCGAGCCAGGCTGTTCCCCTGGAAGAGTTTGAAATTATTTTGCGCAACGACGAGCAACTGGAGGGGTAGTGTTTATCACCCCCCCCCCTTTTTTAAAATAATCGCCCGAGCAAGTATGGCACCGCTGTTTCCACTCGCATAATCCTCTCCCCGAGATGCACTGCTTCGAAGCCGCATTTCTCCAATAAATCTATTTCGTAAGGAATAAATCCTCCTTCAGGGCCAACTGCCAGCGACAATGCATAATCGATCTGGCAGGGGCAAGCAGCCTCCGTGTAGGGGTGTGCAACCAATGCGCGGGTATTTGCAATAATCGCGGGTAATTCATCTTCTACAAAAGGTTTGAAGCGTTTATGCAAATGCACATTTGGCAGTTGCGTATCACAGCCTTGTTCCAATCCCAGAATCAATTGTTCATGAATGGCTTGCACTTCCAGAAAAGGTGTTTGCCAATAACTTTTTTCCACGCGGTAGGAGTTGATTAAATGCAACTCCTTAACCCCAAGTGTGGCAATGGTTTGTAAAATGCGGCGCATCATTTTTGGCCTGGGCAAACCAAGGACCAGCGTCAGGGGGAGGGCAGCTGGCGGTGATTGTTGTAGATCTATATCCAGATAAATAGCTTCGCCATTGAATTCCGTAACCAGGCCAGTACCCAAATTGCCATTGATCAATCCGACCTTCAATTGGTCTCCTACGGCTGCACTGTGAACATATTTAATATGTTCCAACTGGCGCGGATTGGTAATACAAGCGCGGTTGCTAGCGAGTAAATCGTCTGACGATAACAAAATGACATTCATAGTGATCGAAGTACTGAAAAATGCAGGATTGAGCGTGCAATTAGAGCATGGTTAGCGGCATTTGTTTGTAATTTTTTCATACTATTAGTAAATCATGCCCAGCTGCGCCGATTATACCTATTTCAATCGATATGTTTGCGACCGTACAGACTGTCGTAGCCAGAAATAAAAATAATCCAGATTGCGAAGATAAAAAAACAGATCGGCAAAAAAAGTAACTCTGCTCTGGCCCTCAATCTTTTTAAACAACATGCAGCGTCAAAAAGTATGCATGGCGTAGGTGCACCTACACAACCTAATGGTTATGAACCTAATCAACCACCGGCCGAACACAGTGCTGAGGTATTTGCGCTAAATATCTCCCGCTTTTTGCTCCATGGTTATCAAGATGGATACTTCCAGCGGCTTGCATTAATTACTTCACCCGAGTTCCTTGGTGTATTGTGTTCAGTACTTGATTCCCGCTTGACGATGGTAGTTATAAACGAGATTGATAAGGACTATGCCCAATGTGGCTCAGGTGAATTATCTAAACGTCTTCAAGTTGCCGCTTAGCATAGGGGTAATAAAAAACGGGGCTGGTTCGAAAGAACCAGCCCCGTTTTTTTATATCAAGAACATTTTGCTGACATAATTGGGATTCAAAAACTGACTAAAAATTGTTAGCTGCCTAACAGTGAAATGGCAATTAAAGAAAATCTAATGTTTTGACATGGCTACTGATTTTTGTGCCTGTGTTATTAGTGGGTATTGTTTTATAGCTATTTTTCTTATTTTGCTAAATAAAATAATTTCACTATAGTTCGGTTGTTAGCGTTATATCCTATGTTGGCTAAATCCAAAAGTGTTTTCCTTTATCTTTCTATTGGGGGGTATAAGCATGAAATTTATTAAATTGGCATATGTTATTTTTTTTTCATTTCCAATATTTTCAAGCGCCGCATTAATAGAGCTTAAAGCCTTCGGTGCAAGTTTTAATAGCGATGTAACGTGGATTTCGAGTTTTACTATAAGTTATACAATTGATACAACAATATTGGATTCAAACCCTGATTCGGAGTACGGGGTTTTTAAAGGCGCTCTTAAAAGTGGTTTTTTAATTATGGATTCAAACCGCTATGAGTTGGATTTTTCTTATAGTCCTTGTATCGGTAATATTAATACTCAAGATTTTAGCGACGAATATTTTGCGCGTGGGCTGCTCAATTTTGGTCAGTGCAAATTTATTGATTCTTTGGGAGAGAGTGTGACGTATTCTGGTGCGTTCCGTAGTTTTAGCCGCACTAATTTTTTTAACGCTGGAACATCATTGCATGGCTTAGAAAATAGGCCTGTGTCTTTTGAGTCTGACGGGGAGTTAGCTGTTAATGGCGTGGGACGTTATGCCAACTTAGGTGCAAGAGCTGTTGTGCAAGAATCAGGATTCCTGGCGCTTTTGCTGTTAGGGTTTGTGGGAACTGTAGGAGCGAGGTCATTCAAAGCCCAAAGTGTTAAGTGCATGCCCGCAATAAAATTATGAATAGATCCAAACCAATAAGTGTAATGGACGCGGGTTTAGGGGGAGATATATGGGTAAATTTAAAAATGTAGAGGGAGAAAAAGAAAATTTTAAGGAAGTATTTGCTATCAGCTGGTTAATGGTAGGGGTGGCAGGGTTCGAACCTGCGACCACCCGCTTAGAAGGCGGGTGCTCTATCCAGCTGAGCTACACCCCCAGACAGGAACATAGAAACTTCAGAAGGGGTGCAATTGATCTTGCTGAATTAGAACTTGCGTTCACTTTTGTCTTTCAAGTGTTTTACCCTGCTGAGTTATCACATCGTCAGAGTAAACTTTCGCAAATTCTTTGAAAAAGATGGTCGGAGTGGAGGGATTCGAACCCCCGACATTCTGCTCCCAAAACAGACGCGCTACCGGGCTGCGCTACACTCCGACAACTTGAAACTGACTGCGTTTCAAGTGGTGCGCATAATAACGGTGAGGCTAAGGCTCGTCAACGAAAAAGTGCAATAAAATAAAATATTTAGCTCATCCACTTAAATTCTAATCAGCTTGTATAAGCCGTGTTCATAAAGTTCCCCAACCCTGGATTGTGATTTTATGAGCTGTATAAAAAGCATTCAAATTTTTATTTGTTATGTCGGATAAAGAATAGAAATGCGCTGCATCATAGTTTTCTGCTCGTAGAACCATTGAATTTTGCCTATTGCCCCTCCTGACGGGATTTATGCGACCCTGACAATCTACTGTTGAAACATTCGCCAAGTCCTTGTTGAGACTTGTGTGTCGGTCATCAGCTAGTCAGAATAAGCAGCTACTGTTAGGGAGATTTTATGCAAAACAATAATTTAGCTACTTCAATGAAGTTGGGAATGCGCCGTTTGGCATCTGGCGTTTGTGTGCTTTCAACCAGGTTGCCACAGAATCAACGCTTTGCAATGACAGTCTCGTCAGTGACCTCTGTATCTGATTCTCCTGCATCATTACTCGTTTGTATTAATCAGTTAGTCTCACATCAAGGGCATTTAGCCACCATGGGAAGCCAATTTGCGGTCAATGTCCTGTCTACTGACCATAAACAGGTTTCTAATATTTGTGCGGGGCGTGAACCCAACCGCGACCGTTTCGAAATTGGCAATTGGGAGGAAGACGAGACCGGTTTACCTGTGTTGGCTGATGCTCAGGCGGTATTTATTTGTGAGACGGATCAAGTGACTACTTATGGAACTCATAAGATTATTATTGGCGTCATTCATAACGTGATTCTACATGGGGCTGAAGTGGATCCATTACTTTACGCCGATGGCAGCTATGGTGCGTTTATGCGTCAATAGTGGTTGTTATAGATGACACTAAATATCTGGGGGCTGGGCGTGATTTGATATAGGTGTCAGTGAGTCAGCGTTTGTTAAACAATGTGGTTCAAAATGACGCAAACATTTAGCAAAAAATTACCTTGCAATATGAATATTTCGTGTCTATCTGCTGTTTAAGGTTAATGATCACTAACTCTTTATGCACACCTCATTTGACAAAAGGGCAAGCCCGTTCATGACTTGATCAAAAACGCGAAAAAATGAGCTTTTGATCTTGTTTTTTTATGTAACATATTGATTTTTATTAATATTTTTCAATTGGTTAAAAATTAACCAATTTGTCATTGGTATAGATTTTATAAGCCTTTGAGGCGGTTTCCCAAAAACTATCCACTAAGTTATCCACAGAAAATGTGGACAAAATTTTGATGAAGGTTTTTGGGCAAAAAAGTTACAGTTTGTGTATTTTGTATCTTTTTTACCGTTACAGGTGACGAATTTTTTGTAGGTTTTCCTGATCAAATCACTGGATTTATTTATGAGTAAACGATTGAAGGTTGCAGTGCTCGGGGGCGGTAGTTTTGGTACGGCAATTGCCAATATCATTGCGTGCAACAACCATCAAACCTATCTGTGGATGCGCTCTGCAGAGCAGGCGGCGGCTTGTGAATCCGGGCGCCAAAATGCTCGTTACCTTCCCGGCTATCAGCTCCATGAGCAGTTGGCGATTACATCTGATCTGGCATTGGCTGTAACGGATGCCGATTTGGTCTTTGTATCCATCCCCAGTCATTCCTTCCGTGCAGTTACCCTGCAGTTAAAGCCATTATTAGGTGATGACACCATTGTAGTTAGTACAGCAAAGGGGATAGAACCTGAGGGCTTCACGTTGATGAGCCAGATTCTGGAGCAGGAGTTGCCTGGGCACCCAATAGGGGTATTGAGTGGGCCTAACTTTGCCAAAGAAATTGTCCAGCAACAACAGACGGGAACTGTGATTGCAAGTGAAAATGAAAGTGTGATCACCTGTGTGCAGGAGACACTCAAATCTTCAACTTTTCGTGTCTATGCTAACCATGATCGCTATGGTGTGGAGTTGGGTGGAGCCCTGAAAAATATCTACGCTATTATCTGCGGTATGGCTGCTGCATTAGGTGCCGGTCACAATACGCAAGCGATGTTATTAACCCGTAGCTTGGCAGAAATGGGCCGCTTTGCGCAGATGATGGGGGCAAACCCCATGACTTTTTTGGGGCTTGCGGGTGTAGGTGACTTGATCCTTACGTGCACCTCGGATTTGAGTCGCAATTACCGTGTTGGTTTTGCATTGGGGCAGGGGAAAAAACTGGATGAAATAGTTGCATCCCTTGGGCAAGTGGCGGAAGGTGTGAATACCTTGCGTCAGGTAAAACAAAAAGCGGATGAATTGCAGGTATATATGCCTCTGGTTTCGGGGCTCTACGCGGTGCTCTTCCAGCAAAAAGCAATCACCGATGTGGCGCGTGGCCTGATGGTAGGTGAGCAAGCTTATGATGTTGAATTTTTAAGGGGAAATTAAATGGACAATGAACAATTAAAATCCAATCTCACTTCCAGTAAACATTGGTTGCGTTTGGTGTTTATGTTGTTGTTTGCTGCTGTGCTGCAACTGGCAAGTCTAGTGATGTGGGTATTGGTTGCTGTGCAATTTGTGTTTTCATTGATTACCGGCGAAGACAATCAGCACCTGCGTCGTTTTGGCCATTCACTCTCGACGTATATTTACGAAGTTTTAAAGTTTTTGTGTTATAGCAGTGAGGAAAAACCTTTTCCGTTTTCCGATTGGCCTGTGGGTTCGGGTATTGCTCCTGAAACAACAGAAAAAAACTCTCCGGTATCAGCAGATCGTACGCAACCTATAGCTGATACTCCTGACGAAGTTGTATAAGAAGTTACAGAATAAATGACTATTTATATTTTGCGGCATGGTCAAGCCGAAGCGCAGATTACTACCGATGAAGCGCGTCGGCTTACAGAAAAAGGGCGTAGTGATACTGCGAAAGTGATTGGTGCCCGTGCGTTGGATATGGCATCGCTCACGCAGATCTGGGCTAGTCCTTTGGTGCGCGCGCAGCAAACTGCAATAATTGCCGCGCATTATTTTCCTCATCTCAGTGTCCAGACAACTGACTTATTAATCCCTGAGGCAAGCCCGCAAGCGTTGCTGACATGGTTGGATGAGCTTTATCAACAACAGTTGCAAGATGCCGATCAATCTATGTTGTTGGTAAGCCATCAACCTTTGGTGGGTGCCTTGGTCAATAAGTTGTGCGGTACGCCCAACGATTATCATCCTATGGGAACCAGTTCCCTCGCTGCGATTCGCTTGCAAGTGATAGCTGCTGGTATGGGTGATTTACTTTGGCTGGATCACGCCTAAAATAAAACGATCTTCGTTTTGTTCCTTTCAGTGGATCTTTTTATGCTGCATTCCCCCAGTCCCCGCGAATTGAATTTTAATGTCAATGGAATGGATTTCGCGGCGCAAGAGTGGGGTGATCCTGCGCAATTACCGGTGCTCGCTTTGCATGGTTGGCTGGATAATGCCGCCAGTTTTTTTGCCTTGGCACCACGCCTGAAAAACCTGCATATTATTGCGTTGGATATGGCTGGGCATGGTAAAACCGGGCATCGGCCAGGACAAATGGCGTACACCTATTGGGATGATATCAACGATATTCTCGCCGCTGCGGACCATTTGGGGTGGGAACGTTTTGCGCTTCTGGGGCATTCGCGCGGCGCGATTATTGGTACCCTGGCTGCGGGGGCATTTCCCGAGCGGTTTATTGCCCTGGGGTTGGTTGAAGGCCTGTTACCTGAGCCATCTCACCCGGAAGATGCTCCCCAGCAATTGGCGAAAGCAATCCAGGGGCTTCGGGTTCAGCAACAAAAAACACCTTCTGTTTATTCCGATATAAAAATTGCGATCAAGGCGCGCGAACGCGGCATGTTTCCGCTTGGGCATGCTGCGGCCAAAGCGTTGACTGAGCGTGGTGTAGTGGTGCAGTCGGGTGGATTCTCCTGGAGTACTGATCCGCGCCTGCTGGCGCCTTCGATGATAAAATTATCGCGCGAACAACTGCACGCATTTGTTCATCGTGTCAGTTCCCCGGTAAAACTGTTGTTGGCCGAAAATGGCCTTCCTACCCTCTATGAAAATTATTTGAACGAAGTTGCGCAGTTTGCCCATGTCGATTGCGAGGTGCTGCCCGGTGGGCATCATTTGCACATGGAGCAGGAAGTAGATTTGGTCGCGGAAAAGTTGAACGAATTTTTTTCCCGTTTCACCATTTGATTTTCAGTTGAAAATAACGATTATTTTTCAGTGAGCGCTTATGAATTTTGTGCGTTTTATCGGCGGTGTAATATTGCTGTTGGCTACTGGTGGGCTCTTTGCTGCAGACCTGCCGGTACAGAATTATCACAATGCCAGTGTGATATTTCAAAGCAATGCGGAAACGGATGAATATGTGCTGGCGCTGGGGAGCTACAAAAAAATCGCGGGTAATTGGCGGGTTGATCGTCAACAGCGCCTAAGCGGTATGCTTGCACGCTATACGCTGGAGTTGCCTGAAGGTCACAGCGCTAATAATGGTTTTGATTTTTATCTTGATCAATTACAAAATTTTAATTTTCGCGAGTTGTTCCATTGCAAGAGCCGCGACTGCGGCACCAGTAATTCCTGGGCCAACAACCATTTTAAAATCCAACAGTTGTATGGTTTGGATCAATTCCAGCAATACGGTGCCTATGAAGTCACTACTGCGGATGACAAACCCTATTACGTTTCGCTTTATGCTGTACAGCGCGGCAATAAGCGCGTGTATTTACAGCTTGACGTGTTACATGTCGATAAGATTATCGAATTGGGTATAGCATCAAGTCCTGAGTCGATTATCAAATCGCTTGACGCAAATGGCTATTACGTCTTTCCCGATCTGGTCGCTGAAGATGCAAAAGGCAGCACCAATATCCAAATCAAGCAAGCGCATTTGCAAGCATTGGTTGATGTGCTAACCCAGAGATCGAGCTGGAAGATTGCTTTAGTGGGGCATGACTATGCGCCTGTTGTTCTCGCACAGCAGCAAAGAGATTCCCGGCTTTATGCTGATCAATTGAAAGCCGCATTACAAGAAAAAGGCATAGTGGCTGCGCGCATGGATACCTATGGGATTGGCAGTCTTGCACCGGCAGGGCGGGGTGACCGGAATGCGCGCGTAGAGGTTGTCAAAATTAATGAGTGACTATAAATAGCAATAGGGTATGGATATCAATAAATAGAAAGGGCGGCATCCAATAAAGATGCCGCCCTTTTTATTGCGAATTTTTTACGGTGAATTGCGTTAGCGCAGCAGCGATAAAAACTCATTGCGTGTGGCCTGGTTGCTGCGGAAAGTGCCGCGCATGGCAGACGTCTTCATTGAAGAGTTTTGCTTTTCAACACCACGCATCATCATGCACATATGCTTAGCTTCGATAATAACCCCGACACCGGATGCACCGGTAATTTCCTGGATGCATTCGGCAATTTGTACCGTCAGTTGTTCCTGGATTTGCAGGCGGCGGGCGAACATATCAACGATGCGTGCGACTTTTGACAAGCCCAATACTTTTCCAGTCGGGATATAGGCAACATGGGCTTTGCCGATAAAAGGCAGCAAGTGATGCTCGCAGAGCGAATAAAGTTCGATATCTTTCACGATAATCATTTCATCGGAGTCAGAGGGAAAAAGGGCATCATTAACCACCTCATCCAGAGTCTGGTGATAACCGCGAGTCAAAAATTGGAATGCCTTGGCCGCGCGGTCCGGTGTATCCAGCAAACCAGGGCGGGTTAAATCTTCGCCAATACCAGCGATAATGCTCGCAAAATGTTCTCTCATCAGAAGCTCCTCAAACGGCAGCGATATTCTGCCTGTCACAAAACGGCAGTTTACCGCTTTCAGTCACTTTCTAGAAAACATAAATCCTGGTTTGGCCAATTTATTGGGTAGAATGCCCGCTCTCTGCCCAAACCGAGGTTATCCATGGTTACTTCTCTTAGTCCTTATGATCAGGCGCGTGATGAATTATTGACGATTCGCGATTTTTTCCGCTGGGCGGCTAGTGAATTTATTGATGCGAAACTTTTTTATGGCCATGGTACGGATAACCCGTGGGATGAAGCTGAACAGTTGGTATTGCATGCAATCCATTTGGCGCCTCCACTGGGAGATGAATGGCTCGATGCCCGTTTGACCCGCCACGAACGAGAACGCGTCGTGCTCAACATCCAGCGCCGTATAGAAGAGCGTATTCCTGCGGCCTACATTACCGGCCAGGCCTGGTTTGCGGGCCTGCCTTACAGTGTTGATGAGCGGGTGTTGGTACCACGTTCGCCGATTGCCGAATTGATTGAAAATCGCTTTGCTCCCTGGCTGGTCAATGAGCCGCAGCAGATCCTGGATTTATGTACGGGTAGTGGTTGTATTGGCATCGCCTGCGCTCACGCTTTTCCCGATGCGGAGGTGCAGCTGAGTGATATTTCCTACGATGCCCTGGCGGTAGCTGAAGAAAATATCCAGCAGCATGGTATGGCTGAGCGTGTTTTTGCGCTGCAATCCGATTTATTTGAAAACCTGCTCGGGCAGCGCTTTGACCTGATTGTTTCAAATCCGCCTTATGTGGATGCAGAAGATATGGCGAGTCTGCCAGATGAGTTCCATGCAGAGCCCGAATTGGGTCTTTCCTCCGGAGAGGATGGTTTGGATTTTACCCGCCGTTTGCTGAAAGAAGCGGAGGATTTGTTAACCGAAGATGGCCTGTTGGTGGTGGAAGTAGGGAACTCCTGGCCTGCGCTGGAAGAGGCCTATCCAGCCCTGCCTTTCACCTGGGTGGAATTTGAGCGGGGTGGGCATGGTGTATTTATATTGAGCGCCCGGGATTTGCGCAGCGCGCGTGCGGCGGGTGTCCTCTAATCCATTGATTTCGATGCGTCGCTTGGGCAAGTCACGTATAATCGGCGCACTTTTTATCTATCCGGTGTTTGATTCTTATGTCAGGAAATACTTACGGAAAATTGTTTACTGTTACTACCTTTGGTGAAAGCCATGGTCTGGCGTTGGGCGCAATTGTGGATGGCTGTCCACCTGGCCTTGAGTTGACTGAGGCCGATATCCAAATTGATCTGGATCGCCGCAAACCCGGTACATCCCGTTATACCACCCAGCGTCGCGAAGAAGATGCGGTAAAAATTTTATCGGGTGTGTTTGAAGGTAAAACGACCGGTACACCGATTGGTATGTTGATCGAAAATACCGACCAGCGCTCCAAGGATTATTCCAATATCAAAGACCAATTCCGCCCGGCCCATGCGGATTACACCTATATGCAAAAATACGGTGTGCGCGATTATCGCGGTGGCGGTCGTTCATCAGCGCGCGAGACAGCCATGCGGGTCGCTGCGGGTGCTATCGCTAAAAAATATTTAAAAGATTTCCACGGTATTGAAGTGCGCGGTTATTTGTCGCAACTTGGCCCGATAAAAATTGAAACTGTCGATTGGGATCAGATTGATCAAAATCCATTCTTTTGTCCTGATGCCAGTAAAGTGCCGGAAATGGAAGCTTTTATGCAGGCGCTCAATAAAGAGGGTGACTCTATAGGTGCAAAAATTACGGTGGTCGCCACCAATGTGCCACCAGGGTTGGGTGAGCCGATTTTTGATCGCCTTGATGCGGAAATCGCCCATGCATTGATGAGTATTAATGCGGTGAAAGGCGTTGAGATAGGTGAGGGCTTTGGCTCTATCGAACAGCGCGGTACCCAGCATCGCGATGAAATGACACCGGAAGGTTTTCTGTCGAATAATGCGGGCGGAATTCTTGGGGGCATTTCTTCCGGGCAAGATATTATTGCCAATCTCGCGCTCAAGCCTACCTCAAGCTTGCATATTCCAGGGCGCAGTGTGGATGTGCATGGCAATGCAGTGGAGGTGATTACCAAGGGGCGCCATGACCCATGTGTGGGGATCCGTGCAACACCGATTGCCGAAGCGATGCTGGCGTTGGTTCTTATGGATCATCTGCTGCGTCAGCGCGGACAAAATGGTGCGGTAAAACATTCAGTGCCCGTCATTCCTGCCAGTGTAAAATAAGTTTTCCAAAGGTGTGTTGGGTTGGTTGTCGCGCTGCGATGACCAACCCAATTTGTGCTTCCTCCTCCTGTTGCCTTTTTATGTCCCTTTCGTTTACGCAGCAAGCAATTCCCTATTGGCGTCTCTCCGGTTTTTATTTTTTTTATTTTGCTGTTGTCGGCACACTGATTCCCTTTTGGGGGATTTATCTCAAGTCACTCGGTTATTCCTCGCAGGATGTGGGCATCATCAGCGCGATTATCCTTGCGACCCGTATTATCGCACCGAATTTTTGGGGTTGGCTGGCTGATCATACGCAGCAGCGGTTGCGTATTATTCGTCTTGGCAGTTTGGCGGCGAGTATTATTTTTGCCGGTATTTTGCTCGATCAACGCTACTGGTGGCTGGTATTGGTGGTGAGTTGCTACACCTTTTTCTGGCATGCAGTGCTGCCGCAATTTGAAGTGATTACGCTCGGCTATTTAGGCAATAACCATCATCGTTACAGTCAGATCCGCCTGTGGGGATCGCTTGGTTTTATGGCGGCGGTCGTGGGGCTGGGGTTAGTATTTGATATATTGCCCATCCGTTTTTTACCCTTGTTTATTTTAACTTTCCTCATCCTGATATGGTTGTCCAGCCTCAGCTTGCAAGATGTGAGCGGAAAAAAAACCGATATTAAACCCACCGTTTTTTTACATTTGGTTTTGCAGCCGACAGTTATAT
>CAZIWB010000045.1:0-48727 GCA_964542655.1 uncultured Cellvibrionaceae bacterium
AGACGTTGCCCTCGCCACACGCTTCGTCGCCAGCGCAGGGCGCCACGCAGTTGCCGATCTCGCCGCCTGCGACCGGCTTCATGGTCGTGAAGTCCCAGCACAGCGAGGCGCCGGGGGTGCAGTCGAGGTCGTTCATGCACTGGCTGAGCACCGGACAGGCCGGTGTCGGCTCCTCAGGCGGGTCGTGCGGTTGGACTTTGCAGACCAGAGCTCCAAAGTCGTTCACACAAACTTTGTTCACACACAACGTGTCAAGCCCACAATCCTGTGCAGTTTCGCAGGCCGCCATGCAGGCTTGGTTGATGCAGTTCGGCGCCCCTCCGGCGCAATGACCGTCTTCCGTGCAGTTGTCGAACAGCGCATTGCAAGCCAGGAGTTTCTCTCGGCACATGATGGCCGCTCCGTCTGGATTGAGGCACAACGCAGAACCGTTCTCCTCGCACGTGTTGTTGGGGCACTCTTCGCAGGAGATGGGGGTGCACTTGGGTTTGCAGGGCACTTGGCCGTTGATGATGCAGACGGAGCCCTCAGGCAGGTCGCCGCAGAACAGCCCCTCTGGACAATCCTCACACGGCATGGGCACACAGGTCGTTGGCGGACAAATCGGGTTGCCGTCAAAGTCCAAACAAGGTTCGTCTCCGCACATCACGAATGCGTCACATTCCATCTCTCCCGTGGTGGTGGAAGTTGTGGGTGGCAGCGTGGTGATGACAGGATCGTCCGTGTCAGGCATTCCCGTAGAGCCGTTGACCTCCGTGGTGGGGTTGAACCCAGTCATTCCCTCCGTTTCGCTCGCAGTCGTGCCCGTGGCTGCCGTCTCAGTCCCAACGGTGGTATCGGGATGTTCCGGGTGGGGGCTGCAGGCACTAAGAAGGGAGGCGATCAAAACAACGTTTCGCATGAGAGAGTTCGTTTCTTCCTCTAGCATACCCACCACTTGGCCCCCTGACAAGCACTCCGATGCACTCCAGTTCGTGCGTTTACAATAGGGGTAGACCACCCAAGGGATAGCGTGGTAGTCTTCTGTGGTTATGCACCGCCGTCGTTTCCTCAAGGAACCCCAGACCGCTGTTGCTCTTGATCCGCTGCGCGGTCTGCAGTTGATGTCTCGGAATCGCGCTTCACAGGTTCACGCTGCGGCAGACCGCGTTCTCGCCCATGGTCGTCGCATTCTTTGCCGAACGGGGCTGAATGGCGCCAGTAAATGGCACATTCCTGATACTCAACAAATGAGTTTGTCACACCCCAGCAGCACAGACAACCGTGTTGTTGCGCGAACGCCTCCTATCTCGCTGACTCCTGGTCATTTCCTCAGAATGATGTTTGTTGCTCTGCCTTCAGGCATGACGACCCAACCCGATGGGCTTGGAAGTTATGAAGAGGGCGGCGCCTCAGGCTCCGTCAAAATTGAGGTGTTGTTCGACAACGGGACCGACACGGAGACCATCACGAAGGAGATCGCCGTTGAGGGCTCAAAACTGGCGAACGGCGCCCAGCCCTCGGCGGAGGGGAGCAGTTGGGCGGCGCTGAGCCGCCACCGTACCCAGCCCATCTACCCCGCCGACTTCAAAAACGTCCAGAATCTCGCCGCCTGGTGCGATGGGGTCACCGTGACTATCACGGTTTCATACATTGGCAGCCCCCGGGTAGTGTCGCTGGTGGTCCACGAAGAACCCTTCGGGTTCGCGTATGACGCGAACACTGACAACTGGATCGCACCCATGCACAGCAACGACGGCGGCGGGTCGCTCGGAGATCTCCAGGGCCCGTTCCCGTTCACCAAGTTTGGCGCGAGCGACAACGCGGGGGGCGTCCTCGCGATCACGCAAGCCGCCAAGCGCCTGTGCCAAGAGATCGGCCCAGTGGTGTGGTACTGGTCCTCGTGGCAGGAGGGCAATCAGAACGTCACCGATACTGAGGCTGCGCCGCGAGCCACGAGTACGGTAGGCCCTGAGGCCCGATCTCAGCTCACCGAAAATTCGACCAATTTTGCATACGCAACCGCGCGTCCGCTGTCCTCCACAGCCGCATGCGTCAACGCGACGCGAGTTCAGGACTCGGAAGCGCAGGTGGTCATGCGGGGGAAGGAGAACGTAATCCCCGTCCGTTTCTGGGCTTATGCGGCGATGTCGACCGCGGTAGGTTCCCCCACTGCGACGATTCGATTCGCCTGCGCCTCAAACAACAGTCAGTCACACCTCACGATTGCAGCCGGCACCTCGTACGCATGGCACTCGGTGATTGGCTACATTCGTGTAGGTGTGGGGCCGGAGAACCTCACCGGCATCTTTGCCAGCATTGCGGTTAGCGCAACCTCAACCGTGAACATCCGCTACGTGATGATCACGTACGAGAACCACTAAGGCTACCAAAACATGCGAATCGGCTCGTAGGTAGGCGGCCCAAGCGGATCTGGATAAGTCACAGCGGGAAACCAACCGTTAAAATCGGTGCAGGTGCCCGTCACGGCAGGATCAGGAGTTCCGCTGACACAGGACAACCACCACGGCATGTCCATCGCATCCCCCAGGGCACGGCACGGATCGTCCATGCTGTTGTTGTTACTTATGCGCTCACAGCGAGGACTGCAAAAAGCCGGCTGGTACCAGTGGCCTGGCGGCGGCAGGTCCACGGCGTTCTTTCCCCACCCAATGATCTCTGTGTCAAACACCTCAAATGAGGAGGCTCGAATACAGTCGTGTGGGATGCCTTCGAGTCCCATCGCTGCAACATGAGCCGCACACTTCGCCTCGCCTAGTTCGGGCTGGTCGGTAGGATGGCCACAGTCGGCGAAGACATCCAGCGGTTGGGCAACCCAGGCAGCCGGGACTTCGCAGCCCCACCACGGGCAATCCACAGGTTCGCTCGTCGTCCCGCTGCTGGTGCCCTCGCCCGTTGTGCCGCTTGAGCTCTCGCTCCCGGTGGAGGTGGAAGACGCACCGTCCGTGTCCTCGATCGGCATGCCGCCGCCCGTCGAGGTCCCGGCCTCCGTCTCCCCCGGGGGCTCCTCACCACCGGTCGAGGTGTCGCCACCGCTCGAGGTGTCGCCCGTGGAGCCCATGCGCTCGCCCATCAGGGACATGCGACGCGCAGGGGCGGGCTGGGGAGCAGAGGCACGAAGAGCGAGCGGACCACTGGTCACGGCATCGCAGGCAGAGAGAGCGGGAAGAACAACGGACAGAAGAGCGGGAATGAGCATCTTGTTTCGCACGATGGAGTCTCCGATTTCCACGCGGGGCTACGCGCGGTGGAGACTGTGCGCCCGCTCTCGCCGGCCGTCAACGGTCCTCACATGCTGAGGGATTGATTCACGCGGCGTTCGCTCGTGCCCGGTTGCCGATGTCGGCGATCTCTTCTGCGGGATCCGCGCTCGGGATCGTTTGGAGGCGGAGCGAGATCTCAGCCACAAATGCCGCAGGCCACCCAGCGCAAGTGCGGATCTGCTCCTCGGTCAGCCGATTGCTAACAGGGCCAAGGATCTCGCGGGCGAGGTCTGCCCCAACACCCTCCACGCGGACAATTTCGTCGATGCGACCGGGGCGGCGCAGGGCGCCCGGCAACTTCGCAGCGTTGTTCACCGTCACAACCACAAGCCGTTGGCGTCCGTGACAACGTTCGAAAAGGTCAAGCAGTTGGTCGCACTGCTCAAAACGGTCCAGGTCGTCGATCAGGAGGACATCCACCCGCAACAGGTCCAAAAGTGCGTCCAGGGCGCTGGGCTGCATGTGGCCGAGATCGGAGACCTGGATGCGTAGGCTTGTGGCCCCGCGGGGCAACGAGTCGACCATGCGCCGCGCCAGCGTCTTCGCCAACGTCGTTTTGCCCGTTCCCGGTGGCCCGTCGAGCATTAGAACGCGTGTGTGCCCTGCAAGCGTAGGCGCCGCGACCCGTCGCCAAATGTTTTCAGCTCGTTCACACGGGGTGATTTGAGGTTGTTCACCTGAGACGAGCGCGAATTTCCCTGATCGAGCCGTGAGAACGCCGTGCGTGCCCACTGCCTCCAACATCCGGACGCGGATAAAACTGCGCACCTTCTTCGCGTCGAGCTCTGCGTAGGCGTTGAAAGTCCATTCCTTGGCATATCCCCGATGGATGGCGATCTCCTGATCTCCAAGCCGGCCGTAAAACCACCCGTCACCGACCAACGACACAAGCGGCAGCAGAAACGCGCCGATTGCGCCTGACGGCACGTCCACCTGATGCCACTTGCTCGCCCGCTTCCCTCCGTCAGAGTCCTTGAGCAGGTCCCCCACCACATGAGCGACCGACAACCCCAAACCCACCTTGGCCAGCGGGCCGGGCTTCGCTGCGGCTGCAGAAGCAATCGCCGCAAACTGCTGCGCCTTTCCGAGCACACGAGTGGTTTTCTGCACCACCTGATGCGCCTTGAACTTGAGTCTGTCCCAATCCGTCATCCCTTAACGGTACGCCGTATGCGGTCATCCCGTCAAGCGGCGTTGTTCTCGGCCACGCGTTTCGCCAGTTCGGAGATCTCTTTGTCGACGTTCACGCCTGGGATGGTGGCGATCCGGTCCGCTAGTTCAAGGACGAACGCGGCGGGCCACTCATCAACGATGTCCAGTTGCGCGTAAGACATGCGCGACCACGCGGTGCCAAGCAGTTGGAGCGCCAGGCGACGGCCGACTCCCGTCACGCGGAAGATCTCGTCGCCAGCTCGGCGCGGCCGCTTGAGGGCAGCGGGAAGAAAACCGTTGATGGTGACCACCACGAGGCGTTGACGAGCGCGGCAGTGTTCCATCAGGTCCAGCAGCGAGTCCACATCCGCCACACGGTCGATGTCGTCGATCAGCAGGACATCGGTGGGCAGTAGGTCAAGCAACCCGTCAATCGCGCACGGGTCCATCCGACTCAGTCGCGCGACAGGGATACGGAGCGTGGTGGCTCCTGGGAAGAGGTCGCAGACGCGACGGGCGAGGGTGGATGCGGCGCACGACTTACCCGTCCCCGGAGGCCCGGCGAGGATGATGGAGCGCGGTTTGCCGGCGTGGAGGAACGGCTCGATTCGACTCCACAGGCGATCTGCGATCTCAGACTCTACGTTTGCGGGCGGGTCGCACGGAATCGCGCCTGAGTCGCTAAGGATGGCATGGGCGCTCGCACGTTGGCGTAACGTGCGGCGGGCATGCTCAAGGAAGGCAGCGGCGTCATGCTCCGCCCAGATCTCGCTGATTTCGCTGCCTATGGGACCGTATGCAACCCGAAACGCGATCCGTTGCCCACCGGCGCGACCATAGCGCCAGTAAGAACCCCGTTCTTTTACATCCTCCACGATGGCTGTCACCGCGCTTGCCGCCGCCGTCTCAATCTGGAGAGGATGCCAGGTGTGCGCCAACGCACTGTCATCATAACTGGCGCTCATGCCCGCCACGGCCCGAACACCAGACAGAACGAGGCCCGCCGCACCCAACTTCGACGGGCGACCAGCGAACGCGATTACGTCTGTAGCAAACTCAGACACCGCGCTTAGGTGTGAAGACCACTCCGTCGCGTTTGCCGCAATCTCCGCCCGTAGGCGCTTCCAGTTTACCATCCCTTGACGGTACGCCTCACCACCTGCGACCGTCAAGGCTGCTTTGTCTTCGCCTCACGCGCCACACGCTGCGCCTCGCACAAGGCGGCGGAGATCTCCAGCGCCTTCTCTCGGCTGACGACGACGCCACGAGCGGCGAGCGTGGCTTGCAGTTGCTCCACACTCTCAAGGACGAGAGCGATACCCAACAGATGATAGGTGCGCACGGCCGCCCACATAGCAACGGCAGCACAAAGCGCGACGCCAGCAACCGGGGCGACGTGGAGGCCGCGCGACGCGAACTGAAACGCAGCCACGAGCGCTCCAACGAGCAGCGCAGGAGCCGCAGCAGTGACGACGGCATGAAGGGACGAACGAACTGGCAACATCACTTGAAGGTCGCACCACCCCGGGTGCCCCGTCAAGGGTTAGAAGATCTGCGGCTTCTGAGCCGACCACGGCCCGACCACGACCGAACCCGTCAACGGACAACCACCCCGCGCCATGATGTTGTTCACGTGATCGGCGATCTGGCGGTAGGTGAGACCCTTGGCGAAGAACTCGAACACCTGACCAGCGCCGGTGGTGAGGGTGATCCCGTCATAGTCGACGCGCAGTTCCGCGCTCGGCGACACGATGGCGCGGTTTTCGTCAGCGGTGCCACAGGTCATGGCGGCGAGCTTGGTGGCAACAGTGGCAAAAGCGGGGTTCTCACAGGCGGGAAGGCGGTCGACGTTCATAGACCACATCCTGCACCGTTTCTCGGCAACTGTCAAGGTCGACTAGCCTCCCGCTCGGCCGCCGAGTTCGCGCGGCTAGAGGAGAGCGCGATCCCCATGGCCGACGTTACCCGCCACGACGACGAGAAACTGTTCACGAAGGATGTCACCTTTGAGGGCGATGTGTCCTTCAACGGCGAGGGTGAAAGCCCGTCCTTCTCGCTGGACAACCTGACGAACCTCACGGGTTCGGGCACCTGCACCTTTGCCGATCTCGTCTCGACCGACGACGTGACGGTCGGCGATGACCTGGTGGTCACGGGCGCTGTGACGATCGGCGAGACGCTCGCGGTGACGGGCCATTACACGTCGGCGGCGGGCAATATCACGCTGACCGCCGGTACCGTGTCGGCCGAGCAACTGACCTCCACGGACGACCTCACGGTCGCCGGCGCCGCGACGATCGGCGAACTCGTCACCATCACCACCGGAGGCCTCACGTTGTCGGCGGGCACGCTGACGATTACTGGGATCAGTGTCGTGGGTCTGCACGAGTACCTCACGCTGCAGATCCCCAACCTCGTCGGCAGCGATGCCAAGGTCTACGGCATCAACTGTCCGGTTGCTGGCACGATTACGCGCATCGCGTCCCGTCTCGGCGGCGCCGCGCTGACGACCGGCGACGCAACGATCACCGCCAAGATCGCCGCGGTTGCTGTCACCAACGGTGTCGTCACGATCACGCAGTCCGGTTCTGCTGAGGGCGATCTCGACGCCGCGACCCCGACCGCCGCGAACACTGTGGCGGTTGGCTCGAACCTGAACTTCACGGTCGGCGGGACGAATGACGCAACTGCGGCGTTCGCCACCCTGACGATCACGATCCGTCGCACCGCGTAACGCGCACATCCCGCAAGCGCGAAGCCCGCCACCCCGTGAAGGGTGGCGGGCGTCTTTTTAGCGCTTGTCAATCCGGCGCACCGTCTCCTCAAGGTCCCAGGCGTACAGGCCGCAGCGACGAGAGATGAGGTCCAGGTCGGCTTGCTCCTGCGAACCCTTCGGGGCGGCGTCGGCCAGGGCAGCAAAGGCGGCGGAGTCGGTGCGGAGGTCAGCGGCGCGGGCGGCCAGGGCGTCACGGGCGGCAATGATTGTTTCGTTCATGCCTAGTTAGTGTCGACCGGCCCGCGGTCCGATCACGAGGCATGTCGATTTTCTTCGCGCGCGTTTCGCCGCAAACGTTGCGCCCACGAACGCCCCTTGACGGGCGACCAGATCATGTGCATCATAGTTACATGTCTCGCCTCCTCGTTGTTCGTGATGCCGCCACTTCCCACCCGCTGGTGTCTGTGCCCCTCAACGAGCGGTCAGTTAGGTACGTGGTCGGAACCGCACCCTTCAAGGCCGCCCTCGCCGTCGCCCTCTACCCCACCGCGTTTGGGCCCGCGGCTGACGCCATGCATCTTGAGGTGGAGGGCGACGGCGAACCTACCACCGCCCGCGCCCGGTTGCTTCGGTGGTCTGGCCTGTCGCCCTCGCACAAGTGGTCGGCGGACGACAGCACCCAGCGCAGCCTACGGTTTGAGGTTGTCTAGCCGTTGGCGGCGAAGCGAGCCTTGTCAAAAGCTCGCTCTTGCGCCTTGGTGAAGATGTCACCACGATAGCCCGCCATGGTCCACCCCTGTCCCTCAGCGCGGTGGATGATACCCACTTCCTTGGCGGTGTCGATGACGTGACTCTCCGCCTTGGCCTTCTTCATGGCAGCCAGGACCGAGTCGTCGACCTTGAGGTGTTCCACGTTTCGTTTGTCTTCATCACGCATGATTTGAGTCTCCTCCTGTTCAGGTTAGGGGGCCAGCAAATACAAGTGCATCCTGCACTGGCATGTTGCACCCGTCAAGCGGCTTCTTCGGCCGCGAGCAGGTCAAGAACGGGTCGCAGGATCTTGTCTGCACCACGCACCGCCCCGGGAGCATGATCGCCGACGTTTGGCCACCGGGTGTGAAGCCAGGACGCCAGCGGTCGCCCGACTCGTGCGCCGTCGCGCAGCCGTTGCGCGAGCGAAGCGTCCACCACGAGCCCGCCCAAGACGGGCTGCCCGCGCAGGGCCGCGACGTTGGGGGCGTGGGCCTTAGGCGCGTCACGACCGACGAGGGCGTCCAGCGACTCTGCCGCAAGCGTGCGCTTTGCTCGCGTCACGGCGGCGACCGCCGCGTCGATCCAACAGTCGCCGACAAGGGTCACGATGCGGCAGGGGCGCGTTTGCCCAATGCGGTGAATGCGGTCAGCCATTTGCGCATTGCGAGCTGGATTCCAGTCCAGATCGACGAACAGCAGGACGGCGGCTCGGGTGAGTGTGATCCCGGTCCCTCCTGCCCGGGTGCTGACGGCGATGCCGACGAGTTCACCAGCCTGAAAGCGGGCGACGACCTTGGCGCGTTCCTTTGGCGTCTGATCGCCCATGATGCACCCCCAGCGCGGCCGGGCGCCGAGGGCAGCCACAACGTCCCGGCAGCCGGAGGCGATGACAACGGGCTCGCCTGCAGCCTCGCACTCGTCGGCGAACTTCATCGCCGCTGGGAGCTTGGCGAGGGCGATGACACGCCGCGAAGCCTGGACGGCGCCGATTTCTGAGGACGCCTCGAGCGCGGCCGAGATCTCCTCCTCACCCGGGATCTCACGTTCGCTGCCGCCTGCGCGGCGCTTGACGATGTCCGCTAGTTGTGCTGCGGCCTCAGCCGCCTGGCCCTCGAGCGCGACCGTGATCGTTTCGTACGAACGCGGCGGTAGGTTCAGGCCGGCTGATGACTTCGTCCGCCGCAGCGCTACACGGCCGATGGCCTGGTGAACCGCAGGGGTGGCTTCAGCGTTCGATTTGCGCACTGCTTCAGGGCCGCCAAACGCCGTCGTGTACTTTGTCCAACTACCGAACGCCTCGCCGAAGAGGTCAAGTAGATCGAGGACCGCTTTCAGTTCGCACGGGCGATTCTGCACCAACGTCCCTGTCAGGCCCAACGCGCGACCTTTTGCACGCATTGTGCGCCGGACGAGATCCCGGGCGTTTTTGTACCGCTGTGCGGACGTTGAACGAAACTCGTGCACCTCGTCAATCACCACCCGCGTTGGCCCCGTGGGGGGTTTCTCACACGGCAGGGCTTGACGGAGGACGGGAAGTTTGCTGGACCTCCACCCGGCGAGGGCGGCGGCCAGCCAGCGCAGCATTTTTCCGCGAAAGTCAAGCAAATGTTCGACGACAACGGCACGGGCAGGCGGAATGCGGTCGTGGGTGGTGATGAGGACAGCACCCGGGGCGGGCCAAGCGAACTCGCGGGCGGAGTCGAGCGTTTCGACTGCGAGGTCTGGGCGCCATTTGGCGAACTCGGACACCCACGCGCCGACGACGGACGCAGGGCAGGCCACCACCTGCGCCTCTTCCGGGAGCCCAGATAGGACCGTCTGCATCGTTTTGCCGAGGCCCATTTCGTCGAGCAGCAAGGCAGAGCGACGGGACGCGAGCCACACGACGCCGGGGTCCTGATGCTCGAGGAGGGCGCCGCCACTGGCCGCGACCGTGGATCGAGCGGCCTTGTGTTGGGCGGCGCCCTCCTCATTGCGCTTGCGAATCAGCTCAGCGCCGCGCGTCACGGCCTGGCGCGTCGGTTCGTCGACGCGCAGGGTGAAGCCAGCGGCTTGCAAGGCGCCCACGATGGAGGCGACGCGTTCACCATCAGCGGTGGCTTTCACGGCGTTCCACTTGCCGCGCTCGCCGAGGTCTTGAAACTTCGCCCCAGTGAGCGCGGTTTGGTACGCTTGCCAACGGCCGCCAAGGTGGGCAACGGGCTGGAACAGGTGCAAAACGCCGTCCTGCACCACCGAAACATGCACCTCGCTCACGGCACTCCGATCACGCCCACGCCCGGCGCGTACTTGAAGGGCAGCGCCACTGGTGCATCGAACACCAAATCACCAATAGCAAGCACTTTGGCGGGCGCGTCGCTGTACTCGACGCGCACAAACACGTGGCGAATCCAAGGGTCGTCGGGGGTGCCTTCCCACCACCGAACCGTGTTCTTCGCCTTCGGCGTGACGACTGATAGCGATGGCTTGGCGTCTAGCGGCTTTCCGTACAAAGACGCCGTGAGCTCGCCAATCAGTTCGCAACCCTTGTCATATGCCACCTTGTCGGCCCGACCGACACACACTAGGCACGGGACGACGGCCTCGGACAGCACGATCACGCCCCGGTTGCCGTGCGGTCCGCACTCTTCACACGTCCCGTCCGGTTTGCCGGCTTCGGGCAGGTACGCTTCCGCTCGCATGACTGGCATTATCGCTCGACCTCCAAGGGATCGCCCTTCACAAGCGGCCACGTCGAGCCGCAGACACAGCGCAAGGCAGGGACGGCGCGCGAATCGCGGCGGTTGGGCCGGCTCACCTCCGCACCTGCGAAGAAGTCCGCACCACAGTCCGGACAGCCGATGCCAGCGTCCACGAGCGACCGACTGGCCGCGGTGCCTGGCTCCGGGTCACGCAGGGTGACGTGGGCGGGGCCCACCGTGCAGTGCCAGATCACGACTGCACCTCAAGCGCAGTGCACAGCCCATGAGGCGGAACTCCGACGCCGCAGTAGTTTTGGACCACCTGTAGCCAACCGGCGCCAGAATCCCTGATGTCACATTCTACCACTCGCGCATGTTGACGAAGTGTCGAGGTGCAAGTCGTGCCCTTGACGGGCGCGGGATCGAACAAGTCGGCGCCGGGCAGTAGTTCGCGGGTCCAGTCCAGGGGTTCGCAGCGGTGCATGTTTTGAGTTTGACTCCGCCCCGGGAGCCTGTCAAGGGGCGGTCTTCTCAGGTCGGCCGGCCATCAGCCTCGCCAGAATCTCCAACCGTTCGATCTCCTGTCGCTTGAGAAGTGCCTCAAACTCAGCGAAGACCTCTTCATTCCGCAGCACGTCATCAACACACGCATGCTCAGAGCCGTTATACGTGACATAGTTGGGTCGACCCATGAGGGATTCGAACCGTCGACGAATTTGCACATAATGCGCTCGTGCGGCTCGCTCCGCCTCCCGCTCATCACTCCACGGCTCGTAGCGGTAGCAGGAGGTCACACTCCGCCCACAATCGACCCTCACCTTCTCCCCGCCCTCCATAATGAGGAATTTCGGAGTGCGACGTTCGACCTTAACGGGATCACTGGGGGTTGCGGACCCATGAACGCGGGCCAGAATGTCGCCAGATTTTACGGCAGAGAGATCGGTTGCCATACATTCAAGTATGACGCCGCCCAACCGTTGTGTCAAGGGCTGACGACAGGCCAGCCGAGGAGCCGGGCAACGCGCGAAGCCGACACCTCGCGCGCCAGCCACGATGGCCCGGAGCGGTCGGCGGGACGCGCGGGTTGCGGGACAGGGGCGACCTTGTCGAGTTTCACGGCTTCACGCCCCTTTCCAACTCATCAGCAGCGCTTTCGATTGCATCAGCGTCCATCAGCCACCCCGAACGCCGCAATCTCTCCTCGCGCTTCCTGAGCCACGCAATCGCGTCGTCAAACGTGCGGCCCGTGACGGGCTTTTCGGGTGCGGCAGGTACCGAGGTAGCGGCCTGAGCCGCGGGCTCGCTTCGTGCCTCCAACGCAGCCACGCGATGGCGCAGGTCTGCGACAATGCGAGACATCATGCTAGGACTTTCACCGATGAGAGTGTCAGTCAGCGGAGGTAAACGACTCATGATCACGCCAACCCTTGGCAAGTCTGAGCGATGACGCGACAGTCCTCTTCGTCCGGCCCCCACCCGAGATCGTCGGTTTCGACCTTGACGGTCGACAAAACTCCGCCGAACACGAGCGTCTCTTCGCGCTCATAGCGCAAAAGAAGCGGCCGCGCCCATGGGGCCACCTGCCGCACGACCTCCGGCGCCGCGTCGTGCTCCATGCGCGACACCTGTCCGATGGCCGCCGCGACCGTCAAGGGGCGGTCGAAATCGACGCGGCACACTGCGCTCGAGCCCCCGGGGGTAGTGACGGTGGTTGCGTTGCGAGACAGGCGAACGACCGTGACGGGACGGGACGGCTCTTGCTCTAGAGCGTCCAAGAGTTCGTTGGGGTCGGGGTACTCGCCGAGATCTTGGGGGTGGTCGTCGTCGCGCGACACCATGGGGCGAAGGTTGGGAGACAGGTGGCAGTGCAGGCGCATGCGTGAGGTTCCTTTACGCCGCAAGGCCCGTGCGCCTTCCTTGGCGCTACGGGCCTATCACTTGCCATGCTTGAGGCGGGGCTCGAACCCGCAACCTCCGGCGTTGCATTAGCCGGTGCTCTACCAGTTGGAGCTACTCGCGCAGAAGACCAGTGGGGAGTTCCACCCTCCACAGAAACACGGCTCCTAGCCCCCGCTAAAACGTGTTCCGCCCGTGTCGGGCCGGTCATAAACGCCCGTCGTGGGCGCGTCATCTCACTTGTTCTCACTCACCGGATGCTTCAGGTCAAGCCAGTCTCGCAAGTACTCGCCGCACTTCTTCGTGTGCGGTTCTGTGGTCAACCGCAGGCCCTCATTGTACGCGTCGTCATCAAGACACAGAACCGCCCAGCGAAGGAAGTGCCAACCTGGGGTGTCGTGTTCTCCCTCTTTGGGCTCACTTGCGAGCGCCGCCGCAACGGCTTCTCGCGGGTCCGGATGGGCCTCAGCGAAGTCTCGCCCGTCCTTGCAGGCTCCAGAATCGATCTGCGCCAGGACGATCTCGAGGGTCGTCACGACACCACCTCGCCTTCGGTGACCTGTTGCACCGAAGTGGCGGCCTCGTCGGCGCTCGTCAGCGCCCCGATCACCTGCGCACCGGCCTTCGCCACCTGCGACAGGGCGAAGTCGAACGTCCCGTCCACGGTGCGCTCAACCGCGCGCTCGCGGGCGATGGCAGCGAGCGCGGGGCGGCCGGCCATGTCGGCGATGAGGGAGATCGCGTAGTCCTCCACCACCTGAACCTGCGGCATCTGAACGACGCGCAGGGTGGAGATCGCGGCCTTTTCGCCGCCCACGGCCTCGGCGATGGCCACCACTGCCTTGTGGGCGCCCAGCTTGGCGGCGTCCAAGCCCACGCGTGCGGCATTCACCTTGGCGCGGTCGATCGCCTGATTCGCCAGCCCCGCCCCGGTGGCCTTGAGCGAGGCGCCGAGGCGCTGCATGAGGCTCGGTGCGGTCGTCTGCTTCTGCATGGCTTCGAGGAGCCGCTGCGCTCGCGCTTCAAGGGCCTGCACACTCTCGCCCTTAAGGCGCTGGCAAGAGATTCCAAAGGCGGGATACTCAACGCTCTTGATGCTGTCGTCAATCATCGGCATATTCTGAGTTTGAACCGTCTCGGTCGTCCCGTCAAGGTCTTTTTCAGGGTCTTTGTTCGCGCCTTCAAGGATGTGTTTGCCGGCGCGGATGGAAGCCTCGACAAGGGCAAGCCGGGCGGGCTCGTATCCGCACGCGGCGAGGGCGCGGGTGAAGGTCTCGCCCGTGGAACCGACAGGAACTTGTCCGAGGTAGCGCGCGTCCGGAATTGACTCGTCGGACCACATTCCGGTCCAGTAACCGGGTTGGTCGAGGTCACGCAACACGTAAGACCACTTGTGTTCCGTGCCGAGGACAGCCAGATTTAGCCCACTTGGATCCATTTCCATCGTGTCCACCACCGACCCCGGCGGCAGTTCGTCCCATCGCCCGTCCACCCGATCGCCGGGCTTGAGCGGCTCTTTTCGGGCCGGCGCGGGTGCGGGCTCGAGCTTGCGCCACTCGACGCCCGCCTTGTCGCAGGCCGATTGGAGGGAAGCGACGCCGCGCTGCGCCAGCAGCCGGGCAAGTTCGCGCCTGTCGGTCGTCGCTGGCACATCAAGGGCGACGATGACTCCGCCACAGCCGCCTGAGGGCGGTTGAAAAGCGGCGTTCTCTCGCAGTTCGTATGTGCCCATACGGACGTGTCGCGCCTCTCCGGGTGCCGTCACGTAATCGTAACCGCCCGAGCCAGGCAACTCCACCACCGTCCCGACCGGCAGGCGTCCGCTTTCGCCCGATCGAACCCTGTCTCCGATCTTTGGGGCCTCACGGAGTGCGATGGCTGCAGGCTCGTATCCTTGTGCCGCAAGCGCCTCGTAAAGGGTCCGACGATCGCCGCCGGCGGGTGCGTCAAGCGCGATGAGACGCCCAGACGCGCTGGCTGATAAGGTTGGTTGGAGCGACTTACCTGCGCCGCTAGCGGTCACGTGAATGCACCGACCTTGTCCACGTTCAGTAACCTGCCAAATCCACGGCGCGTCACCCCCACTTTCCTCCACGATCGCACCAGCTGGCAGCGCAGCGACCTGCTCGGGCGTGAGCATGTCGCCGATTTTGGGCGTCGTCGACGCCTCAGCGACCTTGCGGTGCGCTGGCGCCCACATGACGGCACGGGAAGGCTCGTGACCCTGTTCGGCTAACGACTTGTAGAAGTCGCCCCGCGTGCCCGCCAAGTTGGCATCAAGGGCCACGATTCGACCGGGTCCGCGAGTGGTCAATTCCGACCACAACCCCGCCGTTTTCATTTGCGCGTCGAGATCTTTCGTGGCGCCAGGGTCAAGAACCGCTTGCCATCCATCCTTTTTCAGGATGAGGTGAGAACCGGCAAGTTTCTCCTGGTCCTGCTCGGTTTCGACGACCGTTCCGGTAGGCAGGCGGTCGTAATCGTCAACCTCAACGCGATCGCCGACCCTGACAGGCGGAGGGGGGCACGCGGCCAGCGCATCGGCCGCGGGTTGGTACCCTTGCTTTGCCAGTGCACGGGCGAAAACGACGCGGTCTTCAGTGACGACGTTCAGGGCGATGATCCTGGATTCTTGAAGGTCCTCAAGTTCCGTGTCCGGCTCGACAAGCGAGGGCCACGACCCACCGGACAGAGCGGGTAAACACACGGGGCGCCACCCATACCGCGACACACTCGCGCGATGCCATACCCCGCTTGGTCGTTGAATAACGGTCCCAACAGGCAAAGCGTTGAGGTCTGCCACCGACTGCACCTTATCACCCACCGCAAGCGGCTTGGGGGCAGCAGGCGCAGACGCCTTCACGTAGGGACCGAGCAGGGCGCGATCCCACGCCTCGCCGGTCGTGCCGGGGGCTACGTGGCCCACATATGTCGCTCTGTAGCCCGCCGGATTCGCCTCATGGCCTCCGCCCGCACTCCACCTCGGCTTCCCACGAGGGGCCCACACCCACAAGTTCCGCTCGGTTTTGTGTTTGAGGGGGTTTAGCGATCCGTCGTGCGTGTCCACAATCGAGCCGGGCGGCAGGCTGCGCCAGTCCTCGGCCGTAATGGGATCGCCGAACTTCCGCGACGTGTGCTTCGGCTCCTCTGCGGAAGGCACGGTGTCGTAATCGAACTCATCGACGCTTGCAGAGGCGGGTGATTGAGGTGTGGTAAGTAGACGCGCAAGGGTTGCGTCCCATCGCTCCGTCACGTCCTCGCGCGACACGCCCCGGAGGCGCTGGAGCACCTTTACGCTCCGTTTCGCGTTGACGCCATTGCTGGCGATTGGCCATCCACCAGCGCCGTTCCGCACGCCCGTACGATCATACTCACTGCTGACAAATAACCCTCGAGGTCGGTTGTCTCGGTCAGGTAGGATGTAGAGGGCACTCTTGCGGCTGGCGTCTGAATGCTCAACGTAGAGCAAATCGCCGACCTGGAGATCGGGGATTTCGAAGATGCGCACAAAGTCGGTCGACATATCACTACGATACACCGACCGACCTTCACGGTCAACCGCCGTCTTCGCGCCAGGCGTCCCACCACGCGGCCATGACAGCGTCGTCGGACATGGCACGAAGTTGCTCCTGAACCTGTTGCAGGCTCCCGGGGGAGGGGTGGACCTCGCTGGGGTCGCCGAGGTGGTCGGCGCCCATCGCCCGGCCCTCGAGCCGGAGGGCGACTTGGTCAGCGACCTTGACGGCCTGTCGGTCGGCATCCGTCAGACCCTCGACGCCGAACAGCCGCTCGACGGCCGCTTCCGCCACTTGCTCGCATTCGCGCCATGCGCCGTCAATCAGGCGTTTCAGGGGCGTTGACAGGTCTGCGACCATCATCTCGTGGTGGTCATGGATCAGGGCCTTGCGCCTGCACACGGGCGTTGCGTTGGTCGGTAGCGCCGCTCGCACCAGCATGCTGTGTCGGAGGTCGTCCCAACCGCCGCCGCCGAACCTGTATACCTTCGCAACGCAGTTCGTTAGCGCTCGCCTGATCTCCCCCATCGTGGACGCCTCACCAGGGAAGACGCCAATAGGGGGAAGAAACTGGCCAGTCGTGAACAGGTAGCGCGCCCGAGCGCCTGGGATCGACACCCAAGCCCGCGCGATGTTGTCGGCCCGCTTTCGCTCGTCGGCGAGCCAGGCGTCAACGAGGGCGCGGTTTTCGGGGCTGTTGCGCCAGGGATCGACCGGGCCCGGGAGCCACATCACCTCAGCCGGTTCGTTTGCGCGGCCCAACTGGAGCCAGCGCATGGATGGTGGTTGCCAGCCAGCAACAATCCCAGCCCGTCCCACAAAAACTACACGTCGCCCCTCGTACAACGCGGAGATGCGCGACCACAAAACCGTGGCTGTGGGGGCATGCCATGGTCCGACCATTAGGGGCCGAACGTCGAACAGGTCACCCCAACCCTGTGAGGGGCCTTCGGTGACGACCACGGTGGGCAGGAAACGGCGGATCATTCGTCATCCTCCTCGCCGACCTCGGCGCGCATCTCCTCCACCTGGTCACGCATCACAGCAATAATGCGCTCTTTACGCGTTCGTGGCGCCGCGAGGTCTGAGGCCAGGTCGGCGAACACGCTTGCAGAATCGCGCATTAGGTCGCGCAGGCGCTCGACTTCCTCGGCGCGACCCGTGTCGGGATCGTCGCCGTAGCGTTCTACCTTCGTCTGAAGTTCCTTGGCCTTCTTCCGCCACGTGTCGCGTTCCTGCTTGGCTTCCTCGAGCTCGGTTTGTAGATCCTCAATGGTCTTCTGCAGGTCGGCGGGTGTCTCCTCACCCGGCCACGTGGCTGCCTCCTCGAAGACTTCCGTGGTCTGACGTAGCAGGTCATCAAGGCTGTGGCCGGGCATGGGGTCGCCTGCCTTGGCCCGCTCGTGCAACAGCGTTCGCACCTCTTCCACGAAGTCGGTGGGCGTCACTCGATCACCTCGTCGCCGTCCTGGGGATCGGGACCCTCGTCATGGATGAATCGGCCGGCCAGCGACTCCGCCGCTCGCGCCCCGGTGGCCGCCTCTTCAGGGTCGTCCGTCAGCGCGGCGACCAGCTCGGACAGGTCCTCAGCCGTGTCCGGGTGGCACTGGAGCGGGGGCTGCGTTCGGCGCACCACGTCCCCGCCGTCTGCCTTGCGTTCCGACCACACGAGGGGACGAATCGCCAGGATGAGTGCACGGTCCTGCAAGTCGGCGTTCAAACGCTCCCACAAGCCACCGTCAATGGCGATGTAGGCGAGGGCCTCAGCACCAAGGGCTGCACGCATCTGCGGCGACACAGTCTTGGCGCGAGCGACCTTGAGCCAGGGCGGGAGGCCGGTGGGGACGACAGTCTCGTCCTCTTCATCCTCGCGCTCGTCAAGGTCGGCAGCATCCTCACCAGCGTCGACGCGCGGCGGCGGCTTCTTCCCGGCGCGTCGCTTGCGCGGCTTGCGCTCGGGCTTCGGCTCCGTCACGATCGCGGGGATGCGGCCGATGAGGGGCGCAGCGTCACACAAACGCGCGTCGGTTCGAAGTAGGTGGTCAATGCGGGCGGTAACATCAGGGTCGGAACTCACCCCTTGACAGTACGCCCGCCCGTTACGGGCCGTCAAGCACCATCAACGGCAAAGGTGTAGAGAAGTTCGCTGTTAACCCCAATGATGAACTGATGCTCGGCCGGCTCTTCGATCTCCTCCGCTTCGATCGACTCAGTCGCATCTTCGATGTACGAGGACATCACATCCATCATGGCGATACGCTGGGCGCTGGTGAGAGTTGAGAGGAAAGCGCGGAAGGCAGCGGTCTGGGCGGCGTTCATGAAAATAAAGTTAGCACCGCCCTCAACGACCGTCAAGGGCGGCGAACAAGAATTGACAGGTTATTTTCGCGCACTAGGCCGCGAGCGCAGGACCCTGGAGCAGAACGAAGCGCTGTAGCCCCAACTTCGGCACCTCACGGTCGATATAGCGCGGGGCGCTCGTAGGCACGACGTGGCCGCCGGGGGCGAGTGTGACCAGCGAACACTGTTGCGATGGCGCATCGCCCGTCGCGGGCCTGCCTTTGGCGTCCAAGAGTCCGGGGCAGGCTTCAAAGCAAACCTTGCGCAGCGGCACCTCACACAGCATCCGGGTGCGCAGGTCGTCCCACCATGCGCCCGTTGTGTGGGGCGCGAGGACGTTCACCCAACACCCGTCATGGGCAGCCTGGATTGCCCGCTCCACCCACGGCTTCGGGTCGGAGAACGGGAAGTTGCACCACACAGTCGACGGAAGTCGATCGGGCACGTCCAAATGACAAGCATCAGCATAAACCGTCCAGGCCAGGTCGTCCTGTAGGGCGTCGCCGTATCGGTAACCATCAAGATGAAAATCCGACAACGGCCACGATGCCGTGCCCGGACGCGTGCCTGCGTCGAGGTCGAACCCGAGCGCCGCGGCTGGACCACCCAGCAACTCGCGCACGTCGAGCGCAAGATCGAGCGCCCATCGCGGCGTGCCCCAGGCGCCACGGAGGGCGGCGATAAGGGTCGCATCGTCAGCGTCCCTCGCCACCCCCGGGGGCCACCACTGGGAGCCGTCTAGGTAGCGCGGGAGCGCATTGCGGTCGACGCCGCCTTTGCCTTTCGGGACGGCTGCCGTCATTCCTGTACCTCCACCACGTGTGCACCGTCTGAAAGTTCGGCAGTGGCGGCAACGATGGCTGGGTCCGCAACGGGCCACCACGTCGCACCATTCACGGTGAGCCACTCGCTGACCTGATCCGGTTGTGGAACATCGTTACTGTGAACGTACACCTCGCGCACTGGGGGTAACGGGCTGTATGGCGGGCGATTGCTCCTCATTATGAATACGCGCACGGCGGTCACTCGATCACCTCAAACTCAGACGCATCGTGCCACAGGTCCAAACCGTGATCGAACTTGACTCGCCACAAGCCGAACGGCCCACGGCCGACTCCCGGATCCGTCGCAGTGATCGTCCCACAAGTGCCGGTCTTGATGCGTCGGACACGCGTCCCCACTGTAGGGGAAAGCCGTTGTTCGGGTTGCCCATCAGGCCCCAGCCGCCCGCCGACGAGGCGAGCGTGATGGCGCAGGCCGTTCGGCCCGTCGATCGACTCAATCGGCAGTTCGGTGGCGAGCGTTCCTGCTTCGGGCGCGACCTTGCCCATGGCGCGGAGAGCAATCTCGCGCGCTAGTGACCTGTTGTTGAGCTCAGAAGCGTCAGCGATCTCATCGCACTGCTCCTCGGTCAGTCCCGTCGCTAGGACATCGAATGGACCAAACATCGACGATGCGCTGTTGATATCGCGCGTTAGAGCGGGACCGCCGTTTCCGGCCATCCCGTCAGGCCACACGCACCACACGTCTCCGTCACGGTCGGTGGCAGCGGTGCCCGGCTCCACGAGGCCCAGGTGAGCGTAAAGGATGCGCAGACTCATCGGAACCACCGACTCCAGGATCCGGCAACAGCGACGCGGCGAGCGCCCAGATGACACGCAATGGCCACATACGCGCGCCATAACATGCGGCGAGTGGTCCGACATACACGCGGAACTTTCATTCTTTATAACCTACGCCCATGAAGGACGAACCGTCAAGGGACGTTTCGCGGTATAAGAAGGGATGTGCCCGGTCCAACCGCACGTCACGCTCGTCATTGCCCCTCCGATGAGGGCCTCGCCACCTCCCTCCGCTACCTGTCGCCCCGTGTAGGTGACATCTCCCCCCAAGAGACTCAACAGGCTGGTGAGGACTATCACGCCGCCCGAGTCGCGTTGTGGGATCTGCTCCTCGCCGATAAGCGGGGTGCGACCTTGCTCCCGTTCTCAGACACGCCACCCCGTCCCGGGCGCCTCGACGATCTCCACTTTGGAACCCTGCGTGAACTTGACGCAGCGCTGGTCCGGTCGGCGCCGCTGGTGCACACCGATGAGGAGCGAGCGATCCTGCAACAGGCTCGAGCGCGCCGCCAACGTGCGATCCTCGGCCTGCTCGGTCTCGGCGCCGCGTTTGCCCGGGCGCACAGGGGGGCGGGCCAGGGTGGCGGCCGCGGGCTAAACCTTGTGGCTCCCGGAGAGGAGGCGCTTCAGGGGGCGCTGGAACACATCATGTATGCGGTCGATGCCTATGACCCGTCGCGCGCCGTGAAGTTGTCGACGTTCGCGGCCTGGCACGCATTCCGGGGCGTCCAGCTCGAGCGGCTGCGGGCTGGTCCGGTGAGGTTGAATGCAACGGCCCTCACCCGCTGGGGCAACCTACAGGATGTCGAGTCGTCCCTTGCTCACCAGCTCGGGCGAGACCCCACCTTTGACGAGGTGGCGGCCGCGCTGGGGTCGCCATCCAAGATCCGGACGGCTCTTGCGGCGGCGCAGGCATTGCGGCCTGTTCACTCCATGTCAGTCGCCAGGTTCGGCGACGATGACAACAAAGTCTGGGATCTCCCTGACCCGGGTGCCAACCCTGAAGAGACCACGGACGCGCGGCGACGGGCGCAACGAGCCGCCGTGGTGGTGGAGGCCGTTGCGCCCGCCGGGTCGCCTGAACGTGTGGTGGCGGAAGCGCTAGCGGACGGCGGGGCGCGTGCTGCTACGGCCGCCGTGGGGCGTGCCGAGGCGACGCGCGCCAGGTCCGTCATGCGCCGTCGCGCTGCTGATTTGCGCTAGTCGCTAGTCAGTAGGTTCAGCGGGGGCACGTGTGACGGTCGTTACGAATCGCACCGGCGGCCTCCAGGCGGTCACCCTCAGCCTCGTCGTCAATCGGCATGCCCAGCGCCTCGGCGCGGCATCGTGGGCACTCTCTAGCCACCTTACTGGCAGTAATCTGAACAGGTTTCTTGACGGTCGTGGTCTTCGTCTCGGCGTTCATGAAAATAAAGTTAGCACCGCCCTCAACGACCGTCAAGGGCGGCGCATCGATTTATTTTCGCGCATCAAGCGGCGCGAGTGAGCAGGTTGCGGAGCGTTTCCGCGTAACTCGGATCGCCAGGGCGGATGACGAGCGCGATCGAACCATCCTCTCGCACCTCGACCCCACGGTCTGCAATCGTCGGCGGCGCGGCAGGGGCGGCCGCAACGGGAGCAGTAGCAACCGGGGTGGGCGCAACTTCACGCGGCTTGCGGCCCGGCGGCCGACCACCACGTGGGGCGGTCGCTCCCTCTGCCTTCTTCGCCTCGGCGACAACCAGCGCAGTCCTCTCCCGGGAGCCACGCACAGGGACCTTTGCGTTCCCGAGCGCCACACGAAGGGCGCGGAACGGGCGACCGCTCGAGGTCTTCGCCTGAGAGTAGAAGCGCAGGGTCTTCTCCGACAATCCCGTCAGGTGGGACAGGTCAGCGGTGGAGATCTCGTGTTCAAGCGCCAGTCGCAGGATCTTGGCGATGTTCTTGGGGTCCTTGTAACCCTTCGCCTCAAGCAGAGGGAGCGCGAGATCGGCCAACTTCTCAGTAAGAGCGGCGTCAAGAGTAGTAATCGTCGTTCGGGCGGCTGCGGGGGTGACAGTCTTCGTCGGCATGGGTAGAAACGTGCATCATGTTTTCGCGCCTGTCAAGGACATGACCGCAAAAACTTTCGCTTGACGTGCCGACCCGTCATGTGAGGGTCGGGAGCCGCACCCGGCGCCTCGGGCCGACGCGTAGAGACTCCGTCGGATGAGCGACTCCGAGACCGACACCGCAGGACATCTTTCCGCCCCTTCGACGGTTGACGCCGCGTCCGCCCCGGGTGCTGTCGAGTGCGACTGCGCCGCTGAAGTCCAGGCGTTTGCGGAAGAACTCGCGCTCGCAGCGGGTGACGGGCGACCTGATGTCACGGGCATCGCCCCCGCGATCCTCGTCCTGCTCGCTTGGTGGCTGTACAAAAAGCAGAAAAAGAAGCCGCCGCCCCAGCCGAACCCCAACCCAGATCCGCCGACGCCAGGGGGCTAGTGCGTGGAAGTGCTCGTCGACCTTGCGCGCGAGTTCGGACCTATCACGGGCCTCGTTCTCTTCCTTGTCTGGACCCAGACGCGGCAGAGTTCGAAACTCGTTGACATGGTTCTTGACGAAGTGCGCGGTTTGCGCGTCGCGTTTGCAGAAGCGTCGCAAATGCAAGCCAAGGTTGTCGCCGAGCTCGGAACCATCAGGGAATCGCTGGACGGGGCCAAGGCCGCCGTCCATGTCGTGTCAGAGCGTTCGACTGAGCAAGGGCAGATCATTGCCGTCCAAGGTGCCCAAATACGGGATCTCTCCCGCCGCATGGAGCACCTTGAACGGCTCAGCCACCGGAGTGGGCCGAACTAATCACGCTGCGAAACACTCGCCCGGCGCCAGTTTCGCGCACCTGAGCGACACTTGACGTGCTAACTTGGCGAGTTCTCGGACGAACCCATCAATGGCCAGTCGCATAAGCCACCCGGCCTCGCAGGCAGGGCATTCGTCGCCCAGCCCGTTCGGGAACGCGCCATTCTGAACTGCGTACATGTAGGAGATCATCACGCGTCCTCAGCGGAAACGCGCGTCACGGACCGAACGTCGTTGTCGGCGACGGGAACGTCGACGGTGACCTCGTTGATCACGTTAGACCAGCCACCGACGCCGAACAACTCCTCAGCGCAGTAGTCCCCCGCCTGGATCTGCTGGCGTGCTCGGGCGATGTCGTCGCTGTTGTAGTTCCAGAACCCCGCCTCGTCGGCGCGCTCGATGGCGTCGTGGACATGGTGCTCCATGAGCCCGAGAACGCTTCCTAGCCACTGAGGCCCGTATTGATGGTGCATCTCCGCCACGCACACGTCCCCGACGTAGATGCGCTCGCGGCCTTCGTCGTCTCGCTTGAAGGTGAACAGCATGTCAGACCTCGTAAGCGCGAGAGACGCTGTCTGCTACGTCGTCGGTGTAATCGGCCAGGAAGTGGTAGCCGTCCTTGCGCAGCCACTCCGCGATGTCGCGCAGTTGCGCCACGGCCTCAGTCGGCCTGTCCTTCGGGTCTGTCGCCTCGATGATGTTGATTTGCATTCCGCAATGATGGACTCGTGGCGAGCGACTGTCAAGAGCTAAACGTCGCGCCGGGACGCGGTGTAAGCCTCGGCCATGCACTTGCCCCATTCGGGCCCATGGTCCTCAACGGTATGCCGGTAGCGGCGCCAGACGAGCACGTGACCCCACTCGTGCACCAGCGTGTCGATGGCAGCCTCCGGGGGCAGCGAGCGCGCGATCGAGATGACGGCCGTACCGTCGTCACGCAAACGCGCCAGGCCCAGCATGCCCCCGTAGGCGCGCGAAAAATGCCGCCGCACCACCACGCGCCCCGCCGGGGCATGATGGCGCAACTTGCGCACGATGCGGCGCAGGTCCGAGGTGGGCCAAACGCCGGACATCTAGCCGCCGTCCTCGGGTAGATTCTCCGAAGTCCCCTCAAAAGCGCGATAAGGGATCGCTCCGTCTACCGACTCCAACAGGTGGTCAGCGATCTTCAGGACTTCGATTTGACCATGACACCACACGGCGACCTCCGTGCTCATTTGTGCCGGGTTGCGTGCGACCTCGATCCGTTCCACGGGCCTGCAGCAAAGAGCACACTCCGGTTTGGGCGCGAAGATCATTAGCGCCCCTCCTCATGCCACTTCGGGCGGGCCTCGCGCTGCGCTCGTTCCTCGGCGAGGACCTGATCCAGCGGTGCGCGTGCGGTAACACACGCTTCGCAGTCGCAGAACAGCCAGCGCTCTTTCGTGCCGTGCTTCAACTGAAACGGGATGAAACTTGGTCTCACGCCCGCACCTCCTCGCCCCACGGCAGGACGCACCGTTTGTGTCCGTCAACGCCCTCGATGGTCACCACACAGGCGCCCCACGGTCCCTCCGCTGGTACTGTGACGAGCGCAGCGCCGTGTGCGTGACCAGACGGCTTCTCGCCCATAAACGGTGGCTGACGACGTGCTAGGCACCCGGGGGAGAACGAGTGTTGGTGTGTCCCGTTCGCCAGGCGACGCACCACGTGCGCGATTCTGTGCACGTGCCCGTGCACGATTGAGTAGGGCGAGAACAGGTCCAAGTGCGCCGCGGTCGCATGACGGCCCTCGGCGGCTCCGTGAGGCGCCGCAAGGTCGGGCAGGACCATGAGGGGCTTAGCGTCCGAGCACGTCGCCCATGGGTGCACAGTGAGCCAGCGGCGCGACGAGGCGACGATGGTGGTGGGAGACACAAGATCGGCGATCCCCTCTCCCCACGGCACCCGCATTAGTTCGCGCTCAATGCGCCCTTCATGGTTGCCTAGGCGCCAATGACACTTCGCGCGTGGGGCGGCGGCGTGTACCTCGTCCCAAAACGCGCCCGCCATGTCGAGCTCGAGGCGCCACGGGTGTGGGCGGTCGTCGGCACGGCTGCGGCGTGGGTGGGTACTGAACGCCCCGGCCTCGCACAGGTCGCCGAGCTGCCACACCTCGTCCGGTTGCCAGGCGCGAATAAGGGCCATGGCCACGGCGACGGCTTCTTCGTCGTGGTTTGGGACGTGAACGTCGCCAAGAAACAGCAACTTCCGCGGCCGCTTGCCGCGCGATCGTGCACCTTGACGGGTGCTGACTAGCGCCACGAGGTTTCCTTGATCTCTTGGCGTGCAAGTGCGCAGGAGCCAGCGACAAGGCTGCAAAAGAGGAAGGCCACGAAGCCAGCCATGCGGGCGTGACCTCGTGACCTCCAAGAGTCATAGAGACAGAACAGGGCCAGCGCCCCTGTGAGTAAGGCCATGAGCGCCAGGACATGTTCGACCATCCCTGAGAGACTACGCCCGTCGTGGGCATACCGTCAAGGGTTCTTGCGACGTATCAGTCCACGCTCGATCTCAGCCGCCAAATCAAGCGCCATCTGCGCTCGAGCCGTCTCTCCGATCTGCTCAAACAGGAGCGCCGCTTCTGTTGCAACCTCCAAAGATCGCGGATCCGCACCGTAGAGATGGTAAGACCTGCGGGCGGCCGCAAGCTTCTGATCAGCAAGAGATCCTGTCGTCATGAGCAATTGCTAACACCACCCTTGATGGTTGTCAAGGGCAAAAGCGACGACCCCACTCGCCGATCCAAAGTGCGGCCGCGGGGTCCAGTCTCGGCCCTTCCCGGGGGCCTTCAAGGGCAGAGCGCCACTCCGGCCACCGGGCGAGGGCGGCGGCGTGGTAGGAGAGTTTGCGTTCCTTGCCCGCTCCTGAGATGCCAGGGACAGTCTTCTGCCATACCTGGGGCACCACAAAGCGGATGCTCCACCCCTCAAGTTCAGCGGCCTGCAGCCAAGCCTGAGTCGAGCGGCCAAAGGAGAAAGCCTGTGTTGCGCCGTCGCCCTTGCGTCCCCACACGTCTTCAATGATGACGATGGTCGGCAGCCCAGCGGACCGAGCGCGCAAAGTGCGCAACATACCGTGAAGGATGGGCACATCCATTTCGGAGCGCTTTTGCCCACCCTTCAAGACCCGCGTACGCTTGGGGCCCTCGCGGACCTCGACGGGCTTCCCGTCAGGGTCGAACAGGGCGAGGCCGCCGGGGCAGCCGGGGTCAGTGCCGAGAACCCAACGGCTCACGACTTGTCGACCTCAGTGGGTTTCTCCAGCGCATCCGCGGCCTCCGCACATAGTTCTTGTGCCCAAATCGGCAAGTTCGCAAATCGGTTCCTGAACCACGGATGCAGGTTGTTCGCTGCTTTTCGCAGGTACTCGATAAGTTCTTCACGCTCAGTCATGAGATCGCGCCTCCGCCCTCAAGGCTTCCACCACCGCGTGACAGGCGATCGTGAGTTCAGCCAGCCCTCCCCGGTTGCTCAGGGTCGCGGGGCGCAGCCGCTCAATCGCGGGCCACTCGGGCCCAAAAAGGGCGTCCGTCATGGGGTCAATGTCGCGATCCACGAACAGGAGCCTAGCCCCGGCGTTCATGAGGACCACCGCCTCAATCTCGCGCCGCACGTCGGTGACGATGACGAGCCGTCCTTCGCACAGCGACTCTGCGTCAATGGCGCGCTCGACACCGTGACGGGCGAAATAATCCTCACCCATCCGAGCGCGTGTCATGCGCCCGAGGCCCAGCAGGAAATCGCGCCCTGTCTCGCCATTGAACAGCGGGTGAGGTTCGTCCTTGCGCTCCCGGGTCAGGTCGGCCGGGATGCCAAGGGCGTCTGTGGCATCCCGCAACGGGTCGGCGAGGGCCAGCGTCGTTGCTGTTGCGTAGTACTCGTTCCATTCCCGGTCAAGCGGCCGTTCGCGCAGTGGCATCACTGCATCGCGCCACGCCTCACACAGGTAGCGCGCTGCGGTGTCCTTGCCGCACTTTGAGGGGCCAGTCAGGGCGATAATCATTCTTTTTCCTCCTGAGCGCCGAGCGTGTCAAGGTCAAAAGCGTCGCACATCCAACTGAACAGCCACCCAACAGTGAACGCGACGCACTTGGTGTTTAGGGGGAACGTCTTGACATCTTCGGCCGTGGGATGAAGGACGATGTGACGGTCCCCCGCGTGGTCAACCCAGGTGTAAGCCTCGATCTGTTGGCGCGGACCAATGTTCAGCGACGTTTCATCCAACTGCACAAGAGGCGGACGCGCGCCAGAATTCCAATGAATCACAATGACACCGCCTCTAGCGCCTGTAACGCTGTTTCAAACTGGTCTAGAGCCTCTTTCGTCAGAGTCGCACCATTATAATAAGCCAACCGTTCGACTCGTTCACACAGTGCTTCGGCACGCTCCTGTAAAGATTCAACCTCGAACTCAGCCTGCTTGACAACGCACGTGCAATGCAACATCACGCACCGCCCTTCACGGTCGAGTCGTCATCGTCATTCTCGTCGGGCTGTCCAACACCGACAAACACCAGCGGGACGTAACTACCGGCCCGCTGGCCGGGAGCGGCTCCCCACGGGTTCGCCGGCTTGTCATTCGCCGGGGCTTTGTCAACCTGTTTGACCACCACTGGCGACGTTTCTGTCGCCACCACCACCGCCAGATTTGCACTGCTCATATTGCCAGCAAACTCTACCACGCGGCCGCGCCGTCGGTCAACGTCCACAATCGCGCGTTAAAGTGACAGCGAGTTCATGTGAACACCGTTCACTTTGTCCACCGCTCATGGAGAATTTTGCCCTCGGCCTTCACGGGCGTCCGACACACCTGCGCCATGCCCGCGACCATCAAGCGCTCCATCTCGCGCAACGGGGGCGAAAACCGCTTCTTCTCGTCGTCAGGGTGCAACGGGTCGGCGATCAGTCGAGCGGCCTCAGCGTCGCACTCCAGGATGAATTCATCATGCACGAACAGGACGGGATCCGCGACGCCGGAGAGCGGCGACGAGGGGTCAAGTCGGCATGCGCGGAACAGCAAGATCGCCGCGCGCTTGGCGCCCGCGGCGGCGCGTTGCTGAAAGTGCGTATTTGCCCATTGACAAAAGTCCAAGCCGCCTCTGACATGACCACCGCGCCCATGAACGACCGTGGCGCTGCGCCGTTGTCCGCGGCTGCCTGTCGCCTCACCTGCCAGCCCTAGGTAATCTGGGACCTCGGGCGACCAAACTTCCATCCACGACTCGCGGATGTGCCGGGCGCGCTGTTCGGACATGTCGCGCCCCTTCTTCCGCTGCAAACGTGAGAACTTCCCCGGGCCCATGCCGCCCATGAAGCCGAAATTGCCCTCTTTCGCACCCGCCCTGTCGAGATCGAGTTCAAGCCACTCCAACAGTTCGCCCTTGGAGATCGACCCCTTGCCGTTCTCATCGATCTTGTCCTTTACTGGCTTGTACCTGGCGCGCAATTGCTCATACGGCTCCCGGCGCATGGTGGCCGCGAGACGGAGGTGACAGTCGTCGCCGGCGCGGATCGCTTGCCCCAGCGTGGACCACGACTCGCGGCCGTAGAGGCCCAGACACACGAGTTCGTCGAGTACGTCCGCGAATGTGGACATCTCACATGCGGCATAGTCCACACACAGGAACACACGACCCTTGCGCGGGACGAAACATTCACGCACGCCGCCCGCCTTGGGCATGTTCATGCGCACGTCGCCCCGGATGCCGGCGCGGGCGGTCGACTTGAATGGGGAAAAGCCGAACTTGGCGGGCCCTTCGGGGTCGCGCCATCGATCGGGGTTCGTGGCGCGGTGACGGGCGTCGATGGCAGCGAGGAACGACGCATCGAACGTGTGGCATTTCTGCCTAGCAAGGTGGGCGGCGAGGCCGGGATCGTTGGCGGCCTCGAGCGCCTTTTCAATCCGGTCGTATTCGCCAGCCTCGGACCACTCTTGGAGGTGGGCCAGGACCTCGAGCCCCACGAGCTGACGCAGGTCCTCAGCGGCCTGGGGATCGGCATCCGGGGCAGGACGGACAACCTGCTGCAAGTGCTCAGCGGCGGCGCTAACCGCGTGCGTTGCAGTGCGCGGGAGTTCGTGCCAGCCCGCGGCCTTGTACAAGGCGGTTGCGCGTGACAGGACCTCGGAAGAGTCCTTGACGCGGGCGACGCGGATCCAGGGGCGAGCGGCGGTGAACTCCTCGAGTGCAGCCACGTCCCGGCGGTCGGCGATGACTTGGGCCAGCCGCAGGTCTTCAAGGCCCGACTTGGCCACGGGTTCGCCAGCCTCCGCCCGCCGTCTCACCTCGGCCATGTCCCGGGAGCAGTCCAGACGCACGACCCCAGCGCGAACGGCGGACCGCTCACCGGCGAGCGCCGCCGCTTGCAACTTCGCGCGCATGCTCTCGATGCGCGGCTGGTCACGCTCAAGCCCCGACCGCTCCATGTCGGCGAACGCGAAGTGTGCGTGGACCTCGAAGCGCTCACAGCGCAGCGGGGCCCACGGCAGCGCGGGGGCGGGTGGGTAGAGAACGTCCACCCATGAGCCACCGTATTTGCCAGTGGGCCTCCCCGCCTGCGCGGCGCGCACCTTGGCGGTAATCACGGGATCGTCCGCCGCGTATCTGTACGCTTCCTCGGGCCACTCAGCGACGGGGACGCCGATCAGTTCGCCGTACCGTTTGCGCCACGAATCCGCGCTTTTCTTGTCGGCGCTGAGATCCAGGCCCAGATAACGCGCCGCGAGGGCGTCAAGGCCGGCCTTGGCTCGCAGACCCCTGCCGCCGCCCTCGTCCTCTTCGGTGAACTCGACTTCGCGCCCGAGCAGCCGGTCGGGGCGGAACTTGCGGATTGCATAGAAACCCTGTTTACCTGCGCGTTCGTCAAACTGCGAGTCATCCACCTCGTCGAGGTTGTCACTCGTCTCCGCCCCGGGGGCTGGCTTGCGCCTGAGCGGAACCCACACGAGGCGTCCGGGCCAGGCAACGTCAATGAGCCGCTGCGCCAGCATGGTGCATCGGACGCGCCCTTGACGGTACGCGTTATCGGTTTCGCGCAACAGGCCCCACGCGAGCGCGGCTTTGAGCATGTCGCCCGCGACGTTCTGCCCCAGCAGCACCCACGACGGCGACATGACAGCGTCGGCAAACACTTCACGCGCCCTCGCGTCTGCCCCTTCCCACGCGGGCAGAACCTCAGGCGTCGTCGTGGAGCCGTCCGGCAGCAGTTCACACCACTGCAGGCACACGAGTCGCTCCGTCCTCGTGCACCACTCCAAATCGAATGACAGACAACGCTCGGTCAAGCGTAATCCTCGTCCTTGATGACAACGGCGACAGACTCCACCTGTACATCGTACCGAGAACAGTGCAACTTGCGCGCAATGTTATCCCGAACAATGTTCAGCCACGAAACCCGAATGACGGGCGCCGATTCCGTGGTCGGGACGTCGTTGAGGTTGAGAAGCGTAGTGGTGTAGTCAATGTCCCCAGGACGTGGCTGACACATCGTACGAACGAGAATGGCCCAGGTGCTCACAGCACACCCTCCAAAACAGCGGCCAACGCGCCGTCCTCGCGCATCTCGGCCCGCAGATCGGCGACGGCAGCGGATCCGCCGGACCCCTCCATCGTGACAGTGCCGCCCTCCGAAAAGCGCAATGTCGCGCGAAGGGAGGGGCCATCCTCGGTTGAGGCGCGGGCGTGGAGCGTGAAGAGGTCGCCGTGCTGACTCATCTCGAAGTGAGACCACCCACGAACCCAGAGGGCTTTTCGCACCCGGGGGCGAAGTCGGTCGAGACGAGGCGTTTGCGCAGTAACTACCGTTTCGTGCATCATTCCCTCATCGTACGCCCACGGCCCGTGGTCTGGAAAGAGAAAAGCGGCGAGGCCGTGAGACCGCCGCCGCTTCTTTCAAAGTTCACAAACGCCCGTCAAGGGCTGCCGGAGGTCACACGTTGACGAACGTGCCACCCTTCTTTCCCTTGCTGAGGGTGTAGGCGACGGTCGAGCCAGCGTCGGCGAGGCGCGACTTCATGTCCTTGAGGGTCGCCCCCAGCGAGGTCGGATCCCACTGCGCGCCGACCTTGCCGGCGAGCTTGTTGAGGGCCTCGAGGTGCCGCTGGCGCGACGCCGAGTCGCCACCCTCGACGGGCCCGAAGAGATCGTCCTTGCGACCGGCGAGCTCGGGCGGTTCGCAGGCCGTGAAGGTGACGGAGACGTAGAGGGCGCCAGACTCGGCCCGCTTGTCGATGACGCGCGGGGCCGAACAGAAGCCGATGCACTTCGTTTTCGCCTGCTGCGGAGTCTTCAGATCGGCCTGAACGTTGTCCAGGTCGCCGTACTCCTCAACGTTGTCGCTGCCCTCGGCGCCGCCCTGTGCGTCACGGATCGTGGTCGCGCCGGTGGAGGCGGTCTCGTCATAGTCGAAATCAGTGGTCGTGGTCGTCTGCTCGGTGTTGCTCACTTGGTGTTCTCCGTTGTCTGCTGTTGCTTATCGTTCGAAATCGTGGCCGCGGCCGCCGCAGCCGCCTTGGCCTCTACGTGCTCTAAAAGGCCCACAAGGCCCGGCACGGTGCGCATTTTGGCGATCTTTGCCTCGTCACGGTTCGCGTGGATCGCATCAAAGTACTTGAGCGCGTCGGGGTTCTTGACCCGGTGGTGTTCGTGCAGCGCGTCCTTGTAGGTCACGCGCGGCGGGCCGTTGCCGGTGCGCGACAACTGGAGCACGACCTCGCCGACGCGGAACAAGAACGCCCACTGGTTACGCGGCATGTCCGGTACGAGCTCGCGCGTGGACATGTCTCCCTGTTCCTTCGTGTGGACCGTGATCAGCGTCAGGAAGTCCGGCCGGGCTGCGACCGCGCTGATCTTGTTCAGCATGGCTACAATCGCCCCAAGACGGTTCGCGCTCGGGACGCGGGTCTTCAAGGCCGCATTACCACCCGCGTCGATGGCCTCCGGGTTCGCTGCGGCTTCGAGCCCCAGGTCGTCGCGGTACCACGCGGACAACCCGTCGAACACGAGCGCGCCAATTTCGCCCTTGCGCGCACGTTGTTCGCTCGCCTGCATCTTGCGAGCGAGCGACGGCCAGTCACCCGGCGCAATGGTCATGAGATTGCCAGGACCTCCGGGTCGGAAGTAGCGGGCGATCGAGGTCGCGCTCTTGTCGTAATCGTAGTAGTCCACCATCGCCCAGCGAGACGGCGACCCGTCCGCTTGCTCATCCATCACGGACGCGAGCATGGTGGACTTTCCGGCATTCGCCGGCCCTGTCACAATGATACAGCGTTTACTCTGCACAATACCTGTCCCATCAGTCTACTTCCTCGGCCTCGTTTTCGGAAGCCAAATCATCATCTGATCCGGCCGGGATCGCGTGATTCTCAGGGATTGGGCGGTACTCGAACTGTCCCTGTTGCACGAGTTCAGCGTCCTCCGTGCGCCCCTGTTCCTCGGCGACGCACAGGTCTCGATAGTCGCACGCAGCGCAACAGGAGTACGCGAACGCTTCCGCCCCGGTTGCTGGGTGCAACCCTGTCCAGCGACCTTGACGGTACGGCTGCCAGCGCCCGGGGACGTGTCGGCGCGGGTGATCGGTGGGCTCGTCGCCGCGGCGCAAGATGTCCTCGGCTTCTTCAAGGACCTGCCTCACAGCTGATTCAACCGACGCGTCCGTGAACTCGGCGGGGGCGTACGCGTGCCACCTCACAAGGGACGACCGGGCGATTTCGGCCTGGTAATCCTCCTCACGCAGCCCGGCGCGGCGGATGGCGCGACGCCAGGCATCCGGGGAGGAACGAAGCGACTGCGCCCGTGACAGGCTGCCGCGCTTCAGCACGGCGGGCTCGTCAGCGATGCCCGCAAAACGCACCATATGGCCGCCCTCGTGCACCTCGAGACCCATGCGACGCAGGGCGGCGACGTAGAGTCGCACCTGCAGGTCGTCGCGCAGATCCAGGCCCACAAGGTCTTCGCCCTGCGTCAGCGCCTCGCCTGTCTCCTCGGGCCATGAGCCAGTGGACTTGTGATCCACCACACGATAGCGTCCCGTTTCCACGTGCTCAAGGCACAGGTCGATGACGACCACGAGGTCGACAGCCACGCCCTCGGTAAAACAGCCTGTGTGCGCAAAGTGTTCGTCTGAGGCCGGTGCATTGCGATTGCCTACATTGACGACGATCTCACGCTCCACGATGGGCGCACCGTCAAGCCAGGCGACTCGCCACTCGGGCCCCACGGACCTACAAACATCGACTGCGGCTTTGGAACATTCGTCGGCGACGGCGTCCACATCCAGCCCCGGGAGCCCCAGCGCTGTCAGTTTCGCCGCCGCTGCCTTGCGTGCGTCGCCCTCCAAGGTGTCCCAGCCTTTGCTGAGTCGTTCAAGACCGCATGACTCGTCACGGGCTCGCTCGGTCCACACGACGGCTGCGGCGGCGTGGTAAGCGTCACCCCACGGCGGCGGCGGGCGCTTTCGACGCAGTGGTACAAGTCCGCGCCGGTAGCGCATGTGCCACGCCTGGGGGCACCGCTGACGCCGCAGGAGTTGTGAGTATGAGAGGCGAATCCGTCGCATCCCGTCACGGTACACCCCGGCGTCATCAACCGTCAAGCACTACTGCCAAGCGTTGTATTCGCTTGGCCAGGAGCCCGCAACCAGCTATCGGCGAGCGTTCCCGCGTTGGGCGCACCGAGTTCGGTCAACCTCGCGCGCGCCATCGCCGCCAGATCATTGGCGCGAATGTGCCAGCCTTGACCGCGCGTCAGGAACCGTTCGAGGCGATACATGGAACCGGCAGCACCGCCGAACTTGTCAGTTGACGGCGTGGCGCAGAACCGCAGGCGGCGATCCTGGAGATCCTGCCAGAATTCAGGCCCGACCGTGAAGAGCCAGCCTGCATCAGGGTGCCATCCCAGCGCCGCCCGGCAAACCGTCCAGTCGAACGACGCGAAAACGGCGGGCAAGCTGGGCCAGACACGCCGAATCACCTGCAGCGGCGGCGCAACCTGATTGACCTCATCCGGACCCCAGTGCACCGTGTGCGCCTTTTCGGTCGTGATGATCGTCGTCCCCTGCCCGGCAAACGACACTTGCAGTTGGGCGGGATCAAACTGCTGTTCACCGACGACCACGACATCAATGTCCTTCGGGGTCGCCCCGATAAGAACGTCGCGGACGAAACCGCCCGTGACATAGAGTTCGGGGTGTTCGCGCAGAAACGCGCACACGGCGGGACGCAGGGCCGTTGTCAGTCGGTTGATCGCGGCATCATGATTCATCCCGTCAAGGTACGCCCACGCCCCGCAGGTCGTCAACCCACGATTTCGCCCGTATGAATCCAGCCAGGCTCATTCCGCATGGCTGCCTCAAGCGAGACCTCACCGCTGGTTACCCAACGCACATCGCCCCCCGGGAAATGCCGGACGGTAACGCGGTTCTTCGCGCCGCTGCGCTCCACAGCGCGCACGACACCCTCAGGCGCATAACCTAGCGGCTCGTCAACGAACCGCGGTTCCCAGCCATCAGGCCCACGAACGACGTTGATCGTCATGAAAAAGTGCGGGATGTCCCATTCCGGGGCTGTGACGAGCAGGCTGCCGGCGAACATTTCAAGGAAGTCTCGGACAACCTCGTCACGCCGAGCGGCATCCATGAGACTGTCAAAGCGGTCGAGACTAACAAAGTCGTCGTGTGCGAAATTGAGCTGATACCCGTCGGCGGAACTCATCCCGTCAAGGTCGCACCGCCAACCTAAAACCGTCAAGGTCTTTATGGCGCACCAGGAGCCACACAGGCGCGTCGAGGACCGGCCTAGACCCAAGGGTGCGGGTCGCCCCAGAAAACCGAACCTCGTGCCCCGTGGTGTGCGTCATCCCGTGTCTCAGCACCCGGGGTGGTGTCGGTCCGTCGCCGAGGGACGCGTGAGCGAATGCGCCCGTCACGGTTTCGACCTGTCAGCGGACCTGTCAGCGGACCTGTCAGCACTTCTGCCGACAGATAGAACGTTGTTTTGCCTGGCCTACGATGGCTCACAAACGGTTTTCGACCCTCGAAATTTGATCTGTCATCTGTCAGCGGCCTGTGAGGGGGGTAGTGTGGTGGGGAGGGGCCTTGAAAATATTTCTGAGAAAAGTGTTGATAAATGTTGAAAATAGTAATAGACATAGATAGACGCCAGAGATCTATTCTTTTCCTTACTATCTATCTATCTATTTACACGCGCGATCCCCAGGGCCTCCCCTATGCCTGGCCCTCTCCACTCCACACCCCCCTATACAGGCTGCTGACAGATGACAGTTCGTCGAAAACTAGAACAAAGTGCCTTATACGTGCAGCTAGATAGGCCGAAACGTTGTTACAACTGTCAGCCGGAGTGCTGACAGGTACGCTGACAGTTCGACGGGCGGCCGGGCGAAACCGCGCACCACACTGTTCTTGACATCCGGCCTCCCCGGGTGCGACCTTGAAGGGATGAAGTTGGAACACGTCAAGGTCGGTAGGGATTACGTGTGGGCAACGCGTGTGACGGTTGACCAAGTGTCGCATCACGGAACCGCGCACATCAGGAGCGAAGCGGGATCGGGTTGGAAAATGCCCGATGTGCTGCAACCGCTGCCCGCAAAGGTCTGGCTGGAGAACATGCGCGCGAACTACGCACACCGGTTCGCTCCTGATGCACAAGGCACGCCCGACGCGCTTGTGGTCGATTCCGACAAGGTCATATACGCGCGCTGGGTTGATGTTCCGTGCGGGACGCTGACGATCGATCGGGAAGGCACCGCCACGCACAAGCGAACGGATGGCACTTGGCGCTGGTGGCGGCCTGAGGAAAATGATGGGACTTACGAGCCGGGGTGTGTGTGGCGATTTGACGACACAGTTGGGGTCAGACCGAGCGATGAAACACCACCCTGGACCCTCATTGCTGGGGTGTCTGATGGTGTTACGGGCAAGCAGGTCGCTGCCCTCGTGCGGGGCAGCAAGTGACAGAGGAGCCGATGCGCACGGCCTGGCGTCTGGCAAAGGCGCTGGGCTGCAACATCGTTCCGACGACCGTCGAGGGTCGCGTCCCGCTGTTTGACGGATGGGGCTGCTTCGCTTACCCGGGTTGTGTGCGCATCGACACGGCGACGATGACACAATGGCGCGACCTCGAGCGGGCGCATCTGCAACCTGACCCCCAAAAAATGCTGACAGCCAACGGCGACAGGATAGCGTGGGCGCTGTTGCCTGGATCTGGTCGCATCGCGGTGCTCGGTGGGGACAGCGAGGAATGGACGAACCGACTGCTCGAGCGTCAGCCCACGCCGCTAGTCGTGAGGTCTCCCACGCCGGGACGGGCGCACCTGTATTACCGCTGGCCTGAGGGTGTCGACATTGGGCCAAAGACGAACGTCGCGGGCAAAGATACCTATGACATGAAAGGCCGCGGCTCAACCATCCACTGCCCCGGGAGCCTGCACAAAAGCCGTCGCGGCCGGTACGTTTGCGACTTGCCGATCGACGAACAGGTGATTGGCTTGTGGGAGCGGCTGCCCACGCTTGACCTCGCTGCGGTGGAAGAAGACGCGCGGGCTGCAGGCAAGGGGCCCACCGAGCGCCCCGATTGGGATTTCGACCGCTGGTCAACCGGCGGCGAGGGAGAACGACGATGGCAAGCCTACCTGATGAACACCCCACCCCAGACCCGTGGCGGACGACAGTCGAAACTATGGGCCCTGGCATGCCGTGCGGGCGACCTGGGGCTGCCGGAACCCGCGGCGAGACCGGGGCTGCTGGCGTGGGCGGCGGAGTGCGTTCCGCCCCTCCCGGAAGCCGAGGTGGTGGACGTTTTGCAGCGCGCGTATCGGACGCGAAAGACGGCGATCGGGTGCGAACTGTCGCACATCGTCGAACCGTTGACGATCGACCTGTGACGGGCGTAGGCTCAAAGGCCATGGCAAAGCATGAACCTAGTGAGGGATGGTGCACGTGTCCTGTGTGCTGGCGCACGGATGATGACAGTGAGGTGCGGTCGTGAGTACCATTAAGGTCGGCGAGGTCACCGGCCAGGAGACCGCGGCCGACCTGCAGCGGCTCGCCGAGGTGTACGAGGTGCGGGATGCGCTTTTTACCGCGCCGGACATCGTCGAGTTCATGCATACGTCTGTTGAGGACATGAACTCCTACGAGTGCCCGGAATGCTCACCACATGAACCTCAAGCCTGGACATGGGCCGCCGAGCGCCTCCACGCCGCCGGCTGGCGCCCCGGCATGACGGCCGAGGACGCCGCGCGACTGCTCGCGGAGGTGCGTTCGTGATCGGGACCCTCACAACGTGGTCCGGCGTCCCCAATGGCGCATTAGCACGGGCTGAACGGTCGGGTGCCTGGTATGTGCGCATTGGTGACCGCGGTTGGTGCGTTTATGCCCCGTCAGAGGAGCCCGCTGTTTGGTGTGCGTATGCTCACTATCCATCCGGGGCGCGTGAGGATGAGGGCTGGCCTTGGGGTCGTGGTGGTGCGGACACGCTGCCTGAGATGCGCATTGCTGCGCTCGGGTTGACTGGCGGCGAAACTGCCGACAGGCTCGCCGACCTCGCTACGGCTTTCGAGTGCGCCATTCCGTGGACGGAGGCGCCTTGAGCAAACTACGCGACCAGTTCACCCCCAGCCCCGACCTGATGCGCGCCGCTGAGGAGCACGCGCAGGCCGAGCACTCGCGCCGCCGGACCGAGGTGGACCCCGAACGGCGGGACCGCCTCATCGCCTCCATGGCGAACGGTGACGCCCCTGGTGAGGCTTTGTCGGCGGCGACGGAGGTGGAGTTGCTAGCACGCTCCGGCGTCGACGTGGGCGTCCTGGAGCGCCTCATGGACGCGGCCGGCAAGTGCGGCGCGACCGAGCGCCAGGCGATGGTCACCCGAGCTCGCCAGTTGGCCGCAAAACCCGCAACCTCCCCGGCCAGGGAGCCGAACGCCGCGCCTCTTCCCGACCTTGATGTCGCGCATTTGCTCGGCGACTGCCCGATCCTGCTCGCGCGTGTGCAGGAGGTGGCTCACATCGCGCTATGCTTGCCCGAACTGCCCACCATGGCGGCACTGTCTGTGACTTCGTGCATGCTCGCCGCCCGTGTGGTGGGCATCATGAGGAACCGCAATGGCACCGAGTGGCGTGTGTGGCCTCACCTGTACCTCGCCGCAGAGATCCGCTCCGGCATGGCGAAGTCGCTGACGCGCGATCTCATCGATGAAGAGCGCTGGTCGTCAGTCCACGGTGCGAAGTGTTCAGCAGTGGGGCAGATGTTGCGGGATGCCGCTGCACTGCTTGCTGACCGCGCATCGGACGACAGTGCTGAGCGCGACGCGATGCGGCGTGAGCGAACGAAACTGCTCGCCATGCCCGAGGCGAACCGCATTCGACTGCGCGAAATTGATAGAGCCCTGGCACAGCCACCACTTCTCCTCCCCGAAGTCAAGCCTCTGCACAAGGTGACACCCGCGAACTTCGTGCGCGTGGCCCAGCGGTCGGGGTTCGTCGCCTGTCTCCCAGACGAGGGCCGCACCACGCTCGAGGGGTTCGCCACCGGCGGCCCGGGCGGACAGGTGGACGTGGTGCCACTGCTCGAGGCGTTCACTGGGTCTGACTACTCGAACTCAACAATTCAGGGCGAGACCCGGGGCGACCACCCGCGTTTCGAGCGTCTGCACGCCGCCATGTGGCTGCCGATCCAGCCGGGCGTCCTGTCGCCCTCCACGGTCGTCGAGGCCCGCACGCTGACCAAGTTCGAGCAGTCGGGCCTCCTCGCCCGGTTGCTCACGTCGCGTCCGCGCGAAATGTCGGTGGAAGAAGCCGCAGCCCAGCGCATGCGCGCCGACATCCCCACCGACACCGCCGACGCATGGCGCGCGATGCTCGTGCACATCGGCACGCGGCCTATTTACGGCGACCACCCGCTGGCCCCCACCGAACCTATCAGGATCCCGTTTTCGCCCGAGGCCGTCGCCTGCCTGCTCGACTATCAAGCTCGGACGACGGACACCTCCCGCCCCGGGGGCAAGCATCATGGGAAGCCGGGGTCGTCCCTTGTGGCGCGGCTTGCGGACCACGTGGCCCGCCTGTCCACCGTCCTCGCCGTACTGCGCGAAGGACGAGCGGATGCGTCTGGTGTGCTCTTGCAGGACGTGGAGCGGGCGATCCGGGCCTGCGACACCTACTTTGAGCCTCACTGCCTTGCCGTGGCCCAAAGAGCCATTCTTGACCCGTCCGCCGATGACGCGGAGTTCTTGCTTGGTGTCGTGCGGTCACAGTCGCCCGTGCGCCAACGTGACCTCCAACGTTCGCTTCCGCGCGGCTGGGATGCTGGGCGGTTGCGGCGCGCCCTTGACGAACTAGAATCGCGCGGCGACGTGCATGTGGAGCGTTCGGCGCGTAATGCGGCGACGATTAGGCTTGCAGGCTGAGGCGATCTGTGCGACCTTGAAGGTATGCCAAACTTCTTTTCGCTGACGCGTAAGAGCGATCCCGCTGCCGGACCGGTGAGTGCAAACACTCTTGATGAGGAAATTTGCGCCCATTTGGGTGTCGAGATTCATCCCACCAACTACCACGTCTATTGGTATGACAGCATCGGCTTTCGCTTGGCCCTGGGAATGACCTGGGATGAGATTCGCGGTCGGTTCCGCGAGCAAGAGGAGGACGCCAACGCAAAGGGCGAGTTCGAATATGCCGATTTGATGGGCGTTCTCTTGCGAATTACTGACTGGCTTGAAGAGCGCTTTACGGTCGACAGCGGCCACTGTCGCAAGTGATGGAAAGCAAAGTGACAGCAATTATCGCCCCGTCGTGCCCCCAATGCGGCAGCGGTATGCACCGCAAAGAGGGCGCGGCGGGGCCCTTTTATGCCTGTCTCTCGTACCCCGCATGTCGTCGAACGGTCGACATCGCGGCGCCCTTCAAGGAACATCCCATCGCGCGCACAAGGCGCATGGCCCTCATCTACTTACAGCGTCGAGGCCGCAAGTGGAGTGAGGACGATCACGCTGACGCGGTAGGTGACGCCCTGGTGTCCGCCATGGATGCTGGCTGGGCAGATCGTCTGTCCGCCTGGCGATTCGTCGCAGGACGCGCTATGCGCATTTTGCGCGGTTGGCAATGCGGACCAAACGGCAAACGGTATAGCTGCCGGGCGAAGTCCGGCGCTCAACCCCGCGCATCTCACTGCATTCGCCTTGCTGGAAGTGTTGTCGATTTTGAGGACGGGATGGGTTTTGTTGAGCCCGATCGTTGGCTGGGACGCCAACCCGGGCCCCGCCCCGACCCGGTGGCCGCGCTCGATGCCGCGAAGATCTTGCAGCGAGCGCGCGAACACGGTTTGCTGGGCACGGACAACGAGGCTGACGCCCTCGTCGCGCTTGACTTGCTGCTTGAACGGCAGCCAGCACGCCGAATTGCACGTGCCTTGGGCGTCGCCGAGAACACGGTGTCACAGTGGCGTCGTCGTGAACGGCGACCCTCGCCTGAGATGTCCGCGCGCCTCGTCGGTGCGCTGTGCGAAAAAGGCCCTTGACGGTCACGGGTGCCCGGTGGGACCATAACGGTATGCAAACCGCTTGCTCCACCGCCCCGTCAAGGGATCTCGACACCATCGTCCTTGAAGCGCGTCACCTGCTCGGCCTCGCCGATGTGCGCGTGAAGCCTACCACGATCCGCTACCCGCGCGATCCCGTCACTATCGCCAAGGTGCTGGCCCTCCGTGAGGAGTCCGGCCTCACCCGCGAGCGCTTCTGCGAACGCGTGTGGGTGGGGCCCGCGACCATGTGGTGCTGGGAACAGGGGCAGACGGGCGGCGGTAAGCCGTGGCCTGAGCTCGCTCACATCATCAGGCAGCGCGAGGTCGCTCAGTTGACGGCCGCCATGGGGGTACCGCTCACACCCGAGTCAGCGGCCGTGTGGTCGATTCCGGCCAAAAATCCGCTGAATGCGCCCGCGCCTGGCCCTACGCCGGAATGGGCGATTCCGACGCCCGTCACCGGTGCCGTTGAGGCCGCGGCCAAGCGACTTGAGGGCCTGCGCCTGGCGCCGCCCGTGGTGGGTGTGGCAGCCGAGGATGACCGTCCAACCGCAAAAAGCCTGCAGGAGCAGATTCGTCCGATCCCTGGGCGTGTGCTTCTGCAGCATGATTACTCGGCGATCGAGATGATGGTCGCCACGCCAATTGGCACTATTCCGCGCATCCGTGGCGCCGAGGTCACTAAGGCCCGCGACGAGGCATACGCCGCGTTCCAGGCTGCCCACGACCGCATGCCGCTGGCTGAGGCCGCCGCCGACCTCGTGGTCGCCTACCGACGCTCTCACCGCGGCCTGGAGGGCTTCTGCCGCGGTCACTATGACGCGACGACGATGGCCAAGCGCCTAGCGCAGTGGACGGCCGGCCGAGACGAACAGGGCGAGCAGTGGGACCGACTCATCGGCCTGTTGCAGACGCGCGGCATCAAGCCCAGCACCGTGGGCCTTGGCAAGCGGGCGGCCAAGACGGGGCGCGGTTTCCTGACGTTCCTGCACGAGGAGCAGACGACTGCCCTCATTCGCCCCGTAAGCGGCTTTTTCGACCTTGTTGGTGACTTTCACGAGGTCGAACACGACGCGCTGGCGAGTTCGTGGGATACCCTAGTGCAACGTGCGACCGATGAGATTCTCTCACAGGCCGCTCGAGCCGGCGTGACCCTGCGCTCGTTCTTGATGTCCGACGAGGCCCAGAAGCCTGTTACCGACCTCTCCCGGGCGTTAGAGGGCCGTGAGGCGCACCAGCACGCGATGAGGGGGCAGAAGTGACTATCGCCGACGTGGTGGCATGGTCGGTCTTCGTGCTTGGTATTGCGGTGTGGGCTTTGGAGTTGTTTGTATGGCAAAAACGATCCTGATTCCGTGGTGCGTGGAGACTGGTGGCATTCCTCACTGGGTGAGCGTTTCTGGCCATAACTTCAAGGCAGGCGACCACGGGACCTGTGGCGCTGACGGGTGGAGGAAGATCACGATTGAGTGGCGCGTTGCAGCGCCCTTTGAGCCGCCGTTCCCCACCTGCGCCATCGACTGGCACCGCGGGCGTTCGGCCGCGAACATGATCCTCGGCGGGCCTGTGCTGCGAGAAGAGGGCGAGGATCCGTGGAAGCGCCAGATCCGCGCCGAGTTCTACCTCACACAGATGGGTCTTTTGGGCCTATTGAAGGCGGGCGCCTTTGATGGACCCACGATCCGGAAGGGCGTCAAGTTGATGCCTGTCAAGCGCGGTCAGAACTACCTCGTGGAGGTTGCACCGTGACAAATGTCATTCAGATGCCCGTACGATGCGAATGTGGCACCTCGCCGGATGCTGCCGAAGGCACATGGGCGCGCAGTGTTAGACTGGAGACAGGCAGTTCGTGTTGGCTGTGTCCGTCGTGCTTCGAGGTGGCGAAAGCAAACCGGATTGTGCCTGGACACAGGCGCCGCCGACCTCCTGAGGTTGTGGAATGAAGTTCGCGCGTGTCGAGGTCGAGTGGAATTCGCGCCGAACAGCGCGGCGGATGGCCTGCACGGCATCCGAGGGCGGTCCAGCATGCTCTATTTCGTGGCGTTCGCTGGTGCAGGCGAGCGACCGATAAAGGCGACCGTCGTTTCGGCAATCCCGTGGTCGGAAGTGAGCGAGGATGTGGTTCAGGTGACATCCGCCACCATCCCACACTGCCACCGATGGGTGCGAGCAGACCCGGTTCTTTGGCCGCCGTCGAAGACCGCACGGGTAGCCTCAGAGGCATGCCTTCCAGCATTTCGCCCGGAGAAGCCCTAACCCTCGCAGACCGCGTGCTCGACATCGCGCTACGGGCCACGGAGGGCCTGGGCCTGATGCACCCGATTTCGCGCATTGCGATGCTCGCCGGTCGAGCTGAACGGCTGAGGTCGCGCGCCGATGAGGCTCTGAAGCGCGGCAACCTGCAACGGGCTGACAGGCTCCTGCACCGCGCCGCGGCCGTTCAGGCACGCGCGAACAAGTTGGAGGCGCTTTTATAGCCCTTGACGGTCGTTTGAGGATGTGGCAGCATTAGCACATGGGCTGTGACATCCACATCGAAGTAGAGGTCTTCGAAACGTCCTCGGGTCGCTGGCGCAACGTCGTCGGGGCGGTTCCTGAGACCTTCCACACGCCGCGTTTCCGCGGTTCGAAGGACTGGGCGGCTTGCGTTCGAAACCCTGATGGGCCAGGCGGGCGCAATTACTACGTGTTCAGTTTTCTGGCAGGTGTTCGCAGGCAGGACGGGCTTCCGGGCCTGTTCGCCAGCCGTGACCTGCCCCAGGACATGGACGGCGACCCTGACGAGGAAAGTGGAGAAGACCTCGATCTGGGCGAGCATTCCCGTACGTGGGCAACACTAGCCGAACTCCTGGCGGCGCCGTGGGACATCGAAGTGCCGACCAGTGGCGAAATCGAGTGGCGTTACTGGGTCGAATGGCAAGAGCGCCGCGCGATGGCTGGGGAACAGGCGTGGCGCGAGTGGCCGGCCGAGTGGTGCAAGGATGCGGGCGGCGGCGGGATCTGGCATCAGGACGCCGACCACCTTCGCACGCTGCACGACAAGGGCGCGGCTCTCGACGCCGAACGAAAGACGCAGAACCGCCATGCTCGCTTGATGGTTCGCGACCGGTGGGCCTGCCGGCCTGTGCATAACTGTTCATTCCTGCGCTGGCTGCAGTCGCCTATCATGGAAGCACTTCGGGAGAAATACGGGGCCGAGGGCGTGCGCGTCCTCATGGGCTTTGACTCCTAGCCTTAGAAGGTGCTAACAAACTGCACCTCAACCGCCCCCGGGCGCTATCGACTGCGCGACCGCGCCCCAGATGAGATCGACCTCGTTGTCCTGCACCAGACAGGTACACGCGCGGGATTGTCGCAAACTGCGTTAGACAAAACGCGCGCCCACGCTCTCATCCTTGACAGTGGTGAGATCCTGCACCTGCACCCTTGGACCGCGCGTCTGCGATACGGGTCGGGCCCCTGGAACGCACGATGTATCTCCATCGAGCATCGCGCCAACCTCCCGGGCCGCTACGTGGCCGAAAAGGGCCGCTGGTGGCGTCCAGACCTCGTGCCGCCCGATGCCTGGGACCCTGATGCCCGCCGAGCCCAAGTCCTCGCCTCGCGTCGCCTGTTGCGTCTCCTGAGGTCCGAATTGCCTGCACTCCGATACGTCGCAGCGCACCGCATGGTGCAGAAGGGTAAGGGTGGGTGTTGTGGCCCCGACATCTGGCGTGAGGTAGGCGAGTGGGCGCTTTCGTCACTGGGCCTTGAGCTCATGACGGTCGCGCCCACTGGTTCAGTGTTGCCCACCACATGGCGCCAGCCGTCGACGATCCTCGATGCGCCCGCGATGGTGGCAGCAGAGCCGCTCGACAGGGCCTATGACGGGCCGCTCGAGGCATGACGAACGGACGCGCGACGAGCATCGCACTCGCCGCCTTTGGCCCGCAGGGAACGCCGGTAAGCCATGAACTCAACGTGAGTCATTGCAGGCGGATCAGGCTCGCGCGAATGCACGCGCTTGACGAGCAGTTCCGCGATCCCAGGCTGAGGTGTGCTTTTGCCCACACGCCACTGCAGGGCGGTGGTGTCCGACACTCCCAGCGCATACCCGATCTGCTGGCCAGACCACCCACGGGCGATGAGGAGGTCAAGCGCCACACGCCACGGCGGCCGGGTTTCGACCGTCGGCTTGGGCGGCCTGTTTGGCATTGCGTCGACAGGCGCGACGTACGGCTCCACACGACGCCCCAGGAGGTCGATCACGGCGATCATACGGTCCTCCTGGTCACCTGACAGGTTGGACGACTTGCCGCCGTAACAGTAACGTGAGTTCACCCCCTCATCGTCGGGCAAGGTGGCATGTTCAACGCCTGCCCTGTTGGCCGTCGACCGGGCCACCAGCAACCGGTACACGCTCCATGTGAGGAAACGCGCCATCACCGCCGTTGGGTAGTCCTTGTGGTGTGAGCTCGCCAACCAAGTCTCGAATGCCTCATGAACTGCGTCGTCAAGGTCGGTGGTCCACCACCACTTGCGCCCACACAGCGCCTTGGTGCGTCGATAGACCTTCACAGCGACCTCACGGGACACAGGCGCAGGGACGCGCACGACGGTTCGTGCAGCCGCCCACCGATCGATTTCCGACTCGCGGTAGACGACCTCAGGGATTTGCCCTTGACGACCCCGGCGAATGCTCTTGCGCTTGACGCGCGACAAGCCGGAGATAGGTTTGGGCCCTAAACCGCGCCTGACGAGCTTCTCGAACTGCGACAAGGACAGTCCCGCCCGTGACGCGGCATCGGCGCCGTACACGAACCCGTCGCCAACGCTGATCAGCGGGACCTTGAGAGGCGCACGTCCAGCTGTCATGACCGCACCACCCCATCCACGCCAGGAATGGGCGCGGGAGGCTTTACCCCTCGCATTGCCGAAATCGTCCCGCCCCGGGTGCCAAGGATTGACTTCCACACGACGCCATCGGCTGGGTTGTCGGGGTGAGTAGGCTCACCCGCAATCTTCAACACTCCGAAGATCTCGCGGTCAACTTGGAGGTCCCCAGGGCCCCGAAAACAGAGGATGAGGGTGGGTGTACCGTGACCGGGGATGAAGGCCCCCGAGGAGTTCACCACGGCACGCAAATCGATTCGCGGCATGACCTCTTCAATGAGCGTCTTGCCCCATTCGCGCTTGCAGAAGTTGAGGCCCACGATCGCACACACGAAGCCGCCGGGCATGACCCAGTGGTCGTTCATCGCTTCAAGGAACGGCCCGTGAAGGCCATATTTACCCATCGCGGATTGGTATTTGGTACGGATTGCCTCACGCGCGACTTCATCCTTGCACACCACATAGGGCGGATTCGCCGCGATCATTTCGAAACGGTCGGCGCCAGGATCGAGGAGCGAATCGCGTACCTGTACGGCACCGTTGACGGGCGCAAGCGCACGCTCAAGCGCTCGATTGCGCAACTGGGCTTCGGAACGACTCTGAGGGACGCATGACAGGACCTCAGCGGCGAGCCGGCAGCGGGCAAGGGCGGCGGCTTGAGGATTGAGTTCGTAACCTGTGACGCGCTCCAGGGCATCCCACATGTCGACAGGGCCGGCGACGAGCCCACGGAGCGCTGCAAGCCCGCGCGCCAACCTGCGTGCCCCACGGATGAGCAGGTGGCCGGAGCCACATGACGGGTCCAAGAGCCGGATTCGCTGGTCGTCATGGTGCAAACGGCCCTCGTCCGGCACCTGTCGTTTGTCGGACCCCACATTCCACGGCCCGTAGTGCTCCAAAGCCGTTTCGACCACGTGATCAAGCAGGTACTCGGCGACGAAGCCCGGCGTTTGACAGTAGGCCAAGATCGTCCGGGCGTGGTCGTCGGCCCCCTGCATTGCGTCGCCGACCGCTTCCAAGAGGTGCTGGTCTCCACCGCGCATCTTGGCGGCTGCCTCGACTTCAGCCCATTCATGGTCAACTGGTGCCCGCTCGAACGGTCCTAGAGGCTCCAAGACCACGGCGGGATCGACGCCCAACCGTTCGACGGCGCGAGCGGCAAGAGAACATGTGAGGGCCCAAGGCTCGATTTTGGACCGTTTAGAACGTTTTGGCATACCGTCATGGTCGCACCAATCGGCCGACTTCTGCAACGTTCAAGGTCGCACGTTGAGGTCGAAAACGTCCCTTGACGGCCCCGGCACCCACCCGGTAGCCTTGCGGAATGGCTACTGGCTACACCGCATCCATCTACAAAAACAAGGGAACGACGTTTGAAGAGTTCGTCTGGCACTGCGCTCGCAGTCGCGGCGCGCTTTACCATCTGCGAGACGAGGCTGACGACGTGCCAACGCTCGCGCAGGCCTTGTCAAACTCTGACGGCTCCGACTGGCACCAGAAGGAATTGAGCGAAGCTCAGGCTCATCTGGCCGCCGTGCAGGCCATGACGCCCGAGGAAGTCGATAAGCGGCGCCTCGTGGAGCATGACGAGGCCTGGAAAGCGTTTCGCCGCCGAGTGTCAGAAACGAACCTGTTGCACGAGCGCTATCAGCACATGCTCGATAAGGTGAAGGCCTGGCAGCCGCCCTCGGCCGACCACGAGAACCTGCGCGCGTTCATGATCCAGCAACTTGAAGAGTCGATCCGATGGGACTGTTACGACCCCACGGTGCCGACGCTTGAGGACCTGGACGCCTATCGCCAAAACCTCATTGACCGGGCCACCAGAGACGTGACTTATCACACTGAAGAGCGTGAGAAGGCCGCCGCCGCTGAAGAGCGAAAGCGTGCCTGGATCCTCGCCCTGCACTCCAGCGTGCCGAACCCACGCCCGTGAAAGGGTGAAAACGTGCCTTGACGGTCGTGCCTTGACGGTGCGAACATGACGAGGTGGTAGAAAACGAACCCCTCGTAATCCCGTTCCTGCGTTCGCATTCGTTCGCCGACCTGTACGCCAAGCACGCTGTCAGGGTGTCGATTGGCACGCGACCGCACAAGGCGTCGCTCAACTATGATCAGATCGCCGCGCGCGAGGATGACGCACTCGCGTGCCAGTGCCGCGGTCTGGTGATCAGCACCCGGGGCGGCTCGCCGCTGCCGTCTGAGGGCCCCGTAGGTGATGTGGTCGTGCTGGCACGGTCGTTTGACCGCTTCTTCAACCTCGGCCAGCAGCACGCCGCCAAAGTCGATCCGTCCCATGACGGTACGCGCGTTTTCGAAAAACTCGACGGTACGCTCGTTATTGTGTATTGGGATCCTCACATGGGCGAGTGGTGCGCTGCGACTCGGGCTGTCGCAGGTCCACTTGCTGGCCGTGCGCGATGACAGTCAACGGGAGATGTGCCCGCACAACCTGCGACAAGCGGGCTTCGTCCTGCCCTGCCCGGTGGCCCCGTCGCATCCCACAGGCAGCCTTGCGGCCGTCCAGGCGCTCGTGAACAGCCGCGCGCCGACGTGCGGCGAGGGTGTGGTCATGCGCGGCCCGGCGCCCCACTTCCACCGCGTGAAGGTGAAAAGCGCCGCGTACGTGGCTGCGCACAGGGCCCGCGACTCTGCATGCGCCTCACCCCGGGCGCTCCTGCATGTGGTGCTTGAGGGCCAGGAAGACGATGTGTTCCCCTTGTTGCCCGATCATGTGCGCAAGGAAGGTGAGCGCGTTCGCACCGGACTGGCTACATGGCTGATCAACATGGATAAGGCATTCGCGCGCCTCCAACGCACATGTGGGGCCGACCGTAAAGGGTTTGCCCTCGCTGTGCAGGCGGACAACCTATGGATCGCCCCCATGATGTCCATGTGGCAGGGCCAGGCGGACAGCACCCGAGGATGGGTGGAACGGGCCAAGCGCCCTGATGGGACGTGGCCGGACACCTTCCTTGACAACGTGCTGCAGCACGTGGCGTGAGAGGGGGTGTATGGGCCTCTTCACCTGTAAGGAGTGTGGGACCTATGACGGTCCATGCGCACTTGTGGCCAATCGCGCGTGTCCTCGCCAAGCCACATCGCATGACGAGGTTGGGGTCATCAGGGCCTTAGACCTCATCATGTACGGCAATAGACGACAGGTAGGTCCGTGCGTCACCCTACCTAGCCTCGTGCGTCTGGCCACAACCGAACACCCGAGCACCGACATTTCGGTGCGCATACCACGCACATAGGGCATTACCCGACCTAGCGACTAGACCGATCAGTCAAGTTGCGTTCAGCATGACAAACGTTTGTACAACCTTGCTGAACGTTGCAAACCTCACATGACACGAATACGCACATGCGCGGTTACCGCTGTTCATGTCTTTCAGGTCAGGTCGGCAGGTTCCCTAATGCCTACACCTGTCCCAAGGTACCTGCCATCCCACACCCAACATGCCAGCTAGGGTATGGTAGGTGTCCGTATACCCCGAACCCTCCCCCTTGTGAGATACCCCACGCCACCACCTACGGGGGCCCCATCGC
>CAZIWB010000046.1:0-27994 GCA_964542655.1 uncultured Cellvibrionaceae bacterium
AGTTACTGTGCATTGGTCAACCAACATTAATATTACTCCTCTTTGTGGGGATGCCACATTGCATTGGTGTTGACTCTGGTCGAGCTAACACAATGTCACTTAGCGGTGGCTCTTTCGTTGATTGGATCGATCTTCCATCCACGTTTCATTTGGGCCTCTCTGGCAGCAGACTTATCGAGGGAGGCTTTGACCTTGGAATGTTTCTTTGCTATTTTCGAGTCCACGTGGGAGGCTTCTTGTTTCCTCTCCTTCTTGTGTTGCCTCAACGCAGATTTGTCTCCGAATTTCGAATTGAAGGCGTCAGTGACGATGCGAGCCTGATGCTCCTTCGACAGTGTAGAGAATTTCTGTGAAGCGGACTCATTCTTTAAGACGGCCCCAAAAGAAAGGGAGGTGAGGGAAGGAATTTTACGCTTGGGAGGCATGTTGTGTGAATGAATAATAACAGGTTTTTAGATGTGTCATTTCCACTTCACCATATCCGGAGTCCAGTCGGGTAGATGAAGCCCAGCTTCGATTTCGTAGTTGATTTCGTTTCCGAGCTTCCGGATGGTATGCGGGTTCAGAAGAGGAGGGGAACGACCGAAGATGTAACATTTGAGACAACAAACCATAGTAGATTTGCGGTAATTGCCACAGATGTCGGTTGCTTCTGCCATCCGAAGTCCTCTCTGCGTAGCTAACCAGAGGTCCACCGTGTGAGGGGCTAGGGGGAACTTGGGTGGCTGTTCAACGACTGAGGGTGTGCTGCCCATGGCTAGGATTGATGGCCGAAGGTGGGTTGTACTGGCTTTGGGAGACAACCGAAAGTAGAGGGTGTCTGGTAGTTCTTTAGTTGATTCTCGAGTGCCTTCTTCTCGTCGATGAGCTGTTGTTGCTTGTTTGTTTGCTCGTTCAGTCGGTACTCGTAAAGTTTTAACTGCTCGGTGAGTTTCAGGTTCTCTTGTTGACGAGCGAGGAGAAGTTTGTTTGTCTCGTAGTCGGCACCCCAGGTGATAGCCCTGTATATGAGGTAGGCGACCCAACTGCCAGTGGCTGCCCAGGGAACGACCTCAACGGCCTTAACGAAGATCTGTTCGTACATCTAGGAGAGTAGCTTGGCTGTTTCCCAGACGATGGCTGTGACTGCTACGTTGTGTGCTATGGTCTCGTAGGCTCTGTAACCCAGGTAATATCCATCGAGGGAGGGGTAGATGTAGGGGTGGACGTTACGATAGAGCACATCCACCAGGGCTCCCCAGGTCATGAACCTTGGTAAGGAAGGGGTTGGGTCAAGCTTCTGGTAGGCCCAGGACCAAAACCCGGTCAAAAGGGAGGCCTTGAGGATGGCCAAGAGTCTTCCTTGTTCTTTGAAGTATTGGGTCAGGGGTTGGGCATAACCCAGCTCGTTGAGGAACTGGAGTCCCACATCCCCTACGGCACCCGCTATCAGTCCAGCTTTCCCTAAGTCCATCTTCTAGGAATGCAGCTTGCTCTTCTTGCCCCTCTTTGGAAGCTTGGGTCTCTTTTTTAGGCCCGCACCTTGGTTGGGAACCGATTGCATCCTGGCAAAGTCGCGCAGTCCCTTGACGAACCCGGGTTCCGACCTGGGGCCTCCCTTCCTCTTTCTCAACGGTCGCAATCTGGGGACGGCTACTAATACCCCAGCAGGGGTTCTTGCCACGGTGGAGGTTGACATGCCTAACGAGTGGATCAAAACTGGTGATAGCATCATTAGGAGAGAATCTGTCAAAAGAATTGTAAGGGGAGGCGAGCAACCATTCGCTTGGATCACCGTGTACTACGAGAACACCCTAGAAAAAACCTGGTATAACACAGACAAGGAGAGAGACGAAGAGTTTGAAAGACTCTATGGAAAGCTTGTTTCGTGAGAAATGGACCAATTTCTGTGCGTTCTTGGCCGACAGAGAGCACCTGTTCTACGACAAGCTCAGCAAGGGGGAGAGGCTCATCTACGACTCCCTCCTGGACCCTCAAGCGGACAGCAACCTGGTGGAGGACTTCCTCAAGAAGTTCCTCTGCGACCCGAGCAAAATCACCATCAGCCAGATACCTGGGAAGCTGTTTCCTTCTCTCTCCAAGGAGTTCTGGGCTGACTTCAGCAGAAGAGCAAACGAAGAAGGCTGGAGCGGTGATACTACATACGACAGAAGAGCAGATGCATTTAAGCTGGAGAGGTACATTGACTTCTTTGCCCAGGCCCTCAAGATTGATTTGGATAGCTGCCGAAGAGCTGCTGCTGCGTCTCTTGCACCACAGGCTGAGACCTCGCTGCGAACTGAGACTGGAACCTCTGAGGAGGAGCATTCTTGATGTCCTTCTTCTTGAGGCCATTAGGGGCAGAGGAGGCAATCCTCGTCCTGGCTCTCCCGCATCCTTGACAGTAAACCTTGGTCAACGCTTGGCCCGTTTTCTGGAGGAACTTGCTGGTTGGGATCTCCACCCAGCTGCTGCTCTTGCAATACTGGCACGGGTTGTCCATGGTCTATATTGCTGTGCAGGTAGTGACAATATCTATGGTACCAGCGGTGACAGAGACTGCAAATTATAACAGCGCTGTCGAGACCACACCTTTCGCAGATCATCTCCTCTTTAGATGACACCTGGTGTGGTAGATCTCTCCGGGTCTTGTTGAGTCGCGGATGGGAGGGTCCTCTGTTATCCTGTAGAGGCAAATGCAGCAGAAAGGGTGGTCGGGCAGGTCTTGAGGCACTAGGCTCTGGCCGTGATCGTTCTCCAGGTGGTAAAGATGATGCTTGCTTCCGCAAAGGACTTCCTTGCACTCTCGACAGCGAAGAAGGCAGGAGTGGGTTTGCTTAACGAACACTCCGCAGTAGAAGCAGGTGGGCATTTCTAGTTTTTCCTTTTAAGGAAACACCCCAGATGGTAGATGTTCCCTTCCTTGTCCCTGGGCTGGAAGAAGTCCCCTCTGCTTATCTCCTTCTGGCACCACCAACAGAGGTAGACAGGTCTTTCGATGTTCCCGTAGACAGTGCTCGTGAGGGTATCCTCTCTTGCAGTTGCCGCAGAAGCTGAGTCCTCCTCTTCTCGTAGAAAAGGATTGACAGACGCTACAAAAAAAGTTTCTTTGGATGAATTCGAGGCCGTGGTAGTCCATCTTTTCATTGTTTAGTAGTTGGCCATACTGTTGGTTTTAGGGACGCCGTAGGTGACGATCACTCCCTTGCCTGGCGCCTCGAAGGTGGTTCTAGGGCCTCCCCAGACGCCTCTCTGGACCTTCTCAACGGCCACGTTGTCGGTTCCGTTCTTGGTGCCGAACTGGGTCGGGTCGTTGAGGTACTGACCGTTGCCCGAGAAGTGGCCCCTGTAGCTGCCTTCCTCCGCGACCACCTGCACGTCCGCCGTCTTCCTGATTCCCTGGAAAGTGAACACCCCAGCCCCTAGCAGAGCCATGCCAGCACCCAACAACGCCATCTTCTTCTTTCTTTGCCTTTTGTCTTACTTACCTTTTCCTTCTCATACTTACCTTTAGACAAAGGCTCCGAAAGCGAGGCCGAGGAGGGCGCCGGGAGTCCACCAGGGGAAGAGGGTTCTGTTGGGGGAATCGGGATCGGTGACGGCCCAGGGGCGGTATTCTCCGTTGGGCATGTAGGAGAGGGAGGGTCGGAAGAAGCCGTACACACTTGTTCCCAGAACAAAGCCCACTCCCGCTCGCGCCACGGGAGCAAGTGGTCCTGATCCCAAGCCGATGCCATCGAAGGTCTGTTCCAGGTTGTCGGTGAGTTGAACGAGCGCTTCTGCCATTTCTTAGGTTACTTGAAAGGAAGGTTGTTAGCGGTAGAGGATTAGGGTTCCTCTTAGGCCTTGTTGTATCTGTAACCGGCACCAGAAAGACCGAAGCTTTGGAAGTTACTGAAAGAGGGATAGAAGCTATCCACGCCACCCGTGACGTTCTCGGATGGCTTTTTAGCAGCTCCGAGAGGATTCTTCCAATCGATGATGGTTCTTCCTTGGCCGTCTCTGCCGTCTCCAGCGAACCACTTCTTGACGTTGAACAAGCCTCTGTGGAAGTCGGTCTTGTCCAGGTTCTGAGGGTCGAAGATGGGACCTCTGGGCATGTTGATGTAGCCCTTCTGGAGGGCCCAGGACATCATGTAGTCGTCCATGGTTCTGTGGCCGAAGAGGTTGATCTTGGCCAGCCTGTAGTGGATGTCCAGCTGCTTCTCCAGGAGGTTCAGTTTCTCTTGGAAGACCTCTGGGAACTTTTGCTGCCAGTAGTGTTGCTTTTCAGGCGTGGAGAGGTCCATTTGGCCGAGGAACCAGGCCTTGAAGTCGGCTTCCTGGGCATCCTTGATCTTGTCGTCGATGTAGGCGAGGTCAGACGACGACGCGTGGTACTGTCCGAAACCAGGGATTACTCCATTGCCATCGACCATCTCACGAACGAGGGCGTACCTTTGATCTCTGGGGTCACCGTGCTCGATCATGCTTGGGAATCGAGACGCCATGGTCGCGTGCTGATCAGGCTGAACCTGACCCAGAGTGGGGGCATGGCTCCTCAAGAAGTTCTCCACGGCCCTTCCCTTTCCAGCAGAGTTGTTGTTGAAATACTCGTTCTTCTGGCTACGAGCACCCTCGTTGTCGATCACTGAAATGTTGCCAGCCTTGTCTCCAAGAGGAAGGACTGACCCTCCCTGTTGGCCAGCAGCGCCGGTGTTCTGGAAAGCCATCTTTCTACTTTGTTGTTGCTGTTGGTGTCTCTGAGACTGCTTCCCCTATCCTGCTATTAGAAGGAGGAGGGTGGTGTGAGGGCCTGGTCTGCCAGGAGAAGCTGAACTCCATGGAATTCCATTTGGGGTAAACCACGATGGCGATCAGGGCAAGGAAGGTGAGCTGGGAAAAGATCCAGAGTAGGACTTCCATGACTAACACTTTACCTTTTTTCCTTTAGTAGTAGTGGTTGCTCAGAGTATCGCCGATATTAGATGCGGGGGCGATGGTGACCGCCAGGTTGTCGACCTTGAGCATGGGCCTGGGGCCGAACCTCCTGTTGTTGGCGCAGAAGAGGGGGTTCTTCAGGAGCCAGGTGCCCATCCCGAACCCGTTGCCGAACTTGGAGACGATCTGGGTCTCCTCGTAAGATTGGTTGTAGACCTCCTGGGTGGCGGGCCACTTGTGTCGGAAGGAGGTCAGGTCGCTGACGTCGATCTTGGGCACGTAGAGCTTGTTGTTGGTGAAGTCGCTGGGCTTGCCGAACTTGATGGGGTTCCTGTGCTTGTCCCTGAGCCCCTGGCTGCCTGGGACCTCGTAACCCGAGGAGGCCGGGAAGTTGTCGCTGGAGCCCACCACGTAGGGAGAGCCCAGTTTCTGGTATCCCGCCACGGCGAGACCCGCCAGTAGTAGAGCCGCCATTTTCTTTTTGTTTGTTCCTAAAGAATCTGTTACAGACTACAATTAGAGAGAAGCAGGAAAAAAAGATGAGCGAGTGGGTCGTATTGGGAGCGGTCGCCTTGGGTGGTTACACCCTCTACAAGGCCCAGCAGAACATCACCAACAAGAACCCCATCGATTCGGTGACCGGCAACGGCGATCCCCCCATCGACGACATGATGAACCAGACCACGGGAGGCTCCGACTACAACGTCATCACCGATCCCCTGCCCACCCTCAAGCAGAGGCACCAATGGAAACACGAGCAGCACCCTCACGCTGGCAAGCACAAAAGATCTAAGGTTCCTAGAATGGCAACACAACAGACACCCATCAACGGCCTCATTAACAATGGCGGAAACCAGCAACTCGCTTGATGACAGCCTCCAAGAGGTGTTCGAAGAGTTCAGAACCCACCTTCTAGAATCGGAGGGAAGGGAACCCGAGGAGAAGGAGTACAAGGAGCTAATCTTCTATCTTTCGAAGGAGATGAGACGACGTCAGGATGAGTCAAGATACCGAGCTGCAGTTGCCTACTCCCTCCGGGGGCAGCAACCTGGTGGGCCTGTCGGACGAGGATAAGGCCAGGAAGATGATGGGCGCCATCTCCAAGATGAAGATCAAGCAGGAGGAAGGGGAAGGGGAAGCCAACCCCGTGGTGAGAAAACCTCAAAGGAAGAAGAAGACATCCCCAGCTGCCCCACCCTCTACCCCAACCCTGAGAGGCCCCGAGAACCCGACCAAGATAGCGCCCGTTGAGCTCAAAGGGATGGACGACTACTCCCAGAGGAGACAGCAGGAGAAGGTGGCCCAGCTGAAGATGAGCTACTTCGCAGATCCCAAGAACCCCAAGTTCATCGCCCTGTTGGAACAGAAGAGGAGGGAACAGGAGGAAGAGGAAGAGGCCAGGAGGTTCACGGGCAAGGTCATCATAGGATTGGGAGGCTTGGCTCTCCTGGGATTAGCAGGATACCTCATATACACCAAGGTTCTTCCCTCCTCGGCTGTCTCGCAAGTCGTTTAAGTCTATTACCACAATGTCACATCATGGCTACTATCAAGTGGGAGATGGGCCTTCCAAGGGCTAACGACGATGTTGCGACGCCCGAGTGGTTAATGAAGGACCTGAAAAAAGAGTTTGGAGATGACCTGTTTGACCCCTGCCCTCTGGAGAGCGAGAAGAAGGACGGGTTGGAGATAGAGTGGGGTCCTGTGACCTACGTCAACCCTCCCTATTCCAGCATCCGGCCCTGGCTGGAGAAAGGCCTGGAGGAGATGGAGAAGGGCAAGACCGTCCTCTTCCTCATCCCCTTCAAGACCCAGAGCGCCTACTTCCAGGACCTGGTCCTGCCCTATTGCGAGGAGATCAGGTGCTACAGCAAGGACATCATCTTCCGGGGCTACACCAAGCCCACCCCCTTCTCCATGTGCCTGGTGGTCTTCCGGGGGGGCCTGAGAAGGAAGAGGAAGCCAACGGTCAGTCATGACAGCCAGGCCCAACCAAAGAAAAGGAAGAGGGGCCACACCTGGCAATACTACACTCTCAGATGAACTTCTCCAAAGGGCAGAACAGGGTTTATCGAAGAAGCCGGTGTCTCATCTGCAACAAGTGGTTGCTGTTCTTGGAAGCGAACGACGGGATTTGCCCTGACTGTAAGAGAAAGACGTTAAGAGAGGAAAAGAAGATCTGTTGTTGGTGGCCCTGGCGATAGATGAGCACCTGCCCCACTTGCAGAAGCAACATCCTACAACACAAGCGGATCATCCCATTCAGGTACTACAAAGACGGCACCTGCGAGAACTGCCATTGGAAGACCCACGTGAAGTCTTGGGACCCCTTCATCCTCCTTCAACACAGAGAGAAGGCCTATCCCGAGAGAGGAGGCTACGACTGCTGGTGCCAAGAGTTGCACTACGAAGAATACCACCATGAGTCTTGACCCCAACATCGCCATCGCCCTCTCCCAGGTGGATCTGCCCTTCAGGAAGTATCTGGAACCCATCGTGAAGGAGTTCGACATGCAGCTAAGGACCCTGAGAAAAGAGATAGCTCAGCTCAGGGACTGGTTCTACCAGAAGGAGGACGAGTTCACCGAGAAAATAGTGAGAGCAGGGCTGGGGAAGTTGGAGTCCGTGGAGAGGGCCGGTTTGGCAAAGATCGAGGAAGAGAATCAGCGGCTGCACGACGAGATGAAGCAGTACGTGGGGGACCTGATGATGCTGGCCGAGATCGCGGAAGTGGACCCCAAGGAATACCGCTCTCTAAAAGAAAGGGTGGCAGAACTGGAAACCAAGAACAGACATGTCAGCTTCGACCCCAGCCTACACGTCCATGACCCTGGAGATAGTGCCTGGTCTTCCCAGGAGCTACAAGTTCAAGATCCCCGCTGGTGTCCACAGGGTTGAGCTGGAGGACTGGATGATCGACGGGGTGGATGCCGCCCAGGTCGGCAACTGCTTCCTCCTCAGACTGAACTCTTCCTGGAGGACGGAGAACTTCTACTTCCTCACCGCCAAGACCCTGGGAGGCTTTGAAGCTGCCCAAGCCCCTTCCATGACCCAGGAGCTTCCTCTCTTCATCGACAACTCCCCCACCACCCACTGGAACCCCTCCAACCCCTTCATCATCAACAGGGGCCTCAAGATCGACAACCCGGAGCAGAACCTGGCACCCGAGATCCTCCTCCCGGACAAGACCGTGCCCACCTACACCAGCGCCTGGGTCAGGTTGAGGTTCTGGCAGCTTCCCGACCGCATCAACAACTCTCCAGGCCTCAACTACATCCAGAGCGTCTTCAGTAATTAAAACATTCTTGTTTCGCCCCACTTAAGACCAAAAAACATGGGGTCAGGAACATCTCTAGGTCTGATGCCCACGGAGTAGAAGGCCAAAAATCTGTCGGCAATGTAGACCATTTGGTGATCGCCGTGGTAGATCGCCCTCTCCTTTCTGTATGTCCACTCATCAACAGCTGCACCAAAGTACCTTGATTCCGCTATAGCAGTCACGGCAGAGCCAGATCCTGTCTCTCCTGGGGGTTGGGGCAGCACCCGACTTGGGGGATGGGTGGGAGAGGAAGTGGAAGCTCCTGAGATCTTCTTCTTTTGGGGTTCGGCAGTAGACACACCTTCTGGTGGATCTGGCCTCTTCTGACCTGCTCGTTGCATGAATAGCAGAGATAGATGTAGGGGCTGTTGCACTCGCGGCAGCGGCGGAGGACATAGAAGCCGAGGAAGGAGGCTTGGTTGCAGAGGTCGCAGGGCTTGCCGTGTCTGTTGTTGAAGAAGAGATCTTGGTTTGTTTCTGTCGCCATCTTTTTTTTTTCCCTTCTTCTTGTTTTTTTAAAATGTCAACAAGATTTAATTATGGCTCTGACAGATGACATTTTAAAAATATGCTCAAAACGGGAATATGCCAAAAGTAGGCAAAATATCAGGGGAAGAAAGAAAAAAAATAATGCGGAGGTAGGGATTCAAAGAAGAAAAAAAAGAAGAAGGATGAGTCGCCGATCATTCAAGAGCAAGCAGAAGCAGGAATCCACCAATTTCGACTGGAAGCTTTGGAGTCTGCCCCCTACGCCAACGCCAGACATCGAGGAGGTTGAAACACAAAACTTTGTCATCTGGGATACCGTCGACGACCATCGCGATTGGCATTGTTTCTGGTGCTGGAACTGCAAAGATCGTTTCAGCGAGTCAGATTTCCACTCCCGGAGAGGAGATCGTTATCTTTGTTTCGACTGCCATCACCACCGCAATCACGGTCTTTACTTGCACCCGCCATGCCATCTGATACCCCCTCCTACACCCTCGACATCGGAGGAGCAAAGATCAGGGTCACCGGGCGGCTGAGAAACGGCAAGCGCCTCCACAGAGCCCATCCCTGCGACGGCTGCCACAGGTTCTTCCTCTGCAACACCACCTACAGGGTGCTCGTGGACGAGACCAAATTCAAAACCCTCTGCCCTAGCTGCATCCCCCCTTTACCCTCCGTCTGGCTTCCTAACTAAAAACAAACATCACCAACAAACAAAACAATGACCAGTGATATTAGCTACAAGCTGGACGAACCCTTCAAGGGCTTCTTCAACCTCACCAAGCTGATGAGACCCCAGAAGCTCTTCGGCAGGAAGGACTTCATGCAGAAGGTGGTGGAGATCGCCAACAAGTCGGCGGGACAGGGCAAGTTCTTAAAATACGAGGATATTATTGCATCGGGGGTTGGCTGCTCCAGCGTCACATGGGCCCATCCGGATCTTCTGCCCATAGCTCAGAGAGCGGATGGACTATCCGCTCCCCGTAAGAAGAAGAAGAGGTCCGGAGGTAGAGGTAATCGTCGTCCCACAACAGCGCTTCCCCCAGGTCTATCGGAATTTCTTGGGCAGGAGGAGGAGGAGGAGGAGGAGGAGACTCCCTACAGGGAGATTCCTCTTCAGACTCTATCTCCTCATCCAGGCACGCCAGCGGCGACTGGGAACCCCTTTGCAAAACCTCTTCTGGCTCAGTGGCAGGAGAAGAAGCAGGAGGGGAAGGTCCTGCTTCCGTGGGAGAGGAAGAAAGGTCCCCATGGGACTCCATCATCACCCGCAGCCCCGCATCCATGGGCCTGAAGGAGTTGGAAGGCAGCGGCGACCTCCTCGGCTGGGGCAGGCATCTCACCAAGTGCTCCACATAAATATACTCCGTTCTGTGGTTGATCACCAGGAACTTCGGAAGGAATCCCTCCTCCAGATCCAGTCTCTTGTAGACCAGCCTCCTCTTGTTTCTCTCGGCATCCTTGACCGCTTCCTCGTCCAGGGTCTCGAAGTAGCACTCCGTCTTTCCAGCCTTGATGCACTCCTCCAAGTCCGCGAGCACCACGATCATGGCGGCCAGGTGCAACCCACCAAAGTGGTACCTGAAGTCGTTCCTCAGCTCGTCGTAGTCCACGTCGAAGAAGCTGAGCTCGTTGATGGCCAGGGAGTCCAGGCTCCCCTTCCTGACGTTCATGATCAGCTGTCCCATGTGGCTCCGGTAGTCTCTCTTCATGGGCCAGATGCCACGGTTCCCCATGTCGAGAAGGATGTTGACGGGCTCCGCGCTCCTGAGAAGCTGGGAGGGAAAGTAGTGTCCGGGGGCCCTGTGGAGGTGCCTCTGGAGCTTTTCTAGGGAGAACCCCCGGAGATCCTCCTCCTCCACCAGGTGGACCAGCCTTTCCGCGGGCACGAAGGAGTCGTTGACGTTCTTGCGAAAGGCCAGGGCGTGTATGAGATCCTCGTTCTTCCTGTGGTCCCCGAAGAAGAGGGCCTCCATGGAGAGGCTCCTGGGGGGGCACTTCCTCGCGTAGGGGAGCTTCTTGCTGGACTCGGCCCAGCACATCCTCCGGACCATCACGTCAGTCTTGGCTGGGATAAACCCCTTCTGCACCGCCACCCATACCACGTAGTTCTCCTCGTCTACCTTAGAGGGAAGGAAGGAGGGACACGACAAGGGGGAGGGACCCCTCAAGCAGAGAGCATGGGGCTCCAGAGTCAGGGGCATGTGATGATTTAAGCATGTGAAGCAGCTCGTCGAGCTGTTCTCCGGCGGATCTCCAGGCGTCAACAGAACGATAGCGGGCTCTAAGCTCGTGGCCATTCTTGAAGAGGAAGGTGATGGAGAGGGTTTTCTTCTCCTTGGTGATCCGGCGACAGGTCGTGAGAGGGACGAAGACGAGAGGCTCTGGGATGCAGAATGACATTAATTAATCCTTTTCTAGTTGTGTGTGTCGTCTGTGTGAGTGGAAAAATAAAATTATTTTTTTTTAAAAAAATTGCTATGTGGGCTATTTCCCTGGCACTTTCCCAAAAAGGATATATCGGAGAAATGTTTAAAGTGATATCACCCGAACCCCTCCTACTATTATTGGCATCCAACCACCCCCCCCCCTCCCCCTAAAAACGTCCCAAAAAAAATTTTACTTCTTTCCATTTTGGGAAAGAAGTATTTATTTTTTTCACAGAGGTTATCAGACTCCAAGCCCCAGGAAAAAACACGTGATGGATTTAAGCCTTCTTCCTTTTATCTTCCTTTCCTTTCTTCTTGTCCTTGTCCCAGACATCCTGCATTCCGAAGGACTCCCACTTGATCTTCCTGTCCACTTCCTCCTTGGCCTTGCCGGACTTGATGGCCTCCAGCCCCTTGATGTTGTTGGACCAGTAGAGAGCGGAGCCCATCCAGAAGATGCCTGGGTCCTCGGCCTTCATGGTGTAGATCTTCTCGGTGGGGAGCTTGGACTGGTCCCTCACGTCGAACACTATGACCTGGTTGTCCCTCGTGGCCTCCACGAACATCTTGTTGAAGTTGTTGAAATTGTCCTTACCTTTCCCCGCGTAGCTCATCTCCTCGAAGAAACCTTCGATCTGTGCCCTCTGGTTCTGCTTGAGGGTGACCACCCAGTCCAGGTTACCTCTGTACTTCTTGGGGATGGCGTAGAAGTATTGGGTGCACATGAGGTTGCCGATGGAGTAGTGCCTGCCGTTGAAGAAGATCTGTCGGAAGAGGGGGTCGTACTGGATGTCATTGGGCAGACAATCATCCCAAATGATGAGGCAATAGGGGTTTATGTTGGCTTCTCCTTTCCTCCAGGCCTTCACCTTCTTCATCTGGTCCTGCATGATGGCGAAGAGCTTCTCCTCCTGGTAACCCTCGAAGATGAACTCGTCGTTGATGTAGGCCTTCCAGTAGCAGTTCATCTTGGTTTCCGTGAACACGTAGACGACAGGGTAGGCCCATGACACCACCCACATGAACCACCTGCTCCAGAAGGATTTGCCAGTGCCTCGAGCTCCGAAGACCCCCACCGTGTAGCCAGGGTCCCAGGTGGGGTTGCCCTCGTCCGGGTCGAAATAGGCCTGCCCCGTGGGGAGGAAGGTGGGTTCCATGGGCTTGGCCTCGTAGTGCTGGGCCTCATCCTCGTCGTCCAGGATGTACTTGCCCTTCTTCAGCCATTTGCCGGAACCGCTGGGGTCGTAGAGGTTGTGCCCTTTGCTATCTTTGTCGATGGGCTTCTCGTACTTCTCCTTCTTAGGCATCTTGCTCCTCCTCTTGGGCTGGAACTGGGTCTGCCTTCTTGGCCTTCTTTCTGGGCTTCTGGGTTGCTTGCTTGACGAGCTTCTCGGCCTTTCGCTTCTCCTTGGCTAGCTCCGCTTCTTGCTTTGCCTTCTTGCGCGCTTCCTTCAGGGCCTCTCTCTCCTGCTTGGCCTTTGCCTTAGAATCCTCCTTGGCCTTCTTGGTGATCTCGCGCTCCTTGCGGGCGATCTTCCTCTCCATGGCCTTGGTTCTCATCTCGGGGATCTTCACTGGGGAAACCACGAAGCAGGCTCCCTTGAGGTCCAGGTCGAAGATGTCCTGGATGACGAAGATCTCCTCTCCCTCCTCTCCGTGGCCAGCGGCCGGCTGCATGATCTGGGCCCAGTTGTTGGTCTTGTTGGGCACGGGCTTGAAGTCGATGGTGCAGCTCTCGTCCTTCTTGAGGAGGTCGCTCAGCTCCTCGGCCATCTCGAAGCGTCTCTTGAGCTCGTACTCCTCGGCCTTCTGGTTGCCGTGGCAGTAGTAGATGTAGAAGTCGGTGGCGCTCTTCTTCTCTCCCTCTGCTCCCTCCAGGGCCTCTCCGATCTTCTTGCTCTTCTGGGCGATGAGCTCCTCGGCGGTGACGAAGGCGTTGGAGGCCTCCACCTTGGGAAGGCTGTAGGCGAGGGCGTCCGCGACCACCTCCTGGGCGATCTCCTCGGGCTCTCGGTCATCCTGGATGTGCTCCCTGATGACGCCAGCGATCTCCAGGGCGAGACCCGTGCCGAAGTTGACATCCTCGGATTGCTTCTTGGAGGCCCTGCCCATGAAGTAGAGGTAGGCGGCCTCGGGGGACTCGAAGGGCTGCTCCTTGAAGAGGAAGCACTCGGAGAGGGGGACCTTGGAGTATTGGCAGACCACGAGGGCCTTTCCTTGAATATTCTCAATCTTCATGGCGGTAGGAGTTATGGAGACAAGTCTGTTGGTTGTGGGTGGGTTGGTGCTTCTGGTCTGCTGCGGAGTCTCTAGATATAGGCCCCCCAGGTACAGCCTGCCTTCTTTAGACGCCGACGAAAGGAGCATGAAGTTCCAACGGTCATCAGCCAGGGAGGATAAGAAGAACAAGCAAGCAGAAGCAGCCCTAGCCCTGGAGAGGAACAAGCCATGAGCAACAGCAACGTTCCAACCATCGCTCTTTACTCCAGCCACTGCCAGGACTGCGGAAGACCCATCCCTTACAACGGAGGTTTCATTGCTAGCGTGTGTCAATACTGCAACAGAAGCAACAGACCAACTCTCCCTCAGCAGCCCACCATCAGAACCCCTTTCCAACCAGGAAGAAACCTTTGGCCAGAAGGGAGCCGTTGAATGCCTAGGCTCTTCTTGAGGAGGATAAGAGTGTGTTTCTTCTGCAAGAGGAGATGGGCAAGAAAACAAGGGAGGATTTGTCTTACCTGTCAAAAAGGAGCTACAAGACTAAGACAAAAACAAGAATCAGCAAGTGCTTTCGTTGCAACAACTACTACACTTACCCCAACAACCTCGTCTACTGTCTGAGCTGCCAGGCGGAGAACAGAAGAAAGGAATACGAACGCCTCACCCCGCTCGAAAAGATCAGCATCGCCACGTTCTGCTACGGTTGGGAATGTCAGGAGGAAAAAAACCCATCCCAGACCGCGCCTATTCCTGCCGAGAGTTCGGTCAGCTCTTCTGGTCCTTTGACCGAGTAGAGCCCTTTCAAGAGATTTACACAACGGTCAGTGGAAGCTCCTACCAACAAGCAAGAGCATTTCTGGGAGACGACGAGTACATCATCGAATACTACAAGAGACCGGACAGAAAGGCCTGGTATCAAGACTCGTGCTTCATCAAGAAAGTATGCCCCCAGGAGAGGCCCTCCTTATCTCCCTCACCCTCCTCGGCTGTGCCTCCACCATCTTCACCCTCTGCTGCCTGCCCTTCCCAAGAGAAGAAGAGCAAGACGAATGACTCTCTACCAGGGGCCCTGCACTAGATGTAAGGTCATGGGCGTCATCTCCAGCACCAGGACAACCTGCAACAGGTGCCATCCAGCGGTTAAGGAAGAAGAAAGGAGGAAGAGACTCGCCAAAGAGGCAGCAGAAAGACCGGCGTTCCAATTCAAACTCCCTCCCGACTTCTGGAAATGCGACAACATCCGATGCAACAAGGTGATCGATCCCAAGACCTGGATATACATCGAACCTATGGATGGGGCGATGGGTCCTTACGGAGGAGGGCACTATTGTTCTTTGGAGTGCAGTCGTCAATGAAGGACTTTATGTCTTGGAACAAAGATGTCTCCCTCTTCTATGGGATAGTAGCGCCACTCCAGGTCGTGCCTTATGCTGGCCTCTGGGTCGATCTCCCCCTGGGGCTTCTCCAGGTAGAAGGGGTAGTGCCTCTTAAAGATCACCAGCATCCTCCGCAGCAGCTTGTTGTAGCTCTTCAGTTTGCCCGTCGACAGGTTGATGAACCTCCTCCATCTTGCCAGGGTCCTGGTGCCTCTCTTTTCATCGTAGGCCTTGATGCAGTAGCACAGAAAGAAGTTGAGGTTGATGGTGTTGTTTCCTGTTATCCTGTTCTTGAAGAACCTGGGGTGAGCCTGCTGCAAGATGGCCGTCCTCATGATGATCTCGCTCAGGAGCTCCTCCTCCATGGGCTCTGGGGTGGTTAGGCCCAGCCTCTGCCTGGCCTGTATCCATCTCTCCCCGTACTTCTTATCCTTGAGGGGGTGGTTGCCTAAGAAAAAAAAAGGAATGACCGCGCTGAGGATCGAACTCAGGTCTTCCCGGAAAGCCGGGTTGTGCTACGCCTACACCACACGATCTCTTGCTTACCTCTTTCATCCTCTACAGATCGGCATATCTCTGCGAAAGTTCTGGGTCCAAGGGTTCTTTCAAGGATGGATTTGTAGTGCTCCTCGCCATAAACCTCCTGCATGCGTAGTACAATGCTATCCCACTCTTCAGGCCAGATCTCAGGATCGGAGCCATGAAGGCCCCGAAGCTTCTCGCGCATGTAGACAAGAGTCTGGTAAGGCTTGCTCTTAGACCTGACCAGTGCCCCGTCGATGTCCCCCCAGACAACCACGTCTGCAACAACAGCACCACAGTCAGAACAAGTCGCCTCGCTTCTGCCATAATCGAAGACGATGTCGGTCGACTCGCAGTTCCAGCACTCCTCCTTGATGTGGTTGTTGGCGAAGGCGGTGTCCTGGAGCATCCTGACGAGGGCGACCTTCTCCCTGGACTCGTGGTTCCTGCCCTGTCTGCATCGGCAGATCCTCCTTCTCTCCTCCTCATCCCAGCTGCTGCTGCTGCTGTCTCCTCCTCCATCCTGAGAAGAATCCTCTCCCGATGGGCAATCTTCTATCTCCAAAGCGAATGCCGCCCAGTCGCTGTTGCCTCCTCGCCTCCGCTTCTTCTCGATCTTGGGGAAACACTTCCTGCAAGTCTTAGGTTTCCTGAATGCTAGCCTCTTCACTCCAGACACCATCTTACCCCTCCTCTTCTATCCACCGATGGAAGCTGGGTCTTTATGCCGCTCTGCTCTTGCTGTTTATGGTGGCGGGTATATCCTCCCTGGGCGTGGTCTTCGCCCTGGTCCTAACGGATAAAAACAACCTGGAGGTGGGGCTGCCCTACATCATCACCATCCTGACCCTGTTGTTCACTTTCCTGAAGTATTTCAAGCCCAAGACCAGGAAGGACCCCCTCTATTTCCCCACCCCAAACAACACGCCCCACTCCTCCCCGGAGAGATTTGATGTGTGAGATCTGCCGACTGTCCGAGGAATATTTTTACTCTTGGCTGCTCGTTCTAGCAACGCCGATACTTCCCTTTATCTGCTGCTTCATCTTCTGCGATAAGACCCTGCATAGGGATGAGACCCCCCGCCAAGGTTCAGGAGTGCCAGAATTGCAGGAGCAAGAATGTGCAGGACTGGAGAGGAGGACAGTACCTTTGCAAGAGGTGTATTCGACACACTGACCGCATCCCATATAGGCGCCCTGAAACTGTGGGGTCGGAGCATATACCAGTTCGAAGCTCAGACGCTTCCCCTCCACCAAGCCTTCCTCCTAGGCCTACAACCCCAGCCCTCAGAAGCTGGGAAGAAATGATCGCTCAGACCGAGTTCAAGGAAATCAAGATGACCAACAACTGGGCAGACATAATGGAGGAAGAAGATCAACAGGTCTATTACCAGGGCTGGATTAAAACGGAGAATTAAGACATCCATTTCTGCTTAGGTCCCTGGATCATCCTGATGCCTCCTCCTGGGTCAGCCAGCTGTTGGGGTCCCTTGATTTCAGAGTTGAGGGCTGCTGCTCTCTGGGCAAAGACGTCGTCCCACCCCTGATCTCTTACTGCTTCCCTTATGGCATCGTTCTGGATGGGCACCAGCTTTATGCCCCCCTCGTGGTCTAGCTGTCCTCTGTTCCAGGGCTTGAGCTTCCGGAAGGGCTGGAATCCCCCTTGCTCGCTGATGGTAGATCTTGCTGCATGGTTGACGTCGTACTCCGCGAACTCGATGATCTGGTTGGTCCTACTCGCCATAGGAATCGTAGTCGTGGTAGAGTTCTTCCAGTTCTTTGTACTTCTCTTTTAGAGCCTCCAGCTCCTTCTCCAGGGCATTCCTCTCCTCCAGGGTCTTGACGAGCTGGGCAGAAAGGAAACCCTTGTCTTCCCACGCCGCATGGAACAGCTTCGAATATTGCTTGAGAGCGATCTCGTTCTTGATGTTCCTCTCCATGAGCTCCCCGTAGGTCAGAGGGTTGTTGGAAAGGCTAGAGAATAGAGCTGGCTTAGAAGCTCCTGCTTCTCCTTCTCCTCTCTGAGTTCCCATCGGGCTTTCCAGTCCTTCCTCTCCTCCTTGCACCAGCGCTCCTTGTAGTCTCGGGTCTTCTTGTGTTCCCATTTCTCGTTGATAAGCTCGCTCTCCAGCCAGAAGATGATGCTCTCGGGGTGGTTGCTGTATCTGTTTTGCTTGTCCCAGTTGAAGCTCTTTCTCCAACCCTCCTCAAACTCAAACTTTCTTTCCGCTTCAGTCTTATATGACATGTTGTTTACTTCAAGAAAAGCCCAGCAACTATTGCTGCTCCAACCGCCACCCAGATGATCTGGCTATATCCCTGCTGCTGCTCAGCATCAATGACCGCCCCGTCCTGCTTCTTGAGGTCCGGGTCAAGGTAGGAGCCCACCCCAACGGTCAGGATGTTGATGGCCTGCTGGAAGAATCCCGGCTGCTGCTCCGGCTCATCCACGGTCCTCTTGCCGTTCGGGGTGTCCTTCGGGTTGTCGGTCTGCTGGCTGGTCTTGTTCTCCAGGTTCTGGGTGTTGGTGGGGGGAAAGCCCATGTTGACCCCCAGGAAGCTCTGCACGTTCTTGGCGTACTCCCCTATCCAGCTGATGTCTGCCATCGTGTCTCAAACGGTTGTCCAGTAGCTCTTGTTTCTTCCTGTTGAGCAGGTTTAGTCTCTTGTTGACCTCCTTCTCGTAGCAACGAAGGCAAGTGCAGAAGTATCGCAACACGCCATGCTTGACCATGGCACAATCCCTGCATACTGTTTGTCGGCATTCCCTGCATTCCGCCTTGCAACCGTAACACACTTCCAAGCCACAATCATGGCATTGGAACATCTCGTCATCTTTCCATTCACACAGACCACACTCCTTCATCTCTGGGAACTGCCAGTTGGATGCCATTTCTCAGAGCTTCCAAAAACCACAGCCACTTGAACTTCTCCTCTATGTAAGTCTCGATGTTGTCAGTAAACAAATAGATGTCTCGATCGAAAAAGTCCTCCTCTTTGTTCATTCTCTTACACGAAAGCCTCAACAATGTCACCACCCTGGACCTGGATGTAGGTGTAGGTGTAGTAGAGGATGGTGTAGATGAGGGTCTGGTTGGCGGCCGTAACGGGATTGGTGCCGGTGCCTCCGGGGAGGGCTCCAACGGGCGAGAAGTTCCAGTAGATGGTGGGAGAGTCCAGGTTAGCGAAGGCCAGGTTACCAAGGGCGGCGTTCTCCTGCTCTGGGGCGAGGGAGTAAGACCAGCCATCGATGCACTCACCGGGTCTGCCGGAGTGGTACTGGGAGAAGTAGAAGTTTCTCATCCAGTTGAGGTTGTTCTGGGTGCACTGCAATCTGACGGCCTCCACACCGTTGGCCTGGACGTTCCAGGACTGGATGCCCGCGTAGGGACCCATGCTGACAACGCCATTGGGAGCTGGGAGGGGAGAAGGGTTGTTAGAGGTGACGAACCAATCGTTACCGTAGATGGTGGTCCTGAGTTGCAGGGGGATGAAGTAGAACATGAACTCCTTCACGCAACCCCTGGTGAGCATGGTGACCTGCTGGGTGGAGACGATGCTGGAGTTGGCGGGGATGGTGATCTGTCCCTGCTGGATGTAGACCTTGTTGGAGTTGATGTAGGCGATGCCGTTGTCGCTGCCTGCTTTGTTGACCAGGTAAGCCGTGTTGGCCTCCGGGATCTGGTAGTAGTCCACGAGGAGGTTGAACCTGGTGGCGCAGGAGATGGCGGTGGAGGTGGCGAGATCGGACTGGACGACGACGTTGAGGGGTTCGATGTCGATCTGGAGCTGGGGCTTCTGGGCGACGCAGACGATGGGCATGCACTGGGTCAGGTCGTACGAGAAGGGCATCATCAGCTTCAAGACGGTGGTGAAACCGGCCTGGGCGAGCTGGGATCTCTGAGCCGGGGTGAGGTCTCCGTAGATGGAGTTGGCGAAGGCCTGACCCTTGTAGGGACCCAGGGTTCTCCTGTATCGGGTGTAGAGGTACTCCCTGCCGAACTTGTAGATCTGGTTACCGAAGTAGACCAGGCGGACTTCCCTGATCTCGGCGATGGCGGTGAGGTCGCACCATCTGATGAAGGTGGCTCCCGCGGGGATGGGGAGCGCGGGTCTCACGCACTGGAGATGGAGATCCGCGATGGAGGCCGCGTTCTTGGTGAACTCGAAGATGAGGGTGTCCCCGTGGGTCTGCCCCTGGATGGGAGGCAGGAGTCTGGTGTCTCTCAGGAAGTCGCAGATGGCGTGTGGGGCCACGGGCTCGAAAGGGCATGCGCCAGGGTCGGTGATCAAGGGGCTGATCGCCGTGGCATTGGCTCTCATAAGACTGGGGTCCGTCATCTTGGTAAAGTAAAAAGGAGACGAGGGTTCAAGTTGTGAAAATGGTTCAATTAGGTTTGTGTTATTGCTTCCATCAGAAGTAGTTCGAGAGGCCAAATTGTCTCCTCATCCTCTCCCTGTCCGCTGCTCTTCTCTTCTCTTCCTCGGTCGGTTGGGGCTTGGGAGGAGCCAGGACTATCTGCGGCTGGCTGTTGAGGTGCTGGATGACCTGGTTGTGACTGGCTGCGAGTTCTTGTAGTTTTGCCCACAAGGCTTCCAGCTTCTCTCCGAACTCCTGGAATCTTTTCTCGAAGTCCTCTTCCTCCTGTGTATTGCATTCCTCGACGGACCGCGTCATCTTCTCCTGTCAGCTCCCAGAAAAAGCTAGCTGTCTCCAGGTAGATGAAGAGGTGGTGGTCCCTGAAGATGATATGCAACTGGGCCTCCCTCTTCTTGTTCCACAGCATAACGGTAATGTCCCTTAGCTTCCTGGTGTCCCTGGCTGGATCGGTAAAGCTTGGGTCATCTTCGTACATGTCGATTTCCTTGGCTATCGCTGCCCAATCGTCCGATTGCACGAAAAACGGTTCGTTGTCCTGTGGTCTTCCTCTGTTCTTCAACATCGCAGTAGACCACCAATTGTTATAACCGGGCATTCGCAGGACTCCGTCTGTCTTCCAGCAGATCGCCCATTGCTTGCAGAGTCGGAGGTTGAAGAGCCAGGTGTTGAGTCTGTCCTCCTTGGAAAGTCGATAAGGAGGAAGGTGATACTCCTTTCCCCAAGTGGGCGGAAAGACATAGTCGACGATGAGAGGGGAAATGGCTGTAGCAGGAGCCCTCATGAGGCTTGGGTCGGTCATGTCTATTATGATTCCCTGGGCAGGAAAAAAAATCGTTCTGACAGGGTTGCTAAAGTGAAGAACCATCACACTTCAACAATAAAATGAAAATGTCTATTTTCCTTATGGACGTTGAGACTCATTCCTCGTTCAAGAGGGCCTGAACGGCTTCATCCTCCTCCAGCACCCTGGCGAGCTTCTGCATGACGGAGCCCATCCTCTTCATTTCGGAGGGGGACTTGAGGCCTCTGATCTTGATGATGTTGAGGGTGGCCCCGATCCTGTTGAAGTTGGAGGTGAAGATGTCCTTCTTCATCTGGAGGAGCACGTTCTGATCCCTCTGCTCTGGGGTGATGACGGGGGGAGGAACGAGCTGGATGGAGGAGATGGCTTTAGCGACGCCTTCCGCGATCTGCGCTGGGGTGGTCGTCCTGGCTTTCTTGGGTGGGGAAGCCATGGGGGTCTCTGGTTCCTCCTCTTCTTCTTCCTCTTCTTGTTCCGCCCGAAGGTTGTCGACGGAGCCCTTCATCTGGTGGAGCCTCGGCATGCCTTCCCAAACACCAGGGAAAATCTCGCAAAGGCAATCGTTACAGTACCTTCTGCCGCTGAGATTGACCATTCCGCCCTCCTTGACGAAGGTTGGGTACAAACAGGGCTCGAACTTGTTGATCCTGTTGAGCACGGACTGCCCGCTGAGGGTGCCAGTCTTCTCTTTCTTGCAGATGAAACAGTTGGAGGTCATGAGCCAGGTGAAGTAAAGTGGCATGAAGAAGAAGGGAGATTTTTTTTTAAAAAAAAAAGATCGAAAAATATATCTTTTTATAATAGCCTCTTTCTCCTCCTGTCATGTCATTCCTTGACAGCAATCGCCATGTCAAAATAAAATTAAAATGTCTATTCTGTGCCATAGCATCCTTGTCAAAGGGTTAAAAAAATGGTTGACATCCCTATTATTGGAATCCACGTGGGGACATCCATAGCGGTGGGAGTGGCAGCGGGTCTTACGGGATGGTTCCTTGAAGATGCGGTCATAAATAGCCTCCAGAGCAAAAGGTGGTTCATCCCTCTAATGTCCGGTCTGGCTGGATCTGGGCTATATCTGCTTGTTGCCTATAAGGGAAATGTCTAGTTGTGCCTTTTGCGGAGAAAACACGACGGGATATCTTTACTTTTTGAGGAGATTTCCGATTACGGCTTGTGATCGGTACTGTCGGAGGGGTGTGGACCGATTCCTGGCGGAGCATCGGAGGCCCCCGACAGAAGAAGAAAAGATTCGACATCGCGAATCGAAACCAAAGAGGCTATTATATAAGAGGGTTGATTTCCGCTTCGTTTATTGCTTAAACTGCGGAAAACAAAGCTGCACTCTCAAGTCTCTCGAAGAAGGCTTCCTCTACTGTTCCGCGAAATGTCTTGCCAAAGAATCCTCGCCATCGCTCTGCTGACGTTCTTCACCCTGGCTTCCATCGCCCTTCTACTGGGAGGGGCCATCAGCATCCACAGAAGAAATCAAGCCAACAATTCCTTCAGCCTCTCCACCTGCACTGTTGACAGCGTGGAGGAGATCGTCTGCCAGGCCCATGATGGAAGTATTCCCTGCTACAAGATCACCCTCTCCGGAGAGGTCTGTGGAACGACAGCCACCCTGGACTGGACCAGCATGGCCTCTTACAAGAAGGGCTCCCCGATCCCCTGCTACAAGAACGAGGACACCTGCAACCTGGAGGACGAGAACCAACACCAGGGCCACGGCATAGGCGTCCTTGCTGTGATGATCGGCGTGGTGGGCCTAGTCATCTGCGCAGCTGGCTGGTGTGCCATTTTCAAGGGAAAGTTTTGAAAAAAAAAGCATCTTCTTTGTTTCTTCAAAGGAAATACTTCTTGGTGTAGTGAGCAATGAGCTCCTTCTCCTCGGGTCTTCTGAAGGAGGACCAGAGCTGAGGGATGTTGTCGCCCTTGTTGGTTCTGGCCCTGCATCCGAACCTGCCATGATCGCGGGTGTTGGTGGTCTTGACCTTGAAGGGAAGTCCCACATCGTAGCAATGGCTGTTCGGGTTGTTGAGCATGACCAAGAAGATGCCTCTGTCTTCGCCCTTGAGGGTGGAAGAAACTTCGAAGTTATCACCCGTGGCATTGGCTCCACAGTACTCTGAGATGTCGATGTTGTGGGCTTGCTTGATGTAGAGCCTCCAGAAATCCTTGTCACTAGTACCAAGACCAGCCCATTTCTTGACCAGAACGTCGGTCAAAGGAGAGGGAAGAGGTCCACTAAACTCGCGGATCTTGAGGAGGGGAGATCTTTCCATCCTCAACTGGGCTCTCTTGACTCTCAACGTGACTTTCTCCTTTTGAGAGGAATCCAGGGCCTCGAAGGACTTGTAGATGGCTTCCACTCTTCCGTTGAAGGCCTCGTCGGGTCTCTTCTCCCTGATCTTCAGAGGTCCCAGAGGAGCAGGAGCAGGAGTGGATGAGGAGATTTCTGAAGGTTTTGTGGAAGTGGGGTTTCTGGCGTCGAGGGCGCCCTTGATCCAATCGTTGAATGCCTTTTCAGAGCAGGTTCTGATGTCGCCGGGGTAAGCCATGGTGGAAGTAGGAATACCAACAGTCATAAAAGTAGGTAGGGAAAGGTCTTCAAATGTGTGAAAGTGGAATGAGCTGTGTGGTGAAAAAAACCAGGCAACTTCCACGCTTTTCAATTCCCATTTCTTTTTTAACTTTTGGGGCCGTTGAGATAAAAGTTGTAACGGTTAACCCATGTTTATGGACATGGCCTTGGTTCCTGCCCTCGTGGTCGTGGACACCAGATTGCCCTTCTGGGGCAGGTTCCTGGTGGAGAAGCCGTTCTGGATCTCGGTGTTGAGGTTGACGTACTCTCCTCCCCTGGAGTAAGGGTTTCTCTTGTCGTTGAAGGTGACTCCGGCCTTGTTGATGAATGTCGGGTAGACCTTGGAGCTGTCGTCGAACTGGGTCACGCCGGAGTAGATGCCATCCCCTTCTCTGTTGGAGGGAGGAGCGGCGATGTTGGGCCTGTACCAGACGAGAGGGTTGTTGGCGAGGGTCTCGCTTCCCTTGACATCCCCCAACATGGTTCCCGGTCCAAGCTTCATGATGAGCGGTACCTGTGCTCCCGAGGTGGTGACGAGCAGTCTTCCGCCTCTGGGCTTGAGGTTGAGCTTGGCCTGCTGGAGCTGGGTCTCGGTCATGTTCTGGGTGTAGGCATCCTGAACTTCGGTGAGGGTGGTGGCGCTCTGGGTGGGCGCGTAGTAGGGGGCGTAGATGTTGGGTGCCCCGGTCACGGCTTGAGGAGCCCTGAGATTGGACTGGAGGACTCCCTTCTTTCTGGTCTCCAAGAAGGAGGAGGTGTCCTCCTTGACTTCCGAGGATGGGGTGGAGGCATAGATGGAACCGCCCAGGATGGCGGCACCGGCAGCGACAGCCAATGCCATTTTCAAGAATCTATAAAAGGGTTTGAGAGCTGACAACAACTCTTTAGGAATGGGTTCTCCTTTCAGGTTCTGGGAGGTGCCAAAGTCTCCCCTGGTGGAGCTGAGCGAGGGAAAGATCCCAGACTCCCTGACCAAAGAATGGTTCGAAAAGAAGATGAAGATCACCACTAAGTGGTTGCTCGACCAACAAAGAACTGCACGTACAGAGCAAGACAGGGAGAACTACAGGGTGAGACTGGAGGCTCTCAATGTCTTCTACATGCAGCACAAGATGGCGGAGTGGGAGGGGGAGAAACAAGAGGAGCTGATGGCCCAGTTCAGGGATTTCCTGCTGGGAAAGAGCAAGTGGAACGACAAGGAAATAGAGCCCAAGACACCCATCCACTGGGGCAAGAGAAGGCTTATCGGAGAGGACATCGACGTCTACCTGGAGGCCACCATGGATGCCAAGTACGAGTTCGACAAGACCTTCAACCTGGTCTGCAACACGGGAAAGATCCCCTCCAACCTCAGAGAAGCGTGGATGTTCTTCTGCTACAAGCTCAAGAGGGGCAACAAGGTGCCCACAGACATGTTCCTCAAGACCTGGGAGGCCTTCTATCCCTCTCCCTTGACCACCCCCAACCCAGATCCCAGGCCCCCAGCCGAGGGAGGTCCACCCAGAATTCCGGACAGAGACACCTGGCCCGTACAAGACCCGGAGATCAAGGACAGGTTGCTGGGTCCCCAGGAAGGAAAGTACAAACAGAATCCGAACTTCAGAGTTTGGGGCCAACCCCTGGGAGGTGGGAACGGTGGGAACGTGCAGATAGGAGCAAACTCCGGAGGAAACGACGGGGATGACGGCGGTGGAGGAGGAGGCGCCATACCCACAGAGGCAGGTTCCGGAGACGCCACGGACACATCAACACCGGAGAGTAACAGCTCCAACCCCGATCACCCTCCCGGTCCTGACGGGGGAGACGAAGGGGGTGATGGAGGACCTCCTCCCAGCCCTGAAGACCTGCAAAGGGAGATTCGAGAACTTCAGGAACGGCTCAATCAGCTCACCGAAGAGCTTAAGCAAAAGGAGAAAAAGGATGGAGACTTCGAAGACGAAGAAATCCCCCCCCTCGAAGAGGTTCCTGAAGAGGAAGAGGAAGAAGGAGAAAGCGGAAGCCAAGGAACCACAAGACCCACGGATCCTTTGGACATCCCCAAGGAAGGATTGCCTTCCAAACCCCTCTACACGCCTGAGCAGTTGGAGGAGGAGTTCCAGAGACTCCAGAGAGAGAGAAAGGAACGAGAGAAAGCCTTCCCGAAGAGAGCCCAGGAAGCAAGAGAAGCCACCAATCAAGCTCTCAAGCAAGCGGAGAAGAAGACGCTGAAGAGAAGGGCCGACACAACAGCAAAACTGATTGCAGAGGCCGATGCCACACTAGCAAAGGCAGAAGCATTCTTCGCTCAGGAGGAACCCAAGATTCAGGCGGCCGAGGAGAGGGTGGCGGAGGCCAACAGAAGCTACAGATCTCCGCAAGACGAGCAGGAGGACCGCGACGATTATGCGAGGAGAATGCAGATGCTCAGGGAAGAGTCAGAGCAAACAGCCAAAGCCAGAGAACAAGCCTTGAAGGAGGATCTGTTGAAGATACAAGAGGAACAAAACAGAAAGATAGAGGAGCTTCAGAGACAATTTGCCAACAGAAACACATCTTCGTCCTTGAGAGGCCCCAACAACCATCGACTACTCTCGCAGCCAGCGACCATCGAGGATGCCCCGGAAGAACCAGAAGATGCCGCTGCCGACAGGGACATCCACAAGAACGAAGCAACAACACAGGACGACGTGGAGGAAGGCTTCGCGGAGATCGAGGAGCAGATCGGAAAACTCACGGAAGAGGACAAGCAGAGGATGGCGCAAGAGCAAGAGGCGGAAAAGAACCGGAAGATAGCGGAAGAAGCCAAGGCCAAAGAAAAAGCAGAAGAAGCGGAGAAAGCAGGAGAAACCCCCACCCAGGAGGAAAAAGATACGCAGGAAAGGGTTTCGGCGAACCTGGAGCACATCAGAAAGATTCTTAGTCAGGTACCAGGACTTTTCCCAAAAGAAGAGAAAAAGGATACCCCACCCACCACACAAGAATCCACGCCAGAACCCCCAGAAGGAGATACCACACCTCCTCCCATGGAAGAAGATACCGCCGCGCGAGAACAAGAAGCCAAGGCCAAATCCCTTATCGGAGAACTCGATCGAACCGCAAAGACTGTCGTCGTCCGTGTAAACCAAGCATTCGACACGGTCCGATCTATCAGAAAGAGAGCAGGTTTTCTCTCCGAACCACCGCTCATCGAGAGCCTGGGCAATCTCAAAAGAGATATCAACAAAATGGCCGAGGTCATCGACGACGAGCTCTTCGTTGCTCTCCAGGACGAGAAGGCTGGAGACAGCGATGCATGGACCCTGGCTCTCAAAACCATCGACCTCCTCACATCAAGATCCCTCAGAGATCTCAACAAGGACATCGAAGAGATCATCCGAAACACGGGAGCGAGAGCAGGAGAGAAGGAGCCCGACCCTCAAGAGAAGCTGGAGCACCTCATCTCCAGGATGGACACCCTCTCAAAGATGCTGGAAGAAGAGACCAGGAAGGCCCTAGAGGAACGGAGCAGAGCGCCACGCGAAAGCGAACAGAAGCCCAAAGAGAAGCGCATCGACCCTGAAGAAGAAAGAATGGCGAGAGAAAAGAGAAGAAAAGCACTCAGAACAAAACTCAGGACCATAGAGCAAAGAGGCAGCTTTGCTATTTATCGAGACTGAGGTGAAGAAGTAAAGCATCGGCCAGGTGATCATTAGCAAGAGCCAGTCCCATCTTCTCGTTGACCACCTCCACCGTCTTCTTCTTCTTGTTGGTCCTGGAGATCTTGTCCTTGGAGACGGGGATTCCTAGCTTCTTGCAGGCGTCCATGTTCCGTATGGGGTCCCTGACTGTCCATCCTCTCGCATAGGCAAGCCCCGTGATGGCCCCTTCCAGCCAGACGAGGTCCCTGCCGTTCTTCCTGTCGGAGATTTGGGCCTCGCAGACGAACTCCACCTCGGACTGAAAGCAAAGGTTCCCGTCGATGATGAAATCCACCTCTTGCAGCAGTCTGTAAAGCTCCTCCAGCACTCCCTCCCTGAACTTCCTCTTCTTGACATGGCCGTTCTTAGCTCCCTTCAGCCCTTTCCCACCCGTCAAATCCCAGGTGTCACCCCACATAAAGAAGTTGTCACTTATTCTGACAAGTGCCAGGGCCAGGTCGTCGACATAGCCTGGATCACAACAGACTCTGTATTTAGCCATTTTTATCTTCTTGGTTCAACTTTCACAACACCCCCCCCCCTCCCCCTAAAAACGTCCCAAAATTTTTTTTTACTTCTTTCCATAATAGGAAAGAAGTAATTACTTTTTTCCTGAGAGTTTGTCAGAACTTTTTTTTGTTTTTATTTATTAATTATTATTATTATTTATTTATTTGATCACAACAAACACAACAAGCTGGATTCTTCTCATGGCCTCCTCCAAATACTTCTCGCCTGCCTCCCTAGAAGAAAGAAAGGAAGGGGTGCAGCTCCTACCTCCCCCCGCCCCGAAGAGGAACAAGACCTCAGCTCTCAAGAGGAGCCCTTCCTTCCTACTTCCTCCTCCTTCGCCTCCAGTGGCTATTCCTCCGCCGAGGAGTATCATCGTGCCTACTAACGGGGTGGACCTCTGGCACCACTTCCACAGGCCCCGACTAGACCAACCCCACCTGGAAGGCCTCCCTCAGCTCCAGAGGAAGATCGGCGACACCAACTACTCCAGCGCCGCATGCCTTAACGCCGTCTGGGACCCAGTCCTCAAGAGATACAAAGTTCCTCCCGGCGACGAGAAGCGGTGGGGAGTAAACCCCCCTCCTCTAGAGCCCATCCCAGAGGTTGAAGAAGAAGAGAAGTGTCACATCTGTCGCCGCCCCTCCACCGATATGACCTGCTACCAAGGTGTCTGGTACTGCGAGAAAGACAAGGAAGGATGCAAGAGAACCTTCGATGCTCTCCAAGCGGAGATGGAAGCCAAGAAAACCGATTGCGTCATCTGCGGCAAGAAGTTCGGGACTGGAAAGGAAGAAGAGGGAGAAGTGT
>CAZIWB010000046.1:28094-48146 GCA_964542655.1 uncultured Cellvibrionaceae bacterium
TGCGTCATCTGCGGCAAGAAGTTCGGGACTGGAAAGGAAGAAGAGGGAGAAGTGTGTGATCATTGCGTGTGTGTTTATCGAGATTCTTAAAGATCCTCGCTTTGCTTCCTCAGCTCCTCTGCCTCTGCCTCTCTTCCCCCGAACTGGGCTCCCTTCTTCTTGTAGTCCCAGACCTGGTAGAGGAAACCCAGGTAGCCGCCCGCGATTCTTCCCCATGGCCCCGTCGTGGGGTTCCAGGGCTCCAGCTTGAGGGAGAGCTCCTCCATCCCCTCCGCCAGCCTGCTCGGTTGATCTGGGTCCTTGTTCATCTCCACCTCGAAGCAAACCGAGAGGGGTGGGATGACTCCTCCCGTCTGAGAAGGGGTGGTGGCCCCTAGGATGGGCTGCATGGTCTCCGCGGCTCTGTTGATCCCCTGCACGAGGAACATGGCGAGCTGGTCTCCTCCTCCCCCGGAGAGGCAGTCGTCGATCATGGCCAGGGCAGAGTCCGCCTGGGAAATGCTGGCATTGAAGGGGAGAGGGTTGAGGTTGTGGCCAGCGGCAGCGAGCTTTCTGGAGAGCCTGGGCTTCTTGAGGTAGGCGTTGTGGAGCCTGATCTTCCCAAGCCTCTCCTTCTCCACCTCGTCCCTGACCTGCTGGGCCTTCTTGACATCCTGGGGGCTGGAGGAGGCTGCCTCTACCTCTCCCCTCTTGTTCACCTTGGGCTTTTTTCCAGGGGCAGTATCGCCCTTGAAGGCTTCTGGGGGGATGTCCTTGAACCACTCCTGCTGGGCCTTCTCCTGGTTCTCCTTCAGTCGCTGGATGCCTTCTCCTGAGCCTCCTCCCTGGGCTCCTGAGTTGGCGATCTTGAGGAAGCTAGCTGGGTCATAGTTGTCTCCCATTCTTCTAGGATTTCTTGTTTGTGTCCGGTTTGGTCGTGATAACGAGCTTCCAATAGATTTCTCGCCTCGGCCATCGTTTCGAGAAACTGTTCTCTGGTGGTGCACTTGTGCATCATTTCCGTGATCTCGTCGAGAAGCAGATCGTTCTCTTCGGCGAGTCGCATGTCTGTCATGCCCAACCACACATTCTGGTGGCTCCATGTTCCGTCCTCGATCACGACAATTGGCACCTTCTTCCATTCCTGGCTGGGCACAACATCCACCACCTGGTAAGAGACCTCCATGTTGCCAGGGGTCACGGGCTTGGTGTCGTAGAAGTAGTGACCCTTCTTGACCTTCTCCACGTGCTTGGTGGCCCACTGTGAGATGGGTCTGGTGACCGCCACTCCGCAGGGCACCTCTCCCATCTTGCCGTCCTCCCTGGGGTTCTGCTTGCACTCCTCGCAGATCTTGGGCGCCTTCTTGGACTCCAGAGGGGGGCAGATGGCGGTGGAGAAGGTCTTGAGCTGCCCCTGATTGTACTTGTCCTTCCAGTCGGGCTCATTCTCGATCGCTCCCAGGATTCTGTTCCTGAAGTGCTTGTAGCCCTTGTATCTCTTCATCGCCAGCTGATACTCCCTCTCCAGCTGCTGCTCCCTCATCCACATGTTCCAGCCTCTCTGGGTGAATCTCTCCTCGAAGTTCATCTTGACAGGTACCACAGAGACACTCGACGAGCCTGATGTCTCTGAAGCACCAATAATCTCTGCATCGACTACAGAGTCTCCAGTCGTAGAAGCTTCCTGACATTCTTCAAGGGGAGGGAGGGGTATTTCTTGTTCTTCCTCGTGGTCAGAGTCGGAGACTCCCTGGGGTCTCTGGAGTGTGCAAATCAAGCTTCCCTGCTTCAGTTTTTCCGGAAGTTTTTCCCACTTGGTGGTGATGATCTCCTGGAACTCGTCCTTGCTGACCTCTGCTCCGTTGACTTGGAAGACCGTGCTAGTCATGTCTAATTGTTTTTCGTGTGACTTTGTCGATCTGTGAGAAAGCGATGGGGAACTTCGTGGATAAATACGTCGTGGCAGGGATAGAAGGAGCCGTTGGGATCTCGGCTCTCACCGCCGGGTTGTACATGGCTACGGGCTCCGGGATTCAACCTTACCTCGGAGTGGTGGTGGGCTCTTCCGGAGCCTTCCTGATCTACGACGGCTATCAGAAATACCAGGACCCCGCGAGAGGATGGGATGAGACCATAGCGGAAGGAAAGTATGCCGGGGAGATGGCACTGGGAGGAGTCCTTGCACTCAAGGGAGCCCTGTCTCTCCTGAATGTCAGCAGCGAATACTCAGGCACCTTCAAGTGGGTGGATCTGCTGGTTGGTTTGGGAGGAGTGGCGGGAGGAGGCTACCTCATCTGGGACGGCTACTCCAACATCGGCGGACACAGAGAGATCACCAGTCAGACCACGGAGATGAACGTGAAGAACTATGCCACCGGGGGATCTTTCAAGGTCGCAAAGGTGGAATACTTCAGCGACTACAAGACGGCAGCCAACAACGAGAAGAAGCTCTACGGATCTGACGGGCAGACCTACGACTGGAGGAGCGTTTTGACCGACACGGAGGCCAAAGGCTACTGCAAGAAGGATGGCAACGTGTGGCTCGACCCACCCCAATCTCAGGGAGGGCTCCTGAGAGGGTGCTACGCTGGAAAGGACAAGGACATCGTGAAGGAGTACAACAGGCAAGCCTCCAACCTGGGCAAGCTCCAGTCCGCCGATCTCTCCGACATGAACAGAGACGCCCTCTTCAACATCAGCGAGGATCAGAGGACCTGCCAGCAGTGGGTGGACATGTTCGGCTACAACGGAGAGGACGGTCTGAGGCTATCTTTTGTGCTTCCTAATGAGTGCAGGGACGCAGTCGCTCAAGGAAAGGATCTCAACTTTGTTCCAAGAGCTCCTCTCTTCTACTAAGATGGTCTCCACAAACACCAAGTTCCTGGCCATGCTCCCTCTCGCCGGGGCCTCCTACCTGGTGCTGAAGTGTCCCTGCGATAGGCTGGTGGCATGTCAGAAGAACCTCTACTGGGGCCTGATTCTGCTCGCGGCCATCACTCCGCTCATTCTCTGAGTCTAAACCCTCCCTTTTTCAACCAATCCCACTACCAACTCTCCAAAGATGGCTTCCGGACCAGCTCAGACCCAACTCGCCGACCCCTCCTTCTTCATGCAGATGGACCCTTCCTTGTCCCAGCCCCTCTACAGGGATAGATTGGGAAGAGTAGCCGGAGGTCCGGTGTGGTCCAAGGGTCCCATCGTGGAGGACAGAACCGCGTCCGCCATCAGCACCACCAACGTCGCTCAGACTCTCACCGCGGCTCAGATCATCGGTGGCTACATCGTCCCCGTGCAGACCTCTGGAGGTGCTCTCACCCTCACCATGCCCTCCAGCTCCTCTCTTCTCCAGGCCCTCTCCGCCTACCTGGGAGATCTCGATGCCCTTCCGAACTCCGACGCCAGCGGCAACGGTGAGGTGCGTTTGTTCAAGTTCTACATCCACAACACCTCCGGAGCAGGAAGCACCTGGACCATGACCGCCGGTGCTGGTACCCCTACTCAGACCGTGGTTGGAACCGCTGCCATCACCTCCGGCCAGTTCTCCACCTGGGCACTCAAGGCGCAAGTGAGCAGCACGGGAGTTTCAAGCATCTCCGTCATCAGAATCGCGTAAAGAGGTCTTACTCTTTATCTCCCAGAAGAAGAGGCCTGATACATGAGGTAAAAGACCACTAAAGCACCCACAGCGATGGTTCCCACCAGACCCCAATCCGTGTCCTCTGAAACTTTCTCTGCTGCCTTCTCCCCCAGCTTGTATCCCTTGTCCTGGGCGGTATTCTCCGGGGAGTGGGGCTTCCTCTTCTTGGGCTGCTTGTTCTTCTCCTTCTTGATCTCCTCCTGCTGTTGCTTTCCCGCGGGGTGGTACTCTATGTCGGGAGCTATGACCAAGGGGTTCTCTGGGAGATCCAGGTCCTGAAGGCTGATGCTTGCAGGGTCTCCTCCCTTTTGGGCGACCAAGTCGTCGTACTGCTGTGCAACCTGCTCCTTGAATGCGATGAGGGTCTCCCCTATCCCCTTAGCCATGCCTCCTGGTCCAACCATTCTTCTTTCTATTCGCTCTTCCTTCAATGTGAGTTAGAATGGACTCGACTGTTTTGTTCAAGAACCTTGTTGAGCTGGGTCGGTCCCTAGAGAAGCTCACCCTAAAGAAGAACGCCTACAAGAGGGATTACCAGAGGACCAAACAATGCCTGGATGCTGCCCTGGACTTCAAAGGCTTCTGCATAGAGAAGGCCTTCAGAAAGGAGTCCCTCTACACCCTCTGGCTGGAGAACAAGGCCGAGGAAAGGAACATAGAGCTGGCGAGAGACAGGGAGAGACTGGCTGGAAGCTGGCTGCAAGAGGCAGAATGTATTGAGAAACATCTTAGGGATAAACTTAGGAAGTGATGTTGATGGCTCCCAGAGCAGCGGTGTAAATGAGCTGGTTGGCGATCCCGGCAGCTGGGGTGAGAGAGAGGGCGATGCCACCCGTGATGTTGTTGGTGATGATGCAATGCACGTTGGACGCGGCTCCCGCACTGTCCGCGAACTCCAGTGTTGCTCCCGTGGGCACCAGGGTGGTGTCGAGGTTGTTGGAGGTGATCACAATGTTGTCCCAATACTCGTCGGTGGTGGAGTCCGTGATGCTGACCGTGATGCCGCTGTCTGAGTATCCGTTGATCTGGTTGCCGTGGATGGTCATGTTCTTGTAGGCCGTGTTGACCCCCGTGGCGTTGGTGCAGTTGATGGTGATGTTCTGTTTGCAGACGTTGAAGGTGTTGTTGGAGATCACGTAGTTGCAGTGGAAGTCGTCGGCGCTGCTGGAATTCCACTCGAAGGCGCTGCCGATCTGCTGGAAGCTGTTCTGCGTTATCCTCACGTTGGAGGTAGGGGTGTCGCTGGTGGCCCCAGGGATGAAGGTGTGCATCGCGTGGTTGAGGAAGGAGTTGGAGTGAAAGATGCAGTCGTCCCCGAAGCAGAAATCGATGGCGTTCCAGGCCGTGTTGAAGATGTTGTGAGCGAAGACGCTGAACTGGTTGCTCGCTTGAGTTGCTCCCCCGTCGGAGGTGATCTGAGTGGAGTAGTCCATCCCCACGTAGGACCAGGTGTTTCCTCCTCCGTCCGGAGCGGTCGTGGTCTTGGCGGTAGGCTCCGGAGCAACGGAGAGATGGGTGGTCTGAGCCACGTAAACCTGGCCCAGAGAGTTGACCACAATGTCTCCCTGCGTGTAGTTGGTGGCGTTTGCCCATGTGGTCCCCGAAAGAGCGGACCCTCCGTTGGTGGTGGTGACGTATCCCGCCTGTGTGGCCATCCAGGGGCCGAAAACGCTCCTGGTCACTTTGATGTTTCTGCAAGGAGTCGGGCCTGTGGGACCAGTTCTCAGCACACCGGTCTGCTCGTAGGAAAGGAACTGACACAGATCGAAGATGTGACCATTTCCCTGAATGTCAGCGCCCGCCTTCTGGAAGATGACGTTGTCGCATCTGAAGTTCCCAAACAGAGCGGTGACTGCGAATGTGGTATCCGTGGCTGGTGCAACCACGTGGAGGCTGAGGTTCTTGAGCCTTGTGTTGGTGTGGGCTGTGATGATCTGTGTGGAATCGGTGAAGATGGTTGTGAGACCATCGTCCGGGCCAGACAAAGTGACGCCAGCCCTGAGAGTGAGGATTGCGTCAGAGGTGTCCCAGCTCTTATAGCTAGGAACGATTACTGTACCTCCGCCAATCGCAAACACCGCATCGATGGCGTTCTGGATGGTCTCCGCGTCGTTGGCTCCCTGGAAGATGATGTCTCCCGCGTTTCTGGTGGAAGCGTCAGGGGTTGAGATGTAGATGGACCCTGGGAAGGAGGTGAGGTCGAGGTCGAGGTTGGTGTCCTCGAAGGTTGTGCCGTCCTGCTGGATGGTGCCAGCCCTAAAGGAAGTGATCTCCAAGTCCGGTCCAACCCCATCCACGATGATGCTGGTCCCTTGTCCGTCGTCGGTGAGAGTGACGTTGCTTCCAGAGGCAGCGGACGAGTTGCCGATGAGGGCCACCCTGATCGCGGTCGAGGTGGGAGAGGAGTTCATGATCTGGAACTCGACCTCGGAAAGGGAGTTGGCGGGGAAGGTGATGCCGGTGCCGGGAAGAGCGGTATCCCCGGTTCCCATGACCAGGCCGACTGCTCCTGCTGTCTGGTTGTCGAACTCAGTCCTCACCACCCAGGCCCATGGGTAGAAGGTCGAGGTCCCCGCTCCCCACACGCTCTCGATCTGGGTCTTGAGCTGAGCCGCTGTGGGCAACGTGATTGAAGTGACAGCGCCCGTAAGGACTACTTGTCCTCCGATGAAAGAAACGGGAAGGGTTCCGTCAGCAGTCACGCTCGTCTTGGGAAGGTTCTTTGCGTCATACCTGTAGTGGGTCCTGTTCCAAGCTCTTCCCTCGGAATCCAGGGGGACCTCTTTGGAGGAGGGGTCGTGGAAATAGTTCTCGATCTCGTTGTTGGGCGGGGGAGAGACGGTGAAAAGGGTGCCTCCGTTGTTGAGTGCCATCTTTACTGGATGTTGTGGATGGGTATGGATTCTTCGTCCTCCTCTTCTTCTTCAGTGGAGCTGTTAGAATCAAGGCCATTACAAGAGGAGCAACGCCATTCGTCTTCTCCTTCCTTGGGGGGATGAGCCTCTGGTGCCACGATGTCCTGACTGCTCGTCTCTGGTCCATGGCCCACTTGCACGGAGCTCATATTCGGAGCATTGACGGTCCTCCTGAGATTGTCCAGCTTCTCCTCCGGGGCAGAGATGACTCCGGGCTTTAAGGGGTTGGGCTGTAGTGCAGACAACACATGGGATGCAACTGTGGAGGGTGGAGGGCTTGTGTAGGCGACCATGGCTGCGATGAGATCACCCACTCTTGGGTGCCTGAAGCAAGCAGTACCGTTGTCTTTGAAGTAAACAATCACGCTCTGATCAAAACGCTCATCGTCTCCGGCGATCATGAGAACCTTCTCCAGATCGAGGAAAATGTGTTCATCGTGGTAGAACCGGCTGTTGCTCATTTTATCTTCAGCTCCTTCAGTTGTGCAATGGGAACCTCTATCTCTCCTTCGTCTCTCAGGATTCTGCCCTTGTTGAGGTAGAACTCGGCTCCCTCCGGGCATTTGTAGTGCCCAAAGTCTACGAAGACGTTGCTGATGCCCAACGGCTCGTCCCCTGATTCCCCGTTAAGGAGGTAGGACTTGTAGAGGCTCTTGATCTTCTTGTACTTGAGGTGGACCCTCCCGTGGTGCACGATCTTGATGGCCAGGTGGACGTGGACCCTGCCCTTCTTGCTGCCCACCTCCCCTTTCTCTTTGATGTCCAGGGTCCAGGGCCGGTCGCTGTGCTTGAACCACTTGAGGACCTGGTCCAGGTGTGGGCCCTTGGTTCCGTCCGGGTGCCCGAATATCTGGGATGTGGCCCCGAGAATCCTGGAGTAAATCCTCTCCGCTTGGTCAATGCTCGTCATGGCGATGTTCGGGTTCACGAGGACCATCCAGCAACTCACCCTCTTGCCATCGTCAGCCCCCGAGTCGTCAGTAAGGGCTAGGCCCCCTACTCTCCTGTTGATCTTTGGTTCTGCCATTTCACCAGAACTGGCTGCCTCTCTCCGCTCTTGCTCTTCTCAGGGCTTGTTCTTGCTGAACATCAGGGTCGTTTAGGTTGAGGGACAAGGGTACTAGCTTGTTGCAGGGCACGTCTCTTGGGTCTCCTCTCTCGATGATCGAAGGGAACTTGCTAGGCTCTCCGAACTCGATTTGCTTGGGATTCTCAGGAGCCTTTTCCCTTCTTTTGAGGGCGAGCTTCCTCCTGAGTCTTTCCTTAGTCGTCTCCTTTCCTTGCTTCTTTTCTTGGCTCACCTCTTTAGGAGCCTCCCTGACATACTCCCCCTTCTCGTCCCTCTGGAAGAGCTCGATGTGTGTGGGGATGGGCTTCCAGTCGTTTGGGGTGTAGAGCTTGACCTTCACCTCGGCTCTTTCTTCCGGTTCCAGCAGTCCGGCCAGGACAACCAAGTCCAGAGCCTCCTTTTCGTTCAAGGGAACCCAGAAGTCCTCCGCCTTTCTCCCTGCTCCCTTCCAGAACTCCTTAAGAGCCCACAGGGAGAACTCGAACATGAGTTTTCCCTCAGCATCGTCCACTCTTATCGATTGGTTCATGGCTACACAAATGTGACAAGAACTCCAAAGCCAGTTGAAACGTTTTTGGTCTTCCTTGCAGCGATCGCACTGCATTTTTTTGTTGTTTTTATGAAAGTGAAAATAGAGAAAGAAGGAGAAGTCCGTTAGGCTCTCTTGGGTCTCTTGCTCTCCTGAGTCCAGATGTTTCTGACCCCTTCTTGAAGCTGCTGGAGCTCTCTCTTGCCCTTCCTCTGCCTCCGAGACATCTTCTCCAGAGATCTCTCAAGATCCAGTACCCTGATCCCTTGGGTTCTGATGGTGTCGCAGAGCATCGTGTTGCGCTGCCTCTCCGTCTGCAAGAGTTCCTCGCTGTTCGTGAGTTCGCGCTCCATTTCCTGGACGGACTTGTCGTTCTTCCTCAGAGTGGAGAGAACCTTGTGATAGCTGGCCTGCGCCTTCTCGAGCCTGGTCTGGAGCTCCTCTTTGTCCTTCTTGAGCTTCTCGATCTCCTTCTCCTGAGACTTGTGGTGGGCCTCCAGAAAGTCCCTCATGATCATCTCCCTGAACTCGTAGTCGTCGGCGAGATCGGTCTTGATATAATCCGGGTAGCAGTCCAGGCAGAGCCTCAGCATCTCGGGCGTGCTCTTGTGGCACTCGTCGCAGGTCTCCGCTGCCTTCAACTTGGCTTTGAGCTCCTTGATCTCCTGGTTCTTGCGCTCGTAGAGGCTCTGATTGTTGGCCTCCATGTTGGCCAGCTGATCCAGGGCGTCGTTCTTGTCCTGAATGATGTCCATGAAGTGCTTGTGGCAGAAGTGGTTGGAGCTGGGCATAGCGCACCTCTTCTTAGCCACTGGGTCCTCGTCGGCCATGCATCTGGGTCTGACCTCCAGGATGGTCTGCTTGACCGGGGTGGGAATAACCAGGCCAGGGGCAGGGGCGGGGACGGGCTCTTTGGGCAGGAGATAAGGGAACAGGGCCTTAGGGGCGGAGTCCTGGGCCTTCTTCATGGTCTCTTGACAGGCGTGGCACAGGGCTTGTTGAGTGGGATGCTTGCAGTTGAGGCACTTCTTGATGCTATTGGCGGACTCCATCTTCTTCTTGATGTTTCTTGTTTTTTGAATGAAAAAAATGAAAAAGAAATATCTGGCTTTTATAATATCTCTCCCGTCCCGAAAAGGAAAGGAGTTTGCGCCAGAAAAAAAGGGGAGGAGATGGAGAGGGGAAGGGGAAAAGGAGAGAGTTGATGAGGCGGATAAAAGTGACATCTGTCACGAACTGCATTTGGAAGGAGCATCTTAAATAGTTAAAAGAGACAACAATGACATTTTAATTTCATGCCCCGACAATGCCCAAATTGGAAGTCGACATGTAGCCAGCCAACCAGAGTCCAGAATTCTTGGGGAGACACCTGTCATGTCAACACCTGAAATGGAAGTCGACATCAGGCCGACCAACCAAAACCCTCCTTTTGTCGGGGTGACCTTCGGGAAACTACCTGTCAAAGTTAAGCCTCTTTGTGGGTTTTGTCACCGACTGTCCCATCCCAGAAAGGAAGGGGAGATATATTTTTCTTCATGATAAAAGGCGAAAAAGATTTTCATTTTTTTAAAACTTTTTCAAGATGAACACACAAGAAGACTTCATCGACCTCGACCGCCCGTTCATAAGGCAGATATTCACAGTTGGAGCAAACAGATACGGAGACTTCGATCCTTACTATCCCCCACAAGATCTTCCTCACGCAGACGGCTGGTGGTGGTTGGCAGGCACGGTTCAGGCTTCTCTCTACAACTCAAAGGAAAACTACTACAAGGAGGTGCACGTCAAAGACCTTGCTCTCTTTTCTTCACATTAAACAAACACACTGGACCCAGTGAAATACAACATCGACTCGGGCTACGAGGTGGTGGTTGGTCCATTGCAAGTGGATTACCCGGAAGAATACGATCTCTACGGGTGCGTATACGACGACTTCGACGACCAACGAAAGGTCATCAACATACTAAGCGTGCCAGTTCCCCGCATCGGAAACTTGACGGAAGACAGCTACGAAAGCATACCGTTCCTTGAAGATATTCTCTCCGATCAAGAGTACTTGGACGAGTATTACAAACCTCATCGTAATTTTAACAACGGCTTGTATTATTGGTGGCCGACCATCGAGGACGTCAATCTATGACCATAAACTACTGCACCCTCTGCTACAACGATGCCCCTCTCCAGGAACTTCAAGAGGCCCAGCTCTTCACCACGTGGAAGGGCAACACCCCTGTCTTTCAGACCCATCGCGTCTGCCGGCGTCTCTGGTGCCAGGACGAGCTTTCCAGAAGACGGGACGAGGACGAGCGCTACATCCAGTGGTTCCTGGAATGCGACCAGTTCCGAGACGACACTGCCTACCATTCGCTCCACGACTTCATGCTCTTCTTCCCCTCCGCTGGACACCAGACCCCTGTCGACGGACCTGACTGCCAAGCTCAACAGGCTTCACAAGCACTGGGAGGATGCCAAGGAGAGGCTGGGCAGGGAGAGACTGAAGATGGCTGCCCTGGGCCTCAAGATTGAGAAGCTGGAGAAGAAGATCGCGAGAAGGCAGGAGCTCATCTTCAACTACGACTTCCTGGTGAGGGACTACTACCCCCAGGTCATAGGGGATCTCAAGAGGTGGATCGACATCGAAGACTGTTATCCTAACAGCGGGAAAAAAGAAGAGGAAGAAGACATTTCGGAGGATGAAGAGTAAAAAAAAACTCAGTCTATTGACATTGGGAAACTGGTGTAGATTTCCTCCTTTGCCCTCAGCTGGGAGTTCTCCATTCTCAGGGCCCCTATCTCCCTCCTCTGCATGAGGATGTAGTCCCTGAGCTTCCTTTCGTGCTCCTTCACGAGCAGCCACTCTCGAATATGCACGGGGTGGTAGAATCGGCCTCTCCGCACCTGGGTTTGGGGCAGGGTGCCACCAAGACTTGCGTCCCTCTGAGACATGTCGCCGCCACGCTCTTTGCCTCCCAGGGGTTAGTAAACTTGGAGGCTCCGCAGGGGTCTTGAATCCAGGAGCAAGGGATGGGAAGCCTGACTCCTCCCATGGGGTTGAAACGGAAAAAGCCTTGGTTGTCGTTGTAGACCAGGTAGTAGCCCCTCAAGGATTCTGGTACTAGCCCACTCTGCTTAAGCCTGATGTAGTCCATCTGGGTCCCGGTTTCCACGCTCCCTTGCCTGGTTCGCTAACTATCCTGACCACACGCCTCTTTTCTTTGTGCAGGAACTCCTTGTTCTCCTTCCACCACCTTTGGTTTAGGTTGGTCAGGTATGCACACAAAGCGCACCAATCTTTCTCTGGGTTTCCCCAGGGCTGTTTGCACCTGTTGCACTTCATATTTTAGTAGGAAGAGTCGAGGATGGAATGGGTAATCGATCTTGGGATCGAAGAGTATTTGTTTTTCGTTGTGCGCCATCTAAGGAGAAACGTAGGCTCCCACGATGTCTCCAAGCGCTCCTCCTCCGACAATGCCAACAGGCCCTGGCATGTACATGGCTCCGAGGACTGCGCCTCCAGCACCCACGAGGGTCTTAACGGCCAGATCGGGGGAAATGACTCCAGATCCGCTGTAGTTGTAGGCGGTTCCTCCGAGGATTCCTCCGGCGACGAGAAGCGCGGCTGGGGGGATGGAGCCAGGGAGGTAGGAGGCTGCGAAAGAGGCTGCGAGGGCTCCCACGCCCACGGAGAGGGCATGGGGAAGCTCGGCGGTGATGGCGGAGGTGTCGACCATTCTGAGGTTGGTTGGGTAGGTGGGAAAGGGTTTGGTTGTGGGAAGCTCCATGTTAGGAAGTCTCCGGGTCCTCATTAGGCGAGGAGAAGGAGTACGGAGGAAATGGGAAACGCCAGCCTCCGTGAGCCTCGTAGTTACCCCCTTCCCTGTTCCTCACATGGTAGAACTCCAGGTCTTCCCAATCCGAGATTCCGACCACCCATTCCTTTCTTCTTCCTCTCCTGATGCAGTAGTGGGTGGCTTCGTTCTCATTGGCAACCAGAGACTTGCAGCACCACCTCACCGCTTCGTCCAGCGAAGACACCGTCGTCATTTTTTTTCCCAGGTTGGGGTTGCCCCAGCTCCCCACTTGGTACCACCAGATGATCTCAAACCTCTTCTTCCCCATGACTGCTTCTAAACTAAAATAAAGCAAAGAACAACGGCCCTTTCAAGAAGAAAGAAAATGTCTGCGACTCTCCCCATCCTCCAAACGGGTCTGGTGACCCTGCTCGATACCACCCTGGCGATCGGCATCTCCAGCGGGTTGGAGCTGATCATGCCCGATCCCGACGACTCCAAGAGCTCCCTCATGATCTTTGGGGAGGCTGCCGCTCAGGTTGCCGCTGCCACCATGTTCGCCCTGGAGTCAAGACAGATCCTTGCCCCGCTCTACAACAACGACCCCACGGGAGGGAGTGCCCTGACCGGGATGCTCTACTTCTCCCAGCCCAACCTCTTCAAGAAGCTAGGAATCCTCAGAGGCAGATTGGTCGAGTACACGAGCGCCTTTATGTCCACCCCAGCTCCTTCCTCCTCCTAAGACTCCTCCTTCTTGGGAGCTCTCTTGCTGGTTGCTGTTGTTGTTGTTGGCAATGAATCACTGGCCTTCTTTAGGGACTCCGCCTCCTTGGTGCTCCTGACCACCATCCTGTCGTAGTCCTCCTTCTTGACCTCTTGAGTGGGAGAGAGGGCAGAGATCATGGAGTGGAGGTCGTCTTGTCGCTGCTTGATTTGGGCGATGGAGTTTTCGACGTTATCCAGCGTCGTAACGAGTATGTTGAACTTCTCGTCGATTCCCTCGACCGTATTCAGCAGCCATCGCTTGTCGATGGGGTCGACAACCTCTTCTTCCTCTTCCTCCGGCGCCTGGGTCTCTGGGAGGCATTGTCTCTTGACTCCTCTCTGGGAGTTGGGTGGGGTGGTCTCTGGGATGGCCTGGGCTGCGGATTGAAAGTCGGTCTCGGACTGAGGGTGGGAGCCTCCGTAGAACTTGCAGGAAGAGCACTAAGAATAATAATAAGTGTCAGCATAGTGCTTTTTTTGTTTTGGCAGGTCCAGATGGATGTTCTTCATGGCAATCGGTTGTTATATGTACATAAAAAAAAAACAAAACGCTCTGAAAAAAGCGACACTAGAGAGTTTGGCTGAGTGGGAGGAGCACTTCCTTTTAAAACCCACCTGGTAGTAGTAGTTGCTGTACTTGGCGCTGTACTTCTCGGTGAGCTCTCCCTGTCCGCAGTTGTTGCAGAGCCCGTTGTCGTCGTAGTAGAGGTCCTTCAGATAGTTGTTGCTTCCTCCTCCTCCTGACTGCTGTTGTTGCTTTGGTTGAACCTGGACAAAGGTTCCTCTTCCTCCTCCTCCTCTTGCTGGCTGCTGGAAGCCTCCACCTCGACCTGGTGAGAAACCAGTGCCGCGGCCGCGAGCTGGTACATAGCCACGTTGCATTCTGTTGACTTCTTGGTTTGGGTGGCGATGCGCCCTAGTTGGGAGTTGATGTTGTTGAGAGAGCGGACGAGTTGTTCCTCGTGGGAGAGTCTTGTGTTTGTGACTTTGTTGTCGTAGATGTTTTGTAGAATGATGAAGAAGAAAGAAACGATCAGAGCACCAGCGACGCAAGCAGATTCAATGGAGAACATCCTTCTTCTTTTGTTGTCGTGGAAAGAGAAAAAAGAAAAAAAGAAATGAAAAGAAATTAATTGTTTTAGCCGTTGGAAAGAGGCTTTTCCGAACTTTTTCTTGGTTGCCCCCATTTAAAATGTTACCAAAAATGGAATATAGCCAGTATAGGGCCAGACAACCACCCCCCCCCTCCCTAAAAACGTCCCAAAAAAAAATTTTACTTCTTTCCATTTTGGGAAAGAAGTAATTATTTTTTTTCCTGAGAGTTTTCAATTTTTTTTCCCTCCAGCAACATAGGAAGGAGTTTGTATGGGTCTTGATATTAACCCAAAGGAGTATCTTGATAAGAGGTGGGCTTGCAAAGGAGAGCAGGTGGTGGGTCTTGGTATTTGGAACAGACATTATTATATCAGAAAGTGCAAAGACACCCAGCTCTACTGCTCGAGCTGCTCATCTGTTGTGTCCGATATCATTCTCGCTGATGTCTCAAGCCCAAGAACCCCAGAGAAACCTAGGGATCTACTTGGACTCCCTCGCCTCCATCAACACGACGCTCAACCAGGAGAACCACGATCAGACAACCCACATCCAGAAGGCCCATAACCCCAGAAGGCAAGGAAGCAGGGGCTACCAGCCCACGAGAGGCTTCAACCAGATCACCACCGTTCACCACCTCTGGAATGCTTCCCTCGTCGGCGACCTCCACAAGCTCTTGGACGGGCTGAGGCTGAACAGGGACAGAGACGTCCTGCTCAAGCTGGGCCAGGTGTTGGAGGTTCCCCCCAAGAAGGGGCTCTTTCCCCTCTGCTTAGTCTTCAAGAACGTTCCCCACGGGCAGGAAGACGTCGCGGACTCCTTCGTTTCCTACTGCAAGTGGACCTTCCTGGCGGGAAGGAAGCTGCTGTTCAACCGAGATCTGGACCTTCTCACACCCCAAGAGGCCAGCGGCAAGCCGGAGGATTTGGAGATGTACTCCGCCTGGAGGACCCACCCAGACTCCACCGATTTCCAGTTCTACTTCCCACAGGTGCTCGTCACCAAGACCCTGGCCGTCGCCGTGGCGAGGATCATTCAAGACGGCAAGATCTTCGTGGAGGAAGCCATGGTGCCCGAAGAGAGGGCGACGATGAAAAAGCTCTGGGAGAAGATCGACGTGGGAGTCTACGACAACGGGATACCCATGCTCTTCTCGGACGTTTTCGAAGGAGGGGAGCCCTTGAACAGGCCCTTGGTCCCCGTCCTGGACTATTTCGTGGTCTCGTGGAACGGAGCGGAATCCACCTTCCCGGAAATCCTGCCCAGACTCCTGGACCCCGAGGACAGGTCCTTCGCCCTCTGGGACAAGTTTTCCGTGAGGCCGCGAGAACTCAGGGCCAGGGAGCAGGTCTCCGCTTGGCTCGCCTTCCAGAGGGAGCTGGGTCAATTCTCCTACTACTCCGATCTGGCGGTCAAGATCCTGGGCTCTCGCTACGTGCATTTCTCCGCCAAGAACGAGATCTACGCCATCCACAGCGGTCTTCTGCCCAGGAGGGAGCTTCCCCAGCAACCCCCACCGCCCCTTCAAGATCGGGAAGAGGAGGAGGAGCAGGAGGAGACTCAGGACAGGCTCGATCCGTCGGACAAGAACACGATATTCTCCGTGATCGAGGAGGTCTCCAGGCACCTGAAGCTGTTTCCAGGCGACTGGATCACCGCCTGTCAGATGCTCAACAGGGTGCTTGCAAAGTTCCCCACTGATGGCAACAGCTCTGGAGACTACCAGGTGTTGGGAAAGATCGGCTATCTCAGAACCGTGGACGAGTTGCAGAGCTCCCAGAGCGACGTGGACCTCCAGCAGAGCTCCGCCATCTCTCTGAGGAAGCAGAAGAACCTCATCCTCAAGGCCTACTCCTACAGCGCCATGAAGAAGATGCTCAGCGGGCTCAAGTCCTACAGGAAGCTCACCAGGAAGAGGAAGAAGAAGAGGAAGAACCCTCCTCATCGCCCACCCAGAGCGGGACCCCACGAACAACTCCTCGACTTTAACGCAGAAGAAGAGGAAGAATCTTCCTCCGAGGACGAGGATGACAACAACCCCTTGGACGAGAAGGGAAGACTGAAGGAAGGGTGGAAGGAGTTCGAGCTCTTCGATCTCTGGGAGAAGTGGGAGCACTCCTACAAGATCTACCACCTCGTGCACATGCCCTACAACACCGACGACCCGAAGCAGAAGAGGCTGCTCCACTCATCCCTCGAAAAGGACGGCATTCATCTCAACACCTTCGTGGGGTGGGTTTGTCCCATCTCGGACCTGGTGAACTGCTACGAGAAGTGTCAGAGAGACCCCGATCTCAAGGAACAGCTCGTCGGGATGCACCATTGGTTCCAGCATCACTACGGCTGCGGTGAGAGCGTCAAGATGGAATTCCTCATGAAGCTCATCCTGAGAATGCTCTACTTCCCCTACCAAAAGACCGAGGTTTCGGTTGTGTTCAGCGGTCCTCAAGGCATCGGCAAGTCCCTCATCCTCAAGTGGATCTCCTTTCTCATGGGCAGATACGCGCTCTCCCTGCACAACGCGGACTGTCTCTTTGGGCAGTTCCAGGTCACCGACATCAAGACCACGGTGTTTCTGGCCGTACAGGAGCTTCATCTGGATCTCAAGGACAAGCAGCTCAACGAGAAGCGATCCAAGCTCAAGGATCTCATCGACGGAGTCAACTTGCAGGTGAACGTCAAATACGGGCAACTCTCCGATATCGTCAACACGCTGAACCTTTGGATGGTTCTCAATGGGCAACTCGTCTTCGCCATGCTTGAAGATCTACAGGCCACAGCCAACAACCAAGGCAGGCGCTGGTACATCAACCACCTCACGGGGGACTTCTTCCTGAAGGAGATGCTTCCCAAAAGCGGTCCGATGTCGGAGAACGAGAACGAGAACAAGCAGAGAGCGGCCGTTCTAGCCAAGTATTTCACCGACTCCGTGGAAGCAGATAACTACTTCCTCTGGAGAGCCTTTGTGGGCAGTTGGGTAAAGCGCTACCCTCCGGAGTCTCTCAAAGAGTGGATTCCCAGGCTTAATGTTCCCGTCAACCATGCCAAGGACAAAGAGATTTGGCAAGCATGGTGTCTCAACAACAGGAAGGACGAGCAGCATCGCTGGTACAACTTGATGAAGAAAGGGCAGCACATCGACAGGGAGAAGGCCCTTCGCTTCGCTAGCGAGAACAGAAACATGAACCTGGAGGTCGAAGTTACCGATCCCAACTCCCCTATTGGCGTAAGGACTGTGGACTTGAGGGAGAACGATCCCTTGGTGTGGGACGGGAACTGGCTCATGTACTGGAACCTCGATATATACTACCTGACCCATTACGAGCTCATCACCACCCCAAAAAAGAAGGACGCCGCACCTCTTCAGGACAACGGAGCCACCAACACCGTCTTCGGAAGGCTTTCCCCTCTGGAGTTGAAGCCCGACAAACCCCCCATCGACGCCCTCACTCTGGCTCAGAGGCTCTCCACCTTCTTGGGTCCAGGCATCACGGACAAGGCAACCAGGGCCTCCAGCCAACATTGGTTCAGGATAGGCACCAGGGACGAGTGTCTCAGGAGGTTCGCAAGAGCGCTCTGCCTTCCTGAGAGTCACTGTCTCGACTCCGTGGAGGATCTCAGGACCACCCCTCCCCTTCCCCAACTCACGCCCCAGGACATGAGACTCGCCCTCAAGAGGATGGTCCAGGACCTAACGCCCGTTCGGCCCGGTACTCCCATGCTCCTCGATTCCCAGGAAGAAGAAGAGGCTGGACACACAATGCTAATCACATCCATCGAGAAAGGAAAAGAACCCGACAGCGATCAAGACGACGTAATACTCTTCGCGGACGATTGAAAAAAAAAGAAATGAAAGGAATCGATGTAACGCTACCCTTCACTCCCCAATCGGATGGAGAGAGCTTCCACGCGAAGAAGAGAAAGAGAACCAAGATAAGCTCTTCCATGGTTGCTTGCGTGTACGGACTTCACGAGACCTCGAGAGCGGAGCTGTGGAGACAGGTGAAGGGACTCAAAGCCCCCAGGACGGCCTACGGGAAGGCCATAGAGCACGGAAGGGACGGGGAACCCAAGGCTGCCATGCACTTCCTCACCATGAACATGGACAGCATCCAGGGCAAGAAGCTCCTCCAGATTGGCTGCGTGCAGTGCTACGATCAACCGGACCTTCTCTGCGCATCCCCGGACAGACTCTTCACCTTCATAGGAGGGGAGATGGAGGGTCTGGAGATCAAGTGCCCAGAGAGCAAGCCCATTCCCAGGAACACACACGAGGAGGACTACGTGAGGAGGCTGGTGAAAGACGGTCTCCAGTGTTTTGCTTGCATGATCTGCCTGGAGCTCAAGCGCTGGAACCTCTTCTACTTTGACCCGAGAACCATGGAGTGGTCCTGGTTTCAGCTGGACTACAAAGAGGCCGTTAGGAACAAGATCATCAGGGACTGCCAGGCGTTCGTGGCGTTGGAAGAGGAGCCTGGGCGGATAAGCTCCTTCGAAAAAAGCCAAAACCTCAACGAGTTTAAAAGGCTCTTGGACATCCAACTCGTTGAATATCACCCTCCAGAGAGACCCAGAGAGCAAGAGTACCACTGCTGAGTTGTATGCCATTCGTTCGCGGAGTCTGTAGTTGCGGTCACGAGATTTGTATTTGCAATAGCTGTATCGCCAACGAAAGTTGCTTCTTTTGCGAGAAACCCAAGAAGATGACACTCATCACCCCCGAGATGCAGAAGAAGCAGGAGGAGGCCATGGACAAGTTCCTGGCCAAAGACAAGAGCTCTCGATACAAGGAAGTCAGGACGGTTTGCAAGAGATACTTCCGCTCCTCCGCTACTGAGGTGTTCTGCCGACAGACCCTCCAATCCACCTACATCCCCCTGGCCAAGTACCATGCCATGACCTACAAGGAGCAAGAGGAGCGTGACAAGGTCCGTCTTTCGACTTCCTTCAAGAGGGAAAAGATCAACTGCTGGAACTCTTTGGAGAACAAATACGTGGAGGTGGACAGAATTTGTCTCTCCGGTCCCAAGGAGGCACCTTTTGTCAAGAGGCTCACAGGAAGTGCTGGCAATTACCCCAACCAAATTCTTTGCGACTTCTGGCTTCCAGGGTTCGATTACCTTGAGAGCAGCGGTTACTACCTTGCTCCAGAAGGATGGCAGCCTCCTCCTCAATGGGATGTTGTCGACCAAAGAGAGAAGAAGAAGGACTGACTCCCAACGGCTATCGACCCCATGCAATTCATGTGGGAGAAACTCGTAGTGGAGTCATTATTACTTCACTTCACCACCGATCAACCTTGCATCTTCACTTGTAAATAAGAAAGACATTTTCATTTCACCTCTCTGGATTACTACGATAGACACGATCGATTCCCTGTCACCGGTTACTGCTCCATCTGCCAGTGCAACCTCTACTTTAAAGACCCTCGGTTACACGATCTATTCCACTCCAACCTAATGTCCTACCTCACCACCCAGTTCGCTGTCACCGTTCAGGGAGACCAGTTCAAGTTCCTCTTCACCGATGGAAGAGTCTTCTACACCAACAGATCCGAAGCCTCTTTCACTCTTCAGGCGGGTACTACGTTTGTGGAAGTGGAGGATAGCACTGGAATCCACACTGTGAGCTTCCCGCTCTGCACATCCCCTGTTGCTGTAACCTTTGCCGCATGGGTCGATGCAGTCATGGCCCTAACGACGTCTGCCACCATCGGCACAGTCACTCTTGCCACATCGAGCACTCAGCTCGGCACTGTTGGAAGCGTTGCTATCTCTGGCTCTGGCTCTACAGGAGGCTACTTCAAGCGTCACGTCGTCTCTGCTGCCACCACCAACGCAACTTCCATTCGAAATGGAGCAGGCAAGGTGTGTGGTCTTCACATGACCAACAACGACGGTACCAACTACGCCTACCTCAAGTTCCACAACACAGGAGCAGTACCAACCCCTGGAGTAAACGTAGTCGAGACCTTTGGCATTCCACCCATGAGCTACATCACCCACAACCTTGATGCAGGCAGTCCCTTCACAGCTGGTATTGGCATTACCATCACCGGAGGAGCAGCTGACAGCGACACCACGGCCGTTGCACTCAACCAGGTTGTTGGTGACATTTACTGGATTGCCTAAGAAAGTACATCCCTCTTTGTGGGGCCGCCGGCAAATATGTGTCTCTATAGTGACAGAGGGGGAGGGGGTAGGGGTGCCTGTCCATGTCACAGGCAAATATGTGTCTCTATAGTGACAGAGGCGGAGGGGGGGTGCCTGTAAGTT
>CAZIWB010000047.1:0-47677 GCA_964542655.1 uncultured Cellvibrionaceae bacterium
TATCTTCCTCCATGTTGTACTCGTTGTTGAGTTGTGGTGTTGTAACTAATTAGAAAGCACTCTATCTAACGCTACCGTGTGCAACAACTAAGTAAGATCACAGTGAGGTAGCAGAGTGCTTTCTAATTCCCTCTCTCAGGTGCTTAGGAGAACCTGTTCTGTCGGCATCGCGCCGAGATAGCCAGAGAGGGGTGGCTACGCCTACTGCAGGGATAGTCGGGGAGACTGGGGGCAGTAGGCAAACTTACTTAACCCTGAGCTCGCAGCTGGTTGAGGAGCTCGCGCTTCTCTTCATCGCCCAGGGACTTCAGTGCACTCAAAGCCTTCTGGAACGCAGTCTGCTTGACGGCCGGCGAACGCTCGTTCGGATTCCACGAGTCGACCAGCGTCTGAATCTCAGCATCCGACTTGTCGATATGACGGCGGCAGAGAGCCTGCAGCGAGATCACATACGAGCCAGCTGCATTGCCATACACACTATCCGCACCAAACTTCGCAACCAGACCATCAAGGTCGGCGGGCATGTCGAAGTTAACCTTGCGGGCTTCCGGGTGTTCCTTGGTCTTAAACTGAATATCCACTTTTCTATTTCCTTAAATTAGGGTTAATGTTCTAACTGGTTGGAACAAGGTAAACTACTCCTCCTCATCGCCCATTGGGCACCTCCGCTTGAATGTCCCCGAGGGGTTGTGAGGGTTGTTCGTTGTGGGGTTCGTTTACCTTATGGCCATGATACAAAGCTCGGGCATTGGTGTCAATGGCCCGGAGCCGCTCTGACCATTTGGAACGGGCGGGCTCGGGAATGTCATCCAGCATTTGAGATACCATCACTATAAGGAGTCCATGCCTGAGAGATAGTCGTTTAGATTCAATTGCCCAGCGTCGAGAGACTATGAGTTTCATAGAATTCTTTCAATAAAACTATCTAGACGATGCCTTGCCTCCTTGGCAGAATTCTCAATATCATCAAAAAACTCCGGCATCTCTGCACCCTTATTACTAAGATCAATCTGAGCATTTACATGCTTTGTAATAAGAGTTCTAAGGATTCTCTTTCTATTCTTTCTATCCTTTAGTAACTGGTCTTCATTTAGCATAAAATTCTCACTGATTGCACGGCGGCAGCAAATCCATCTTCTTCAAATAATCTACCAACAGCTTCGCCCACTCCCGAGCCTGTTCCTTATCTCCAAGCCGGATAAAAGCCATCAGCTTTCCAACACACTTGGAGAGATAGACTCGATCTTTATCCTTGGACATACTATCCTCTTTGTAAAGTTGTGTTCCAAATTGGAACAGTACTTATCAATATTTCATTAGGGATAATTGATGATAAAGATTTAAAACTACCTTAGGCTTAGCCTTTGCAACTAGCTGTTGAATCTTCCGATAAAATCTATCACTAATATCATTCTGACGGTTAAAGTAAATATCCATCTCTACATTTGTCCACTTTAAATTATCCATCTCCCAACACTCTTGAGAATTCATACCAGCATTTCCTCAGGATACTTAGTTGCCAATGGCCTATAATTCTCAGGCGCAACCTTTCCACATTTCTCACACTCAAACGTCGGAATTACATTCTCATGAAAATTCCTATCATCATAGCCCTGAATCTTGCAAGTCCAACCGCAATGCTCACACTCAAAGATAGCTAGGAAATCTCGACGATGCTGTGAGAGGATTTCTTTAATTTTCATCGGCCTAGATACTCCCGACTCCATTGCTGAAGATCAGTACTTGGAAACTGATCTCCCATCATGCTACTTACTTCATCATCTTGATAGTCAGCAATTCTTAAAAGTTCAATCCCTATTGCAGCCACCTGTAATGGCGTTAAATCTCTAAGACAAGCATAATCCTCTGCAATTTCATTAAGACTAATATCCAACAATCCAGAATGTTCTGTTAAAAAGAATTCTTCCCTATCCCGCTTAAATACTGGATACTCTGTACTCATTCCTTTCTCCCCCGCCGACCGGGCGCGAAGCGCCGCAGCCAGCCGAAGGCGCGAGGTTGTTCGGGCTTCTGCTGCTTCCGAAGGATCACTCGTGCATCCTCAAGGCTTGGCGGCTCTCGCAAGTTCGCCACACTCTGCGCAAGGTAGCGATCCCTGTTTTCAGAAAAATGAGAAGTTGTCCAGTTTGGACTGGGCTGCGTAGCATTCATTTTTAAGTCTCCGGCCACGGTCAGTTAGTTGTAAGTCCGCTGTATAGCAATAAAGGAAATCGTCGTGATGTTCTTTTTGCAAAAAGAATTTATAGAATCCTTCAAGTACTGCTGGACGTTGTCCCCAAAGCCACTGTTCGATAAAGTCACGTTCAATGACATTAAGCTCAATCGAATCCAAAATCATACTTCGGGTCTTCGGAGGCATTAGCTTCAAGTTTAGTAATGATCTCGTCTGTGATTTCCGCAGGAAGTTCTTCCCGAACCACAGACTCTCCATCAAGATAGAATTCAGTTTCACTGTCCTCACTCTCCTCTGGATCGTTAAAGGTAGCATGGTCAGTTACACGAGTGTATAGGATTTTAAGTTCTCGCCCATCCTCCAACTCATAAAAATTATGCCATGCAGTTAATTCTCTATTTCTTCCGATAAACATATTTCCCTCGCATGTGCTTCTGCAAAAAGTTCATCTGTTCGTTTTTGAAGAGATTTAGTTGAAAGTGGTTTGATAACTTTTGGGAGAAATCCAAAGACTAGTTTGAATGCTTCTTGATACTTCTTTTCAATAGCGTTTCTTCCAATAGTATTGATTTCTTTTTTCTCCTTGGAATACTTTTGGCGTTGAAGAGTACGTAGCTGCTTACGAGTCTCATATGAATTAGACATTAAGTCCCCCTGAAAGATAGTCAGCTAATTTTTGTTTAAGTTTATTAATCTCTCGCTCGTGGGCGGCAGCGAGGCGGCCAATCCAGTCGCCGATGTAGTCGTCGGGATCGGTTGGCAGCTTGTGCAGGTTACCAGCCATGTACTCCCGCATTTCCGCCAGCACGCTCTCGTGGGTCTCTGTGGGGTTAGTCATGCCTTTGCCTGCATGAAGTAATGGATCAGCGCATCCAGCAGGTCGGTGTCGCCAGCGCAGAAAATGATTAGTACGAAGATGGCGACAGCGGTGAAGTCGATGTCGATCTTCACGCTGCTCCCTTTGTTGTCCTCAGCCATTCCCCACCTCCCCGCTGTCGGCCAACCCCGTCGATTCCCCGCGCTCCAGTGCAATGCGCTTGACCTGCGATTTGCTCGGTTCGCTGGGCTGCGAGAGGGCGGCCAATACGAGCGCACGGCCTTCGTTGAACCCGTCTATATAGGCCCACTGGCAACACGTACCCGTATCGTCTCCATGTTCGTCCGGCTCCGGGTACTGCTTCGCCGGCGGAATCTGCTTCAGTGAACGAGATTCATCCACCCCACGGGGCGATGCGGCGAGGGTGCGGAGGCGGCATGCACACTCGCGTTTCACGATGGCGGCATCCGCATAGCCATCCCTGTCGCAGCCCACAGCATCGCGCTCCCACTGTTCCGCCAACGCCAGCAGTTCCCCATCCTGGCGGTGCGATAGGGCTTCCGGCGAACCTTTCAGCACGATTGGATCGAGAGTTTCATACACCGGACAGCCTTCAATGTCGGGGCGTTCCGACTTCTCGGCGATGAAGTACCAGTGCGGGGACACTCCTTTCGACCACAGCACGATTCGATCAGGCAACTTCTCAGGCAGCAGCGAAACGTTAGTGGTCATCGGGGTCTCCTTCGGAAGTCCGCGAGCGCACCAATACGGATCGGACGGAGCATCGAATGGACAATTACAGTTCGGGTAGACGCAGACGGAAATGGCCATCTACCTATCCCCCTGCGAGCCGATGGCCGGTCGCGGCATGCAGATTTCCCAAATCGTTTCGCTGTCGAGCGAGTCGTCCGCGAGGTGCTGCTGCATCACGGCGGCGTCGGCGCTCGCCTGAACGTGCTGGCCCCACTTGTAGCCCAGCACCAGCAGCGCGACTACAGTCACGCCAGTCCAAAAGCGCTTCATGGGCTATCCCCCTGCGAGCTGGCGGGTGGGGTGGCGACGACTTCGATTCCGAGTTCGCGCGCCCTTCGCTGCGTTCGCGTTTCTGTTTCCAGCGATTCGTAGCATTGTCGGCAAAGCAGCACCCCATCGTCGTCCTCATAACCCGCAGGGCCGCATGCCGGATCGCCGGATTCGCACTTCGGCTCGGCAACCTCCGGCACCTGCCCGGTGGAGGCGCATTGCTTGCACACGACGCGACGCTTGTGGCCGTAGAACGTGTTGCCGCACCCTACGCAATTGCACTCGTAGTCCCCGTTTTCGTGGCTGGCATCCTCCGGCCAGTTCCCCGGAAGTTGCGGAACAGCGAATGCGCCCTGCGCGCCCCCCTCAACTATCAATCTGCTATCAGCCGACTGATAATTGATAGGTGCGCTCCCTTCGCTCGGGGCGGCGGAGAGCATCTTTCTTAAATCACTAAAGAAGTCCGCGTCGCCGTACTCACTACTCGTACTGCCAAGTCGCCGATTTTCCCTGCCACGTAGCAGCTTGTCGTAGATGCACCTAACATCTGCCATCCCATCCCCTACAGCGCGGGGAGTGGTGTAGAGGGCGCAGTCGGTATCGTGCTCCCCCCATAGCAACGTGTCGTCGCAATGGCTTCCGGTGCACACAGGGGTGAGTCCGGCAATGGCGGCGCGAATGTCGCCACACACGCCATGCTCGTCTCCGTCGCGCTCCAGCTTGGCGAGGGCGGCTTTCAGGGTATCCACGGGGCTAGTATTCATGCCAGCACCAATCCCCTTTCCTTAACCTCTTCCAAGTTATCCTTGCGCACGACCTGCACATGGCACTTGGTAGAAGGGTTGGAAAACTTCTTTTCACTCTCACTGAGTTGCAGCACCACTCGTTCATGCTTTTCACTCCACGGGCGCTCACAAGGAGCCATCCAAGGAAAGAGTTGGCAGAGACGATTGGAGCTTTTGATTCGGAAGTAACGAACTTTCATGCTTCCTCCACCAGTTTAAGGTTATCCTCAGAAAGACAATCCATGTGTCCGTCCTTCCACTCCATTCCATTAGAGTATGGAACAAAAGGAGGAACAGGTTCATATCGAGTTGGTGTGTCAAACAGAACCCAGGGCGCACTACTACTATCCACTACTTTACCTTGCTGCCCAACATCAGTATCTCCATGATCATCCTCTTGGATAACCTCTACTCTATCTCCAATCTTAAACTTTGGCATTGAAACTCTCCCCGGCAGGATTGCCGAAGCTACCCTCTCAGAGAAAGGGTAACGGCAGCAGGACCTAGTACCAAGAATCTAAATAGCTCATGTGCTTGCCCAGATGGTTTTTATACCTACAGCAACAAGATTGCCTGTGTTGGTTTACTGCAGCGCACTGATAGCGAGGATAAAACTCATTATTATAGTGGCTAGCAATAACATTCCAGATCCACTTAAAGATATTCATTTTGTCTCCTACTGTTCCAAATTGGAACAGAAGTTAAATTCCCAAAAGAACTGTTTTTTCTTCTTCACTCAAACCTGCCAGCAAGTCAGCAAGTTCCGCCACCCGCTTCGATGGCTTTGGCTTAGGTGGTGCAAACTGACTCAGCACAACAGGCTCACGATGTACTTGTTCCTTTGCCATTACTATCACTTCATCAGGAAACGGGCCCTCCTCATGCTTCACTCTCCAACAAACATCGTGCATGATAGCATTCTTGGCAAGAATCATCAAGTCCTCACGGCTAATACCTGCCCAGTCGATTGTGATTTTAAGGTCACGATGAGCTTGGTGAGGTTTGCGTTGGAGGAGAATAATATGAGAGTGTCTCATCCCTGCGGCTCCTGCGTGGGGGCGGCGGCGATAGCGCGGGCTTCCTGTTCGATTGCTCGCGCAACCTGCCACGTATGCGGGTTCGAGAACACGCGGCCGTCTTGGTAGCGCCGGAGTGTTTCGAGCAACGCTTGCATCAGCCGGCCATCCGCACTCGGGGCTGGGGCGCTCCCGGTGGATGCGAGTAGCGGTTCCAGCGATTGCAGCGACTCCACCTGGCGCGTGTAGCCGGTGCCAGCTCGTCCCGACTGATAGGCGTCGTGGATGATTTGCCGCAGCGATCCGTACAAGTCGATTCCGTTGTAGGGACCGCCGTCGTCAATCTCCCCGCCCCCACCGGCAGGCGTGGCTGGCTGGCAGTGCTTGCATCCCGGAACCATGCTGTAGGCGCCCGTCTTGCACAGGCACACGCCGTCGTCCTCCCCACCCTTGGGCGCGGCAGGCTGTTCACGACCCTTGAAGGCGTCGGCGTACTCGTCCGGCTCGTACAGCTTGCGCGCGCGATCCTCCCCCTCCTTGGCAGGCGTGGTGAACAACGCGCATTCGTCGTGGTGGGGCCAGCGGTTATCTGCGTTGGACCCGCAATCGCACTTCGGTTCCTCCTTGGCAGGCGCGGCGCCACCGAGGGCGTCCTCCGCAGTGGAGGCAATCCATGCGCGACTCAGCGGCATGGTCGTAATGCGGGATTGGTCACGAATAGCTTTCAGCGCCCCCGCCATCGCCTCGACGGTGCGGATGGCTTGGCCGATTTGCTCCTTTTTGGAGTGGAATGAGTGCGTCTTGAAGAACTGCTCGGTCTGTTGCAGCACTTCCAGCACCCCTGCAACACCGGCGGGATTATCGTTAGCCATGTTCGTGCGCTCCCCAACTTTGGTCGTCCATTGCGGCTTCGTGCAGGTCACACTCGTCGCACACGCCGCCAGTCAACTCGGCGCGGCCGATCACGTCGCCGCAAATCCGGCACTCGGCAACACCACTCACCTTGTGAGTCTTGACGGCTACGCTATCCGTCGCGGATTGGGAGGTCGGGGTCATGCGGCCTTCTTCGCGGCCTTAAATGCGCCACCAATCTCGTGGATGTAAAGCGGGATTCCCCACTCTAGGTCGGGCGCTTCACCTTCTGCGACAGGCCGCCATTCCTCGCTATAGCGCGACGGCTTGTCGGTGCCGTCGTCATTCCAAGGGGTGCGCCAGCGGTCGCCACAGCAGTCGCAATCTCGGCCCTGCGCAACGCCATCGAAGTACAGGCCAATTCCCTCGGCGCGCGCGATAGCGTGGTCGCGGTCGTTGGCTTCGATAAACAGCCCGCAGCCGATGCCATGCTCCGGCTCGTGGTCGAAGATGCCGCCGCTATTGTTTTGGTAGAAGTAGAACCACTTGGTGTTCATTCCATTCCTCCAGTAGCCGACTCTCCACGGGCCTTGGCGAGAGCGGCGATGGCTGCGATGATTTCCGCAGGCTGCTCGCTTGCCCCCAACAGTTCATCGAACGGGCCGCGCCTTGCGTACTTATTCGCAAGCGTCGCCAGCGCCTCGTACAACTCCGGCGCGGCACCCTGAATGTGTGCGTTCGCAACGTTGGTCGCGTCGTCTGGATATTCGGCGTATTCCGTCGAGTAGGACGCCACGATCTGGCTGCCGGCGGAAATGGTGATGTTCTGCACCGGAGGTGCCCAACCGCCCATGTCGCAAACTTCGACGCGAACGCTCCACGGCCCCTTCGTCCACCCGCCATCAGCCTTCATGGGTGGCTCCTTCGCGGGCGGCGAGCAGGGCGTTGTCGTGTTCGCGCTTGTGAGTGCGCTCGATCAAGATGCGCGCCGTTTCCATGGAGAAGAAGCTGTCGTACTGGTGGCCGAACCATTCACAGCAGTACCCGACACCCCACTCGCGGACGATGTTGTCCCAGCGGTCGGCGGGAACTTGGACATCGACAGTGGGAATTGCGCCGGGCGCGAGCAGGTCGTGCGCAATCGCCGGCCCACCATCTTTTACTTTCTCACTCACAAGCCACCTCCAGTGCTGCCAACACCACTGCATGAAGCCCTGATTCCATCTGACCTGACTGGACCAGTGCATCGAGTTCTTCCAGCACCTGATCGTGAGTATAACCTTTCTCACGAAGCAGTTGCATGTAGTATGTTTCGTCCATCTTTACTTCCCTCGGTTGAAATTGTGGGTCGTCCTTTATATGTCGTAATCAGCGCGATTTTGTGACAAAGTTGTGCGATTTAATTTTCTGCTTATCCGTGCGGATAGACAATGCTATATAACTCTTTATACTCCACTGTCTCGGCTCCGGTCAACTCCCGCATATCCTTTAGTTTTAACAGTTCCGTCAACCGCTGCCGCTGAGCCAGTTCAAACTCACTTGGTTCCTTTTCAGGTTGAATCGGCTGATGAGGAATGCTTCCTGCTGCCTCGTGCCTCGGCTGAACGAATGCCTCGCTGAGCATTGCACGTTCCTGTGATAGTGCCGGTGCGAGAAACTTCTCTCCAAGTCCTCCAATCTCTTTTGAGATTGTAGTCTTTCTCTGATGCTGCTGATGACCTGCAAAAGGCCCCATGCGATTTAGAAACTGAAACGTATCTGGTTCAGGAAGTAGCCCTTGCAGTCGAGCAGTCTCCATGAGAGAACTGAACGCAAGGCTAACGCACTGTGCAAAACTCATCCCGGCACGAGGAATGTGGAGAGTGTCCAGCAGGTCAAGGGTGCTAAGACAGTCCTTCGGATTAATGCGAACTCGCACGACCTGTCCCGCGCGGAGCTTAGCTGTACTCATTCATATCTCCAAGGGAGTGCGTGAAGTTCTTGAAACCGTGCCACTGCACGGCTGACAAGTGGATATGCACTGAAAGGCATATGCCGGCTGCCTGCGATGATAACTTTCATAGCAGCACGCCCGGCACACTTGGCAGAATCTCCCACTCATTCTTCACGGCGTCAAACTTCCAAATCTCTCCATTACTGAGAAGTGCAAACAACGAGGCATCCCTGCTGCTGCCACGAGTAATCTTCACTACTTTCTTCCTGTCAAACTGACTCGCTTGCTGAGTGGGCATCGAAGTTGTCCTTGTGATACTCTGTGCTGCCTCGCTGAGGCTTGACTGAGTTAGGCCTTTCATCGACAGTTATACCATTGATCTATTAATTCATAAAAATACTGAATATCCATTTGCTGTAATTCTATTTCTTCCTCTGAGGAGCTAGCTGTAGACTTTTCAAATGATAGAAATGCTTTTTCTATTTTAGTTTGTTGAACAGGAATATCTGAGTATACTCCATGCGCTAGTCCCCTAATAGCATTAGTAAACCACTCATAGCGATGCTCTAACCCCGCTGCAACTCCATAAGATGCAGCCCGGCAGAATACTTCTCTATCTTCATTATTCATCCCAACCCCCTAATCTTACTGACTTCCATCATCATTGCTCCAAGTTCTTTCTGCATTCCCTGAATCCTTTGAAAGACAGGAACATCGGCTGTCATGGGATTAGCCTGCATTGCCGCTTGCCAGGCCTTCCCTAACTCCTGCTGCGCTGCACTCATTGCGGTGATAACTTTATCTCTTGCCTTGAATGCCTCAGCCATCATCCTTCCTCCTACCACTTTCATACGGCGAGGATCGTATCATTTCCAGAAAACTATCCATCCTCACTCCCATCACCCGGTACTCCATTGCCATCTTTGGAAGGTCTCGCTGTGCCTCTTGTGCTAACTGCTCCAACTCTCGTTGCATCTCCCTAATCTTCCCTAAATGCTTGTTCACTGTATTATAGTGCATTGTGTGATGCCGCTGGGCTTGTGAATGAATGTCCATGTTATCAGGTTTCATGTTTGTTTCAATGGGGGTGTATGTCTTTCTTTTTTTTTTTTTGTAGTTTTTGTTTTGTAGTTAGGGACACGCACCCCCATTACAACAAACTGATCACATGTAAACAAAGACACAGAACAACATTCACCTTTGTGAGATTGGAAGGAGTGTTCCAATTTGGAACAGTAGTTTGAGCAAAAAGAAAGGGAGCAGTTGCTCCCTTGCTTTTAGTTCAAGTTGAGATTAGTACTCTGGCCAGAGGACTAGTATGCAATGGACTGCATTACTTTATTACGAGCATAGAGTGTGACTTCAGGCTTATAGTCACAGACCTTGTTCAGGGCAGTGTCAAGAAGAATGGCAATGCCTTTCATCTGCTGTTCTGGATCATCCATCCAGTCAGTTCGGAAGAGAAACTTGCCTCCAATAGATACAGAGATTTGGTACTCTTTCATCTCATCCTCCCATCAGGTAAATGGCCGCTGCCAGCAGACAGCCTACTGACAGCCAGAAGAATCCTTCACGTAACTTTTGCATTACTCCTCCTCTGCTAGGAGATTGGTCAGCGCATCAAGAGGGCTTTCCCCAAATGCAAACTTACCAGTTTCCTCATTCTGTGCATACCACTGATTCTGGTAGGACTCTTGCCAATCCGGTCCAGCGAGTTCGACAATGTACTTCACTGGTATGGACTCATCAGGCCGGTACTATTCCGGCGACCAAGGTGGCCCGAAGGCCACCCGGTTTCGTCCGATCAGGCGGCCAACTTGGCCAGCAGCGCGGCCTTGTCTTCGGGGCTGAGCGCAGCGATCATCGCGGCAAGGTCCTTCGGCGATCGCGGAGCCCGGACGCCGACCTTGTGTTCGGCAGCCTGGACCTCGAAATCTCCGGCCGGGATGCCATTCTTGCGCCACGAGCCCTGGAGTTTCACGATCAGGGCCTGCTGGGCCAGGGCACGCAGGTCTTCCTCGTTCACGCCATTCCAGTCGATGGTCAGATTGGTGATGACGGCTTCGGCACCCGCCTGCGGACGGGTCGCAACTTCGGTGGTGGTCTTCATGTTGTCCTCGTTGTAGGTTGTGGTGTGACGTCACTGGTCACAATGGATATGTCGCGAAGTGGTGTCAGGTGTGACAAATAATTTTTATTTATGTTTGTGAAGGTAGATGTTAAACGATAGTGCATTGCACCACTAGTCCATGCGCCTACGTACTGATGCACCGCAACATAGTTGTCTGTGCAACCTTCACATAGCTGAACGGTAGTGCATTGCATCACCAGTGCGGTAGTGAAGTAGTCCATTAGTGTACTGGTGTACCACTACACCCCCGGCCTTCTTTTCATTCATCTTTGTGAAAAAGGGGTGGGTAGGGGCAAAGTTCAATCACACACAGGGGCGGGGGAGGCACTTTCCTACTCCGACGCAATCTCAAACCCTCTCCTACACACCCATAATAACTTCTGTTCCAAATTGGAACACGAGGCCTTCACACGGCCTTCATTGCCTTTGTGAATTCTGTGTGATAACCTCGGAACAAGAGTTGAAATTACCGTTGGAGGGAAGCTTATGGAATTGCGGGACCTGTTCACTCCAGCGGAGTTGGCGGTTTTGGAGAAAGTAGTGGAGGCACTAGACAAGGACCCCACGCTTTTGGACAATCACAGCAGAGAGGTTCGTGGTGAACGCCCAGCTAGCACTCCCGAGTGATGCAGCGTTTGAGGCCCTGGAGGAAGGGCAGCCCTGGCAGTTGACCAAGCTCAAGCCCTTGCACAAGCAAGTGGCGAGCTTGGTTGCGCAGGGAATGAAGAACGTTGATATCGCTAAGCTTTGTGACATTACTCCAGAGTATGTTAGCATGCTGCTCGCGCAGCCACTGGTGAAGGAATACCTGCAGGAGATGTGTGAGGTAGCTGGTGTTCGCATGGAAGCGCTCTTCGAGAAGAGCGTCGAGGTTGTTGCGGATATTATGCAGAATGGCAGTGATGGGAATAAGCTTAAGGCAGCTCGTCTTCAGTTGGAAGCCACAAAAAGGATTGGCAGGCCTGATCCTAATGCTGGTCTGGAGCGGGGAAATGTAGACAGGTTGGAGCGCCTCGCAGATCGCTTGGTTGCTCTCCAAAGTGGAATTCGTCAGGGGAGAGCTTTTAATGAAAGCGGGCAAGAAATCACCGACGTCGGGCCCTAGCATGCCCTCAATGGGGAGGTTGGTATTTTCACCAAAGGTCACAGTTCCGGGTATGCCCTTGCCAAAAGGTACCGGGAATAAGAAACGTTCGAGGGCCGGCCTGAAGAAGTAACATGACTCGATCCCTCCCGATCAAACTTATTGGTGAGATCATAACCGTGGAGTTTAATTTCCTCGGCGAGATGGAGTGGGGGGAAGTTTTAGAGAGTTCAACAGTTTCAGTTGAAGTTTTTGCCGGCCTCGACTTTTCACCTGAAGACATTCTGGCAGGGTCCAGCGAGTTCGGAGACAGCACTGTCACCCAGACAGTTCAGGCAGGACTGCCTGGGGTCATTTACAGTTTAATTGCCACAGCAGTCGGCTCGAGTGGAAACACTTATGTCCAGATTAGGAAGTTGGCAGTCTTGTCAGAAAATGGTGCATTTCAGCCGGGGCGTGGACTTCAGCTTCTCGGCACACTTCCGGATGGTAGGGTCGGAGTTCTATATTCAGAAGAACTGTCCATCGTGGCAGGCTTCCCGCCTTATGAATTCGACGATATCATTAGCGGGATCAGCCCTCCTTGGATGGCCTTCAATGTGGTCGAGGACAAGTTAGTCTGCTCGGGAACTCCGGATGAGAGTACCGCAACAATCTACACGTTCAACCCACAAGTTCGGGATGCCGTTAACAACTTGGCCAACGATCCTCAGGTTCTCAGCATTAACACAATGGTGCTGTCGGGAGATGTACCTGACGGCATCCTGGCTCAGGCAGTTTCAGGAAGTTATACTCAGGTCGGCGGGACTAATCCTGTCACATACTCGGTATATTCTGGAACCTTCCCGAGTGGTGTTACCCTTAACTCTGATGGTACATATAGTGGGGAGTTCACCGCCAGCGCAAACTTCAGCTGGGTAGTTAAGGGTGTAGATGCTAACGGAGTTATTGCATATCTTAATGACAGCTCCGCAGTTAGCCAACCTGAGTTCATGGTAGTCGGGGCTAGGACTTCTGGTATTAGTGCAGTTTGCCGATCAACTGATACAGTAACATGGAGTTCTAAAGACTTCACCGGTGGAAACACTTATATTTTTCGGGATACTGCTACTCCTAACACTAACATTGTTGTTGGAGTAAATACAGGGAAGATTAGTCAGAACGACAGTGTTAGTTATAGTACCTGTACGGGGTTGAGTAATAATACTATATGTGATGGAGTTTATAGCGGCGGAATCTGGATGATTTATGCTTATCCAGATTTAAACAGAAGTACAAATGGCGGTACTTCCTACAGCCACACTCAGCCCTTTAGTGATGGTACTTATTTTATTTGTGGGGCGGCTGTTGGAAATTTTGCACTAGCCGCGGGTAATAGTTCTGCATGGTCAAGTGATCGTGGAGCTACATGGCATGGTAGTCATAATTTTGTCTTTGATGGTGGTGTATATGTAGCCGGTGCTATGGCTACTGACGGTGCGGACTTTATTGTTAGTGCTAATAAAAGTGGTGGATCGAAGTTATACCTTTATGATGGATTGAATAGTTGGACTGGTATTACTTCCCCCTTCCCATCTGCACAGATTCAAGCCCTAGCTTGGGACTTTATCAAGAATAGGCTGGGAGTATGCAGTGGTAATGACTTTGCGTATTCAGATAATTTTGGAAGTTCTTGGACAGTTGTAAGTAATATTATTCCAAGCGGTATGACAGCATCTCCAAAGGGATTAGCTGGTTGTAGTGGACTTTGGGTTGTTTCTTGCAATGATTCAAGCAATCATAGGATATATTCCAGTCTGGACGGTGGGGATACTTGGACACGCCGTACCAGTGGATTTACTCTTAACACCCTGAGTCGAGGCGTAAACATGACAGTGGTGCCGCCGTGAGCAACCTTACAGTATTCTCCTCGAAGTTGGTAGCAGAGACTGTTGACGTCCAGTTTGACTTCAGCAGCATGCTTGCGATTGGAGAGACGATTAGCTCGGCTGAGGTCACGGCTGAGGTCTTTCAGGGACTGGATAATAGTCCGTCCAGCATTATCAGCGGAGCTGCTAGCCCTGATGGCAACATTGTCAATCAGGCAATTACTGCTGGCACAGCAGGAGTTGTTTATACACTTAGCTGCGCCATTACCACCAGCCTTTCTCAGTCCCTAATCTTGCAGGGACGTCTTGCTATTCTCTCAAACAACCCTTTCCAGTGAAATCCGTTCAGCTAAGTGCAGACCTTATCGAAGCGTTCGCGGGAACTTTTCTCTCGCCACGCTATGATGATGCACGGCCAACTCCGCAGTTTCACAGAGAGGCATGGGGACTTTATGCTAGCAGCCACAAACAAGCTGGATGCATCGCACCTCGAGATCATGCGAAGAGCACAGGCCTCACTTTCGATTACATTCTGGCAGAGGTACTGTTCAGATGTTCGGATTACGTCATCCTCATCGGCAGTACAGAGGACAAAGCCGCTGAACAGCTTTCCAACATTTCTGAAGAACTAGAAACAAATGAAGATCTGCGCCGCGAGTTCGGAGTTAGGGCATTTGAAAGTCAGACAAAAACTGAGATCATTGTAATCCACGATGACGGTCATAGGTTCCGAATTCTGGCTCGCGGCGCAGAACAGAAAATTCGTGGTGCTATGTGGAAGGGCAAGCGGCCGAACCTCATAGTTTGCGACGATATGGAAGATGATGAGCAGGTCGAGAACAAGGATCGGCGCGTTAAGTTCCGGCGTTGGTTCTTTCGTGCAGCTAAGCAAGCGTTAAGTAAGAGTGGAAAGATTCGAGTGCATGGAACCATCCTGCATGAGGACTCCCTCCTCTCCCGACTCCGCAAGAACAGCCAGTGGAAGTTCCTTTTCTACAAAGCTCATGCAGGATATAATGACTTCTCACAGATTCTCTGGCCAGAGCGCTGGACGCAAGAGGAATTGCGAGCTCGACAGATTGAGTTTGAACAGGATGGGGATTCGGGAGGATACAGTCAGGAGTTTCTAAACACTCCACTCGACAATAACGAGTCATATTTGAAGCCAGCTGACTTCCTTCACATGAGCGCGGAGGACAAGGCAGTTCGAAAAGTTCTTTGCGTTGGTGTGGACTTTGCACTTAGCAAAAAGGAAATGGCAAACCGAACGTGCTTTGTGGTTGGAGGGAAGTGTTCACGAAATCTAATCCACCACGTTGACGTTCATGTTGGTAGATGGGACAGCTTGGAGATTGTTGAGAAGTTCTTTGAAATAGACAACCGGTATAATCGTGAGATTGAGGTTTTCTTCGTTGAAGGTGGTAAGGAATGGCTTGCCATCCAGCCGATCTTGATGAAAGAGATGATGGCTCGTAATCAGTGGATGGTGTTTGAGGTCATGCAGCCGGTCAGCGACAAGGCTGTCCGAGGTCGACCCTTCCAGAAGAAGATGCGATCGGGAGCCTGCAGGTTTGACAAAGACGCTGAGTGGTATCCTGGGTATGAGACAGAGCTTCTGACCTTTACGGGCATTGCAGACGCTCTCGCCGATGATCAGTTTGATGCCACCGCTACCCTTCATAAGGGATTAGAGAACTACTCCGAAGTCGAGAAAGAAGATTTCAAAAGTGAGGATGAGTGGATAGAAGAACGAGAGAGTCGTTATCTCAGGACTGGCGGTGAGTCTGCTGGTCGATCAGCTTCCACGGGTTATTAACTACTGTTCCAAATTGGAACAGTAGATCATTACAGGAGTATCTAACATGCAAAAGAATCCCTATGCGCAGACTCCCCAAATGAGGGAAACTGATTTTAGCGTTGAAGCTCCACTTATTGATAAGCTTCCCTCAGGGGGCGGCCTTGGTGGAACTAAACGCCTTCAGCTTCAGCAGCAAGGTGGCCGTCAGCTCGACAGTACTGGGCGAACTCAGCGGAATGGTGGGATTGTTCCTCCGTCCTCGCCCAAGGCGCCTTCCACACCTACCGCTGGATATGAGAAGCCTACCAAGTTTAACCAAGCTGCTTCACAGCTTTCTGCCCTGTCCAACCCCAACTTCCCGCGTCGTCGTGGTCAGGGGACTTAAATGTTCAGAGTTGCCTACCCCATCAAGATTACTCGGGATATTGTAAACTCTCCCAATCTTTGCAGCGTTCTCAGTGATGATGACGTTAAGCATGTTGGTGAGTTTGTCTTCGAGTGCTACGAACGTGACGTTCAAAGTCGTGAGCCCTGGTTCCGCCGTACCCAGGCTGCGATGGACCTAGCAATGCAGCTGCAAACTTCAAAGAGCTTTCCTTGGCAAGGTGCGAGCAATGTGAAGTTTCCGCTAGTCACCATCGCAGCCCTTCAGTTTCACTCTCGCGCTTATCCTGCCATTATCAATGGGAGGAAGGTAGTAAACTGCATGGTTACCTGTCCCGATCCTGACGGTGGGTTGGAGAAACGTGCCAAGCGCATTAGCGATCACATGAGCTACCAGCTTCTCGTTCAAGATGAGACCTGGGAAGCTGAGCAAGATCGCGCTCTTATCAACGTCCCAATCGTTGGCGTTGCTTGGAAGAAAACTTTCTACGATCCCTCGAGGGGCCATCCGGTCTCCCAGCTCGTTCTGGCCAAAGACCTCGTGGTGGACTACTGGGCTAAGTCCATTAATGATGCTGCAACAAAGTCTCATATCATTCCACTGTATAGAAATGAGGTCTATGAGCGTGTCCGCCGAGGTACCTTCCGAGACGTTCTGGAAGAAGCTTGGTTTCGTGGTGACGCTCAGGTTTTCAACGGGCCTGACCAACATCGCGAGCAACGTCGCACCGGGCAGAACATGCCTGAATCTAATCAGAACACTCCCTTCACCTTCATCGAACAGCACTGCTGGCTGGATCTCGACGATGATGGGTATGCTGAGCCCTACATTGTAACCGTTGAGCTTGAAACCCAGTGCACTGTCCGCATCGTTGCTCGTTGGGACCGCTGGGAAGATATTGAGTTTAACTCTCGCGGCGAGATCGTTCGCATTAACGCGAATGAGTACTTTACTAAAATCCCGTTCATCCCGAATCCCGACGGTAGCATCATGGACGTTGGCTTCGGCATTCTTCTGGGGCCGCTAAATGAAAGCGTTAATTCTGCGATTAATCAAATCTTCGATGCAGGCACTCTGGCGAATACTTCTGGTGGATTCCTTGGCCGTGGAGCAAAGATCCGCGGCGGCGTCTACGACTTCAGTCCCTTTAGTTGGAATCGAGTTGATTCAACCGGAGATGATCTACGCAAAAACATCTATCCCCTCCCGGTGAGGGAACCCTCGAACGTCGTCCTGCAACTGCTGATGTTCCTCGTCGAGTACACCAACCGAATCGCCGGCGCAACTGACATGCTGGCAGGCGAGAATCCTGGCCAAAACACTCCTGCCCAAACCGCTCAAACTATGGTACAGCAAGGCCAGAAGGTTTACTCTGCTATCTTCAAGCGCATCTGGCGGAGCCTCAAGGATGAATTCCACAAGATCTATACACTGAACGCCATCTGGTTGCCTCAGCAGGTGAACTACGGGAGCGACGGCGGAACGGTGATGCGGGAGGACTACGCGGCTGGCGGGGCTGCAGTAGTTCCCATTGCCGACCCGGAGATTACGTCCGAAGGCGAGAGGTATCAGCGCGCGGCGCTAGTGGCCGCAGCGGCGGATGCCGCAGGCGGCGCAGGCTACGACCCTGACCAGGTACAGCGAATGCTTCTCGGAGCCCTGCAAGTTCCTAATATTGATCAGGTCTATCCCGGTATCGAGAACCGTCCGCCTCCGCCGCCTGATATTAAGTTGCAAATTGAACAGATGCGGCAGCAGGGTGCAATGCAGGAGCTTCAGCTTCGCAAGTTTATTCATGTTTCAAGCTTGCAAGCTACCATCATGCTTAATAATGCCAAGATTGAAGAACTTCAAGCCAAGGCATTTAAACTTTTGGAAGAGGGCAAGGCGGAACCGGAAAAGAATCGAATCAATGCTTACAACGCGGCAGCTAATACACTGAAAGAACAGAACCAACACGCAAGAGAACAGATGAAGATCTTTTTGGAGACTATGAAGAATGAATCAGCAAATGTTAACGGAGGGGCAGGAACTGTTCCTGGCATGGAAGGATCATCCAGTGACCAAGGATTTGATTCGTTGGGCTTTGGATCGGCGGGAGCAGCTTAAGGAAAGTTGGGCAGAAGGACATTTCTCTGCCTCATTTGAGTTGGAGATGTTGGTAAAGAATGCAGGAGCAACTGGAGCTGCGTCTGCTTATAAGGAACTAATGGAACTCGAGTATGAAGATCTATACGGGAGTAAGGAATGAGTTTTGTTAATAAGTCAGGACTAAAGCCTGCTGGTCGCGCTGTTCTTGTTAAACCTTATCAGCCGGAACGTAAGCAAAGTTTGATTGTTATGCCAGATGAAATCAGTGGCCGTGATCAGATGCTTGAACAACGAGCTATTGTAGTTGAGGCTGGGCCAAGTGCTTGGCATGGTGAACCTGTTCCTCGGGCACAGCCTGGAGACAAGGTTCTTATCTCTAAGTTTGCTGGGTTTATGGCTACAGGTAATGATGGTGAGAAGTATCGCTTTATCAACGATATTGATATCTTTGCACTAATTGAAGTGGAGACAGTGTGATGGATGAGGAAGAAATTCAGATTACTGATGTAGAAGATGTTGATCCTGAAATTCTTCAGGAAGCTACTAGCATGGGCTGGGTTCCAAAGGATAAGTTTAAGGGTCCTGAGGATCGTTGGGTAGATGCTGAGACTTTTGTAGAAAAGGGCCGCCATGTGGTCCCGATTATGCAGGCCAATAACAAGCGTCTGCAAAAGGACCTGTTGACCCGTGACCAAAAAATTGATACCCTCACTCAACAGCTCACCGAAACCCGTGAACAGTTGGACAAGCTTGAAGTCCACTGGACCGAGGCAAATAAGCGAGCTGTTGTACAGGCAAAGAAAGACCTTCTCGATAGTCTGAAGAATGCTCGTGAAGAGGGGGACCTGGAAGCTGAGCAAGCTATCCTCGGTCAACTTGACGATATTCGAGTCTCTGAGAAGGAGCAAAAAGAAAAGAAAGAAAAGCCTGAAGATAAGTCTAAAGCCAAGCCGTACACAGAAAATCTTGATGCAGATACTCAAGCTTTTCTCGCTGACAACGATTGGTATGGGGTAGATAAGAAGCGCACTAAGGCATACAATCGTCTCGCTGAGGATATGCGAGATGATGGTGTGACTACAGTTGGTCGTGCCTTTATGGATGAAGTTCTTGAAAAGCTCGAATCCCAAGAGCAAGAACTTCCTGATGGTAAGCGTCCAACCTCCAAGGTAGAGAATGGTAATAGTCGATCTGGTGCCCGTGGTGGTAGTGGATCCTTTGCATCTCTACCAGCTGATGCTAAGAAAGCTTGTCATGAAGATATGGACACTCTTGTAGGTCCGAACAAAAAGTTCAAGACTCCGAAAGAGTGGGAAGATTACTACGCCAAAATGTACTACTCTCAGGAGACCTAAGTCATGGAATATAAGTATAACAAAGAACAAGATAAGACTGTTGTGACAGGAGCTCCGCAGGGGCTTCCTCCGGGTTATAAGCCGTTCTCTGAAGGTTCTCTAAAACTTCAGGTCCCAGATCGTCCTGGCTATCATCGTCACTGGTTTCGCGGTGAACCTGGCCGAATTGAACGTGCGAAGCAGGCAGGCTATACCCACGTTGCAAAGGGTGATGCCCATGTAACTAATCAAGACCTTGGAGGCGATGCTAAGTCGGATGGTAATACCGATCTCGGTTCCCTGGTAAGTATCACATCGGGTGCTATGGCAGAAGACGGACAGCCGGAGCGTATGTATCTTATGGAATGTCCTGAGCACTTGTTCAAGTATGCACAGGGGCTCCTTGCAGAAAGAAACGAGTCCGTCGCGGAAGCTCTCCGCGGTGGTAAGATTGGATCAGATAAGGAAGCAGGCGGCGATTCTCAACATCGCTACATTAAGGGCACTGTGCCCGATCTCTTTAATCCTAAGCGGAGAACGTAATGGCTAATGTTAATAGCCCGAACGGCCTCGTCCCTGTAAAGCATCTTGACAGTTCGCCTTACAATGGCGGGGGCAATGTTTACTCTATTGCAGCATCGTACTCTAGTGCTGCGTTGTATATCGGCGATCCTGTAATCTCCTCAGGATCGGCAGACTCTAATGGTATCCCTGGTATTACGCTGGCAGCTGCTACTGGTGCTATTCGTGGTGTGATCGTTGCTATTGGTCAAGACCCGAATTTCTATGCTAATCCTGGTAGTCTTGATACTATCTATCGTCCAGCTGCTGCTCAAAGTACTACTTGGTATGCGCTGGTAGTTGATGATCCGAATGTTATCTTCTCTGTCCAGGAAGTTAACAGTGGTACTCCACTTGCTGCCGCTGATGTTGGCTTGAACACTAATCTTGTTCTTGCTAGTGGCAATGGCTTTGTATCTGGATGGACGCTGGATAATGCTACTGAAGGTACTACTTCTACTCTTCAGTGCCGTATCCTGGGCCTTGCGCGAACTGCTCCGATTGCTAATGCTTATGGCCTGGCAGCTCGGTGGCTCGTCAAGATTAATAACCACGAACTGTCCGCCGGTACCTCTGGCGTCTAAGGAGAAATGAAATGCCCGGCGTAATCACTACTGGTAGTCATCCGAAACTTCTCTGGCCCGGCGTTCACGCCGTTTGGGGTCAGATTTATGATGCACACCCGACTGAATATACTGATCTGTATGAAGTGGATAAGTCCACCCGTGCGTATGAGCAGGACGTTCAGGTAACTCCGTTTGGTCTCGCTCCCATCAAGGGTCAGGGTGCACCTGTCACCTATGATTCGGAAATGCAGGGTTGGGTCTCGACGTATTCCCATATCGCCTATGCCCTTGGGTATATCGTGACGAAGGAAGAAATCGACGATAATCAGTATAAGGAAGTTGCAACTCGGCGAGCAAAGGCTAATGCTTTTTCCTGCGCACAGACGATTGAGAATGTTGGTGCGTTTCTCTACAATAACGCATTTAGCACCACGTATTTTGCTATGCCGGATGCTCAGGCATTGGTGAGTGCATCTCATGTTAATCCGAGTGGTAGTACTTTCTCTAATGCACTGACTCCAGGCGCTGACCTGAGTGAGGCTGCACTGGAAGATATCACTATCCAGATCATGAATGCTACTAATGATCGAGGCCTGAAGATTTCTGTCATGCCGAAGTCACTGCATATCGCTACACAGGAATGGTATAACGCTAATCGGATTTTGAAGAGTGTGCTTCAGGCTAATACTGCTAACAACAATATCAACGTGTTGAAGGCGACTAATGCTTTCCCCGAAGGCATTAAGATGAATCACTACTTCACTGCACCGAATGCATGGTTTGTTCGTACTAACGTGATGAACGGTATGCAGATGTTCTGGCGGCAGAAGCCGATCTTTGATCAGGACAATGACTTCGATACCAAGAATGCTAAGGCTGCTACGTACTTCCGTATGTCTGTTGGCTGCACCGATCCTCGTGGTGTGTATGGTAGTAATGGTCCATAAGATGTAAAGGACGGTAGGGGAGGGAAACCTCCCCTTCTGTTCCAATTTGGAACACCAGATGGATTCAACTCATAAGGGGATTTAAATGGCACTTTTTCAAGGTCGTACCACTCGCTTTAACTATGGTGTTACTAACGCAAACCCCGGCACCACTCTCGGTAACATGGGACAGCTTGATCCTACGCTTTTCCATACTTACTTCAATGATTTTGATACTTACCTTGCAAGTGACTGGACTATCACTAATGTAGGTACTACTCCAACACAGGCGCTTACTGCAGGTGCGGGTGGTTGGTTGCTGCTGACTATGGCAGCTACTGATGATAGTTCTTCTTACTTGCAGTTGAAGACTGCTACATTCCAACCTGTTAGTGGAAAGCGTACTTTCTTTAAGGCTCGTTTTAAGGTTAGTGATGCTACTCAGTCTGATCTTCAGCTGGGCTTGATTATTACTGATACTACTCCTCTCGATGCAACTGATGGTATCTACTTTCAGAAGGATGATGGGGATGCTCAACTAGATGTCTATGTTCGTAAGGATGCTTCTACTGGCAGCACTTCTGTGTCTAATGTTGCTACTGTTGTAGATGATACCTTTATGAGCATTGGTTTTGAGTATGATGGTAAGCAGACAGTTTATGCTTTTGTGAATAACTCTCTTGTTGCTCGACTTGATGCTAGCTCTACCTACTTGCCTGATGCTCTGCTGAATATTTCCTTTGGTGTCCAGAATGGTGAGGCTGTTGCTAAGACTATGACCCTGGACTATATCTTCGCGGCTCAGGAGCGTTAAGATAATGGCTACTGTTCCTGCTGTCTCTAACACAGCCTATGGTATCATTAACGATGCCATGCACGATGCTGGATACCTCGAAGAAGGTGCACTTCCTAACAGTGAGCAGCTAGCCACAAACCTTCGTCGTCTTTGCGACATTATCAACCTCTGGCAAACCCAGGGGTTGAAACTTTTCTTTAATCAAGACCTTTCAATTCCTCTAGTAGATGGACAGAGCCTCTACACCCTTGGTCCTGGGGGTGATGTAGATATGGCTAAGCCGCTTCGAGCGCTTCAGGGATATGTCTTGGTTGCTTCCAGTAATGTACGTCGACCCCTGATTGCTATTGCTTGGAATGATTGGCTTAGCCTCTCTCAGGTTGAGGCTAACCCTGGTGCGATTAACTCTTACTTTATTGACAAGCAGGCAACGGTTCTAAATGTCCATGTTTGGCAAACTCCTGATGCAGATGAGGCACTAAACACTCTACATCTGCTGATTCAAGTAGCTGCTACTAATCCTGTGAATTTGGAGGAAACTGTTAGCTTTCCTCAGGAATGGCGTATTGCGCTTCGGTGGGGTTTGGCTGATGATATCTGTACAGGTCAGCCTCAAGCTATTATGGACCGTTGTGCTCAGCGTGCAAATATGTATAGAGAGATGCTGGAAGACTGGGACGTTGAAGACGCTCCAACTTCTTTTGGTCTTGACCCTCGTGCAGCTAATGACTACACCAGCTTCCAATGAGTCCTCAAACTCAATACCCATCAGTAGCTATTCCTCCTCGGCTGCCTTTGGTAGTTGAAACATCTAACCGTGGAAGCAGTACTAGATTTGATGCACGTCTTGTTAACTGCTACATGGAAGTTTCTAAGGAAGACGAACTTTATATCTATCGTCGACCTGGCCTAGCTGAGTATCAGACAGTATCTGCTGGTACCTTTGGGCGTGGTACTTACTTCTGGGATGGTAAGGTTTATTCAGTCTTTGGGGATAAACTTTATGAGGATGGTATAGAAGTTGGAACTGGCCTAGATACTACTACTGGTGGAACTTCTGGAAATGGTGTTTATACTTTTTCAGAAAATCTAGGAAGTTCCCCTCAATTAGTCCTTGGTAATGGGGCTAAGACTTATGCTTATACTGTAGGCGGAGGGTTGACCGCTGACCTTCATACTATTGATTCTGACTATCCAGTAGAAACTGTTAAGGGTTTTGCTTACCTTAATGGTCCTATCTATGTTGGTAGGCCGGATGCTAAGATTCAGGGAAGTGCCATTAACTCTGTTGCAACAGCTGGAGACTGGGATCCTCTTAATGTAATCGCAGCTCAGATGGAACCTGATCCTGGAGTTGCAGTCAACAAGCAGCTTGCTTATGTTATAGCATTTAATTCTTGGTCTACTGAAGTTTTCTTTGATCAAGGTAACCCTACCGGCAGTCCTCTTGGATCAGTGCAGGGTTCTAAGATGAGCTATGGCTGTGCTAATGCTGATAGTATTCAACAGATTGATGATGTACTCTTTTCTGTTGCTACTAATCGAACTGCCTCCCTTCAGGTAGTTAAGATTGACCAGCTTAGTCTTACCATAATTTCAACTGCTCCGATTGAAAGACTGCTTAATACAGTAGACTACAGTCTAATGTTTTCTTGGCAACTTAAGATTGATGGACATAGTTTTTATGTCATTACTTTTAAGAACAGTAACCTTACATTAGCCTATGACATTGTTCAGAAAGAATGGTTTCAGTGGACAGACTCTGACGGAAACTACTTTCCGATTGTCGCTTCTACTTACGACGCTGATGGGAACAGAATTCTCCAGCATGAGAATAATGGGCTTCTTTATAGTGCCAGCACTGAGATTTATAAAGACCTTGATAAGCCCATTCAAGTTGATATCTATACACCTAATTTTGATGCTAACACTCGTAGGCGAAAGCAGCTAAATGCCTTGACTGTTATTGCAGATCAGATTGAGGGTAGCAATCTTTTTGCTCGTTTCAGTGAAGATGACTATCAAACCTGGAGCCAGTTCCGAAGGATTGACTTGAGTCAGTCTAAGCCTACTCTTACAAACTGTGGAACCTTTAGGCGTCGTGCTTATAACTTTCGCCATACCGCTGCAACATTCTTTCGAGTATCAGCAGTTGAAGTTCAGTATGATATAGGAACTTTGTAATGGCAAGTACAGAAGATCAGCCAATTCCACCTGTTCCAAACCTACAGGAAGTTATTGCAAAGAATGAAGGGAGTAATAAGATTACTATTCCCTGGTCTCAATGGTTTGAGCAGATTAGAACTAAGATTAATATTCTAAATTCTAGTATTGTAGCACTGGCTGGAATTACTGGAGTTGGATTTCTTGCAAAGAATGGAGCTGCCTGGACTGTTAGAACTTTTGTTGGTACGAGTGGTAGGATTAGTATTAGCAATGGAGATGGCTCTGGAGGTAATCCTCAAATTGATCTTGTAGATACTACTGTTACTCCTGGTAGCTACACTAATGCAGATATTACAGTAGATGCTTCTGGTAGAATTACGCTTGCAGGCAATGGAAGCGGTGGAACAGGTTTTGACCCAACAACTACAGCTGTTTTTTATCAGGATTTTTTAGAAGAATTAACTAGTAGTAGTGCTACTGGTACATCTTTTGTAACTACTAGCAGTCCAGTAGTTTACAATATAGGAACAGCTGGAAGTGGTAATTTAGCTAATTCTACTTTTGGCACTGGTGTAGTTAATCTACATACTAATGCAAGTGCTACTGGTAGTGCTAGGTTAATATCTACTGGTGGGGCTATTATAACGCTAAATAGTGCTAATGTAGGTACTCATATACAAAGATTCTTTTTTAATAGTTTATCCACAGGCACTCAACGCTATTCTTTTTCTGTTGGTATGTCTGAGGCTATTAGTAGTCCATCTAACTACATTCTAGCTAGTTATAGTGATAATGTTAATAGCGGAAATTGGGTACTTAATATAAATAAATTAGGTGTAGTTACAGCTTTTAATACAACTATTGCTGTTACAAGTCCTCAGTATATTACTTTAAAATTTGTTCTTAATGCTTTAGCTGATACATGTGATCTTTATGTTGACGGTGTATTTGCTGTTCAAGGTACAGGATTACCAACAGTAGGAATGTGTTTATTTAGTGGTATTACTAAATCAATAGGTACTACAGATTCTTTCGTAGGAGTAGATTATCATTATTTTACAAGGCCCCGCTGAATGGAAGTATATGTTCAACTTCTAATCTATCTAGCTCCTCCTGCTATTCTAGGACTTATTGCATGGATTTGGGCACTTTGGATTTCACACTATAAACATAAACTTCATGTTGCAGAAAATTATGTAAAGAAAGATACAGTTGATGAAATTAAAGATGAGCTTCGTTCCCTAACTAAGATGCTCTGGAGGATTGCAGGAAAGCTTGGAATCCCCGTAGAAAGTGGAGATTAAGATGCAAGTCAGTGATGTAGTAGTTATGAATGATGTACTTGTTTTAGATGATTTTCTTGATAACCCTGTGGCAGTTCGAGAACATGCAAGGCTTTCAGAATACTATGATTGGCTTGGACCTGATGGGCAGATTTATAAGAGAATTTCTATCTGTAAAGTTCCGGGTGTTCAGGCTAAGCTCTTTGAAATCTTTGGTTCTTATGAAATGCTTGGGCAGGGATATAGACTAAACTTTGAGGGTGAGCGTCCTAACCAATCTATTCACAGTGATATGGGTTGGGGCACTCATGCAATGGTCTTGTACCTTTGTGAAGGTCCTGGCGGTACAGCTTTTTGGAAGCACTCTGAAACAGGTGCAGTTAGAATTAAGTCTAATGATGTAGAGCTTTATGAAAAGATTAAAGAAGATTGGGAAGATGATAGTAAGTGGGAGCAACAGGCTCTTGTTCCGATTAAGTTCAATCGAGCTGTTGTTTATAGTAGTGAGCTTTTTCACTCTCGCTTTCCATTTGAAGCCTTTGGTAACTATGTAGGAAATGGTCGACTTATTGCAGTTGCCTTTTTTACCCCTAAGCCCGAGGAGGTCGAAGATGATTCGCAGGGCGAGACTCTTTGATCTTTCAAAGATTGTTCCACTGACAAAGAGGTTTTATGAAACTACCTCTTATGTTAAAACTAATACTTTTGACAATGCAACAGTTTTGGAACTTGCAACTAAGTTGATCCAGAATGGTATTGTTTTTGTAGTAGAGTTGGACGATGATCTTGTAGGAGTTATGGGAGTATCTGTTCATCCATTTCTCTTTAACAAGAATGAATTAGTTTCTGGTGAAGTTATCTGGTATGTTTCTCCAGAAGCTCAGGGAGCTGGATGGGGGAAGAAGTTGCTTAAAGCTGTAGATGAAGAATGTAAAGGCTGGGGTATTGTAACTACTCAACTTTTTCTAATGGCTGATAGCCCTCCAGTAGCACGAGCTCTTTATGAGTCAATGGGTTATAAGTTAACAGAACTTTCTTTTACAAAGGAATTCTAATGGCCGCTATTACTGCCGCTGCCATAGGAGTGGCTGGCACAATCTATGCAACGAGCCAAGCAAAGAAACAACAGAAGCAGGCCATTCAATCTCAGCAGGATATGATGAAGAATGCTGATCCGTATGCTGCTTACCGTGGACAAGCTGCTCAGCAGTTGAATACCCTCATGTCTAACCCTGCTACCATTACTGATCTGCCTACTTATAAGGCTAGGTTGGAGGCAGCTGGGAGGGCTGCTGCTGCTAATGGATTCACGGGTTCCGGTAATGCACTTGTTGCAGCAGCTGATGCCGGTGGGTCTGCCTATCAGCAGGAGTTTGAGAACCTTGCAATGCTTAGTGGTGCAAGTACTGGACTTGCGAATAAGGTCGCAGCTTATAGTGCTGGGCAGGGTAATATCGCTGGTGCTAATGATAGTTACCTTAGTGGTATCTCCGGTACAGTTAATAATCTTACTAACCTTACCAAAACTATTGGTAACTTTAATAAGCCAGTTGCACAAGCGGCATAAGGAGGAATCATGCCTTTCGATCTTTCTCAAACTGGCTTGATTGGAATCAAGGCTGCAGATGATAGTGCTGCTACACAAGCACAGACTCTATACTCTCTTGCTCAGACTAATAAAACAAATCTTGAAAATCAAGAAACTCAGCGAGATATTGAACTAGATAAACAAGCTGCAGCAATGCTGGCTAAACTTTCTTCCGGAAGTCCAACTCAGGATACTAGTGGATTTTTTAAAGGAACTACTAGCGAAGATGATCCTGCGGGCCCTCTCGCAGCTGTTGGCAGTCTCATGCTTCGTGGTGGTGCTATTAAGCGTGGCACTGATCTTCTGAAGGCTGCGGGAGATATCAGAAAGCAGCAATCTGACATAGAGCATGATAGAGTTACTGAGGCTGAGACTAAAGTTGATACAGTTCTAAAGACTGCTAATGCAGTTGCACAGACTATTGGTGTAGCTAGGAATGAATCTGAGTGGAGGTTCGGGCTAGCTCAATTGCGAAAGAATCAAGTACTAGCTCCTGAATATTTGGATCAACTGGATAAGATGGAATATAATCCTGATGTAGTAGCTTATCTTAATGATCAAGCGATGACTGCCTATCAGAAGGCTACATTGGATCAAACATCTAAGCGCGATAATGCTAACCGTCGACAAGCGGACTCTAGGATTCAAAATGCTGCTGCCCTAACTGACATTGCAAGAGCACGGTTGAAGCTTGCACAAGAGGCAGCTGCTCGAGCTGCTAAAAATGGTAAGACTCCAACTGCTCCTAATGATGATCAAGTTAATGCTGCATCTAATAATATTGTTCAGCAAATTTTTGGCGGTAAGGTGCCGACAACTAAAGATGGACAGATTGCTTTGAAGGCAGGTGCAGCTCAGGTTGCTGCAAGAACACAGGAATTGCTTCGAGATAATAAATCTCTAACCTATGATGTAGCTCTTAATCGTGCTATTATTGAAAGCCAGGCTGCTGGTGAGTGGGAACTGGATAAGGAAAGTCATTGGTTTAAGGATGATACTATTGAAGGCGCTAAGTTTAACAGTGCTGGCAGAACTCCTGAAACCGCTGCTCCCCTTCCAGATAAGCCTGATCCAAAGAGTCTTAAGAAGGGTCGATACTATATCACTGCAAAGGGTAAGGCCAAGTGGACTGGTACTGCCTTTGAGTTGGCAACCCCATAACTACTGTTCCAATTTGGAACAGAAGGAGAAATCAAAATGGCTGATGCAGTAGCAACTAATATTGTTTATAAAGGCAGACTTCGCTACGCTATTCAGATGACTTGCACTAGCGATGGTACTGGCGAGAGTAATGTAATTAAGGTTGACATTTCAACCCTTTTTAATACAGCAGGTCAGACTGTTACTTATACTGCTGTCGAAGAAATTGAATGGGACGTTCAGGGATTTAGTTCTGTTAAACTTAGCTGGGATCATACCACTGATGATGTGATGAAGCTACTCAGTGGTCGTGGATCAGTTAGCTATAAGCATCTAGGTTATCTATTTGATCCTCGTAGTACGGGTGGTACTGGTGATATTCTTCTAACTAGCAATGGTGCTGTGACTGGTGCTACTTATGATATTACCTTGGTCATCCAGCTGAGGTGATTTATGCAATCAGGATTGGGAAAGAGTAAATTAAATGCTCATCTAGGATTCCACGGAGCGTCTCTTAGTAGCATGAGCGGAGACTCTGGTGGAAGGATTTTAGTAGATCTTTTTAACATAACTGGACAATCTAATGCAGAGGGTAGGGGCGATTCTACTCTATCTCCTATCGCAATGTATGGTAGATTTTTTTCTGCTGGCTCAATTACAGCTCCACTAGTTGATCCAGTAGGTGGTGCTACAACAGGCTCTATGTGGCCATCTCTTAGTAATGAGTGGTATAATCAGACTAAATATATTTCTATATTTGTAGAATCTGCTAAAGGGGGTTCTGCACTTTTGGCGGCAGCAGATGATGGAAATGGAAACTGGTCTCCTACTGGAACACTAAGGGCTGCCGCTGTCTCTAATATTAATACTGCTATTCAGGCAATTAATAATTCTCCAATTTATAAACTTAGAAATGTTTATTTTATCTATGATCAAGGAGAAACAGAGTCCCAAGCTATTAATGGTACAACTATCACAGGGCCTCTGTATAATCAAGCTCTCCAAGATTTAGGAACTTTCTTTAAAGCACAAGTTCCTGAAATGACTATAATGGGAGTTATTCGTACAGGAAATAAAACTCCTCGTTCACAAGAGTCCGGATGGGCAGACATTAGAACTGCGCAAGAAGCTGCATGTACCGCTAGCGCTAATCTTAGAATGCTTTATCGTGGGGCTGCGAGCTTCCCCACCTCTGGCATGAATCTTATGAAAAGTGCCAGTGATGTACACTATAGTCAAACCGGTTATAATATGGCGGGCAAGTGTGCTGCGATAGAACTAGCGAAGGTAGTAGAAACTCCTCCACTTAGTGCCCCAAGTTTACTTGCTAGTCAAGTTTATAGCGATACAAGTTGGGTAACAAAGACATCTCAAACTAGATCACACACTACAAATGCTAGTACAAAATGTCTAGTTGTTGCAGTTCCTGCTGTTCGGGGCGGATCTTCAGCTACTAGTGTAGGTACATGCACTTTTAACGGTGTATCTATGCAACTAGTTAATGTTCAAGGTCAGCAGGGGGCAGCATCCCCTGTAGCGTTAAATGGTATTGCTGGAATATTCTATCTTAATGAATCTACATATGGAAGTACCCTTGGGGGTGTTACTGCTAATTTAGTACAAACTCCGCAAGTTGACCAATCATTACTTTCTTTAGTAGCTCTTGATCTTGATGTAGAGGTTAATCCTGATAACTCTGTGGCTGGAACGGTAACTATAGCAACTGGATCTACTATTCCTATTGCTATTACAACCGATAATAGTGCATTCATTGTAGCAGTTGCTGCTTTTGGTGCTTCCGGCGCATCAGTACCTACTGCAACTATTACAGGTATTACCGAACTTATGGATGCGGGGGGCACTAGGCCCGGAGGGGATAGATCAGGAGCAGGCTGTGTAGGCTATGCTACTGCTACCTCAGCTGTGGATAATGACTACAGTGGTACATTTAGTGCTAATGTAACAGGTGCACAACTAGTTGCCGCTTTTAGGGCAAAAATTTCTGGCGAATAAATTAATAGGATTAAATTAAATGCCTTCTAACACTTTCACGCTTGAGGAAGCTTACGGTAATCCCACTGAAAAGCAGGATTTCCCGGAACTTGTTCCTGCGAAAAGGACTAATCCAACCTCAGCTGGGGAGACTTTCCTCCCCGGCTCGGATCAAGATAATCCTCTTCCCAAGGACCCCGGCCTTTTCAACATCATTAAGGCTGCTGCAGATAAGTATAATGTTCCGGAGGAGTATGCCTTTGCCCTTGCTCAGCAGGAATCAGGGTATGACCCTAATGTAGAAAATGATATTGGAGCTAAGGGACTTTATCAGTATATTGATGCAACCTCCAAAGCTCTTGGCATTGATCCCTTTAATCCCACAGCTTCTGCTGATGCAGCTATGAAGGACTTTGCTCAGCAGGCTAAGACTAAGGGAATTGATTGGGCTATTAAACATCACTTCGCTGGACCGAATGAAAAGCTGCATGGTCCCAAGACTCAAGAATACCTTGCCAGCGTTAAGCGTCGAGCTGAGACTATTGCTAAGGCTCTCGGTCGGGATGGAATTGCTAGTAACCTAATTGGACAAGAAATTCCTGATGAGGAAAATTCTCAGACTCTAAAGTCTGTTAAGCCCGGCCAGAAGTTTAGCCTTGAAGAAGCTTATGGCCCTGTTGGTATGGGGACAGCTGGACAAACTAAGGAAGCTGGATTCAACCTCAAGGAAGATATAGTTGATCCAGTGATTCAGGCCGGCAAGCATCTTTTTTCCAGTATCCAAGATCGCCTTAACAATCCTCCCCAAAAGGTAGAGCGCAGTCCTGAGGAGATCAACGTCCTTGTAGATGAAGCAATGAAGCATCTTCCGGATGCTCCTAATCCTTTTGGATTTGCTCCAACTAGTCCTACCGCACAAGCAGCGACTCGAAAGGACTTGCAGGAAAAGTTTCGTTTTACTAATCCTATGTCTTCTGAACAAGAGGCACAGGATTTTCAAGTTAATCAAACTAAGCGACAGGCGCAAGAACTTGCCCAGTATGAGCAGACCAAAAATCTACCGCCCTGGCAGCAGTTTGTTCAGACCCTTAAGAATCCTATCAAGGCTATTCTGGAAGACAGTCTGCCTGCTAACATTGCTAGCATTATCCATAATGCTCCTGTAAAGGAGCGATTGAAGTATGATGAACTAAAGCAAATCCTTCAGCGTCAGAAGATTCTTACTAATCCCTCAGATTATCCTGCTGAGGTAGTTAGTGCTGCCAGGCAAAAAGAAGATGAGATTAGGAATAAGCAAAATCCTACCATTCGTGCTCAGTGGGATGCACTAAAGGAATCTGCACTCGATCATCCCGGAAGCTTCGCTGCGAATCTTGTCAACTCTATCATGGCCGATCCAGAGATGTTGTTGGCGCCTATCGGTACAGGCGGTAAGGCTATCCAATCACTTCGAGCTGAGCAGACCGGCAGTAAGGTAATTCAACTTGCTGATAAGATTCTTGACACAGGTGCAGTTGGCGCAACTCTTAATACTACTATTGACTTGGCAGATCAGCTTGCTCACTCCACTCACGTTGATTCAAAGGAACTTGCATTCAGTGGAGCTGCTGGTACTATCCTCGGAGGTAGTCTCGGGGCTATCTTCTCTCGCGGCGCAAAGTCTAAAATTACTGATCTGAACAAAGCCAAGGCTAATGGCAAGTTCGAAGAAGTTCTTCACGATCAAGCTGCATATGAGTCTGAGATCGAACGCATTGTCTCTGAAACTAGTCCCGAAGCCTTCGGAGTTACTAGTGATGTAAAGCAGCGAATCGAAGCAGCCCTTGGAATCACTAACAAGACAGATCGCCGCAAGTGGATTAACCAACGCCGAGAGGACGTTCGCGCAGCCTTTAAGAGCGCAGAGGACTACGCGGACTTTCAACAGTTTAAGGCAGAGGAGCGAATTACTCGAACTGAACAACTTGCTGCGGAGCAAGCTTCGCGAGAGGCCGCGGCTGCGAAGCAGCAGGCCGAAAGCGACGCGGCTGGGTTTACCACGTTGTCCCCGCAGACCCCTGCGGGACCCTCGCCCGGTGAGGTGTATCGGGTGCTGAGGAAGCCCGGCCACCTGCGAACTGCTGAAGATAAACTTATTCTTCGAGATATTCCAAAAGGTCAGCGCGGTGAAGTAGATCAAAAACTTCTTGCTCGACTTGCAGTAGGTGGTAGTTTTGCTGCTGCTGGGTACGCAGCTGCTCCGGAAGATAGAAAGATTCAAACTGCATTTGTCTCAGGACTTGCGGGCCTAATGGTTCCCGGCGGTGGTAGTGTTCTGCGTCGAATGGCACAGAGCGGTGCTACTACCCTTGAGGGTGACATTGTTAGTATTGCTCGACTGGTTAAGGATGGTAAACTCAAGATCGGTCGAGATGCTTCTGAGCAAATGATTCGGGAGAAAGCTCTTATTGATAAGGCTAAGCAAGGAGACCAAAAGGCTTACACTGAACTCTATGAGGAAAACTTTCCTCGTATTTCCAGATATATTAACAAGCAAATTAAGGGTGTAGCCTCTCGGCTTGGTATTACTTCAGATGATGTAGCCCAAGAAGCATTTATTGATGCCTTCAATCAACTTAATAAGTTCAGTGGTGATGTTCCGTTCTCTGCGTATCTAACAAGGATTGCAAAAAATAAAGCAGTCGATGCTATTAGAGATGCACAAACTCTTAAAGGTGGTAAGGATATCTCTACTGGCTCTATGTATGCAGCTGATCGCGGACTTGGTGAAGATGCTTCAGCAGGACATATTACTGAAGGGGACAATCCACTTGTTCGCCCTGACGTAGAGGCAGCTGCTGCCGATGATTTTGATACCCCTGAAATGCAAGCCGTTCGACAGGAAACTGAAGGACAGCTGATTAACCTTATTGATAAACTTCCTGAGAAGCAGAAGCGTGCACTTCTTCTTAATCGAGTTGAACAATACTCGACAGAGGAAGTTGCAAAGCTTATGGGAGAGAGCCCGGAGAATGCACGAAAGCTTATCTCCCGTGCACAAGACTTTATTACAGAAGGTCTTGAAAAGGGGTATGGTGCCAAGAAAGCTATAGCACAAAAGCCTGTTGTTAGTAGTGCTGAGGACATTCCACTCAAGCGTGGTAGAGGTAGGCCACGAAAGCAAGTTGGTGAAGTTGATCCTCGACTTCTTAAGCTTGGAGCTGTTGCTGCTCTGGGAGTTGGTGCTGCAAGTTTTCTTAGCACTGAAAACAAAAAGCTTGCAGGAACCATTACAGCTCTTGGTGGACTCGGCCTTCTTAGTCGTGGTCGAGGTGGAGAGAGTCTTGCTCGTGGATTGGTAGATACTATTGATCACGGACTTGGTGCAGTATCAACTCGCCTTATGAATATATCTCGTCCACTTTGGTGGAAAACTATAGAACATTATCGTAGCGTTCTTCGAGATACTCATAAGTATATGAAGGAAGCTGATCCATTTCTTGTTAAGCTTGAGAATCTTCCAAAAGATCAGAAGGACTTCATCTCTCGTGCAATTCTCACCGGACATAAGGGTGTAGTTCAGCGAATGATTGAGGCTATGGGAGATACAGAACTTCTTGCTGGCTGGAAGAAAGTTCAAGGAGTTCTTGACAGTATTGGAGATCAGCTTGTTCATTTGAAGCGCTTTAAGAATAAAGAAGTAGATTACTTCCCTCGTATTGTTACAGACTATCCAGGTTTGCTAAAAGCACTTGGAAATGACAAGGCTGACTTTCTTAATAAGATTGTAGATGATGCTAACAAGAACGCAATTCGATCTCGTGGTACTGAGCTAACAGAGCTTGAGCGTTCTCTTATTATTAACAAAGCCTTGATGAGTGAACCTAAGCTTGGAGGTCAGCCAGGTTTTGCAAAGGATAGAACTGTTAAGGAAATTACTCCAGAGCTTCAAAAATTCTATGCCACTCCAACAGAAAGTTTGCATAGCTATATTCGATCTGCTGTAGAAGATATCGAACGTGCTAAGTTCTTTGGTAAGGACTTGGAAGTTATAGAAAAGGACGGCAAAGAATATACTAACGTAGATAAGTCTGTTGGTAAACTTGTTGACTCAATGCTACAGTCAGGAAAGATTACTGAAAAGCAGGCAATGGACGTCTCATCTATGATGAAGTCTCTTTTCCTTAACGGAGAAAGGCCTTCTAATGAGATCGTTCAAAAGGCTAAGAATCTTAGCTATGCAGGCTTGCTTGGTAATCCTATTTCTGCTGTAAGTCAGCTTGGTGATGCAGTTATTCAAACCTACATTCAGGGAGTTAAGTCTGCTATTAGTGGAGTAGTTAAGTCTATTACTGGCAAGAAGTTTGTCTCCATGAAGGAGTTTGGACTTGCCGATCATCTTGCAGAGGAGTTTGTAAATACTGAAGGTACTGCTAAGTTTCTTCGTAGAGTTTTCAAGGTTGGTCTGTTCTCTCAACTTGATGCACTTGGTAAGAATGTAGGCTTAAATGCCGCAATCAGTAAGGCTGCGAGTCTTACTAAAACTGAAGGTGGTATTGCTAAGCTTCATGAAAAGTATGGAGATGTACTACAGCCACAGGAGTTTAAGCAACTTGTTAATGATCTTCAAAAGGGAGAGGTAACTGATCTAGTAAGGTCTGTAGCATTTGCAGAACTTTCTAGAACTCAGCCTATTACTCGATTGGAGATGCCTCAGGCTTACTTGGATAATCCCAACGGTCGACTACTTTATCAGTTTAAAACTTTCATGCTTAAGCAAATGGACGTATTCCGTCGAGATGCTTATAATGAAATTAAGAAAGGTAATGTAGCTAAGGGAATTAAAAATCTTGTATCATTTGCTACTGTACTAGGCATCTCTGGAGCATCTACTTCTCAAATTCAGAATTGGATTCGTGGTAGGGATTCTGATCTTAAGGCTAGCGATATTCCGCTAAATGCTCTTAAGACTTTTGGTATGTCTGAGTACATTCTAGATCATATGATGGGAGTAAGTAAGGAAGAGGCAGAAGCTCGTAGAGATGCAGGTGAGGCTGGTGCAAGAACTACAAAGGCTGAGCCACTTCAAACCGTAGCAGGAATGATTATGCCTCCTGCTAAGATGTTTGATGAGATTGTTAGGGCTGATCCTAATGCACTTCGATACATTCCTATTGTTGGTCCAACTTTGTTGGAAAACTACAAGAAGCAAAAAGCGGAGGAAGCACCATGACTATTGGCCGAGCAGATTATCTTGCCTTAGGTGATTGGAATGCTACCTGTGATATGTGTGGAAAGAAGTTTAAGGCATCCATGCTTAAGGCTCGTTGGGATGGAGCTATGGTATGTGAGTATGATTGGGAAACTCGACAGCCACAGGACTTTGTGACAGGCGTTCCTGATACTATGCAACCGCCTTGGACTAGACCAATGCCTGCACCAGATTGGGCACCAGATGAAGCTCCTGGTGATCCATCTTATCCAAGTAACCCAGGCGGTACAGTATATCCTTAGGGGGAATCATGGCAAGAGTTGTTAGAAATATCCGAGAGCAGCTTGAAGCAGATGAGGAAGTTGTACTCCATGAGTATAAAGATCATCTTGGATACTCTACACTAGGTTGTGGTAGGTTGATTGATAGTAGAAAAGGTGGGGGCATTACACAAGAAGAGGCTATGTATCTTCTTGATAACGATATTAGTAAAAGAAAGGCTCAAGTATTTTCTAGGCTTCCTTGGGCACTACAGCTTTCCCAAGCAAGGCAAGGTGTTCTTCTAAACATGGCATTTCAGATGGGGATTAATGGGTTACTTGGATTTAAGAACACACTAGAAAGAATTAAAGAAGGAAACTATAATGCTGCTGCAGCAGGAATGCTTGCTAGTAAATGGGCACAGCAAACTCCAGAGCGAGCAGCTCGACTTGCTAAACAAATGCAAACTGATACTTGGCAATAAGGGGAACTTATGTTTAATCTTGTAGAAGATGCAAAGATGTGGAAGAAGTGGTGGTCTATGCGTTTTATTATTTTTAGTGCAGCCTTGCAAGCAGTTACCCTAGCATACACTGCGCTTCCTTATGACTGGCTTCCCTACATTCCAAGCTGGGTTAAAGTAGCTCTCGCAGGAACCGCGCTCACATCCGCTGCCGCGGCTGGCATCGCGCGTGTAGTGTCGCAGCAGGGTCAGCGTGGGGATAAAGGAGAATAGGATGGGCATAAAAATACCCTGGCAGGTTTGGGCCTGCGCAGGGCTAGTAATTTTAATAGGACTCTTTGGCTGGTATATGGATAGTAGAGGTGCTAGCCGGATTCAGAAGCGGTGGGATCAGTCTATTGCAAGAGGTCAAGTTATTGTTGCAGACCTCAAAGGAAAGCAGGGACAGGTTACTACTAGGATTGAATATGTCTATCGAGACAGGATAAAGACAGTATATGAAAAGGGTGACACAATCACGAAGCTGGTACCGCAGTTTATTCCTAGTGGGACTTGTGATCTGCCCGGTGGTTTCAGGGTGCTCCACGACGCAGCAGTTGCTGGCACCATCCCCACAGCCGCCGAAGGAACTAATGCAGCGCCAGTATCAGTTGCAGACGCTACCAGAACCATCGCAAAAAACTACACCACCTGCAAAGCCGCTATAGTTGATCTGGAGGGGTTGAGGAGTTGGGTTCAGGAGCAGCGGCAGATTTATCTCGATCAATGTAAACAGCAAGGAGTTGTTTGCACTCCGGGCAGTTGAGGAAGTGTAGTTCCTCGTTAGGTTTAAGAGAAGCCCTCGCCTCGGCGAGGGTTTTTCTTTTTAGGCTTTCTGTTTTATGTGAATACATTTTCACTTCCACAACAAGGACAGTATGAAAATTTCTCAGTTATATAAAATAGATCATTACCACACTTACATTGCCAGTGTAGTCCTTCAATATTAACTGGACCTATAAATCTAGCCATTAGCATACTACAAGCTGGGCACTCAAGCCATGTAGTTCCGATAGGAGCTACTGCCTGAAACTCATGCCGGCATATTAAGCATTTAGCTTTATTTGTTAGATGGGGTACTTCTTTTTGAAAGGGTAGTACATTATCATCACTCATTTCATTCCCCAACTTCTGTTCCAATTTGGAACACTAGTTATTAAATTGATACAACTTACTCTTAACCTGACTGTAAGTTTCTTTAACGTTGATGACTGTATCTACCAGAACAATGTTACTGTTAATACCCTTCTGCAGAGCTTCATTTCGAAGTTCCGGCGAGATGGTTTGAATCTCATCTACTGCTACCATTACCGGAGTATTGTCTGTAAAAGTTAGTTCGATAAACTGTCTCATTCTTCTTCAATCCAGATATATTGTTTGTCTGCTGTTTCTGGAAGGAGTCTAATCTTTACAACTCCCATCTGCTGCATCAAGGCCTCGACATTAGTAAGTGTCATTGGATCAATGTCTCGATAGAACTTCTGGAGAAGAAGCTTTCGAGTTGTTGTTCCCATTTGCTTAATATAGTTAATAATCATATCACTTTCATCACTCATTCTACTCTTACCAAGACCGCCAAAGGTCTTGTGCATATGAGTCTCAGCGGAGTGTAAAAGTTTAATAGCTCGATGAAAGTCCTCTGCAGTAATCTTAAGATCATCGCTCCGACTAGCAGAGCAAATGATCATTAGTTTTTGTAGATGAGTAGCGCGACGCTCACAATATCCAGCAAAACGAGAATCGCTAATAGCAGGCTTACCAGCGGATAAGGCTGTATCTTGTTCAATATACCAGTTGATGTAGAGAACCTCAGCAGCTTCATCAAAAGTAATCTCCCCAATTAGTTGAGATATCCGCTCCAGATCACGTTGGAGTAGTTCTTTAGTTTCTTCCTCTTCCCGAGTAGGTGTATACTTTGGAATGATCTTTCGCTTAACTTCCTCAACAACAAAGATAATTCGGGAAGTGAATCCACCACCAAGCGCTTCGGAGGGGATCATAGACTGAATCCAGTCCGGAGCTGTGCCACCCATTAGGTTAAGACATAGACCAATCAGGGTATCTTTACCACGACCAATAGACTCATACTCCCACTCATCTTTCGAGTCATACCAGTCAGTTAGATTAGAGAGGTACCCTAAATCCTTCTGACCAAGGAACACCGAGAGTTCTTCTGAGAATGCAGTAACGGAGCAATGAAACTTCATCTTCCCATCAGTTGGATCAACGAAGTTATTTCCTGCCCGCTTCATTGCCGTGGTCATAGCTTGTTTGCCTGAGCTAGACTCAGGTGTCACTACTACTCCCGGTACATTCTTTAGGAACTCCTTAGCGATTCCGATTGCCACACCCTTTCGAGTTCTACCACTAGGCCCTACAAGTACAACATAAAGATTTGGGTAAATAATTCTGCCGAGACCCCACCTCAGATAAACCTTTCTTTGCAAGGCCCCGGCTATTACCGAAAGCCCGCACCAAGTGTGGTAGCTGATTGGCGATTCTGAGTTCTCGGTATAGTCCAGATATTTAGTTAACCAATCCTGGAGTTCCCGCGCCATTCAACTTCTCCCATCCATCAAGCGCTTTCATAAAGGATTCATAGTCCTCAAACTCCTGCATACCGCCAGGGTTCTTTTCTGAGTGATGCTCGCCCCAGTTAACGCCAAACTTAAAGTCACTGGCGATAGTAAAGGTACGACCATTGTAAGTAATTTCTGGACTTGTATCTTGGCGAATCTTTTCTCGAAGGAACTCAAAGTTAGTGCGATTTTTCAAATAACTGATTGGAACTTGTAGCAAGATGGAGTCATGGACTTGGGCGAGGGTATCCGCATTGGCTCCATCCTTTCCGCAGACTTCAGAACTTTCATATAACTTCTTCATGCCTTGATTTAGTGAGTCTACAATAGTAGACTGTGGGAGCATGGAGTAAGCAGACTTCCACAGGTTGTCATTCCATGCTCCGAGGAATCGAACTCTCCGACCAAAGCAATTAGTTAGTGTTCGATCCTTTTGAAGTTGCCGCTTGATCGAATCATACCAGAGACGAATGCCTGGATAGAGCCGATGGTACATATCTACAATACGTTTAGCCTCAGCCTGATCAATCTCATTAATCATGGCAAAGCCATTCGGACCTTCATCATAGTTTAGGCCGTGGTTTGATTTCTTACCACACTGACGAAGGGACATAGTACGAGGCCAGCGTGTTCCACTATCGCGCAAGGCTTTAGCAATTTCCAAATCTCCAGCACGAAGCGCAGCAATGTGTTCGCTGTCAGTAGTGTGGCCAATTAGTTTATGTTCATACTTAACTAGTTCTGGTGTAACGTGAAACATACCAGTAGCAGTATGAGTATGAACGTCGATGCCCTTGTCGATAGCTTCAATCATATTAGCATCACCGGTCAGGTAGGCAACAGCTACCCACTCAGCTTGACGCTTATCAACTTCCACGAAGCAGTAACCTTCATCCGCTACTAAGAACTTTTTAAATTCCTGAGGTAGGTTTTGAAAATTAGTTCCGGTTCCGAATATAGTCTTTGAGGACGACAATCTCCCGAACTTTGTTCCTCTTGGATTATAAGAACAGCGCATCCTTCCATCAGCATCAAATTCAAGGTTAAGATAAGTTCCATAGAGTTTTTGCAAACCTCTAATTTCTTGAACAAGCTTTGCGGATCGAAGTCCTGGTCGTGCCACAGTGCCGCGAACCAACCGTTGCAATGCCAGGTCATCGAGTGTAGCTTTACCGTCTGGCTTGCGGTAAGGGGGTATCCCCAACTCATCATAAAAGTATGACTGACAAGCCTTGGAGGAGTTGACGTTGAGTTCTCGTCCACAGATTCCATTGAGTTCTTCCTGCTTTTCGGCGGCAGCTTTGAGGACGTCTACCTTGGTTTCATCCAAGGCGGCTTTGTTAACTCTAATACCACGAGTCTGCATGAACATCAGGACTGGGAGGATACCCATAGTCATATCATTCGCAGGCTGGTAGGAATCTAGATCATTCCAGAAACCATTGTGAACTTCCAAGGTACAGGCAGCATCGAGAGCTGAGTATCGAAGGAAGTTTTCATCCATTCTCATATTAGTCCTCGCATCCGCCTGTGGGGCAGGAGTTCTTTAGAAAGGTTTCACATTCCTGAAGGGTACCCTCGAATTCAGTCTCACGAAGGTCAGGAGAAAGCACTGCCCAGCGCTCTTTAATTCCCTTTAGAACATTACCCTCTTTAACTCTAATAAATCTAATGTTCATTAGTTCTCCCCCTTGATGTTCTCAAACTTAACCGAGTCCTTCCAGTATTCTTGGCTTCCACAATACAAACTGCCAAGGAAGTCCAGACCCTTTGGAAGTTCAGGAAACATAACTGAATGTCCGATCATAGTATCGTGAACTTCCCCTCGAATTACAACTCCATTTTTGGTAAGGAGGAAGTGAGTATCGAAGATAGAGTTTTGTGCAATCTTAACGGAGTTTGGATTTCCGAGCACACTTTGTACGCCCCTCCAAATCCTAAGTTCTTCCAACTCTTCCCAGCCTTCGGGTTTATATACTGAGTTTCCGATAGGAATAACCACCCCGATTGTCGGGTCACTGGAGAAGGATATGGCGGAGACTTCATAGTTGATAACCTCAATATCAAAGCAAAGAACTTTGACGGTAGAGAAGTAATCCAACCACTCCAAAACTTCCTCAACAGTTTTATGATTGTAGATCAACTTTCGATCTGGGCGAACAATCTCAGGAAAAGCAGACTGCTCTGCAGCCTTCTTCAAGTCTGCTACAATGATATGACGATTAACAAATTTACCACGAAGGGTACTGTTTGGACTGTATGTAGAAATGATCTTTCGAGTCCGTGCAAGCTTTGTGCTAGCACAAATATACCCACGGTACTTTGCTACACTATTAAAATCAGTGAGTGCCATGAAGGCAGGAAGTCCCGCGGCTACGATTACATTAGCATTTAGTTTGTTCAACTCATCTCGGAGCATATCAGCATGCTCTCTTCCGAGGTTGGTAAACTTCTTTTTACGTTCATCAAAGAAATCAGTGTTTGCCATCTTACCTGCAATCTTAGTCTTTGACTTAAACGTGTTAGTGAGATATACCTCGGCACGAATAAGCTTAGCTGCATGAAGGCAACTTTCCAAAACTGAACCAGCAGGTCCAGAGAAGGGCTTAAGTTCCCTTTCATCGAACGCGCTGGTATAGTCTCCCACAATGACGATCTTAGCTGTCTCCCTGCCAGACCCAGGGACTAGCCTAGTTCTAATTGTCTGGGGAAGAAATGAGGACATTCTTTACTCGTCGTTGTTAGTTGTAGTATCAAAGAGTTTACGGGTCTGCTTCTCAACTTCCAGCATGAACTTATCTTTGTACTCACCATTCAAGTCAGTACCGAAACCCTGGAAGCCCATGTCATAACAGGTTAGGAGGGTTGCCCCTGATCCAAGGAACGGTACAAAGACGTGTTGTCGACCAGCTCCGAGACAAGAGAATATTTCCCTGATGAGTTCAATTGGACGCTGAGTCGGATGATACTTAAGTTTCCCTGCAATACCTGGGAAGTTAAAGACATTAAGTCTTCCTCGCTCCACCATGATTGGCTTACCCTTTCGGCACACAAAGAAAGGTTCATAGCCTCGGGCGAAGTAGATTTCAGGCTGGAGGGTTTGTCCCTGGGTCTTAGCCCAAATGGCAGGGATTTCATCTACTTGCCACCCAGCTCGTCGGAGAGCTTCAAGAACTTGTGAATGCCACGACGGGCCATACCAGAAAACCAGCCAGCAATCCTTTCCAGCAATACGGAAAAGCTCACTAGTAAGTCTATCCAAAAAAGAAGGATAAGCATCTCGATCAATTTCCTCGTACGAATGGACATTAGACGTTACCGATTCCTTTGAGGCCTTTTGTGCGTTGAGGTCAATTCCATATGGAGGATCACACTCAATGATCTGGATGTTTCCATTAGACTTCAAACCCTCCATTACCTTAAAGACATCACCAACGAAATAGTTTTGGTCAGCCATCTTAAGCATAGTGCGAAGGCCACTCTCAAGCTGACCTCCAACGACCTGCTGGTCAGCAGTTCCCTCCGCTGCCATGCGATCCTGTTGGCGCTTGCGAAGCTCTCCAACAATGGCATTATCCTCCATCTTCTTAAGAACCTTCAACGCTTCATCAGCAGTTCTCAGTTCCCCAAGCTGGGGCATTAGAGTGAGGGCTTCGGCAAGCTGGAGGTTCCGCGCAACAGTAGTAACACCCTTATCAAGAAGCTCCGCAGTCTTTCGACCTGACCAGTTACTGCCGTGCTTGGACTTGTAAAGGTCATCAATCTTCTTAACCAGCGCTGCTTGCTCAGCCCATGTAAAGTCCTTCCGATGAACATTCTCCATGAGCTCAATCTCACGAGCATCAATCTCATCAGTAGCTTCACGGATAATGGCAGGAACAGTTGGGAGTCCCGCTTTAGTACTAGCAGCATATCTGCGACCACCTGCCAGCAGGTTCATGTTGCTATCTAGTGTGATCGGCTGGATGACACCCTTCTCTTGGATAGACTTTACCAGTTCATCAATGTCGCCAAGATCAACTCGAAACCTCTCCCCGACGATGATATCGCTCAGCTGAACATGCTTGAGCTTATCTTTCCTATGACCCTCCACCTGCGGCTTATTCATTATTCCCCTCCGAGTTCAAGTAGAAGTTGTTGACGTTGTTCAGCGCTAAGACCAGCAAAAAGCTTATCGACCTTGTTTAATCGACCCTGCTGACCCCGCTTAGCCTCCTTCTTAGCATGGGTCTTTGCAGCGGGTCGAATAGTGTTACGGTTATGCCGGATGCCTCGAAGCCTCTCCAGAAGTTCCTCGTCCGAGGACTCTTCGATTGGTTTTACTAGATCGTTTAATTGCACTAGATTTCTCCAATTTTCTTTCATGGTGCTTAGGATCATATTGGGGAACTTCAATATTGTGACGCTCTAGAACTCTATAAAGTTGAAGTCTTGTAACCCCAGCATCCTTCGCCATTTTAGTAATATGAAAATCAGGATGATTAATACAGAGAGTTTTAATATATTTAAGCTCTTGAATCTTCATAAATGCTTTTAGAGTTTTCATCCTCGCCTCCGACGATTCAACTCCTCCTGCGCACAGTACTTAACGTCCTCTCTCATATCAGCCTGCGAGCAGCACCATTGCAGATAGTTAGCAGGAATACTATCCCATGACTGCTTAAAGTGCTTACCCATCGGCATGTAGGGGAGCTTTGCAGGAAGCTCAGTCCACTGTACCAGATCATCTAGTGTAGCATGTTTCAGGAGCTCTTGCAATATCAAATAGGTTACCTTAGCATCATGCAAGGCGGAGTGGGGTTGCTGATCAGAGTGGCGTCCTCGATCGTTACCAAGCTTCAACCAGTACCGTAGCACTTCATTCTTATGCGCCGGAGCATTAGGCCAAATGCGAAGGGCACACTTATAAGTACAAATCCAGATAACAGGAGGAAAGTCCTGCACACCTTCATACTTTCGGAGGAGAATGTTCTTCTCATACTCCGCATTATGCGCTACTAGGATAGGAAGCTTCTCACCAGCATGAGTGGTGAACTTCTCTACTAGCTTTCCCCGAACTAGCATCCAGCCATCAGCAAGCTCGACGTCTTCGTCGATGATGTGGTGAACTGCGCTGGTCTCAGGAGGAATAGATTCAGGTGGCTTAATAAAAAGATCAAACACCATCGACTCTCCATAGACTGCTACCTCTACCGGATGGCAGACCTTTGAGTCCACTCCCGTAGTTTCAAAGTCTATGGTAAAGATATTATCCATGAAGTTCTCCAAAAGAACCCTGAGGGCCGAAGCCCCCAGGGTTTAGTTTAGTTAACGACCCCGAGAGCTCGTCGGCTCATTAGGGATACGCGGAACAGTCAGACGGTTATAAACGTTACCATTGTCATCAGGTTCCGAGAGAATAACTTCCGCACTAGCAACAGCGCCCACCATATCCATAGCCATCTTTTCAACGTCGATACCGTTCGACTCGTAAGGGACCTTGAACAGGGTAAGGAAACGCTTCAACAGCAGAAGCTTGAAGTTAGAACTCTTTGGCTCATCATGCTCATTAGGCAGAGAAATATACTGCGTAATGTTCGGAGCATTGGGATCATCAGCAAAGGCGATGGAAGCCTTGAACTGAGGAGAACCCGGAACCTTAGAGTTCGGACCAGTCTTTGCAACCTCACACGCAGTGATCTGAAGGTTGTATCGACCAGCACTTACCGGCTTCGGCTCAACAGCATCATCAAAGTTAACAGGAATAAACGTCATTTTTGCTTCTCAGTTAGGGGCATTTGCCCGGTGGCACCCAGCCTACGGAAGTGTAGGTGGTGGGTTTGGTAACTACTGTTCCAATTTGGAACAGCAGTTAATCATATAGATCACTTCCATCATCATAAAGCTGAAACAAAATCTCATTACAACGAAGACAGTAACACTTTGTAACACCTTCATACCAATCATGCAGACCAATAGTACAAAGAACTCTGCCAAACCAGCGTTTCACTTGGAGTACCTCTTTTCATACTCAGCAAGGAAAGCTTCGCTGAGCTCAAACGATGCACTGGCTACACCTTGCGCAGTTGTAATTCCCTGATCTGCTGCTTCCTCAATAAGCTCTCGCTGATCCGATGCAAGCAGAGTTTTCATTACTTCCATTGCTACTTCATCAACAAAAAGTCTCATGCTTTCTTCTCCCTTTGAATCAGTCCACCAATTCCCTGCCCTTCAACAGGCTTACTCCAGTCAATCGTAACGTCCTCAAACGGTTCAAGGCCTCTGAAAGATGTGCGTACAGAGGTAGTGAGTCGGTCTGGGACAGTTTGAATCTTATGCTTGATGTTTCCTCGCCCATCATTTTCAGCCTCGCAGACAAAGACGTCCGAGAATAGAAGTGGGATTTTAGTCTTAAGACGTCCCGTAAGCATTGGCGTCCTGAAGATGCGCTGTTGGAGTTCATCTTTCTTAATCTCCAAATGCCCGGTCAATAGCAAGGTCTTTCCCAATGCAGAAAGCTGCCGGCACACGTTAATGAAGGTAATCATCTGTGGACCATAGTCATCTTGCTGAGGCCAGCTACCTGCTCGACCGTTGATCGTAAGAACTCGGTCCATGATAAGATCAAGAAAGGTTGTTGCACTATCCAGTGCAATGACGTCGATGTTGTTGAAGTAACCAGACTCCAAACGCTTGTTGAAGTCTCGCTCCCATTCCTGGTATATCATGGACTGATGGTTAGTGGTACTATCACCTTTGCCCTTGGTGAGAGACTTAACGCTAAGATTAAGTCGATCTGGCAGAAATTCCTCGACCTCCACATCATGCCCCCGCAGAGACATAATAGCATTGGGATCGAAAAGGTAGGCGAACTTCTTACCGGGAAGGGTCAGAAGTTGGGTAGTCTTACCAGCACCTGTGTCGCCAAGGAGGAGGATGGAGTGATTACTTGTTGCATGAGCATCTTTAGCATTAGCCATCAGAACAGTACCTCCGGCTTATGCTCAATAGCTAGGCCACCACTCCTAACAACTGCTGGTGTAATATCTTTTGCCATATCCTTAGCTGCCTGAGAAATATCTTCAGCAATTAAATCCAGAATAGCTGTAACAGTTTCCGGCTTCATCTGAATTGTCATACTTCCAATACCTCCAGCAAAAGAAATCTGTCCACCAAAAGTCTTAGGGGGAATTTCTTCTTGTGGAAAATCATAGGAATTAAACATCACTACTGCTCGTTGTAGCTGCATTACTTTTCTCCAGTTGTCTGTTGTATCAACTTGTCCAACCCCAACACATCAAACGGATTCCAGGGTTCATGCACATACCCTCCAGGAACTTCTGCCAGCTTGCTCGGATCAGCAATACTTCGACAGATATCAAGGAAAGGGCATGGTCCATACTTTCCAAAACAGCTCTCGGTATTCTTCTTAAACATTCCAGGCTTGAGTTCACCCTCAACTTTAAAGAGTTCTTCCTCCGTGGAGATTTGCTGCACCCATGCCCTTGTTCCGCCCAGCCATTCTTCCAACAAGGTTTGATTGTGGGAGACTGGAATGAACTTAAAGGCATCATGCACCTTTTTATGTACCAATGCTACGTCAACCCAAACAGCATCCACTTGACCAAAAGTCATAATCCCACCAAACTCATAGCCGGTAACCTGAGCAGACATATACCAGGATTCAACATAGTCTGAACGGAAGTTACCAACTGTAGCGTAGGCAGTTGTACTCTTATGTTCGATAATGAGACTTTGAATGTTATACCGAATTTTCTTATCAAGCCTTCCAATATACCAGTGACCGGGCATCCCAGGGATTGGTACGGCAAAAGGACGTTCAACTGACTCCAATTCACATTCAGTCAAAATCTTTCGGCGTTCATGTGCGTAGTTGATAAGCATCTCCCGAGCAATACTAGGAGTGCGAGGGGAGTATGAATATTCCATCTCCAAAGGAATATCTAATGGAAGCCCCGACTCTTCCCATGTTTTCTGGAAGGCAATAAAGGCTAACTCAGCTAGATCATCTGGATTAAACTTCTTGGCATAGCTCCACATTACGTCTTGAGCATCATGCCAGCAGGAACCAAAGATCAAAGCATTACCTGTCCCAGCAGACCTCCAGCCAAGAACATGGCGGATGAAGTAAGAACGAGGGCAAACCTTGTAGTCACTAATACGAGTATTATCATAGCACTTGTTTTGTTGTGTGAGAGCAGGAAGGTCAGTCATGATCAGAATCCAAAGAACAAATCTTTAGAAACATACTCACCATCCTTGTATACAAGGAGATGGAGTTCCCCAAACTTATCTGCAAGAATGCCTGCGGCAACTACACAGAGGGAGGTCAGACTTGAAATCAACAAATAGTCATCTCGTTCTGCTTGCTGGAGACACTGATCCAGTTCTCTAAACATCTGATGAATGTCATCCTTCCGAATTACACTTTCAGTGCAGAAGATAACCTCACCAAACTTTTCAGCCTCTCGATAGTCATGGCCGCCATTGCTCACAATGAATACTTTTCTTGTCATAGTTTTCTCATCAGGTCAAATACAATCTTGCGATCATCCCATCGGTAGCGACGTAAGGCTTTTGCCATTCCTTGAACTTGCCCCTTGTAAATAGTAGCCACGCTATTAAAGCTTCCATGCAGAACACGAGTTTCGGCAAGTATAACTGCCTCCTCCTCGGTACGAGCGTGAGAAGTTCCTTCGCATTGCAGTTCACCTGCATCATGCCAAGAAACAAAGTAAGGGAAAGTTATTGAGAAGAGTTTATCTTCCTCCATGTTGTACTCGTTGTTGAGTTGTGGTGTTGTAACTAATTAGAA
>CAZIWB010000048.1:0-7745 GCA_964542655.1 uncultured Cellvibrionaceae bacterium
GTGCGGATGCGGCCCGAGTTCCTGTCAGTTTCTTAGGCCTGAATGTTGGGTTGTCAGGGTTGTCAGCGGATGGATTGAGGTTGTCAGAATGGCAGACGGCACGACCATCATGTGGTCGCCTGGGCAGATCGCCGAGCGTGACGGGGTTTCAAAGCAGGCTGTCAGCAAGACGATAGCGAAGTTTGTGGCCAGTCATGATCTGCCGGTTGAGCGCGATGCGCGCGGCCGCATCGTGCGGGTCAGCCTGGCGCATTATGATCACCATCGTGGGTTCTTCGGGAACTCGGAGAAAACACAGTCGCGGCCCGACCCCGGCACCCCGATCCAGGCTAGCGCCTCGGAGTCGAGGGACGAGGCACTGCGCCAGCAGGCATGGCTGGCTCTAGGTCGACAAAGACTGGAGCAGGCGGAGAAAATCGGGCAGCTGGTGCGGGCTGATCGTCTTGCCGATGCGTTGGCCGTCGCGGGACGGATCATTCAGAGCGAAATATCCAGACTGCAGAACCGCGCTGATGACATCGCCTTGGCGGTTTCGAAGGAAGGGACGAGCGGCGCGCGCTTGCTGCTTCGTCAGATATCGACGGAAATCAACACTCGGATTGCCGACGCCCTTGGCGAGGTGGCGGAGGCGGCCCCTGCGGGGGATGAGGTTATGGATGAGGCGGAGGAATGAACTTTCATCCTGGAGCCACCCGCGCGGTCGCCATGACCCTTGCTGGTATCATTCGGCCAGTGCCGCCGCTGCCATTCAGGAAGTGGATGCCAAAAAACATCGTCCTGGTCGACGGGCCGAAGAAGGGTGAATTCTGGAGCGAAAGCGATGCGCCCTATCTCGGGGCCATTGCTGATGCGCTTGATATTGAGCATCCCTGTAATCTGGTGACGGTCAGGAAGTCACAGCAGACCGGCGTTTCTATTCTTGCTCTGGCTTGGGCGCTCTACCTTGCCGATGTCGCACCCGACAATATTTTGTACGGTGTGCCCGGCATCGATGCGCTGCAGGATATGAACGGCAAGAAGCTGCAGCCGATGATTGACGCCTGGCAGGCGGCGACCGGCAGGCGCGTCATAGCTTCGCCGATTAGCCGGTCGGGTGCCGGGTCGACCACATACGAAAAGCGGTTTGCCGGCGGGGCTCTCAGCCTGGCCAACGCCAACACCGTGATGGACCTGTCCGGCAACACGTCGCGATATGGCATCAAGGATGAGGTTTCGAAGTGGGCCAACTTTCCGAATGGGAGTGACCCGGAGGCGCTGTTTTTTGGTCGCTTCACCGCATTCCGGCGGCTTAAGCTCTGGAAGATACTGGAGATTTCGACTCCCGAGTCCGACAGTGGCGATCCGTTCGGCGATGAGCTGGGTCACTGCCGGGTCGATAGGTCCTTCCGACGCAGCGATCAACGCTTCTGGAATGTCGATTGCCCTGAGTGCCACAAGTCGTTTGTTCAGTCCCAGGATGGGTTTGTCCTCGACCGTAAGGCTCCGCATTTGAGCCGGTATGAGTGCCCGCACTGTGGTCACCATATCAGTGAGATGGAGCGGGTCGGCTTGGTTCGTCAGGGCCGCTTCGTGGCTACCGCCGAGGGCGAGGGGCGGCATCCCGGCTTTCACGTCGACGCCTTCATGTCCCTCATGATGAGCTATGAGGCCATCGCCGAGGACTGGTTGTCGCGCCAGAACGCCGGCGAAGAGGGCGCGAAGGATTTTACCAACCTGGTGCTGGCGCTGCCGTACGCCATGAAAGGCGATGCGCCAGACTGGCAGCGACTTTACGAGCGGCGGGAAACCTACAAGCAGGGCGTTATCCCTGCGGATGGCCTGCTGTTTGTGGCGGCGGCGGACGTGCATCATACCAATATCATGGTTGAGGCCGTCGCCTTCTCCGAGGATCGTCAGAGCTGGTCGATAACCACCGAGTTTCTCGATGGCCCGACCGAAAACATCAATGAGGGTGCGTGGGTCAAGCTCGATGAGTTTTTCAAGCGCACGTTTGTGGATGCGTTCGGGCAAGAGCGAAAAATCGAAGCGCTTGCCGTCGACTCCGGTGATGGCCTTCGAGTGACGCAGGTCTACAGCTGGTGCGCGTCACGGGCTGGAGCGCATGCCATTAAGGGCATGAAGGGTCGTGGGGTGCCGGCAATTGGCCTCCCGCAAAAAGTATCGATCAAGAAGGATGGCAAGCGCCAGCGCTTCGGTAGCGCCAAGGTGTGGCCTGTCGGGACTTGGGCGCTCAAGGGCGAACTGATGTCGAACCTGCACAAGCTGGGCAAGGCGTCAGGCGAGGTGGCCGACCCATCCGGATACTGTCATTTCGGGCAATGGCATGATGAGGGCTACTTCAAGCAGCTCACCGCCGAGTACTTCGAGCGCAAGCTTGTCAAAGGCAAGCTTCACGAGGGCTGGGACAAACTGCGTCGGGACAACCATTGGCTCGACGTTCGCGTCTACGCGATGGCGATGGCTGAGTTGCTGGGCATATCCAGGCTCACCAAGGATGGCTGGGCGCTGCTGCGGTCCCGCGTGACACCGGCGCCGCCTGTGGACCTGCTTTCATCGCCTAGTGAAATCGTTGCTGCAGCCGAACGCGCAGATTTACCAAAGCCGGTGCCCGCAAGCGCCTCGGTGCCAAATTCACGTGAGAAGTGGAAAAGACGCAAATGAGGGTGCCGGAAGTTGGGAAGAAAAGGGGTGCGGTTGCTGTAAGCGCACCGCCGCGCGCCCAGGCCGGTTATCTTCGCGATACCCGATCCGGCGTGATCCAGTCGCGACCGGCTGTGCTGCGCGAAAGCCGGGACGAAATCCGGACTGCCTGGCGCCGGTCGGCTGCGCTGGCACTGGATATTATGCAGAACTCCGGTCGGCTGCGCGGCGCGGCTGACCAGGTCATTGCCGATACGGTTGGCTCGGAGTTGATCTTGAACCTGCAGCCTGATCCCGCGATCATGGCGCGGCTGGGGTACTCGGAAAAGGAGACCGCCGACTGGATCAGGCTGGTCAAGCAGCGCTGGAAGCGCTGGGCGTGGAACCCGCGTGAGTGTGATCTGCGGGGCAAATTCACCGTTCCGCAAATGATTGACATCGGCCTGCGTTGGAACATGGCATTCGGTGAGGTGACCGGTGTCATCACCTATCTGTCTCGGGCGGAGCGCCAACAATACGGCATCGAAACCGGCACTAAAGTCTGCATGGTTCCCCCGCTTCGGCTTGTGCAGGACACCAACAGCACCGACCGCCTGTTTCAGGGCGTCTATCACGACAGCAATGGCCGTCCGACCCGCTATGTTTTCGAAGAGCGCGGCAGCGGGATGGTCACCAAAAAACACTGGCCGGCCCGCGACGGCTTGGGGCGCGCGGTCGTGATGCACGTTTTTGATCCAGTCGACGCCACCGATGTGCGTGGAATTTCGGTACTCGCATCGGCATTCAGAAAGCACATTCAGCATGAAATGCTGGATGAGGCGACCTTGCAGACGGCGGTCCTGCAGACATTGTTTGCCGCCACATTGACCAGTGCAGCACCCTCGGCCGAGGCGTTTGAGGCCATTCAGGCGATGGGGGAGGTTGATGGCGGCAAGGGTCTGGCCGATGACATCATGGGTTTGTTTGGTGCGCAGATTGAGGCCGCACAGGACTCCGGTATCCACTTTGGCGGCGACCCCCAGGTGTCACACCTGGCCCCTGGTGAGACTTTCCAGCTGCATGGTGCCCAAACACCTGGCGGTGCTTACCAGCCGTTTTCGGACGCCCTTAGCCGCGACATGGCGCGCGCCATCGGGATCACCTATGGCGGGCTAACCATGAACCACACTGGCGCCACCTATTCGAGCGTGCGGATGGAGAATTCATCGATCTGGCCAGTCGTGGTGCGCCGGCGTGAGCGGATCGCCGCGCCGCAGGAAAACATGATTTTCGAAGCCTGGCTCGATGAGGAAATTGGCGAGGGGCGGGTGCCGTTCAAGGGCGGTTATGCTGCCTACGCTGCCAATAGGGCGGCAGTCAGCTGGACCCAGTGGCACGGTCCCAGCAAGCCGACTGCCGACGATCTCAAGAGCGCCAAGGCATCGACCGAGCGCATGCAGAACGGCACTTCTGCTGTGGAGATTGAGTCCGCCGAGCTTGGCATCGATCCGGAAGAGATTTTCGCGATGCGAAAGCGGCTGCATGACAAATATGTCGAAGCGGGCATGCACTCACCCTACGCCCCGCGCGCTTCTGCGCCGAAGTACGACGACCCAGATGAGCCGGAGCGCAAGAAAGATGCCTGACAATATGGTGACGATTGGTGGCGTGTCCGTGGATATGGACAAGCCCTGCGATGTGCTTCGCGAATTGCGAAAGGCGCAGCTCGTCATCGCGACCGGCGAGTCCGTTGCGATGACGCGGTTTGATCAGGATGAGGTGCGCTTTACGGCGGGCAGTGCCACCGGGCTCGGTGCGCTGATCAGTGATTATGAGCGGCGATGTGCTGCGGCAAACGGAACCAGGCACCGTGGTGCAAGAACGGTTCGTTGGGGGAGGCGATAGCTATGTCACTCGACAGGATCAGTAATCTTCTGTTCGACCAGCCGCACCTATATCATCCACGCAAGGCGGAAACCTTTGCGCGCACTTTTGGCTCGCGCCTGACCGGCATGCCGGTGACTATCGTCAATGGCGATGGTGGTGTTGACCATGTCGGCTTTTCGAACGGCAGGCCATCGGCGGCAGTGCTGGGTGACGGGCTGGGCCGGGCCTATGATCGCGCTGGCGTGGCGCCATTCGACGTGGTCGAAAATGTTGCGATCATCGGGGTTGAGGGCACCCTGGTGCAGAAGGGTGGGTGGATCGGAGGGTATTCCGGCGAGACATCCTATCAGGGGCTCCAGACCCAGATTGCACGGGCCGGCGCTGACCGTATCAAGGGTGCGGTTTTCGAGGTCGACAGTTTTGGGGGGCAGGTCAATGGCGCGTTCGAGACGGCGGCGATGGTGCGAGCCCTATCTATCGCCAAGCCGACAATCGCTATCCTCACCGATTTTGCTTATTCGGCCGCCTATCTGATTGCCAGCCAGTGTCGCCAGATCATCATCCCTGAATTCGGCGGCGCCGGCTCCATTGGTGTCGTCATGTTGCATGCGGATTGGAGCGGAAATCTTGAGCAGGATGGCATCAAGATCACCATGATCCATTCTGGCGCGCACAAGGTCGACGGCAATCCTTACGAGCCCTTGCCCGAAGTCGTCAGGGATCGATGGAAGAGCCAGGCCGACACGATCCGCGACCGATTTGCGGAAGTGGTTGGGCTGGGTCGGGGGCGTCGTCTGGGGAAGGCGGCCGCGCTCAAGACTGAGGCGATGGCCTTCAATGCCAGTGAGGCGGCCAATCTGGGATTGGTCGATGCCGTTGGTGATCCCCAGGCGGCATTTGTCGCCTTCATAGAAGAAGTCAACAGAAAGGGCTGAACATGGCCGGTTCAATGCTGGCTGCAGTCCGCGAGGCAGTGCTCGCGGACGCGGCTGATCTCACCCTAAGCGATCCGGCTGTCGGGTCCTTAGCCTCTCAACAAAGGAGTGCATCAATGAGCGAGAATGAAGGAAAGCCCGCGGCCGTAGTGTCGGGCATCAGCCAGGCGTCTCACGACGCTGCTGTCGCGGCGGCGCGCGCCGAGGGGCATGCAGCCGGAACCGCCGAGGCCACCGAGCGCCTGTCGGCGGTGCTTGGTGCTGATGGCATCAAGGGTGACGGCAAGCGCATGGCCGCAGCGCTTGACCTTGCCACCAAGTCGCCAGCCATGGCTGGGGCGGATGTAACGGCATTTGTGGCTGGCAATGTGTCGGCTGCGGCGGCTGGTGAGCAGTCTGCCACAGCCTATGAAGCGTCTCGTCTGAGTGCTGCTGGGCTGGCTGCGCCCAGCGCCGCACCCAAGGCGAAGGCATCCATCAATCGCGGCGACATCTTCAGCGCGCGCCGCCAGGTCGGGAAGAACTAGAAATGGAAACGAAAGTCGAAGGTCCCCGCAATTTGGGGTTTGTGCTGTCCGAGGCCAACGGCAGTCTCTCTTATGAGACGGTGACCATCGCGTCCGGGGCGGGAAACCTCCAGCCCGGCACCGTGCTGGGCAAAATCACCACTGGGGGGAAGTACATCCCCAGCCCCGCAGCACTCGTTGAGGGGTCGGAGGGCGCCGAGACGGCCGTGGCTGTCCTTGGTTATGGCGTCGATGCCACCAGCAGCGATGCCAAGGCCGTCATTCTGGCGCGGCATGCCGAAGTCAAGCGCGACAAGCTCATTTTTGCCGCCAGCGTCAACGATGCCGGCAAGATCACCGCCAAGCACACCCAGCTCGCGGCGCTCGACATTCGCGTCCGCTAAGGGCGCATCAACCCATCATTTGGAGATACACCTATGCCTGGACAAGATATTTGGGATGGCGACGGCTTCACCATCGAGAGCCTGACCGCCGCAGTGAATGCCGAGCCCTATCGGCCCGGCCAGGTTAGCGCCTCCGGCATTTTCGAGGAAGATAGCGTCAGCACCACGCGCGTCTCAATCGAAGAGCGCGAAGGTCGCCTGGCCCTTGTGGAGCCGACCGAACGCGGCGGCGCCGGGGAGACTACCGGCGACGAAAGCCGCCGCAAGATTCCCTTCGATATCGAGCACTATCAGCGCGATGACTTTATCAAGGCTGATGAGGTGCAGAACGTCCGCGCCTTCGGGACCGAAGATCAACTCGAAACGATCCAGGGTCGCGTTGAGGGCAAGGCGCAGCGCCACGCTCGCGACCTGACCATGACGCTGGAGCATCAGCGGGTTGGGGCGATCAAGGGTATCGTTACCTCGAAGTCCGGTGCCGTGCTGCACGATCTCTACAATCGTTTTGGCATCTCTGTGCCGGCGGCTGTGTCGCTTGAACTCGATGTCGATGCCACCAAGGTTGGCGACCTGTGGCAGGGCGTTGTCTACAGCCTGGAAGATGATCTCGATGAGCCGTACTCCGGCATCCATGTCTTTACGGGTCGTGATTTCCACAAGTCTCTCTGGCAGCACAAGGCCGTGCGCGACACCTTCATGTATCACGCCGGTGCCGAGGTTCTTCGCCAGGATGTGCCGGACGTGTTCAAGTTTGGCGGCGCTACCTGGGAGCGCTATCGGACTGGTGCGAAGGCAACGGCGGACCTTAGTGCCCCATACATCGCCGCCAATGAGGCGCGCGTTGTTCCGCTTGGGGTGTCCGAGCTTTTCATCACCCGGTTTGCGCCGGCAGATTACGATGAAACCGTGAACACACCCGGCCTGCCATTCTATGCGAAACAGTACAGCGCACTGAATGGCAAGGGGCAGCATCTGGAAGTGCAGATGAATGCCATCTCGCTTTGCACGCGGCCCAAGGTGCTGCGCAAGCTCACGCTCACCTAAACTGGGCGCTGCCTATGATGTCGAAAGAGCCCGCTTTCTGCGGGCTCTTTCGTTTCCGATGCTCCTGCGAGCGGCATTTCAAATGTGAAGGATAATCTGATGTCCAAGTCGAAAACGATCCGCATTGCCTTCGTGCATGGCGGCCTGGTTCCCGCCATCGCCTCAAAGTCGGGCAAAGAGGAAAAGGTCGGCGCCCATCAGTCGGTCGACGTGGCTGCAGACTACGCGCAAAATCTTATCGATGACCGCTTTGCCTATCTGTCGGACGGCGCGGCTCAGCCAAAGCCCGCAAAGGCGGATGCAGCCGGCGCTGTTGCATTGCTCGGTGAGGCCGAAACCAAGGCTGGCGT
>CAZIWB010000048.1:7845-46868 GCA_964542655.1 uncultured Cellvibrionaceae bacterium
GCTGATTTCGGACGCCCAGACGAAGGCCGGCGAGCTGATCACCCAGGCTGAAACCAAGGCCGAAGAGATCGCCACCACAGCCGAAACCAAGGCTGGCGTGCTGATTTCGGACGCCCAGACGAAGGCCGGCGAGCTGATCACCCAGGCTGAAACCGCCCTCAGCGAGGCCGAGGTCAAGGCGCAGGCAATTATCGCGGATGCCATTGCGGCGGCGGCGGACGAAAAGGGCGCATAGAATGGCTGTGATCGCCGCCCGCTTTCACCAGCTGCGTGATCGCACCATAGCGGCGGTGGATCGCACCTTCGCCGAGCCGGTCCTGATCAGGTTTGCCTCCGGTGGGGATTTGCAGATCGAGGCTGTGCTGCGCACGGCAGAGCAGCAGGCCGCATCAATGGCGGGCCGGCGAAGCAATTCCTGGCAAACTGAGATTGCGGCTGCGGCTGCGGCGCTTCACATCGACGGCGCGCGCTACCCTGACCTGCGGGTCAAAAAGGGTGACACGGTTCGCGCCCTATCTCGCACTGGCCAGCCGTGGTTCGAGGTGGCGCGGATGGATACGCGCAGTTCACCCCGCCACATTGTTTATCTGACGGGTGGGTGAGTCATGTCATTGGTACGCATTGGCTTGAGAATGGCGGCGGTCGAAGCACTGCGCGGTCGGACGCTGGTTGGTGAATCGGTGCTGGACAGTGAGATTGGTGCGATCTCTGTGCGACCGGATGGCACGCTGGGCTCCGATGTCGAGAACCGCTTCATCGCGGTTTACACGCAATCGAGCCAGGTCAGCAGCCTGACCCACGGGCCGCGCGGAATTTACGAAGGCGGCACTGTTGAGCTGATCTTTGAGGCAGGCATTACCGCCGCCATGCTGATGGACAGCGACGATGGCGGAAAGCGCGAGATGTTCGAGGGGGTTCCGGTGACGGATGCCGATTTCGAATTCTATCTCGATCTGCTTGGCCGCCAGATTGTCGATTGCCTCCTGGACCCTGACAACGAGTGGGCCGAAATCTGGCGCGGCTTTGTGCTGGAAATCAATAAGTTTGAACTGCTGCGCACCGACAATGCACAGCACATTCGCCTGGCTGGCCATCAGTTGAAAATGACTTGCACGGTCGTGGATGACCCGCTGCCAGGTGAAGCGCTCGATGAGGATGGTGTGATGTCGCAATTCCTCATGAAGATGGAGGCGAGTACCGACGAAAAGGTCCTGGCCCGCGCCGGATTGATCCGTTCCGCCTTGGGAGTGACGGCCGTCAGGCCGCCTTGGTATGGCCAGCAGGTTCGCCTCGGACTGAGTGCTGCCGAGATGGCCGCCCTTGGGTTACTGCCCCTTGCTGTGGATGACTCTGGCGCTCCAGTGGCGTTTGGCGGCGGCACGATTGAGGTCGAGGGCGCCACCCCTGTGGCGGTCGATAATGATTAGCCAGTTCCTCACGCTCAAGGCCGATGTCGAGGCACTCAAGTCGGCGTTTGGAACGGCGCTGCGCGTCGGGCCGGTCGAGCAGGTCGATGCGGCAAAGGGGTTCCGGATCAGCTGGGGCAAGGATGCGGAGGGCAACCCGTTCCTCTCCCCTTGGTATCCGCACCCGGAGTCGGGTGGCGCCACCTCGACGTGGGCACCTTTGAGTAAAGGTCAGGTGGTCGGGATCATCAATCCCGATGGCGACCCCCGGCAGGGCATTCTGCTGCGCGGCGGCTTCTCCGATCAGAACCCGCCGCCCAGCGCCAGCCTGGAAGAGAATGTGTTTCGCTTCGGCGGAGTGACCATCACCGTTACGGAAAGCGGTGCCATCACCATCGACGCTGCCGGGCCGGTGACGGTCAATGCGCCGGCGGTCAATCTGGGCGGCGAGGGCGGCAAGCCGGTCGCGCGCATCGGCGACAAGGTGAATGTCGGCAGCGGATCGTCGGCAGGGCTGTGGCCGATTGTTGAAGGTTCGTCCGTGGTCAACGCGGTCGACTAGGAGATTCCACATGAACAAGATTTGGTATCGCGCAGCGCCCGGCGTTGCGTGGGTAAATGGCGCGTCGGTGCCTGATGATGGCCGGGTGCTGTTGAGCGAGGCCGAGGCGGCTTTTGATCTGGGTCTTGAGCGCATCGCTCCGGAAGTTCAATTGCCGGTCCTCCCGTCGCCCGAACCCGAACCCGAACCCGAAATAGCGAAACATGTTTCGCCTTTGCCGAGCCAGCGCCGCCGCCGGGGGCAGGTGAAATGAGTGCCGTCGACCGGAACACCGGCCTGGTAATCGAAAACTACGCCTCGGCGCTCCAGTCCGTTGAAGTCATCTTTTCGACTGCCATCGGCGAGCGGCTGATGCGCCGTCACTTCGCCGCCGGTCTGGTCGAGCTGCTTGGCCGCGCCGTGACCCCGCCGCTGTTCGCTGCATGGCAGACGCTGATCGCCGTGGGTATCGATCTGTGGGAGCCGCGCTTTCGCGTGCGCGGCGTCTATGTCGGCGGCAGTGCCGACACCCTCCGCCTGGGTCATGCCAGCGTCCGCATTGAGGTCGACTGGCGCCCCCGTGGGCACCTCGGCGATTTCTCCGTCGAGGGCGTCCGCAGCTTTACGGTCGGCTTCGGCGGCCGCGTCAAGATTTCATAAGGCGATCCGCAATGTCCTTGATCCCTCCCGAACTCGCCAGCCTGCCGCCGCCCAGCATCATCGAGGCGATCAGCTATGAGGCGCGCCTGGCCGAACTGCGCGCCAAGCTGGTGCAAATTTTCGCCGACGCCGGCATTGATTACGATGTCGAAAATCTGGAAACCGATCCGGCGCAAATCCTGCAGCAGGTGTCCGCCTATCAGGACATGTTGCTGCGCCAGCGGATCAATGAGGCGATCCAGTCGTGGTTCCTGGCCTACGCCGTTGGCGGCGACCTGGACGTGCTGGCGCAATGGTATGATGTTGCCCGCCTGGCTGCGGAGAGTGACGCCGCACTGCGCCGTCGCGTCGTGCTGGCGATCCAGGGGCGCTCCACTGGGGGCACCGAGGCGCGCTATCGCTCGATAGCTCTGGGCGCCGATGTCAGGGTTGCTGACGCGGCTGTCTATACGGTCGGGCGCGATCCGACGATTCATGTCGCCGTCTTTGCGGTCGACAATAATGGTGTGGCTGACGCCCCCCTGCTGACCAAGGTCAATACCGCGCTGCAGGCCCCGACCGTCCGCATGGTCAATGACACCATTGTGGTGGCGAGTGCCGCGCAGCAGGTGATTGCGATTGCGGCCAATGTCTGGCTGTTGCCGCAGGCGCCGGAGAGTGTGCTGACGACGATGCAGGCAAGTCTCGCGGCCGCCTGGGTGCGCGACATGCTGTTGGGCCGCGACCTCACCCAGAGCTGGTTGCTCGCGCATCTGCAGGTGGATGGGGTGCAGCGGGTCGAGGTGACGGCGCCGGCCGCCGATGTGGTGATGCCATTCAACCAGGCCGCCGGCTTGGGCGTCGTGACGCTGGTCAAAATGGGACGGGCCTACTGATGGGCGCCGCTCTTCTGCCTGCCAACTCGACGCGCTGGGAGCGTGCCATGGCCGACGCCATGGCTGTGTCCGATGTTGTCGGTAGCGGCATCTCGGCAATGCGCCGCGTCAAGTATGTCTCGCCCCGCCCGTCGATGCTGCCATATCTGGTTTGGGAGTACGGCCTGGGTGAGCTGACTCCCTATGTGCCGAACCTTTATGACCTCATCGACCAGGGCGTTCGCTGGCAGCGCCTGCGCGGCACCGTGAGCGCCGTGGCTATCGGGCTGGCCTGGATCGGTTATGCGGCGGGTATCGAGGAAGCCTGGACCGGCCGCCGCTGGTGGAATTCGTTCCAGCTGCGCTTTCCGACCCTGCCCGCCGAGGATAGTCCAGACCTGGAGCGCATCGAAGGCATCACCAGTCTGTCGGTGCCGAAGCGCTCGCAACTACGGCGCGGTGTGCATCAATATGACGTTGGCCCGCTTGAGGCTGATCATGCCGCGCTCGACGGGGCGATGCTCGATCATGAAAGCGGCATCGCGGTTACCCAGGCGGGCACCATCTGGTCGTTCGGGCGCTGCCGCGAATTCGAGAACCTGCTGACCGAAGATGAAGGCGTTGCCATCGGCAACTGGCTGGAGCCCGCCGAAGATGAAGGGCTGCTCTGGGTGGACTTGGACACGCCATGGGTGGACGCGAATTTCCTTTGGGTTGACGATCCGGTGACACAGCGCCGCGCGATCCTGGCGGGCTGGTTCGAAGGAAAATCTCTCTACCTGCGTCTGGTCGATGCCGAGAATGAGGTGGTCGGCTATCGGCTGTGCCGCGCGGTTCGTCCGGTGACGGTTCAGTTCGGCGGTGCCTATAGCGTCGGCGCCGACCGATACGAACCCAAGGCCGGCGCCGGCCACCTCTACATCGAGGCGATGACCCAATTCGATGATGCCGATGCGGTCACCTGCGCCTCGATAGCCATCATCGTCAACGCAGACCTGGCCGAAGGGGTTGACCCTGGCCGCCTCTGGCTCGCGCCGAACGAATTGACGGGCGGCGTCGGCATCGCCGTCCACAATGTTTCCATCCCGCTCCGCCGCACCGTGCGCGAGCAGGTCAAAATTCTCATGAGGTTCTGATGGCTTACGAGCATGAAAGCGGCTTGCCCGACGCGTTTGTCCGCGCCAAGGGGCGGCAGGAACTGCAAGATGTCGTTTTCCATGGCCGTCGCAGCCTGATCCAGGGCGCCGAGCTGAACGACATGCAGGAGATTATTCGCGCTCGCCATAACCGGCTCGGCCGGCTGATCGCGCGTGAGGGTGATCGCACCGAGGGCGCTTTTGCTGTGGTCAACAGTGGCGCCGGAACCGTCACCTTGACGGCCGGTAAAATCTACGTCGCTGGCGATGAGTTTCCGGTGGCGGCTGCGGTCCTGGCTGGTGTGTCGATGGTCGGCCGGGTCGAGATCGGGGTGCGGCTGGTGCGGCAGTGGATCACTGGCGATGATGAGCCGGAGCTGCGCGGCCTGGTTCCGGGATCGCTCGCCGAGGGCGAGAATGGGGCGGCGCGGGAGGTTGCTGCTATCAGTTGGGCGCGATCCGATGATGCCGGCGCCGGCGCTTTCTATCAGGTTTACCTCCTGCAGGACGGCACCATTCTTGACCAGACCGCGCCGCCGGCGCTCGACGGGATCGTGCAGGCCCTGGCGATTTACGACCGCCCACATGGTCACTACATCGTCTCCGGCAACCGCGTGTCGACGCTGGGTCTGGAGGGCGGTGCCCAACTCTTCTCGATTGAAGAGGGCGAGGCGAACATCGCCGGTTTCAAGAATACCCGTTATGCCTCGCTGCGGTACACCGAGCCAGAGGACTGGGATGTCGGTGCGGTGCCCGGCGAAACCCACACCTATACAGGCGGCGCCAGCTTGGTTGTCTTGGTCGATCAGTTCCCGATTGATGCGATCACCTCGATCTTGCTCACCAAGGAAAAGACCGTTGCCGTCACGCGCGGCGTGCTGGCTGGCGGTATTGATGGCCTGCCCGACAGTTCGGTGATCGAGATTATTGCGGTGGTCCAGGGCGGGACAACCTACGTCGCCAACACTGATTATATCCGCACCGGCAACGGCGTGGACTGGGCGCCCGTTGGGGCCGAACCGCTTAGCGGCAGCAGTTACAACGTCACCTATCGTTACCGCGCCAGCGTGGTTGCGGATGCCTTTGACGACACCAGCATCACCGTGTCCGGCGGTGCCACCGGCGGCGATATCATTCTGGCCTATACCTATAAGCTTCCGCGCATCGACATCCTTGGCCTGCTGCCGAGCGGTGCGCCGGTTTATGTCAAGGGTGTGTCGGCGCGCTCCAACCCGGTGATGCCGCTGCCGCCCAGCAACGTGCTGCCGCTCTGTGAAATCCACAATGACTGGATGGGACCGCCGCACATCGTATCGGACGGCGTGCGCACCGGCGTGCGTATGCCGACCTGGTCCGAGCTGCGGCGCCACCTCAATGTCATCGAAGATCACTCACGGCTGATCCAGTTGGAACGCCTCCGGTCCGAGGTGGATCGCCGCGATCCAGCGGCAAAGCGCAACATGTTTGTCGACCCGTTCGAGAGTGACTATTACCGCGATATCGGCGAAGCCCAGACCGGCGCGGTCGGCAACGGCATCCTGCAGCTCGCCATCGAGCCCACCTTTTACGATGCGGATTTGACCGCCCCGGTCATGCTCGATTGGGTCGAGGAAGTCCTGGTTGAACAGAGCCTCAAGACGGCCTGCGAAAAGATCAACCCGTATCAGAACTTCCTGCCCATGCCGGGCGACCTGGCCCTAACGCCAGCGGTGGACTTCTGGACTGAACGCACCACGCAATGGGCATCGCCGGTTACGCTGGAATTCCAGCGCGGCATCCAGTTCTGGGGTGGCCCCATGGTGACCCAGGATGTCACCACCCAGCAGCTGACTGGCCGCAATGAGACGCTGCCATTCCTGCGCCAGCGGTCGGTGGCCTTCACCATCTCCGGCTTTTTCACCGGCGAAATTCTGGCATCGCTGACCTTTGATGGTGCCAACGTGAAGCCGGGCGGCGTGCAGACGGCGGATGTCAATGGCGAGATTTCCGGCAGCTTCACCATCCCGGCCAATATCACGGCTGGCACCAAGACGGTGCGGGCCGTTGGCATGGGCGGCACCGAAGCCGAGGCGCTGTTCACCGGGCAAGGCACGCTGGCCGTGGATGTCATGCGCCGGGTGACCACCATCAATCGCTGGGTGGCACCGCCGCCGCAGGAAAGCAGCGGCAGCTCCGACCCGCAGGCGCAGATTTTCCTGTTGCCGACCGTGCGGCAATTGGTGGGTGTCGACTTCCATCTCTGCGCTATTGGCGACACCAGCAATCACGTCCTGGTCCACCAGGTCGCCGTCGAAAATGGCGACCCGACCACGCATTTGCTTGCCGAGGGTTTCGTGTCGATGGCGGGCGCTGTCGTGGGCTGGAAATCGGCGCGCTACCGCCTGCCGGTCACCACGCCCAATGACCGCGACCATGCTTTCGTCATCAAGACGGATGACGGCGATCATGCCATCTCGATTGCCGCCCTGGGTGGGTTCGACGTTGAGCAGCAAAAGCCGGTCACCACGCATCCATACCCCATCGGGCCACGCCTTTCGTCGGTCAACGCCCGCACCTGGACGCCGCATCAGGGCGAGGCGCTGACGTTCCGTCTGGTGGCGGCGCGCTATCCGGTCACCACCAAGACGGTCCAGCTGGGCGAGTTTGACCTGGTCGATTGCAGCGACCTGCAGGTGCGTGCGGCAGTCGAGCTGCCCAGCGCTGCCTGCTCGGTGGTGTTCGAAGTCGAGCGGACGAATGGCACGGTGTATCGCGTGCTGCCGTTCCAGGTGCTGCAGCTGGCCGAATACATCACCGAGACGGTGACCCTGCGGGCGATCCTGACCGGCACCGAAACGCTGTCGCCGATCCTCTATGCGCCAGTCGAGCTGATCGCTGGCGAGATCGCGGAAGAGGCAACTTATGTCAGCCGCGCTTTCGACATCGATGGGGCGGATCGCGTGTCGGCCTATGTCAAAGCCTCGCTGCCGGGCGGCTCCACGCTGGTGCTGGAATATGACCACGCCGATGACGCTTGGCAGAGCCTGCCGCTCACGGCGACCGAAATCTCTCCAGACCCGGCATGGGTCGAACAGAACCACCGTAAGGCCAGCCTCGCGGCGCCGCTGATGCGGATCAAACTCACACTGGCTGGCGGCCCTGCTGCCCGCCCCCGAGCGGCCGACCTCGGCCTTGGCGTAATGTAGGGAGGCGGCAGTGGCAAACACGGCGCATCGTAACTACCCGCTTCCCGACGAAGCGCGATTCATCAGCGAAGAATTTCCGATCATGCAGCAGCAGACGCTGCCAATGATCGACGCGGATATCCATGAGCTTTTCGCTGGCGTGGCCGCCCGTGCGCTGCTTTTGCACGCCCATGAAATTGGGGACGTGACCGGCCTGCAGGGCGCGCTCGACGCCAAGATGCCTGCCAACGCCACCTTCTCACTTTCTGACCTTACCGATGTGGCGGGCGTCAATGAGGCGCCCGATGGCTACGTGATGGTCAAGGTCAGTGGTGTTTGGTTGGCGCAGGCGGCCCTTGCTGCTCTGGGCGAACACGCTCACAGCATTGACCAGGTGAACGGGCTGGCCACGGTTCTCGGCGCAATCGGAAGCGACATCGATACGCTGGAGTCCGGTGTTGCCAGCAAGATGTCGAAGGCGGCCAATGGGTCAGACATTGCCAACAAGGATACCTTCCGCGCCAATATCGGCCTCGGCGAAACCGGGCTGCTGATCAAGGCTGATCCTCGCGCCGTGGCCTTCACCAAGACCGGCGTCGGCACCGCCAGCATCAAGGCCGGGACGCTGGTCGAGGTGAATGGCAAGCTGTTCAGCTTCGCCGGTGCTACAGCGATCACCATGCCAGCCCTCACGGTCGGCACTGACTATGCCGTCTGGATCAAGCCGGACGGCACGGTCGAGGCTACGGCGGACCACGTGTCGCCGCCCGTCGCCAGCAGCCGCAAGATTGGCGGCTTTCATTACGCGCCGGGCGGCAATGCTGCGGCGCAGGCGGGCGGCAACGCCACGGCCCAGATCAATGAATATTCGTTCTGGGATTTGCACTTCCGGCCGGCCTGTCCGGACCCGCGCGGCATGGCGCTGGTAGCCGGATCGTTCTGGGTGGATATCTACCTGCTCGGGGTCAACCATCACACCGATGGCACCAGCCGCTACAATGTCACCATTGCGGACGGCTCCAGCCCGCCGAAGATTCCGGCGGCGTTCGGTGGCAACGGCTCATCCATCTATTCGACACTGAACTGGTGGGAAGCCGCCGAGGTCATGCAGTCGCACGGCAAGCAGCTGCTTGATGTCGCGGAATTCGGTGCCGCCACCTACGGCACCACGGAGGCGACATCCGGGGTGACCGATCCGGTGTCCACCATCCTGCGCGCCGCCTTTACCTCGAAGTGGGGCGTGATGCTGGCCACCGGCAACCTGTGGGTCTGGGGCCGCGACTTCGGCGGTTCTTACGGCACCGCAGCGTACACCGCCAACGGCCGGGGCTCGACCTACATGCTTTCGAACGCGGCGCTCCTGGGCGGCTACTGGGACGACGGGGCGTATTCCGGGTCGCGCTCGTCCTACTGGTCCTACCTGCCTTCGAACTCGTACGCCACCGTCGGCGCTCGCGGTCGCTGTGACCACCTGTGCCATGTATAGCGCGCCCGGAAGGGCGGGCGACACGGCCGCTGTGCTTTCAATCGTCACCGCATCAAACGATGCCCTGCCGCGCTTTGGCGGCGGTATCGTGCTGGATGAAACCAGCAGCCATGAGCAGATGGCGATTGTCGAAAAATACGAAAGGGTGATCGAGTATCTCTATCCGATCATCCAGACCATGCCGCGAAAGCACGCGATTGCGCGGGACCAAATCCTGCTGACGCTGTTCGCCCAGGTCGATCTATTCATTATTGCGGGCAAGTCCAAACAGGCTTCCCGCCTATATTCCGCTGACGCCAATCTGGCGTTGTTGCGGTACTGGCTGCGCTTCATGGCTCACCCCTCGCGTCGTTTCATTCCGCCGAAAAAGCAAGGGGTCGCACTCGGCCTTATTGCGGAAGTCGGAAACATGCTCGGCACGTGGATCAAGTCAGCGAAGCGTGGGGGTTGAGGGGGAGAATTGCGCGCGGCGCTCCTGGGCGGCAACTGGGACAACGGGGCGAATTCCGGTTCGCGCTCGTCCAACTGGAACAACCTGCCTTCGAACTCGAACGACAACATCGGCGCTCGCGGTCGCTGTGACGATCAAACCCGTTTCTGCGCTCTGCATTAGCTACGGCTTCGCAGGCCGATCACACTCCAAGATGTGCATCCCTAACGATGTGTATTGGTGGTCAGCCTCTTCATCCTGCTTCGGCAAATACACTTAGAGGTCCGGTAAAGCGGGGAGTAGCATGGCATTGCCATGTCGAAACCCGCGACCGGGAATTTTCCCCGTGGGTAAAAAGTATCGCAATCTGATGCCTCGCATTATCGCGGAAGCGAATATGCGCCAGGCGCTCTACCTGACGTCCAAGTCCAAGCGGTTAACGCCGGGCTTTCTGAACTTCAAAGAATACGCCGAATTCAACCTGTCGCGGCTGATCTATGAGATCGACACTGGCCAGTACGTGCAGGGCGAAAAGCACAACTTCTGGGTGTTCGAACCCAAGGCCCGGCAGATCACCGCGCTGCCGTTCCGGGACCGCCTGGTGCAGCACGCGCTTTGTTCCGTCATCGCGCCGATCTTCGAAAAGACCCTGCTGCCGCGCACCTATGCGTGCCGCGTGGGCATGGGCACTCACGCTGGTGTGCGGGATTTGCAGGCGGAGGTGCGGCGTCTGCTGCGCCCCACCGTTGACGCGCCGGACAAGGTGCCGCCGCTCTACTATCTGAAAACCGATTTCTCCCGGTTCTTCGCCTCGATAGATCGGGCGGTGCTGCACCGGATGATCCGCAAAAAGATATCCTGCGCGGCAACGCTGCGCTTGATCGAGGCCATCTTGCCGCCCGAGGGCATTGGCATCCCCATCGGCTCGCTGACATCGCAGCTGTTCGCTAATGTTTATGCCGGCGCCCTGGATCGCCACCTGCAGCAGACCCTCAATGAGCGGCATTGGTATCGCTACATGGATGATGTGGTGATCCTCGGCCGCGACCCGGTGCATCTGCGCAAGGTCAAGGAAGAGATCGAGCGCTTCTCTGCTGAAGAGCTCGGCCTGCGGTTTTCCAAATGGTCCATCGGGCCGGTATCTCGGGGCATCAACTTCCTGGGCTATCGCATCTGGCCGACGCACAAGCTGTTGCGCCGCCAGAGCGTCATCGGCGCCAAGCGCAAGATCAAAATCTATCGGGCGCGCGGCGAGGATGCGCGTCTGCAGAAGTTCCTGGCCGCATGGCTTGGTCATGCCCAGTGGGCGGACGTGCACAACCTTTTGAAAACACTGGAACTGGAGCAAGCCAGATGAGGCAACTGAACTCTCGGGCCGATTTGGAGCTGCTACGGGGTACGCCGGCATTCGAGGATGCCATGCGTGACATCCACGGCAGCTTGACCGGCTGGACCCTGGTGGATGGCGCCTGGGAAGAAACAGCAGATTTAACGGTGCTTGCGCGTTTCGACTTCACCGAGTCCGCCTTCCTGGCGGAGATCGCCCCATTCGCCTTCCCGGCACCCGTGCCGCCGGCACTGCCGCCGGCGCCGCCGCATCCGAATGCCATCGATTTGCCGCGTCGGGAATTCCGCCGGGCGCTGCTGCAGAACGGCATGGATACGGCGACCGTCTTGGCGGTGATCAATGCCATCCCCGACGCCGCCGAGCGTGAAGAGATGATGATCTGGTGGGAGGATACGCAGTTCTTCCAGCGGCATTACCCGGTCCTCGTGCAGATGGTTTCAACCGCCGGCCTCACCGAGGCCCAGGCTGATGCGATCTGGTCCTATGGGGTGGATTTGCTCAATGGAGGGTGATGGCTGCACGCTCTGGCTGCAGGGCTGGGGGCAAACCTCCTGGCGGCACTGCTGCGATATTCACGATGGCGCCTATGCCGGCGGCGCCGAAAAGATTGGGGCTGATCTGGAACTAGCCCTGTGCGTAGCCCAGACGGGCAACGGCCTCATGGGGCTGATCATGCTTGCCGGAGTGACCATCTTCGGCTGGCTCTTCTATCGGCACCGCAAGCGCTGATCCCTCCGTTTCCTGACCTCACCCCGCCTGGCCATTTTGCCGGGCTTTTTGTTGCCACCATCTACACTTCAACAAAGGAGATACCCGATGACCACTCCGGTTTTCGGCATGACGTTTTCGCGGCCCGACAGTGAGCCGGTGCCGGTCCTTGGGGCTGACTTTTCCAAGGCGCTGCTGATCGAGACTTCGGCGGATGCCGATGTTGCCACGTACCCCATTGGCAAGCCGGTGCGCATTTCCACCAGTGATGCTGTCATGGTGGCCAAGCTTGGCACCGGCCTCCTGGCCGATGCGGTCAAGGCCATCAACTCCCAGCTCGGCGGCCTCAATGCCGGCGCCGATGTCACGATCTATCGTGTGACCGAGGGCGGCACTCCGGCGGCAACGGCGGCCAACATCGCCGCCGCGCTCGATCCGGTTAACATTGCCGGCATCCCGTCCATCGTGAACGCCACGCCCCGCCTGATCTGGGCTGGCCGGACCAGCCTGGCCATGGTCGACGGTGAGGGCGACCCCGTTGTCAACGTGGTGGTGGCGGCCCTGCCGGCGGCGGCCGAGCGGCTGCTGGCGATTGCTGTGGTGGATGTCGATGACACCTCCGCCGCCAATGCGATCACCGCGCGCGAAGCCATGAACTCCGAACGGTTGATGCCGATTGGTGTGGCGGCGCGCGTCTATGAGGGCGCCAATCCAGTGACCCGCCCCATGGGGCCGCGCATCATCGGGCTGTTCCAGCGGGTGGATAATCTGAACGAAGGCAAGCCGTTCGATCCGATTGCCAACCGGGCCATCTATGGGCTGGCCGGCCTGTCGCGCAAGATTCCGTTCTCTCTGCTAGACGGCTCGACCGAGGGTCAACAGCTGCTGGAAGCCGGCGTTTCCATTGTGGTGGAAGGCGAGGTTGGTGTGGATGGCGCCGTTGCCGATGGTGGTTTCAGCTTCATCGGCACCGACAACACCACGACCGGCGAGCTGTGGAAGCAAATCCACCAGGTGCGTGGGTCGGACTATCTGACGGTCAAGCTGATGCAGATTACCCGCCAGTTCCTCGGCCTCAAGATCACCGCCGATCTGGTCGAAGCCTGGTTGAATTCGATCCGTTTCATGCTGCGCGACCACAAGGCCGATGACGATATCCTGGGCTATGACGTGCAGTTCAAGGCCAGCAAGAACAGCCCCGAGCAAATCCGCCTCGGCCACCTGACGGTCAATCTGGGCATCGAGCCGGCCCCGGCCTTCAAGCTCGCCCATCACGAGGTCAGCCGCTACCGCCCCGCCATCGAGGGCCTGGTGGCCGACATCATCGCCCGCCTCAACGCGGTCGGCTAACCGCCACCAGCCAACCCAACGGGCCGGCGCATTGCCGGTCCCGCACTCTCTCTTCAACCACATGAGGTTTCACCATGCAGCCGCTCTACCTGCTGACTGCCGTTGACGTGCGCCGCGCCGAAGAGGCCGGATCGTCGCGGGCCACCACTATCTCCAAGCTGGCTTTCCCATCAATCAATTTTGCCGGCAGCGAACACAATCCCGGCGGCGGCGTCCTGGCCGTCAACTTCGCCCAGCCGCGCCTGCAGGCGCTCGAACCCAAATTCGAGGCCAAGGGTATCGACAAGGACATCTTCCGGGGCCTCGGTCTGTCCGGTCGCTGGACCTTCGCCGGCGCCTATCGTGAAAAGAAGCCCGGCGGCGGCGGCACGGTGCCTGGTCGCGGCATCATCGAGGGCGCGGTGACCATGTGGGAGCCGGACGAAAGCGACCCTGCCGAATTCCAGGGCTGCAATCACAGCTTCACCGAGGTGACCCATTTCGAATTCCACCTCGCCGACCGTGAGCTGATCTATGTGGACTTCTGGGAACGGGTGCTGCGCGTCGACGGCGTCGACCTGTTCGCCGAAGAACGCCGCGCGCTGGGGGCATAAGCTATGAACGACAAGATCAAGACCGTCACCGTGCCGCTGTCCGAGCCGGTGACGGTGGACGGCAAGACCTATGACAGCCTGACGTTCCGCAGGATGAAGGCCCGCGATACCTTGGTGGCGGACGATGAAAGCAACCAGATCGCGGCCGGCTATAAGATGTTCGCAGCCCTGGCCGATGTTTCGCTCGACGTGATCCTTGAACTCGATATCGAGGACCTCGCCGAGGTCGGTGTGGCGGTCGCCCCCCTCATGGGAAAGCGGGGGGCAGCTCTGGTGAAGGAGCTGGGGAAAGAGTTGCCTGGCGCGACGTGATCCTGGCCATGGCCCGCAACGGCAACACCTCGATCGATGCGGTCGAGGAATGGGATATCGATAAGCTAATCGATTATTCCAAGAGCCTTGCGGGCCAGCTCGCGCGAGAACGCGGCAAGCGAAAACACTAGGGCTTCGGTTGAGGCGGCCTTGTATAGAAGCCAATCTGTTCGGTTTCGCCCTCTCGATACCACGACATGGATGGTGGCAAGGCGTTCGTATGCACCACGTACCGCGATCCAGTCTCGCCCGAAACTACGGTGAATAGGTTCTCCGGCAGCGCCTCGATTGCATAGGTCGTCTCGACATGCGTCCCGCCGTTAAACTGCGTCCACACCCCACTTTCAAAGAGCCATGTCTCTGCGCGGCCCTTCCAGGAGCCCTGCAGGAAGGCATCCGCGGTTGAAGTGTCCATTGCGGCGGCGCTCATAGTTAGCGCCGCCGCAATAGCTGCGCTTCCAAAAATCACTTTCAATTTCAACCCTCCATTACTGCAGCAAGGAAGCTAGCGGGTGGATGGTGGGGGAGTCCACTATGGCAACACTGACCTCCAAGCTAATCGTCAGCCTGATCGACCAGGTGACGGCGCCTGCGCGCGGTGTCGCCAGCGCCGTGCGTCACCTGCAGACAGCTTCGCGGGCAAATGCCGTGGAAATGAACGCCATGCGCGGCAAGATGGTCGATAGCGCTGCAGCGGCATATGCGCTGGCTCGCGCCTTGGCTCAGCCCATCCAGTCGGCAATCGCATTCGAGAGCGCCATGGCAGACGTGGCCAAGGTTTCTGGATTTGACGATGGCGGACTCGCCGCCTTCGGTGCGGACCTGCGGCGCCTGGCGACCAGCGAAATCCCGATGGCCGTCACCGAGCTGGCGGAGCTGGCCGAGAACGCGGCAGCATCAGGCATCGCCGATAGCGACTTGCTCAATTTCACCCGCATGACAGCAAAGGCTGCGCTGGCTTGGGGCGTCTCCGGTGGGCAGGCCGGCGAGGACCTTGCCAAGATCAAAGAAGCGCTGCGGCTGAGTATCGATGAAACGATGCTGTTCGCAGATGCCATCAATCACCTGTCTGACCGAACCGCATCGACGGCGCCGGACCTGACGCAGTTCGCGCGCAACGTCGCGGCACAGGGTGAGTTCTTCGGCTATTCCCGCGAGGAATCGCTGGCCTTCGGGTCGGCCATGATCAGCGCCGGCGCGGAAGTGTCGGTGGCCAGCACATCGTTTCGGAACATGGGTAAGGCGCTGACCATCGGCACCGCCGCGACCGCCCGTCAGAAGAAAGCATTTGCCACGCTGGGGCTCGACGCCCGCAAGGTAGCGAAGGGGATGCAGGACGATGCGGTGGGCACCACCCTTGAAGTGATCAAGCGCATCGGCCAGGTGCCGGCAGAGATGCGCGCCTCCGTCATGTCTCAAATGTTCGGTGATGAGGCGCGTGGGCTGGCGCCGTTGCTAGGTGATCTGGAGCTGCTGGAGCGCTCGCTCGGCTATGTCGCCAACAAAACCGATTATGCCGGTAGCGTCCAGGAGGAATTCGCCCGCCGTGCCGCGACCACTGAATTCAACCTGCAGCGCCTCAAGAACCAGGTGGACGGGGTGGCGCTGGCCATCGGTAATGCCTTACTGCCCGCCATCAACGGTGCAGCTCAGGCGGTTGCGCCGATGCTGATCGCCATGGCGGACTTCGCTGCCGCTCACCCTGAAATCGTCCAGGCAGTCGTGGCAATCGTTGGCGGCCTGGTTGCCCTTCGTGTGGCGACCTTGGCCACGCGCTGGTCCTGGCTGTTCCTCAAAGGCGCGATGCTGGATACCGCCCTCGCCATGAGCAAAAGTGTCGCGTGGATTTTGGCGGTGATCAATCCGCTCAACTTGGTCCGAAATGCTGTAGGCGCGCTGCGCATCGCTCTTATGATGTCGGGTATTGGGCTCATCCTTGCCGGCATCGCGGCGGCTGGCTTGTGGATTTATAACAACTGGGAAGGGCTGACGGCCTTCTTCCAGGGGTTTGGCCGCGCCTTCATGGGGGCCATCGAGCCCATAATGCCGGTGCTGCAGCCCGTGGTCGATGCCGGTCGCGCTATGTTGGATTGGGTGATGGGCCTGTTAGGGCCAGTCGATGCCAGCACTGCGGAATGGGCTGGCTGGGGTGAAGTGGTCGGCACGCTGGTGGCCAACGCCATTCTCAAGGTTCTGGAAATCGGCAGGCAAATCATCGATTTCTATGTCGGGTTTTACTCGGCGGTGTTCAGCGCCATCGGTGACATGATCGGCCTTGGTGCGGCGATCATGCAGCAAATATGGGACGGCGTTGTTTTTAAGTTCAACGAGATGCTGGATTGGTTTCGTTCCTGGCCTGGCCTGATCCTGGAGGCAATCGGAAAGATCGATATCGGCAGCGTGATCATGGCCAACCTGCCGCCATGGCTTACTCAGCTCCTGGGTGGCGGCGAAGGCGCTGCTCCGGCTGGACCCGCCCCACGCGCCATCGGCGGAGCCTTTGCGGCCGGCGGGGCGATCAGGGGAGGAATGACGGCGCTGGTCGGCGAGTACGGCCCCGAACTCATCACTACTACCCGCTCTGGCTGGGTGCATACCGCCGACGAGACTGCCGGGATGATGGGGGGTCGAGGCGGCGGCGGGCCGATCACCGTTAATCTCGGCGGAATAGTCGTCAACGGCATGACCGACCCGACCGCCGCTGCAAAGGAAGTGTGGCGACTCGCTAAAGAAGAATTTCAAGATCAGTTGGGCGGTATTTTCGCCGATATAGAATATGGAGGCTAAGCATATGAGCGACTTGACAGATAGCAACGACCCGTTGGTGGCCGATCTTTACGCGCGGCTGGCAGTCCTGGAGCTTCTGGTCAATCATACCTTGGCGATCACCCTTGCGAGCCAGCCTCCCGACCGCAGAGATCGACTGGTGGCGGCACTCTCCGGCGTGGTCGATCAGCCGATATCGGCAGGCGACATTCCTGGTGATACCACCGGGGTGATGGCTTCGGATGCGGCCCTTCTGATGATGTCGCGCGTGCGCCGGCAGGTCGATGAGGTTCGCAAAATAATAGAGAACCTCACGCAGCCCCGCCAAGGGAGCTAATCCATGCTTTACCAGATCGGGCCACTGGCCCTCGACACGCGGCCATTCAGCGCCGACGCCATGACGCGGGCGGGCGGCGCTGAACTGGCCGTCAAGCCCCTAATGAATGCCTTGCCTGGTCGTGAATTCATGGGGGAGGCCGATGAGGTTATCACCATTACCGGCCAGCTTCTGCCCTCGAAGATCGGCGGACTTACCGAGCTGGAGATGGCCCACGCTATGAGCCGGGCGGGCACAGCGCTCCCGCTCATGCGCGGTGACGGCAAGATGTTTGGATGGTTCGCCATCGAAAGCGTTTCGGAACAACACGCCTCGCTCGGCCGGCACGGCGTGGGGTTCACTGTCAAATACTCGCTGTCCCTGGTGAAGGTTGACCCAGACCTATCGGCCGGCGCCGGCGCCTCGGCCGGGATTGTCGGGCTGCTGCTTAGTTTGTTCGAAGGATTGTGAAAATGGAAACGGTGACGGTGCAGCGCACCCGCACCACGCTTGATCTGCTGCTATGGCGGCGGTTCGGCGTGGCGGGAATGGGCATGGTGGAGCGCACCATGGAACTCAATCCCGGCGTGGCCGGTCTGGGTGCGGTCCTGCCGGTCGGCACGGCGGTACTGCTGCCTGATGCGCCTCCGCCGAGGGCTGTTCCGGCCCGCCGCGTCCTGTCGCTGTTCGGAGATGACTGATGGTCTGGCGGGTAGACTGGAAGGTGCTGATCAATGGCCGCGACCTCACCTCGGCTTGGGCGCCGGTGCTGATCGACATTGAGGTGAGCGACCAGGCCGGAAGCGCCTCCGACAGCTGCAGCCTGACCATAGATGACACTGGAGGACAGGTCCGCCTGCCGCTCAAAGGCGAGCGCCTGGTGGTGTATCTGCAGGGCGGAAAAGTATTCGAAGGCTTCATTGATCAGCCGCAGTCGAGCGGCTCACGCAGCGGCGGGCGTGTCCTCAAGATCAAGGCAAAAGGTTTCGACAGCAGCGGCAAGGCCAAGGAACCGCAGAACTTCCATATGGACGATGCCAGCCTGGGCGATTTTCTCGGCAAGGCCGCCGACCGCGCTGGGCTCAAGTTATCCATCGATCCGGCATTCGCCACAATCACGCGCAGCTATTGGTCGGCCGAGGGTGAAAGCATCCTGGCCATGGGTGACCGCCTGGCGCGCAAGCTGGGGGGTACGTTCAAGATCAGGGGTGACCGCGCGGTGCTGGCCAAGCGCGGCGACGGCAAGTCGCCTGCCGGTGGTAGCCTTCCGGCCGTCGCCGGCGTCGTCGGCGACAATATCATCAGCTGGTCGATCACCCCGCGCGACCCGCGCCGCACCTTCAAGAGCGGATCGGCGAAGTGGTTTGATCGCGGCGCTGCCGAATTCAAGACGGCATCGCTCGATTTCGATGTTGAGGATGCCGAGGCGGACAATGTCGCGCGCTCGATCATGGCTGATGAAGACGAGGCGACCGAAACGAACGATGCGCGCAAGCGGGAAGGTGAGCGCGAGGATGGTGGCGGCTCGGTGGAGATGGACCTGACCATTGAGGCAGTCGCGGAAGGGGAGTTTGCCCTGTCCGGCGCCCGGCCGGGTGTTGATGGCACCTATCGGATCGCCTCGGTGAAGCACAAGGCCAGTCGAGGCGGCGGCGCCACGACATCGCTTGAGCTTAAGCAGCCAGGCGGTGGCGCCGGCAAGGACAAGCGAAAGAAGGGCTCCACCGGCGGATCGGACTTTGCGCTGCCCGCCCACGAAACACTGGGCTAATCCGCCTTACCACAATCTCATTAGGCCCCGCGTTGCGGGGCTTTTTTGTGCGCACCGAAACCACCGTAAGACAGGAGATTTACATGAAGCTCGTTGCCGATTGGCGCGACGTGATCCGGCACGCCTGGAGCATCCGCCTGATGCTTTTGGCTGGACTACTGTCCGGCCTGGAGGCGGTTCTGCCGCTGATCCCCGGCCTGCTCCCGATCCCTGTCGGCATCTTTGCCGCCATATCCCTCGCCACCGTCGCGGCGGCATTCATCGCGCGCATCGTCGCGCAGCAACCTCTGTCCGGAGATAAGAAATGAGCAAGATGCGCAAAGGGCTGATCGCTGGATCGGTTGGCCTCACCATGCTGGCGACCGGCTTCATCGCTCAATGGGAGGGGCGCGAGTTGCGAGCCTATCAGGACATCGTCGGGGTCTGGACGATCTGCGATGGCGAAACCAAGGGTGTCCAGCCTGGCCACACCGCGACGGATGCACAGTGCGACACAATGCTGGCAAAGAACCTGGTGACCTATGAGCAGGGGTTGGATCGTTGCCTTACCGCCTCCGTACCTGGCCAGGTCAAGGTTGCCTTCCTGTCGTGGACCTACAATGTCGGCGTCGGTGCCGCGTGTGGGTCGACGCTGGTGCGCAAGGCTAATGCCGGCGATCTAGTCGGGGCCTGCAATGAGCTGATGCGGTGGAACCGCGCCGGCGGCCGCGAGGTTCGCGGGTTGACCAATCGCCGCGCAGCAGAGCGCGACATGTGTCTGGCGGGGGTGCGAGGCTGATGTTGAGATTTCTTGCCAGCGTCTCGCCTATCGCCGTGCTGCTGGCTGGGGCGATCCCGGCCGGCGCCATCGGCTGGTTCTCCCACGGGCTTAAATTTGAACTGCTCGACCGGCCGGCGATTGTCCGCGAGGCCACGGCCCGCGCCGATGATGCCTGCCTGATCCGCACCATGGAGGCCGCCAACCGCGCCGAGGCAGCAGAGCGTGAACGCCAGCGCGCGGCGGGCGAAAGGGCCTTGGCCGATTTTGCCCGCCGTAACATTGCCGAAAACCTGGAGCGCGAAGCCCAGATCAGCCAGCTTGAACAGGAGATTGCGGACTATGGAACTCAACTGGCTGAAAGCGGCCGTTCTTGCCTGCTCGACAGCGGCACTGTTGACTGGCTGCGCGGCATCGTCACACCTGCGGCAGGCCGGTGAGGGCGCCCGTATCGGCACAGCGACGGCCGGCGCGACACTTCCCAGCCTTCCGGATCGCTGCCGCACCAGCTTTCCACATGCCGCCCTGACCGAGGGCGCAGAGCTGGCCGCCGTCCTCAAGCGCGAGCGCGCGCAGCTCGATGGCGCCAACCGCACCATCATCGCCTGCGCAGAATTCTACCTCTCGGTACAATCCGAACTTGGGGGAGCGAGCTGATGGGCGGGATGCAAGGGGCGGTCACCTGGGAGGTGGTCGGGGCGATGTTCACCATCGCCAGCGCGGTGGTGGCAATCGTGATTTGGGTGATGCGGGAATTCGCCTCTGTCCGACGATCCATCGAGGGGCACAAGCTTTATGCCGCCGAACATTATGCGACCAAGGGCGGCATGACCGATGGCCTGCATCGAGTCGAGCAGGAGCTGCATCGCATGAACGGGCGTATGGATGCGATGCTCAATGCGCTGGTCGAGGAAGGCCGAAAATAGCTGACTGGCACCGAACCCTGTCGCCAACCCTGTCGCCTAAACAAACAAGGACTTAGCGTTTGTTCGCTAAGTCCTTGTTTTTATTGGTCGGAGTAGAGTGATTCGAACACTCGACCCCCTGCTCCCGAACTACGCACCAGATCAACGATCCCATGGTTTCCGGGGCTTTCCGGTGAGAACAAAGCCGGAAGGTCTTACTTTGTTCCGCGAACCCTGTCGCCACTCTGTCGCCGGATTTCGGTTGGCGCGGGCCGGGCCATCTTTGCTGCGGCATCGCGCAGGTGGTTGGGGCTGTGATGGCCATACACCCTATCCAGCACCTCGACCGAGACCCCGAAATATCCAGACGCCTGCCATAGCTCCATCCCCCGCTGCAGGCCCCAGGTGATGGCGGTGTGGCGAAGCGAGTGGATGACAACATCATCAAACTCAAGCCCTCTCACCAGGGCGCGAAACGCTTTGTCCAATCGTTCGACCGGCAATCCATCGTACTCAACGGGATGGCGCTGTCCGTTCCGCTTCCAGCGGCGCAGGTGACCCAGCAGGGGTGCCGGTAGTGGCTGGGGTGGCTGGCGTTTTTTGGTCCTGCGTTTGCCCGCTGGGGGGTGCCAGACACCCTGACCCAGATCGATATAGCCATAGCCGGGCTTGCGCTCAAAGGCACCCAGCAGCGCCGCAGACTTCCTCTTGCCGGTGTAGAGGCTGACAAGGATGAAGCGCGCGACATGCTGCGTCGTCAGCAGCCCGTCGCCGCCATCGGCCTCTCGCTGGTCGTGGCGCCACAGCTGGCCGGCCACCTGATTTCTGGTGCTGCCCACAGCGGCGGCAATCTGGCTACTCGTTTTGCCCTGGGCTCGCAAGGCAAGGGCACGTGGCAGGTGTGGCCAGCGCGCGCGGGCATTGTCACTGCGTTTCTGTCGCCACGCCACCCAGAGAATTTGCGCCGCCTCGGATCGGGTAAGCCAGCGCTCGCGGGCCTGCCCGGCTTCCGGCATCCACACCAGCACGGGACGGTCGAGCTTTTCTTCCTTTACCGAATGATTGATCGCGGCGCGCAGCAGCTCAAGGTCCATCGCGGCCGTGCGGTTGGCGCCGACCCAGCGATAGTAGGTTTTGCAGGTGACCGTGCGGATGTCGGTGGCAAAGCCGTTTAGCGCCTCACCCTTGATGCCCTGATCCTCCAGGATGCCAACTGCCAGGGCAGGCTGCGCCCAAAACGACAGCAGGCGCTCAATGCGCCTGCGGGCCTCTTCGGGTCGCTCATGGTCTGGTGCGACATCCCGTGCATATAGCGCGAGAATATCAGCAGTCAGCCTTTGAGATGGATGACGTTCCCCTGCGGGGATGGCGTGCTTTTCGGCGAGGTAATCCTGGAGCGCTTCTTCAGCGCTGCGACGGTCATCAGCGCTGAACGATAGGCGACGTTTGTATCCGCCGTCATCCCTGATGCACCAGGCTGCGGGGGTCGCGGCTCTGCCTTTGCGCGTGCGCTCTGGCTCAAGCCAGAGGCGGGGGCCTTTAGGCTGGGGGCCAACTGACATTGCTTCCGCATCTCCTTGATTGCGCGCCGGGTCACATAGTCCCGCCGGCCAATTCGCTCAATAACCAGTCGGCCGCGCGCCGCTTCTGCGCGCAATGTAGCTGGGGTGAGAGTGTTCCGGAAGATCATGTGGCAAGCTTCTGCTAGTGTCATGGGGTCATCCTCATCAAGCTCGGTCATCTTCGACCTCCAGAAGCATTTCGGATTCCAGCCGCTCGGCGATCTCCGGCTCGCCATGCTCGCGTAGCCAGTCGGCGCAGGCGTACACAGCATTGACCGCGACCGCCTCTTTCTCGGCCTCATGATCCTTGTAGACGGACAGGTGCCTCATGCTGCCAGCCTCGCGGCCTGCAGGTGGATGTCCAGATCGCTTAGGAATAGCGCATAGGCAGCATCGCAGTTGATGGGCCGAACGATATCGGCAAACGGCGTTGCCGCCGGGGTCCAGGACACAATCTGGCTAGCCACCACATCGCGGTACTCGGCCGCCAGCGCTTGCTGGTCAGCCTCATGCACGGCTTGGGCGATATCAGCCGTCATGGGCGGCAGGTCGAGGCGCTGCAGCACGGTGGCAAAGATGCGGTGTTCCGCCCCGACAATATCGAACCCGCCGAGCGTGATCATCTGCTTGAGCGGTGTGATGATATCGCCGGTATAGGCTTCGCCGGCATCGTGCAGCAGCCCATAAATGCGCCAAGCTGGATTGGCCATAGCGCGCGCCACCAGCACCGAATGCTGCGCAACCGAATAGGGCGCCTGCAGGTTGCCGCACCAACGATTGATCATGCTCAAATGCCAGGCGATATCAGCCGGTTCGATCATGTCGACGGTCGGATTGGCCAGATCGAAAGCGATGCCGCTGCATGTGGAGCGAATGAACTGCAGAGAGGTCATGACGTAACCCCATCGGCTGGATGCTCATCGCCATAGGGGCCATACGCGCGTGTTCTGGTTGCCTGATATTCGACCATCATGGCCGCATCGATCATGAGGCGCCTTGCATCCATCGGCGTGCCGTTGAACTCGCGCAGTCGATCCGCGATCTCTTTCGCATCACCCGTCGCCAGCGATGACGGCGGCGCGAGGGTAGAGCGGATGCGGCGCTCGTAATCGACTTGGGCAGTGGCTTTTGCTTCTTCGAGGGAGTTGCCCGCGAATTTGCCGCCGTGGCCGTCCCAGGAAAAGCACCAATAGTCGGGCGCACCCCACTGGAAAATCATCAGCCTTCCGAAGGGAAGGAGGGCCAGGTAGCGCAGCGGACAGCCGGGGCCCTTGGTATAGTCCTCCCAATCCAACGGCTTCACTGCTGTACGAGTGGCGGAGAGGGCGCGGATGACGGCGGCAGTCTGCCATTCGGTCAAGGTGCGGTCGCCCTTGAAGCCTTCGGTTGCGCCGGGATCGAAGATTGCAGACGCAATTCTCTTATCCAGATCAAGGGGAGCGGTATCACTGGCCATGATGGGGCTCCTGGCTATGTACGAGGGCGAGACGGCCGGCGTCGGTGATGTGCGTCCACCACCTCTCAGGAGGAGTGGAGGTTAGCTCGGCGTGCGTCGCATCGCTCGCGCGGACATTGCGACCATCAGGGAGGCTCAGAACAAACTCCGTCCACCCAGCGTCCATAGTATTAGAACCCGTTGCAATTCCGGGTGGCCATGCCTTTTGCGGCCCATCATTGCGTAACTTTTGCAGCCATGCGTAGGCGGCCGGCGTGGGGGACCATGTCCGGCCGTCATGCAGACGAAAGCGTATCTTGTCAGGGACGTGGTTGCTCATCGTCCATTCTCCCCGGCTGCAAGGACGCGGAGGAAATTGGCGACAATCACATTGCTGCCGGTCTCATCGTCATCCACCATTTCGAGGTAGATCGCTGCCGGCTCCAGCATCCATGTTTCGGGCATCTCAGCCCTCACCGCAGCAAGGCTGGCTTCGGCACGGGCCTCTAAGCCTAGCCAGTCATTTTCGCTCACGACCTTGATTGCCAGTCCTTCGGTCCAATCTTTCCACGCACCATCGTCATGGTCATAGCGGCGGCAGGAATACTCCCCCTCCGCATCTCGCGTCGGAATGGTGTAGCTGTCGAATGGGCCGCCGTAAGTCGGCTCCCCGTCGATCCACATGAAGAAGGGGCGTCCCGTCAGCGGGCAAACGTCAGGGCACCAAAGGATCTGCTCCCGCTTCACCCCTTGCGTATCGTAGCCGCCCCCAGCCGGGGCAGTGGTGAGGCGTACGGGTATGCCATTGGCTTCGGAGGTGGCATTGAACTTAGCCACAATGGCCGCTGCCAGATCGATGCCGACATGGTTGGCGATCAGATCAGCGGTCATCACCGCATCGGCCAGTTCCTCGGCTAGGTGCTCCACGGTGTCACGCGAGCCGCGAATGCCCAAGCGCTCGCGTTCCAGCTTCTTGATCACATTGCAGACCTCGCCGGCCTCGCCAGCAAATTCATTGCCCCGATAAGCAAGGTCCAGTTTGCCGCCAGCATCCCACTCCAACTGCCTGGCCGCATTGGCGCGGCGAAGGTGGGCAAAGGTCAGCACCGGAGGCGGGGCATAGTCCGCCGGATCATAAGCCTCGCCTGCCGGGATAGGATCATCGGGGCCGAGCGGCTCGCCGGTGTCCGTGTCCTTGACGTAGCCCTCACGGTCCTCGCCGAAGCATTCGCGATGACCCAGCCCTTCGTTCACGTCCGGAAGGACCATTTGTCCGGCCTGGAACGGCTCGTTGCAGATGAAGCAGCGGTGTGCGTCACCCTGCGCCACGCGGCGCTCCATGAGACTGGAGCTGAAAGCAGCAACGAACCCCAGCTTCGCCGCCGCCAGATCGAACTTAGCCCACTCATCCTTGGACTGACCGTCGCGCCATTCCAGAAAGGCTTTGTCCATTTCTGTGGGGCTGTCCGGAGCTTCCATTTTACTCATTGCCGCACCTGTTTGATTTTGCGAATGCGCGTCCGGCGGAACTCCGGAAGTGCGCGGAATGCCATTTCGGCATGGGTCGGGTCGGTAGCTTCGATATCGCGGGAGGAAGGCTCGCCCCGCGCGTCATCGAAGTGGACGCGGAAACGGGTTGCCGCCGGCGCTTCCTCGGGATGCAACCGGGTCACTTGCCGCCCCTCGCTGCATGGCGGGCCTCTACGGCCTCCTGCGCCAGGATGCACATTGCCAGCACCATGTCTGGCGATGACGATACGCTTGGAAGGCCGGAGTGATAGGCGGCGTCGGTCATCATGACGACTTCGCCAAGCCCACCCGTTTCGAGGTAGGACATGGCTCCTGCGATGTCGGTTGGCAGCTCTTTGGTCACTTTCGCGACCGCTGCAGCCTCATCCTGAACCATGGCGTCCAGGTCGCTCTTGGTCCAATACTCCCAGACGGCACCGATCCCGCCACACTCAGAGCATCCGCTGCCCACATAACAGCCGAGCATGACACTGTAGGGAAAGTGCCCGGTTTCGTAGCCTTCGTTTGTCTCGTGGCACCCGGTGCATGACCGCCAGCCGCAGGCTGATCCCTCGGCGGCTTCGTTCGCCATGACAGACGCGATGCTGCTGGCGAAGTCTGGTTCCTGACCTGGCAAGAGCAAGGCGGCCATCACCTCCTTGATATCCTCGATATAAAGGGGACCGTCTTTCTCGGCCTTGGAAATCAGCACACGCTCTAATGTTGAAATGCGTTGTGGCTTCATGACTTGTCCTTAAACGCGCATTGGCATGAGGATCGCCTTGCGATCCGTGAGGCTGGCGGCGGTGACCAGCACGGGGCTGGCGGCATCGGCAAAGCCGAGCTGGATGGTGTCAGCACCCAGGGCTTCGATGATTTCGAGAAAGTATTTGGGGTTTGCACCCACCACCGTCGCGCCGGTGGGCGTCAGCAGCGAGTGTGGGCAGGCATCCAGACCGCCGGCGGTGCCGTCACGGCTCTGGGTGCTGAATTCGGTTTCCGCTTCGCCGATGGTGAGCTTGAGTCCGCCATTGCTTTTGTCGGTCTGGACGGCGGAGAAGGCGGTCGAAATAGCGCCGGAAAGCGCATCGCTGTCGAACGACAGGCAGGGCTCAACGCGCGGAATAACGCGGCGCCAGTCTGGGTAGGTGCCCTCGACCAGTTTCGATGTCAGCCGGGTTGCCCCGAACGCCGCGACCAGGCGGTTGTCGCTGACCTCCAGCGCAACTTCGTCCCAGCCGGCGACCATCTTCCCCAGCAGGGCGACGGCCTTGCGGGGGAAAATCACCTGCGGGAAATCGCTGGGCAGATCGGCCGTGACTTCGCGCGCACTCAGCTTGTGCCCGTCTGTGGCAACGCCGCAGAGCTTGCTGCCATCGCCATCACCGATGGTTCCTGAAAACAGGAACAGGCCATTGAGATAGGGCCGCGAGGCGTCGGTCGCCATGGCGAAGGCGCAGGCATTGAACAGCGCCGCGAGCGCCTTGCCCTCGATGACGCAGGTGCAACCCACCTCGGTCATCTTGATAGAGGGAAAAATGTCGGTCGGCAGCGTCGGCATGGTGAACCGCGCGCGCCCAGAGGTTACCACCAGCAAAGCGCCATCCATGGCAAAGGTGACCGTGCCGCGCTCAAGTAGCTTCGCCATGGTGGCCTGCAGCTTGTCCATCGGCGCGCACGTCGCCGGCAGGTCGCCATCGCAGTCGATGGCCGTAGTGATCTCAATTTCCAGATCGGTGGTGCGCAGCGTCAGAAAGCCGCCGCTGGTGGTCATCATCACGTGACCCAGAACCGGCATGGTTTTGCTGCGTTCGACGGCGCCGACAACCCGGTTGAGCGCGTCGGAAAAGGCTTTTGGCTGGACCTGCATACTCATGCCAGATGCTCCGGCTTGAGGTCCGATAGACCGGCGAAGGCGGCGCCAAGCGCCTTTTCCAGCTGCCAGAGCATTTCGCGGTATTCGCGGCGGCGGAAGCGTGCGGCCGCCTCATCGAGGGCGTGCACGTCGCATACCCCCCCCTCATCCTCGCTGCCGAAGAATGAGCTGCCGTCATCGTCGTCGCCGACTTCCAGATCGTCAGCGTCGATGTCGCCTGCATTGAGGCGCTTGTTGACTTCGATGGTCAGCAGCTCGTCGGTGGCGCCAGCCAGGTCCGGAGCAATGCCTAGATCGGCGGGCGTGATATCGCCGGTGCCGAGGCGGTATTTCACCTCAAGCAGCAGATCAGCGAGGGCGGTTTTGGAAAGATCAGTCATGCTGCACCTGCCATTTCCGGTTGGGCGGGCTTTTGCGCAAGCAGCTCCGCATAGCGTTGATGAATGGATGGTCGATCCAGAAAGCCGGCATCGAGAGCGAGCAAATCGGACACCTCACGGCGAACGCCCGCCAGGATGTCTGCCTCGCTGTCAGTCAGCATGCGGGTGGGCCAGCCCTTGACGTAGAGCATCGGCTTGGTGATGCGCCTCTCGGCCTCGGATCGCTTTGCGGCCGTTATTTTGGCGCGGGCAAATGCAGCAAATTCATCTTTTCCAAGAAGATTGTGAGCGACATCGCCCAGCCACCTCGCCCCCTGGAAGGCGAACGAGCTACGCGCCTCCAGCGCCACCATGCGGCGGAACAGGTCGTGCGATTCCTGTTGAGCTGTTGCCGCCGCTAAGTCAGCGGCATTCGACATGATGCAAAAACGGCATGACACACGCGACATCCCGAACTGACGATAGGCTGGGTGTGGGGCGAGGCCGCTGCGATCAATCGCGGCAAAGACCTCGGCCTCTGTCCAATCAAGGATGGGGCGCCAGGACCAGATGCGGCCGTTCGGATCAGAGCTTGCGATTGTCGCCTTGGATCGAGCAGCGCTTTCGGCGCGCCGCACGCCAGTCAGGTTCACGATGACCTGCCCAGGGAACCGCCGTTTCAATTCGGCGGTGATGACGTGGGTTTTCATCTCTGAGGTGCAGAACCTCATGCTCGGCGTTGACCAGCACGGCACCAGTGTCACCGTCGATAGCGACTGGTAGCGCGCCACGCTGGACGCCCAGCGGCTTTCCCAGCGCTCCATCAATCCGCCGGCCTTGCGCCGAACGACAATCAGCTCAAGGCCGAGGTGCGTGGCCAGTTCCGCGCAGATGCGGAGAGAGTCGCTCCACTCAACCGACCCCAGATCGGCATGAACCAGCACCCGAGGCCCGCTATGCCCGACGCGATCCAGGTGTGCGACGGCCGCGAGTGCCGATGCCTGGCTGTCCTTGCCACCAGAAACGCCAACAGCGACCGGCGCGCCGGCACTGATCAGCATGTCGATCTCATCGATACTGGCGATGGGCGGCATCATGCCAGCCATCCCAGAATAACGGTAACGAACAGCAGCGGGCCGCAGGCGAAGGCCAGCACGATGGTCGCGTTGTCGTCATGCGACAGCCAGACGGCGAAACGGGCGAACTGGCTCATGACACCTGCTCCAGGCGCTTTCGCAGGAAGCAGGCGACAGGGCCTTCTTCGCCATGCCACTTGCCGCCGAACTGCCAGCCATCCGGGACTGCCGGGGTCCACTCCACCAGAACTTTTTCGGGATCGGCGGCGTACAGCGCGATCACGGCGTCGGGCGCATCAAAATCCGGCCACCCCGTGAACCGGCCCTCGAAGCCATGCTCTTGAATGATTTCCCCGAGGTCGTGATGTTCCAAGGCAAACCAGAACATGGCGGGCATGATTTGGCCGCCGTGGCTTTGGACCAGCGTGTCGGGCGCAGGCAACCGCGCTGCGTCGATCACTGCCTCAGCGGACAATGCGTCATGGCCGCGCCAAAGCGCCACGAAATCACTGCGGACGCCCTCGCCCCACTTGGCGATCCATCCCGGCAGGTGCTGCTGCAACCCAGCATCGTTGAAAACATTGCCGGTCGGCAGGTGCAGCCAGCCATCGGGCTTTCCTTGCTCGATCATGGCCGACCACCCTCGACGCGCGCCATCGCTGCGGCGTCCAGTCTTGCTTGAGCGCGATCCATGCGCTCAATTTCGGCGATCATCAGCGCGGCGGCCTTGACCAGCATGCGCCGCGCGCCTCCGCGTGGCTTCCACCACTTCCGGTCCCACGGCCAGATGTAGGTCGAAATCTCTCGCACCGGATTGAAGGGATCGGTGGCTTTCATCGTCACCCGATCCGCACCCAGAGCATATGCTGCCGCCGCACGGGCCATTTCGCCATTGACGTGCTGGTCGTCGTGGGCTGGCGTCCAGCCCTCTTCGTCCTGCTGCCGGTCGCGCTCATTCATCACGTCGATGAGCGCTTTTGACTGATCAACCGGGTTGATCCAACCAGCCTCAATGGCGGCGTCGAATGCGCCGCCGGTGTCGTTTTCGTCGCCCCAGACTTCCCTACTCATGCCGCCACCCGAGAGCCGGGCAGAGTGGCGCGGGAGCGCTTGAAGGCGTCTGCCGTGGTTTCGAGCAGATCAGGCCAGAGGTCCGCGATTTCGGCATTGCCGATGCCATGCGCGCGCAGGGTGGCGTGCATGTTGATCTCGGTCGGCATCTTACCGAGCATCAAGGTGGTGGCGCGCATCAGGAGCTGGGCGCGGCTTTCGAAATTGGGGCTGTCATCCACCTGGCGAACGATCTGCCGTTGAGCCAGCCGACGCGCCTCGGGGAAGTGGGTTTTGATGTCGCCCAATGAAAAATGGGCGAGGTCATCTTCCATGGTCGGCTCACCATCGACGGCTTTCGCCAGGATGATGTCGCGCATGGCGGCAACGGTAGGGTGAATGCCAGGCTCGGCGGACTGGCTTGGGTGGATGGTCGCGGACTCGAGCATGATGCCCTCCCAGTGATGAAACTGAGGTGCAACATGTCCAATTGATTTGGATTGCGCAAGCTATAAATACAAATCGCTTGGATATGCCGTGCAAGTGAATTGTTTGGCCTTGCCAACAGCTACCCTTTGTTGTTCTCTGTCTGTTCCAAATTGGGAGGTGATGAGAATGCTGAGAGCGCAGGGTGACGCGCACCTGAAAAGGCTAGCCTGCCAGATTGCGTCACAGCTCCCAGAGGGTCATGAGGACGCCCTCCGGGTGCTTGGTTATGTTGAGCGGGTTCTGGATGGACTGGTCGATGAGGGGGCGGCTATCAAGCCTTCGCTGCGGCTTGTTCCGAACGTTGTCCCTGCGCCGGAGTCGCTTTAGCAGCCTCATACGCGCTAAGCTTTTCAAGCCAAAGCACCGAGAGTCCGGCCCTGTTGTCGCGATAGATGTAATCCAGGGTGATGCCGGTCTTTCGGACGTACGCTAACGCAGCGTCTATGTTGGGGCGGCTGACGGCCTTTTCATAGTTGTTCACATTTTGCGGCGTCAGCTCCAGAAACCGCGCAAAGGCGGCCTGGTTGGGCTGCGGCCAAGCCTCGCGCACGGCAACAAGCCTTTGCGCGATAGCCTCGGTGCTTTCGGGATGAATCTGCATAGGCGGAGACTCCCACATACAAGCCATTTGGAAAATCAAACTGATTGGGGTTGCAAAACATCCAACTGATTTGTATTCATTTGCTTATGAGCGAATGTGTCAGATCAGTTCCGGACCTGTTTGAAGCCCTTAAGAAGCACGGCGGTGCCTCTAGCTTTTTCGGCGTTAGCCCGCAGCGAGCTTGGAACTGGAAGGCCGCCAACAAGCTCCCCCCCGCCCTTTATGTTCAGCACAGGTCGATGCTGGAGGGGGTTGGAATATCAGCCCCTGAGTCGCTGTGGTTTGGGTCTGAGGCATCCTCATGACCCTTGCCCGCCCCATGTCTGCCACCGAACGCGCCGCCCTGGCTGACGCCGTCCGCGATATGCGCCGCTCTGGCATTCGTCCGCGCGACATCATCGCCAGCGGCGCCCCGCAACACATGGCCAGCAAATCGCCGTTCGATGTGCTTCGCGTCCGGCTCAATCCCAACAGGCAGGCGCGGTGATGGCATCGGTCTTCTCTCCCTCATTTGGCGTGCAGGCTCAAGCCAGTCGCCTTTCAGATAGCGCCTCCGGTGTCGTGGGAAACCGCGTGGCGCTGGCTGGTGTGCGTCGGGTTTCCTCCTCCCGCCCTGCGCGCACCAGCCCCTTTCATTTGCCCACGATATGCCGCCCGCCCCACGCGGTCATGCGGCACCACACCGGAGGATTGCCATGCTGACCACGGCCGAACGAATGAGTCTTAAAGCGGAGGTGCGCCTGGCGGTGCGTGAGGCCGGCGGGCAGGAAGCCTGTGCCGCAGCCAGCGACCGGATCAAGCGCCATCAGAGCTTCAACGACTATGGCGATCCGCAAAAGGCAGATCGGCACATGTCGCTCGACACCGTTGCGGAAATCGAGCGGTTCAACAAAAACCCCCGCATCACGCGGCGGCTGGCGGCTTTGGCTGGCTACCTGTTGGTGCGCTTGCCGGCCGCATGCACCAGCGGAACCAAGCTTGGCCGCATCACCGCCAAGGCACTCAAGGAAACCAGCGACGTGTTCGCCGGCCTGGGTGCAGCCCTCGATGATGACCGTATCACCACCGGCGAGGCGCGCGACCTTGGCGTCGAGATCGATGAGGCCATGGCGCAGCTGGCGGCGCTCAAGCTGCAGATCGAAGCCGAGTCCCTGCATGGGGAGGGCGAGGAATGAACTCGCTCGTTTCCACCACCGACGAAATCGGCGCCGAAGTTTGGGCAGGCCGCATCGGCTCATCCTGGCAGAAGAGCGTCCAGGCGATTTTTGAAACCGGCCGGCTGATCGCCGAGGCCAAAGCGGCTCTGCCGCATGGCGCCTTCACCGCGATGATCGAAAGCGAACTGCCTTTCGGTGCCCGCACCGCGCAGATGCTGATGAAGATCGGCGCAGATGCGCGGCTGTCGGATGCGAAACATGTTTCGCATTTGCCTGCGTCGTGGGGAACGCTGTTCGAGCTGACCAAGCTGGATGACGAAACCCTAACGCGCCGGATCAAGGAAGGCACGATCCGTCCCGACATGCAGCGACGGGAAGTCGCCACCGGCGGCGCCCGCTCGATCATGGCCAGCCGCGAGCAATCCAAGGAAAGCCTGGATTACTTCCCGACCCCACCCTGGGCAACGCGGGCGCTGATGAACGATGTGCTGCCGCATCTCGGCGTGTCGATTGCCGACGCGCGCATCTGGGAGCCCGCCTGCGGCGAAGGGCATATGTCCGGCGTTCTGGCCGAGTATAGCAATGATGTGCTGGCCAGCGATGTTGCCAGCTATGGCAAGGACGGCCGTCAGCCGCCGGCATGGATCGGCAAGATTGATTTTCTCGATGACGCCGTGCGCCCGCCAGAGCCTGCGGCGGACTGGATCATCACCAATCCGCCCTTCGGCGAGCTGACCTTGCCGTTTGTTTCGGCGGCCCTATCGCGGGCGCAGCGCGGCGTTGCCATGTTCGTGCGCCAGCAGTGGCTGGAAGGCGGCGAGCGCTATGTTGAGCTGTTCCGCGACCGCCCGCCGACGCTCTATGCGCAGTTCGCCGAGCGCGTGAACCTTTGCGCCGGTAAATGGGACCCGTTCGGTTCGACCGCGACCGCCTATTGCTGGCTGGTCTGGGTGCGCGATGTAGCGCCGCAGCCGGTATTCTGGATTCCGCCGGGCCGCAAGGTCGCATATTTCCGCAAGGAAGATGACATTGAGCGGTTTACCGCCCATCCGGTGCTGCCGCCCAAGGATGCCGTGCCCGGCCCGTTCCGGTCCACCCCGGAAACCGATGCGGTCATTCAGGCCGGCTATGGTGCTGAGCCCTTCGATATCGAGGCTATCGCCACCCAGCTCGGGGCTAGCAAATTGCAGGTCCGCCGCCGCGCCAACCAGCTTGGCCTCGGCAATCGGGATCGGCAGCGCCTGGCCGTCACGCAGTCCAACATGGCGCGGGCAGCGCAATGAGCGTGCTTCGCCCCTTCGTCACCATCGGGTCGCACCACCAGGGTCCGCACGTCGATGCGCTCTATTCGCTGGCCGAACGGTGCGGGGCGCAGGTGCTGCTGGTGGAGACGCGGGATGGTTCAGCAGAGGCGCCTGTCGTCGCCTTGCCGCGCCTGTCGCGCCGTGCCGCCTATGCCGGTCAATCCCGACATGAGGGCGCGAATCTGCGCCATGGCTGGTCCGGGGGTGGCATCTGATGCTTCCGCACACTTCTCCCATGCGGGTTCTTGTGGCCTGTGAATATTCCGGGACGGTGCGCCGGGCCTTCGCCGCCAAGGGGCATGATGCGTGGTCCTGTGATCTGCTGCCGTCCGAGGACCGCAGCAACAAGCACATTATCGGCGATGCCCGCGAGCTTCTGAACGATGGCTGGGATTTGCTGATGGTGGCCCATCCACCCTGCACCAGGCTCTGCAACAGCGGTGTTCGCTGGTTGACCAAGCCGCCGGCGGGGAAGTCCCTGGAGCAGATGTGGGCGGAACTCGATGAGGGCGCGGAATTGTTCGCCGCCTTCTGGAATGCGCCCATCGAACGCATCTGCATTGAAAATCCGGTGATGCACAAGCACGCCAAGGCGCGCATCGAAAACTATCAGGACTTCGCCCAGAGCGTGCAGCCGTGGCAGTTCGGCCATGGCGAAACCAAGCGCACCTGTTTCTGGCTCAAGAATCTGCCGCCTCTGGTGCCGACTAACATCGTTGAGGGGCGCGAGCAGCGCGTTTTCCGTATGCCGCCCGGCGTGGATCGCTGGAAAGAACGCTCGCGCTTTTTCTCCGGCATAGCGCAGGCCATGGCGGATCAATGGGGCGATATGCCCGGCGAGGTGGCAGCGTGACCCGCCGCGACCGCATCCGCACCAAGATCGCCGCCCGCGTCGAGATCGTCCCAGCTCCGGACTGGATGCCGCCGGAGCTTGGCCCTTGCCGCATCTGGACCGGCCCCACATCCGGCAACGGCCGGGGTGGCGATTATCCGCGCATGTCGCTGGATGGTCAGACGGTCGCCGTCCACATCGTCAGCTGGACCAATGAACACGGCTTCGTGCCTGGCCGGAAGCAGCTCGATCATCTGTGCCGCCGCCGCTGCTGCGTGAACGACCAGCACCTTGAGCTGGTGACCCACAAACAAAATCAGAAGCGCCGCGATGCCGCTCGCGCTGCCCGCAATTCCTCGGCGGATTTTTCCGCTGGCGAATACCCCCCCCCCCCGGAACGACCTGGGGTTTCCCTGAAACTGGAGGACTAAATAATGCGTTCTGCTGCACTCAAGACGGACACCACTCCGCTCATCGCTATCACCAAGGCCAATCCGGACGCTCCCGCGTTCGTGGTTACCGCCCCGAACATTCTTGCCATCCGCGCCGGCACCACGATTGCCGTCGATGGTGCGGATCACGTCTTTTCGGACGAAACCGTCATCACCCTGCCGGAGCTGCTGCCGGGCGCTGATTACCAGGTCTATCTGCTGTCGGACGGCACGCTGCTGGCCGCCGCCTATAGCGCCGATGATGCTGGTCAGGCCGTCATCGGCGGCTTCCACCATGCTCTGGGCGGCAACGCCACGGCGCGCAGCGGCGGCGATACCACCCCGGCGATCAACCCGCACTCGCTTTGGGATACCGGCTTCCGGCCCGCCTGCGCCGATCCGCGCGGCATGGTGCTGGTAACCCAGAACGCCCATGGCGACCCGATCAAACCGTTCTGGGCAGACATCTTCCTGCTCAACACCGATCACGTCGCCAATGGCACATCCTGCGCCGGTGCGAAGATCGCGGATGGCTGGTCGCCGCCGGTCAAGGTCGATGGCTCCAGCGAGCGTTATGGCGGGCTGAACTGGCACCAGGCCAAGGAAATCTATGCCCATCATGGCAAGGCCCTGTTGAGCGATGAAGATTTCCGCGCCGCCGCCTTTGGCACCACCGAGGCCAAGGCGCGCCGCCAGGAGCCGGAAGCGACCGGCTTCGATGATCCGGCGCTTGACGCGCAGTTCACGTCGATCTGGGGGCTGATGCAGTCCACCGGCTGCATGTGGACCTGGGGTCATGACGGCGACCCTGACGAACCACGCGCGGCGCTCCTGGGCGGCTCCTGGGACGCCGGGGCGAATTCCGGTTCGCGCTCGTCCTACTGGAGCTACCTGCCTTCGGTCTCGTCCGGCAACTTCGGCGCTCGCGGTCGCTGTGACCACCTGACCCCTGCCTGATGGCGCGAAAGCGCCAGCCATAAGACTTCCAACCGGGGCGGGGCGCCCCGGTTTTCCCCCACCAGATTTAGGAATTTTGACATGTCCTCAGATGGCGTGGCGCGCGACCAGCTGCGTGCCTTTATCGAGCGCATTGAGCGCATGGAAGAGGAAAAGGCCGCCATCGGTGCGGACATTAAGGAAATCTACGCCGAGGCCAAGGGCAATGGTTTCGACACCAAAGTGCTGCGCAAGATCGTCACCATCCGCAAGCAGGACGCCAACGAGCGGATGGAGCAGGAAGCGCTGCTGGAGCTGTATATGGCAGCTCTGGGCATGATCGCCGAGCCGGACGATGATGACGACGCGGGCATGGTCGATATCACGCCTGCCCCCCCCCCAGACGATATTGAGGCGCGGGACTACACCGCCGAACGGGCAGACCGCGCATTCAAGCGCGCCGCTGCGCGCAGCAGCTATGACCCCATCGGTTTCGACACGGATGGGACAGTGTAATGCCTGATCCCGACATTCAGCCGTGGAAGCGCAAAGAGATCATCGGCGACTGCACGCTATACCTGGGCGATTGCGCCAAGATTTTGCCAGTCTTGGGTCAATTCGACGCGGTGGTGACTGATCCGCCATACGGGATCAATGAGAATTCTCGCAAGGTCGCATCTCGCGCTAATCGAGCAGAGGCGACTGACTACGGCGAGTTCGACTGGGACAAATCACCGCCCTCCCAAGACCTTATTGATGCACTGCGGGCTGCATCGCGCCACCAGGTCATTTTCGGCGGCAATTATTTCTCGCTTCCGCCCAGCCCCTGCTGGCTGGTTTGGGACAAGCAAAATAGCGGCGATTTCGCCGATTGCGAACTGGCGTGGACCAACCTCGACCGGGCCGTGCGTCGAATTTATTGGCGCTGGAACGGGATGATCCGTCAGGGGAATGAAGAGCGATTTCATCCAACCCAAAAGCCGCTCGCGGTCATGGAGTGGTGTCTTAGCTTTCTCCCGAATGCCCGGACCATCCTTGACCCATTTCTAGGCTCTGGAACCACCGGTGTCGCAGCCGTTCGACGTGGCGTTTCCTTTGTTGGAATCGAGCGTCACGAGCCCTATTTTGTGACCGCCTGTGACCGCATCCGGGACGCCTATGCGCGTCCGTCCATGTTCGCCCCCCCCCCTGCGGCTTCCTCATCGCCGCTTGGCGATTTCTTCGGGGGCGCTGATACATGAGCCACAAAGCCACCAATTGGGCGGTTTCGCAGCGCGGCATCTCGCCCGCCGCCAAGGTGCTGCTCTGGCAGCTCGCCGACCGCCACAACCCCGACAACGGCTGTTTTCCAGACCAAAAAACGCTGGAACGCGACTGCGAAATGGTGCGCTCGACCGTCAATGAGCGCCTCAAAGAGCTGGAGCGTGTGGGTCTGATCAAGCGCGTGATCCGCAGCCATCCCGTCACAAAACGGCGGATGCCGACCCGCTATTACCTCGCGTTTGAGGATGATTTTGCCAGCATTGTCGGCCGGGATGGCGATGATGATGCGCCAGAGGTTGAGGGTGAAAGCCAAGTCCGAAATCCGGACATGGAAAACGACGCGAGCCAAGTCCGAAATCCCGACGAAGCCATGTCCGATTTGACGGCCGAGCCATGTCCGCCTGGCCGGACTCATAATAGTAGCTTAACCAGTAAGGTAACCAGTAACTCAACCGGTAAGCGCGCTGGGCGCGCCGGGCGTGAGTCTGATTTCAAATCGATCTGGAAGATGTTTCCGATGCGTCCCGGCAGCTCCGAGCTGGCGGCGTGGGAAGCATTCGAGCGCCTGGACGATGTTGACGCTGCCAAGTGCCTCAAGGGCGCTGAACGGTTCGCCATCCACTTCCGGGAGGAAGGCGTTCGCTCGGCGAAGCCCATCGAGGACCGGCTGCAATACGTCAAATTCCTGTCGAACTGGATCGCCGAGCAAGGCTGGATCGCCGCAGCAGCGCTGCCGATCAAGGTGCTTCCCGGCACCGATGCCGCCAAGGCGATGGAAGGCTTCGAAACCATCAACAAGTTCAGCCAGCGGCCGCTGTTTGAGGCTTGCGAACGGTTGCGGGGGAAGCCTGCCCCGGTGGGCAGTTCAGGCGCCTGGTCCTTCCCCGTCGAAATCGTGGATGAGGCCCGGCGGCAGGTTGCCAGCCATTCGGGAGGGGGATCGCCATGACGCCATAGCGCGCCGCACCCATCCTGTTCCCGTCCAGCCTAGAGGCCCGCCATGACATCCCTCCGCCACAAGATTGCAATCGCCTACATCACTCATGACGCGCACCGCCTGACCAAGGCCGAGCGGGAGAAGCTGGGGCTTCCAGCCCATCCGCTCCGCCGCCGGATGGAGTCGCCGCCGTTCCCCAGCAACCCGGCGGACTATCTGTGGTTCGCATTGACCACGGCACCGCAGGGTGAAGCGCTGGCGGTGCAGGCTTTGAGCCGTGCAGGCTTCATGGCGTTCAATCCGACCGAGCTTGTTGCTGTGAGGGCAAACCGCCTTGTCCGCCATAAACGCGCCGACCGCGAGCGCGCCATTCTCACCTCAACCGTTCTGGCCGGGTTTCGCGGTCACTGGGTTCAGCGGATGAGGGCGGGCGAGGTTGTTGACGTTTTCCATGCAGACATTCCCTGGCTCCATGTTCTGGAGGCCAACCGTATCACCGGGGTGATCGGCATGGGTGATGGGCCGGTTCCGGTCCCGTTGGGCAACGTATTGGCGCTGCAGGTGCGCTGCGGACAGCGGGGCTCCACCCGCAACTGGTCAGCCAGCGTCGGCGATGATGTCGCGATATCGTTCGGAGCTTTCCAGGGTCAGCAGGGACAGGTGGTGGAGCTGGTAGACGGCAAGGCCAAGGTGATGCTGTTCGGCGCTAAGGGCGTGCTGGCTCACCTGGCAGCGCCGCTTGTCGTGCCCGAGGCGTGGGTGAGCGAAGCCAAGGTTGTGTAGAGTTCGACATGCGTTCATTGACTCAATGTTGGAATCGCCCGCATTGTCCATCCAGACCGCTGCAGGTCGATCCGACGCGAGGCAGGCCAATAGGCTGGGTAACCCCAATGTGCTGGACGCGCGGACTTGCAGATGGACCCGGTGCCCTCATCTCTGGAGGGACTTGAAAAGGGTGCCGCTGGGCTTGTGCCCAAACTGATCTGACCTCCATCGATAACCGCCCGCCATGCCAGCCAGCATCGCGGGCGTTTTGTTGCGAACCATCGGGAGGGACGGATGGCAGACATTGCTATTACCTGGGCTGATGTTGAGGGCCTTAAGGCGTTCGAGGCTGGCATGCGGTCGCTGCAAAGCCAGTTCGAGTTTTCCAATGTTGCGCGCAGGGCAATCAATCGAACGGGCGAGATGGCGCGCACCCAGGTCGTAAAGACGCTGGCGGCGCAGACCGGCCTCACCCAAAAAGTCGTTCGCATGGCGGTAAAACCCAAGCGGGCAAACTATGACAGCCTTGCCTACACCATGACTTCAACGGGCGGCGAAGTGAGGTTGAAGTACTTCAAGCCCCGCGAAACGCGCAAGGGCGTGACGGCTGCACCATTCGGAAAGCGGCAGCTGTTCCCCGGCACCTTCATGAAGGGCGGCCTGTTCCCCGGCCGAGTAGCTATCGCCCGGTTTGCGGGCAACGTGTTTGAGCGCGATGGGTCATCCAAGTTTCCTGTCGCCGTTGTGAAGTCCAAGGTGATCATTCCCGCCGAGATGGTGGACGGCGCGACCGCTGCGGCGTTCCGCTCGACAGTCGCCGAGCAGTTGCCGCGTCGGTTTGCTCATGAGCTGCGCCGCGCCACCGGGGTCGCCTTCACCTGACCCCCCCCTGGTTAGGGACCGTATTTCCGCCCGAAACTGCTGCGGTGCGGATGCGG
>CAZIWB010000049.1:0-46275 GCA_964542655.1 uncultured Cellvibrionaceae bacterium
GGCTCCAATTATCCTTCGATCCAATCAGCCAGATTGCGCAACCATCGCGGCAGCGGATTCGGACTTCCTTTGACTTCGACACTCGCCCCCTGCGCGACTAGCGCGCGACGGAATTTGTGACCGATATTGCCGGGGCCGTCGAAGATCACTGCGCCGGGCGTCTCCGACATATCTTTCGAGTCCTTCAACGTGGCCCCGGTGAAAGAGCGAATTTCGCGGATCACGTTAATGCGGCGTTCACCAGCCTTGACCAAAACAAGTCTCATCAGATGCTCGTTTAGTATAAGGTTTCGATAATGGCGTTCCGCGCGATGCGGACTGCGTCATCCAGCGGGTCAGCGCCTTCGCTTTCCTCAAGGCGCACGATCCTGGCAAGGGCGCCTCGCAACAGCGCAACCTCAATCTCCTGCCGGTCCCGCTTCTCTCCCGCCTCGCGTGCTACCTCATGCAGGGCAGCAACATGCTCGTCATAGGTTGGCTCCATGCTCTGCGGCACGCCCTCGACCATGAAGCGCACCATCGCCTCGGCCTGGGTGGCGTCGAACAGGTTTGTGCCCTGCGGCTCGTATCTGTGATTTTGCGGATGCAGTTTCTTGGCCACGTCCGCATCGAAGTGGATGCCGCAATCGGGGCGGAAGTCGGCGGGCAGCTTCCAGAACAGGAAGCGGTCCCGCATGTGCTTAATCTGCTCGTCGGTAAGTTTCATTTGATGCTCCATTTCAGGCGGCCAGTTGGGTGACGGCATAGCCACCCCACTGTTCCGCCATTGCTGCGGCAACGCCGGGAAAGAAGCGCGACCGCTCATGCCCGTCCTTGCCATTGTGGAAGTAGTAGTTGTACCGGCGCCCGGCACGCGGGCCGGTCTTGCGGATGCAGAATGTCGGGGGCGGCAGCGTCACCTGGTTGGTGGACACCAGCGGCGGGAGGCCGCGCAGCCACAGGCAAATCTTCTTCTGCGCCATGTCACCGAACTGGTGCGGCGATACGGTCTGCGCCGCGTCCTGAAAGCCGACGATCCGCGCCTTGGCATGGCGGTGCATGATGGGGTTCTCGATGGCAACGCGGGGTATCGGCGCGTTCCAGAACGCGGAGAACAGCGCCGCCGCATCGTCCAGGGCCTTCCACATCTCCTCCAGCGTCCTGCCCTTCGGCGGACGGGTGAAATACTGGATGCCGGAATTGCAAAGGCGGGTGCAGGGCGGATGGGCCACCATCAGCAAGTCCCATCCCCAATCCAGAATGTCGCGGGCATCGCCCCGAATGTGCCGGTTGCTGCCGCGCTCATCCGGCAGCAGATCGCAAGACCAGGCATCATGCCCGCGCGCCAGGAAGGCATCGCGGACGGTTCCGGAAAACTCACATGCGACAAGAACCTTCATGGCCGGCAATCGCTCCCCTAAAATCCTCGCGCTGGCGCGTGATAGTCACCGCGCAAACGCGCATTGAAATTGCACTCGCGCAGCTTGTCGGCTGGCGAATAGTCGCCGGATGGCGAATTTCGCGGCCTGTCAGTAGCGGCGCACAGGGCGCTCGGCTCGACGGTGGCGACAGGTGCTTTCTGTGAAGTCATTCGCCGCACCCCGGCCCGATCTCGGCGCCGTTCGGCTCCCCCGCTGGCAGGCCGATGAACGCGCGCCAGTGCTTCCAGCCTTGGGTACAGTGAAACCCCCAGGATCGAACATTCTTGCCGGTGATGAACAGCGTCCAGGCCGTCTTGCCGAAGGGCAGTTCCAGCCGGTGCGCCGCCGTGGCGCGGCGGAACACGATTGAACCGGGGCCGCGCCAGACGCGCAGATCACTCTCGGCACGCGCCAAGATGCCCGGCAGATCGGTCTCGACCCATGCCGGCATCCATTCCCAATAACCGCCGCGCAGCACGATCGACACGTTCCACCAGGGATGATCGTGCAAGGCGCGGTCATCATCGCTGCGCAGGATATGGTGCAGATAGACGTTGCCGAGACCGCGCTTCGACAGCCGGATAATGTACCAGCGGCGCAGATATGGCCGGGCGCCACCGAGAATGACATCGGGGTTGCGAAGGGCGAGACGCAGCAACATCACAGCACCAGCATCAAAAGGCCAAGCGCCAGGACGGCGCCGATCAGCACTTCGCCGGCTATGCGCAGCCATGGCTTCAGCGGCCTTTCACGCCGTTCCCACGGGGCGAACTCGATGCCGGCCTCCTGCTGGGTGCGCGGCGCCGGCGCGTCTTTGAATCCGATGCCGGCGCGGGTCGCGGCGGCTTCCAGATAGGGGCTAACCATTGGCGGTCTCCTTGGCGTTCTTCAGAAGGCGCAGCAATTCGTCGGCGAACGCGTCACACTTTTCCGCCGTCGCCGCCGCCCACGCCGCTTCCGCCGCCGCCGCCCACGCCGCTTCCGCCGCCGCCCGCGCCGCCGCCCACGCCGCCGCTTCCGTCGCCGCCCGCGCCGCCGCCCGCGCCGCCCGCGCCGCTTCCGCCGCCGCTTCCGCCGCCCGCGCCGCTTCCGTCGCCGCCCACGCCGCCCGCGCCGCCGCCGCCGCCGCCTCCGCTTCGGCGAGCCAGGCGGGCGAGTTGATGTCCGACCGTTTCCAGAGCGCTATGGACCTCTGAACGGCCGCCGTCACGGCCGGGTTTGCGGCTTGGTCGAAGGTCCTCAACGTGCTTTCCAGCACCAGCACCAGGAACGGCGCTTTTACATTTCGGTCGAATTGTTCTTCGGTAACACCGACGGGGGTAGCCATTAGAAATTCGGAAGGCCATAGCATCGCGCGGCCGTGCGACATGCCCTCGAAGAGCGTGTCTTCGACGCGCGCCAGCCATTCGGGGATGCCCAATTCGATCGGGTATTGGCTGTGGTTATATTTCTCCAGGGTGCAGCCGACCGCGCAACCTTTGCTGCCGTTCCAGCCGGTGCCGCGAATAAGGTTGTCGGCTTCGCGGTGCGCTTCGGTGCGCAGAACGTATTTCAGTTTGACAGCGGGATCGTTGTGAAAAGAAAGCATTTTCAGGAACTCCTTGAACAAATTGTCGGTTGGGAAAAACGTCAGTCGAAAATTGAAACAGGCTTCCCGGGCTCGGGCGGGAGCGGCTCGGCGGGCGGGTCAGGTTCCGGCACGCGCTCGGGCGGGAACGCCGCGTCCATCGCGTCGTCGGCCGTTAGCGCGTCCCAGCTATAGGATTGGCCGTCGGGGGTGATGACCTCGAACGTCACGACGCCGCGCGGTTCCAGGGCGTACAGCGCCAGGGCCATATCGGGATGGGCGGCGCGCAGCTCGTCGAAGCGGGTCATGCGAATAAATCGACTTGCGTTTTCGCAAGATCGTCTTCGCGGACGATGCGGGCGATCTCGGCGTCGCCGCGCTCGGCGACATATTCTTTCAAAACCAGCGCCACGATGGCGTTGCGGGCCTTGCCCAGCTTCCCGGCGACATGGTCGATCTTCTGGATCAGTTCCCGGTCGAGGCGGAAAGCGATCGGCCGCGATTTGCTGTCGGGATTGGGGGCCTTGCGGGCCTTTTTCTTTGCCACTTCTGCCTCATCCTTGGCGGGTCGTTACAGGTAGGTTTTGTATGACACCTGTATCGCCTTGTCAACCTACACCAGACAGACGAAAGTGTAATACAATCAACGATATGCCGATATTCGCGTTTTGGCATATGTATTTTGTCTGTTATTGTCGGCCACCAATTTCTGAGCGGGAATTTTCCGATGGCCGACCCCACCCCTTTCGCGCCGGGCTTCGATTATTCAGCCTATGAGGCCAGTAATCCGACGAGCCCGAAGCCCGGTTCCGACCTGGACGGCGATTTCGCCAATATCCAGACGACGACCGACGAGACGATCGACGCGCTGAAGGATGTCCGGCGCTCCGACGGCAAGCTGAACAACAAGATCGTCACCAAGGACAGCCTGGCCTCCGACGCGCTGGCGTTGATCGCGGGCGGCGGCTCGCCGCGCGGCAATTGGGCGACGGCTACGTCCTACAGCGTCAAGGATCTCGCCAGCGAAGCCGGCGTGACCTACATGGCCGTCGTCGCGCACACGTCGAGCGATTTCGCCACCGATCTCGCCGCCGGCAAGTGGATGGTCTTCAGCGGCGGCGCCGAAAGCGGCACTCCTTATTTCGAACATTTCAACGGCACCGGTGCGGCTCAGACCATTACGCTCGGCCAGGCGTTCGGCACCGACGAATTGCAGATCGAAGTTTACGTCAAAGACGGCAGCAACTTCGCTCGCGTCGATCCCAGCGATTACACACTCGACGGCGATCAGCTCTCGGGGACTTTTCCAAGCGGCACGCGCACTGTGCTGGTCTTCGCGCCTTCCACCGCTTGCGCTTCCGCAGTTAACGAAGCGGTGGAAGCCGCTGCAACCGCCACCGCCGCCGCGACTGAGGCAAGCAATTCTGCTGAAACGGCAGGCGAGGCGGCGGCGGAAGCTGCGGCCCATCTCGGGTCTATCATCGGTATTGCGGCTTTGCGGGCTTTGATCCCAACCACCCTGGCGAACGGCGCGCGCGTGACGGTTTTCGATTATGTCGCGAACGACGGTGTGCCGTCGCGTTCCTACAAGCTTACAAACGTCGATCCTGGCTATGCCGACGATGGCGGTTATATCATCGCGTCCGACACCACTGGTTTCTGGTGGGTCCTCGTTCCCGGCGATAAGATAGATTGCCGCGCCTTCGGCATTAAGTGCGATTACGTCAGCGACGGCAGCTACACCGACAACTACGCCGCCCTTAAAAAGCTGGTCGCCTATGTTAATACGGGCGCGGTGCGCGAGGTATTCATACCCGGCGCCATCGGTCTTTCCTCTGCTGCGTGGGCGACGGGCGGTTCCATCACGATCACGGCGCCGTGCGCGTTTGTGGGCGACGCGCCAGAGACAAGCCGGTTCGTGGTCGCGGGCGACACCGCCGTTAGTGACGGTGTCGTGGTGCAGAACACATCGCACGTCATGTTCAAACGGATCGGTTGGCGCGGTAACAGCGCAGGTGGCGGCGGCAACGGCCGGTTTTTTCTCTTCCACGTAACGTCCGCAGCCGAAACCGACATGGTCGGAAATGGCCTGGAAGACTGCGTCGTCGAAAACTTCGGTAACGACAATTGGTTCGCGTGGCTCACGGACGCCGATGCTGGCGCCCGGCACCGTCACGTCTTTGTTCGCCGCAATCGCTTTTTCTCGGAAGACGGTAACTCCTTCGCACCGAGTAACATTGGCGTTAGCGCGACCGTGTTCTCGTTTCACGGGCGATCGAACAATTATTGCTCGGAAATACATTTCGATCAGAACTACGCAAACGGAAATTACATCAAGCAGTTTGCCGTGTTCTGGTCCTATTGTTCGAACGTCTTCGTGGCGCCGGATAACGAGTTGGTAAGTTTCGGTCAACAGGGCGCGACGGACGGCGTTAATGCTTACGCACTGCTGGCGTACGACGACCTGCTGGACAACACGTCCGCCGCACACATCAACGTCAATCTCAGCGGTTGCATCGTGTCGCCCCGCGCTTGTGGCGTGTACGCCGCGACGCTCGGCAACGTTAACGTTGTCGGCGCGAACATCACCGGGCAATCGGATGCCACAGTCCCCGGTATCCCCCGCGGGGCCATCTCGTTGAATGGCTGTTGGGGGATAACCGCCAACAACGTCTTGACCGACAATCAGTTCGGCATCTGGGCGCAAGGGTCGGATGGTAAAAAATCTACCATCGCAGGCAACATTATCACGTCCGGGGCCGGCGGTGCTTACGGCATCCGCATCGTATCCGCGATATACGGGATCGACCCATACACGACGCTTCCGTCTATCCTATTGGCTGACAATCATATAGACCTGACGGCAGGCAGCTCTATCGGTATTCGGTTCTCGGGAAACTCGGCTGCGCCTGCCGGTCATATCGTGGTTACGGGAGGCCGCTGCGCCGCAGGGCAGCAGGCGCTGTTAGCGGATGATACCGGCGGCGGCTCTGGTTTTGTGGGCGGGTCGGTCCGTTTGTGCGGCGGCGCATATTTCGGGGGCACCTGTTCGGCGTCGGTGTTGCAGTTGGTGGACATCGCCGAAACCCGCGTGACGATTAGCGGCATTGAAGTAGATTGTGGCAACGTCGGGGGCGCGTGCAACCCTATCCGTTTGTCGGATGCCAAGGTCGTCGACATTGACGGGGTCGATACGCACGATTTTGGCGGTGCTACGGGTTATGCGTGGAGCTTGTCGGGCGCACGCGGCGCTATGCGGAATGTTCGCAGGGCCGGCATCAGCCGTTTCGTCGATCCCGCGTCGGACTTTGGCCTTAGCGCACCCAATTGGTCGGCCGATAAAGGGACGTTTATTCAAAATCTTGCGGAAGCGGCGAGCGGCGGCTCTGCTACCTTAGGGTGGGGTAACGATGACGGCAGCACGGCCTGGACGACGCGCACCGTGACCGCAGCCTAATCCTTGCGATAGCGCTTGCCCCTCCAGCCCGCCGCTGTGAGGGGCAAGCCTTCTGCCCAATCGGGCAATTCGCACATCAGATCGACGAACTCTTCGACCGAGCCACGGCCGCGCGGCACTTCGGACAGGATCTCGTCATGGACATGGCCGATGACGGGATAGTCGGCCGCCTCTACCTTCTTGATCCCGTTGGCGAGCAGGTCGCGGGCGATGGCCTGCACGATGTTCTCGAAGGCGAGGCCGCCGTACAGGCCGAAGCGCTCCCACTTTTTCGTCACGCTGTTGACGCCCAGCGCCGTGACGGCGGATTTGGCGTCGCGCTCGATCAACGCTTCGCCCCTCGAAGCGGCGCGGTGTGCTTCTTCCCGGCCCATGACTTCGGAGCTTTCCATCCAGCCGCCGGTCTCCGGGTTCTTCAGCTTCACCCAGACCTGTTCCTTGATCTTGGGACCGCCATAGGCGAGGCACCGCCCGGACGGCAGGCGGCACCACAGGAAGCCGCGGGTGACGAGATATTCGCACTTCAGCACCCGCACCTTGCGGCCGGGGAACATGACCGCTTCGCGCGCCCCGTCCTCCAGGGCGCTCCAGGCGCTCACAATGGCCGGGTGAGCGGCCCGCCAGCCCAGCTTGATGCACTCGGCCGCCAGGAACGCCTCGCGGCTCAGGAGCTGGCCTATGGGCTCGCCACGGGCCAGGACCACGTTGTAGCGCTTCAGCGCCTGCTTCTGGCGTTCTTCGCCAGCCGCCGGCCAGACGACGGGATAGAGCGGGTCCAGCTTCAGGCTGTAGTTCCGGGCCATGGAGCGAAAGGCGCCCGGTCCACCGGCATATTGAAGACTGAGTTCGGAGACCTTGCCGACCTGGCGGCGGCTGTCGCTCTTGGGGATGTCGTCGATCGCGCAGTTGAAAATCGCCGCCGCCGCGCGCCGGTACAGATCCGGTAGCTTAGGGTTTTCGGCGATCTCGCGGATGGCGTCGACCTTCCAGTCTTCACCCGCAAACCATGCCGCGACAACACCCTCGATGCCAGAATAGTCGGCCACCATCAGATCGTGGCCGGGCGCCGCCCAGATGAAGCCACGGATCGAGTCGGAGAGCAGCCAGAGCGTGCGGCCCAGCTTTTCGCCATAGAAGAATTTCAGCGTGCCGGGGTCTTCGCTGCGGATCAGGTCGAACAGGATGTCGGCGCGCGGCGGGCGCTTCTTTTCGCCCTGCCTGACCGCTTCGCCAAACTCCTTCCGAGCCCTGCTGAGATTGTGCATCTGAACGCCGGTCGACGACCAACGCCCGGTGCCGGCTGCGCAGAACAGGAAGGCGCCGCGCACCCGACCGTCCTTCAGTGACGCGCGGGCCTGGAAGGCGACTAGCTTCGATACGGATGTTTTGGCGGCTTCTTGTCGAAGTTCAACGGCGCGCCGCACGTTCGGCGGCAGATCATCGCACTCCAGCAGGTCTTCTATCTCGGCTTTCGCCGCGGATGTCAGCGCGACGCCTTGCGCCTGCACCCACTCGACTAATTTTGCGGCCTGGGTGCAGGCGGTAACATAGCCGCCGGTCGCCAGCTTCATCTCGCGGTCGAGCAACGCTTTGGCTTTGTCGGCCAGTCGAATGGCGGCTTCAACACTCTTGCGGTCGATACGTATACCGCGCGCATTGATCTTGGCGTCGATCACGGCCATGTCGCGCTCGTATTCCGACAGCGGGATCAGCCGGGCGCGGGCGCCGCGTTCAGTTTCAACATCGGTCCCGCAGTACATTATGAACGCCGCGAAATCTTCAGGATGATCGGCGGGCTCGTTCCAATACAAACCGGCCGGTCCCTCATCCTTGCGGGCGCGGCGCGGGATGGAAAACTTGCGGATCAGCCGCTGGCCTTCCTTGTCCTTTTTGACGGGCAAGTCGAGCGCTTCGGCCGCGCCGCCCAAGTCGCGCGGAAGCGACATGGCAACGGCCATTTGCTGCGTATCATCGAACTGTTCATCGTGTGGTGTCGGCCAGCCATAGCGCGGCCCCAGCACGAACCAGAAGGCCAGGCGCTCGAAGCCGAAGACGTTCCAGCCGCTGATCCGGCCGCCGCTTTCGATGTGCGCAATGATCTCCGGTGGACATGGCTGATCGCGCAACCAGCACCCCACAGAGCCGTCGTCAAAGGCGAAGCGCGCCATCAGCACGTCGGTCGTTTCACTTTCGAAATAGCGATAGGCGCCATGCTTTTTCAGGTCGACGGCCGAGCGGGTTTCCAGGTCAAGAAATAGGAACTCAGAACGGGACATCGTCGGCCTGTTGCAGTTCGGGCTGGCGCGCGTGCGCGCCGAAGCGGTTCAGATTGTTCATCGACGCGGTGGCCCAGCGCAGGTTCGCGCGGGTGTCGTTCAGGCTGTCGCCGTCGCGATGGTCGCCGATCGTGTGCTTGTCGCTGGGTTGGAGGACGCCGGCCCGCTCAAGAACAGCCTTGTGTAAATAGATGCGGGTTTGCTTGCCCTTGCGCCCGTGCAGCCTGGTCGAGCGCGTCGCGTACATCTTGGTCTTGCGTTCGTTCCAGGTAATGTCCCAGCGCCATTGTGACGCCCAGGCATAGTCCTGGTCATCGAGCAGGCAGAACACTTCGGCGGCCTTGCCGAGATAGAGGCGGCGGGTCATGCGAATATGCTTCCCGCGCTACGGATGATCTGAAGTTCGATCGATGTGTCGAGCGTGCGGGCGCCGCGGTCAGTCGCCAGCCACAGCAGATAGGCCGACTTGCGGTCCCAGGATGCGTCGGGCTCGCCGGGAACCTGGACCGTATCGAGGGCGCGCTGATACGCGCCCTCGAAGAAGGCCGTGAAGTCGGGCGCTGCGGTCACGTCTCGCGTTTCCGCATCGTGAATTGCAGGTGCCCGTTGACCAGCTCTACGGTGAGAGTGTCAGGGTCGCCGCCGTCCGAGACAGCGCGCCGCAACAGCACCTGGTTCTTCGTATAGGCGTCGAGGTATTTCGCACGCCCGATGACAGAAGCGTGTAGATCAGGGTCGATCCCTAAGAGCGTGTACGCCTTGTCCGTTAGCGGGTCGCGCTGCGCCGGTTCTGTGTATCGCGTAACCATCAGCCGAAGATCCCGAGCGCGCGGCCGTACGTGTCGCGCAGCGCTTCCTTCTCGGCCAGCTTGTCCTTGTCCAGCGCCCGCAGCTTCAGCATCTCGTTGATGGTGCCGATGTCGAAGCCGTTGGCCTTCGCTTCGGCCTTGATCTCCTTGATGCTTTCGCCGATCTCGTCGCGCTCGTCTTTGAGCCGGTCGATGCGGTCGACGATCGACTTCAGTTGCTCGTTGTCGACGCCGGCCACCTTGGTCTTCGGCTGGTTGTCGTCGTTGAAGATGGAGCGGCCATCGCCGCCTTTCGCCTTCGTCATGTCGGTGTGCCCCTGTGGTTGGTCGGTTGGGAGCTAGAGACACCGGCTTGTAGGCCAGTGTCTCTCGCCAAAACATACAATCAAGTCAGCCGAACAGGCCGCTCGCCCCGGCGCCGCCCTTGGTCTTCTCGGGCGCATCGCCTTCATCGGCGATGGTCTCGAAGTACTTGTCGGGATCGGGACCGCCGCTGCCGCCCAGGACTTCGTCGCCCTCGGCCACCTTGGCGACCTGCACCAGCGAAATGCCGAAGCTGATGCCCTTGCCGTTCTTGTCATTCTCCCAGGTATAGGCGTTGACGACGCCATAGACCTGCGAGCCCGACGGGATGCCGTCGACATCCATCACGGGGTTGCGCTTCTTGTCGAACACCTTGGGCTTGTAGTCGGCGCCCGACGTGCAACGGATGAAGCGGTGGCCGGCATAACCGGCGTGGCGCTCGCCCGATTTCTTGGAAATGCCCTGCGGGCCGTCGCCATCGAGGAAGGGCGACTTGACGACGCCGTCCTTGATCCACTGTTTGGCCTTGTCGCCCCACTCGGCGACGGCGGCCTCCAATGCCTTGCCTTCCAGGTCCGCCAGGCTGACGGTCTTCGGGAACAGCAGGGTGCAGCCGAACGATTTGGATCCGTTGTCGCGCTCGCGCGCTTCGAACAGATCACGGGTGAAGCTGGCGATCGCCAGCGGGGTCTTGATGTCTTCGGAACGCGCCATAAACATGAACTCCTTGGTTGTTACTCGATGATGTCGAAGTGCTTGTGAACGGCCGACTTCGCGGCGGGCCGGGTGGTCTTCGAGCAGGCCACCAAATTGGTGCCCTTCACGGGACGCTCAGTAATCCCGGCGATAGCGCTCTTGCGCTTGGCGCCGAGAAGTTTTTCCGCAGCGGCGGGCGTCACCAGCTTGCGGGTAAAGGCTTTGTCGGGATCGACCCCGTTGTCCGTCAGGGTCTTCACGACAATCGCTTCGTCACCCGTCCAGGCGCGGTGACCGATCTTATCGACGAGCTGATAGCCGGGGATGTCGATGCCGCTCTCGGCCTGCGCGTGCGCGTAGGATCGAACCGCGTTCATCCACTCCCCGATCATGTCCAGGCTATCCAGCGTGGCCGCCAGCTTCGCCGGGTCCATGCTGTCCGGGCTGTTGGACAGGCGCGGCTGATCTAGGTCGTCAAACCAGACACCAGCCGCGTCGAAGGCCCGCTGCTCCAGCGCCGGACAGGGGCCAGCGAATTTGCAGAACTTGCAATGGTCGCCGGCCTTCAGCCATACCGACGCCCAATGCGCCATCGTGTCTCGGCCCGCTTTGACGACTTGGTATTCGTCAAAAGCGTCCTTGGCGCGGTTCATGGCGGCGACTAGGTCGGAAGTCCATTCGACCAGATCGGCGACGTGCAAGGTCTCCGAACGGATGCGGCCGTCCGGGTGATTGGCACGGGGCTGCACGATGGTCGACATGACCTTGTCGATCTTCAGCTTCGGGTGCATCAGCATCGCGCCAAGGCCGTAGCTGCGGGCCTGCATGTTGCCCTTCACTTCGACCACGACACCGCGGCCGCCCTTCAGATCGACGACTTCGAGCAGCTTCCATTTCGGGAAGTGCATCACCGCGTCGCCCGTCCCGCCCGCCTCGAAAGGCGGCTTCAGGGAGGCCAGCGAGAACTTCTCTTCGATCCAAAGCGTCGCTTCGTCGCCCGTTTCCAGATGGTATTTTCCCATCCGATCGCGGATATAGTCGATGTAGGATTGGGCCGTGTCGGCCATCTCTTCGTCGACTTCGAACTCGTGCTTCTTGCCCTTCAGCATGCGCCCGATGAAGTCGGCGGCGTCGTGGCCGTTGCGCAGACACGCCTCGCCGATCATGTGGGCGCATGTGCCCCAATCGGCGGCCTCGCTGGTCGTTTCCGGCAGGTCGATCGTGACGGCCAGCGCGCCGGAACAGTTGACGTTTCTGTCCGTCGAGCTGGCCGACCAGACCGAATGTTCGCGGTCGGCGTGGTTCTCAGCAGCGGCCATCAACGCCCCCGTCATGCAAGACGGAAAACTTGTCTGCGGTCCACTCACTGAGCGGACGTGTCCAGACGTTTCCGTTCGCGCCAACATAGACAACAGCCGGCGGGAACTTCTCGCTGGGGTGTGCCGTGTTGGCGATGGCGAGTACCGTGTAGACGCCACCATAAAGGTGGCGCCATACAGTCCCTGGTTTAACCTCGCTCAAGCTACACCGCCTTCCGCTTCAGCGGGTTCAGCTCGGTCGCCTTCTTCCAGGTCTCGACGACCTTCGCCAGCGTGGCCTGGTCATCGGGCACCAGCGACAGTTTCCAGTAAGTCTCGCCGGGCGGCGGGCTACCCAGCGCTTCGGTGAAAATCTTCGGGCCGTCTTCCTGGGTGGCTTCCATAGTGAATTTCGCGACATAATCCGTCATGGCGGCGCGGACATCATCGAGCGTCAGCGGCGCCTTGGCGTCGCGGGCCTCTTCGACCTCTGCGGCTTCGTCGGCGGCGTCCTGCGCTTCGGCTTCCGGGGTGTCGGGCTGTGTTTCCGGCGCCGGCTTGTCGGCCTTCTTGGCGCGGGTCTTGGGCGCGGGCTTCTCGGGCTCGGGAGCCAGTGCGGGCGCCGGTTGCCCGACGGGGGCAGCTTCGTTGACCGCGCCGCGAGAAAAGCCGATGGCGTTCAGCGCACGGCCGATATAGCCGCTGGCCTGGTCGGCCTTCACGACATCTTCGGGCACGGTGATGTTGATGTTCAGCGTCATTTCAAAACTTCCTTTCGTTAGTGGACATGCGCCCACGATTTGCGATTTTTGACGTAGCTGATAGTCGAGGCTGATACGCCGAACCGCACAGCTACTTCTGCGTTCGTTCCTTTGGTTCGGCGTATTTTTCTAACAAGGCCGTCGTCCAAGACAGCTCGCGTGTGTCGCACACCGAAGGCGTGTCGGCGCTTTGCGACCTTGTCGTTTTGATTGTCCCAACCGTGTCCGGCGCGGAGATGCGCGGGGTTCACACAAGAAGGATTATCGCAGGTGTGTCGAATGACGGTCCCGTTGAAGCCGTCGCACCCTTCGATATGGCCGTGAAGCGCCATGTATACCGCGCGGTGGGCAAGCGTGGTCTTGTAGGAGGCAGCGCCAAAACTACCGTACCCGTCTTTGGTCTTGGCGCCTGTCCACACCCAGCATTTTCCGGCCGGCCCGTGACCGGGCCTCTTATCGACTTTCGCCCAAAAGCGCGGCGGCAGCTCGGCCTTCCGGGTCATTTCAAGACCTCGCGGATAGATGCCCAAAGCCGAATAAGAATTTGCTGAAGCGCTTCGTCTATTGAGCCGGAAAGCACACAGACGCGGACAAAGGCATTGCGGGTCTGCGTGTGATTGGTGATGCGAAGCGACATCTGCTTCATTGCGCGCGGCGACCATGTGGTCTCGGCGAACCACAAGACGCACGCGCTCGACAGATCGATGGCCTCGCCGGCCGCTTCGATCTGGGCAAGGAACACCCGCTTCTTCGTGCTGGCCAGCCATTCCTGTTCGATCGGCCCGCGCGCTTCCGGCGCGGTCGATCCATCGATCCGCAGCACGCCGAAATCGGCAAGGCCGTCGGCCAGGATGTCGCCCACGTCCTTGTGCCAGTAGGCCAGCACGATCTTGTCGAGCCCGCCGTCAAATTCGTCCTTCACGGCATCAACGACGAGCCGAGCCTTGATCTCGCCGGTCATGCGGCGCAGCGGCCCCATGTGCATGTCGAGATCGCGCGTGTTGCCGTCGCGGGCGGCCTGCAAGATCGTCGTGCGGTCCAGATCGCCCTCGGCCTGGCGCAGCGTCTTGTCGTCGGCCACCAGCGGCAGGATGTCGTATGACGGAGGCCGGATGCCGACATCTTCCTGCGTCCGCAACAGCCAGATGCCGTCCATGCGGGCGCGCAGCTCGGCTTCGTTCTTGCCGCCGAAGATCACGGGGATTTTGCGGAAGCCGCGAGGCAGCTTCTTCATCTTCCATTTGCAGTAGCGGTTTCTGAAGTCGATGAAATCGGTGACGTTCGGCCATCCCTTGTCCGGGTCGGCGGCCAGCCGGTCGGGGAACAGCGAGCGCAGCATCGGATAGATGTTCGACAGGTCATGCGGGAATGGCGTGCCTGTCAGGCACCAGACACCGTTGCCGGCGCCCGCCAGCGCGCCCCGGTGCATCAGGATGTCGTCGAGCATCGTGCCGTAGGCGGCCTGGGTGCGCTTGGCCTCGAAGTTCGACGCCCGGTGTGCTTCGTCGAGAATGATGCGGTCCCAGCGGCGCTCCAGCAGGGCGTTGCGAAGCTGGGGGTCGGCGATCTGGTCCCACCCGACAACGACGACCGACGCGCGCACGGCGCCGCCCCGCGCGATGACCTGCACCGTCCGGGGGAAGGCCGACCACTGGGCGATGGCGCGCTTCCAGACGGGGCGGCCCGACGCCGTCGTGACGATGAGGATTGTGTCGTCTAGATTGTAGTCGGCGGCGATGATCGCCGTGCCGGTTTTTCCAGCCCGGGGCTCATCCGCCAGCAAAGCATGCTGGCGTTGGGCCAGGAACTTCGCGCCGGACAGTTGGGTCGGGAAGGGTGTTAGCTGCAAGCAGCGTTCCTCATAAAAACAGGCAAACCGGAAAATCTTGAAAGCGGAACGTCGGTTGTTGTCTGCCAACGTCTTCCGCTTTGTCATACAATCAGGATACGGCTGTCAAGCCCTCGCCCAGCGCGATCTCGCCCGCGATGGAAAAATATGTCGCGCCGTCGACATAAGTATCGCGCTTGGGTTTCGGCCCCGTCAGCACCCGCCCCAGCTTGGTGCAGACCTGATCGAGCGCCTCCATCTCGGCGGGGGAAATATCGCGGCGCATGTGCTTGCGCATCACAGCCTTCAGTTCGCCAGCGCACGCCAGGTTGATGGCCGGCGGCCCGTAATCGGCGTCACGGTCGCCGTTCGTCAGCGCGGCGCCTTCAAGCAGCAGTTCGACTCGCACTGGCTGTTTCATCCGAATACTCCTTCTTGTTCCGGTCGCACGCGGATCTCGGTACGCGGCCGGTCGCTGTAAAATTTCCTCACGCGCCCATCGACGATCTGCCGGTCGTCGACCCACACGATCATATTCAAGGCGTCAGTGAGTTTTCCTCCGTTGTCCCAGTCAGGCTTCACGACGGGACGGATTTCGCCGCGCAGCGCAGCCTCGCGCCAGCGCTTCGGTTTCGAGGCTGGAACCGGCATGAACATCTGCACGTCGAGCGACAAGGCGCACGACAGCGGCGGACGTTCGCCCATCACGATCTGGGCCGCGTAGGCCAGCCGGCCTTCAAAAGAGACGGTCTTCTCAGGGGTGTAAGCGTGGCCATCCAGGCCGGCGCGCTTGACGCGCTCCTTGCCACGCGGCGGCCCTGCCAAGACGATTACGATCACGCGCTGACCGGCTTTTTGGCGGGGTGGCGCTGGCGCGCATCGTCGCGCCGCATGCCCCTGGCCAGCGTCTCGCGCAGAACCGGCGAGTCGGTCATATCCAGTATAAGCTGGAGATCGTCGCGCACTTCGTCGATTTCCGGGTCGGCGATATCAGCGCGGAGCAGACGCCAGCCTCGTTGGCTCAAGTTCCAGAATGCCAGTACTTCGATTTCCAGTTCACTCCTAGCCGAAGATGCCATTGCCGCCTCCCGACGCGACGTAAGGGGCCAGCGACACCGGCCCTCCTTGTTCTTGTTCAAGTGCGAGAAGCAGCCTAGGCCACCACTCGGAAGGTATGCCGCCGCGGAGGAACCACTTTTGGGCGGCTTCGCGCCGCGGCGCGGTGTCCAGGTGACGGTAGCAAAGGCCAAGTACGCCATCGGCATTCGTAAAATTCTCTTCCAAGAACCTTGAAACATTTACCGATTTCGCGAAAACCACGGGCGCCGCCTGTATTACACGCCGCCAACATGTATGTAGGTTGCTTCGGTGTCAACAGACAAAATGTCCGACACCTTGTCCGCGCCTGTTGACACCGAATGTCGCATCTGCGATACAGATGTCATACATTGGGTTATGGGGCTATGAGGAGTGCTTAGATGCCGCGCAAAACTCGCAATCACATTACTGCCGACGTTCCGCAGGAACCTGCGCTGGCGCCGAAACATCTTACAAAACAACATTTCGGCCGGCGTCTATACCGGCTCATGCTGAGCAAAGGCTGGACCCAAAGCGAATTGTCGCGCCAGTCGGGCCTGCCCCGCGACAGCATCTCCGTTTATGTTCGTGGAGTATCGCTCCCGACACCGCAAAGCCTGGAGAAGTTGGCCAGCGCGTTGGGCGTGGCTGCGGAAGAGTTGCTTCCAAACCACATCGAAAGCGCCATCGACGAAGACCATCCGGCCTTCGAGCTGCGCCAATCACCAAACACTCCCAACACGGTATGGCTGCGGGTAAACCGGCTGGTGTCCATGTCGGTCGGCCTGAAGATCGCGGAATTGCTGTCGAATGACAACGCACTTGACGGAAGGTGAAGTGGCCGCCGCCCTTCGCTGCGGCCGGACGAAGATCAAACGCCTGCGCCTTACGGGCCGGCTGGGGTACCTGCCGGGCAGGCCCATCCTGATCCCGCAAGAAGACTTGAACGCCTATTTGGAAAGCATCAGATGTCCACCCCGAAACTCGAAGCCCGGCCCAACGGGAACTTCTACGCTCTCTGGACCGACGGAAGACGATCGTTCCGCAAGAGCATGGGCACTAAAGACCGTGCTGTCGCCGAAAAGCGCTTCGCGCAATGGCTTTTGCTCGACGGCCACAAAGGCGTCGCCCAAGGCGAAGCGCCGGTAGCCTACACGGTGGCCGACTGCTGGGCCGTTTATGACGAGAAGCGCCCCGGCCAGGGCTATAACTGGAAGATGCTGGCGCCGCATTTCGGCGCCCTCACCGTTCCTGAAGTCGACCAGGACACGGTCGACGACTATGTCGCCCGGCGCGTCGCCGGCAAGATCGGTGGCCGCAAGGTCAAACCCCAGACCTGCCGCAAGGAACTGTCGATCCTGTTCGCGGTGCTGCGGTTCTGCGCGGTGAAGAGCCGCGACATGCCCCGGCCCATGTTCTCGTCGACGATCATTGAGAAATGCGCCTTGCCGGAAGAGGGCGAGCCCCGCGACCGCTGGCTGCGCACCGAAGAAATGCAGCGTCTGTTGGACGCCGCCGCGAAGCTGCGCCGGGGCGACAGATTGTCGCGGGGCGAGCGTTTCCTGTGGCTGGCCCTGGAGACCGCTGCCCGCAAGCAGGCCATCCTCGACCTGACCTGGGACCGGGTCGATTTCGAGACGGGCACCATCGACTACAACGTACCTGGCCGCCGCAAGACGAAGAAGCGGCGCGTCTCGGTGGCGATTTCCAAGGCCCTGCGGCCTGTGCTGGGGCGCGCCTATGCCGAGCGCCAAGGCGAGCTGGTCATGGACAACAAGGGCGCCGTCTGGTCCACGGTGCAGCTTATCGCCATCGAGGCCGGGTTCGGCGGCGCGCGCCCGAAGCTGCTCCGGTCGGAGAAGCCCAAGGCGACCGGCATCAGCCCCCACGTTCTCAGGCACACCGCCGCGACGCACATGGCCCGCCGCGGGGTGCCGCTCTGGAAGATCGCCAAGATCCTGGGGAACACGCTGGCGATGGTCGAAAAAGTCTACGCCAAATGGGCGCCCGAAGACCCGGAAAACACCGTCGACCGGATCTCGGCGGGCTTGCTGGAGGCCGCCGAATAATGCGCGCTTTCTTGCGCATTTGCGCGCAATTTGCGCGTCGAAAATGGCCTACAGCGACCCACAGCGACCTACAACGCCCCGATCAAACCCAAGCAAAATAAAGAAAATCCTTACAATACAGCGACCTACAAAACGCCGCCTACAGTATTCACACGACCGAAGGGAAATTGGTGGGGAGCTTAGCTCAGCGGGAGAGCGATCCCTTCACACGGGATAGGTCACAGGTTCAATCCCTGTAGCTCCCACCAATACTTAGCGTCGTTTCTTAATGTGCCTTGGCGGCGGGGTTAACGCCCCGCCCGACACGCCCCAGACTGACCAGCAGACAGAATTTTGCGCGTCATTTTGCGCGCACTTGTCGGCCGGTGTCCGGTTTGGCGATTGACAGTGTGCTACAGTTGTCATACATAAAGCGCCGCAACCCGTAGGTCTCCTGATGTGTTAGAAATCGAACGAGTGTCTCGTATCGCAAGTGTGGCAGTTGAAGTCATATCGGCGCGCGTACCGGCGGGGCCCTGGCGTCTGGCGGCGCGCTACGCTCGCCACGCACCTTTATGGCTGGTGGTGGAAACCGATGCAGAAGTACCTATAGCGCGAAAAGTCATCTCGAACCCTGAGTACATGCAGGAAGGTTGCGATCAATCTCTTGCGCGCCTAACTAATCTCGTCAACGAGGCTTTCGACATTCTCGAAGCAGACGCCTCGAAATCCAGCCCTGCGATCGAGGGCTAAGCCATGACCGCCCGCGTGAACGGGTCGGGCGCGCCCTCGATCAGGGCGCGGCGCCGGGCCGCGCGGGCGTCCATTTCGGCCTGCTGGGCGGCGCTGGTGTCCTGCTGCTGACCGGCGAAGAGATCGGCCAGGCCCGCCAGGGGCGACGTATTGGCCGCCAGCATCATCGGGGCGGCCGGTGGCGGGGAAGCGAGCCCAGCGGCCACAGCGGGCGGCACGACGGCCTGGGTGGGCGCCTGTGCGTCCGTGGTGAACAGGGCGGCGATGGGCTGCGGCGCGGCCTGGGCGGGCGCTGAAGCCATCTGGATGTTCGGAGGATGACCGCCCCGCGCACCGGCTAGTTCGATGTGCCAGTTCTCGTTCGACAGCGGGAAATTGAGGCCGAAGCCCGCCGCGTTCTGGTGGACCCAATCGCGCGCCGCGTCGGAGCCGAACTGCAAATCGGCCGCGTTGCCCTCCCCGTGCTGGGAATGGCCGGGCGGGGCGACCCAGCGGCGGGCGGCTTCCGGCGAGCCATACTTGCCCAAGGCGGCCTGATAGAGCGCCGCCTGGATCTGGGGCGAGCGGTAGCCCGAATTGATGTGCAGGGCGGCCCGGATGTCCGGCGGCGCCGTGTCCATAAGGGTCTGTAGGCGCTGGACCAGCGCCGGCTGCATGCCGCTGATGCTGTCCGGGCGGCCAGCCGCCCCGCCGACCAGAATGGACGCCAGATCGGTCATTGGCGGTCCCCAAGAACGTCACCGAACTGCTGGCGGTCGTCGAACACCACTCGACCATCGGGGGTCACAAGCTGGTCCTGGCTGGTCCAATGAGGCGCGGTCGGCAAGGCCCACTGGCTTTCGTTGGAAAACGTCTGATGGTACGGCGTCTTCCAATAATCGGGATAGTGCAGCCGGTTATCGTTTGGGTCTACGGCGCTGCGCGCCCGCGGATCGTTGGCTTGAAGAGCCTGCCAGAACCCACGCATGTCATAGTCGGATACCGGGGCCATGGTGTCGAAGGGCACCTTGTTCTGGTTGACCCACGCGCGAAAACGCATCTCGTCGCCAAGGGACAACGGCGTGTTGTACTTATGTTGCCCCGGCGTGACGTACGGTGCATTTCGGGCAAAATAGGAGGCCAAACTATCTGCCATCGCCGGGCCCCTTGTAATCGGAATGGTTGTATGCCATGTAGTGATACATGCTCGAAATCTTGTATTTTGTGGCGCTCATCATTTTCCTACGCTGGACCTTCGCCGGATCCGAAGCCCGCGCAGATGCAGGCTCCGTGGACGAGATGATACGCCGCGACCTCGCCGGTCATTGATTAACCTTCGTATTGCCACTCTGCATGATGATCCGCGCCAAGTCCGGCGTGGACGCGCTGACGGCCTGCTGGGCGCCATTGGGCGTCGGCTTGCGGCCCGACATGATGATGTCGAGCAGATCGTCAGTGTTGCCCCGCGTCATGGCGTCGGCCGTCTTTTTTGAGAGATAGCCGAGCCCCATGGTCGTCGCCGCGCCCGCCGCCCCCGGCAAGCCCAAGGCGTGCGCCGCTTCGGCGCCGATCAAGCCGCCCATACCCCCGCCGACGATATTTTGCGGCGCGAACCCGCCCATCCATCGCAGGAAGTTCTGGCCCGGCGTCCCGTTCACGACATGGTTCATCGCCGCGATCTCGTCTGGCGAGTAGCCGCGCGCGCCGCGGTCGAGGATGCGGTTGATGTTTTGCCGTGTCGTGTTGTCGACGTTGGCACCTTTGCCGGTGGACATCGCGCGACGGTCGGCGCGCTCCAGCGCGTCGTTGATTTCCGTGGCTTTGAAGGCGCGGCGGGCGTAGTCGCGGGCGGACTGCAATGCGTCGGCGCCGCCTTGGGCGTTGCCGACCAGCAATTCCTGCGCCGCCGGGTTGTCCACCAGATCGTCGATCGAGTTGGTGATGATGCCGACGGCGCGGTCGTTGGCCTTGTTGCCGGGGACGTAGCCGTTGTTCGCCACTTTGCGCAGGGTGTCGAGACCCTTCAGCGTGATATTCTGGCCCGCTAGGCCGTTGAGGCGGTTCAACACCGCCGCCGCGCCGGGCTGGAGCGCGGGGTCATAGCCCATATCCGCCAGTTTCTGCGTCACATCGTTCTGGATGCGCGTGATCGCGTGCGGCGTATAGATGACGCCCGCATTGTCGGCCGCCTGGTAGGCGGCATCGCGAGCGGCTTCCAGGTCGTTCATGGTCGGAACGCGCGACCGGCCGAATAGCCCGGCGACCTTGCCGGCCGCGTGCCCGATCTCCTCGGCCGCCGCATTGCCGCCGGTCCCGAAGATCGCGCCCGTCAATGCACCTTCGCTCAGCGGCTGGTCGTGGCCCGCCGCGTCGAGCGTCCCGTAGCCAGCGCCTTCCAGGCCCATAAGGCCGCTGCGCGCGGCCAGCCCGGCCACGCCGGGAAGCGCTTTTGCCCCCAGCCGGCCGGCCAGCGTGAGGCCGCTGCGCGCGGCGCCGAGCGGGAGGGCCAAGGACCCGCCGATCTCAGCCACGTCGCCCGCAAGGCCCGCACGATCCTGGGCCTCCTGCGATAGCGCGCGCTCCGCGTCCGCCCCCGTGCCGTTGAGCGCGCCGGCCAGCTTGTCGGCATAGCCGAAGGTCACGCCATTCGCGGCCAGCCGGACAAGATCATCGGCGGCCTGACCCGCTTTCTTGTACCAGGGAAGGGCGTCGAACTCGGCCTGCACGACTTCCGGTCTGCGCGGCCCGGGGGCTTGGGGCGCGCCCGCGCCGGGCGCGTCGGCAAACGCGGCCCAGCCATCCGGCGCGGGAGGATCGGCAAACTGGCTCCAGGGGTCGGCCATCAGCGCACCTTTACGCGGCCGTCCGGCGTGCGAAAGTGCGTGCCGGGCGGCAATTTCAGGGCTTCTTCTGGCGATGCGACGGTCGGCATGTCGGGCGCGCCGCCGGAGCCGCCCGGCGTGACCATCTGCGGCGCATCGCCGGCAAGATCAAAACGCGCGGGGCCGTTGCCTTTGCCGTGGACAGTGTCGAGAACGATGTTGTTCAGCCGTTTCAGGTTGTAGGCCAGATCATCGGGATTTTGCGATGTCGCGGTGCTGCCAAGCACCGATTGAAGCAGCTTTTCTTCATTGTCCGAAATGGCGCCCAGCGCGCCGCCCGTCGGCGAGGCCGCGCGCATGGCGGAAAGCTGGTCGAAGCCGATATTGGCGCGGATACCGTCAAGCAGCGTCGACAGCGTGTTGGCGGATGTCCCGCCAACGCCGCTGAGAACCTGGCCGGGCAGACCCGTCGCGAGGCGCGGATGCTGCTGAATGACGGCCAGCGCGCGCCCGATGTCCTCCGTGACGACGTTGTTTTTCGCGTCCTGCCGCGTCGCGTTGCCCATCGCCTGTTCGGGATTGGAGCCCTGCACATTGACCTTGATCTCGACGCTGCCGGCCGGGATCGGCTGGCCGGTCTGCGTGTCCATGAGTTTCCCGTCCGGCCCCGCAAAGGCCGTGCCCATATGCCCGGTGGGATCGCGATAGTTCTGGGTCGTCGGGCGCGCCGCCGTGGCACTGTAGGGCGCATTGCCGACCGCGTCGGCGCGGCGCACGACTTGCGGCTGGCCGTTGCCCATGATGACGCTTTCGACGGGGATTTCCGACAACACGGCCGACCGCTGGTCGGTCGTCGGCAGGCCCTGGAAGACCTGGGCCTTGGCTTCGGTCTCCGACAGCGGCTTCGGCGCGCCCTGCACCGCGCCGAGCGTGGGAAGGCCGACAGTGCCGGCGACATCGGCCGGAAGTTCGGGGCGGACCTGGCCCTGGTTCAGCGGGCCGTAAAGCTGGCCCAGCAGGCCGCCCTTCACCGTATTGGCGTTGTTGGCGCGCGACGTGGCGCTGTCCTGGTCTACCTTGTAGGTGAAGCCGGTCGGCGTCTCGCCGTAACCCTGCACGCCGGTCAGCGCCGCACGGGCCGAGGCGGTAGGATCGCCCGAATTGTTGAAGAGCCAGCTCAGCCGGTCGGCGGCCTGCTTGCGTTCATTCGCCGCCGCGTAGCCCGCCAGGTCGGTGCCGCTCGGGGGTTTGAACAACCCCGCGAGGTTTGAAAAACCCTGCGCCAGCGCGGGATCGTTGAAATAGCCGTTGTTGATGATTGGCATGACCTATCCCCTCAATACAGCATGCCGAGACGCGGCACGTTGCCGTTCGCTGCCGTCGCCACGGTGGCCGACGAGCCCACGCCGGGCGCGCCGCCGAACAGATTGCCGAACGAACCCCCGCTAAGCCCTGCGCTCATCCCGACTTTGCCGAGACCGCCCAGAATATCGCCGACCATCTTCATGCCATTGCCTTTCTGGCTCGCGGCGTCCAGCTCATACGGCACCACGGCCGATGAACCAGCTTTGAAGTTGTTGACCTGACCGAGGGCGCCGGCATCGCGCGCCGTGCCGCGGCTGTCGGCGCCCAGCGCTTCGCCGAAGGCGCGCAAGCCCGCCAGCGCCGTGCCGGTCCTGTCGGTAAACGCCTTGGCTTTCGCGTCCTGCTTGGCTTGCTCGTCCACGACAATGTTGGAGGACGAAGTCGGCAACGCGCTTTCCGGCGGCGGCGCGCCAATGTCCTGGCCCGTGTAATAGCTGGCGAGGTTTTGCTGCTGGGCGTCCTGCTGGTCTTGAAACCCCTTGAAGCGGCCCTGCGCGGTATCGTTGATGCCGGACGCTTCCTGGTTCAGTTGGTTCTGGCGCGAGCGCTCGGCCTGGAGCGCTGCGGTGCGCGCGTGTCCGGCTTGGCTCGCGGCCATGGAGTTGGCCGCGACGGAGGCCGCCGTCAAGGCGACGCTGGCGATGGTGATTGGATCGCACAAAACGCGCCTCCTACGTCACAGAGACGGCGCCAGAGTTCGGCGCGAATAACCCGGTATTGTAGCGGGGACCGACCTGTCCGCCGGAATAATAATTCGCCTTCTCCAGCGCCGCCTGCGTTCCCAGCGCGCCAGTGAAATCACTGAACAGGTTCGACAGCGCGCTGTACTGCGGCGGCGTCGACAAGGCCGATGCCCGCGCAAGCGCCTGGTTGGCGGCGCCGGTCGCGTCGCCCGTGCTGTTCAGCATCGAGATGAGCTGCGCGCGCGCATCCTCGACGCTGTTCTTGGCCTGGTTCTGATAAGACAGGCCTTGGTCGGCGATTTGCTGCTTGTTCAGGTCATATTTCTTCTGAAGCTGACCTTCGAGATCGGCACGCGCCGAACTGTCCAGATTGCCGCCGCGGTCGAGCGCGAAGGTCAACTGCTTCTGCGCGTTGCCGTACTGGTCTTCAAGCTGCGGCGAGGCGTAGTCGATATAGTTCTGCCGCTGCTTGCCGTAATAATCGTCCGTGAACTGGTTATCGAACGTGCTGTTGACGTTCGTGGTGCCCTGGCGGATGCGCGCCTGACGGGCTGCTTCGTCGGCCCGATCCTGCGCCGCGATCTGGGAGGCGCCACCGTCCTTCTTGCTCATTGTCTAAAGCGCCTTCCGCATTGCGAAACCGACGCGCCGAAACCCGAAATGCTCTAGGAATTTGGCGGTCCGCTCGGAATTGAACTCGTTGTCGTTGCCTCCGATGATTTCCTTGGCGCCGAGCCTTTTGCTCCAGGCGACCAATTCTCTCATCAACAGTACGGAGGCCCGAGTTCCGCGCTTATCGGGTTGGACATAAATGACTTGTTGGACGGTAAAGATGCCCGCAAACGCATCATACCCCCACCAGTACGCCTGGAGGAAACCTACAGCTTTTCTATGGTCTTCGACAACCCATATCGTCGGGTTGGCCGTCTCGATGTACCGGGCCAGGGTGGCCTGAACCCGTTCTTCGCTAAATTCCAAATGAGGGACCGTTCTGGCGTTGTCCCGCGCCATCTCGACTATAGCGTCGAAATCGCCCACATCAGCCAGCCGAGCAAACATCGGCCACCTTGGAAAACTGGATAAACGCTTCGCCTGATTTCCCATAACCCCGCAGCGGCCCCGTCTCGGGCTCCAGGCCCAGCGTCCGCAGCCAGCCATGGACAGGGTCGTATGACGCCAGGGCGACGGCCTCAATGCGGTGGATGCCCGCCACGAAATAGCGCGGGAAAAGCTGACGGGTGATGAACCGGGTGATCGGCAAGGCTATCTTCGGAAAAGCGTCCGTGGCGAAGAACAGCAGCGTGATGACGCCGGGCCGCCCTTCGATGGTGCCGCCTATGCAAATCGGCTCGCCGTCCAACGACCCGCACAGCACGTCATCCCGGCCGCCGTACCGCGCATCCATCATCCCGGCCAGTTCGGTGCGGTCATCGGTCGGGTACAGCGCGGAAAATTCCTCGAAATCCCGCTCGCGCATATTCAGCGCGACGTGAAAAACTTCCCCGCCTTTGGCGCGCTCAATCCTCATCGGCGTCGCTCGCGTAATGGATGACGACGGCGCTCAAGCGCGCATAGCCGGTGCCGACGGTCTTGAAGCGCGGGCTAATATGCGTGGACCGGCCGAGGGAGGGAACGCGCTCCTGGTTATAGGTGGTCTCGAAAAGAGTGGCGATCTTGTCGCTGGCGTCTTCATTGGTCGGCTGCATGGCGAAGCGAACTTCCCATTCGCCTTCGAGCGCGGCGTCGACGCCTTGCCATTCCTTCACCCGCGTTGGGTTATTGGCGTCGAGATCGGGAAGCCAGGCTTCGGCCACGGTGGCGTCGTACTGGAAATCGCTGTCGATCCCGCCATAGACGTAAATCGTGTCCGCGGAGCGCACATAGACGCGGTCGCCGAAGACGACGCCGCTTTCCACATCGAAGGGAACAACGGCGCCGCTTTCGTCCACGTAGCTGGGCGTGTAGGTCGTCCATGCACTGACCTTGGCCCCGTTAAAAAAGCTGAAGACGTAAATCACGTCTTTGGCGATCAGCCAGAAACGCCCGTCTTCGACCTCTATGGCGCCGATGATATTCTCGCGCTCTTCAGTCGTGAGCGATTGGATTTTCGCCTTGATGACGGTGTCGATCGGCACGCCGATGTCGGATGTGGCCGCTGCGTTCGAAGCGTCGCGCGCCCGCAGCGAACGCAAGCCGCTGCGGTCGATATAGAACAAATCGTTGTCGCCGAACTGCGTAACGGAGAGGCCGCTGAGCGTGCCCGTGTTCTTCAACACCTGGACCTTGCGGTTCAGCGTCGGGTCGGGATCGACATACCAGATCAGCACCACCCGCCCGGCGAAGATCGCCAGATAGTTCTGGTATTCGCCCAGCGCCACCAGCTTTTCAGCGCCCGAACTTTGCTTCGACATGTCGATGAAGCCGGCGCCGACCGCGTCCGTCGTCCATTTCGTCGGCTGGTCGATGCCCGAGAAATGCAAATTCGAGCCCGAGACCGAATAGACCTTCGAGCCGACCGTCTTGACGTAAGGCCCGGCCTGGAAGCCGGCGCCGTCCTGGCCGCCGGACAGCACTAGGCCGGACGGCGGGGAAACGGCCAGCCCGTCGACGAGCGAGAAGGCGAAGGCCCGCCCATTTGCGGCCGCGCCGGCTGTGCCGACCACGACGCTGACCTGCGCGCCGTTCACGGACGCCGAATAATCGGGCGACGACGTGTAGGAATTGACGGCGTTGGCGATGGCCGTTGCCGTCGCTTCGTTGCTGGTCGACCAGGAGACCGGCGCGCTGATAACCGAGACGCCGCCGACCTTCAGGTCGTTCAGCTTCGATGTCACCATCGCCGCGCCACCGGAGAAAAGCTGGACGTTGCCGGTCTGGAAATCCCCCGTGGAACTTATGAGGATCGTCTTGCCGTTCGCCGTCGCCCCAGAAGCCGCCGCCGTGAGAATGACGGTCTGACCGTTGGTGGTGGCGGTGTAATTGGGGGAAGACGTGTAGAGATTGATTTGCGACGCAATGTCCGAGGCCGTCGTGACGTTGTCGGTGTGATAGTTGATCGGCCCTGCGGTATTGAATATCGAGATACCGTCGATGGTGATGTCGGTGATCTGATTTGGCGCGCCTGACGTGCCGCCCAGGACTTCGAAGGAGCCGGACGAAAACGTGGCAGGCGTCACCGCGCCATCCGTTACGGTGAAGGTCGCTCTCGCGCGGCCGTCAAACCAGTCGGTGACGCCCGCGCCGTCGTAGAAGTGGAAAACGCCGCCGTCGGAAAATTCACCGACGACGTAGAGCTTGCCGGCATAGAGATCATAGGACAGCACGCGCGTCAGGGACTGTCCTGTGTCTGTGGGGTGCTGGAGGCGCTGGTAGCTGACGCCGGACGGCAGGCCGGCGGGCGTCGCGTCGCTCCCAAAGACATAGATGCCGGTGGCGAACGTCTGCGCCAGGCCGACAGTGCCGGCGGGCAGCGTGTAGGTCGGCACAAAGGCGGCGCGCTTCTCAAAATCACCGCCGCGCGAAATATGGCCGTTCTCGGCCTTCACCAGCACGCCGCCGGATGTCGTCACCGGCATGCGCCGGCTATCAAGACCGCCCGTGAACTCCTTGACCCAAATCCGGCCCACTGGTCAGCTCGTCTTGTTGTAAACGGCGATGGGGATGCGCACGGGGCGCGTGTCGTCGTTGTTCATGCGCCCTTGGCCGATGCTGAAGCGCTTGCGCGGCATAAGCCGGCCCTTCAGCTTCAGATACAGCCGGTTCGCCTGGTCGATCTTGAGCTGGGCGTCCTTGGCGCCGCTGGCAGCGAGATAGTCGCCCGCGCAGGACAAGATCAGAAGCTGGTCGTCGAGATCGGCGCGGTCGCTGTCCGCCACCAGCGGCAGCAACGTGCGGATGCCGGTGATCTTCATCCGGCCTTCAAGCGTCGTGGCGTCAAAATCGGTCTGCGCGATCGGCCAGACCTCAAGCTGCTCGTCTTCGGTGATCTTGCAGCGCTGGATGGGATCGGAACGCTGGTCGAGTTCGCTGTCAAACGCCGCGTATTGCGGGGCGTCGATACCCCAGCGCAGGCGGTTGTAGGCTTGCCCGAAGCGCACTTCGATATGGCTGATACGGTCGATGTCCAGATCGGCCGGCATATCGTAATAGCGCTGGCCCGCCTGCACGTTGATGAAACGGTCAACCCGCAGATGCGGCCACGCAAAGTCGCCCCAGAAGAACTCCTGCTTCTCCTGGAGCATCTTGATCTGGGCGTCGCGGTGCTGGCTGTTATGCGCCGCGTTCAGCGACATACGACAGGCGGCCCGCAAACCGTCGAGCAAATTGACGAGCGTTTTCTTGCGGGCCATTCATGTCGATCCCTACTTGAACAGGCTTGCGCCGCCCTGGCCGTCGTCCATGTCGCCGATGCCGTCTTCGTCGGCGTGGGCTTCGTCGGGCTCTTCGGCCTGCGGCGCCGGGGCGGCGGTCGCCGCCTCGATGATCGCCAGCACGTCGGCCTTCTTGGTCTTGCCGCTCAGGTCGATGCGATTGACGTTGGCGAATTCGACCAGTTCGGCGACCTTCATGGCCTTGAAATTGGGAAGCCCGGCCGGTTCGGCGACCGGCGCCGCCGGGCGCGCGGAGGTACTGCCGGCGCTGACGCGGCCCGTGGCGGCGTAAAACGAAGAGTCCATCTCCAGTTCTTCGAAGGTCTCGAAGACACGCGCGGCGGCGCCGGGGAACAGCGCATCGACGGCGGGGGCGGCGTGGCGGGTGCCGTCGACGCGGCGACCATACACTTCGACCAGGCGCTGGCGCTCTTCGCGGTTGCGGCGCTCGATATCGCCGGTCGGCTGGATTTCGGTCACGCTGTCATCGCCATGGATGACGCGCAGCACCGCCACTTCGGCGGGCGTGATGCCGAACTTGGGCACCGTGTTGTCCTTTTCGCCACCGATGGCGAGCAGAATGTTCGCGACTTGCATTGAAACTCCTGTCGGTTGAAGGAAACGGGCGGGGCCGAAGCCCCGCCCGGAAGCACTTAGGCGGCCTTGCGGCAGCGCAGCCAGAGAGTGCCGCTGCCCTCCGCGAAGGCGGTGACGCTGGAGGCTTCGACCGAGATTTTGTCGTCGCGGTTGAAGCTGTTGGCGCCCGTGATGGCCGAACCCGAAACCACCTTGCCCATCGGCGTGGCGGCGGCCGATGTCAGGGCGACCACGCCGCCCGTCAGGTTGGTCGAGCCGATCTCGACGTTCAGCGAGGCCAGCTTGGCCGCCGTGGTGACGGGCTTGTCGACGACGAAGAAGGCATCGACGATCTCGCCCTCGAAACCGGGCTGGAAGTCGGTGACGACATCCTGGGCGCCCGTGATCGACGCCAGGTCGACGCGGAACGGCAGCATCACCTGGCCGTCATCTTCGGCCATGTCGAGATTGATGGTGACTTCGGTGCCGGCCGCCAACGCAGCGCCCGTCTGGTTGGTGACGGTGATGTTGCTGGCGCCGAACGACAGGGCAAAGCCAGGATCGGCGACATCCCAGCGGTCGTTGCTGTTCAGGATGACATAACTGTCCGTGCCGGCCATGCCGGCGGCGAAATCGGACTGGTTGGTGCCGGTGGGGTAGGAAACGGTGAAGGTGCCGTCGTCCGCGACCGCCGTACCGAGAACGGTCTCGGCGACCGCCACATTGTTCAGGTTCTGCATTTTCGTGTCTCCGAAAGAGTTTGGCGGGACGCTGTGCGCCCCGCCGTTGTTGGCCTACGTCTTACGCGATGTCATACACGCCGGACGTGTTGAGCTGCTTGGCGATCATGACCGCGGTGGTGGTGATGCCGTTGTACATCACGTAGCGGTCATAGGGCCGTGCCGGGTTGTGCTTCTTCATGCGCTGGCCGTCCATATACAGCAGGCGCACGCCCGTCCGGCCCATGTCGAGCGCGTAGCAGCGCTTCGACAGGCTGAGATCGTCCAGCGTCGGATCCCATTCGAGCGGGAGGCCGCCGTGCCGCGGGTCCGGCATGGAGCCGTCGGCGTTGTTCTGGCCCTGCCAGCCGTTCATGCTGTAGTTGCCGTTGGCGCGCAGTTCCTTCTTGTAGGCGTCGATGAAATCGCTGCCGCAGAAGTAACGCCACTTGGTGCCGCCGTTCTTGAACTTGGCGCGCAGGCGCATCTCCTTGTCCATGAACGCGATCAGCGCGCCGCCGTCGGCGGTGGCGGACGTGATGGCGCCCTGGCCGCCCGCGCTGGCGTAAGCCGCCGTCGCGGCGCGGTTGCGCCACCAGGTATTCGCCACACGGCCGAGCCCGAAGGTCGTGCCGACCGCCGGGCTGTCCAGGATTATGGACTGGATGCCGGCCAGCGCCTTGGCGTCGGTCGAGCCATCGCCATGCACCAGACGATCCAGCGAGAAGGCATAGTCCTCGCCCAGGTCGTCCTGCTTTTCGTCCAGCAGATTGGCGAGGGCCTGTTCCTCGCGGCCGTTCATCTCGCTGGTCGACTGATCGGCGCCGTTTTCGAGAACGTCGATACCGTCGATCTTCAGCTCGGTGTGCGTCACCACGATGCCGATATGGTGTTCCTTCCAGGGAGCGCGGGCGCGCTTGATCCCGGTCGGATTGTAATAGGTCACGGGGTCGTCGCCGCTGTAACCCTGGAGGGCGCCACCGCCCTGCCCGCTCTTCACGGCGAAGGACACGTTGTCCTTGCCGCCGGAGAACTTGCCCGCGGCGTCGTTGAACGCCTGGAGCATCGGCTTGTTGGCGACGTTCTGTTTCCAGACCTTGCCCTTGTCGATGTAGTTTTCGAGGGCGGCGTTGTTGATGTTGGCGATTTCGTCAGCGGTGAAAGCCATGACGGCTTAGTCCTTTCTAGGAAGCCTGACGCCGGCCAGCCCTGACGATATCGAGGGTGGATTGCGGCGCCGGGCGATTGTTGCCTGCGACCTGGCCGCCTGTGACGGGCTTCAGTTCCGGCTTCGGCCGCGTGGGCGCGAAGCGCTGCTGCTGATCTCGGGGCTGGACGGGCTTCAGCGCGACATTGACCGCCGCGTAAGCCTTTTCCAGTTGGGCCTGCACGCCCTGCGGCGTGTTCGGCTTCCCTTCGGTCTGCTGGAGGAACAGAATTTCCTTCTGGAGCGGCACAAACTTCTTGTCGAAGTTCGGGTCTTTCTTCCGCCGATCCGCTTCCCAATCGTTCGCCGCGATGCCCAGAGCCTGAACGGCCTGGGTCTGCGACTGCCGCTGCGACCGCTGCTGTTCGAAGCTGCGCTGGGCGTGCGTGGCGTTGACCGCCGCGCGTGACCGGCTGACTTCGAGAGCCGCGGCTTCGTCCATCTTGCCTTCCTGCACCATCTGGCGCAGTTCGTCGGGCAGGACTTCGCCTGCGGCGACGAGCAGCTTCTGGACCGTCGGCTTCATCCGCTTCCACGCTTCCACCGGATCGGTCTTCATCAAACCCATGATGATGAGACCGTCGGCGGCTTCGTCCGCGGCCAGCCCCGAATTATCGAGGAAGGTCTGGACGTTGCGATAGCGTTCGGCGTCCTGCTCATTGCCTTTGGCTTTGCGCAGAAGCTGCTGGAAACGCGGATGTTTGTGGAACGGGACATCCGAGAAATTCTCGTCATCCTGTTCCTTGGGGGCGGCGTCGGCGGTCGGCTGACCGTTCCCTTCGCCTTCGGCTGGCGAGGCCGGATCCTTCCTGCTCTGGTCGACCACATCGCGGACGACATCGAGAAGGGAGGCATCTTCGCCGGTCGCGGCTGACGAACCCGCGTTGTCGGACTGTTCCGTCGCCGCCGGGGCGGCACCGGCCTGCTCGGCCGGGTTCGGAGCAGTCGTCTCGTCGTTCTGCGAGCTGTTGGACGGGTCCAGCTCTTCGATTTCGTCCAGAGGGGGCATGAAAGCTCCTTCAAATGCTTTGGCCTGAATATCCCATGTCCGGCGTTGTCGCAAGACATGACATACAAACGACCTACATCCCGGCGCCCGGCGCCATATCCGTTTGATTGCTCCCGAAGGCCGCGTCCGACCCGCTCTGGCGCGGCGGCTTCGGCGCGTTCTGGCTTCCGTGACCGCCCTGCGCGGCCGGCGCATTGCCGGGAGCCGCCCCCGCCGCGTTGGCGCCGGCCGCGCCCGCGCCGTTCATGGCGGCGATGGCCGGGACGCCCGCGGCGACGGCCTCCGTCAGGTCGATGCGGTCGTCGAGGCGCTGGATCGCCTGCTTCGCCAGCCAAGTCGGGTCGATCCCGGGAATTTGCATGATGATCGGCGCCAAGCGCTGGAAATTGGCGATCTCGACGGCCTGGTTGGGCTTGCCGGTCGACCCCATCTCGATCTCCAGCGACAACTCGCTGGCGATGTCGGTAAGGGACATTTCCGGCCAGACCGAGCCGACGCCAGCGATCTCCGTCACCTTCTCGGCCGAACACTCGCGCATCATCACCTGGCCCGCCGCTCGCGCGATCGCGGTCAGGAAGGCGTCGAGATCGTCGATGCTGGAGCCGTCCGACGACGTGGTGGAATTGGCGGCGATGGCGCTCTCGGTGGCCGTCGCCTTCGACACGCCGCCGAAGGTCGCCTGCTGCGAGCCGACCACAAGCTGGGTGTCGGTGAAAACTTCGCTGGTCTCATACAGGTTCGGATCGACGCCCGGCACCGGCAGGGTCTGGAGGATTTTGCGGATGTCGGACTGCGTGTCCACATTCAGACCGACGACCTCGAAAGGCTTCATGTCGCGGATCATCATGGGGTCGTCTTCGTCGCCGAAAGCGCCATTGGCGAAAACCCAGCGTGGCCGCGCGGCGTCGCGGTGTTCGCGCTTGCCCTGACGCGAGCGATTGTATTCGCGCTGCATGTCCAGCATGAGCGTCACGTCGGACGGCGGGAAAAGCTCTTCCTCACTCTCGACAGCGTTGAAGGTCAGCGAATAAAGCGGCCAGAAATCCTCGACGAACACGTCGGGCGCCGCCGGCTCGCGCAGGAAGCCGCAATAGCCGTCGGCCAGATAATAGACTAGCCCGGACGGCTTGTCGTACATCTTCCAGACGCACACCATGCCGGACTTCTTTTCCGTCGGCGCCGACCATTCGTAGTCGTCGTCCATCACGTCGTTGGCGCAGAAGTCGCGCGTCGACCCGGCGTTGGCGGTGTAGCTGGTGTACGAGCCTTTCTTGAGATCGACACCGAACTGCGCCTGCACTTCATCGACCGTGTAGGCGTATTCCAGCGTCACATGCCCGGCGCCGACAAAACCATCGAGCGACTTGCAGCGCTTGTCGGGAATGACCTTGGTGGACTGCGGAAAGTCGAACACCAAGCCCTCGCGCAAGATGATCTCGGGCTCTTGCAGCAGCGACTGCACCGACAATTCGAGTTCGGCGGCTTCAGGGCTGTATTCGTCGTAATCGCCCTCCGCGACGCCCGCCGCCAGCGTCTTCAGATGATCCAGGCGCGCCCGTGCATCGGCCAGCCGCTCCGTGGTGCTTGGGCTCGGGCCGTACTCGCGCTGGAAAGCCAGTTCGGCGTAGCCGACGCCCGTGGTGGTGGCGCGGCGCACCGTCGCCTTCATGCCGCGCTTCAAGTCGAGCGGCTTCTGTTCCTTCGAGTAATAATTGAACAGAATTTCCAGCGTCTTGCCGATCTTATCAATCTGCTGGCGGCGCTGCGTGCCTTGCGCGAAGTCGGCAATTACCGCCTGCGCCTGGTCGAAGCCGGGCGGCATCTGCGGTGCGGCTGGCGCGCCATGCGCAGCGGCGGCCGGATGGGTCGCCATGATCTGCGTTTCCAGCGATGCCTGCTGGGCGGCCATCATCCCTTGCTGGATGGTCTGATAGGCCAGCATCAAGGAACTGGGGTTCTCGTCCCAGACCTGGAAATCGAGGGTCGGGCGGCGGCGCGCCACCACGCGCGGGTTCTTGGCGTACAGCGCCGCCACCTTCTGCTTCACATGGCGCCCGGCGATGTTGGCGCGGTATTTATCCGGCCCCCAGCTTTTCTCGGCGCCCCACATCGCGACCTGCATGTCGCGCCGCATGCGCTCGAAGGCTTTCTTGTGATGGGCCTTGTCCTCCTTGATGGTCTTGCAAAGCTGCTGGGCCAGCGCCTTGTTCTGCGGCGAGGCTTCCGTTTCCGCGTCGTTCCCCTGGCCGATAGTGTCGGCGGCGCCCGGCTCCGTCAGTTCCTGTCCGTCGTTGTCGTCCGCGAAATCCATCAAAAACCTCCGGCCGAAGCGCGCTCTTGCTTCTCGCGCGCCCACTTATCGGCTAATTTGACCCACGCCAGCGTGCCGTATTTCGGCTGCTCGGCGGCATTTTTCGCCGCTTTATCGGTGCCAGGGCCGAACTGGCTTTGCAGACCAAGCCCGATATAGGCCAGCGCGTCGACAAAGTCGTCGTGGTTGCCGTTCGGGAAAGCCATCATCTCATTTATGGCCTTTTCGGTCCAGATGGCGTCCTTGGGGAAATAGACCTTGCCCATCGCGACCCGCGCCGCGATCGACTGCGCTCGCTGCTCCTTGTCCCCGACCGGCGTGACTTCGCGGATGTTGATATACACCCCCGTTTCCAGCATGCGCTTGCGCAGGAAGGGGCCGATCGACTTTGAAATATGCCCCCGTTCGGCCCACCACAGCAGCGGCCGCTGGCCCCCGCTGGCCATGGCGAGCATGGCTTCGACGGCCGCGTCGGATGTCATCTTTTTCCAGACGCAATCCAGCAGCCAGATGTTGCTCTGCCGGTCGATCCCGACTTTCAGCAGGCAAGAAGGGTCATTGCGTTGCCCGGTGGCAACGGCGTGGTCGCTGGAGCAGTAGATGCGCAGATCGTCGGGCACGTCCGCCCTGTCATAGAACTGGATGGTCTCGCGCCGGAACAGCACGCCGTCGGCCACCGTGGGCCGCTGCTGTGTCAGCGCCGCAAAGCCGAGAGGATCGCGGCGCTGGTTCGCCAAGTGGTATTCAAGATCATAGCGTTCCGGCCAGAGCGGTTCGCCGACCTTCCGACCGAGCGGGTCGTCCTCTTCCGCCAGGCCCGGCAGGCGAATTATCTTCCACGCCTTCGCTTCCTGCGCGTTGTAATGCGGGTTCTCGGGGTCGGTCAGACGGCCGATGATGTCGTCGCTATGCCAGCGCGTCATGGTGATGATGGTGAGGCGTTTGCCCATGCGCCGGTACAGCGCGACCTTCACCAGCCAATCCCAGGCTTTGTCCCTGATCGTCGGCGAGCGCGCTTCTTCCGCGTCCTTGTAAAGATCGTCGACCAAAAGCAGATGCGCGCCTCGGCCGTTGATCTGGCCGCCGCGGCCGGCGAAAATCAGCCGCCCGCCGCGATCGGTCTGGATATTGTCCTTCGCGTTACCGCCACGCCGCAGTTTGTGGCTGGGAAAAACCTGCTTGTGCTGCGGCGAATGGATGATGGCGCGCACATCGCCGCCGAAATCACTGGCGAGATCGTCACCGGCCGCCGCAACGATGATGTCCTGATCGGGGTGGTTGCCGCTATATTGGGCCGCGAGGCGTTTCGTCGCCATCTCGGTCTTGCCGTGCCGCGGCGGCATGCAGAATATCAACTGCGTACACACGCGCCCGTCGTCGAACAGCAATTCGCCGGCCAGAAATTTATCGAGAACCGCGGCTACCTTGCGGTGAAACTCCGCGTCCTGATAGCGCGACCTGGCGACATCGTTGGGGTCTTCGATGTCCGGCATGGTGAACTTGGTGTAGGTGAGCAGGTTCGTGCGCGCCAGCAACGCCGCCTGCTGGCGCTTCAGCAGCCCGAGTCGCTGGTTGATCGCGGCGACATCGTCGGTCTTCTGGCGCCGCTGTTCCTCTTCCCAGCCGTAGCGGCGGCCCGTTAGCGGATTGACCATGTTGGCCTTGGCCGGCATCGCTATCGCCCGCGCGCTGACATCAGCTTGTCGAGTTTTTCGTCGTGCCGAAGCAAGCTGGCCTTGATCTCGTCCAGTGCGTTGACCGTCCGGCCCTCGATGGCGGTGGCGTATGTCACGCTGGCGAAATGCTCGGCGACGTGAATTTTGTAGGCGTAGAAATCATCGCTCATTTTCGACAGCTTGTTGCTCGCCAGGCTATGGCACCGCCACGCAAAACCGAACGAAGTGACGATGCCGGAAATGCAGCCGCCGAAAAGCCAAAGGGTGGTGTTCGCGTCCATCATTTCCAACCGCAGACCTGGGCGCCATATTCGTCATGCTTCAGGATTTGCCGCTTGGTCCCGTCGGTCAGCACGTCCTGGCGCGACGGCCGGATGGCCGACGACACGTCGCAAAAATTGCCCGGAACGGGCCTAGTCGCGCATCCACTTGTCGATGCGCTCATCAAGATCAGCAGTAGGGACAGCGTCCACTTTTTCATCGGTTTCTTTCCTTTGAACGATACTTTCCGCCCGTTGCTGTTTCTGCTCTTCGACGATCATGGCCTTGCCCTCTGAACGGCCTTTCAGCCACGCCACGCCGAGCGCCACGATCACGGCGATAGCCGCCAGCGCATAGAACTGGATGCGACCCCAGATATTCGCGAAGAAAGTGGCGACCGCGACCCACATGGCCGGCTACTCGTCGTCGCCGCGCGCCGCGCCGGCCACGAAGGCCATCGCCACGCTGCCAAGGAAGCACCCCAGCATGAAAGCACCCAGATAGATCGCAAAATCCAGCATCGGATCAGTCCTCGAATTTCGCCAAAACGGCTTTCACGCGCGAAGCGATGACTTCACCCCGCCAGAGCAACACCAGCACCGCCAGGATGCCGATGCCGATGAAGATCAGCTTGGGCCAGTCGCCGCTGGGCATCATCGACGACACTGTCGGGCCGGCGACGGCCACCGCGCCCGCCAAGCGCATGATGCCGGTCTTCTCGGCGCCTTTGGGCGCCACCGCGACCGGCACGGGCTTCTTCTCGACGACAGGCGCTGCCTTCACTGCCGCGTCGGACAGCGCGGCGAGCCACTGGTGAATGGCGGCGCGCGTCTGCGGCCCGCTGTCGCCGTCCGTATGCGCCGGATAGAGCCCCTTGCCGCGTGCGGCGTCCTGGAAGCCGGCCACGTCGGAGGGCGCGAAGCCGCATAGCACCAGGCCGATCTTCGTGTACCAGCCGAGGCGGTCGGCATAACCGTTCAAGCCGCCGTTCACGCGCTTGGTGATCTGCTCGATGTCGTTGCGGTCGGCCAGCGCGTTCAGATCGCGCGTCGACCAGAACCAGACAGGCCCCAACCCTTCCCACGGATCGGTCGTCAGCGCGTCCGGCGTCACGATGAAGTTCGGCGGGTTCAACCCTGCGGCGGCGCACCAATTGTAGAAGGCCGCATAATTGGCTTTCCCCGTGATCTGCATGGCGGTGCGGCCCGCATACAGCTTGCCGTCCCCGTCCTGAATAACCGTGTTGCCCAGATCGGCGCGCGTGTCGTATTTCGTCTGCGCGAGCGTCGGCCCCCATATTTCGTGATCGAAATGGAAGCCGCCGCTTTCATGCGCGAGCTGCGCCAGATAGTGCGCAAGCCGGTGCGGACGATCGAGACCGGCCTGGGCGCCGTAGGTATCGAGCCCGATTTCGACCGACGTGAAATTCTGGCCGGGGAACAGCGCTTCAAGGGTTGGCGGGACGATCCTGGACATCAGGCCCTCACAGCTTCACGCACGCCAGCAGCGCGATGTTGCGCACGCGGTTCTCGGTGCCGGTATTGTTGTTGATGGTCGTGGTGGCGGTATGCGTGTGGTCGGCAACTGCGGCCATGGTCAGCGTGTGGCTGTGCGCGCCGGCAGCGCCAGATGCTTTGGCGTTCGCCGTCGTCGCACTAGAGGCGGTCGCATAACCGGCCTGGTTGCTAGATGCGGCCGGGCTCGTCGTCGTGTGGGTGTGATCCGGCGTGGTGCTGGTCGAGCCTGTCGGCGTATGGCCGCCAGCGGCGGCGGTCGTAGTCGACGCGGTGTGGCCGTGCGGCCCGATCATTTCGCTCTGGGCCGAACCGATCGCTCGCCCACTGTCGACGCCCCGCCCGTGGTCCCATATGCGGATGAACTCGCCGCGAGCATCGACGATCTTCAGACGCTTGTTGGCCGCCCAATCGGTCGCGGCATCTGCGCCGCGCGCCGATGCGCCGCCAGCCGCTGTCAGCAAAGGCCCTGTGGTGTCGTCCAGTTCTGCCCACAGTAGATTGAACAACGCCTGGGTGTCCGCATTGGCGCGATCAGCGCCGGATGACGCGTTGCCAACCGTCGTGCCGTTTTCAACCCAGCCCGTCGGCACCGACGAGCGCAGAAAGGTCATGAACGCGCCCGTGGGCACCAGTGCGTTCGCTACTGCCGCGACCAGATCGGAAAGGCCGACGGTGTCTTTGGCGGCCAGCGCGCCATTAACGCCAAGGTTGATACGTGCGGCCTCGAAGTCGGTCAGAGTCGAGAGATTGTCGGAATTCAGCGCCAACAGGCCAGGATCAACGCCGGCCGCGTCGGCAGCAGCATCGGATGCCGCCTGGGCATAGCCTTGTGCCTGCGTCACGGCCGTCGCCAGATCCGCGGCGGCGGTGGCCGCGCTCACGGCCGATGCGTCAGCCGCGCTGGCCTTTGTGGTCGCCGTCGTGGCGCTCGTCGCTGCCGAAGCCGCGCTGGCCGCCGCGGCGTCGATCGCGGGCTGTATATCGGGCATCGCGGAGACGTTCAGCACGCCGTCGGAACGGAACGCGGCCCCGAGGAACGCGTTGGTGGAAGCGACGCCGGCGTGAAGGTTCGCCAGATCGTTGTCAATCTGCGTTCCCGGGAAGCTGTTGTCGCCCTGGCCAGCCGCAAAGCCGGTGTAGCTGTAATCCAGCGGTTGAAGTTCGGGATACGCCATCGCCCTGCCCGGCTAGTGTCGGCCAACATTTACCGACATTCCCGACAAAAACAAGCCGCCGGGCTTGCGCGAGGCGGCTTGAAGTTATGGGAGGGGAAACAGCCGGACAGCGCCGAGGGGCAACCGCCTGACGTTGGTTTTGTAGGCCGGCCGTCGGCCTACGTCAACGCTTGGCTTCGGCCAACCGGGTGCGGAGATGGTAGCCTTCCAGCGCCCAGATTTTGTTCCGGGCGTTGTCGCGGGCGATCTTATGGCCCAGCGCTTCGTCGTAGTTCTCCGGGCTGGCGCACGCGCTTTCCCCGGTCAGAACGTAGCCGTTGCGCAGCACCAACACGCAAATGGTCATGCAGGACAGAGCGCGCTCGCCCTCGGGCGACAGCGGCACGTCCTTCAGTACATTGCTGACGCGGAACGAATACTCGCTCGCGATCTGATCGTCGATGTGCTGGGGCGTCAGGCGCGGGGCGGTCAGACCCTTCGCCTGTATTTCATTCTCGATGGCGTTTTCGTCGCGGCTCATAGCTTCATCTCCTGGTGAGCGGTTGCGATGTCGGGTTTGTAGGCCGGTGCGCCCGACACGGTCAACAGGGGCCGGGGTCGCCCGCTGAAAAGCAAAAGGCCCAGCGAACCGATCCGCTGGGCCTTTCTGGAAGCCGATGGAAGGCGCCGAAAACGGGCTCTCCCCTGGATTTTGTCATGTTCTGCCGTTCGGGCAGACGGTCGCCATCCTTTGCTGGTTGGATTGCGGGCAGACGATAGGCTCTGGCCTGGCGGGTCGGCAAGGACGCGGCGCGGACAGATTGTCCCGTTTCGGCAGGCCGGACAGATTGTCCCGTTTCGTTTTTGGGGCGGATTTTTGTCCGCGCGTCCGATGCCGCTTCGGCCTTCGCGTTCGGACTGGTGCCAGGGGTCGGGTCGGGGCCAGGGCCGCCCCAGGTGGCGGGCCGGCTCACCCTCCCCGCCCGCGCCGGGCGCACCTAACTCCCTTTCTAATACTGTGTGATGCGTAGCAATATCAGGCACTTAGCCTGTATGTTTGCGCGCGTGTTGCGCAATATCAGGCGAAAATGCTTGCTTCCGGGGCGGCGGCGGGCGTCACATCGCGCGCCCGGCTCGATGCTTCCCGCTCCAGGTCCGCAATCGCCTTCGCCAGCTCTTCGCCGGTCAGTTCATGCGGCTCTTTGGAGCCCGCCGCATCGCCATTGCCTAGCGTGCGGTCCATTACGACTTTGGCGGCCTGCACGCGCGCCCCAGCCGGTGCGCGCTCATTGCGGATAAGCCCGACCAGGCATTCCACAGCGGCGGGCAAAGCCTCGCTAAACAGACGCGCAACCTGCTGGCGGGCAATCTCAGCCTGCACCGGCTCGCGCGCCAGCAGTTTGTGCGCGGCTTGCGCCGGATGGCTATAACCGGCCTCTTGCGCCGCATAGCGCTTGTCGGCTGTCACGGCCATTTCCTTAGCGAAAACACGCTCTTGCGGGCTAATCGGCTGTCCTTTCGGTCGCGGCATCTCCAACCCTGCAAAACGGACAAGTTGTCCGGGAACTTAATCTTTCAAAGCCTTAGCCGCATTTTTCGCCTTTGTCGAATTTGTTGGGCGCTGTAGGTTGACAGTGTGATACGCCTGTATTACATACCAGACAACAACCTACAGAAAGGCCCCGCCGATGATCCAAATTTCTGCTCGGCTTCCCAAGGATTACGAGCCCCGCACGATGTACCTGTACATCGCCAAGACCCGCAGCAAGTGGGGGTTCTGGTTCAGCGACGGCAAAGGCTACAGCGTCCCCGCGCTGCTGGACGGCATCACCATGACGGATCATTTCACCACCCGTCACGCCGCAGCACACTTTGCGGCAGGCCAGGGCTGGAAGGTCTGGCCGCGCGTCGGTCGCCGCGCTGTCCCTTCTGGCGATCCCTTTTTCAGCCAAGGGTCTGTCGCTGAAAAATGCCGCATGACAACCGCCGTCAAGGCACAGCCCCGAAACGCAGCCTGAAAGGAAAACCCGTGCCCCGCTTCAATCCCTTCGCAAAGGTCAATTGCCGCTATGGCGCGCCTATGGGGCGCCACGGCCATGACGCCGACCAATACGACGGCCAATCCACCCTCTACGCCCGCCATTGCGGCGGTGACGGCTATTACGACCGGGGCGGCGCGTATTGGGGTCATTCGCGCGTCTGGGCAGTCTGGACGCGCGGCGGCGGTTTCTGCGCCTACGTGGAAGCGCGCGGCAAAAACGAGGCGATCCAAAGCGTCCGCGAAGCCAGCGCCGCTTAAGTCTGTTTTGACGACCGACATCAACCGACAAGGAACGACGCCATGAAATCCATCCGCTACATGAACGACAAGTTTCCCGACACCGGCGGCTGGAAGGGCCGCCATAGCCGCGCGATTGAGCGCGCCTTGCGCAACGTCAACGGGACGGCGGGCGTCTATGCTGGCGACAGTCTGGCCCAAGCCATCAACGCCTGGTGCGAGTATGCCAGCGCGCACCTGCGCCGCCACGAAAGCCCGATCGGCGCCGATTACATCCTAGGCGATGCGTGGAAGTATTGGGGGTTGCAACTGCGCATCCTGTTGAACGGCGAAACCGGCGACCTGGATTGCGGGACGCTGGACACGATCATCCACGACAATCTGAAAGAGCAATTCCCCGAACTGGAATTCTAGCCGAAACGCCCCGCCACGCACGGGGCGTCGCGCGCCGCTGGCCTAGCGCGCCTGATGATGGCAGGCCAACACGAAAGGAAAAACCCGCATGCATACTCCAGGCCCCTGGCACCTAGGCAACGCGCACGATTGCGGCGAAGGCTACGCAATATGCGCCGGCGCTCAGGTTCTCGCCCGCGTCGCTGGCTTCGGCTATCCGATTGGCAAAGGCCACGCCCCCGAAAGCGACGCGAACGCCCGCTTGATGATGCTGGCGCCGGAAATGCTGTCGGCGCTAAAAGCCATAAACTCCGGCTCGATGGATTGCGGGCACAACCAGCCGCGTGAAACATGTTGGTGCTGTGGTGTGCGCGTGGCGATCGCCAAAGCTTATGGCTGGGAATTTGGTGGCGATGCGCCTGGCTTCTGGTTCCACACCCCGACGTGGGGAAATTGGAAAGCCGCCGCGTCCTGGGCAGGGACTAATAACGAGCCCAGCGGGCCGAACGATCGCCCCGCCATCTACGACAGTTTCGCCGAGATGGCCGAAGCAGAGGATTTGCTATCGTGATCCTGGCGCTCGCCCTGCTGGCAATCGGCGGCCTTGCCTTCCTGATCCACGGGCCGCCCGCCCTGGCACATTGGATAGCGCGCCAGGTTGTATCACTAACCCAGCACAAAAGGCCGCCGTGACTGGCGGCCTTTTCATTTTCCAATCTTCGGCCTTTCATCATTCCCAAGCCGGACAACTTGTCCTGTCCTTGCCCTGCTCAGGCGGCGGGAGGGTGGCGGCAAGGCTGGCGGCTGAGACGCCAACCTCCCCCGTAGGGGTGAACGTCTCAGCAATTCAGCAGAACCTAATTAAGCAAATCTTTTCATGCACTTACAGCCACGTCTCTGCGTCTCAGCACTGTCTCAGCAACGTCTCAGTTCAGCAAGCGTTTTCAATGGGTTAGCGGGGTGTCTCAGCACGTCTCAGCAAGAATACACCCCTGTCTCAGCAACGTCTCAGCGGCGCCGCCTAGTCGAAAATGCCGTCTCGCGGGACAAGTTGTCCGGGGTCCACGACCACGCGGAGCCCCATGCGGCGGGTCCGCGCATCGACCATTGCGGTCTGTATCGCACCCATCGCTTCCCACATGCGAAGCGCCTCTTCGGCTGTATCACCCCTGAACCCATGCTCCGTAGTCATGCGCCGTATCGCATAGCGCTCACCCGCGCGGGCGTTCTTCGACCAGGGCTCGCCGGCATCCCAGGCGGCCTTCATGGCGACCAGCACCCCGTTCGTTCGGGCGGGAGACAGCGAAGCGCCCGCCCCCTCCCCCAGCGCCTCACGCCGCACCAGCAGCGAGGTCTCCCCGTCGCCCAGCGACACACCCTCGAAACTGTAACCCTCTTCCCAGCCGTCCGGCCCGTCCTTCTGTTTCTCACACCCGAGAAGGCCGACGGTCGCGCCCTTCTTGCGCGCCAAGCGGAACACGAAATCGCCCGCGCCCAGCAGCACGGTGGACCCGCGCATATCCCCGCTCTTGCCGGCATGGTGGACGCCCAGCACGACGCAGCCGAAGCGGTCGCGCAGCCGATCGCAGGCCCGCACGAACAGGGTCATTTCCTTCTGCAAATTCTCGTCGGCGCCGGGCATGGCGCGCGAGACCGTGTCCACCACGATCAGACAGGGCCGCAGCCCCACCACGCTCAGGACCGTGCGCTCCAGCCTGTCCACATCGGCGGGCTCCATGAAATTGACGGTTTGCTCGATAAGCTTGAAGCGGTCCCCGGTCTCGCCCGCGCGGCCGCGCCCCTTCAACCATCCCTTGATGCGGTTGCGGAAGCCGTAGGAGCCTTCCGCAGCCAGGTACAGCACCGCCGTGTCAGGACCAGCGTCGATATGATCCCCGTGCCAGTTGTCCCGCCCGTAGGCGATGTGCAGGGCCATATCCAAGGCCAGGAAGGATTTGCCGACGCCCGGCTCGCTATAGAGAAACCCCATGCCGATCAGCGGCAGGTGGCGGGCGATCAGCCAGCGCGGCGGCGGGCGGTTCATGATCTCGCCGACGCCCAGCACCCGGTACACATCAGCGCCCCGGTTGTCAGCCCGTTCGGCCCGCTCCTGAACAGCGAAAGGGCTTTCAGCCTCGTCGGGTATTTCGTCGAACCAGACTTCCGCGCGGGTGAATTCCGGGGTGCCATCGGCATTACCGATGCCGTGCTTTTCGGCCAGCTCATAGAGCCAGGATGCGCCGCGCCGGTAGGGCGGTTTCATCCGGCGCCAGTCGCTTGCGACCACGTCCGGGTCATTCTCCCCGTCGGCCCAGCGCGCCGCCCATTCGGCGAAGATATCGAAGGCCGCTTCTTCGTCATCGGGCAGGGCGGCCTTTATGGCGTAGCCCATGTCCCGGTAGCTCTCGCGGGAAGGGAACAGGGCCGATGTGTTGGGGATGGCCGCCACGGCCTTCCTGACGGTCTCCAACGGGCCTCTGAGGGCTTCCTGGCTGATCTCGGTGGTGGCGCCCTCCCGCACGATCTCGGCGGCGGATGGCAGCTTCTGGCGCAGGGTTTCCAAGAGGCGGGTAAGTTGGTGCGGCTCGACCACGGGCAGGTCATCGAACGTCACGATGGAGCGCGGCCATGTGTACGGGGCTTTGGTCTTCGGATGGATGCCGGCGGCAACGAACTGCCGCCCATCCGACAATATCTCGACGCGCTCGGTCAGCCGCCCGCTTTCGTTGCGCTGACCGAACTCCACGCGGGCGTACTGAAAATCCCCACTGACCCGGCAGAGATATAAGGCTTTCGGCTTCTGGCCTATGCGGATGGGTAGCGAGCCGATATGTTCGGCAACCGTGTCGTGGATGATCTGGGCGAGGCCGGCGTCATAGGTATCGGCGTCAATGGCGACAAGACCGTCGCCCAGCTTGATCCCGACGCCCGCCTGCATCGCGCCCCAGCGCGCGAAGTCCTGGGCGTCGCCGTCATAGGCCAGCCAGTCGTACCCCGACCAGTTGCCGTCCCGGCCTTTGAGGCCCGGCGTCTTGCCGCGTCCATCCTGCTTTGTGCCGACGCGCTTGTAGAGGCTGGACCGTTCGCTGATCTTCGCGGTCGGAGGAATAATGGGGACTAGCCTCCGATAGCCTAGCGCGGCGAAGTGTTCGAACGGGTTTGTTGTCGTCAGCATTGTTGTTATTGCCCAGCCCTGGGGTGTTTAAGCTATATCGAAGAACAGCATCGCCGCCGCTTTGTAGATGCGATGCGCCTCTTCCGGGGTGTCGAATGTGCCTAGATATAATTTCCCCTTGCTGCCGCGTATTTTGGCGGAATAGCGCTGACCGTGAAGCTGCACGCCGGTCAGACCTGTCGCGTTGGGCCGAAAGTTTCTGTTGAAGCCGTTCAAACTGCGGCCCGCTTCCCGCAGATTAGAAAACCTATTGTTTTCGGTGTTGCGGTCGATGTGATCGATCTCTTCAGCGGGCCACGCGCCCGTCACTATCGCCCACGCAACGCGGTGCGCCATTAGGTAGTACAAGCGGCCATCATAAGTAAGGCTTGTGCATCTGTAACCACGGGCGGCGCGCTTCGTAAACGCAGGGCGCCCACGACATCTATCCGCCCACGCTTTATATGCTTTGTACGTCGTGAAATGGCCCGGCCGGTCCCGCCAAATGAAGGTGCCCGCGGCGGGATCGTAGCCGAAGCACTCGCGTAAATAAGCAACGGGAATGTCTGTTAGCGGCTCTCCCATCACGCGCCGCCCTTCGGGCGCAGCGTTTGTTCGGTCAGCAGCTCGGGATAATCGCGGCGTAGCGCTGTGATCGCTTCGCACGCCGGGCAAGAACAAAACGGCGTGCCGAATACAAACGCCGGGTTATGAACCGGGACGCGCGCTAATGAGTATTGACCGCTGCTGCTATTGTCGGCGCGCAGCGCCGCCGCAGCCTCAGTCACCAGTGCCGCCGCGTTGGGCATCTTCTCCATGGTCAGGAACGCCGCTAGGGCTTCCAGCCGGTGCGGCAGGTCGGTCGCGGCACCAGCACTGGTAGGCACGACATCCGGGTCGGGCGTGTCGGGTTTGGCCGACCGCCGGGCTTTGCACCTTTTGCACGGGCACAAGTGGTTCGGGATACCGCCGTAAGGGCATTTGTAGGGTGCGTCGGGCGATACAACCACCACATCTTGCGGCGGCGAGGTATTTGGGCTATCCACGGGCTGCTCCTTCTTTTGTCGGTTGGGGCCGGGCTTATCACCCAGCGACGGCGCGCTTTCTTGTGGGAGGCGCGCCGTTTCGTTTATGGGGCGTCCAGCATACGCAGATGTCCGCCGTTGTTGGAAGACAAAACCTACAACACAGACGTGTCAGCGCTCTCGGCCTTCTTCGGTTGCCACATCCTGGCCGCATGCGTCGGGCACCAGGACGCGCCGGCCTTCGGCGGCTGGCCGCAGTAATGAAAGCCGATCTGGCCCGGCGTGCCGTGCGGGTAGCGGCAATGCCGGCTCGTCAGGTCGAAGGTGCCGATCAGTTCGCCATTCGCCAGCCGCACGGGCTCGGGATGGCCGTCGGTGCGCAGTTCGATCTCCTGGGCGAGCGGTGTCACATCGACGAGCCGGTCGCGTGGTCTGAACGTCCGGTGCTTCTGGTTCTCGCCATAGGATTGTGACGGCGGCGGTTTCGTCCGCGTCGCCACGCCATCACGCCGCGCTAGGCCCAGCCGGTGAACCTTGCCGATCACCGCGCTGCGCGAGATGCCGCAGTTCAGCGTTCGGGATATCTCGCTGCATGAATGACCGTCGGCCCATAAGGTTTTCATCGTCTCGATGCGCTGCTCATTCCATTTTGTCATCATGCGGCCTCTCAGTGTTTAAGGCTCCTAAAATCCCAGCACGACGTAGCCCGGCTCGATGCCGAACTGCCCGTCTGACAGTCCGAGTTCGTAGGCGCGGCGCATTGCGGCCATCGCCACCTCCTTGTCCCGCTCGGTCATCACCTCGTATCGCGGGTGCGCGACCTGGCAGCTCCGCAGGATGGTCATCAGGTCTTTGTCGGTGGCGTCCATGCCTACGGCTCCCTACAGGTAACGGATGAAAACGACGCCGCTGGGATAGCGGGTCACATAAGCCCACTCCCATTCCCAGCCTTGGCCGTGCGCGACGGGACGTTTCACAAGTTCGGGCATGAGGCTCCCCTATTCTTCGGTTGCTTCTGGATCGAGGGGGACATCAACGCCGAGGCGCGCCAGTTCATCGCCAAGAATGTCTTTGAGACAGTCGATGATTTGGGGCCACAGGCCGGCTGGGATCATGGTTGCGCCTTCGTGGCAGCCGCCGTCCTCGTCCCCGTCCAAGGCGACAATGTTCAGCCACATGCGCTGGCTGGGGTGGGTCTTTGCCAACCCCTCTGTCACTTCCGCCAAGCCGCTGTAGGCGGTGGACAGTTCCGCAGCGCGCTGCGCTTCCTCGAAAGTCATGCGCGCCCCTCTGCAAACCGGAGCGCCAGGGCGCATCCGCAAGCCAATGCCGCGATCACACCGCAGGTGTGGTCTGCTGGATGACCGAGCCATGCAGCGCAGGCCAACGCGCCAAGTCCGATACCTGCCGCCAGCAACTTTAGGTCTGCCAGAATGTGACGCACGATTGGCTCCAATTATCCTTCGATCCAATCAGCCAGATTGCGCAACCATCGCGGCAGCG
>CAZIWB010000050.1:0-46243 GCA_964542655.1 uncultured Cellvibrionaceae bacterium
CCATAGAGATTCTCAAGGCCATTGCAAGCTCTGGGTCAAGGCTTGGATCCACACCATGAAAGGGCGGTTGTGTACATCTCGCAGCATAAACAGACGCTTCATTGTAAATCTCCGCGCCGGCAGGATTGCCGAGTTAGCCCCTTCGGTTAAAGGTTGTCTGTAATATAGACACGCATATCTATATTCTCACAGAGGTGCACAACCAGCGAAGGGGCTAAAGCAGAATCCTAGCAATACTTCTGGAGGTTAACCGCATTCTCCCGGGCATTGTTCAGCAACTCACAAACAACGTGAGCTTGTTGTTCTCCGTACATCATGGAAGGAAACACGCAAAGCACACTATCCCCATCGTACAGGATGCACGGCGCTCCATTGGGATAGTCCTTATCCCGATACCTGAAAGTCTTGCCAACTTTATACATTACACTTCTCCCAGTTTCTTGTTGATCGCTGCGATGAGGTCATCGAAGGATGAGTTGCGCTTCATTTGCAATTCCTTTGCTACAAGTGCGCGGGCACTACGACCACTGGAGTGCCGCATACCGGCCTTCTCACACTTCAGGGCTGCGCGGAGTTGAATCCAATGAAATCGGATCATGCCGCTGGTGCCGGTGATAGTTGTCATGTCGTCTCCTCCTGTTCCAATTTGGAACATCACTTCAAAAGTGCCCGAAGTTCCTCGGGGCTGAGTGTGCGAAGCATTGCCTCCAGGTCCATCGGCTTTTCAGCCTTTGGTTTCTTCGCAGGCTTGTCCGTGCCAGTCTTCCATGATTCAGGGAAAGCCAACTCCCCGACATCTTCCGGGTGATGCACTTCCCATTCAGCGCGGATAGTGATAACCTCAGGGATTCCTACGCCATCATAGAAACCTGCTTGAATCTTCGCTTGAAGGTTCTTGAGAATGCACTGTTGCGCGAGGAACTTCATGTCCTCAGGTAACAGATCATCCCAGATGATTTCAACTTCGACTTCAACATGACCTGCGTCAGGCCGAGGCTTAACGAACAATTTAGTCACGATGCTCCCCAGTTGGTTGGTTGTGGGTGCTGCATATTGTGTATGTCGTGATTAGCCGAAAAATTGGACAAAGTTGTGCATTTATATTTTCTCCCTGCTTATCCTTCAGGGTACACAATCTTATACAATTCCCAGTACTCAGCATCATCGCTGGCACTCCATGTCAAACCAGGAACGCCGTCATCTATCATTTCTTTCTTCGACACAAGTTCATTGAGCCTCGTGCGCGCCTGTCGCATGTCTAGCGACATCGCCTCCGGCTGCGCCCTCATGGCCTCCGTGGGGATTTGATCGGTACTGATAAGTGTTGGCGCTTGGAAGGTTTCACCGATGCTTCCTAACGCATTGGCTGCTGCCAGGCGCTTGCGCTGCATTGAAGTACCATGACCCAGGAATGGACTCATTCTATTAAGGTACTGGAATGGATCAGGTTCTGGCAGGGTCTTATGCACCCGTGCAGTTTCAAGCAAACTAGCCAGGGCGATGCTGGTGCACTGGCTGAAGCTTAGGTTCTGATACGGCACTCCAATCCTGTCCAGGAGGTCCAGCACACTTTGGCAATCTTTAGGATTAACGCGCAGGCGCGTGACTTGTCCAGCTTTCATTCTTCCTCACTTCCATGATCTTCGGGATGACAGTAATCAGCGGGCGGTGTTTGATCTATTGGCTCATACCAGGAGGGCGCACCACAGTATTTGCATGTATAAGGTCCGACCGCTGGCGCATCTGCATCGTGTAACAGATAATTCAGATTCGACAGCGGTAGTGGCTGAGGCCTGCTCTTAATCACTGTTGCGCCTCCCTTGATTTATCGTACGCAGAACCCGCACATAGCAATCATTAACTGCGTCCCATACAGACCAGCCCTCTTTTCTATCACCGTCCACGCTGAGCGATGTGTCGCCACTCTTGATCCTGAAGTAACACCACCACTTCCCATTGATGACAGTTAGGTTTACCTCTCCATGCCTCTTTAAGAACATCAGCATATCTTCTACACTGATATTCACCAGGTCTGCTGGCTTCAACTCGCTGCTCATAGCACCAACTCCTGTAATCCCATCTGGACTTTCTCGGCTGCTCTCAGTAGCTTCTCTATATCTTTCGTGACAATGAGGGATTTAGCCTGCGGACTCATTGTCTGCAATAGAGTTTGCGTCCTCCTAATCTCTTGCTGCACTCTCTGCACGCTGGCCAACAGCGCAGACTTCTTCTCTGCTCCATTCATTTCTCTCGCGCTCTCTAGCGTTTCCATAACTATCTCCGTCGGTGAACTTTTAGGGCATGGTGTGATCCATGTGATGCATGTTATCAGGGTTACACATTTGTTGTCATCCCCCATGCCCATACTATTTTTTTTTTTTTTTTTTTTTTTTTTTTACTATACATATGGTGGATGACAACAAAGTGTTCACAAACAACACAAGCGCAACACTGTTCACACAGTCATTGTCTAGTTGTGTTCCAATTTGGAACAATACTTTATTCACGCGCACAGAAAAGCCCTACCATCTCTGATAGGGCTTCTCTTAATGCTTAGAACCCGCAGGCTATCTCTACGCACGCCTTAAGGAATCTCATCTCCTCAATGGAGAAAGATACAGGCTCCCCTTCTTGCGCCTTTATCAACTTGTCGTGAATATCACTTACAGATAGCCCGAGAGTTGCCGCATAGTCATCTGCTGGGGAAGTGGTTTCATTCATAGGAATCACCTCAGAACTTGCTTGAAAGTCGGCCAGAGCATTAGTGCGATCGCCCCCCAGATCAGCGCGACCAGGATGATCGTCGAACCTATGGCATTAAGCCAGGCCTTGCCCACGTCCAGAACTCTGCCCACAGTCCACTTGCGCTTGGGCACAGTAAGCAGGCGCTTCTTGTCTGCGGCCGAAAGTTTCCAATCCGGCCAGTTCTCATGGCGCTGCTGTCTACTCATTTCCATACTCCTTGAGGGCTTCGCATACAAGTGCCCATTGTGCCCTATTGAACACAATAGATACTTGCTCCATCGGCAGGCATTGAATCGTGGCCTGAATCACGGCGGCGAGTTCCGGCGCGGCATCGCGTTGCAGAACTTCCATTTCAGAATCAGAGAATGACACGGCTTTCTCCAGCGATGACCAGACCACGCCCGAAGGCGTGGCCGGTCGAGTGGTCGGGATGTTAGGCCGTGAGCTTGGCCAGGAGCGCGGCTTTCTGTTCCGGCGTGAGGGCCGAGACCAGGGACATGATGTCCTTGGGCTGGCGCGCCTGCCGGACGCCGACCTTGTAATCGGCAGCCTTCACGGTATGTTCACCGGCCGGGATGCCATTCTTCCGCCATGCGCCCTGCAATTTCACAATCAGAGCCTGCTGCGCCAGGGCGCGAATGTCATCGGGCGACATATCCTCCCAGTCGATCGTGAGCGTGGTTTCAATGGCCTCGGCACCAGCGGAGGGACGGGTTTCAACGGTCGTGGTCGTGGTGTTCATGTTGTTTCCTTGTTGGGTTGTGAGCGTAACCAATTGGTTACATTGTTTATGTCGTGAAGTGCGTTTGGTTTGGACAAATAATCGAAATTATTTTTTCCGAGTGCGTTTGTTAAGCGTCCTTAACATTGCCGCGCCCTACCATTGCATTAAGATATGCGTGGCCTATGATGCCGCCAAGGCATAATGATATAGCCCCACGGCATGAGGGTGGGGGATACCTGGCTTGCCGGCTGAAAAATAGGGGTGGGGGAGGCAACTCGTGTGCGTGCGCGGGTGGGGCTAATGCCTCTTCCTACGCGCCACCCGTTCTGAATCCCTAAGGGTGATTCCCGCTACTAGGGCGGTGGATGCTGAGGACTGTTCCAATTTGGAACACGCCTCGGCCATTTGCCAGGCCTGCCGGACTGTGCCATAATCAGTCGAGGCACCCGTTTTCTTTGTAAGGGAATCTACTATGTCTAGTGATACCGCTACGCAGTTACGAGACCTGTTTGGGGCCTCGCAGGCTCGGCAGCTTGACCTGGTGAGGGCCAAGTTGTTGGAAGACCCGAAGGCTCTTGATAACCATAGCCGTGAGGTTCGCGGCACTCCGGAGAGCAACAATGCCCAAGGGTAAGATTACTCGACTCAGTGACCCCAGCAATCCATATGGTAAGGGCAAAGTCACGCGGTCAGACGCCAAGCCTTCTCCCCGACCCGCCCCTAACCCAGGCGCAAATCGTATCACCAAGAAGACTAAGGTCGAACGGCCTTCGTTGCTGGATAGGGCTAAAGCCGCCGGCTCGGGCAAGATCAAGGAACTAAACGACCGCTATGGTGGCGGTGCCCGCAAGCGTCGGATTGATGATGCTATTGAAGGTAGGACCTCCAAGAGGAAGTGACATGAGCCAGCTGATTTCTGGCGAACTAATCGACTCCGCCGGTCCTTTCATCCCCGCAGACGCGAGCGGCAGCGAGCCCTCGGGAGACGCGGCGAAGCCGCAGGATGGGGTCGCGTGGCAGGACATGGACGGTCATGGTGAGAACTGGACGCCCGGAAAGCCTCAGTGGGAGCTGAAGGAGCTCAAGCCGCTGCATAGGAATGTGGCTAGCTTGTTTGCTCAGGGATTGAAGAATGTTGAGATCGCTGCAATGTGCAACATTACTCCTGAGTATGTAAGTATGCTTCTTCGGCAACCTCTCGTGCGCGCATATGTAAATGAGATGTGCGAGCATGTAGGTACGCGAATGGAAGCACTCTTTGCCAAGAGTGTGGATGTTATCGCGGAAACCTTGGACAAGGGTTCGGAGGCTGGGAAGTTGAAAGCCGCCAGGCTTCAGCTGGAGGCTACCAAGAGAATCGGTCGTAGTGATCCTGTTGGTAATCTTGTTGGTGATGCAGACAGGTTGTTGAAACTTTCAGAGAGACTCCTTGGCTTGCAGTCAAAGGTAAGGCAGGGAGCTACTCTGAACCCTGATGGTACTGAATACTTAGAAGGACAACCGTGATGCCTATGCTTCGTAACAACCGATTTTCAGTAGATTTACCAGTTCCTAATACGCCAGTATCTCCTCCTGTATCTGTCACACCTGTTCCAACGACCCCAGTTCCAGCTCCAGCTCCTGGGAATGTGCAGACTGGTCGTCGTGGTGACATTGGCCGGGGTATGATTGGCAAGAGTCGTCCGATGATGGAGGAGGAAATGGCAGGTTCTCGCTCTGGTCTTGGGCGTTTGCAGAAAGCTCAGCAGACTGATGGCGGTTATGACAGTTCTGGGATTAATCCTAGCGCTGGCCGACCCTTTGTGCTGGGGCGCCGCAAGTGAAAATGGAGCCAAAGACTGGTAAGGCTAACACCTTTCAGTCAGTAAAAGCGGGGGCAATTACCCCTAGAAAGAAACTTGCTATGCAAAAGAAGCCCAGAGTGATTAAAAATCCAGGGGCAAGGTCTGGACTTAAAAAAGGTGCTGGTGGCTGAGCTAATTTATGAATACTCTCCCCATAAAATTAGTCAATGAAAGGCTAATGTTTACCATTGACTATGGTGATAAGCTCCCTTGGGGGAGTGTCATTACATTAGCGGCCATCACCGTTGAGGTTTTTAGTGGGGAGGACGCGCATCCCCAGAGAGTCTTCTCCCAAGTCTGGGAAATTAACGGCACTGCTGTGACTTTCCAGGTAAGGCAGGGGCTCCCTGGGGTTATTTACTCGCTCCAGACTAAGGTAAAGTTCAATGATGATTGGCTTTATCGGGATTTAAAGCTGGCTGTCATGCCAGATCATGGGGATGTAGGCGCCCTATATCCGCTTACGCGAATTTTCACTAGCTTGCCGTATGTGCAGTTAGTACAAGACTCTGTTGAATCCGTCGTATCTCCGGTTAATGGATTCTTGGTTAGGCTTTTGTATGATGCAACTACTCAGCCTGACAATGTAGATATTGGAATGCTTCCAGTGGACGGCGATCTATTTGAACCGCCTCCTGGAGAGTTCGTCGATTCTGCTGATGTTTCCCCAGTTATTCCAACTGATGGCGATCTGTTTGAGCCCCCTCCTGCGCAGGTGAAGCCAGATAAGACTACACCTATCCTTTTAATCGAGGATGGGGACTTGTTTATTCCTCCGATGGGTATGATTGATCCAGACCTAAATATGCTGGTACTGGTTCCTACTGGAGGAGAGCTTACTGTAGTCGGGGGGCAGAACATTGTACTTCTTAACTCTGCCGGCGTTGATGGAAGTACTACTTTTATAGATGATACTGGCCGCACATGGACACCTTCTGGTAACGCTCAGATTGATACATCCCTTGGTTATAATACTATGCTGTTTGATGGTTCAGGGGATTGGATAACTACAGCTAGTAGTACTGACTTTGACATGGGGTCAGGGGACTTCTGCATTCATGGGTACATCTACCCGCTAACTGATACTAATGGAGGTATTGTCAGTAAGCGCCCTGGTAATGCCTCTGGCTGGGCGGTTCAGCGCATGAGTGATGGATCACTTTTATTTAGGTGTTTATTAGGCACATCATGGGATGACTATTACTTGGCAGCTTCTGCCTCATCTATTCCTAAGAATACGTTAACTCACTTCAGTGTTGCGCGGTCTGGCACAACTATTGCTATGGCTATCAATGGAGTGATTGCGGTGTCTAAGACAAACAGTAATGCCTTAAGTAATACTGCCTATGATGTAATGGTGGGTGCAGCTAGTGTTGCTGGGGAGAACCCTTATAATGGGCATATTCGTGCACTTCAGATAGTTCGCGGAAGCTCTCTTGGCTATACTAGTAATTACACCCCACCCGCTACTCCATTTTCTTAGTGTGAGGTCATGGACAAGAACCCCTTAGAAATCATTCTTCCTGTTGCTATCCATAGCCGAGGTCGTTATCGGGCTATTGTTCATACTGGGCATAAGTATGATAAGTTTGGTAATATCGTAGAGTTTGGAAAGACTCTGCGAGAAACTCCCTTTGGCAAGAATATCATCACCTATACAGGCTTTAGCCAGATTCTTCAAAATCAGAGCGGTAATCTTGTTATGGTCCTAGGCTCAGGTAATACTACGCCTGCTATTGGGAATACTACCTTAGTCTCATATTTAGGAAAGTCTGCTACTTTAGCTTCTCAATCTACCACTAGAAACACTACCCCTGACGTTAACAATGAGGTGTGGTGGCGTACTACCTATCGAGTTACTTTTGGTCCTGGTAGTTTAGGCGGTGGAAGTGTTAATGTTGCTGAGGCTGGGATAGTTGCTAATGTTGGACTTGGTAGTGTTACGTCCAGTAGCCCTGTCCTTTCTCGTGGACTACTCGTAGATAATGTGGGTTCTCCTACAACTGTTTCTGTTAACAATGCCGTTGAGTACCTGGACGTTATCTGGGAGTATACTGAGTGGCTTAAGGCATCAGATACTGGGTCTGTAGATCTTACCATTGATGGGGTAGTTACCACCTTTAGTTATGAGGTTAGACCTTATTACTTTGATAATGTTGGTGGGTCTTTTAATTATGGAGGTTGGTCAGATGCAGGGAGTTTAACTCTTCCTGGATTCTCCATCTATGGCTCCGGTACATACACTAATCCATGGTTAAGTAATGTGTTTGCAGGCCCCCTCGTTGCCATTACTGGGGATGGATTAGGTGGTGGTACGTATAGCAATATCCCAATTATTACTACTGATGCCTATGTTCCAAACTCCTTAGAACGAACACTTAAGATGACATGGCTCCCTATTTATGGCAATATCTCTGGTGGGATTGGAGTCTTTAGGGTGCACTTAGGGCATACATGCTGGCAGGTTAGCTTTAGCCCAAAAATTGCTAAGGTGAGTACAAAACAGCTTGATATGTTCTGGTCATTCTCGATGGCTAATAGGTGACGTATGTTGATAGTTCCAGAGTTCGCTGCCTGTTTTGTCTGTGTTCCTAAAACAGGTTCGCAAGCAATTTCCTTATATTTAGAGTCCAAGCTTCGCAATAATGAGTCGAGGGTGTTTCCTGCTGATTCCTTGAACGATTACCATGCAACTCTAGCAGAGGTGGAGCGTACTAAAAGCCTTCCATTTTCTGTTTATGATGTATGGTCTTTTGCATTTGTAAGGAATCCTTTTGATAGATTTGTTTCATACTGTGCTGCAACCGATCCACTGTTTTCATATGCCCCTAGGGATACCATGGCTAATGTTATTTATAGGCTTATGAACGGAGGCAAGGATCGCTGGCTGTATCCACAGACCTTTTTTACCGCAGGTGTAAAGTCTATCTTCAGGTTTGAAAACTTGAATGAAGATATGAAGCTTGTTATGGAAAGGCTGGGTGTTCCTTCTGATGATGTTGTTCCTGTAGTGAACGAATCTCAGCATGATCGCTATCAAGCGTATTATGACTCTGATCTGAAATCAATGATCGAGAAGCTTTACGCAGATGACTTTAAAGCCTTTGGATATGAGTTTTAAACATGCTCCCTAATGATGAACTTTCAGTTATCGCATATCCAGGAACTTTCAATTACCCTGTGAAATCAGCTGCGCCTGATGATCAGTTGCGTGGTTGGGAGCTGGGAGGTATTGCTCTGAATGATCCATCAGAAGGTTTAGTGTATCAGCTCTGGCAATGTGACCTGGAGATTGATGAAGATACTAGTGTTGGTTATGTCTTCGTACAGGCGCCAGAAGTTCCAAAGACTTTGTTGTTTGCTGATCTAGGGATTACAGCTGTAGATATCGCCTTCGATCAGAACATGCAACCCTTCGTTGCATACAAGCAATCAGGTATTTGGAAGTATTGGTGGTATGATCCTACAGTGTCAATGATGGTTCACACCACTTTGCCTAATGCAAGAGACCTTCGCTGCTGCCTAGACGACCATCGAAGGTTTGCAATCGCAACAGCTGATATTCTGCTGTGCTATGTAAACAGTAGTAACCAACTCTGTGTAAGGTATCAGCGTGATCGCTACTCTATTGAGTATGTTCTTGCTAATGGGATTACAGAGAACTTAGTTTACGTTGGAATGAACTCACAAGGCCGTGTTCAGTTTGGACTAGGCCTAATCTAGGAATTGCCATGAAGCACATCAGGATGAGCAAGTTCGAGTCTGAGGAACTTCCAGTCATCATCAGTATGCTTAACCGATGCACAGTAGATGGGGAGCATATCTATCTTGCTTCTGTTAACTGTACGGTTCAATCAGGGGAAGACCCTAATCCTAACGCAATGCTGTCAGGTTCGGCTACTGTAACTAATGGAGATATAGTTCAGCAGCTAGTGATTGGAGGTCTCCCAGGAGTTGTATATGAACTATGGGTCGCCGCTCGTAGCACTTTGGGCAATGTCTATATTGATACTGTACCATTGGCTGTGCTCGCGGATCAAGCTCCGACTCCACCAGATTTTACGTTTGTCCTAGATTCTAATGGCTTCAATGTTGTTACTAACCAAGGCGATTACGTAGTCGTATGAGTGTTCAACTTACAGCAGACCTTGTTGAGGCTACGTCAGGCATCCTGCTCTCAGGAAGGTTTGATAACGCTAGCCCGATTCCAGACTTTCATCGGGAATGCTGGGAGTTGTATTGTACTGATGAGAATCGCTGTGGTGTTGTAGCACCTCGAGGTCACGCTAAGTCTACGGCGCTAACCTTCAGTTTTACGCTGACCGCTGTCCTGTTTAGAAAGTACTCCTTCATCATTCTGATTGGTAGTACTGAAGACAAGGCGAACGAACAACTTTCTAACCTCATTGAGGAACTTACCCTTAACGAGGACATCAAAAAAGAGTTTGGGCTCCTGGTCTTTGAGACTGTCACCAAAAGTGAGATCATCGTTCGCTGTGACGATGGTCACCGCTTCCGAATCATGTCTCGCGGTGCGGAGCAGAAGATTCGTGGTGCGCTGTGGAACGGTAAGCGCCCAGACCTGATCATCTGCGATGACATGGAAGATGACGAACAGGTGATGAATGTTGAACGCCGAAAGAAGTTCCGTAAGTGGTTCTTTCGCGCAGTTGTTCCGGCTTTGTCTATGCACGGACATATGCGCGTTCACGGTACTATTCTTCATGAGGATAGTCTTCTTGCCCGGTTAATGAAGAACTCAGCATGGAAGATGCTGTTCTATAAGGCGCATGAAAGTTACAGCGACTTTAGCAATCTTCTGTGGCCAGAACGCTGGACAGAGGAAAAACTTAGAGGCATTCAGCGTGAGCATGAGGATGATGGAGACTCCGCAGGTTACTCACAAGAATATCTAAACACTCCGCTAGACGATAACGAGGCTTTCTTGAAGAAGGATAACTTCCTTCCCATGAAAGATGAAGACTATGATAGTCCAAAAATCTATATCGCTGGTGCGGACTGGGCTATCAGTAAGAAGGACAGCGCTAACCGAACATCCTTTACATGCGGCGGTAAGGATCGAGACAACATAGTTCATGTGGTTGGTCAAACTGTTGGTCGATGGGACTCCGCTGAGATTGTTGATGAATTCTTTGATTTCTATGAAAGATGGAAGCCAGTAGCTTGGTATGTGGAAACCGGTCAAATCTGGTTAGCCATTAAACCAATGATCCTGAAGGAGATGCAGACACGAGATGTATGGGTTAATCTTGTTGAGGTGGCTCCTATCGGGGATAAGGCTGCACGTGCTCGAATCATGCAGAAGCGTCACAAAGCTGGCGGTATGCGCTTTGATAAGACCGCTGAATGGTATCCTGGTTATGAGACTGAGATGCTCAGTTTCACTGGTGTAACTGATGCTAAGCACGACGACCAGTTTGACTCCACTGCTTTGATGATGCGAGGCTTTGAAGAGTTTAGTGAAGTTGAAGAAGATGATCTTGTATCCGAGGATGAGTGGCTCGCTGACCGAGAAGCTCGTCGCCATCGCCAGGAACACCATGGCCGTACTAGAGCAGGTTACTAAGACCTGTTCCAAATTGGAACACATCTATGGAACATGAATTAGACAATTACCTAACGCTTAACCAAGCAGTCATCGACTCCCCTAATCTTTCTGAGTTCTTCACTGAACAGGACCTGCTCAAGATCGGGGACTGGGTCTTTCAGTGCTACGACCGCGACAAGGAGAGTCGTGCGCTGTGGGAGAAGCGTACCAATGGCGCTCTTGAGCTTGCCATGCAGGTGGAGAAAGCTAAGACCTTTCCGTGGGCAGACTGCTCTAACATCATCTTCCCGCTGGTGACGATTGCTGCGTTGCAGTTTCATGCTAGGGCATATCCAACTATCGTCAACGGCCGTCAAGTGGTTTCGTGCCGGGTGACCGGAGAAGACCCGGAAGGTAGGGAAGCCGCCCGAGCGAAGCGAGTCGAGCGGCACATGAGCTGGCAGCTGCTTGAACAGAGTGATACATGGGAAGAGGAGACTGATCGTTCTCTGTTGAATGTTGCTATTGTCGGTTGTGGGTTTAAGAAGACCTATTACAATAGTACCACGATGCAGAATGAATCTACTTATGTCCATGCGAAGGACTTAGTTTTTGACTACTGGGCTAAGTCTATCGACTCTTGTATGACTAAGACTCATGTCATGCCTATGTATAGGAATGACATTTATAGTCGTGTTCGTAGTGGAATCTTTAATGACTGTCTTGATTCATACTGGTTTACGTCTAATGCTCCACAGAAGGCTGATTCAACTAGGGATGAACAGGACTATCGAAGTGGCATTAAACAACCTGCCACTAACTTTAACACTCCCTTCATAATCTTAGAACAGCATTGCTGGTTGGACTTAGATAATGATGGGTATGCAGAACCTTACATTGTCACTATTGAAGAAAGTTCTCACACAGTTCTTCGTATTGTGGCACGCTTTAATCGTGAACTAGATATCAATCGAGATAAGAACAATAACATCATCTCTATTGATGCAACTGAATACTTTACCAAGGTTCCATTCATTCCTAGCCCTGATGGCAGTATCATGGATATTGGCTTCGGTATCCTTCTGGGGCCATTAAATGAAAGTGTGAATGCAGCGATCAATCAGCTGTTCGATGCAGGTACACTAGCGAATACTGCAGGCGGTTTCCTTGGTCGTGGTGCAAAGATTCGTGGTGGTAAGTATGAGTTCGAACCCTTTGCTTGGAATCGAGTAGACAGCACTGGTGATGATCTTCGAAAGAGCGTCTATCCACTCCCGGTGAGAGAACCGAGTGGAGTGATGTTTAATCTTCTTAGTTTGATCATCGACTTCACCAGTAGGATTTCTGGCACTACTGACATCAACGTAGGAGAAAACCCTGGGCAGAACACCCCAGCGGAAACTTCTCGTGCGATGGTAGAGCAGGGACAGAAGATCTATACGGCTATCTTCAAGCGTGTTTGGAGGAGCCTGAAAAAGGAGTTTGTTAAGCTCTATAAGTTGAACGCTGTATATCTTCCGACCGAGCTGAGGTATGGTTCTATCGGAGGTACAATCAAGCGTGAAGATTACCTTGGCCCTGTGTATGGAGTTCAGCCAGAAGCTGATCCGTTCATCTCCAGCGACAATGCGAAGTATGCACAGGCTATGGCAATCAAGCAGCTTTCTATGGGCAATCCTGCATACGATGCAGATGCTGTGGAGATAAAGGTTCTGCAGTCTCTTGGTGTTCAAGATGTATCCCTGGTCTATAAGGGTATTGCTAACGCTCCGCCACCTCAGCCTGATGTTAAGATTCAGATTCAGGCTATGAAGAATGAGATTGCGCAGGGGCAACTTCAGCTCGCAGCTCAGGAATTGATGGGCACTCTCACGGAACTTCGTAGGGTGAATGATGGAAAGCTGGCTTTGATGGCAGCTCAGGTATTTAAGCTTCAGGAAGAGGGGAAGAATGTAGAAGCCAAGCAGAAGATTGAAGCCTTCCGTGCGGCTATGGAGTTGGTGCGTCAGGAGAATCAAGCGCTAGAGTCTCGTCTAAAGTCAATCGCGGAGATAGGTAAGAATGCAGCAGAGTCAAGAGAGCCAACCACACCTGAGCCAGGCGCAGTTCCAGGACTGGCTAGCCCACCCAGCGACCCAGGCAGTTTTTCACATCTTTAATTCCCGTCGAAAGGAATACCAAGATAGTTGGGCAAATGCACAGTATGTGCATGATCCGGCTGCCAATGCTGTCGCTATTGGATATTGCAAGGCAGTAGAAGATTTAACTCAAGTACAGTACTCGGAGATAGTGGATGAATAATGATAGTGGTTTAAAGCCCCTTGGGCGCGCGGTACTGGTAAAGCCTTACGTCCCAGAGCAGGTTAAGGGATTACTGGTTTTACCTGACAGTGTTCAGGAACGCGATAGTCTTGTTGAGCAGCGTGCAGTGATTGTTGAGGTTGGGCCTAATGCTTGGGTGGATGAACCTTGCCCTCGAGCAGTTCCGGGGGATAAGGTCTTAATCTCTAGGTTCGCAGGGTTCCTTGCACGAGGTACTGCGGATAATGAGTTATATCGTTTCGTGAACGATCGAGATATCTTTGCAGCCATTGAGGTGGAAAAGTGAGTCAAGAAGTAGAACACGAAAGCGGTGAGTTAGAAGTTGCCCCAGAAATTCTTTCAGAGGCTAAGGAACTCGGTTGGGCGCCTTTAGAAGAATTCAAGGGCGATCCTGAAAAGTGGGTGGATGCTGCTACCTTTGTTGAGCGTGGCAAGCACATCATGCCTATTTTGCGAAAGAATAATGAACGGTTGCGGCAAGACCTCTTGCGCCGCGATTCGGAAATTGGTACATTACGACAGAGCCTAGCGGGCATGAACGAGACGGTAGCCCGTCTTGAACAGGCCTATAATGAAGGCTTAAAAAGACAGCTGAAAGCTCAGCGGGCTGAATTGCGCAAGGAGCTCGTGGAAGCACGAAGAGAAGATGATGTAGACCGTGAGGTCGAAGTCCAGGAGCAAATCGACGCCCTGGCAGAAGAGGAAAGGCGAGTTTCCGAACAGAAGCCTGCGCCAAAAACTCCAGTGGAACCGGAGATGCCAGGTCTTAGTCAAGAGGTTGTCAGTTGGAAAAAGGATAACCCTTGGTTCGGTGTAGATAAAGCAAAGACAAAGAAGTTCCTTCGCACTGTCGAAGACCTAAGAGATGAAGGTGAAACGTCTGTTGGTGAAGACTTCCTGAATCTGGCTTATGAGAAGGCCTTTGCGGAAGAAAAGCCCAACGTGAGTAAGGTAGAAGGTGGCACTCCGCGTGGAGGGACTCCTGGGAGTTCTCCACGGAGTAAGGGGTTTAGCAGTCTGCCAAAAGAAGCTCAGGATGCCTGTATGCAGGATGTTGAGCAGTTCGTAGGCCCTGGCAAGAAGTTCAAGGCAGTGGCTGAGTGGCAGGCGTATTACACTAAACTTTATAACGGAGAGCCCGTATGAGTACTGAAACCAATCCCGCTAACACCATTGCGCAGCAGACTATTCCGGATGACTACATTCCAATGTCTGCGCCGATCCAGCGGCTGCAAGTTCCTGAGAAAGATGGTTATGTTCGTTACTGGTTCCGTGGAGATGCTGGTCGAATCCAGCGAGCGCTCCAGGCAGGTTACCAGTTCGTAGACCCAAGTGAAGTGAAGACAAACAACTTCGACCTGGGCGGGGATGCTAAGAAGTCAGGCAATACAGATCTAGGCAGTCGTGTAAGTATTATCACCGGGGATCAGACATTTGATGGTCAACCTTCGCGGTTGTACCTCATGGAGATTCCTGAAGAGTTGTACGAGAAAGGTCAGCAGTTCTTAAGGAATGCTAACGAAGCGGTTGCATCTGCACTCCGTAGTGGTTTGATTGGGTCTGATGACGACAATCGAGCGGATCGTGCAGCTAGGTACACAAAGAGTGGTGTTCCTGACTTTCTTAATCCTGTTAAGCGGAGACGATAATGGCTAATGCAAATCGTCCTACCGGGCTGTCCCCAGTTCGTGGTATCAACAGCCCGTGGAATGGACAAGTGAATATCTATAGTGTCGCAGCTGCCTATGGCACTGCTATCGCTATCGGTGATGTTGTGAAGAGCTCTAGCACCGCTAGTGCTGATGGTTACTCTGGTGTCGTCATGGCTGCGGCCGGTGATACTGTTCGTGGTGTTGTAGTTGGTGTGGGCCGTAGCCCGACTCTGCTGGCCAACTATGATGACCTGAGCACTACCACTACTAAGGCCAGTGCTGCGTATACGCAGTATGTTGCTGTGGTAGATGACCCTAATGCCATCTTTGAAGTCCAGGCTGCTACTTGCGCAGCTGGTGATGTTGGTGGCAATGCTGATCTGGTCATCGGTACTAACAATGGCTTTGTCAGCGGCACCACCCTGAGTGGCACTATCGCGGCCGCTGCCGCGACGTGCCGAGTCCTGGGGCTTGCGCCACGGATTGATAATGACTTCGGTGCTTATGCCAAGGTCCTTGTCAAGATCATGGAGCATGAACTCACCACTGCCGCTGGCGTCTAAGGAGAACTGATATGGCAGGCGTTATCAATACTGGCTCGCATCCGAAGCTCCTGTGGCCAGGTATCCATGCTGTTTGGGGACAGATGTACGAACAGCATCCTACTGAGTACACGGACCTGTTCGAGGTCCAAGGCTCCAACAAGGCCTATGAACAGGATGTTCAGGTCACCGGCTTCGGTCTTGCTCCTGTTAAGGGTCAGGGCCAGAGCATCGCGTATGACAGTGAGATGCAGGGTTGGATCACGACCTATGCGCATGTCGCCTACGCGCTCGGTTATATCGTGACTAAGGAAGAGCTGGACGACAACCTGTATAAGGAAGTTGGCTCCCGCCGGGCTAAGGCGAATGCCTTCTCCATGACTCAGACCATCGAGAACGTGGCGGCGTTCCTCTACAATAATGCGTTCAATAACACTTACTATGCTATGCCGGATGGTAAGGCTATTATCGCATCTGACCATGTGAACCCCTCTGGTGGTACGTTCTCTAACAAGCTCACCCCAGGTGCTGACTTGTCCGAGGCGGCGTTGGAAGATATGTGCATTCAGATCATGAATGCTACTCAGGATCGCGGTCTTCGCATCTCCGTGATGCCGCGTTCGCTGCATATCCCAACGCAGGAATGGTTCAACGCTAACCGCATCCTGAAGAGCGTGCTGCAGGCTGGCACTGGTAACAACGACATTAACGTGTTGAAGGCTACCAACGCGTTCCCTGAGGGGATCAAGCTCAACCACTATTTCACTAATCCGAATGCGTGGTTCGTGCGTACTAACATCCCCAACGGTGCGCAGTTCTTCTGGCGCACGAAGCCGACGTTTGACCAGGACAATGATTTCGATACGAAGAACGCGAAGGCTGCAAGCTATATGCGTTTCAGTGTTGGCATCACTGATGCTCGTGGTCTGTACGGCAGTGAAGGTCCGTAAGGCAATGGACGGTAGGGGAGGGAAACCTCCCCTTCTGTTCCAAATTGGAACACTCCTATAACCCTGTAATGAGGTATTTAACATGGGCACGCCCACTCGCTTTCCTGGCGGACTTACGACTGCTTTTCCAACCACCAACCTGGCTAACTTCGGTGAGCTGGATTATACCAAGTGGATTACGTTCTTTGATGATTTGATTCTCCCGGCGGCAGCGCTTGGCACCTTTACTGCTGCTGATGGTTTAGGTGGCCTAGTTTCAGTTGCCACGACTAACCAACTTGCTACTCCAAAGAAGAGCTTCCTTCCTAATAGCACCAGCGTCCTGTTGGCCAAAGCAAAGGTCGGGCTTGCAGCAGTTGCTGATGGTGTGACCCTGGGAATCTGCGATTCTCTCTCATCCCCAACCAAAGGTATCACTGTCAACGTAGACAACAGTGTCCTGACCTTGGCGAATAGGTATGCGGGCACCACGGATACCGCTACTGTATCCTACGGTATTGCCGAACAGTTTACGCTCGGGTTCGAGTATCGTCCAGGCGAAGGCCTCATTGCGTACTTTAACGATGTGGCTGTTGCTAGCCTGCCGGTTCCCACGTTTGATACCACTGCGTGCTTGGCTGGTATCTACTCCGATGGGGGCACCCTGATTGCTGATTACGTCTTCGCTGCTCAGGAGCGTTAATCATGGCTATCGTCGTGCTGGAACAGGGGCCGCGAAACCTTGTTCTGCTGGTGACTAGCGATGCTGTGGGACAGCCTGTAGATGTGTCTGCCTTGGCTTATCCATGCGCAGGGCTCACCCTTCAGGAAGTTATTCCAAGCATCGACGCCGTTGGCAGTCTTGCAGGTCCTAGTACTACAGTTTGGTCTATCGGTGCTGGAAGCCACCAGGTCTGCTTTAAGGACTTCGGTGGAATCTCTGATGGTGATGGAGATTGGACTATTACCCTAACCGCTGGCACAGCGGTTGTGTCCTTTACTAAGATCGGAACTGTGCATCCGAACCCTAACTAAGGAGGGCATATGGCTACTGTAACCCTCTCCACTGTTGGTGAGGCACTTGCTTTTGCCGCAAGCCAATCGGACGCACGAGACGCGATAGGCGCGTGTGCCGTAGGCACCGGGGCGGGGGACGCGCTAGCGGGCAACACGCCGAGGTTGTCGGCCAACGCGATCACAGCTATCGCAGCCCTGACAAGCGGTAGCTCCGCAGCTGATATTGTTGCAGCTCTTAAGACTCCATAAGGAACCAAGATGCCTAGCCCAACTTCTAAGTCGATCTATAGAATCATTGATGATGCTATGCACGATGCAGGGCTGCTGGGTGAAGGCGAAGAGCCAGATTCTGAGCAGTTAGCAGTAAACTTCCGCAGGCTGAATGACATTATCAACCTTTGGCAAACCCAAGGGTTGAAGTTGTTCTACCTGCAAGAGGTGACAGTTCCTCTGGTAGAGGGGAAGTCTACTTATGAGTTAGGTCCAACTGGTGATGTAGTAATGAACCGCCCTGCTCGAGTCCTGCAGGGATTAGTCCTCCAGGCAGGCTCGAATACCAGACGTCCACTTGTAGCTATGAGTTGGAATGACTGGATGACGCTTTCTCAGGTCACTGGTAACAACAGCACTATCACCTCGTACTTCGTAGATAAGCAGGTTAACAGTCTTAAGGTGCATTTCTGGAACCCTCCGAATGCTACTGAGGCTGCTAATACAGTTGTACTATTGGTACAGATTCAAGCTACTAATCAGATCAACCTTGACGCTGATATGGAGTTTCCTCAGGAGTGGCGCATTGCACTTCGATGGGGGCTGGCTGATGACATTTGCACAGGGCAGCCTCAGGCTATCATGGATAGGTGCCAACAGCGGGCTAATCTGTATCGAGAGGCGTTAGAAGATTGGGACGTTGAAGATACGACAACTTCATTTACTGTTGGTTCTAGCAGTAACTATCACGGTGGGAGGTTTAGATAATGCCACAGATTGAGCATGTCTTACTTCCCCCGCGAATCCCTCTGATTGTTCAGCCAGATAACAGAAACAATCAAGTAAACAAGGATGCGAAACTTGTAAACTGTTTTGTTGAGGTCTCCAAAGACGGAGAGCTTTGTATCTATAAGCGACCTGGAATGGTTGAAGCTTATGATACTGGCGCCCGCGCAGGTCGTGGGATGTTTTACTGGAAGGGGGTAGTATACTCCGTCTTTGGAGACAGGTTGTATGCTGACGGTGTTCAGGTAGCTTCAGGCTTGAATACTGCCGGCGGAAATTACCGCTTTGATTCTATCTTAGGAAGCAATCCTAAGATCATTCTCACTAATGGGCTTAAGACCTACACGTACAATAGTACTGATGGTTTGAGTTCTGATCTTAATACAGTGTGCCCAGACTTTCCTCCAACTGCAGTGAAGGGTTGGGCATACTTGAATGGCTTCTCTTATGTGATGACTTCACATGCAGTCATTCAGCAAAGCGAGTTAAACAATGTAGATGGAGCAGCTAGCTGGAATCCATTGAACTTTGTTACTGCACAGATTGAACCTGATAGTGGCGTGTTCTTAGCCAAGCAGCTTGTCTATGTAGTAGCATTGAAGCAATGGACAGTTGAGTATTTCTTCGACGCAGGTAATGATACCGGTAGTTCTCTTGGAGCTGTCCAGGGGATGAAGGTTAACTACGGGTGCGCGAGTGGCGACAGTGTGCAGCGGATTAACGATTCGCTACTGTTCCTTTCTACCTCGCAAACTGCCAGTACCCAGGTTGCAATGCTTTACCAAGGACAGATCACCATTGTATCTACTGACGCCATTGATAGGCTGTTAGCAGATGCAGATTTGTCCACTGTGTACTCATGGCAGCTGTCCATCAATGGACACTCGTTCTATGTAGTTACGTTGAAAAATAGTAATCTGACATTAGCCTATGACATCAATCAAGATCTTTGGTGCCAGTGGACAGATCAGAACGGAAACTACCTGCCAATCGTAGACAGTACATATGACTCTCAGATGCGACATCTGTTGCAGCATGAGAGTAATGGCAAAGTGTTCTACGTTAACAGTACCTACTACAACGATGCAGGGTATCCGATCGTTGTAGACATTGTGACCCCAATCTTCGATGCTGGGTCATATAACAAGAAGCACTTAAACCGTCTGCGTTTCATTGCAGATCAGCAACCTGGTAGTGTTCTTGCTGTAAGGTATTCAGATAATGACTATGCCTCTTGGACAGCTTTTAGGCATGTGAACCTATCTCATAGGAATCCAATGCTTACCGGTTTAGGAACATTTAGGAAGCGAGCATTCCACCTTCAGCATCGGAGCAATACCCCACTCAGGATTAGGGCACTAGAAGGATCATTTGATCTAGGTGTACTATGAGCGAAGCGTCTAAGCCAGTACCACCAGTACCAGATGCGTTTCCAGTTCTCCGTGAAGATCTAGGTAACAGGTCTCCTGGAAAGCTGACTTCGCACCACTGGTCTAGGTGGTTTCTTACTGTCAGGGCCAAGGTTAATGCTATCAATGAAGCGTTAGTTAATCTTGGAATCTTCGCAGGCACAGGTGTTTCCGGTTTACTTGTGCTTGATAACAGTGACTGGAAAGCGATTACTATTACCGGAACCTCAGGTAGGGTTACTGTTGCTAATGGAAATGGGCTTACTGGAAACCCTATCATTAACACCGAGGGAAATGTCCGTAGTGTTGTAGGATATAACCTTACTGTTGATGATACTGATCCCGAGAATGTAGCCCTGTCGGTTCCTTGGGAGTACATAAGTGCAATCCAAACGTCCCCTAGGTGGGTGCCTGCCCCCTTAAGTGCTACGTCTCCTGGAAGTGTTGGAGACATTGCTATGGACTCGGATTATCTATACACATGTGAGGGGGACAGTACGTGGAAGAGAACTCCAAGGAGCACTTGGTAATAGCTGATGATGCTGCTAACGACATTCGGGTAGACCTTCAAATTATCAAGGCGAGTCTTAGAGAACTAAAGATTAAACAAACAACGCTAGAAACTAACACCGCTGAGATCATTTATCTCTATCGTGGCGCAGGTATTGTTGGAAAAATCTGTGCGTGGATTGTAGGCATCTCCGGCGGAATCGGTGGTATCATTCTATTAATCAAGGGTCACAATGGTTAGCCCATTAGTCATTGATAATTTCTTTCCAGACTTTGACAGAGTCCTGGCCCATGCTAAGACCTCTGAATACTATGACTGGACTGGCCCAGATGGCCAGACATACAAGCGAGTAAGTTTAACTCGAGTTCCTACTCTTGGAGAAAGTCTCCAGCGTGCAGTAGGTTACATCGAAATTCTGGGTTCAGCCTACAGGTTGAACTTTAATGGAGAACTTCCAAACAATCTGATTCATACAGATCTAGGCTGGGGGACTCATGCACTTGTAGTGTACCTTAATGCTCCTGGTAGTGGTACAGCTTTCTGGAGGCATAAGAAATCAGGTCTGATTGAGTTAGTGAATCTGGCCCAGGATGAAAACCTTTCAACAGTTGCCCCTGATTGGGATAATCCTGATGCATGGGAACAGATTGACTTTGTAGAAGCTAAACCCAATCGGGCAGTTATCTATAAGTCTTCTTGGTTCCATTCCCGCTTCCCGTTTGAAGCTGGTGGTACGTCGGAAGATGATGGTCGACTTGCTGTCGTATCGTTCTTCAACTTTAGGTGATGTATGATTAGACATGCACTCATGAAGGATGTACCTGCTATTCTGGCAATGGTCACTGAGTTTTACAAGACTACTGACTACAAAGAGTTTGCGCCATTTGATGAGGATACAGTTGTTGATCTGATTGAATGTCTGATCCTTCATCATATCTGTATAGTTGTTACCAATGAGGGTGATGTTCCTGTAGGTGTGACTGCGTTCATGTTTACACCTTTCGCATTTAACAGGAACATCCTCTCCTGCGTGGAAGCTGTGTGGTGGGTCAATCCTTCCCATAGGAACTCTACCAATGCTTTAAAGATGGTTCAGTATGCTGATAAGTTAAGGAAGCTCCGTGGAGCTACTCACTTTCAAATCGCTAGACTGAATACAAGTCCAGAAAGATTAGACAGAGTCTTCGAATCCTTAGGTTTTAATTTTTCTGAGAAATACTTCTCAAAGGTGGATTAAAATGGCTGGTATTACCGCTGCAGTTATTGGTGCGGGTACTGCGATCTACTCGGCTAGTAGACAGAAGAAAGCTCAAGACAAAGCACTTGATGCAGCAAAGGATGCACAGAAGGCAGCTGACCCCTATGCTGCTTATCGTCCACAGGCTGCCCAGCAGTTAAGTCAGTTCTCTCAGAATGCGTATACTCCTAACATGACTGGAGTAGATAGCGCATTAGCAAAGCTTCAATCAGCTACGGATAAGGCTGGAAGTGGGGCTACTGTAACTGCTGGCGGGAGCGTTGGCAATCTGACTGACTACAATCAACCATACCTTACTGCAATCCTAGATGCTCGTATGCAGGCAGCTCAGCGTCAGTCCGCTGCGCAAGGGTACACAGGTTCTGGTAATGCCTTAGTTGCAGCAGCCAACGCTGGTACTGAGGCGCAGATGTATGCGTATCAGTTAGCTGAACAAGATCGACAGGCTGCTGAGCGTACAAGGCAGCTTCAGTTTGATGCTAGTACCGCTAATGCATCCCTCGGGCTTCAGCGAGACACGCTAGGTATGCAGGGTGCAAGCGCGTACTTGAATGCTATGTACCAGCGAGAAGGTTTTCTTCAGGATGCGTACAACGATAGGTTCAATCAACTTGCACTTCTGTCTGGGGCTGGACAGGGTCTACAGAATGCCGCAAATGTCAGTGGTAACGTTTCATCAGGTTATCAGAACGTAGGGCAGGCACAGGCTAACATGGGCAGTACCATTGGTACTAGTATTACTGGATTGCTAGGTAATCTTGATACGCTTGTTTGGGGTAAGACTGGAGGCTTAATCTAATGTATGAATTAGGCCAAAAGGACTATGCTGCGGATTTCTTTAAGACCCAGGAGGACTTAAAGAACTCCCAGACTAACCGAGCGATTGCAGAAGCTGCAGAACTTCGGACACAGTCTAAGTTCTCACGAGAGCAACAGGTTCAGCAGATTGCTGACAACACTCTTCAGAATCTCCTGACCCTTAACCGTGGAGGTGGAAATAGTACTAAGCGTGGTGTAGAGGCCCTAGCCAATGACGCACTAAATGTTGGGAAACCTGGAGACAAGCAGGCGCCCCCACAGATTAATGAATCTACTCCGAAGGTTGAGCCGGCTGACTATACCTTAGGTCAGATGGCTAACAACATTGGTAACGCTTTGATGCGCGCCGGCTATGCCAGTGAAGGTATGGGCTTTGCCAAGGAAGGCATTGAGTACTATGCCAACATTGCCAAGGCTGAGAACGATCGGGCTAACGATCAGATCAATCGGGCAGAGAAGTTTATCAAGATTGCAGACTTCATGTACGAGAACCTCGCTGATGTAACCGACCAGCAGCAGCAAGATCAATTCTTCGATTCTCTCCCAGATGATGTAGTCAATACTCTGGGACCTGAGAATGTTCAGAAGATGCGGAACATGCCTTTTGACGAGAATGTGATCCAGCATTACAGGGACAAGGCGCTGTCCACGAAGGATACTTACATGCTCAACTTGCAGGCTGAAAGGAATCAGCTGACTGCAGACCGAGATGCTGCGATGGCACTTGATCGAAAAGCTCGTGCACAGATTGCTGAACAGCAGCGTAGGGATAGGGCAGCCGCAGCAGCAGCAAAGACTAAGGGTGCCGGGGCGAATGCCATGGTAGTTGCTCAACCTAACGAGGTTAAACAAGCTACTACCAAGATCGTTGCAGATGTTTACAAGGGGGCTATGCCCAGGGCTGGGTCACCTGATCGGGTGATGTTAGAATCTGCCGCAGGTAGCATCGCTACTGAAGCCAAGCAAATGGCTAAAGACAATCCCGGGCTTACATATGATCAGGCTCTCAGCCGTGTAGTTGCGCTCCGTCGAGGCGACTTTATCCCAACTGAAAAGCAGATGCGCTACACGTTCCTAGGAATGCCGGTATCTCCCACGTTTAAAGAACCTGGGCCAATCAAGTATCAGCCTCGTGGTGAATCCAAGGAGCGCCCAATCGTTCTTAAGAGTCAAGCTGAAGCTGGCAAGCTAGTCCCTGGCCGCTGGTACAGTTTCAACGGAAAGACCATGCAGTACAATCCATAACTTACAGCACCTAGTGCTGTTCCAAATTGGAACACATCTATGCCATCTGAATCAGAATTTCTCGACCAGCTCTTTGGTGGAAGTACTTCGACGCGTAAAGTCGGGGAGCCCTTGAGGCGTGCCAAAGTTCCATCGGTGTCTGAATATCTCGGTATCCCTGAAGAAGAGAAAGAAGCAGAAAACTCTCTTGACTTCGTTGGAGACGCAGAGAAGTTTAAGGAAACCTTTGGCATTAACTTTAGTTCCACTTTGAGAAGCCCACAAAAGAATGCAAGTGTTGGAGGTAAGCCTAACAGCTATCACCTCAAAGGTACAGCAGCTGATATTCCTACAGCCGGCATGACTGCTGAAGATCGAGCCAATGTTAAGAAATACTGGTTTGGTCTCGGCGGCTATGATGTAATTGATGAGGGTGACCACATCCACGTAGAGCCTGGTAAGGGCTACATCAGTCGTACTTCCTATGGGAGTGATGGTGCTGGCGCTGCTGGTAAGAAGGAACAATCCGCTGAGGAGGAATTCCTAGGAAAGTTGTTTGCACCTGGCGGTACGCAAGAGAAGCCAAAGCCCAAGCCTGCTCCAAAGGAGAAGGGTTTTCTTGAGGAATCTACTGATGCGATCAAGGATGCAAGCAATCGGTTCTTCAATACCTTGTGGAATCGCCTTAATGGTAGCACTGAAGAAGTTGAGCGTCGTCCAGAGGAGATTGATTTCCTAGTTAAAAAGGAAGTTGATAACCTACGCAAAGCCCAGGAAACTCTGCCATTCTTCCTCCGTCGAGATGAGGAAGGATTAGCTGAGTATGGGGAAATGCTTAAGAAGCAGCGTAAGTTCCGAATGACCCCTCGCATGGCGAGTGAGCAAGAGGCTGAGCAATTAGCTGCACAAGAAGCGAAGGAAGTTTCCCGAGAAACTGCACGCATCGCCACTGCTGAGGCTAAGAGTGCGAACACCGGTTTCTGGGGAAGTGTTTGGAACTACATTGACAATCCAGTGTATGGTATTCTGAACAAGAGCCTTCCTGCCAATGTTGCCAAGTATGTTGGACGACAGGCAGTTAGGAATCGTGAGGACTACAATAAGCTGAAGCAGGAGATGCGGACTCAGCAGATCATCGACAACCCTGGGAAGTATGACCCTGAGGTTGTTGCGCTGGCTCAGGAAGATGTAGCACGCCGAGAACAGGAGCGTAAGGCTCGTAATCCTACCATTGCTCAGCAGTGGGATGATCTAAAGAAGGCTGCCACAGAACACCCTGAACGATTCGTTGCTGACTTTGCAAACGCACTGATTGCTGACCCTGAGATGTTGGTTGCTCCTGTTGGCGTAGGCATTAAACCCTTCCAGGTTGCAAAGACTGCTGGTGCCGCCGCTAAGGCCAGTCGTGTGGCTAATGCCATGATAGATGCAGGTTCCACATCTGCAGCTCTCAACGTAGGCATGACCGCCGCTGAAGCAGGGGCTGCCAATCGAGACCTTTCTACTTCTGAGGTTGCCACTAGTGCAGGCCTCGGCTTCATTACTGGTGCACCCTTTGGGCCATTGTTCTCAAAGGGCGCTGCTGCACGGGAGCGCATTCGTGCTGGTAAGCTCACCGAAGCAGACCTTGAAAACACTCTACGTGATGTGGCAAAAGAAGACCTTGCCGTTGAGACTGTCATTGAGCACCCTGACACTGTTCCGACAGATGTGCGCACGCGCATTGAAGATCAGCTGGGCATCTCTAACATGTCCGCAGCTGAGAAAAAGAAGTGGCATCGTCGTCGCCAGGCTGAACTGAAGCGCACGTTTGAGGAGCAGTCTCTCGAAGCTGATTATCTACAATTCAAGGCTGACGAGAGGATTTCCCGCCGAACCCAGCTGGCCGAGGAAGCGGAGGCGCGGCAGGCCCGTGAGGCCGCCGAAGCCGAGGCTGCGAAGCAGGTCGAGATGGACTTAGCCTTCGGCCCCGATCCCGCTGCTCGCCGTGCAAAGTTTGCTGAGGACTACGAGAAAGCGCTTGCGGCACGAAACGCTGCGGATGCTGAAGGTATAGAAGCTGCCGCTATTGCAGAGGATCAGTTACGCACGGCTACCGCTAAACTTGATGAACAGGAAATTATGTACGCAGCTATGCGTTCAGACGTTCCTGAGGTTAAGCGTGCCATGAACAAAGCTTTGCAGCGTGATGCTAAGCTTCGTGTTCCTAAGTGGCAGCGTGGTGATGTAGACCCGAAACTCGTAGCTCGCGCTGGTGCTGCTAGTCTGTTTGCGGGCACAGCATATGCGCTGGCAGAAAAGGAGAATAAAGAAGCTGCTGCGTTTGCTGCGGGCTTAGCAGGTCTGATGCTTCCAGGTGGCGGAAACGTTCTGCGGAAGTTATCTCAAGCCGGCGCCACTACCCTAGATGGTGACATTATTAGCTTGCTGGTTAAGCAAGGTAAGCTTAAGGTTGAACGTGAGGCGTCTGAGATTATGGCCCGCGAGGCTCAGGTAATTGCTGAGGCTAAGGGTGGATCGCAGAAGGCCTTTAAGGAACTATACGACGATAATGCTCCGAGGATTGAGAGGTACATCAACAAGCAGCTTCGTGGTGTTGCTGGTCGCTTAGGTATCTCTGCTGAGGACGTAGCCCAGGAAGTTTTCTTGGATGCGTTTAAACAGCTTGACAGCTTTAGCGGCAATGTTCCATTCTCTGCATATCTGACAAAGATTGCAAAGAATAAAGCTGTTGATGCTATTCGTGATGCGCAGACCCTTAAGGGGGGTAGAGATGTTTCTACTACCTCCATGTATTCTGCTGGCCGAGACTTTGGGGATAGTGCTAGTGCTGGGCATATCACTGAAGGTGATGTGTCTGCTATTAAGTCTGAGGTAGAAAGCGCAGCTGCGGATATTGATACTCCTGAAAATCAGGCTATTAGAGAGCAGTCTCAAGCTATCATCATGAGGGAGCTGGATAAGCTTCCTGAGCGTGAGCGTAAAGTCTTTGTGCTTAATCGTATTGAGCACTATGATCCAAGCGAGATTGCTGAGATGATGGGGCTGTCTTATGACAACGTGAGTAAGATTACTCGTCGAGTTGAGGCGGACATTCTCTTAGCTGTTGAGCGCGGCTTTGGTGCTAAGAAGTCTTATCATGGAAATGCTAAGCCAGCTGAAGAAGTTATAAAGCGTGGACGTGGGAGGCCTCGTAAGGAAACTGGTGAGATTGACCCTAAGCTTTTAAAGATGGGAGCAATTGCAGCTCTTGGCGCTGGTGCAGGCGCATTCCTGAATGATGAAAATAAGAAACTCGGTGCAGCTATTGGAGCAGCTGTAGGTCTTGGGTTGGCTACCAAGGGGAGGATGGGCACCAGCGCTATGAGGCAGTTAGTAGATAATGCTGACTATACCTTAGGTGTTATATCAACTCGTATTATGAATAAGTCTCCGGCTTTGTGGAGGAAAGCTATTGAGCATGAGCGTGTTGTTCTTCGTGATACTCATGCAGCAATGGTTAAGGTTAATCCTTTCCTTCAGAAGCTTAAGAAGTTGCCAGAAGAAACAAGGAATATCCTGTCTCGTGCTATCTTGACAGGGAATCCTGAGGTTACTAACAGGATACTTCATGCTATTGGTGACCCTGAGTTAATCTCTAGCTGGAAGGCTGTTCGTTCTACTTTGGATAGTTTAGGTGATCAGCTTGTTGCACTGAAGCGCTTTGGGAAGAAAGAACTTGACTACTTCCCACGAGTTGTTAAGGATGTAGATGGACTACTGAAGGCTTTGGGCAATGAGCGTGGATCATTCTTAGAAGAGGCTCTGAAAGAAGCAGAAACTAAGTCTCTGCGTAATCGTGGAACTGGCCTTAGTGACTTAGAAAAATCTATGGTTATTAACAAGGTGCTTAGTAATGAGCGCTATAAGGGGCAGCAGCCAGGTTTTGCAAAGGATAGGGTAATCGAAGAGATTACTCCAGAGCTACAAAAGTATTATGCCAGTCCATCTGAGAGTTTGCATACTCATATCCGCGCAGCTGTGGAGGATATTCAGCGGGCTAAGTTCTTCGGTAAAGATTTAGAGGTTATCACTAAGAAGGGGAAGGATTACACTAACGTCGATGCATCTATCGGCAATGTAGTCAACCGCCTGATGAATGAAGGTAAGCTCTCCGGTAAGGATGCAGAAGAGGTTGCTGGATTGATGAGGTCTAGATTTATTAACGGTGAACGCGCACCTGGAGAACTTATTCAGGCGATGAAGAACCTTAGTTATGCTGGCCTACTTGGTAATCCATTCTCTGCAGCAACACAGTTAGGTGATGTGATTATTCAGGCGTATACGCAGGATATTCGTTCCACTATCAATGCCACGGTTAGAAGTTTGACCGGCAATAAGATAGTGAATATGAAGGACTTTGGACTGTCTGATCACATTGCTGAGGAGTTTGCTACTACATCTCGCTCCGCTGCTGCGTTGAATAAGATCTTTAAATACAGCTTCTTTAAGGGTGTAGACGAGTTTGGTAAGGATGTAGCGTTGAACGCTGCCGTACTTCGATTTGGCCGTCTTGCGAAAAGTGAAAAGGGTATTCAAGAAATCAGTAGAAAGTACGCATCGGCTCTCCAACCTGATGAACTGAATCAGTTGGTTAAGGACTTACAAAAGGGTGAGGTGACTGATCTTGTTAGATCAATCGCATTTGCTGAGCTTTCCAGGACTCAGCCAATCACTAGGTTGGAATTACCTCAGGCTTACTTAGACAATCCAAATGGGAGGTTGTTGTACCAGTTTAAGACATTCATGCTGAAGCAGATCGACGTAGCTAGGCGTGATGCCTTTAATGAAATCAAGGCTGGAAACAGGGCTCGCGGCATTAAGAACCTGACTGAGTTAGGAATTGCGCTAGGTGTTGCAGGGACAAGTACCAGTGCTATTAAAGACTATATGCTTGGAAAGGATGTAGACTTATCTGCATCCGACGTTCCGCTCAACATGCTTAAGACGTTTGGTTTAACTGAGTACTTCCTTGATCACGCCCTTGGTGTTAGTAAGGAAGAGGCGGCAGAACGCCGGGCGGAAGGTGATACTGCGTCTAGGGCTGTGAAGGCTGAGCCTGTGCAAACCACACTAAATATGTTTGCCCCAGCTCCGGCACAGGTTCTAGATACAATGATTACAGGCGATCCAAAGTTAATGCGGTATGTCCCTATTATCGGGCCAATCTTGTACGAACAGTACAAAGCTGATAAGGAGAAGGCAAGTGAGTAATGCTGACTACTTTGCGCTGGGAGATTATAACGCTTCATGCTTTGAGTGCGGTAGAAAGAGAAAAGCATCACAACTAAAAAAGCACTGGCAAGGATACTATGTCTGCCCAGAACATTGGGAACCTAGGCATCCGCAGGACTTCACTGGCCCAGTTCCGCCTAGTGATCCAGTGCCCTGGAGTCAGCCACAGTCAGATCAATTCATAGCACCATTTCCTGAGCCTCCACCTTTTGACCCTAACAATCCATAGGTGAATCATGCTACCAATTCGTTATCTGACAATCCATTGCGCAGCTACACCTGAAGGTCGTGATGTAAAAGCTGCGCAGATTGAACAGTGGGACATAGCTAAGTTCGGGCAAAAGAGTTATCACTTGATTGTAGAATTGGACGGAACTATTGTTCGATCCTTGAACGATAATGAGTTGGGTGCGCATGTAGGTGGAAAGAATACTGGCAATATTGGTATCTGCTATGTTGGCGGTATGGATAAGGGAATGAAGAAGGCTAAGGATACAAGGACAGCTGCGCAGAAGCGTTCATTGAAAACTTTAGTTGCTACTTTTAGGGCACGTTATCCTGGTATCATTGTTCGAGGTCACAGGGATTGGCCTGGGGTTAAGAAGGACTGTCCAAGTTTTGACGTTCAAGGGGAGTATGGAAAGTGATGGAGTTTATACCTAAGGAAGACATCAAGCGTGTATGGTCATTTAGGTGGGCTATCCTAACCGCTATTATTGCAGCAGTTCCGGTAGCCTATCTCACGCTTCCTGAGGACTGGCTTCCGACTATTCCTGAGTGGGTGAAGGCTGTGTTTGCATACTCAGTGTTAATATCTGCATCTACCACTGCAGCTGTTAGAGTAATCAAACAACCTATTAAGGAGAAGTCTGGTGGCCGGGAAGTTCCTAAGGATGAAACGTGAGCTTCTGAAGAAGGGCAAGAGCTTAAAGACTGCTGAGTCTGTGGCAGCCAAAAAGTACAATGCTGGACAGAAGTCTAAGAAAAAGCGGAGCGTTAAATGATTCCACTTCCAGTAATTCCAAGCATAAAAATACCCTGGCAGGTTTGGGCCTGCGCAGGGTTAGTGTTGTTACTTAGTGCTGCTGGTTGGAAACTATACGACCTTGGCCAAGATCATAAACAAGCTGAGTGGGATGCGTCTATCGAACGAGGTAAAGTTATCGTCGAGAAACTCAAAGCCAATCAGGGAAAAGTTACCACAAAGATTGTCACACAAACTGTTGAACGCATTAAAGTTGTTACGGAGAAAGGTGATGAAATTATCAAGCGGGTTGAAGTCTTTGTTCCCAATGGTACTTGTGAGTTGCCTGGTAGTTTCCGGGTGTACCACGACGCAGCCGCAGATAACGCCATTCCCGACTCCACCCGAATCCCTGATGCAAAACCAGTACCAGCTAAAACACTTGCCACCACCCTCGCCGAAAACTACACAACCTGCCACAAAGCTATAACCGATCTCCAGGGCCTTCGCCAGTGGGTTCAGGAACAGCACCAACTGTATCTGGATCAATGCAAAGATCGAGGAGTGAATTGCAGCAAGGACACTGTAGCCGTACCCTAACTGGTTGTGATACTTTGAACGGAAGCCTGACGAGAGTCGGGCTTTCTTTTTGCTTGTCAGAATCCACTTTGCCATACTCCACAGTTAGGGCACATCATTCCATCTTTCGTTGCAAAGAATAGCTGGCTACCACAATTGCATTCCCACCGTTCACCTGGCGGTTCTACATAGTTAACGAACCTTCCCTTGTTTGTGTCACAGTTTGGACATGTGAGCCATGCTGTTCCAAGAGGGGCAACAGCTTCCCACTCGTGCTTGCATCCTACACAAAGCGCATGACCGCTCATATGCTTAGTTGGTCTGAGTTCAACTACATTATCATTCATAGTACTGTTCCAATTTGGAACATCAGTTGGGGTGAAGAATTCTAGACACGTCTTCGTAGGATTCCTTTACTGTGAAAAATGCACCTGGAACCATGATACGAGTTGTTCCATTGAACGTGTCAGGAGTGACACTTACAATGTGATCCACATTAAACATGAGGACACTTCCAGCTGCGTCATCTGCTGTGAGTTGAATAAACCTTGCCACGTTAATCTCCTATCCAAGTGTACTGTTTGTCTGCCTGTTCTGGCAAAAGTTTGATCTTCACAATTCCCATCTGAGTCATCAGAGCCTCTACATTTGCCAACGTCGTAGGATCAATGTCTCGATAGAACTTCTGCATTAGCAACTTGCGAGTAGTAATCTTTACCGACTTGATGTAGTTGATAACAGCATCACTTTCATCACTCATTCTACTCTTACCCAGACCACCAAAGGTCTTAGGCATGTTAATCTCTGCGGAGTGCAGTAAATCTAAAGCACGATGAAAGTCTGCTGCTCGAATTTTTAGTTCATCACTTCTACTGGCTGAACAAAGGATCATCAATTTCTGTAAGTGCGTTGCGCGCCGCTCGTTGTAGCCGGCGAAGCGGGTATCCGCCACAGGCAGGATGCCAGCCGAGAGTTTCTTATCTTGATCAATATACCAGTCAACATAAAGTTGTTCTGCTTCTTCATCAAAGGTGATTTCCCCTGCCAACTGCGAGATTCTTTCTAAGTCCCGTTGTAACGTAGCCTGCATGTCCAACTCTTCTTGAGTCGGAATATACTTCGGGATAATCTTTCTCTTGACTTCTTCCACAATGAAGATGATGCGGCTAGTAAAACCACCGCCCAGTGCTTCTTGTGGAATCATAGATTGAATCCAGTCTGGAGCTGTTCCTCCCATGAGGTTGAGGCATAATCCTTGAAGACTATCCTTACCTCGACCAACAGTCTCATACTCCCAATCGTCTTTGGAGTCGTACCAGTCGGTAAGGTTACTGAGATAAGCAATATCCCCTTGCCCAAGAAACACTGACAGTTCTTCGGAGAACGCGGTAACTGAACAATGGAACTTGATCTTTCCATCGCTAGGGTCCTGGAAGTTAACAATCGCACGCTTCATTGCCATAATCATAGCTTGGCGTCCACTAGAACTTTCCGGGGTAACTGTTACGCTTGGCAGCTTTTTTAAGAACTCCTTAGCAATACCAATCGCTACACCCTTTCTAGTTCGACCACTCGGCCCAACTAAGACTACATAAAGATTTGGATAGATAGTTCTACCCAAACCCCACCTGAGGTACACTCTTCGCTGAAGTGCCCCAGCTATCACCGACAACCCACACCAAGTATGGTAACTAATTGGGGACTCTGAGTTCTCGGTGTACTCTAGGTACTTACTTAGCCAATCCGAGAGTTCCCTCGCCATCCAACTTCTCCCACTCTCCAAGTTTCTGCATAAAGGAATCGTAGTCTTCGAACTCTTGCATCCCTTTGGGGTTCTTCTCCTCGCTGTATTCCCCCCAGTTTAGTCCGAACTTATAGTCACTGGCGATCTTAAAGTCCCGCCCGTTGTAAGACATAGTAGGACTGGTCTCAACACGAACCTTTTCTCGCAGCCACTCAAAGTTCTCTCGAACCTTCAGGAACGCAATAGGAATCTGCATCAGGATCGAGTCATGTACCTGAGCAAGGATGTCAGCATTCGCCCCATTAACTCCACTCACCGCTGGGTCTGCGTAGAGATTCTGCATACCCATATTCAGGGAATCCACCACTGTGCTTTGCGGCAGCATAGAGTATGCAGACTTCCAGAGGTTGTCATTCCATGCTCCGAGGAATCGAACGCTGCGGCCGAAACAATTAGTGAGGATTCGACCCTCATGAAGTTGACGCTTGACACTTTCATACCAGATGCGGATGCCGGGGTAGATGTCATGGTACATTGCTACGATCTTCTTAGCTTCCGCTTGGTCAATCTCATTGATCATAGCAAACCCGTTCGGGCCTTCATCATAGTTCAGACCGTGGTTGGATTTCTTACCACACTGACGAAGGGACATGGTGCGAGGCCAGGCTTTCCGACTCTCCCGCATAGCTTTTGCAACTACACTATCCGCAACACGATGAGCGGCGATAGCATCACCTGATGTGGAGTGACCACTCAGTTTGTGTTCATACTTAATCACGTCAGGGTCTACTCCGAACATGAGGCTGGCAGTATGAGTATGCACGTCGATGCCACTCTCCACAGCCGCGATCATGTTAGCGTCACCGCTTACATAGGCAACTACCACCCACTCTGCTTGACGTTTATCCACTTCCATAAAGACATAGCCTTCATCCGCAACCAAGAATTTTTTAAATTCCTGTGGAAGATTCTGGAAGTTCGTTCCCGTACCGAAGATGGTTTTGGAAGAGGACAGACGACCAAACTTCGTACCACGGGGGTTGTAAGAGCAGCGAAGCCTGTCGTCCGAGTCGAACTCAAGATTGAGATAAGTTCCATAAAGCTTCTGCAGTCCTCTAATTTCTTGCACCAGCTTGGCTTGCCTGAGACCCGGTCTAGCAACAGTACCACGGACGAGTCGTTGAAGTGCAAGATCATCGACTGTGGGTTTACCTGCAGCATTGCGGTAAGGTGGGATTCCAAGCTCATCATAGAAGTATGCTTGGCAATCCTTAGGGGAATTGACATTGAGGGGGCGTCCACATAGACCATCTAATTCCTCCTGCTTCTCAGCAGCACTGTTGAGGACATCTACCTTGGTTTCACTGAGCGCATCACGATTAACCTTAATGCCACGAGTCTGCATGAACATCAACACTGGAAGGATGTTCATAGTCATATCGTTGGCTGCCTGGAAAGTGGGAGATAGATCATCCCAAAAACCATCATGTACCTCAAGAGTACATGCCGCATCCAAGGCTGAGTACTTTAGGAACTTTTCATCCATTCTCATGATTAATCCTCACAAGAGCCTGTAGGACAGGCAATCCTTTCTCGGCGAGTTTCCTGCTCAAGCCATTGAATAGCTGCATCCATGCCGACTACCGTAGTAAGAACTTCTCGCATCTGCGCATCATAGATGTCAAAGCGTTCTACTTGGTGGACGTTACCTGAGCCTTTATCTACTTTAGTAAACTTCCCTGTTCCTTGAATCCTCTCGTACATTAGTCGTCTCCCTTAATGCTCTTGAAGGATACCGCGTCCTTCCAATACTCCTGGCTCCCACAATAAATAGAACCAAGGAAGTCCAAGCCCTTTGGAAGTTCGGGGAACATTACTGAATGGCCGATCATAGTATCATGAACCTCTCCCCTGACTACAATGCCTTGCTTAGTCAAAAGAAAGTGAATGTCAAAGATACCATTCTGTGCAATCTTGATTGACTTAGGGTTACCTAAAACACGCTGCACCCCTCGCCAGATTTGAAGCTCCTCCTGCTCAGTCCAACCTTGCGGCCGATAGACACTATTCCCGATAGGAATAACAACACCAACCTCAGGCTTCGCAGAGAAGGACAGGGCTGAAACTTCAAAGTTAATAACCTCAATGTCAAACGACAAGCGCTCAACACCTTCAAAGTATTCCAACCACTCCAGAACTTCCTCAACCGTTTCATACTGGTAGATCAGGTGGCGCTCCGGCCGGACAATCTCCGGGAACTCACACTCTTGTTTAGCTTTCCGAAGGTCAGCTACAATCATGTGCCGGTTTACATAGGTACCTCGGATGGTACTACCCGGACTGTAGGTTGGAATCATCTTCCTGCAACCCTTCAGCTTATCTGCCTGGCAGACATAACCACGATACTTCGCAACACTATTAAGACTTGAGACTGCCATTAATGCAGGTAGGCCTGCGGCTACGATTACATTCGCCTTCAGTCCATCCAGTTCCTGCCGAAGCATAGCAGCATGTTGCATACCAAGTTCAGTGAATACCTTTTTACCTTCATCAAAGAAGTCATGGTTAGCATTCTTCCCCGGTACGGTCGTCTTACTTTTGAACACGTTAGTGAGGTATACTTCACTACGAATAAGCTTAGCTGCATGGAGGCAGCTATCAAGCACGGTTCCATTAGGGCCACTGAAGGGCTTTAACTCTCTGTCATCGAATGGTGTAGTGTAATCACCAACAATAACGATCTTAGCATCTTCCCTTCCCTGCCCCGGAACAATTCTACTTCGCGGTGTAAGCGGGATGAATTGCATAGTTGTTACTCATTGTCTTCGTTGTCTGTATCAAAGAGTTTACGAGTCTGCTTCTCAACCTCAAGCATGAAGCGATCTTTATACTCGCCGTTCAGATCGAAGCCGTAGCCCTGGAAACCCAGCTCATAACACGACAGCAGCGTTGCACCACTTCCAAGGAAGGGGACAAAGACATGCTGATTGCCCGCACCGAGAACAGTAAGGATTTCCTTAATCAGTTCTGTCGGGCGCTGGGTTGGATGGTACTTAAGCTTTCCAGGCACACCAGCATAGTTAAAGACATTAAGCCTACCGCGCTCAACCATGACGGGCTTACCCTTTCGGCACAAGAAGAACGGCTCATAGCCGCGAGCAAGGTAGACTTCCGGCTGGAGGGTTTGACCTTGAGTCTTAGTCCAGATGGCGGGGATTTCATCTACATGCCATCCAGCTCGTCTAAGACTATCGAGGACGGCCTGATGCCACGAAGGTCCGTACCAGAAGACAAGCCAACAATCCTTACCGGCAACCCGGTAGAGCTCAGAAGCCAATTTATCAAGGAAACTTTCATATTGGTCAGCTGGGACTTCTTCATATGTGTGTACGTTGCTAGTAGCAGAATCTTTTGAGGCCTTCTGCTCGTTGAGAGCAATTCCATATGGAGGATCGCATTCGATGATCTGGATGTTTCCATTAGTCTTCATTCCCTCCATGCCCTTGAACACATCACCGATCATATAGTTCTGCTGGGCCAGCTTAAGCACGGCCTTAAGCCCGGACTCAAGTTGACTACCGACGACAGCCTGATCTGCATGACCTTCATTATCAATGCGCATCTGTTGACGGCTTCGCAGCTCACTAATGATGGCCTGATCTTCCATCTTCTTCAGCACCTTAAGTGCTTCGTCCGCCGTCTTGTACTCACCAAGTTCCGGCAGTACTTCAATGGCATCAGCAAGTTGCAGGTTGCGTGCAACAGTAGCCACACCCTTGTCCAGTAGCTCCGCAGTCTTACGACCTGACCAGTTACTGCCATGCTTGGACTTGTAGAGTGTATCAATTCGCTTGACCAGCTGTGCTTGCTCTACCCAAGTAAAATCCTTGCGGTAGATATTTTCCATCAACTCAATCTCGCGGCTGTCGATCTCGTCCACATAGTCTCGCACGATGACCGGGACAGTGGGGAGGCCGAGCTGCGTCGCCGCCGCAAAGCGGCGTCCGCCCGCGAGGAGCACCATGTTGCTATCGACGGACAGCGGCTGGATGATGCCCTTACTCTTGATAGATTCGACTAGCTCCGAAAGGTCACCAAAATCCTCACGGAACCGTTCACCTACAGTAATCTCCTCAAGCTTGGCGTGCCTGAGTTTATCCTTACGGTGGCCCTCAACAGGTGTAACCTTAGACATTAGTTCGCTCCTAGTTCAGCAAGGATTGCTTGACGGTCAGCTTCACTCATACCAGCCAGCATCTTCTCTACTTTACTCATTCGAGTCTGCGCTCCCTTCTTAGCGGCACGCTTGGCATGAGCTTTAGCTGCTGGTCGAACTGTGTTGCGGTTGTTACGGATAACGCGGAGACGTTCGAGAAGTTCCTCGTCAGTCATCTGTTCGATTGGCTTAACCAGATCGTTTAGTTGCATTGGCTTGCTTCCTACGCTTGAGTTCCTCTTCCGCACAGAACTTAACATCAGGACGCATGTCAGCTTGTGCGGTGATCCACTGGAGGTATGGGCCAGGAACGGTATCCCAGGTCTGACCGAAGTGCTTACCCATCGGCATCCTAGGAAGCTTCGCAGGCAAGTCAGACCATTCCACCAGCTGCTCTATCGTAGCATGTTTCAGAAGCTCGGTCAATATGGAGTACGTAACTACGCAATCGTGGTACGCACTGTGAGGTTGCTGAGTTGCGTAGCGCCCACGGTTATCTCCAAGCCTCAGCCAGTACCGAAGAACTTCATTCTTGTGACCAGGCGCATCAGGCCAAACTCGAAGAGCGCACTTATAAGTGCAGACCCAAAGCACAGGAGGAAAACCAACGCTACCTTCCACATCTTTAAGGAGGATTGCTTTTTCATATTCAGCGTTGTGCGCTACCAAGATGGGAAGTTTGCTGTCTGGTGGGACAGTGAAGTTATGTGCTAGCGTGGATCGAACTTCGTACCATGCAGGTGCCGTGGATACGTCAGCGTCGATGATGTGGTGGATCGCGCTAGTCTCAGGCGGGATCGGAATGCTTGGCTTGATAAACCAGGAGCAGTTGTTTACTTCATTGTGAGGGTTAAAGATTGCAACCTCAACAGGCTCACAGGTTTTTGGATCAACTCCGGTGGTCTCGAAGTCGATAGTGTATACGTTGTCCATCATTTCTCCTAAGCAAAGAAACCCCAGGGGCCGAAGCCCCCAGGGAATTGTTCACATCTTATCGACGGCTGTCTTCTTCACGGATGCGAGGAACGACCAGACGATTGTAGACGTTGCCGTTGTCATCCGGGTCACTCAACTGCACTTCCGCATTCGCGGTAGCGCCGGGCATTTCCATAGCCATCTGCTCAGTGTCAATTCCGTGCGGATCAAAGGGAATGTTGAACAGAACCAGGAAACGCTTCAGGAGCAGAACCTTGAAGTTCGCGGACTTCGGCTCATCCTGCTCATTGGGGAGCGAGATAAACTGAGTAATGTTCGGCGCATTAGGTTCATCCATCAAAGCGATGGAGACCTTGAACTGCGGCGAACCCGGAACCTTGGAGTTCGGGCCAGTCTTTGTAACATCACAAGCGGTGATCTGGAGGTTGTAACGACCAGCAGCTACCGGTTGCGGCTCAACAGCTTCGTCGAAGTTAGCAGGAATAAAAGTCATTTCAGTTTCTCAGTTAGGAGCTTTCGCTCAGGTTATACCCAGCCTCAGGATTGAGGTGGTGGGTTCGGCAACTTCTGTTCCAATTTGGAACAGCAGTTAAATCGGTGGAACTAGAATACCATTTCTGCAGGAGGGTTATCACTCCGAAGAATTGCCTCACGGTCAGGCGCAACCCCAACCTCAATATAAGTGTGGGCCGCGGCAGCCTCCCGAAGGAGCTTTTCACGTTGAGCTTTCAGGAAACCATCAGTGTCGTCCAACGCACGCTGAGTAGCTTCCAGCCTTGTGCGTACCTCCTGGAATTCCTCAAAGACTCGATCAAGTTCAGCCTTGATCCTGGCACGATCTTTTACAGTTGCATCCACCGCCTTTCGCATATCAGACAGTACATCAGCCTGCTGTTGAAGCAGACTCTTGACAGGCTTACAAACCTTCTTACCCACGACGCTTCTCCTCAAGGATTAGGCGGCCAATACCTTGGCCTTCGATAGGCTTCTTCCAGTCGATAGTTACATCCTCGTATCCAGCCAAGCCCTTGAAACTGGTACGAACAGTGGTAGTCAATCGGTCAGGTGCAGTTTGAATCTTGTGCTTCACATTACCTCGACCATCATTCTCCACCTCACAGACAAAGATGTCCGAGAACAACAGTGGAATCTTGGTGCGAAGTCGTCCAGTCATCATAGGCTGTCGGAAGATTCGCTGCACCAGTTCATCCTTCTTTGTCTCCAGGTGCCCAGTCATGACGATGGTCTTACCGAGGCTGGTCAGTGTGCGGCATACGTTAGTGAACGCCAGCATCTGTGGGCCGTAGTCATCCTGTTGAGGCCACTGACCTGCGCGTTGATTGATAGTAAGAACACGATCCATCGTAAGGTCAAGGAACGTCGTAGCACTATCGAACGCGATCACATCTACGGTATCGAAGAACCCACTGTCCAGCCTAGCATTGAAGTCCTTCTCCCACTGAACATACAGATCGTTCTTGAAGTTAGTAGTCTTGTCACCTACATCTTTCTTTAAGGACTTGATCGAGAGGTTCAAGCGGTCAGGCATGAACTCCTCGTACTCAATGTCATGCCCCTGTAAAGAGAGAATAGCATTGGGGTCGAACAGGTATGCGAACTTCTTTCCGGGGATCGTGAGAATCTGAGTGGTCTTCCCAGCACCTGTGTCCCCCAGCAGGAGGATGCGGTGAGCTGTTAGCCCCTTCGCATCTTTAGCGTTTGCCATAAGAGACTTCCTTATTGGTGAGGTGAATCTTCACATCCTTGTTGTCAGCAATCCCAAGCTCTATTTGCTGCATAAGACCTTTGCGAATAAAGTCTCGGACAACAGGAATACTCATTCCCTGCGGAGCGCGGAAGGTAACCGCAAAGGTCATTGTGACTTCAGCTTTCTTTGACATCTTTAATCTCCGGAATAGTTTCGACAGACCTAAACGACAACGTCTGATCAGAGTCTTTATAGTAAACATCCTCCTGATTCTCCCATCGAGAATAAACCGTGAAGCACCTGGGAAGAAGCTTCATTAGTACCTGTGCGTCATCGGCGGATGCAAAGAACTGCGTGTGTCCGAATCTTACAACGAATCCAGCAGACATAAATCACCTTTGTTTATTGTGGTGCCTGGAGAGGGACTCGAACCCTCACGGGATAGCCCGGCGGATTTTAAGTCCGATGCGTCTACCGATTCCGCCACCCAGGCTTAGGTTAAGTTTCCGCTACCAACTTTTCAAGTCCAAGGATTGAGAATGGTTCCCAAGGCTCATGGACAAATCCAGCTGGCGGTTCTTCCAACTCTGACGGATCAGCAAGACTCCGGCAGATGTCAATGAAAGCACACGCTCCGTACTTACCAAAGCAGCTTTCATCGTTCTTCTTAAACAGACCAGGAATAAGCTTGCCCTCTCGCTTGTATGTTTCCTCTTCATCCGAGATCTGTTTAATCCAAGTCTTTGTTCCCTCGATCCACTCTTTTAGAAGAATGAAGTTGTGCGCCACGGGAACGAACTTGAAGGCATCATGAACTTTCTTGTGCACAAGAGCTCCGTCCACCCACACAGCGTTGACGTTGCCATAGTAAAGACCTGCGCCAAACTGGTAGCCTTTAACCTGGGCAGACATAAACCAGGAGTCAACCCAATCAGTGCGGAAGTTGCCCAATGTAGCGTATGCGGTGGTAGTCTTATGCTCCAGCACTAAGCGCTGCCCATTGTAGTCTACTACCTTGTCAAGCCTGCCGATGTACCAGTGCCCCGGCATATCAGGCATTGGTACAGCGAAGGGCTGTTCGATAGCAACTACCTGTGCACCCAGCAACATACGCTCACGAGTGTAACAGTATTGGTGGAGCATCTCTCGGGCAATGCTGGGAGTACGTGGGAGATAGTAACCTTCCGACTCCAGGGGAATGTCGACTGGGAGATTGTTTTCTTCCCATGTCTTATTAAACGACATGCTGGCAAGCTCAGCTAGGTCACTCATTTTAAACTTATGTGCATGGCCCCAGACAATGTCCTGGGCATCATGCCAGCTGAGGCCAAAGATCAGTGCAATGCCTGTGCCTACTGGACGCCATCCCAGAATGTGCCGGATAAAGTATAAACGAGGGCATGTCTTATACCCGCTGATCCGAGTGTTGTCGTAGCACTTTGCCCGCTGATCTGTGGTTGGCAGGTCTGACATTTTAGTCCTCCAAAATCAAGTCACGCTGAACGTACTGCCCATCTTTATACAAGAGAAAGTGAAGCTCTCCAAACTGATAGGCAAGAATACCAGCCGCCACTGAACACATGGAGGCCAGGCTGGAAATTAAGATGAAGTCCCCAGGACTTGCACCATGTTCTTTGAAGGCTTGCGTAAGCTCACGATACATCTGAGCAATGTCATCCTTCCTGATAACGCTTTCCGTGCAGTAGACTAACTCCCCGAAGCGTTCTGCATCGGAATAGTCATGCCCACCGTCACTTAAGATAAATACCTTTGCCATTTGCCCTTCTTTTAAATATCTAGTGGACTTCTAAACCCGAGGAAGATTGGGAACCGAGGCTTGTCCTTCACTCCAACAGAAAAACTTTTATACTTTACTAGCCTCCCGATGATATTCTCACGATTGTGATAAAGACTAATTCGCTGAGCTTCTGTAAAGCCTGAGCCGATACTAAAAACAATACCAGTAACACAGTCACGAACAGTAAGGCTACCAACAAGAGTATCAGGAACCTTACCAGCCTGCTCAGTAGATCGCTTAGCATATCCACGTTCATCGAGAACTTGTTCATTTAGATTTCTCATCAAAGGCTCCCATCCGAGGACAATAGCCTCACTATCATGGAAGCGCTTGACCTTTAGAAGGATACCCTCGCGGAGGGTGGAACGGTTCTGCTTGTACCGGCCGGTCAGACTACGCAGCATCACACCTTCATAACCAATCTCAGTGTACGCCTGTTCCAGCTCCAGCAGTTCGTCTACATTCCTGACAAGAGTGTGTGATACATGGTAAGCCTGGGAGCTTCGTGTAGCTAAGGACTCTGCTTCCTTCAGCCTTACATGAAAGGGTGCATCCAAGTCCCACCTGTCGAAGACATGGTACTGGACGTTAGGGGTTCCACCATGACTCATCACACCACTGGTAGTCTGCTGCATCAGGTTGTGATCGTAGGGAACGCCCACGACTAATTCTCCGTCCAGCCCATTCAATTCAGAACGGCCAAACAGGGATTGAGTATGCTTATTAGGGATAGGTTTCATGCTGCGGGACATTAGCTGTCCGTTCACTACCAGGGCACGAACTCCATCTATTTTTGGAGATAGAAGAAGTGGATACTTCAATCGTGCGAGGTCTGCATCAGTGGTTTTAGCAGCAAGAAGAGGTCTTGTAATTTGCATTGGCTTCCCGTTGTGATTATTGTAAGTTGTAAAGCTGCCCTGGTCTATAGCTTAGACCTTCCTGACAACGCAGGCTGTGCTAGTAATATCACTACCGCGGGCCACAGTAAACTTTGGTCGGAATGGTAGGATTCGAACCTACGACCTCTGGCTCCCAAAGCCAGCGCTCTGCCAGACTAAGCTACACTCCGGAATTAAAGATGCTGGCATGTAGGTACATTTGCCCGCCACTTTCGGTTGTCTCCACACCTACCATCTTCCCTGCATTCACAGGCTCCATGGTTTATCAGATGTGCCAGCATCTTTAAGAAAGCACTCTAAGGATGGTTAACGTGTCTGGCATAGCCAACGACAGTGAGCTAACAGAGTGCTTTCTTAAAACCTCCCCTAGCCAACCACTAGGTTCACTGGCATTGCACCAGTAGGGATGAGGTAAGCCCTTCGGAGGCGTGCAGTGGGGTAAACTGCAACAGCCTCACACCAGCTTAACTGCGCAGGCGAGCCAGCAGTTCCGCCTTCTCTTCCGGCGAGAGCTTCGACAGAGCCGAAGAAGCCTTCTCGAAAGCAGTCTGCTTGACAGCAGGCGAACGCTCGTTCGGATTCCAAGCATCGACCAGCGCCTGGATTTCGGCATCATCCTTCTCGATGTGCCGGCGAGCCAGGGCCTGCAGCGAGATGACATACGCACCAGTAGCGGCAGAGTAGACACTCTCGGCACCGAACTTGGCAACCAGCGCATCGAGATCGGCAGGCATGTCGAAGTTAACCTTACGAGCTTCCGGGTGTTCCTTGGTCTTGAAAGAAATTTCCACGTTCATTCCTCATTGAGTTTGATTGATTTCTTACTTGTGTTGCAACACAGGTGAACTACTCTTCCTCGTCGCCCATAGCGGCGCTCTCCTTTGTTAGTGAATCAGTAGGGGAGTTAGGAGTTGTTGAACCGTTGTTCGGTTTGTTCACCTTGGGGCCATGATACCCGCTAACCTCCGCCATGTCAACCGCCCGGAAAATGGAATTGGCAAGCCGATAGGCGGCAGGATGTTCTCTTTCAAGCCGCAGCATCATAATCCTAAAGCGCAACAACTCCCACAGATTACGTCGAACTTCCTGTGTCCACATCCAGGAAACTAGAATTCTAGAATCCCTCACGGTGGTAGCAGGCCCATCTTTTTTAGGTGATCTACCAGTTGCGATGCCCATTGCCGAGCTTCCTCGATTTTACCGAGACGGACGTAGGCCATCAAACTGCCAACGCACTTAGATAGATACACACGATCTTTGTCTTTAGCCATAGTTGTGTTCCAAATTGGAACATCACTTGGATTCGGACGAAAGGAGGTTCAGCTTGCTCAGGTCCAGGCCAAGCGAACCAGTCAGCTCCTCCCGCTCGGTAGGGCTGAGCAGCTCCAGTGCCAACTTCATCTGAGCCTGAAGTTCCACTCGATCCATTGCGCGTTCAAGCTTGTTAACAGCCTTAAGAATGTTAACATCCTTTGCGAGTGAATCCTGATACTGGGCAAGAATATCAGATTCCTTACCAACGATCCACTTGAAGCTCACGCCAGAATCGTTGAACGCATCGGTGTCCTTGATGATATTTCCCACCTGAGCGCGCTTTAGGTTAGGACGAGTCACGTCTCCAGAGTCTACATCAGGAACATAGACATAGTCCCCAACCTCAAGTTTCAATTCAAGGGGAACCTTGTACGAGTATAGCTTGGGAGCACTGGTACGATGCTGAATCCCTGCCCGCACAGGATCATACTCGAACATCACACTAGCGACGTAGAACTCAGCCCGGAACAACGCACAGAACTGCTTACGATTGAGCTTCATAACTTTTCCTTGATTGTTGAGATGTTGTACAGTCGTCACACTTCCAGCCTTTATACACCTTGATGCCATGGTTAGGCTTTACCGATTGGCAGGTTTCGCAGAAACTTTTTCCCTTCCTGTTCTCGTGACAGGTTAAGGACGGACGATCCATCTCGTATTGTACCAGCTGCCCACCGAAAACTCCGAACAGCTTGTTATAGTCCATTGTCATGACTTATTACTCTTGATATCTTGCGCGTCGTGGGCGGCGAGGGCGGAGTCGATCTTCTTTAGGCAGCCAGCAAGGTCATGTTTTTGCTGGACAGGCTTGCCAACAAAGTGAGCCCACCACTCGATCATATCGCGTGCATACCGCAGCGCCTCCACCAGCCCGGACGTGGTGGGCAAGTGGTAGTAATGCCCGCGCCACACAATGCGGTCGCACTTGTCAGGAACGGTCTGCACAAGCGTGTCCGTAGCCGCCTCGCCGCTCTGGCCGGACGTGGCGGGCGGGGCGGCATAGACCTTCAGCCCGCTGCTGTTGGCGTTCGGGCCGAACCTGTCGAACGGGTCGCGGCCGGGCTCGTGCGTCCAGTAGCCGTCCCGGTGGATCGTCGCCACCGCCTCACCGCTCTGGCGCAGGGCGGCTTCCAGTTCGTCGGCGCAGCGGCGACGCGCCAGTTTCCAACTGGTCACGCTGTCCAAGTCGTCGTCCGCCTCTTGCCGCCACTTCGCCGGCAGTTCATGCGCGTTAGTTAAATTACTCACCAATTACCTCCTGCAGTATCAGCTTCACCAAATGTGCAAGGACCGCATAGCCCTGTTACTGGAACAATTGGAGTCTGGCCACAGCTATCACACTCGCGAGTCCAGTCTGGTTCTGTGTCCTTATTCACCCGCCGAACCGGGCGCGAAGCGCCGCGAGGAACGCCGACAGGCGAGACTGCTTCGCCGTGGCGATAGGTTTGCGAGTGTTTATGTCTATTTTTGCCCACAGTTCTTTTGCCTCCTCCAGAGTGACAGGCTTGCAGAGAAAGCTCTGCGCTTGGTACATCAACCAGGTGTCATATGGCAGGATTGGGTCGACTCGACTCATTTCCCAAGGCCCCATCCCGTATAGATGTGTACGCGATGCTCCAGTAGCGGATTGCGAGGCGTTTCGGTTCCGTAGGTTGATCACAGAACCTTTGCCACGCGCAGATGACTTCGTTTGCATAATCTAACTCCAGTGGAGTAATCTTTGAGTCTTTGAGTTGTTGAACTATTTGACTGACAGGCTCATTAATCATCCGGGCCAAATTGGTAGCTAGTGTCAGTCTCAGCGCGCTCGCGGAGTCTGTCAAGAACATCTTCAGTTACCTCGTCAGGGAGTTCGGATTCTTCAATCTTCTTGCCGTTGAGATAGTACCGAACATCATACTCCTCAGTCTCAGCAGGATCGTCAAAGGTCTGGGGAAGTTCAGATTCACACCAGCGCAGTTCAAACATATCCCCGGTGGAGAGTTCCACTGAGGCTTTGTACGCAGTGTGTTCATACCCTTGAGACCTATACATCATTGTCCTCCATTGTCTGTAGTTCCAACTCATGAAGCCTTGCAAACAAGCGGTCAGCGCAGGCCTCCAGTTTCTTCGCCGGCAGCGCAGGAATTACCATCGGCGGTTGACCGTTTAGTGCAGTAAAAGCCGAGATGTAAAACTTCTCTACCAATGCCATTTCGTGAAGTTTTACACCTTTGCGGAAAAGGTAGTTCTCCCGACGTACCTTCTGCTTTTTCAGCTTTCGTGCTTCGTAAGCGTTCATATTACTCCCCAAACTCCCAGAGCCGAAACCCTGGGAGTTGATTGATGGATTAGTGAACTACGGGCTTGTCATGCACCTTACCACAACCACGACAGGTTCCGTCCTCGAGAGGCTTAACATCTTTGAGGTACAAGGTCATGGTCTGATTTTCCGCATCGCGCTTGCGAACCAGCGCCTTGTTCTCAGTCTTCTTCATGTATTCTTCCAGCTGCGCTTGGGTGAAAGCGACCTCGCCGCCGGCCTGGATAACCATGCAAGCGATGGTCATAGTGTGTTCCAAGACTTCATGCTCGAGTTCCTGGATTCGCATTTCCAGGGCGAGAACCATGAGAGCATCAATGGCATTATCGAGTTTCAAGGCGGCGCTCCTTAATCAGGGTGAGATGGGCCTTCCGCACGATCTGCGTATGGCACTTCTTGTTGCTGTTCTTCTGTTCGGAGGCTGTGAGCGGAATCATCACACGCTCATAACCGGCCCTCCACGGTTGCGGGAGCTGCGAGCTTTCCCAGGGGAACGGATAAGCGACTCGACCATCGGGCATCTTGAACATGCGAGTAGCGTTCATTTCTTACTCCTTGCACGGATGTTAGCGCGCTTCTTGGCAAGGCGCTTGTAGTGAGCTACACGACTCGGCTTGCCCCGATCAGCAACCCGGTAAGCATTCTCCAGTTGGTACTTCAGGGCATAGCCCTGCTTGGCAGTTGCAGCACCTCCTGCGATCAGCGAAGCAGCAAGAAACATCAGTTTGGGTCGTACGCCTGGCATGATTACATCCCCTTAAAGTTGTGGTGGTCAGGGCCTGCGGAAATGTGCAGGTTGTATTCATGAGGAATAGTACGATCTTCCTGCATGAAAGTGTTTCGGATTTCATCCCTACGCTCTTTAGCCTCCATCTTTGACTCAAAGCACAGAGGGCCATTGCTCTTGGGGATTCCCATGAAAGGGCGGTTGTGTACATCTCGCAGCATAAACAGACGCTTCATTGTAAA
>CAZIWB010000051.1:0-18690 GCA_964542655.1 uncultured Cellvibrionaceae bacterium
TTGATAGGAACTGTGCCTGTAATGCTGCTGAATGGTTGTGTGCCTGTATGATTGGCCCTTGCAAAATAATAAGAAGGCAAAACACCGTTAAAGAGTTCTGCATTATCAACTACGCCGTCATTGTCGGTGTCGTAAGTAGATTTCTCCATATCGCCTACACCTGGTATTGCCGTTATGCTACCACGTATTGCATCTGCCGTATCTACTAAGGCTGATTGAGTGGCCCAACCTGCGGGGCTGAGTGCCATAGCTGCTGCCCATGCTGCGTGTACAGCATCCCAATTGGTTTTATTGTAACCTGATATTATAGACGTACCGCCAAAGAAGGCGTTGATGTTTGTTTTGGTGTAGTAGTTAGCTGAGACATAAGTATTAATACTGTCTATTCCTTTTTGCCTCCATGCTCTTGTAGAAATTAAAGTCGTGTCAACTCTGAACGCACCACTATTTAAAATAATTCCATAACCAGCCGAATACGTACCGCCACCGCCTGAGCCTAATTGAATCCACTGTGAGCCGGTATGTACATAAATGGATGAATCTGTTGTATTATAAAAGATGGCTCCTGTGCTGTCTCCTGTAGAATTAAAAACAGGTGTAGGGCCGCTTGGAATACGTAAGGTGTTAGTAAATATTCCGCGATTCCACCTGAACCCATAATTAGGGAGGTTAGTATATGTTTGGCCCTGCGCTATGCTACAAATAAGCAGCATCACAAGCCCTAAAACTGCTCCCGATTTATGGGAGAAAGTTCTTTGCTTCATTTAAAATATTTTATAAGATCGCTACTATATATTTTCCTATGTTATCAACCCTTTGTTCTGTTCCTCCGGTTAAATCCGTTTTCTTATTTGTATCTAGTTTGCTGTCATCGCTTCCTTGCTGACCGCCGAAAGAACCACCGTTAAACATGGTATCGTCTGGTAATCCGTGATCGTGGCTAATTAATTGTTGCGCCTGCATACCGCCTGCGCCCTGGCTTAATCTGTCTGCATCTGTAGTGCCGTCAAAATGTGCTAAACCTCTGAAAGATGCTTTTCGATAATCAGGGAACTTAAATTTTCCACTGATATTGTTAACTGCGAATTTCCCTTTGTTGTAACTATAGAACAGTGTATTGCCTGCAACATTTACGCTTTGCGTTAATACCCAATCTGCATAGCTTACTTTCATTTCTTCAGGCAGGTTATCTATCATTCTTTGGAAGTCAGAAATATTATACTCCGTTCCGTTCCCATCACATAAAAAAGTGCCTCTCATGGTTTTTTTATTAACCATTTCTATTTCACCTGACTTCTTATAGTTTCCTGAGTAAGAAGAAACATAAACAACACCATCTTTAATAGTAAATTCTATTTCTTCATCTTGTGCGAGGTCTATAAAGTTTCTGTCGTCACCCATAAAATCAACGCTGTCTTCTACAAAATTTAACCGCCAGTATCTTTGCGTCCCGGTGTATGTGGTGAATTTTATTTTAGCATCACTGAGAGTATTAAAGGCGGGAAAGGTTGTAGTGAGTAACGCTCCTGACCCTTTAGCGACATTTGTCGCATAATAATCGTCATTAAAGGCTTCGCTTGTTGTTACTTCGTGAATCAAACCGCTTTCTGCTTCGCTTGTTGATTCCTTTTCTCCTATTACCTGAACTGTCCATGTATCGCCCTCATTAAATTGTTCGATGTTGCCATCTTGTTCAGCAATCAGTGTAAAGCCAGGATCAAGAGTGTCCTCATCGTTCAAAACATATTCGTCGGGTCTTCTGTAACCTATGCCCCTACTCCATACTTCGTAAACTTTTCCCTCTAATCTTGGATCTTCTAAAACCGATTGTCCTGATTCAGGGTCGTAATCGTTGGGGCCGTCTACTACATAATGGTAAGTCTCAATAACGTTACCAAACATTTCACCGTCAACACTCCAATCAGGACGTAATTGAGTTTCTAATGTTGTACCGTCTGAAGAAGAATAGAAGCGGAAAATATAAACCTTCCTTTTAAGGTTAAGAGGTACACACGTTTGCATATCTGTAGAAGGCGGGAAAACTTCTCTCCCTACCTCTGTAGATGGTGCAGATGCAAGCTGCCAGGTAATAATGATATTATCAGTGACACTTGGAAAAACAAAGTCGATACCTCTCATTTAGTTTATATCTATGATGTTATCTGTTCCTTCATCGTTCATTGAAAAACCTTTACTATCTACAGAAACAACAAATGAATCAGGCCCTAAATTCAGACCGTCGTTATCAAATGTTTTTCTTGCTATGTTCCGGCTTTCGCGCATCTCAATTACCCATCCTCTCATCGGGTAATCTTCTACTGTTTTTTCTTCCAGTTTTGCGCCTTCGTTCTTTGTAAAACCTCTGCCATCGATGGTAATAGTTTTACAGCCTAAAACATAATTCAGTTTGTCAATCAAATAATCGGGAATGCCGTGTGAAGAACCAAGTATTAACTCCCATAAGCGATATGGAACGCTGTTAAGAAGCGTCATATCTAGGACTTGATCTTCGTAAAACGTGTCTTTGCTGGCGGGTTGTTTGTACTTTATCTTTCCCCAAACACGAATAGAAGGTTGTAAGCCTGTTTCAAAAATCCAATCAGCGTAAAAGCGTGGATTTGTGTACTCCAAATATACAGAATTGTTATGAGTTTCTTTTACATAAATAGGCTCAGAAATTAAAGTTTGTAGTACAGGATTTCCACAAAGCATTTTTAAATTATACTGCCCTTCCTCTAAGTCGTCAAGATCAAAACTGGTTTCATAAATAAACATTGTCGGCTCTAGTTCATTCTGTGCTACCTGGCTTAAAATGTTTTCATCTACTACTGTTCCATGCCTATTAATTATTTGAACTTTTATAGGTGCGTAATCGCTTTGAACTTGAATTTTTATACTGTCTGACTTTTGAAAAGGCTGACAGAAATGTACATACTGTTCCCATGCCTCAATAGTGTCTTCAAAGGGTACTTCATCAAAAAATCTTGATAGGTATTGAGATGGAAATTCAGGCTCGTTTTCGTGAAACTTTACCGGGTTAAGAGGCGATATGTATAGTTTATTCGGCATTATATTAAAGTTTTAAGATCGTTGGAAGGTGCAGCTAGTAATTTATAAGCCTGTTCTTTATTAGTGTTCGGAGCAATACCCGCTTTTACTAAGAAACCTATGTACGTTTGATTGTTCCACTCAATAGAAAACGATTGATTAGGATTAGTTTCTAAACTTTCCACCAAGTCAGCGGGAACTTCAGTATCTAATTCAAAATAAAAAGGAAGAAATAACTTTGTGTTTCCTATCTCGTAGTTTGACCTTTCTGTTACAGTAACAGTTCCTAAGACGGTTTTTAATTTATCGTTCTTCTCCGTGGTTTGAAACACTAGCTCCTGACCTTCGAAACCGTTAAAGATTGAATTGAGCCACTTGCTTTGTGGTGTCATTAATCTTTTTGGTGTCAGTTCTTCGATATTAAAAGCGGTTTCCGGTACACCTTCAATGAGGTCGTAATCTTCCCGCTTTAATGTGTAGTGACTAAAAGAAACAGTTGCGCCGTCCATATCTTCCAAAGCCATCGTTTCGCTTACAACTAAGTTGAAGCCAGAACCAGCAACGATACTTCCCACAGTAACGACCGTAAATATTCCGTTGTTTGTAGGTGCGCCGCTTATGATGATTTTGGTGCCAGGAGAAAATAAAGGGTGTTTATCATCATGCCCTTGAATAGCTATTAAACTGCCTGTAGAACCTGGGAATAATAAATCTAATGGTAGTGACCTGAAATAAGAAACAACAAACTCTACAACGTGTTCTTCTACGTTTAAAATAATAACATCGTTATCCTTTGAATTATCTGTTGTGGTTTTGCCTTCTAAGTTTATTCTCGTTAGCTCAATAACGTAAGGATCAGAAATGTATGGGCTGATTAAAGAAAGTTCTTTTACTACTTTCGAAACAGGCGAAGTATAAAGGTGTGTATTATTAAAACTTAGCTTTCCGTTTACGTCATCGATAAACTTTTCGTTGTAACCGATTTTTACCGTGTTATGTAAAAGATCAGTAGCAACAGAAACGTTTAAATCTTTAGCTTGTCCTAAAGTAATAGGATCAGTTTCGTTTAGAAAATGCTCATAATCTTCGATCACTATTTTTTTATTCTCAATGCCTAAACCTGCGCCGTATCTTACTTTGCTATCCTGGTAAAAATCGTTAAGGTGTGTTTTGATCTTCGCCCCCTCAATGCCGCGAACCGCATCGCCTGAAGTGTAAACAATATTAGAATGCGCTTCTAAAAGTTCTGAAGCTGCATTTACTTCGTTGCCTGTGATTTTGCCTACTAACTTTTTAAATAGAGTGATCGGTTTAAAACATCTTACATAAGTCGATCTATAGCGGGATTGATAGGTTGCTTTAAAAAATGTTTCGCTGTAAGTTAATCCGTGATCGCCTTCGCCACCTGGCGTAATTAATCTTAGCCAAAACCGTGAACCATTTGGAAGAGTAGCTGTCAAATCATAATCAATCGTGTAAATAGTGCTATCATTTACGGGGTTTAAATCATTGTCTTGGATAACGGTTAAAACATCGTCTTCAGTAATACTGTAAAGCGTTGCTATTACCCTATTAGTTAATCCCTTTGGTTGGAAGCGTATCGTTCCTACTATTTTAACCTGAATATCTTCCCCTGTAGCATTTAAAAGAAAATAGGTTTCTGAACTTTGCTGTGGGTCTTGCGAAGCGGCTGCAACTCCATAAGCAGTGCCTTCTTTGTTTAGGAAGATAAGAGGAACGGTGGTTAATTCGTTTTCAATTCCTCCTGGTATTATAAAGTTTGCACTTTCCGCAAGAACCAAACCTTCCATTTTAACGCTAATGCTGTCAGGATAGTTTGCCGGAAATTCATAAACCGTTCCCTCGTTTGCTTTGAGTTGTTTGTAAAGACCACCTTCAGCAATGTTTACAGTTACTTTTGTTTCCTGATCTTTAAGAGTTGATAAGTCTAATTCTCCTTTGTAAAAAAACTTGTAAGCGTATTTATAAAGACCTGCATCGAGTTCTAAATTCAGTTTATGAATAACTAAGTAAACTTTTGCTTCAATGTTTTCTTTATAAATTATGTTTCGTAAAATCTCTGCGCCGTCCATTACAAAACCTAACGGGATAGAGAAGTTTCTAACAATCCCTATTTTGTTCATATCCCGTTCCCATCCTATCGCTAAATCTTGCCAACCGTCAGGGGTATAAGCTAAGGGTGTACGCTGGCTTACTTTTTTAAGCACACCGTTTTGCATGGTGTAGCTTTTGCCGTCTTCAGTAGTTAAAAAGTAAAGCCATTCTCTCATAGGAAGTCATTAATTGAACCGTTTGATTTAATCCATTGTTTCATCACGCTTTGAACCTGCACATTTGTTTGAGGAATATTCTTTATAGCTCTTACAACACTTGTTTCCATTTTATTGATCGCCTTAGCCATTCCATCATGGTTTGGTTGATTCATGCTTGCCGCCCCTCTCATGGTTCTATCGGTGGCGTTCTTTGCCATGCTCAGTAATACACTGGCATCAGGCAACACCACATCATTCTTTTTTAAGTAGGTAAGCGTTGGAGTGTTAGGCGTTACTTCCATTGATCCGTCTTCCCGAACAATTAACTCACTTCTTTTTTCACCCACTATTGCAGGCCCTTCATAATTATCATGTATGCCTTTACCTTTTTCGTACTTAGGCAGTGGCGTAGCTAACACACGGGCTATTTGAGCGGCCCCAATTGCTCCAACTATGGTAGCAAGTGCAATGTTTGCAGGTGTCCACGGTTTAGCCCCTAATGCGTTTACAACAGCAATAGAAGTTGATTGTATAATATCCGCGATGTTTTTAATACGCTCATATCTTGCCCTCTCAGTATCTAACTGGCGTTTCCTTCTTTCAAATTGTTCTCGCTGTGCGCTTGCCCTTGCCTCAATGATAGCGATAGCGTTTGCCCTTTCTGTTGCATTAGCGATGGTTTGATTTGCAACCTCAATGTCTTTTTGTTTCTTTTGTTCGAGTAGATCAATAGAGCTTTGTATTTCGTTCTTTTCTCTCTCGATACCGGCCGTAAGGAAAGTAAAAGCAAGTTCTTTTAATTCGTTGCCTAGCTCTTTAAGTTTATCGTTTTTCTGTTTTTCAATTTCCAGCTTCTTATCAGCCGCGATCTGTGTTTCGTTTACATCTTCATCTCTTAATTGCTTGCGTATGGCGGCCAGCTTTCTTTCTGCTTCAATGATTTGATCCGGTGCTAAGTTGCCCACATATAATAATCTTTCTACGTGGTCTGCCTCAGCTAAAAGCGATTCTCTGCGGGCATTATTTTCTATTCTTAGTTTTTCCGCTTCGTAGGATTCCTTGCTTGTTAATCCTTTTTTATAAGATTCAATATTTGCTATTTCTGCCCGCTCTGCCCTTCTTTCAATGCGCTGCAACTCCCTTACAAACCTTAGTTCTTCATCTTGCTCAGCCCCTCGCTTAAGAATATCTAAAGTGCTATTGATTTCGTCATCTTCTTTTTCTTTTATGCTTTTTCGAATATTAATAATAGCTGTTGCAGCCGCTTGTTCCTGTGCAATGATTTCGCGGCTTGCTTTTTCGTTGATTAGTTTGCGCTCTGAGGTTGTTAGTTTACTATTTAGTAATTCAAAATCTCTTTGAGCGATGATAAGGGTTCGCTCTGCTTCGAATTGATCTAACCTTGCCTTAGTTCTTTCGCGAAGTGTGCGGCCTTCGCTTTCAGCAATGGTTTTGAACTCATTTATTTTATCTTCCTGGTTAAGTTTTTCCAGTTCGAAACGTGCTCTCAATTCTCTTGCAGCATATTCTTTCGCTCTCTCTGCTGCTTCCTTAGCAATGTCGCGTCTTTTATCAGCCTGCTTTTTTTCTTCCTCTGTTTGTTTCTCAGCTTCTTTTTTACGTGCAAGGGTTATTTGTAAAGCAGATTGCTCTATAGTGAATTGGTAACCTTCATTCTGTTTTGTAAGGTTCTCATAATTCTTAGTAGCGTCATCTAAAATCTTTTTGTTTTCGTCCGTTGGATCAGATTGGCTTTTAACGGTTGCGGCAATAAAAGCATCTTGCGCTTTCTTTAAAGCGGTTGATAAATTGTAGGCTTGGTTCTGTGCTGTAATTATATCCTGTTGCAGCTTTTGTATATCATCACCGCCTTCAATATCAATTCTTATTTTGTTGAGTGTGTTAGTGCGATCTAAGGAAGAATTTAATTTATCGATTGAATTTATTGCGTCTTCAACTTCTCGGTTTAGTTCCTCAAGAGAATCGACAGATTCATCTGTTTTGTCACCAAATAAATTCATTGCGCTGGCTGCTGTTCCAAGTAAAACCAGTATTGCTCCTATGCCTGTAGATAATAAAGCAACCCTAAACGCTTTTGTTGCCACTGTTGCCCCGCCTGTGGCAAATGCGTATAAAGTTTGTGCTGCTGCTAGTGCTCTAGTCCTTACGGTTTCAACCAACAACATGAAACTGCTTTGTTTCATAAAGGCATTTCGTATTCCTTCCAAACCAGTAAGAATCGTTGTTACTGCCTGAAGTTTTACTAATGTCTTCTGTAGTTCCTCTGATTCGTCACCGAACAAAGCCGCTGCACCCTGAGCAATACCATAAACACCGGCTAAAGTTTGCGCTCCCTGCACTAAACCATCTAACGTACTGGTATCACTTGCCAGATTTTTGATTTCCTGTTTTAAGTCACCTACGTTATCTTTTAGGTTAGCTGTTTCTTTTAGTAAGTCTCTATAAAAATCAGTAGCATCTAAACCGGCTGCTTTTAATTGTTGTAATGCTCTTTCATTATTTTTTAGTTCAGCAGTTGCACTTGCAAAGCCAGCTGTTTGACCTTCTACCAATGAACGTAGCAAAGCCTCTTCTTTGTTCAACGCAACCAAAACACCTTCTGACGTTTTGCCGGTTTTGTTGTATTGATCCATTTTGGCGCGAACATCTTCTAAGGCTTTTTCAAGCGTCTTTACTGCACCAGAATAATTACCAATGTTTAATTTTTGTTTTAGGTAAGCATCTGCATTTTTCTGAATAAATGCGCCGTTTTTGTCAATCTCTGTATTGAGTTCTTTTAATCTTTTTTGTCCTTCAGCAGTGAAGAGGTTTAATTTATTTCTTTCTTCAGTGAGTACTTTTATTCTTGCCCTTGCTTTTTCAATAGATCCGCTTTCGGCATCTCTTAGTTCTACTGCGTTTTTAAGTTCTTTATTTTGTTTTTGTAATTCAATCCTATTGGCAACAGTTGCTTTATTCCAGTCGGTTGATACCGTAACCAGCTTAGCTTCACTTGCAAATCTTTGGTTAATTACTGCATTTACGGCTTTAACACTTTCGGCCAATCTTGCGTTTGCTTTTACCCCTTCCTCGATTGCAGCAGTTGCAGATTTCGTATTTCCAGCCCCGCCTAAGTTTACTTTTGTCTCTTTTAGCTTCGTAAGTGCAGATAGTCCTTTGTTCAATTCTTTTAACAAAAATTCTGTGTCACCGGCAACCCCTGACCTGTCTACATACGAATCAATCTTTTCTTCATTCATTTTCTATTATTTTGGGGTATGAAATATTTGTTGATCGCTTGTGTAGTCTTGCTTTCTTGCCATGATACCAGCAAAGAGGACAAAAGGCTTTTAAGAGCAAGGATTGAAAAAAGAATAACCGACAGCTTAAATAATGTGCAAATCAGCAACCATACTAACAGGATAAAAAGAATAAAACAATCACTGCATAGTATAGGAATAACGGGCAAAGAAGCAGACCGCCAAATAGATTCAATGGAAGGACTTATATTGATGGCAGATACCGCCTCCATTTGGTTTAAACAATACCGCAATAGCCTAAAAGATTCTATTAGGTAATTCATTTCTTTTGCATTTGTTCTATGTAAGCGTTCAATCTTTTAATCCTATTAGCCAATTCAAACACGGTAATATTATCCTGAACCTGATAGCCTACATGATCGCTGATAGTAACCAGTAAACTTTGATAATAAGCCGTGTCTGCTATTGCTCCTTTTTGGTGTTTATTAGCCATCCCTGCGATCTGTGATAGTTTTAAATCCATCTGAACTTTAAAACCTTTCGATCTCGATATACAGCTTTGCAATTCCTTGTCGTATTCTTCAGGATTTGTTACGTCAAATTTGAAACGATGTTTAAGAAGGCTTCTTAATTCCTGAGCGAATCTGTCAGTATAAACTAGCTGCATACATTGAACACAAAGAGCAATTTGTTCGATGACTAAGGCTAAGCGGTTTACTTCTTTATAAAGAGATAAGTAAAGTTTTGTATCTGCGTTTCCTACGGCCTCTGCGTACTGGCTTTTAATATCTTCCCAGGCATTGAGTAAAATATTTTCATCACTACAAACACCGCTTTTAATGATGGCTGATAAGTTACCGTTTACAGTACCGTCGATGTAGTTTCTAAGGGGTAGATCGGTAATGTTATGGTAAAGAACTAACGAACTCAATAACGGGGTAGTTTCCGGCAATGGCTGCTCCGGCTTCAATGAAGCTGTAGTCGTTCCCTTCTTTAAAAATTGCCTGAGCCTTGCCATCGTTTAGAGCTTTTATTTTGGCTTGTTGTCTAATAAGATTTAGTTCTTCCTCTCCTATCTTCTTTATGCAATCAAAACAGATAGCCATTACTTTAACTTTAATCCAGTTGCCGCTTCCATCTTCTTTTTAAATGCTGGCCTAAGTTGTTGCTGCAGGTATTCAACCTTTGATTCGTGGTTAAGACCAAATAACTTTCCCTTGCTTGTTTCGTATTTCTTTTTCAGCTTCGCGGTCTTTTCGTCTGTCGAATCAGTGACAACTTTATCCTGAGTAATATTTGTTGTAATAGCCTGGTAAAATGCGCCGGTATCTCTCAACGTCACGCGATCAATCGGTTGTCCTTTCAGCTTCTTTAATTCTATGGTGAACGGCGTATAGTTTGGCAAGATTTCAGATCCATCAGCCCTTAAACCCGTGAACAATTGCGCCGCATTCAGATCAGCAATAGTTTCTTTAGTATCGCGTAAAGAATCAACACAGATTTTGTCTGTATCTATTGCTTTTATTTTGTTATACATTGCTTTTATAGTCATCTTGTAAAAAAGGCAGGCATTTTATTTACCTGCCTTTACTCAATCCACATACTAACCCGCCAGCATGACACGATTAGCATTCACCTATTTTGCCGGTCTTGCCGCTTTAATTCTTGGTGCTTCTGCTTCAGCTACTTCTAAAACATCGGCAGTTGTTATTGGCCCTTGCTCCGGTTCAGACTTCTTTTGAACAAGAGAATACAACTGTTTTAGTTTTTCTGTTCTTCCTTCGTCACCTTCGAAAATGTGAGCATTTTCTTTGCCGTCCATAGCGGCCAAAAAATCGCTTTCTGTTTTGTAAGAAGTAATGAAGCCTTTATTAAAACTTACCCCTTCGAAAGAGATACCGTTTTTTTTCATTTGTGCTTTCTTTGCCATTATTAAAAGTTTTAAACTGCTAATGAAATACCTTCTATTCCTGGTACGCTTGCCGCATTCAGAACAGCAGGGGCCGCAAGATTTACCGATACTACTGCGCTACCGAAAGTGATAGTCCAGCCGCCATCAGCAGTATTGTCTACTACTGTAGTAGGAACAACATCCGCACCGGCTGCGCTTTTACCTATCCACAAATCAACGTCTGCCAGTTCTGCGGCATACATATCATGCAAGTCCACATCGTTACCAAGTGAAGCGTTTACAACTCTTGCTCCTAATTTGTGAACGTTACCTACAGAGGTATTTACTTTTGAAAGGGTAGCATCAAGCAAACCTTCCAAATCGTTTACATTAAAATCTGTAGAAACGAAAGCTGCAAAATCAAAGAAGTCGCGAGCACTCACAAAAGAGATAGTAACCTTTGCTGTGTTAGGGTTTGTAAAGTCACCGAAAGGCGCACCGCTAACGAAAATGTTTACATCGGTTCCAACAAATTCATCAGCAGCATTTACTTTACCCCAAACATTACCGTTATCATCAAAAAGAAATATCGGTACGATCTGACCGTTGAACTTTCTTAATTGTTTTTCAAGGTTAGTACCTATCAAAACGTCGAAAGTGTAAGCCGGTCTGCCTTCCCTTACAAACAACTTAACGCCGTTTCCAAGTGTTGCCTCGGTATTGGCTTCGGTGTTGTTTGTTACAGTTACGATCTCAGGGAAAGGGTATAGTTTACCGCTGTTGCCTGTTTCCAGGTTAACGGCTTCCAAAAGGTCTTCTTCGAAAGATGCTGACGTAAGGCCAGCAATCGGGAAAGATGCGCTACCTACGATAATCTTTTGTGGATTACCTCTCCTGGTATCGCATTTTATGCCCCCTGTATTGGCCCCCACGGAGCCGCAAAAGGAAATATCAGTTGCCATGTTTTATTATTAATTCGATTAACAAATGTTTTTTACTCTAACAGTGAAATTTTGAATGTCTATTACATCGACAAAATGTCCTAATATGTTTGTTCCATCGGCTTCTAACTTGGCATAGCTTATATCTATGTAGTCATAATCCTGTTTCCTGTCTATCTCAAAAGACCTCGTGGCATACATGAATTGTTTTAAGAACTCATTATAAACAGGGTAAAGAATAGGCAGGTAAACGTTTGTCTTTCGCTCGCTCTCGGAGTAGTTCATGTTAGTATCATGAGCAATAACAAAATGAAAATTTGCTACGCTTGTTCCATCTAACAGTGATCTTTTTTCTTTAAACGGAGTGATTAACCATATTATCGGGAACTTCTTTGGCTTCTCAGGGTTTTGCTCTTTATAGGTTAGGTTCTTCATCACTTCTGAATGCCTGCCATAATCGAAGTACACATTGAAAGGATTGGAGGGGCGGCTTGCAAATGTTGTGTTGACCTTCGCAACAACGGCCCCTACCAAATCCGGTATGTATGTTTCTTCGTTCATAAATCAGGAAATATCGGGTTTACATATCCGAAACTTCTATGCAAAAGGCTTGATGTTTTACTCACTCCTAAAGCAGTGTAATAGTTGTAACTTTCTGGCATCACCCAGCCAGGGTACAGGTCTATATTAGTATTCAGATACTCAACCAAAGTGTTTTCTTTAACCCATCTTACCATCTCGTTCCATGCCCGTGTAATTTTCCAGGCAGGGCTTTCAATGGTAGCGTTTTCGGCTGTTGGTTTGGCCTCTCCTACTGCCACTGTTTGAGTGAACTTATCTCTCATGTAGTGGAAGTACACATAACAAGCGATTGCGTTTTTAAGACCTTCAAAGACCTGTAAAGCAATCCACTCGTCAGGTACAGGATCAGGAGCGGTTACATCTATGCCAGCCAAATAAGCAGTGTACAAGTCAAGACCAAACAGAGTGCGTAAAAATTCTGCTTCATACTTCTGTATGAATAGATTTAGTCGCGCCTCAACATTTGAATTACTTGTATTAGCAATATCCAGTTCGCCAACGAAATATGTTTTGTCGATTAATGACATTATTTTTTAGTTGGTGCTTTATCGGTTGCTTTACCGGCTGCAATTAGCTTCTTAGCCAATTCGGGATGAACCTCAGCTTCTTCACCTTCTTTTACGTGTTTGGTATGGTTGCCTTTACCAGTCCAGTAAACTTTTACCAGGTCACCACCGCGAACCAGGTCTGAATCAGCAGGTAGTTTTTGAACCATTTTTGTATTTAGCTCTTGTGCCATTTTATTTTATTTATGGGTTAAATATTATGGTGTTTCTAATGCTGCTTTTACTGTTGATAATTGCGCCCTAACTACTGAACCCGCATAAGGTGTAGGCAACCAGTTTTTAGTGTACAATTCAACGATCACACGGAAACGGTTTGTATCAAAGTCACTTGATACAGCAGTAACACCGCTTGCACCGGATGTACCGATTGTTGCAACAGTGTAATCAATACCATAACCCATGCGAACTGTAATAGGCTCATCTTCCACTTTGAACAAACCTCTCTCAGCCATTGTTACATAGCCAGCAGTTTGATAAGTAGAAACAATAACATCAAAACCAAAAAGGTTAATGCTGCCAGTGTTGTCCGCTTGTGGAAATAAGTAAAGTCCTGTTGATATTTTAGCCAGGCGCAATTTCCAAACGTCAGCAGGGTTCATCACGATAACGTTAGGAACGAAGTTTAAAGCCTGCATCTGTGCAGCGATAGCTCCAATTGCATCATAATCGTTTGCTCCATCAATCAAATCATCTAACGCTGTAGATGTGTAACCAACAGAAGCGGTGTTTAAATCAGTAACGATTAACGCTGTGTAATCGCGTACTAATTTATCCTGGATGATACGGCGAATGATATTGTAAGCATTGTTGTAGAACTTTGCAAACTCTTCAGTCACTACGTATTTACCGGCGATCTTTTTAGCTGTAGCGAAGTTTCTAACCAATGAGGTAGAAACAAGGGGTTTTAATCCACCTTCAGCAACAACCGCGAAAGCACCTTCTTCAGTACCTTCTTCCAACCATGTAGTATATTTTTCCATGTCTGAAACCGTGGTACGATCAGCGATTTCATCAACAAAGAATTTACCGTAGCGTTTAGCGGCAAAGCCTGCTATGCTCATTGATTCAACCAAAGCAGCGGGAACGCTCTTTGTGCTTTCGTCAATAGTATTAGCGGTGGTCATGTTAGCGGCTGAACGCACAGTAAGCGTTATCTCGCCACGTTGACCAACAGCCATAAAACGTTTTTCTATTTCAGCTTTGTTAGCTTCTATAGCATCCATTAAAGGATTAACAGAATTATCAACAATTGTTGTTCTGTTTTGTAACTTTTCAACTGCACCGGCAATATTTTTCAATTGATCGTTCAGTTTTTTGTTATCATCAGCATAGCTGCGTAATTGGTCAACCGGCATATCTTTCAAAGCCAGGCCGATCAGATTATTAACAGCATCGGCATTTTGATAACCCCTTGCTTCTATCTCACTGTTTGCGGTCTCTTTTACTTTTGCGAGCAACGCATCATGAGCAGCTTTTTCTTCAGGTGTCATGTTTTTTACTTTAAATTGTTTAATAAATAATTGTAATCGATCCCTGTCTTAACCGGCTTTTCTTCTTCGAGTGCTGTCTCGCGTTGCTCAAGCGGCTCTAACGATAAAAGTGATTTGTGACGGGCAAAAAGGTGTCTCGCTTCCAGTTGGTTTTTTCTTGGAAGTGATTTTATAAAGTCTTCTGTCAGATCGTAAAGAGCATCCATCTCTTCAACGGTTCTAACAGCGAATGTTTGTAAGTCTGAAGGGATAGCTACTGCGCTTATTTCCATGCCGCGAGCCTCGTATATATCAATACATTCATCTTTCTCGTTCCACTTCATAGAAGCGTCAGAGAATAGATAATTGAAACCCTGGCTGAAATTGTTTATAGTCTTGCTTCTTAGCTGAGTAAGAAGATCATCACACCAGCTAACGTCATCGAGCGGTTTGGTTCTGAAGTATAGCCCTATTTCGTCCTCTCTTAAAACATCAAACAAAGCACACGCCCTGCCATGTTCATCTCTGAATTTTATTTCGTAAGCGGCCCCTGATCCTGGCCCGTTTTCTTTGATTGATTTGGCCCATGAGCCTTTAAAGAATCTTTCCCTGTGTTGGTTGATCTTGCCCCAAATAACACCGTAGCCTTCTACTACTCTTTTATCAAGCAGGCTTTCACGTTCAACCAGTTCGCCTAATTCGTTTACGTTGACAGAGCTATAATTTATAGGTGCTGCCCTACGTTTTAATTCTTTTAGTCTTTCTTGCAATTCCATTATACCACGGCTTTTAATGGTGAAGGATTTTGTTGTTGTTCTTTATCTTCAGTGGTGTCAACAGGTGGCATTTTCATTCTTAGCATATTGCTTACAAGGTCCCTTTGTTCGTCATCCATATCCAGCCATTTTAGTGAGTAGATAGGATCGGTTCCAGGTGTACCGTCAATAGCTATTATAAATTCATTAAGAGAGCAGGCACCGTTTAAGAATTGTTGAATCTTAGTATCGGTCACTATCTTTTGCACATCTGCTTTTTCTTTCTCGTTTTCCTGTAATACTTCTATATGTGAATAGTCGGGAAAAATGTATCTTCTGAACTGCGAAAGGCCCATGTAGTTAGTCCAGTTCTCGGCGTATCTCTTAGCCCACGGTATGATAACATTTGTATAAAACGCTTTCATATCAGCGTCGGCATTAGCATACGTGCTTTGGTCTTTGGACGGTACTAAGTGACGTGGTACGCGAAGACAAGCGTAAATAGCTACAGCATCAGCAAGAGTTTCTTCAAAGGGTTCAAGCTCCTTTATACTCATGGCAGTTTGTACCCATTGAAGCGGCTGCCTTGTGATACCTATAGGAGACTTGCCGGATGTTACTCCGTATGTCCCCTGAAAATCATTAAGAACTTCCTCTTTCTCTGTTTTGGTTAGTGGTATTTGGCCGGAAGCATCGCTTTTATTGCCCACTAAGAAGCCTAATGCGCCACGCTTGATGTAAATGACACCTCTAGCCTCATAAACAGGGATAAGGTTTCTAATGGCTTTCTCTGCCCCTAACAAAAGGGGTTTGCAATCATTTAAATCATAGCCGCTATCTAATGACAAATGACAGATAGGAAGAACTTTATTTGTTGGAAAGTGTCTATCCCTGCCGTTCAGCGTTAAACGGTACTCATTTACAAAATCGTTTAACGAAGTTGCAGAGTAAGGGTCAACACCTTTCTTCAAGTCAACTACTACTTTATGCGCTGGAAGATTCCACCACGTCAGAATAGATTTATACTCGTTTATTAAAGTATCGGGCTGATTAAAATAGAATAATTGCTTTCCTGTTAGTATTTCATAACAAACAGCCTGATAAACCAGGTCTTTGTGAGAAACTAAAGGGTTGGGCTTAGTGAATAGCCGGTTAAAGTCTTCGTCTTTATAATCTACCTCATCGTTCCATTCCTTACGAAGTTGCCATGTAGCATCTGAAACCCTTTTTGCTATTTCGTGAACAGGGGCAAATATTTCAGGAACAGAATAGAAAAGCTCTATAAAGTTTTGAGAACCGTAAAAACCGTGAAGAATGGAGTAAATGTTGTGGTGAAGGCTTGCAGGTTCTTGAGTTGACCATTCATGATAAAAGCCGTCTCTTTCTATAAACACCTTATCGGGCAACGAGGTATTACGGTGCTGTGTAGCAACGTTAGTTTCCTCTTTCTGAGGTTTACCTAATAACCAATCTTTAAACTTCAAATGATTTCAGTGTTAGGCTTCTAGTTATGAAGCAATAACAAACTCAACCTGTCGGCATCAAAAATAAAATTTAATAATGGGAGTTATGAGTAGGGATTTCCGAACTACCAGAGATGGCTAAACGTAGATTTAAAATGATTAGCGCAACCTGTCATGCCATCTGGTGCGTCATCGTTCTTTGAACCGCCTTCTCTTAAATATCCTGTGAGGTTTTTAATAAAGGCTTTGTACTGTGGAAAGTTTTCGTAGTCCTGTCTGAAATAGAAGTGAGCCTTTATGAACGCTGCCTGTGCTAATATCCTGGTTTGTTTATTGGTGGTGTTTTTAATTACCCTTACCTCGCAATCTGAAAAACGTTCTTGCACCTTATTACGCAAGTCCTTACCAAATAAGATCCAGGCTGAATTACCTTCTACCTCCACGTTTTCGATCTTTTGACCACAGATAGATTCCACTAAGGCCGGTATGTTTACATCTGTACCGTCTTTGTTGAATAACACACTAGGCACATAGATACGGTTTCCTATAAGGTAGCAATCAGGGGCCGCGTTAAAGTCGCCGCCTTCATCTGCCGGATCAACATAAGTAAACTTGTATTCTACTTTGGACAGGTCAACGTTTTCGGGGTCGTATAGCTTAAGTTCTGATAAAGGGAAAAGAAGCCCTTCTACTTCTGCCGGTTCTTGCATATACTCAGCGAGCCATATTGTACGGTCCACTTCACTACGAATCTTTAAATATTCCTCTGTGCTCTTTACATCCTCACAGAAGGAATTACCGTTTTCATCTAAGGCGGGAATAGTTATTTCGAGGTCTATGTCTCCTGATTCGATTGCTTTGCCTATAACATCGTTTTTAGACCAACGTGTGCCAATAAAGATTTCAGGACACCTTTTTTCTTTTCTACTGTCGTGACTGCCTTGTTTCCATTGAATTACTTTGTCAGAGTAAGTTTCGCTGAGAGCTTGTTCAAAACCTGAATACAAGTCGTCAGTAATAGCCAAATTGGCACCAAACCCAATAATATTGGTTCCGACACCACCACCAAAGTAAGCCCCTTGCTTAGACGTTGTAAGGCTCCAGCCGTCAATGTTTTGTTTATCATCACTAAGTTTTATTTGTGGAAATACGTTTTGGAATTTACGATCCCTGATAATATTTCTTACATCGTAGCTGAACTTTCTGTAAAGAGAACTGGTAACTGTGTTTCTCATTACGCACAGTGTAGGATTCCTACCCAGCCACCACGCACAGAATAAGGAAGTAAGATAAGATTTGCCCGCCCTGGGTGACATAGAGCATGAGGCTTTCTGAATGTTGCCGTCTGCTATTTCCTGAAAGGCTTCTGCTACTTGTTTTAAGAAAGGGCGCTTTAAAAAAAACTCTTCATCATAGTAAAGAGCAAACTCCCAAAAGTTAAGTTTAGCTAAGGCTCTGTTTACCTGTTCATCTATTAGGGTTTGTATGTCACTAGAACCTACCACCTATTGTAATAAGCTATAAGTTTTGGCTTTAAATCCTCTAAGGCTTCATTAGGTGAATTTCCTTTACCTACAGGTAGTTTTTCGTCGGTATGTTCTAGCCAAAAAATCATTTCGTCGGGGTCGCTACTGCCTATTTCTTCTGGTATATTTTCGGGGTCTAGTTGAAAAGCTAACCATTTGCCATTAGAATAAGTTCCGTCGTACCTATCTGAAACAATTGTAACAGGGTAAACTTTACCCTTTGCCAGTTGCTCTAATTCAATTTTTTTTATTGAACTATTTAAATCCTCGAATGGGGTTTTATTCATATAGGCAATTTAGGGTTTAGTCCCATATTTAAGCTGATAAAGTTGTTCAAAGGTCATTCCCTCAGTAGGGTTAATTGTTAGTGGGTTTTCAGGATCGCCAGCTATTTGTATTGGTAATAGCTTTGAAGATAGTTTATAGAACTCTGTTTTGTTTTCTAAAGACCAACTTTTTAAATCTGCTTTCTTCTCGATAGCTTCAGGATCGGTTTGTAAGTATTGGAATGTTTCAGCAAACCAATCTTTTACCAGCTTAGGGGTCTTTGCTACTGCTCCAACTGGTTTGCCTGGATTGCCTGGTTCGAAAGGTTTGCCACGAGGTTTATTTGCCATTTGCGAAAAAATCCTAAATAACCTAAAATTACTTTTACTTTCTTCTATTTAAGTAGGGGGATTTCCGAACCTACTGAATAGCTTTTAAGATCAGGGCTTTCTTGGTTAACTGCTCGTTAGATACACACCCCAGGCTAATCCTTAGCTGCCTCAGTATCTTTTCTACGGTTCTGGGGCTTTGTCCTATCTTACCGGCTATTTCCTTTTGAGTGCTACCGTCACTTAGTAGCTGTAGTATCTGTATTTGTTTTTCGGATAGTTGTTTCATTGATTATTTTATTTTATCTCTCTCTTCTCCC
>CAZIWB010000051.1:18790-46172 GCA_964542655.1 uncultured Cellvibrionaceae bacterium
TTGTTTTTCGGATAGTTGTTTCATTGATTATTTTATTTTATCTCTCTCTTCTCCCCTACTTTATTGAGGGGGATTGTTTTGGTTATCAGGGCTAGTGCTACTATTGGGCTGCATTGGCGACGCTCCGTTGTTGTTCCTGTTCATTATTGAGCATTAGTTGGTAGATTTCTTTTATGTCCTCAAGTACCTGTATAAAATCTTCTAGTTCTCTAGGTTCTACAAAAACAGAATGCGGCCCGTCGATAATTTTAATCATCTCAGTCTTGGCCGGTTTGAAAGAGATTACTAACCCTACTGCTTTAAAATTGATTTCCGAGGGTAATGTTTTTAAATAAGCTGATTCTCTTGCCATAAAAATTATTGTTGATTAGTATTACTGGAACTTGCAGTGTGCGACGCAACGGAATCTGCTTGTGGTTCCTGTTGCCCGGCTAATAATTCCTTTTCTTTCACAGCATTTAGCGAACATTCAGAAGCATTTAAATGCTCTGAAAGTGTTCTAAAGGAGAAAATAAATTCCTTACCAGAGTTTTCTTCAATGACCATCTGCTCTATATGCGTTTTTAAGCCAAGTGTCATAAATACGGCTAGGTAATACTTGGCTATCTCTTTTGTTGATTCGTTTAAAAACTTTGTTTTTTCTTCTTCGTTCAAGTCGCTTAAATCGTCAAATTGGAAAGTTTCTGTTTCTTCCACAGCATCAGAGGACGGGGCTATATGTTCCGGAAAATCTTCTTCTGAAAAAATAGGTGTTTCTAATTTAGGTAGCGGCCCTTTGCCTTGAGATACTTGTTTTTCTATTTGGCTTTCTACATCCTTGCCTGCCTGCTCTGTCTTAGGGTTGCCTTTGAGAACTTCTATTTCTTGGTTTTTTTTGGTTATAATAGACAATGCCTGCGTGTAATATTTAAGATGAACCCTTTCTAAAAAGTCGGTCAATTCACTAAATTCTTTAAACCAAAACGTGGCTAAAATGCTCATACCAGATTCTTCCACTTTTTCTAATTCGGGATATTTTTTTATCAGTTCGTGTTTTAATGCGTTGTTCATAACGTTTTATTATTAATGCTTTTTAAGAAGTCAATTATACCGTTGTATAAAAAGTTTTTTTGCTCGCTACTGTATTTGTCACCGAATGAGCCGACATATTCAGCCACCTCCACGGCATCGCTGGCTTCTGTCTTTGCCTTGCCATATTTTTCTAAAATTCTTTGCTGCTGGTATTTGTAGTTTTCGTAAACCTCTGGGTGTGTATTTGCGCTTTGATTATCTGCATCAAACTCTTTATCCAATTCTGCTAGTTCTTGCTCAAGGCTGGTGGCTTCTGTCGTTGTAGATTCATCTAGCCATTCAATGTCTGACCATGTTTCTTTATCGACTGGATAGGCTAATGACTTGTGTATGTTTCCAAGCCACCAATACCATCTTCCTGTTACCCAAATTAAAATGTCTGGAACGCCTTTGTGTTTTATATGTAGCCTTGCATGGTTCTCCTTACCAATCGGAGGCCCACTAGCTTTCACCCATCTTAAAGACGGTGAGAACTCTTTGAAAAACCATTCAACTACTTCATCTGGGCTTAGGTTTATCGTATTTACATGACCACGGTGAGCATAATGCCTTTGGCTTACACATTCACGCTTAAACTTTTCTTTTAGTTCTGTCTTCATTTTTATTTTTTTATGTTACCAGCTTCAGTAATTCTATTATGCACCTGTTGTGTCACTCACTTCATCGTTCGGTAATACTATTGGGCCGCTTTGTCCTCGAAATACTTTTTTAATATTTTATACATATCGGGGCTTAGTATTGCTGATTTTTCTGGCAGCATATCGTTTTTATAAATCCTGTATTCAATACCGCTCATATCTACTTTGAACATTTGCAAAGCAGGTGCGGCGGGTTCTATGGGCAGGGGTTTCGTGTTGATTCTGGCTTGCTCTTGATTCATCCACATTTCGAAATTCCACAGGTCGTTCATTTGCTTTTTTGTAGGCATAATTGTATTTATTGTTGATTAGGATTACCGGAAGTACACGAGTGCGACGCAACATCAGCTAAATGGTTATCCTTTACCTCTGGTACATGATTTTCTTTATACCCTGCTTTATAACAAGCCATACAAGCCGTAAAAGCATCTCTATTGAAGATTGGGCTAAAGTGTAGCCTTGCTTCTCTTTCGGCCAAATTCTCTATCTGAATGTCGCTTAAAGCCGTTTTAGGGGCTAAGGATGATAGAGGGAGTTTGGACTTTTTAAGCCAATAGCTTGCGTTTCCTTTGATTGCATCCCATTCTGTGAGCATACCAACAGGAACAACCTTTAAAACATCGTAGTAATCATCTAAAAGAATTAGCCTGTCATTTACATAATGCAACAAATCTGGCGGCTCATTTACTTCTACTGGCACATACACATACTCTACCGCTTTTTTGTCCTCTCCTTGTGATACAGGTATTTCTTTCATGGTCTTTAGTTTTTTATTTTGTTACCAGCTTTTGAATTACTATTTAACTTCTTGTTGCGTCGCACTCTTCTTGGTTCTTATCGCTATTCAGCTTTTTCCCTAACTTGATTACGTAATACTCTTTGTTAGGTTCTGCGCCCCATTCTTCTTTGCCTTCTCCGATTTCAATTCCTTTAGATTCAAATAGCATTGTTGGAGCATCCTTGCTGTAGCCGTTCTTAAATTGGATGGCATTAAAATCCCTACATTCATCGTATGCGTTACCCCATGCTTGTAACCTACTTACCCAATACGGCTTAATCTCTCTGTATTCCTCTTTCTTTTCACCAGAGGCTATCATGTCGAACCACTTCTTATTTAAAGTCAAATGCAAAATTTTCATGCGCTATATTTAGTTATTAGTTCTTCCAGCTCTGACCACTTCTTTACCACTCAATTTTATCAATATCATCATAGCTACCTAGCCCTTTACTTTCTGCCAATTCCATCAATTCACTGATATAATTAACCGCTTCTTCTTCGGCTCCTAAATCCATTAATTGAGTTTGAAACCAATCCAGTAAAGGATATAAATCTTGCTTTCTCTGAATTACAATGCAGTCACCTTCTGTTCCTACGTAGCCAATTATTTTCATGCTATATATTTTTTTACAACTATTTCATTTTTTTCCTGAGTACACAGGTAAACATCACAACCATTAGATTTTGCTTCATTTAAAAAATCTATCTGGCTCTGGCTTAACTTATCTTTTTTAGTTTTTACCTCAGCCTCTAATCTGGTACCGCTAAATGTTCTGTAGCCGGTAATATCTCCAACTCCCTTTTGCCCTATAAACTTTCTGCCCTTTACTGCCAGATTGTTTGATCTCCAACATTTATAACCTAGCAGGGTAAGAACTTTTATTGCGTGTTCTGTTATTTCAGAAGCGGTAAATTCTTTCATACCCTTTTGCTTAATCTTGATACTGAAAAACCTTTTTCTAATGCCTCTGCAGGGTTTTCGTGAATCCAAATATGCCCTTCCCTGCTTACCGATTTGAAAAACTTAGTGTTTAACAAATAGGCTCCTACCCTTCCGGCTGCATGGTGGATCTCCGTTGCTGGCTTTCCCGTTACCACACACACAGGATTGTCTTTTAAGAATCTTGCCCTTATTAGGTTATAGAGCTTCATCTTGTCTTTCATGGTTATCGATCGCTTTGCTATAGGCTTACGCTTCTTAGCGGTCTTTGGCCTTCTGCAAGTGTCGCCGCAAGTAGGATGTTTGCACTTCATGCTTTTCTTTTTGTCTTTATCTGTGTTCTCAATCTCAAAATATTTTTATTATGTACTGGGCTTTTTAGCCTTGATTAAGCGTATTTGCGTCGCACTCTTGTACGTTCATGTTCAATACTCAGCACATTGTCAGAATCATTTAAATCCGGTATTATGTGATAGTAAACACCATAGTAAGTTTCCTTCCATTGCTCTATTATTTTCTTACGCATCGTTACAGTTGCGTATCTTTTTCTTACCATCATTCGACCTAACTGGCTGAATAGAATTAGCTCTCCTGTTTTATGAGTGCGCCTCACGCTATTAGTTTTTGATCTTTAGCCATTACTACCAGTTGAATAATTGTATTTGCGCCTATCTTGTCAGCAGCCCTTTTAAGATTGCTGTGAACAGCCGTTTGAGTAGACTTAATTTTTTCAGCTATTTCTTTTTGCGTGTAACCTTTAGCTAATAGTTCCATTAGCCGTATTTCTGAAGGTGTGATTTCTTTAGAACGGTGCATCTTCTGTATCGTTTTGAATTGTTATTGGTATTAAGTTGCTGCCTCTCTCAGAGAATTTCATTAATGGTGGATCAAACTCTAATTCCAGGTGGAAGGGTGCACCGTTTCTCCATTTCAAACAAACTAAGTCCGCACTCCTTTCTGTTGAATTTCCTTGTTCGTCAACCTCAAATCCGGCCATTGCATCACGGTGAAGCATTAACACTATGTCGGCATCTTGTTCGATTGCGCCCGATTCTCTCAGGTCTGATAGTTGAGGTAAACGGTTTTTGTAATCTCTTTTTGTAACTGCCCTGTTAAGCTGGCAAAGAACAACCACCGGGATATTTAACTCCATTGCTATCAGCTTCAACCCACGGCTAATTCTAGCTACCTCCTGTTCCCTGTTGTAGTTTTTGTTAGTGTTGGTGTCAATTAGCTGCAAGTAGTCTATAATGAGCAGAGAAAGGCCGTGGCGGTGTTTTAGCTTGATTGCTTTGGATCTTATTTCGTTAACGTCAACTTTTGTTTTGTCCGAAACGTAAATTGGAAGATTAACGCTTTGGGCTATTTGGTTGTAAAAAACTCTGTGCTGGTCTTCGTCACGGAAAAGATTTCGGTGAATAATTTGGAACGATGTAGAAGTTTCTAATGAGGCTAACCTTGCGGCTATTTCCGTGTTATTCATTTCCATCGAAATAACACCAACTGATTTTCCTTTTCTTGCGGCTGCAAAAGCAATTTTGTTTACTAAGGCAGATTTACCAACTGAAGGCCTTGCGCCTATCACAACTAACTGACCTTCTGAAAAACCACCGTTAAGCCTGTCCACCGCTTTAAATCCTGTCGTTACCATTTCAGTACCACCGGCTCTAATTGATTCCTGGTGTTTAAGTAAGCCAAACATCAATTCCTCGTAAGAGTGCCAGTCTTGTTTTACTTCGCCTGAAAGAATTTCGTTTATCTTTTCGTTGATCTCATAACCTTGCTTTGTGGTGTTGCCTTGTAAGTCGATTCCGCTTTTTGTAATGGCTTCCAGTTCTCTTTTCTTCCAAAATTCTTTAATCAGGTGCGCCCAATATTCTATGTGGATTGAGGAAACTACAGCGTTGGTAAGGTTCATTAGAAAACTCAAAACATCCTGGTAGTGGTTATCGCTTCCGTATTTTGATTTCCAGTAAAGCGGGGTGTTATCAGCTACCATTTTTTGACAAACGGTGTATAGGTCGATAGGGATTGAGTTTTTAAACATTTCGCTCAGGACACCAAATGTCTTTTTGCCGTCTTCCAGGTAAAAGTGTTTTTCTTCTACAAGTCCGTAAATGCGGCCGAAAGCATCAGGCTCTAAAATGCAGATACCTAAAAGGGCGTGCTCTAAATCTTTGGCGTAGTGTAGTCCTTCAGTCATAGTTTTACAAGTTTGCGTCCTGTTATCTCAGGTTCATGTGATCCGTTCTTAGGTTTGTTCTCATCGGTCATCCATGAGTAAATCATTTTCTGTTTCCAGCTTTGGACTTTCTTACCCTGTGCATCATGCCAATCATTCGATGCGTAATACTCAAAGGCTTTTTCTGCTAACTGCTCAGAAAACCCTTTTGATTTAAAGTATTCTTTCACCTCAGAAATTGTGGGGGCTATATATATTTCCTTTCCTTTCCTTTCCTTTCCTTTGTTATAGTTTGTTATAACAGGATTTTTTTTTGTTATAACAGCGTTATTCGATTTCTTAACATTGTTATTAGAACTCCACCTGGTAGCCATTCCTAGCTTTCCAGCTTCTGACCTCTTTTTCTTCATTTCTACCCACTCAGCCTTCCTTCTACGTAGTGAATTAGACCATATTTTTTCTTTATCAGCTTCAAACAATTTCACGTTATAACAGGTGGTTATAACATTGTTAAGCACCTTTAAATCAAGCCTTAAATCGTATGCAATTCCTTTGAGTAATTTTCTGCTTATTGCGGTGTCTGTGTTCTCAAACATCATTTCAATTAATGCCCAATAGATACCATACCCTTCATACCCATGATCCACTAAAAGGGTAAGAATCTTTTCATCTTTCCTGGCATTGCAATCGTGAGAGAAGTAATAGGTATCTTTTTTCATTTACGGCTTTTCGATTTCACTAAATATTTTTCCTGTTTTTTCTAAGTAAATCTTTTCTACTTCCTCTACACTTACTCCCTGCATCCGTACTATTTCCTCTATGCTGAATCCCTGGTCTATTAAGTGTGATACTCTTTGCTTTATTATTTTGTTACCAGCTACATCAATTCTATTTGGCTTTTCTTGCGACGCTCCGTTTTGGCTGTTTGTTCACTATGCAGCTTTGTCTATTACGATTAGCATAGCCTTTATATTAGTGCCGCTTTCTTTAAAAGTTCCCTCAGGCAGTGGCTCAACTTGCGCACCTATTTCGTCCAGCCATTCCCTAAATTCAACTTGCTTTTTTTGTGAACCGAAAGTCCAAGACGGGGATGCGATTGTTACTAACCTGCCGCCTTCCTTCAACAAGGAATACATTTTTAGAATGTGGTCTATATCTTGATTTTTGGTGAACGGTGGATTAGCTATTATCCTATCAAATTCTAGCTCCTCATCTGCTTGCAGAAAATCCTCTCCAACAATAACAGCACTAGGCAGTTTCTTTAAGAAAGATTGATTAAGAGGCATCAATTCAAAGCAGTGAACCCGAGACACCGGCACCAACTTGTTTACAGCTTTAATCAATGCGCCTTGCCCTGCGCTAGGTTCAAGAATAGAATGTGTAGCATCTATTTCAGCGAGTGCAGCCATTCTATCAGCTAATGAATCAGGTGTTGCAAAAAATTGAAACTCCTTTTTAATGTTTCTATTTTCGCCGCCCGCTATTTCTTCAAGCAAATCTGTAGGGTCTTGTTGGAATACGAAACCTGCAACCTTTCCGCCCTTCCACTTACCACCAATTAATTCAAGTTTGTTTTTTACTTGCTCATATAGCTTTCTGTCTAGTTGTGTAGGAGGCAGCTTAACTACCATACCCTCAACCTTGCAATCTTTTAAAATGTCTAAAACTTCCATATTGTTTGTATTTTATTTGCTGAATAATGTTCTAAGCGTACAGGAGTGCGACGCAATTGGGTTAAATAGTAGTACTGGCTTCTGGCTCATATTAAACTCCCCTGCTTTAGTTCCACTTGTCTTTTTATTTTCCAGGTATTCTCAGGAGCAGAGTACATACCTTTAATCATATCCCCTGTCTTTACTAATACACCCTCTTTGGTTAGGTTAGTCATTGATCTTCTTACGCTGGTAAGCGGATATTTCCGGCCTGCGCGTTGCATTATTTCAAGTACCTGAGATGGGCTGTAAGCCTTATTATAATTTTTAAAAAGCAGTTCAATAGATTGATCTAAACTTTTAGCGTTCTGTATGGCTTGCTTTAATGCTTCGCCGGTTAAGGATGTTGTATTGTAATAGCTTCTAGGCTGCATCATCAAACATTTTTATTTGGTTAGCAGAATCGTTTCTAAGAACACCCTGAGCCTGTTCCAAAATGTAAAGACCTATTTCAGGATGAACACAGTTTCTAAGTATAGTTGTAGGATGATGGTTACCATCAACATAGACGTGGCCTTTATAGTTAAACCCTAAAGCCTCTTTCATTTCGTTAGCTGCTTGTACCGTAGTGCTATTAATTAAAGCCTTCGATTTTTCAAAAGTTTTATGCGCTATAAGAAAATTGCACCAGAACAAATGCCTGCCTAATTCTATTGTGGGTGTTATTAAAGGGATGTAGTAAGGCTTAACATTTTCAACTACCCATTTGCCTTTAAAGAAGTGTTGCAATAGAATTATTTCTTCGTACAGTGACATATCAGGGAACTTCCTTACATCGTGTCTAGTTGCTTTCATCATCCGGCTATGGCTTTGACATGGTGGCGAACTCCAGATAAAATCAAATTCTTTATAGTGCTGTAAAAGATATTCGTGAGCATCGCATACTATTACGTTGTCATTAGGAAAATGATCTTTATAAATACCGGCCACCTGCTCGTTGTATTCTACAGCTGTAACCTTAACACCTTCCCATAGCTTTCTATTCCCTCCAATGCCTGCGTATAGATTTAAGACTTTCATTAATTGCTCAATTATTTGTTACAGTACAAGGGTGTGACACAACAGGCGATGATTTCTATTCTATCGCTGGTTAACAAATCATTCTCTCCGTTTTCAATCATCTTCACTTTTTGTTTTTATCGGTTTACCAAAGAATTAACCAAAAAAGTTTTTCGCCGAAAAAGCCACTCAATAAGTGACTTGTATTTTTTTACTTCAGTACAATAGCCCCACATCCTACCATTAGGATAAGAGCTATACCTATAAGCAATACACCAAGAAAAAAACCAGTTAATGTGTCTAGTACCTTTGTCATTGTTGAAATTGCATGTCGCTTTTAATCATGCTTAATACGCTTCTCAAAATCTCTCCTGAATGAGTAAGGGCCGAATAGTTACGGTCACATCTTAAACTCAGTATCTGTTCATCAATACAGGATGTGTTTACAAACTCTTTAGCAACGCTTGGCTTCATTGTAGCTACCTTTTCTTCATGTTGCCTTAGCCATGCTCCACGCCTCGTTAATTCGATTCTTTTAGCTTCTGCCATACATTCGGCCCCCGAACCCATTAGAGAACTTATTTGAGAAAGTTTGTGCATTACGTCTAAATGGTAAGTGTGATCTACTTCACGTTTCAAAACGCTTTCAATGTGATCTTGGACTTTTTCTATTTCCTCACGGTTCATCTTGCTACTTTTAATAAGTGTGCATTTATATCGGATTGATTTGGATTCTTAATTTGATCGAAACTTAGCTGCCTAGCTTCCAGCCGGTATTTAATTTTCTCAAACCTTTTGTAGTCTCTACAGCCATCAATTACTTCAAAGGCTTCTTGCTTTTCATCCTCGTCTAAATCGGATTTATAAACGAGTGATTTTAATAGCTGCTTTTCTAAATCTGTAGGCACTTCATTTTGTTCCTGATATTTAGCCTCTCTTTCATCTATTAGATCAATAGTTGTTGGGCCTGAATCTGCTTGCTGCATTTCGTCACCTGTATAAAGGCCGCTTAAATCTTGCGGGAACGCTTTACGGAGTGCCAGGGCTTCAGCCACCTTTGAAAGCATTGTGTGAGGCATTTTAGCCCACATACCAGAAGGTTTTTGATCTTTTCCTAGCTGAACGTACTCGCTCCAATAAGCCACACCTACAGACGCTTCATACCTGTCACCTTTCGATGAGAATTTATAAACCCGAACCTTACAACAAATCAATTTGCCGTCCTGTTCTATAAATTCTGGCTCTGATTGACCAGCATAAACGCCTGACCTTTCTGCGATAACCCTAAAGCCGTCTATTGAAGTCTGTATAGACATTTTTTTACCCCAGGAATCGCCTTCTTTTACATTCCTGTGGATGCAGTAAATCTGCCTTGTTAAAGGATCTAAGCCTGTACGCTTACATTGATAAAGGAATAGCTGTAATTCGTCCTTAGAGGCATTAGGAGCGATCTGCGTTTTTATTAGCTTTTCCTGATCTTCCGTGAAGTCTATTCTCATTAGTGAATTTTCCATTGTTATCATTTAAGTCGTTTAATTCTTGTTGTTCATTTAGTTCTTGCTCACGTCTCCATATCAACTCTTCGTAATCGGTTATATCATCGTAACCCCTGCTTGAATAGTAATCAGATATTTTGCTCACGTTTTTCATTTTTAGAGTTTTAAATAAAGCCTCGCTAAGAATAGAAAGGCTTTGCCATTATCAACCTCAACATAACGAGGTTGCGGAGGCGTTTGGATTCGAACCAACATCCCCTTCTCATGGAAGGATTTTCTACTGGTGCAGTTACAACTACACCCCTCTTAAACTACATCTCCGTTACCACCGTACATTTTTAGTTCGGGTGGCAGTTAACTATGTAAAGAACTTTTGTTGCTATCGTTCCGAACGTACAAGAGTGCGACGCAACGATGTTTAATATTTATTCTACTCCCTGGCTCCTAAACTCAATAACCCTTGCACCATAGATTCTAACACAAGCACAGGACTAAATACTATCATAGCTAAGCATTGTAGTAGGGTAGTAAGTAGTGTCATGGGAATAGCTCTTTTCTTCTGTTTGTCCAATATCTATCCTCTTCCATCCGGTCGTATTTCTTTCTTCGTTCACTTGATACATAAGCCATGTAAATAAATAGGCCGATAACACCAATAAAAAACATTCCGAACACCATAAGCAAAAGCGATTCTTGCATTGTCATCTTTTAAACAGTTTTATTATTCCCTCATAAAATATTATTAACCATATAGAGATTAATGTTTTTGTACTTAGCATAGAATTACTATTTGGCTTTACTTGTGTCACACTCTTGTACGCCTACAATTCTATTCATCATCATTTACGAAGTCATCTATAGAGAATTTCCAGTCCTCAATAATTCCGTTTTCGTCGATGTTCATTATGATGTAATCTCCATAGCCTCTTTCTTTAGGTGAAAGCGTTCCTGGAACATAGTCGCCTTCTTGCGAGGCAACAACTTTGTTGTTTTCATCGAGTAGATACCAGCTGCATTGATCGCAAACCTTAAAATGTATTTCAGCAATTTTGCCTTGCTCCCAATTCAATATTTTACCGGTTTCAATATCGATAAGAGGTCGCCATAACTCACCCTTCCTACAAGGCGTTAATTTGCCATCGGTATCTTCCAACCCGTCAATTGTTGCATCTTCCCAATAGCGAACAAAGGCTTCAACCTGGAGCTTTGTTACATTTACTTTTTGCTCTACTTTGATTGTGACTTCCATATAAGAGTTTTACGTTTGTTCAATATTGTTATACAGTACAAGAGTGCGACGCAAGGAACGATGATAGTAGTACCGTCCGCTGGTAACATAATTATCCTCCTAATTTTGCCCAACCTAACCTCCAAGCATCTTGACACTTATTACCTGTTCTTATTTTCTGAGTAGCACAGGAGCCAAGAGAAATAGTTAATAACAATAGGATAAGTAGTTTCATGCTTGATTGTTTTTCCATTGGATAAATTCTACAGTCTTTTCCCAAACTTGTTGAATGTTAGTTGAAAGGTGTATATATCGGTACGACCATGCTCTCCATCCAGAAGCATCATCTAAATCCTTTTCAGGGTAATGTTTATCGGGTCTTGTTTTTTGAATCTCCGTATTAAGCGTATTTGCTTTTTCAACTACTGGCATAAGCCAATCCCAAGAAGTGTGGTATTCTAAAGATTCAATATGAACTCCCTGTAACTGCCCATCGTTCATGCGATGCAGTTTATTAGGAAGGTTTTCAAATCTGTTAGCTTCCCATCCATCAAAAAGAGCAATTAGCTTATTACCTTCTTTAATATCCATTACGCTACATTTTTATAAGGTGAAGGCATATTGATTACTTTACAGCTTGCTTCTTTTTTAGAGGCTACAAGCATCTTTACAAGGCACTCAAAGTTTTCTTTTGTTGTCGGTATCGTTACAGTTGCGTTTATCATAGCATCGTCTTGTAAAATCCTTTCCGTTTGCAAGCCATCCAGGTACTTTAAATCTGTACGTGGTATGGCTACTGTGACTGACATCTTTCTTTAAATTTTGGTTAGTTAATATTTGTGTAGTGAACTTTTGAATTTCTATTTGGCTTCCGTTGCCACGCTCGCTTGTACGTTCTCTTTTCTATTCAGCAATTCAAGTCTGACCTTATCCGAACTCCAAATCCATCCAGCACTTCTTTGTGAAGGCGTACCATCTTTTTTAATTCCTACAAAAGAAAATTGTACGTCACCGGAAAATCCACGGTCATGTATATCCGATATAAAAGCATCAAACTTGAACTTTTCAACTCCTCCCCAATCATTAGTAAACACTTTTACTTTGTCGCCAACTTTAAATTCATTGTACTCTGATATAAATTGATCTCTAGCATAACTTTTTTCAAGCTCCAATTCTCTAAGGATGCCTTCTTTTATAGACTTAATTCGCTGGTCTAAATCCGATATTTTTGATTTGTAAACTTTCTGTTCCATTGTATTTTGTTGATGTGGTTATAAACGTATAAGAGTGCGACGCAATTGGGCTAAATGGTTATTCTACATTCTGGCTAATAATTCTCTCTTACCTATAAGGCCTATGATGGAGAGAAAGAGCATTAGACACGATTTAATTTTCTACTTTGCTTTTGCATTCTTAAACGCTTAGCTCTTTTCTGCCAAACTTTTCTTGAAAGCTGTATGCCTTTGCTTATTTGTTTTGTCTCATTTAATTCTGGTGGAGTTGCTACATCCATCAAGGATGCCATTAGTGCGTAACCTGCCAATGCTTGAAATACTTTCATCTTAACTAGCTTTAAGCGGTGAATTTTTTAAATGCCTGGTCATAGTCAATCTTAGGACGGAACTGCTTCAGGTTTTTGATGTCTTTCTTTATCTTCTTTTCGTGCCTTAATGATGAAACCAAACAGATAAGAGAGTAAATAACTACAGCCGCCAGAGTAAGGTTTGCAAGGATGGTTATTACAGTTGTCATTATGCTGCGATTTTGGAGGTTACTAATTCAGCGAAGTATCTAATGGCCTTCTCTTCAATGTCCTCAACACCGTCCATCACTTCAAGCACCGGCTTAATATCTACTCCCTGCCATTTTATAAAGTCTATATCTACAGAGTAGCGATCAAAAACATCTATAGGTGAAGTGTTAGGATTGAAATAACCTACACCCTCAACAATCAACTCTCCTACTGTCTCTGTTTGAATCTTTAATTCACGTACTACTTTTTGAGTTAGCTTGTAAGTGAATGAGAAGTTTTGTTTTGTCTTTTTCATGCGACTATTCTTTTAGGTTTTACTTCTTTGCTTTCGAGAAATCTTTTTGTGTTCTCTATGTGAAACCGGATAACACCATTGAGTTTTAGGTAAGGGATTTTTTTAGTAGCTACCCATGAGTAAATAGTTTTATCATCAATGCCTGTGTACTCACTCAGGTCTTTCACTTTCCAATACGCTGTGTTACTCATTAACTTTTTGTTTTTCGGTTTTAACTAACCGTGAAATGGGATTGTTTGTAATTATGCTACGTGTTTTTGTAGCTCTCTGTCACGGTCAGCAATGCGGCCTCTGAAAAACTTAATAAGATCAAGTGCAGTTTCAATTTTCTTTGCTTCACCATTCAGATACCGTGTAACCGTAGCCTCGCCCAACTCCAAACCTTGAATAGCCGCCTCTTTATCCTGTGCAGTGATATTTGTTCTTAATTGTTTGAGGATGTTGTTAGCTGTAGATATTTGATTTTCTTTTTTCGGCATTTTGAATTTATTTTGATTCCTAATTGATAAATTAAAGATAAGAACTTTTAGTTCGCATCTCCAAATAAAAAAGAACTTTTTTAAGAAATATTTTTTCTCTTTCTCTAATCCATTGATAATGAACGAAGACAGTTCAATAGTTAATTTAGAAGCCGGAAATATTTTGAAGGCTGCAATAAAGGAGCACGAAAGCACTCAAATAGAAATCGCTAAAAGCCTTGACCTGTCTACAAAGCAGCTACAGAATTATAGTAAAGGAGTTTTCCCAAAGTATAAAGGAGAAAACATAAAGAAGCTAGATGAGTTATTGAAAACAGCTGTTTACCCAATGATTTACAAAAGAGAACTAAAAAGCGAAAATAAAGTTTCACGTGGAGAGCTAGACGGATCTATTTTGAACTTAACAGTAAGTAGCCAGGAAATATCTAAAGCGTACTTGCTGAACCAGCAAAACATCGAAAGATTAATAAGCCTATTAGAAAAGCGGGAAGAAGGAATTGAACTAGACGAAGCAGGAAGTAAAGGAACTGTGACTTATAGAAAAAAGAAAACCGGCCATGACTGACCGGCTTACTAACCCTTAGTTAATGCGAAGCGTGAACAACCTATCCATTACCCTGTTTGTAACTTTCAGCTTGTTTTCGTTACTATGTACAAAGGCAGAGTACATAGGGCAAAAGGTAAAGCCATCAAAAGCTAAAGGGCAAATGGATTTGTTTGGACACGTTAAGCACTTTCCCTGCCCTGTTTGGGTCTCACGGTACTGTTTCATAATTGATCGTATTTGATTCTGCCGCCTTCACCGTCTGCCCAATGAAGGACAAACAAGATAAGTAAACTTACGGTCAGCAATAAGAGTAGTTTTACGGTTTCGTTTAATATTTTTATACAGGCTATCAATCAATATTAAACGCATTACAAAGAGTTACGTAATATGAGCCGCTTTGATAACGATACACGTTCACCAATTATTAAAATAGCCCTGTGGCTTTGGCTAGGTGCTGTAGTTGTATTTGGGATTATTGAAGGCGTAAAGTGGCTATTTAATCTTTAGAGTAGTACACATCGTTCACTGCCTTATCTAAAACTCTATCATCAAGACTGTCTAAATATCTTTCTGTTATACGTGTATCGCTGTGACCCAAAACATCTTTAATAACACCCGAGCCTGCCTTGCGTTCTTTCAAGTGATAAGCAAGCGAATGCCGTGTCTGGTGCATCTTCAGTGGTACGTTTATCTCAGCCAGCTTTGCAACGATCTTTAAGTATCGGTTTATGTTGGCGTTTTCAGATCCAATAAAAGAAATGTATTCCCGAGGTGTTAGTTTGTCGATTGGCTTTTTGTTTCTCCCAAATATGGTATCGGTATCATTAGAAATATACCGATCTATTATATCATCTAGCTTTTTATGAATGTCAACACTAAAATGCTTCATGCCTTTATTACCTCTGAAGTCTAACCTGCCATCAACTATGCAAGATTTTCTCATTGTAATACAGGTTTCAAATCTTTGTGCTTTACAGTAGTAAGAAAATAACCATAAATCCCGGGCAAGTCTTTCCATCCCGGGTTTTAGTTCCAAATTCTCTAATGCCATTACTTGCTCCCGGGTGAGTTTTACCTTCTTAATTGGTTCGGGTGTTATTTTTAAATCAAAAGGTTGCTCCATGTTAGTAAGACCTTCTTTTTTTGCTGCATTAAAGAACTTACGTAAATGCTCATACTTTTTTATCCTGGTATTTGCACTATTAGGAAGTTTGATTAAGTAAGTATCAAAAGCAATAATGTTATCCCGGGTGAGGTCGGAAAAGTAAACCTCTTTGCCAAAGTGATCCAAAAGCTCTTTTCTGAACCTTCTGGTTTTGGTTTCCATTATAAGCATATTCTTAGCCTTGTATTGATCGGCTCTTTTCTGTAAGTAAGAAGTAAACGAATGAGACTTGACCTGCTTAAACACGAGGTCTATATCAATGGGAATGCCTTTTATCTTACAATCGGCTATGTAATGTTTTGCTTTTGAAAGTTCGCTATCAATTACCGCATTTATCTCGGTTGCTTCAGGATGCTTCTTTGATACGTAGCCATCAGCGAAGGAAGTCTTTAAAACCTTGTATCCTGTCGGGTGCATCTTTTGAGCCTTGCCAACAATAACCCTAATCACAATCGGGTAAGATTTATCTTTAGACTGGTATCTTAAATTAAGTACCGCTTTGACAGTAGCCATAAATTACCAATATTATTACCAAGAAATTACCACGTAATTTATCCGAATCTACAGATATAATCGAATTAATAGAATAGATTTTAGCCTTTAAATGAAAAATCCCCACATTTTAAGCGGGGATTAGGTGGAGGTGACCGGTTTGCAACATACAACACTAAAAGATGATAATCAATTACTTGTATGGATGCGAATAAGATTACCAATATATTAGCGCAAATTCAAGGCAGAATGTAGGTAAATGCCGCTCACAAAAGTTCATTCATTACTTTCGTACTACGGATGAAGGACAAGTACACCAAAACAGACCCGACGATTAAGATGGTTATAATCTTAGTTATTATTGCAGCCATTTTTATTCTCGCTATTATAAACGGGTATCTATGAACAAATCTAACCTTAGAGATATTCAATGAGTAAATACATGGTGCAATTGGACGGCCTGCGCTTGCTTGCCGTCTCGGGTGTAATGTATGGTCATTGGATAGACATTCCACAACTCAACTTTCTAAATATATTTTTTGCTACAAGTGGCGTAAACCTGTTTTTTGTTCTCAGCGGTTTTTTAATATCCGGCATCTTAATCAACAACAAAAGCAAACAGGAAGCCTCTAACCTGCAACTGCTGAAAAATTTCTATATCAGGAGATTCCTGCGAATCTTCCCGCTCTATTACTTAGTTATTTTTTTAGGAGTTATATTTTATATACCCACAGCAAGAGAGCATTTTTTTTGGTTCGTTACTTATACCTCAAACTTCCTCGTTGCGATAACGAAAGGGAACGAACAGTATTTTACACATTTATGGTCTCTGGCAGTTGAAGAGCAATTTTATATCTTCTTTCCTTTCCTGATCTTTTTTGTTCCTAAAAAGCACTACCTGAAACTTTTCACCTTTCTTATTATTATTTCTGTAATTACAAGGATAATCTTTACCAGCCACTATACCGATTGGTGGAAGGCTTACTGGACTTCCTACGCGATAACCCCTTGCTGTTTTGACAGTTTTGCTCTAGGTGGCATTTTAGCTTACTACAAGGCTTTTGATCCCGATAAGATAAAGCGATTTACAAAAGCAAGCTGGCCTTATTGGATCTGCTTTTTCATGGTGTTGCTCTTAGTTTATTTGGGAACCAGCTTATGGGTTTGGCGACTACTGTTTTCTATTTTTTCAGTTTGGCTTATAGCGAAAGCAAGTATTGGATTTAACGGGTGGTTTGGGAGATTCCTTCAGAATAGAGTAGTAATTTATTTAGGCAAAATAACTTACGGGTTGTACGTGTATCACTACTTTATTAGTTGGGCGTTTGATGGCAATTATAAAATCCTATATCCATTTGTGACGGTGACAATAGCGTCAATATCATGGTTTCTTTTTGAAAGGCCTATTAATAATTTGAAGGAAAGATTCTCTTATAATGCAGTTACTCATACCAGGCGATAACCACAGCTCCAAAGTAATCTGCATAGTCTCCCAATTCATCTTTCTGATCGTGAAAAACCCACTCGTAATTAGAGTAACCAAGCTGCCCCCAATAGAATCTATTTACCATGAGAAACCATACGTAACCGCCTGCACCGTTTACGAATCCTAATGTGCCTTTATAATCTTTGCCTTTAAAAGTGAATGAGACTGGTATGTCTACCCTGATTGTAATATCTATGCCTAGTTCCATAGTGAGATAACGGTCTATATCCCTGCACAAAGCCTGAAGTGACTGTACTCTTATTAATTCCTAATACAGACTATCCCAATAACTCAACCTCTATCCCTAAGGCTATGACAATGCTTTTAAGCTTGTGCAGGTCGTATGTTGTCACCGTTAAGACATTGCATACACTGATATTGTCACGTTTTCATAGAACAACAAAGTCCAATGTTGGCGAAAGTGTTCTACTAAGAGTTAAAGAGCGAAAACTTTTATTAAAGTAGGTGGAATTGCTACCTCTGGGTAAAATCGTTTAAAACCAGAGACAACCGATTAATTAAAAAGAAAAACCCCTTCTTAATGTTCCGAGCAAAAAGAGAGGGGTTTTATAATTAATCTTAAAAAGAAAGAAGTCAAAGTTAATCACAAAAACCGTACTTGTACTCGGAATACAAATAATCGAATTTGTCTGCATTAAAAATACTTCATTTCATTGGTAAAATCTCAAATCCTTAGCAGAGAATTACTAAAAAGTTTTGCACAAAAAAGCCACTCTTTCGAATGGCTTCCACCTAAATAACACCTGTCGGTTTTTCTTACCAACGTCTTTAAACTATATTAGAAGGAGTTAATTTAATATTCACATAACCGCAATCCACCTTACCTGACTTATGTATTTCTAACAGTTGCCTCCATGTATAACCAAATGTTTTTTCCAGGTGTGGCGAATCTTTAAAGGTTTTCCATTCGTGGCCGGATTCAAAACCATACTTTTTAAATATCTCAATCACTAACAACCAGTTCTTATCTACTACCCATTTCAATTTGCCGTTTACTTCCAAACAGAAATCTAAGGCAAGCCCGTAATTATGAAACGATGATCCGGCTTTTGCGTTGGTTACTTTTGGCCCCGGCCTTGTACGTCCTTTCTGATATAGTAAATCTTGTTCTTCAAATGTTCTTAGCGTTTGTACTATAACAGGATGAACACCTACTGGTGTAGCTTGTACGGCTTCCTGATAGGCTTTAATTGCATCTTCTCTGATTAGTGGATGGAGAAGGTTTAACCGTTGGATTGATACTGTGTCCATTATCTACCCATTTTAGTAAGTATATCGGCTAATTTTCTCTTTAGGCGTTTATCAAACTTTCCAGGAATAACAAAGCCTAATCTTCTAAAGATTTCGTAAAGGAGAGAACGGCTTTTACTGTCGGCTATCCAAATAACATCTTTAACAGTTGCTCGTGGTATGCCCCACTTACGAACTATGTAATCTATTTCGTGGCGTTGCTTTTTTGCAACTTCTTTACGATCTTGTTTCATGTGTATATTATTTTAGTTCCATCAAGCGAATAACCAGAACCCCACAATCCACCCAACACTACAGATTTAGGCGAAAGCTGAGACGGTGGAGAACCTCCCTCTGTATAGCATCCAACAAATGTTGAACGTGCGTTCCCTTTGTCTCTAACAAAGAAGTCTCCCTGCTTTCCATAATGTGCCATGCAGCTTATGTATGTATTACCTAAAAAAGAATCTTCATTAAAGTTGTAGCGTCCGTTATCCCTTGCGTCACAGTTAATAAATAAAATACAGTTAGCATCAACCCTACCTGCTAAAAATCCATCGTGGTTATTTTCTAAAGCGTGGCAGCTTTGTATAATTGATCCTGAAGCATCGCCTCCTTCATCCATGTTTGCCCAAATAAGTAAACCGTTCTGAGAGAAACTTTTCATAGTAACGTCTCTTAGTTTCATTCGTGCGTTTGACCTTACGCCATTACCGTTTGAGCCATCGCCACCCGTACCGACTAAGCAGATTCTTTCAATGATTGTTTCTTGAAGTGAGGCCCCGCCCCGATCAATTACAATTCCATTGGAGTTGTAAGGGAAAATAAGTTTAGTAGAATTTCCAAATATGGTTCCGTTGTCTCCATGAAGAAATACAGGTTTGCGATAAAGTTTTATTTCTCGTGCTAGTTGATAATTACCAGCCGGTATATAAAGAGAACCCGCAAAACCTTCGGGTAAACGATTAATAAAACTGTCAACGGCTAAACTGTTTTGCTCCGCTGTGTTTGTAGGAAGGAAATCAGGTATTCTATCGTTTGGAATTACTACAGGTGCAGGCGTTGGTACTTGTTCTACCGGCCCCACTACAGACCAATACATATTCTCTTTAGGGAGAGCTAAAGCGTTGGTAATGTCTCTATCTGCAACGTATTGAATACCGTTAACCGTTACTGTGTCGCCTTTACTGTATGCGCCTGGTTTAAATTCCATGTTATGAGTTTATAGCGAAATACAAAAGGGTAGCAAAAAGGCTAATAATTACAACGATCAATAAAGCGAAGTGTTTATTTTTCATTTTCGTTTTAGTTTAAAAGAACTCGGACACAATAGCCAGAGCCATAAGAATTAAGAAAGCAAATTTGAATAGACAGCGCATTGAGTTATTTTTTTACTACTTCCAAATTGCCTTGTTTCGCTTCTTCAATCATTTTCTTTGAAGGATCAGGAACAACTAACGAAGGCCCGTTAAAGAAGTTCTTACCTATGTACATCAAAAATGCACTGGCTGCTGTAGTGCCAATTAAGTTCCAATCAAATTGCCATGTACCGGCTTGAACTGTTGCTAATAGAACAGCGATTACCGGCGTACCTACAGCCATTAAAAGACCTTTAAGAAAATCGTTTTTACTTAGATCGAATTTTGAGGCTGTCGCCTTAACTTCTGCCATGATTTTATTTTTTAGTTAAGTATTTATTTATAGAAATAGTGAATAGGAAAGAGGTAAAAAGAGGTATCGCTACTGCTACAATATTTCGCACAGTTTCCGGCATGGGTAAGTAATAAGCGAATACTGACAGCCTTACAATTAAAAGAAATACCAAAAGTCTCTGTATCATGGTTTGTTATTGCGTTGTTGTTCTCGAATAAGATTATCTACTATGTTATCAACTTTGTTTTCTATCGTTGCCATCTTTTCAACCTGCTTTAATCTGAACTCCATTTTATCTCTGTTTACTTCATCCATTTTTCTTCTCACGTCATCAATCCTCACATCGAAATGTTCGCGGGTTTTATCGTTCTCCTCTGATATTGTTTCATGTACTTCCTGAAACCTTTTGAGATAATTTCTTTTAATTTCCCCTGCTTCCTTTTCTGCTGCTGCCAGTCTATCATCATACTGCTTAAACATTCGCTTTAAGAAATAGGATAGGATTGCTACGATAAGGCCAGTGCTCAAAGCATTGGCAAGCCACACTGTCTCCAAAGTCATTTTATCCATCCTGTTTTCATTAGTAAATAGTTTTCGTGGTGAGCGAATTAATTTAATAGTGCTTTTATGGTAATGCTGGTAAACTCAATGTTATCGGTGTACCGTTTTCTTTCCTGTTGCCTCCTAAATCCACTATGTTTTTTATCTGCCTGTAGCTCCATACCTGACCGGCTGATAAAGAGCCTACGATGTTATCCAGCACTAAATGATACTTGCCGCTTACATACTCTATATCCACTACCCTTGCACTTCCACCGCTGCGCCAAATGGTTGAACCTTGTACTATTAGTTTTGTAGGCCAATGGGCTGCATGGTTAGGATCTGAGTTGTCAGGTAGAACAATACGATTACCGCCGCTTACCGATTCAACAGTAAATGTTTTTGTTACTACGTCAAATGCAGTTTGTGAGTTCGGGAAAATGTTGTTTTTAAAATACCATGTATCAACGCCGGTGTAATACTCAAAAGGATAGATTGCAGCAATACCAGCAAGGCCGCCTTTAAGATTCACGCCTTCCATGTGAAGAAAGCGAGGTGTAACAGCCATGTAACCATTCACTTCGCCGCCATACATTCTGAGCCACTTAACGCCGGTAAAACCCTGCATTTCGCTTTGAGTGTTCAGGTTTCTTAGTTCCAAGGTTCCTACTGCCTTGTCACCTTCCCAACTGCCACCACTGCAATTAATACATTTGAATAACTGATTTTCTGAAGGCCATATACCGCCGTGAAAAGTGTTGTTTTCAATGATTAAAGTATCTGCCTGCAGTTGGAATGCATTACCTACGTCACCCTGAATAAGCCAGTCAATATCTTTTAGCTCGACATACCTTGCGTAGTTAGCAGGTATTTTATAGATGCGAGGTTTGCCAAAGAAGTAACCACCGCCCCAATCCCAATCTTTCCAATTGGCATTATAGCTTTCTTCGAGTGGTTTAGTAAAAGTGATCGTTGTACCAACAACACTTAAAACGGTTTTCCATTCAAAGAATCTTGGATTAGGAGGCCAGCCGTAACCTTGTGTCTCATAACCGGCTAAAAAAACTCTGTCACCTGCTGTTAATCCTGTGCCACTTGCGGTTATGCTTGATGCACCTGCTGTAGCTGTAGAAAATAAATATCCTGTGTTGATAGTGCCTACATAAGAGGCTTTCTTATCGTAATTAAAAATGGCACTTGTAACAAGCGGTTGATGTGAAATGTCAAACTCATTACCCCCTGTGTTGTATAATTTGGCTATGCCGGATGTAGGACGTAAACGAAAATTCCAAAGACCTTCAATCCAGGTATTATCAGAGTAGTTTGTTTGAGCACTTGCACCAGGAACAACAATATCTTTAAAAGTGTTGCTCCATTTGTTAGAAGATGAAAGGCTATTTAAAGCAGTAGCGTTATTGGTGCTTCCATTAGCAACTAATGTTGGTGTGATTGTTTGGCCTGCTGTACGTGGATAAGCTATTACAGGAGTTTTAATAGCTGGAAATAAAGTTGTGTCAACAGTTGGAGGTGCTGTTGTTGTAGGGCCGGTAACTACAGGGGTAGCAACTTTAATTTCTAACTGTGTAATCTTGGCCTGTAGCGTATCAAAGTTTGGTACAGAAACAGTCTTTACATAAGACCAATACGCATTCGCTGAAGGTGGAGAAACAGCATTAGCTATTTTGGTTTTTGCTTTCCACACAACACCGTAAGCATCTTTTACAATAGTTCCCGCCGCCACCGGCCCCGGACTAAAATATTTTATGTCTTGACCTGTAGCGTTTAGGTATAGAGGTAGTAGAAGTAAGTAGAATAGTTTTTTCATTTCTGAGGCTTTTTGTCGGTGTCACCCATGTACACAAGTTTTTCACCTGTTAGTTTTTCTAACAGCCTTGCCAGCTTCAGCATATCAACGTTTATATACTTGCCATCCTTTTCTGAATAGAACGACCAAGCCATGTCTTCGCTTTTGCCTTCCGGTATGCCTGAGAAATTATGCGGTGAAATATTGGTTGAGTTTCCTGAAGCATCTTTAACACCCATTTCTCCTGAAGCTGCGTATATGTATGCCCCGCCTGTTGGAGTTGGAGGGCCGCCGCCATCGGCAATAAAAACACCATCCTCTGTTACTTCCATTCTATTTGTATGAGTAGCCGTTGCGCCTGCGGTTCCTGACGGTGCGGTTGAAAAAATCCATTTCCCCGAATTGAAATATAAATAGCCACCATAACCTGTTTCCCTATACTTGTGATCCGTACCGTTGAAGTAAAGATTACTACTGATAAAATTTAGGTTAGTGCTATAGCTTAAAAACTCAATGCCCCCAAAGCTGCCCTTCATGTCGGTCGTGCTGTGGCCTGTTATATACAAGGGAGTGGTTGAAGCATTACCGATAGCGAGTGTTGCGCTGAGGTCTTCACCGCCACCGCCTCCGCCACCGCCCCCTATGGCTGTAGTGTCGGCATACATTGTACGTAAATTACCATCTGCATCAGCATAAACAGGGCGTGGTGAAGACCCTACGTAATCGCTACCATAAAAACTCTTACCTCTAATCTGTGGTAGTTCGTTTATGCCGAATGCTGTGAGAATAAAAAAGGCCGATATGATAAACACTCTTTTCACGGATTTAATATTTTGAGATTAGCAATGGACAATGTGCTGTATGCGTAAACTGATATTTGTGTAAATGTGTAGGCGGAACAATTGAAGTAGTTTAGTAGCTGATAAGCCCCTGCGCCGTCTTTGTAGTACCAGCCAAAACTATTTGAAGCCCTTACAAGTGCAACCTCTTGAAAATTTGACACGGCTACTACAGTAGAACCCACCGATAAATTGTCTCTGAAATATTCAATGATGTAATCCGACCCCGATCTTTCTACTTCTATAAAAGCATCGTCAGAACCAGCCGTTAGGGCCGCAAATGAAACCTTTGCACCGTTGGGAATATCAGGAACTAACCTTGCTGCAAAACCGTTTGGAGTAAAACTTGTTGTTCTAAAATAAGAACTGGAAGGAAGGGTAACATTACCTGAGCCATCCAAAGTAGGTGAACCGACTATTGTAGTTATAGTTCCTGTTTCGGGAGTGTAAGAACTCAAAGGGGTAGATGCTGTTCCAGCAAACCCTGCTTCAAAAGTGGTTTCCCCACTTGTGCCGCCGCCTATAATTGCCGCACTTTCTGTAAAAGCAGTTCCCCTTGTGTGTTCAAATGTCCCTTCCGTGGGCAGAGCGGCACTTAATCCATCAACGCTAATTACTGGTACTGTCGTAGCTGTCCAAAACGCTGCTGTCATTACGCCTGCGTGTCTAATATTGTTAGCCCTGACAGCTTCTACCGTTCCGTAGTTTTCGAAAACATTGGCAACGTTGTTTGTTTCAATATTTGAAAAAACAGGATAAGGCACATAGCTAGAAGTGCCTACAGCAAACAAAGAAGCATCGTTGTTTGTCTCGGAAAATACAGACGAGTTAATCATTCGAAAATTATTAACCGTTGCTGATTCGATATAAACGTGAGCTGTAGAAAAACTTGTTCCTGCATCTCTCGAATTATAACCGTCTATTGTTAGCCCGTCAATAGTTACGGTGTCGTGGTTTGCATGAACTACTATTGAAGGTTGGTTCCATGCAAGATTATTACGGGTAAGATTTCTGATTACTATATTCTTTGAATTGCCCCCTATTTGAAATAACCCCTTAACGTCTGGCATATAATCGTAATCGTAAGGCTCTGTTATCTCCACATTAATATTCTCATAGGTCATGTTTCTAAAATCCCCTTTGCCATAAGGTTGATCGTAGTCCGCAAAATTGTTTTCGGATTCCTGCACTACAACCCATGTTCTTGCTGTGCCTCTCAGGTTGCCTACATACACGTTTTCCATGTAGTTTGCAGAAGTGCAAAACCGTACAAACTTGCCTTCCCCCCATCCTTCTATGTTATTGATGTAAACGCCTATGATGTTTCCATTTACGCCGGAATAAGGTTCGTGGTGTTCGCCGTAGGCAAAACCACCTGGTACATTCGCTGTTATGCTTATGCGATCATCGCCACAACGGATTTTGCCATTAGTAATAGACAGGTTTTTACCACCACCGCAAACGTCCATTCCGTCCTGGTTAATATTCGGATTTTCGCCCTGGTCAATTATAAAGTTGTCAAATACAACGTTCTGCCATGTAAGGACGAAGATTGCAAACGTGCGTGTGTTCCTTATTTCTGCATCACGGAAAATGAAGTTCTTTACGCCAAACATGGAGAGGCCGGTAATCATTCCTAATGTGGAATTGGAGTGCTCCTGTTTCGCTACCCCGCCACGCCAGCCGTTGCCGTTCCAAATTCCGCCTTGAATTGTAATGTTGGAATCAAGAATATCATTGTTGAACGGAGCCCAGTTGTAATTAGATAAAAGAAAATTGTCTGAGTTATCCCTTAGAATTGCGCCGCATCCTGTACTAGCAATAATGGATGTGTTTGATTTTACTTTAAGTCCTGTGGTACTAATCTTTACATCCCAAAAGACAGTAATGTGGTCTGTTGCTGAGGCATAGTTTAGTAGAGGTTGAACTTTGGCTGTCTGGTCTAAGCCAAAACTTGAAGAGCCAAACGAAAGATCCGCATCGGAAAGAATACCTTTTCTACTCAGGTGAAAAACCCGATTAGAAGGTAAATCACTTAACATTGCAGTTCCAACATTTTGCGCCACGACGCTACTGCATAGCAGCATCCCAATCAGTAAGGCTGGCAGATATTTATTCCGCAAAGCCTTTAATCGCTTTATCATTTATATTCTTTTTTGTATCAATTGTTTCTAGTTATACTTATTCCGTTTTCTAAATGGAGTGTTTCTCCTACGTTCAATTCGGCAACTTTTGGCCAGTCGCTTTCGTTAAATTTTTTCCCATCTATTTCAAGGCCCTCGACGGAAGAACCGTCTACAGAGACCGTACTATTTGAAGTGAAAACAGTAAAAGAGCCCGGAAGTTTTACTGAGGGAGTTTTTACTGTTTCTTCCTCTTTGCTTGCCTCTTTGTCGCCTTTGAAGGTTGCGGTATCGGAATTATTAAAATAAAGCCGACTGTTGTATTCAATGCTACCGCCCCTTGAAATGACGGTCATGCTTTTATCAAAAGACAAATCTTCATCTACTAGATAATGTCCATCTACCACTATGTAAACTGGGTTGTCCTCACTAGCTAAGTCCAAGGCATCTTTTATAGCCCTTGTATCTGGTATGGTATCCCCGCTTCTTGCACCGTAATCTGACAGATAAATAATTTGTGTTGAAGGCAAGTCGGTGAGTCTTTTAGGTTCAATCTTTTGCTTGCAACCAATAAGAAAAAAGAGGGCTATAATTTGCAATAAAAAGTATCTCATAATATTCCAGGTTTACCGAAATGATAAAAACAGATTGAGCAAATCACTACGCATAAAAAATATGCAGCTACAGTAATCGAAGGATTGAATACAATAAAATCCCCTTCTTTAATTTTCCAGCAAAGCCAAAGTGACAAGCAGAAGAAAATCGGAAATCCAAAAAAGCAAATCACATGTTTCATATTGTTGTTTTAATTATAACTCCAGTAAGTGCCATCGTCCTGAACCTCTAAAGCATCACCAGGATAAAGCGTTATTGATGTTATTGCTGTTGTTGTGAATATTTGATCTGAGCCAGCCCTTTGTAAAAGGATGTTAGCCGTTCCCCTGTTTTTTACTTTTATTATTTGCCCTGTTGTGCCTATTGCGGGAAGTGTCCACGTTGTATTACTGGAGCCTGTAAACGAATAGGTTTTTATATAGCTGCCGGTAACGGTAAGCGTTAATGATGTGGCTGAAGATGTTGTTGTACTTGGTGCAGTACCGGAACCACCTGCATATTCAGGGATATTTAAAACCCTTGTACTGGGATTGTATGTTGCAGGGCCGCTTGATCCCGTTGTGGTAAGTGATAAAGCAGGTTTAAAAACAAGTGTTGTATCACCTCCGCTTATTACTGTGCTTACATCCTTACCGTCTGCTATATCCGTATTATCTAATGGGTAAAAGTCGCCGGATGAAAGACCGCCGCTGCCTGCAATCGTTCCTAAATCAATAGTTCCTTTATCATTGGCATTGTATCGGACACCATTTGCGTAAATAGCAATTGGTATGTTACCAGTACTATCAGGCATCTGCCATTGCCTGTTTTGTGTAAGATTATTAAACCTTAAAGCAGTTGATACAGTGCCACCCGACCAGCCGCCATCTATCTCAATTCCATAACCGGAAAAATAATAATCCTTCCCGCCCCTTGTAATTAACCTTGCGTAACCCACATTACCGCCTAGCTCTATGTATGAGCCTGAATAAGTACCCGCAACATCACCAAATTTTATATAGGCTGACGAGTTGCTTTGAATGTTTCCCGTCATTAAATTACTGGCTGTAAGAGTTTGTTGGAGTGTTGGTGTGCCTATTGCATTAATCAAACTCAAAAGCGAATCTGTAACGTGCTTTAATCTTGCACGAGAGGCTACTAAAACAGAATCCACAGCATAGAATCCTGTTAAGCCCCAACCTGTTGAAAGGCCTAAGTTTGTTCTTGCGCCTGAAGCTGTGGTTGCGTTTGTCCCACCCTGATTGATAGGAACTGTGCCTGTAATGCTGCTGAATGGTTGTGTGCCTGTATGATTGG
>CAZIWB010000052.1:0-45443 GCA_964542655.1 uncultured Cellvibrionaceae bacterium
AGCGCCTTGCGGAGCTTGTCCGATTCGTTGCATGTCCGGCGGAGAACCAGCATCTCCGAAACGAAGGCTTGGTAAAGCCCGGTCGCGAGGGCTTCCTTGCTGGGTCCGGTGAATTGCACGATGTCGAGCTTCATACCGTGCTTTTTCTGAGCCGCTCGAGCCGGGAAGGTTCCCAGGCCCGTCCCGTCGACTGCCACCCTCCAGGCGCCGTGAACGGCGATTGCGTCGCCGATCAATTTGTCGATGAGTACATCATCCGTCCGTTCGTGGCTCTCACAATGGACAGTTTCGAACTTTCCGCCTTCGCCACGGATGACGACCAGCGTCGTCCGGTCGCGAGTATCGCCGATGTCGAGCCCGGCGAATGTCTGGCCGTATTTGGTACACGGGCCGTCTTTGGTTGCGGCCGTCAGGAGCGCATCCGGAAGGTACTGGTAGGAGCCGTCCAGGAAGACGCCGCAAAATAGCTGGTCGAATAGGCGCGGGTCGTTGTGCGCCATCGCCCACGCTGCATCTAGGTCGATGCGCATGCCTTGGGCGATCGCGTCGTGGATCGTGGTCAGGTACGCAAGCCAGTCGTTCGGCTTGCAGTCATCGCGCTTGTCTTTCGCTGTTTCGGTGAAAACCGAGTGAAAGAGGTTGCCCACACCGTTCGGTGTCGAAAGGATGCGGCAAGAAAAGCCGTGAGTCGTCGCTGCTAGCGCGGCGTCCCAAACGTCTTCCGGGCGCTCATGGTAGGCGAATTCATCGAGCACCACGTTACACGAGCCGCCGCGAGCGGCGCCCGTGCTGGTGTCTGACTTCAGATGCGCGCCGCTCGCCAGCGTGAATTCGAGCTTATTCGGAGGGCTGACAATGCGCGCCCACTCACACCCAAGGTCCGCCAGCACATCGGCGTGTTTCTTGGCGAGCGCGAGAATCTCAAGCGCGTTGTCTTCCTTCTTCGAAACGAATGTGCATTTTTCACCTAGCAGCCCATGGAGCACGCCCCATGCTGCGAACGAATGCGATCCGCCAATCTGCCGGCATTTGTCCAGGATAGCGAATCGTCGCCAGTCCAAGAGCCAATCAAGCTGAAACGGATAGAACGTCGAAAGCCAGGCTTCCACTGCTTGGAAATAGAGCGGAGGCATGGCGCGACGAAGCAGCGCGATCGTTTGGTCGCCGTGCGCTGGTTGTTGGGTGACTAGGGCGCTCAGTGTGTCTCTCCTTCGTGGTTACCACCAGTAAGCGCTGGCACATCCTCCGCGGCAGTCGGACCCACGAGGCCAAAGGCTCGGCGCATCAGAAGCGCGGCGCGCTGTGGCGTAATTTCCTCGCGCTTGGTGTCGGCGTCGTCCAACGCTTGAATAACCTTCACCTCTGGAGCGTCGAGACCCAAGAGCTTCGCCCGGCGCGCTTCGATATTAAGGAACTGAGCTATGGCTTTTAGGCGCACTTCGTCATCGGGGTTGTTCTCGATGATGTCCAAAACAGCCTGAAGGGCCTCGTTTAGGCGGGACGCCTGGAGCTGGCGCTCCACCGCAACCCCGGCGCCCTGATTCACTTTTACGCCGTCTTTGACCAGTGCCCACGCTTGGTCTGGAGTGACGCCTAACTTGGCTGCTATCTCGTGATAGTGCTTCCCGCGAAGCGCCATCTCTCGAGCCTCGACGATTTTTTGATCGGCGGGTTTGAGGTTTTTTAGCCAGTTGTCGTTAGGCATTGGAGGCACCGAATAGCGCAAGCGTACCCGTGCGATCGCGCCGCTCGTTCGTCCAGTAGACTTCGTGGGCCGTCTGCATCTTGCCCTCTGTCACTCTCGATGTGGTGTGGTTCGACTTCAGCGTCTCGAACGGAAGCCACGTTGCCCCGAGTTGCTCATGGACCGTGATGTCGCCCTTACGTGAGCGACACCATGCGCCTAGTTTCCCGTAGTCCGGCGGTTCGCATTTGTACTCAGCGAAACCATGCGCGTTTGCCTGGTACGGTGGGTCAACGTGCCAATGCGCCTCGATGTCCGGAGCGGAGTCGTAAGGCTCTTGCCTGATTTTCCAGTGGCGGATTCGCTCGACTTGCGAGGCGATCCGCTCGCGCACAATGTGACACCAGGTGTTCCCTGCTGTTCCAGCTCGATCTGCCATCAGGCACGGCGCTAGCCGGTGACTATGCGTCCCGGAGATGCTGAGCCACCGTTGGATCAACAGATACTCAGCGCGCGGCAGGTTCAAATCCCGAATGTCTCCGACGGCTAGGAAATGGTCCACCGGCAAACGCATTATGTCGGCGGCGCTTGCGTGAATGAGGTAATCCCAAATGATGCAAACGCGCTCGTCCGTGTCGAAAAGCAGCACGCTATGTGCCGGCGTTGCATGGTGGACGGCGTAAGCGGCAGACCCTGCAAACGGCTCGATGATGGTCGAAAAGCGCGGCGGAGGCAGTTGTTTCGCGAGCCGCGCCTTCGAGCCAAAGTGTCTGAAGAATTGGCGCATCTCACTCTAACCCATGCGGCGGTCGCCCCGATGACTCCTCCCGCTCCGCGCACTTGCTCTCGCCCTTCGTGAGTTTCACCGGCTCCCAAAGCGCCCAGTTGTCCCACCCAAGGATATGCGCCACGCGATTTAGCATCACGGTTACGTCGATACCTTCGAGCCCCGCCGCCTCCAGTCGTTCCGGCGTTTCGCCTTTCTCGAGAATCTCATCGATGGCTAGCGCCGCCTCGAGCAATTCAGAGCGAAGCGCCTTGAAATTCTCGCGGCGCGTAAACGCCTTCATGCCGCGCTTCGCGAGCGCGTTATGGCGTTCGAAGTTGATGATCAGCATTTTGGATTAAACCTAACCTCGCTCGAATCCTCAAACTCCACAGCAAGGTCCGTCAAGTCGAGCTCGGGCAGTGACGTGTCGAGCGCTGGCGAGGGCAGGGTGTCACGTTGCGGCTCCGTCTTGTTGGCGCGCACCAAAGCGAGCGCGAGGCGAATGCCTCCGTAGATTGCCACGGGAGCCATGGCCCAAAAGATAGGAATCATAGCCGCCCCTCTAGTTTCTTCACGCTCCGCGCTCGTTCGATACTCTGCGCCGTTAGCTTGCAACTGCTGCCAGAACCGTAGCCGGCGAATGCGCCAGCAATAGAACCGCCGCACCTGGCCCTGTGATAACGCCAGCGCTTGAGCGCTTCGGCGAATTGCTCGGCGCGCGTCTCCGTGCGGAGCATGCCGTGAAGCTGGGTCATGCCGTACGCCTTGCCTCCGTCGCAGCGTCCGCCGACACCGTTGCGACAGGTGTCCCAATCGAGGTCAACGAAGCGCGCTAGGCCGCTTTCGCCGCGCACGAGCACCAGGAGCACAGCGCGCTCTAGACGGTCGCGAGCAACGCCATCGATCGCGCCTGCGATGTAACCGAGTCGCTCCGCGCGCTCTAGCTCCGGCTCGTCTGCGTCGGAGGAATGCCGCGGCATCGCTTGCAAGGCCCGAAGCGTTGCACTCTCGGAGGCGTTCGCTAGGCCCATGATGCCAAGCCAGACCGAGAGAGCAACGAAAGCGCCAAATGCGACGACGGCCCACGGTTCACGGTAGGGCGGGAGGTTGCGGGTCATTTGTCGAGTTCCTCGATTAAAGCGTCTGCAAAGCCCACAGCAAACTCAGCCACCGCCGAAGCTTGCTCCGCTCGAATTGGGCCTCCGCCGATTTGCTTGGTAGTCGGATTGGACAGAACACTAACTAGGCACGCCGTAGCGATTCGCTCACGACGCTCCACCTTATCAAGCTTCAACCAATCGAGCGGCACGGCGACAACGGTTTCGTTTTTCATTTCATCCCCTGCTCAGTAACAATTGACTCGCGTGCGCTTCGCTGATCATCCGCCAGCCGTTCGGTGCCAGGCTCACGATTTCGCCGTTCGTGAGTCTGCTTAGAATGCTGTCGGTCTTGTCGAGCGCGCACAGTTTCTTGATCTTTGCTTCGTCCAGCCCATCCGTCCGGAGCAAATGCCTGAGAGCACTGTCGCTGATATACGGCATGCCGTCAAGAGTCTCGGAGCCCGAAGCCCACCATGTGCGGGTAAAAACGCGGACGGCTTCGGCTAGGCCCTTGGGGTTTGGCGCCTTCTCTTTTGGTTTCGGTGCGCCTGGTGCCCCGGCAAAGACAACGGACGTAACCGGAGCCCCCTCGTCATCTTTCCAGCCTTCGAGCTCGACGTGAGAGAGGGCACCAACGATCGGCTGAGCGTGGTCGGCGTCTTTCATCTTCCGTTGCTCGACTAGTATTTCGCCGCTGTCCGGCTCGCCAGGAACCACCGCCACCTCAACGTCTAGAGCTCCGCGCCAAGCGCTCGAACCGCGCGCGCGGCCCTGCGCTTCGGCGTTCGCTCCGGTGTGGTGCACAAGCATCACGGTGGCCCCGAATTCGCGCATTAGTCCGGAGCATGCGCCGATCATGGCCCTGGCGTCCTGAGCGCTATTCTCGTCGCCAGCTAGGAAGCGGTGCAGCGTGTCGACCACGATAAGCGCCGGCCGCTCAGGTAGCGCCAGAATGGCGTCGCGCGCTTTTAGATACCCCTCATTGGTATCCAGGTCGCAGCCGCTCTTGGAAACCCAAAGCTTCGACGGGCCCGGCGTGTGCTTGCCTCTCCATGCGGCAATGCGCGCTCGCAAGCCGTAGTGACCTTCTCCGGCGAGATAGACCACGGGCGCCGCATTGACCTTGGCTCCGCACCAGTCGGCTTTCCCCGTGGCAATCGAGAGGCACCAGTCCAGAACAACGAACGTCTTTCCTACGCCGCTCGGACCGTAAGTCATCACCAGCGAGTCTCGAGGAAGCCAACCTTTCACGAGCCACTGAAGCGGCGCGGGTTGGCGAGCGAAGTCATCCGCCGAGACCAGCCAGTCAGCGGACGGCGGTTCAAGCAAGGCCAGCAAGTCGCCTCCCGCCATTGCGTAGTCATTGGCGTCCCCGAGCTCCGGCGGCAGCACGTAGCGAGCGCCGTATTTCGCGGCCGCTTGCTCGGCGTAGCGCTGGCCCACTCCGCCCTTGTCGCGGTCGGCGACGATGACGATTGGAAGCGAGCTAAAGTTTTCCGCTAACTCTGCCGTTACAGGGACTAGGTTACTCGCTGAGTATGAAACCGCGCACGGTTGCCCAGTTGTCTCGTGGATGGTTGCCGCGGTGGCGAACCCTTCCGCGAGATACAGCGTGCGCGCGCCGTCGAGCGTGCCGAGAATCTGATAACAACCGCCGGTTTGACCGGTCAGGTGGTATAATTTTTTCCCCTCGGCATCGATGTACTGGAGCGAAGCAAGCGTGCCGTCCGGAGCGTACAGCGGGACAATCAAACGCCCGTCGCCAGTCACGCGTGCGCCGTTGGGCTGGATCCCCTTCCGCTTCAGGTAGGGGTGCTCCGGGCTCGCGGGCCCCGCTTGGGTCCAGATGAGTTCGGCAACGTCCGCCGTCGACTGGCGCGCTTTCTCCCGCTCCGCATCCCGAGCCGCCTGAGCCTCCGCCATGCGCCGCGTGAGCGCCATTTGTTCGGCGGCCGTGAGCTCGCGCGCCACGTTGGCGCGGAACGTGAGCTCGACACCGGAGCGCCAGCAACCGAACTTGCCGGCCGGGACGCCATCGGGAAAAACGACATACCAGCCGGGCTTGGAGCCCTGGTGGCCGTGCCCCTTCGCGCCCGACTCGAACCGGTGAACCTTGCCGTCGCAAAAGAACGACGCTGGAGGCTCGATGCCTGCCGAGAGCATGGCGTCCCGGAGTTGCTCCTCCGTGGAGCGCTCGGGCTCTTGCTCGCCCTGAAAGCCGCTGGGAAAGATGTGTCCTAGGTCTGACAAGAAAGCCCCTCTAAGTCTCTAGGCCAAACACGCGCGCACAACCGAATCGCGTCGATTGCAGCCTCATGTCCGTGGCACACAATCGCACGGTCCCCGATTTCTCGGAGATACTCGATCCAGCCCTCTTGCTCATCGGACGTGCGCCCGACCGCTGATTTCATCTCAATCCACAGTCGCCACTCTGGAATGAAAAGGTCCGGCACCCCCGGCGAAACTCCCTCAAGTTTCAGCCGCTCCGCTTCTCTCTTACTACGCTTCCCGCCGTTCGGGATAGCGAAAATTCTCACATCCGGAAACGTCTTGCGGAACCACGAAACGAAAATCGCTTGGTGGTGGTGTTCGAGTAGGCGAGTTGAGCGCCAGACCGCGGGGACAAACTCAGAAGGGGACAGTGTCGTCCCCGAGGATTTCGCTGGGCTCTTTCGGGCGCCACGCTTCCGGGAGTTGCGCGGCTTCGGCGTGAATTCGCTCCGGCCAGACACGCTTGGTAACTCTGAAGAACTTGCCGTCTTTTTCATAGGTGATTTCCGTTGGCGGAGCGACCGCGGTCAGATAGTCGGCCGCGCTCGCTAGACTCTCGAGAGACGGCACGCGCGCGCCGGCCTTCTTACACATCACGCTCAGCAACCTCTCTGCCTTGTCTTGCGCATACCCGCCGTGTCGGACGCAAAGATATTCCGAGATCGTGAGCGATGGCGTAAAGTAATCCACCACCAGCATCGGAAACCCACTCTTGCTGTTTTGCTCTTTCCATCGCCAGCCTATGACCGGCTCCGTCTCAGCCAGGTCCCTGCCCATGATGTCTTCCTGGTGGAGCTTCACTGGCTCGCGCTCCACCTCGAAGACGTGGCCGCACGCGGGACACACGCGAGCGGAGGCGAGAACGATTTCGCCGCACGCGGGGCAATTCTTTGCTGGCGCTTCGCCTTCTCTGTCGGTTCCCTTTTTCGGGACACGCACGGCAGTGATCGGACCGTGTTCCGAGACGACCCCAGCGAAGTCCAGGACCAGGCAATGGTCCGTATGCGGCTTCACTCGAAGCCCGCGCCCGCCCATCTGCACGTAGAGACTCGGGCTCTTGGTGGGCCTGAGCATCGCAATCAAGTCGATGCCCGGAAAATCGAAGCCGGTGGTTAGAACGTTGGCATTCGTCACCGCGCGAATGGCGCCGGCCTTGAACGCGTCGATCGTCGACTTCCGAAGCGCTGGCGGAGTGTCGCCCGTGATGCAAGCGGCGCGCACGCCCTTGCTCATCAGGACGTCGGCCATGTTCCGCGCATGGTCGACACCAGTGCAGAACAGAAGCCACGAGCGACGGTCCTCGGCGCGCTGAATGATTTCGTCGGCGATTGCGTCGTTGCTGTCGTAGCTGTCAACGGCGCTCTGTAGTTCGCTCTCGATGTACTCTCCGCCGCGCATGTGCACGCGGCTCAAATCGTATTGAAACCCGGTGAGCTTGCTGCGGAGCGGCGCGAGGTGGCCTTTCGCGATCAATTCCTCGATGGTCACCGGTTCGATTAGATCGTCGAAGATGGCCGGCTTATCCGTGATGTAGCCATGCCCCAGGCGCCATGGGGTAGCGGTCAGGCCGATGACTCGCATGTGCGGATTGACGGCTTTGAGCTCCGTGATGAGCTGGCGGTAGCCACCTTGCTCCGCATGGTTTACCAGGTGGCACTCATCGACGAGCAGGACGTCAATCACACCCAGGAGGGCCGCGCGCGTGCGCACGGACTGAATTCCGGCGAAAGTGATTGGCTCCCCTAGCTCACGCTGGCGGAGTCCCGCAGAGTAGACGCCCATGGGAGCGCCGGGCCAAAGCTCGCGCATCTTGCGCGCGTTCTGCTCAATGAGCTCCTTAACGTGCGTGAGCATCAGCACGCGCATGCTCGGATAATTCGTGAGCAAGTCGCGGCAGATGTGCGCCACGATGACGGATTTGCCTGCGCCGGTCGGAAGCACTAGGCACGGGTTGCCTGGGTTCTTTTCGAGCCAAGCGTACAGATCGTCCACGCTGCGTTGCTGGTAGTCGCGGAGGTGGATCATGGGTGGCTTTCAAAGCGTGCCATTACGTGATTCCACACCGCGATTGCGGCGATCTCGTCCTTTTCGGCGCCACCGCTCCACCGGCACTCTTCCCGTGAGCACTCGACGAAACAGACGCGGCCGCGCCGGAAAATCTTAGCCGGTGCGCCGCACATGCACTTCGCGATCCTGGGCAACATTACTCCTTCCCCTCTTTCACTTTCTTAAACGTCGTGTCCCCCGGTTTCAATCTCTCGAGTAGCTGCGCGCTACTCAGTGCCCCCTCGAGCTCTTCCGGGTCCCCGTTCACATAGTCACCATACCCAGCGTGCCACTGCTCACCGATGCTCTCCATTTCGACGCGCACCATCGCGGGATGGAGAACGTGCGCTTGGCATCCGGTGCGTTGAGCTTCGATGCTTGGGATTAGTTGACCCCATCGTTCGCATTTCCAAACCCCAGCGCCGTCCACCTCCATCGGCGTGCTATGCGCGCACGTGCGGCAGTTCACCGCGTCCGTCGACTTTGCCTTGTGGCAAACGTCGATGTAGTCGCACATCTTGCACTTGTAGTATGTCGGCGTGCCGGAGATTCTTTCTGGCGCGTCGTTCATGAGCGAGATTCGGCGACCGCGCTCAACCCATGCCTCGGCGGCTTCCTTGTCGAGATGGATTCGCTCGGCGTAAATGCGCTCGTCGTCTTTGCAGCGCGAAACGTACCAAGCGCGAGTGAGACCTAGCCCTAGCATGTAGCTCTGAAGCTGGACCCAATACTTGGGCTCCGCTTTGGCTACCCCTTCTTTCTCGAGCTTGTCGAATCGCTTTCGATTGCTGCTCTTAGCGTCGAAGACATGCGGCGTCTTTTCGGCACCCGGCACGCCCGTCGCAATGCCGTCGATGTGACCTAGTAGATGCCCGCCGAAATGCACCTCTTCCTGTTGCCGCTCGATGGTCACACCAATCGCGCGCAAGTCCTCGATCAGCGTCGCTTCCGACTCGTGACCGGTGCGCCAAATGCGCATCATGCGACCTTCGTCGTGCGGCTTGAGAGCCCAGCGAAACGAGAGCCAGAGAGCCATGTCGCACTCCGTACCGAGCTCGGAGGCGCCCATGTAGTGTCTCGGTAGCTCCCGCTTCGCCTCCATGCTGCGGTCTATGAGCTGTTGGATTGTGACGTCGGGTTCGATTGGTAGGGCGGTCATTGGCGTTTGCTTAGTTAGAGAGAGCGCGCCGCCGCCGTGACTATCCCCGAGTCACGGTTAAGGCAAAGAAGCCACGACGACACACCCTCAGTCACTAGGCACGGTCTCGAACCGCCGATGCAACCACATTAGCCTAGTGTTAGTTGGCCGCGCGCCGGGATCGAACCGGACCGGAGAGGCACCAGCCTCCGCGCAGCCGTGCGGCCCCACCTTGCGATGGGGCCTTTGTTAGATGCTACTTGCGCGCCCGTCGACACGCTTCGGAGAAGCCGCGGAACCAGTCGCCTAGCTCGCGCTTGTCTCCGCACTTGTGAGCGTCTCCAGAGAGGCCAGCGAGCCACGCTTTGCTGGGCACTGGGCCGGCGTTCGGGTAGCGGCCTGGAGCGAAGCTGCTTAGGAATCCCTCCAGGATGCTTGGGTCGAAATGGCTCATTACTTCCCCGCCCATGTGGGTTTGGCTCCCGCGGGTTTCGTTTCCACCTTCGGCGCCGTTTGCGCCACATTGCCCAACCCGGAAGGCATCGGGTTTGCGCCTTCGAGAGGAGCAACGCCGTTGACCTTGTTTCGGTCGCCGTACTCTTCGTTTTTCTCGATGCCGATGCGCACGCGAACCGGAGCGCCGACCAGTTGATCAGTGTCGGTGAGCCGCTGGACGCCAGCCGCGCGAATGTACTCGCCCAGCCGCTTCTTACCGATTTCGACGGCCTGCACGTTTTGGTTCTTCAGGGTGACGTTATCGAAAACAACGCGCCCCTGATGGTCCGGCCCAGTGATGTCGAGTCGAATCTTGAGCTGCTGTCCGTTGTTCTTGACGTTTGCGACGCTCGCCGAATGGATGACCGCCTCGTAGGTCTTGGCCGGAATCGGTTCGAAGTCGGATTTTGGAAGGTCGTTCGCGTCGTATGCTGTTTCGAGTTGTGCCATGTTGTTTACTTCCTAGAGAATGAGGGTTTTGAGGGTTTGGTTTCGATTGCGCCTGAGAGGGCCAGTCTGGTGTGTGGGTTCGCCGCCTTCCAGGCAGCGGAGTTTAGTTCAGCCTTCCAGCGAATAACGCCATCGATTTCTTCTCGCGACACTCCGCCGCGTTCGAAGATGGCTTGTAGTTCAGCGGTGTCCACCTTCACGCTCTCGCCGTAGGTGACCGAAAAGTCGCCCAACTTCACTGTGCCTTTGAATGTCTCCGGCTTGGCGAGTAGGTCGAGGACCTTATCTTCGACGGCCAATCGGTCTTCCTTGGCCAACGTCTCGGCGTTCTTGAGGGATTGCCACTCCTCTAGGAGATCGGCAATTCGGTTGTCAGGCATGGGGCTCTGCCTCGTTAAGCTCTCCGCCGAGAGCAACTATAAGCGCCCTGCGCTCATCTGGGCTCAGGAGCTTTAGAGCCAAAAGCGTTCCGCCTTGTGTCAGGGTTTCGACTGCCACCCATCCACCGTCGTCGACATCAACCTTAAGAACCGGGTGACCGTCGCTTTCGAAGGTTGCCTTGTGAGCCATTACTACGCCGCCTCCTTGTCTGCCCCGCCCGTAATCTTCCCGATGATGGCGCCGAGGTCCATCGGCTCCCACGCATCGAGCTTCCATCCTCGAGACTTCGCCAGCCAAAGCCCGTCGCTCTGCGTCTGAATCGCGCGCTCGATGGTGTTGTTCGCGCCTACCTCGACACGCGCCGCGAAAACGAAATCGAAGAAGTAGGGGATACCCTGGCCGGCTTTGGCACCAGGGAGCGAGGGCGAGTAGAGAATCTTGCCAGTCTGGTCGGCGGCCTTCTCAGCTTTCGCCGTGAAGTAGATGTGCCGGTCTCCCGGCAGGTCGCGGAACTTGCGAATGAGCTTCGCAATCTCGTCCTGCATCGCGCCGTACGCCTGGCGAGGGTCTTTGGAGCCCTCCTTCTCTTTCGAGAGAATGACCTCCGCGATTTCTGACACCGAATCGATCGCGATGCTTCCGAACTGCCGAGACTCCGCCGAGCTCGCGCACCATTCGTATGCCTCGTTTACCTGCTCGAGAGTCGTGGTCTCGATGTAAGGCATCGGCGTGGTGTTCTCGTCGTCGAGCGAGAGCAGTCCGCCTTCCGCCGAGATGATGACCGGGTTCGGAAGCGTGCGAATCAGCGTCGTCTTCCCGGCCCCAGAGAGACCGTAGGTGACGATTCGGACGCCGCGGTTTTTGCCGTAGCCTTGTGTGCTTTTTAGGTTGATTGCCATTGTGTTTCTTTTGGTTGGTTAGGGGTTCTCTATTTTAGACGCAGTGATAGTGCAATGTTGCGCAACGCCGAGTGACCAGCGCCTTGCCACCACTTGCCACTTCTCTGTCGCGAAACACAGGACATCGCCAATGGCCGGCGGAAAGTGACCTGTGAATGGCCCACGCACCTCACATGCGCCTGCGCTTGTTATCATTTCATAGGTTACTGTTGGTCTCATTGTTTTAATTGCCCTTTGCGCGCGAGGCCAATTCATCCGCAAACTCCATCGCCAACGATGGGTCTGCGGCTATGATTCCTCGAACCTTGTACAGCGCTTCGGCGCTGATTTGAGTGACGCGCTTCGCCGTGCTCCCCAGCATTCGCGCAATGTCTTCGTCCGTTGTCCCGCCTCGCTCCGCCGCGTCAAGCGCACACGAATCCCGCCAGGCTCCACTAAGAAGCCCTAGCATTGCCGTCTCCGCCTCCGCCTCAGGACGCCTAGAGAGCTCGCCGATTAGGTTATGACGACACGTCCAGTGTCGACACACGTCCATCCCACTGGCGCGAATAGATGCTCCCGGCGCGCAATCGCTCCGGAACCTTGGAAGCCGCACACGCCATAGCAACGCCTGGCGCTCAGCTGCCTTTTTAGCGCACCCTCGAACCCGCCTGGTTCGCCGAATGCGCCGCCTCTCTTCACACCATGGGAAGCCTAGTTGCTCCCCGGCCGCCATGAGAACCGGACGTTAGTCCAGGAGTGAGACGAGGGTCAACGGAATTCTGCTTCTCAATCGCCCGGTCGAATTCGTGGCGCATCCAATCGATAATCTCGGATGCCGCCATGGCTACACCTGCCAGTCGAGCGTGAGCCAAATCAAGCTCCGTAATCGCCCTCCCACAATAGTACTCGCCTCCCTGGTACCTGTGACGCGCTACGAGCTCGATGCGAGCCAGGGACCCACCTTGGCGGACCTCGACACTCAAGCCCGTGTCAAAGAGTGCGCGAGCGGCCGCAAAAAGGATGTCGGCGGATAGGTCGCGATTGGCGTCATTCATGGTTTCACCTCACTGAAAATCGCTGGCACCTCTGGCAACTCAGCCCAGGCAATTGGGTTCACATCGCCGCCTCCGCAACATCCGCACCCGTGCCATTCGAGCGCCAAAGGACGCCACCCCTCACACCCAAAGCGTTGCTCAAACGTGGCCTGGACCACGTGGATCGCGGCGCCCTCTCGCACCAGAAGCAGCACAGGGCGGCCTTTTGGTGCGGTCTCGATGGGTTCCCAGGTGGTCACGCCATCACCCAGCTTCGGCAAACAATGTCGCACTGGCGGAGCGCATACTCGAGGTCACCGCTGGCCATCGTGACACCGAGGTCCGGCGTGCTGCCCTTGCTGACCGTTACGTACCAGAGGCGACCATCGCGCTTGACCTTCAGGCTGCCACCGTCCCCAACGAACCGAGCGAGGTTCGGGTAGAGCTCGGGCGAGGGTGCGGGGATGGTTTCCTCGAAGGGTTGTGTTGTTTTCGTCATGACGTAATTAGTAGTGGGTGCAGATTGGGTTGTCAAAATAAATCGACACTAGCGAGCCTGATAGGCACGCAGAGCTTCGGCGTATGGGAGGTCGTCGCCAAAGTCGCCGCAGTGCTCCTCGCAATATCTCTCGCGCTCATCATGCCATACGCGAGTGGCCGCCTTGTCGCACCCCTCAGCGTCGCACCTAGGTAACGCCTCGATGACGGCTTGAGCTAGGGCGACATCCTCGGCTTTGACCCATTCGCCGTCAGGGTCCTCTTCCACGTCGCGCCACGGTGCGCCTCCGACGTGCTCGTCGGTGAACAGGTGCCAGCGTTTCACTCCGCCCCCTCATACACCGTGCACATCACATACACGTCAGCCTCAGGCGTGCAGAACTCACACGTGCCATTGTCAGAGCACAGGTAAGACGCGCCATCCGCCAGCTTGAAACCGGAGTAGCCAGCGCAGGAGAATTCGCAACCATCGGCGCCGCAAGACTGCTCCGGGCAACGGATGAGATATTCGAGCTCGACAGCCGTTTCAGCGGGAGCACCTGGCAGTGTTTTTGGTGTGCCGTTGCTTGGTTCGTTTTGGTCGGTGTGTGTGTCGGTTGTTTGGTCGGTTGGTTTGGTTTGGTAGGGCTCAATGGAGCACGCCGTGGCCATGAGGGTCAACAGAATTGTGAGTGCAACGTGTTTGGTCATGCCTGATGTATACGCCCAACGCCGGCCAAACTTCACCAAGAAAACGACGCGCCGCGCAAAATAAACACCGAAGCAGGGGTTTTTGGCTGTTTCTCGAGCAAGCAACGGGGGCACCGAAGAGCGCGCCAATAACGGCGGATGGGTGGCGGCGGTTAAGGGTGCCGACTAATGTGTCTATTTTGACACAGTGGGATAATGTGGGCGGATGTATTCTCGTGTATTCAAAACTTCAGCACGAAAGGAAACACCCCTATCGATAGTTCGTCCCGCCTGGGCGCCCGCTTGCGGGCGAAAGCCCAGGGCAGAGCGTAGCGATGCACGAAACTAGTAGACACGCGCTTTGCGCGTATGTTACACGTCGCATTCGTGGTCACAAGTGACCCCTCACTTTGGCCTACCGCCTTCTCTCCCGAGAAGGTAGCCAAGTCACCCCGCGACGTCTCGATAGGGGTTCCGTCATGCTGAAACTAGGCGAAGAGTTTCACATGGTTAGAGGGGATAGAGAGGGAAAATGCCGAAGAAAAACCCTATTTTTGCGAAAAGAAACGCGATTAAGGCTAGAAACGCTCGGAAACTCGAGCTGGCGAATCCAGAGAACCTAGAGAAGGCTCTGGATGAGATTGTTACCCGGATTGTCGCGGTAACAACGACGCTCACCAAGGCGGAGATGGGTGGCGAGGATGACCCTGGGCGCGAGTTCAAAATCGTTCGCCCCATGGTGCGAGCCACGATCGCCGAAGCCTTGGCCCGGCGACTCGAAGGGCACCTGCCGGAGCTCGAATTGAAGGCCGGACTGCCGACGGAGCGGGTTGCTCTCACGGCGACCCCAAAGAAGCACTACAAGCCATGGCGAGGGGCCTTAACCGCGGCGCATGTTGACCGTTTCGGCGAACGGGTGTGCCCAGGGTGCGATATGCGGATTCTCTTGGGGGAGACTGTGGTGGTTCCGCTTGGCGGCCAGGACGCCTACCACGAGGCTTGCGCCCCAGAGGCGACCGTCGACGCGGGACACGGCGTGAAGGTCCTGAGCGTGGCGGAGAGGCACTTCAAAAAGCGTCCGGACAACCGGTGCCAGCGGTGCGCACTCCGCTTTCAGATTGGAGACAGGGCCGCTTGGCGCTTCGGTTGGCCCACCATGCTCCATGAGGCGTGCTGGCTCGAGCTGGGGAAGCCGGAGGCGCTCAAGTGACGGCGATCGACTATGGGCATCCAAGGCGGTGCCCCTATTGCCGCCAGGCGCCGGTTTTGCAGCACGGCAAGGGTATCGGCGCTAGGTTCCGGTTCATCTGCACACGGTGCAACGTGGCTGGCCTTTGGAAGCGGAGCGCTGGTCAGGCTGTCATCGGATGGAACGACCCTGGCGGGATCGCGCCGGTCATCTATTGAGCAACTTTCTTCATTCGTCATGACGAAAGTTGTTGCAAGCGGGGGCCCGCGGGTTTAGGGTGTGACTCATGAACGCCGCAGAACAAATCACCGAAGAGACCAAGATTGCCCGCATGCTTCGCGAACTCCAAAGTGACATGGCCGATCTGGTTGCTTCCGGCGACCTGACGGCCGAGCAGGCCAACGAATGGGTCAACGCGAAGGCTGACCAGTGGGCGCGCGGATTGTCCTGAATCAAGACCGGGGCCCCTTCGGGGGCCAATTGGGCCGTGAGTGTCGGGTGACACAACGTGCTGGCGGGTTCGAGTCCCGTACGGTCCACAAAAGCCTACGATTCCACTTGCATCTAGTTTCGGCATGCCTTAAGGTAGGTCTCATGAACAGCGCGACGAACAGCAACGCCCCGTACACCGAGACGATCAACTTTTGCGGCCACAATGCCCGCGACGAGCACGGCAACAAGGTTCGCAACTTCGCCCCGGCCGCTACCTGCGACGGCGCCACCTCGGTGGATTTCTACCTCGAATGCTTCGGGCGCAACGCTGAATCGCCGGCCGTCAACCCCTGCCACTGAGCTGCGCACCCGGGGCCCTTCGGGGCCCCTTACTCGAAAGAATCAAATGACCAGATTCCCTCTAACCTCCGCCCTCCTTTCCGGCTCCGCCTCGGCTCACGAAGTCGACGAAATCGCATGGCTCCTCGAAGGTGGTCCGGCGAATCGCACGGCCTACATGGCGGGAGCGGCCAAGCGTGCGGCGGCTAGGGTGGAGACGGCGGCTCGCATGGCGATCATGGACAAGGCTTTCGCTGATATGCGGCCGGTGCTGTCCTATCGGCCGGCAACAGATGTAAACTACCCACTGAACTGCGGCTCGAAGTTCGATTGATGTCCACCCTACTCCAACAATCCGACGCCTTCCTCCGCTCCTGGGACGAGATGTGGGCCGCTGCGGTCGCTCCTCGAGAGACAGAAAGCGAGCGCGAGAAACGCCTACGAGAGGGCAAGGCGAGGCAAATGGCATGGCTGATGAAGAGGGAGGGAATGAAGTGAAAACGCACTATCGAGCTCCGATCAAGAACGACTCGCGCGTTGCCCTGTGCGACCGCAAATGGTGTCAGTGGAACACCGTAGATTGGGAGGCGGTCACCTGTCCTGAGTGCTTGAAGCTCCGGGAGGCGTACGAGGCATGGGAGGTTCGAGGGAATGATTTTGAGCATGCGCCGAGGAGTGAGCGGTGAAACTCATCGAAGGTTACCAGGTTCACTACGATCGGCATATTTACCCGCGGCCTCGACTTGAAAGAACGCGGTTCTCCGGCGGCGTGAACAATACCGCCGAAGGTCGGAACGCGGCGCGACTCAAGGACTGGCGCGAATCAATGAGAGTTATCGTCGACAAGGCGAACCGCATCATCATCGTTCCGGATGGCATGCGTCACGAATTTGAAGCCTCCATGGCCAAGGCTGGTGTCCGATGAAACCCGAAACCTTCGCGCTCCTGGTCTTCGCGCTCATCACTGCGGCCGTCGTCTGTCGACTGCTGGCGGTGCCATGAAAAGCATCACGATCGATGGGTGGGAGTATCCATGCCGCGTGGAGTCGTCCGATGATGACGAGTACATGTGCTGCGTGTTCTTCGAGTACGCGGACGAAGACACGGAGCTTTGGGTCCGCACCAACAGCCTAGACGAGCTCGAAGAACACCTAGAGAGTGAGCGAGCAGACGAGCTACATTTGCTTGTGAGGCACCCTGCGCTTGGGCATCTTCGTTTGGTCGTGTGAATCCACTTGCATTCTCTTTCGGCGTGCCGTAATTAGAGAGGCGAGATGGCGATTTCGAAGGCAACCAAAGCGTGGCTCGACGGCGTAGCGGAAGGCTCTGACCATGCGGCGCTCTGCGCTTGCGAGGTATTCGCGGCGCTGGCGTCGGGGGACGGTAAGGTGAGCGGCGCGGCTCGCGATTGGCTTTGGCGCATGAGTGTACAGCACAAGTATCCGTTGGTTCGTCGCCGAGCTTACGAGGTGCTTGGCGAGCTCGAACGATTGAGGAGCGTGGTGTGATTGCAGCAATCAAGCGCTGGCTTTGCTGGCACCTGGGAATCGTGTCTCCGTCACAATTCTATGTGAACCCAGGCGCGGCCCTGGAGCGTATCCATCCGAAGTTGCGCGAGCCGTGGGTCAGAAACTACGAGCGCGCTCGCCTGGAGCTTGAGCGCGAGATGGATGCGATTGTCGCGAAATACGAACGCCAGGAAGACGAATGACCAAGCGAGAAGAAAAAAAACCCATGGGCCGTCCGCCGGAAATCGGCGAGACGCGCTCGGTGTATGTGATGGCGAAGTGCACAGCGGAGGAGCGGGACCGATGGAACAAGGGAGCAAAGGGCAAGAAAACGACGGTAGCGAGCGTGGTTCGGGACTACCTCAACAAGGTGTTTCGGTAGGGGAAACCTGGTACCGGGTCACCGGCTGGACGGATTTGCCCGAACCGGTAACAGTCGTAAAAAGCACAGCTAGCTACGTGACGATTCGGCGGGACAACGGGACTGAGCGTCGAGAGGCTCGGAGGTTTGACGGCGGGGGCATCTTCCAGTCATGGGAATCGGCGCGAGACTTCATCATCCGGAGGCACCAAGAGGCAGCAGAGTCCGCTAAGTTGCGCTGGGTGGCTGAACTGAAAAAGTTGGAACGCGCTATGATGCTTCCAGAGGCGGCACCGTGACCAAACTATCCGAAGCCAAACGCCACTTCGTCGAAACGCGCCTTCTGGGGCAGACGTTCGACTACCTGAAGGTTCAGGCGTTCTCACACATCGGCACCGGCAACCGGGCCCACTGGGTGTGTGAGTGCAAATGCGGCGCCATCGTGGTGCGCTCCAAGCACACCATCGACAAAAACCGCGCGCGCGGACGCTTGAATGGGTGCGAAGCGTGCGTGCCGTCTCGGCGTATCACGGAACAAGGCCCGAAGCTGACGCCAGAGCAGCGCGATGTGAACAGAAAAGACAGCCTCAAGAGGCACCGCGAGAAGAAGGCCCGAGAGAGTCGCGGCCGCGCTCAGCGCAAGAACCGTTTCGGGGAGCCGGCGATTGAGAGAGAAGTTTCGAGGGATAAGGCGTTCGTTTGGCACGGGAAGACCGTTGGAGAGGCATCAAACGAAGCAGAACGCGCTTGGTTGCGTCGAACGTTTGGAGATTGAGATGGCGATAAAGTTCTCCTGGTTAATGCGGGCCCGCATGAATCTTGCTGGCTGGCGAGCTGAAGCTAAGCAATGCAGCGACATCAATGAGCGAAGGTTTGCGCTACGTCAGGCGCTAGTCTGGCGCGCTGAGATTCGTCGCGAGTTAGCTAGGCTTGCAGTTGACCGCACGTCCGAGAGAGTCTGGCGCTCTAAGATGCTGGGCGATTAATGTTGCTTTCTCTACTTTCGGCATGCGATAAGAATTGTGAGAGGTGAGTGAGATGGAAAAACAGACGTTGCGAGAGGCGATGCTTAACGTGGTGAGCGGACGAGAGCCTCACGAAATCTTCACGGTGAAGGAGTTGCGCGACATCCTCGCCCGCTTTCCGAAGCCGAGCGGGCCGACGGTGCGAGTGCGGATTGCCGTCGGCGTCCGGCCGGGTGGCGAATGGGCTGCTCTTGGCGGTTCGATGTGGTCAAACGCTGAGGATGCCGCCTATGAATTGGAGGATTACTCACAGTATCGCTTCGTTGAAGCCGACGTCCCGCTTCCAGTCGCCGAAACCATCGAAGGAACGGTGCTCCCATGAACGCCACGGCAATGCTGAATGAACAGAAGCCGAGTAACCTAATCCTCACTCGCGCATGCGTGCGGCGCCCTGATGGTCCCTTGACCGCAGACATCCTGGTTCGCGAGGTGATGCGTTACCTGGACGAGCAAGCGACCATCCAAGCGCACATCACCGACCTCCGCACAGCCCTCGGAGCAGACGCGAACACGAGCCACGAGGAGTGCGTGACTGCGGCGGTTGAGGGGCGGAAGGCGTTGGCGGCGGAGGGGAGCGCTGCGGCGGAGATTCCTGGCGATGCGCTTGTGATGTTGGAGCAGCTTCGCGACACTCTTCCAGAGTTCACGACAGACCCGACTGAGTTCGTCATCTGCATCATCGATGCTCTAAAGTCGGAGCGAGCGTCGACAGTGCCACGCGCGTCGTTTGAGTATGCGCTCAAGGCTGTTCGCCAGTCAGAAGAAGCCCTTGCCGCCGAGAAGCGCGCGCATTCAAAGACTCAGGCGCTATTCGGGAGCGCTGTCAATTGGGAGACCGATAGGTGCGATCGCTTGTCGAAGATGAATGACTCCCTCCGCTCCGACCTAGCTGCTCGAGACGCGACGATTGGTGGCTACAAAGAGGCGCTGAACGTGGCTCGCGGGGAACGTGACCATGCGCTCACGATGGTTGGGGATACGGATAGGTTGCGCAAAGAATCCGCCGACCTGCGCGAGAAGCTGAGGCAGGCGGAGGCGAAGCGCGACGAGTACCTAGCCGACGCGCGCCAGCTCCTGGACGAGCGCAACACGTTCATCGAAGAACATCGCGCCGCCCGCGCCGAATCCGCCTCCCTGACCGAGCGGTTGGCTTTTTCAGAGCGGGCAAAAGGCGCGATGGAACGTGATCTGCGCGCAATTTCCGAGCGGTTGACCACAGTGGAGAGGGAAAGGGACACGGCCCAAGGTGAGGCGTTTGGGCACGCGGGGGCCATCGAAGAACGAGACGAGACCATCGCGGATCTCACGCGGCAAATTGACGCGGAACACGAGACACAGGCACTCCGCGCCCAGCTCGCCGCCCGGTCGAGCGAGGGAATTCGGGCGCAGATCGAACGCGAGTTGCCGAAGCTGAAAAAGCTTCAGGTCGACGCTATTGGCACGTCTGAGGGTGCTGCAGCCAAGTGGAAGGCGGACATTTACGAGGAACTCATTGCCTCCCACCCCGCCTCGACCGAGGTCCGGTGGAGCGAGGGGCTACGGGAGGCGATAGATTCGTCCGCGTCTGCAACAGTGGAGCGCTTGGAAGGCGCCTGCGATGGTCCCGGTTGGTACTACTGGGACGACGAGTACCCGGAAGAGGGAGTTGTTGGCGCGTTCGCGACGCGCGAAGAGGCGGAGGCGCACGCTCGTGAAGCTGGGTACATCCTCGCCTCCCACCCCGCCGAAAACCCGACGGTGGGCGCTTGGGAAATCCCACCCAGTGCAGTCACCATACCAACTGATGGGCTCTACCAAACGCCAGGCGGAGTGATGCGCTTGAAGGCTGGCGATTTGGTTGCAGCTCCCGTTGCGGTCGCCCCATCCGACGCGCCTGAGCAGGCGAAGGGCGGTGCGACTTACGACACAAAGTACGACCGTGAGGTAGAGAAAAATCGACTCATTAGCGGGTCATGTGGGCACGAATGGAGGTGGTGTGAAGGGCTCGATTTATCCGGGATGACATGCCCAAAATGCGGCGAGCAGGCAGAGAATGGAGCGGCAAAGTGAACAATCAAAAGCGAGTCGACGAACTGATCAATGCGACCACTGCTGCGGCCGAGGTGGCGAACAAAGGGGAGACCTGGATCGCTGAATGCCTCCGCACCAGTGAGCAGGTGAACGAACTTCGCGCCAGCATCATTCGCGACCTCGACGCGCCCGAGCAGGCGGACATTCCCGGAGTGGAGTGGCGTCGCAGATGCCCGACCATCAAGGACGCAGATGGTGATGAACTGGAGCTTGCTGACGGCCAGCGCGCTCACCGTGGGCTTTGGATTGGCGCAACAGAGAACGGGGTCACCCTTACTCACGAACAGGTCCGCGACACCCTGGTCCCACTCCTGACCCGCTTCATCGCCACCGGCAAACTCGCGCCTGAGCAGGCGGAGAAACCGAAAACTCACGGCTTCCTCGTTCAGGCAGTCGCCGGGGCAATCGGCGTCAAGCTAGATGATGTCGATAGGCTGATTGCGTCTGGTGAGTCCAAGCAGGCGGAGAAGGATGGGGAGCGATGAACAACGGTCAACGCGTGCGTGCGCTACGTGAGTGGGCGCACAGGGACGAGAGCGCAGCAGAGAGGCAATCCAGGCTAGAAAGACTTGTGCGCGCAGAGCTTGAGTTGGAGCGCGATCTCGACGCGCCCATTCGCTGGCGGCCGATCGCGGAGGCGCCAATGGATTACACGTCAGTGCTTGTCTGGGCGCCCGGAGAAGAGCCGGAAATTGCACACTGGAGCGTCGCCTGCGATTCGTGGGTCAGCGACGTTGGTCGGCGTTCGGCTCCCACCCACTTCGCCGAACTGAAAGGCCCCGACCATGGCTGAGCGAGTGACACGGGAAGAGTTTGAACGCGCACTCGGTCGAGTCTGGAACGCCGGTTTCGATGCTGGGTTCGCAGAAGGCGCCACACAAGGGAACATAGACAGTGAGCGCGCAAGGCGACTGGACGAACGCATGAAAGTCGCCGAAGCGCTGGCGACTGAGCTTTTCCTTCGCGCCCTGGAGGCCAAGTGACCCCATCTGAAGAACTCCTCGCGATTCGCGAAAAGTGCGCTGCGGAGTGGGAGCCGGGCAGCTGGTTTCACGACGCGTACAGCGGCTGTCGCATGAGTTACGATGCGTGGAGCTTCTTGGAGGCTCTTGTCGATTTGCCCTACTGCTGGGTTTGCGATCCAGCCCGCACACACCTCGAAGTTGTCGAAATGATTGAACGCGCGGCGGTCGCGGCGTTGATGGATGAAGGGAGGCTTTAATGGCACGAATGCGAAAACCAAGTCAGCCCTGGCACAGGGCGCGAATGGCAGAGGGCCCGGGGTACAGTGTCGGCGAGCGGGAGATGATCCTAAACGGGACCGGTCGACAAGCTTACCTTTGGATCGGACCCGGCGATACGAACGACGTCCAGAAGACGATCTACACGTTCAGTGGTCAAAAGACACTGCGCGCATTTGCAAAGGCAATTCTGAAAGCAACCGACCCGAAGCCAAAACGGAGTGCGAAATGAAGGCGAGCGAGTTGCTTTTCCGGGCCGCTGAGCGTCGCGAGCGCGGCGAATGGGTGAGCGCCATCGATTACTCGCCAGCCACTGAAAACGAGCGAGAACGCGCGTTCATCTTCCTCCGTCGGTTCGTGCCGCGAGGTGATGTCGGCCGGTTCTTGGACAAGGCGACCAAAACACATGTGCTGATGACACTGCGTCAGGCTGCTGACTGTGCAGCACGGGAGGGAGAGTGACCATCACGCCCGAAATCCTGGCCGAGCTCGAGAGGCTTCACCCTGATGCCATCTCTGGTGATATCAATGCCGGCTGGTCGCTTGGTGTGCTTACTCGCAACCACCTCCCTGCCCTAATCGCCGCCGCTCGGGAACTGCGCTCATGGAAGCTACGAGCCCTAGACGCCGAGGAACTGAACGCCGTCAACACATCTGGGTGCGATCAAGCGCTAGCGATGATGGACGCCACATCGGAGGTATGCCGGGGACTGACCGCTGAACTCCTCGCCACCCGTCGAGCGCTGAGGTTGGCGCAGGCGAGGGCGATGAGGGCTCAGGTTCGCATGTGGGAAAACGAGGCGTCCTGGTACGAGGAACGCACGCGCTACGACAAGGTTGATAGGTGCCACAGGGCGCAAAGCCTGTGCGAGTTTTGGGCAACCTACTTCGAACGCATGGCCGCCGACGGCGAATGAGCTACGGCGCTTTGCCGGCCTTGAAGTATGAACTCATGAACTGAACTTCCGTGTTCATGGTCTGCCCGTTCTGGCGGATATCCTGGAGCAGCTGGAGGACTTGCTTTTGAGTCTCGGTGTTTTGGCGCGTCTGTTCGGCGATCGTCGCCTGACTCGCTGTCGCGCGCTCCGCAATCGTCGCAATCTGCGCCACGAGCTCCTGTGGCGGAGCCGAGCGCCCCGCGTAGTAGGCGCCCACTACGAGCGCGACGATCACCAGCAGCGACATGGGCACCACGGTTTTGCGCGCCTCGTAGATAGCGGCACCCATGAAGCCTTGCGGCGCAAGCGTTGCCACTTGTCTCTCCTCCGTGACCTTCGAGTAGCTTCCCGGAGTTGGACTCATTCGGCCGCCACTTTCTTGAGCTCATCGACTTCGGCGCGTAGCAAGGTGATTTCCGCACCCTGTTTCTCGACGGTTCCTTCGAGAGATTCAGCCTTCTGGGTGAGTTCTAGCACCTTGTTAATCGAGCGTAGCAGCGGCGCCAGCTGTGCTGCGACGATTGGTCCAACGTACGCCGCAAAAACGCGCGCAGCCGCTTCATCGAGGGCAGGAAGCCCAGGCGGAAGCGTGTCATGCGCCTCAGTCGGCGGCAGAGTGTCCCTCTCTCTTGCGTCGCTCATAGAATGTCCCTCGCTCCCATTTCCCGGAGCCGCATGCGACGTTGTGCGGCTGCTCGAGCAGCCTGAAGGCGGAACACCTTCGGCCTCTGAAAGTGTGGCATATCAAGGAACGACTCGTCAGAATCGCGGTCCACACGGATGCCGTCCAAGTCCCAATCGGCGCCCCACTGAATGAGCACACCGAGCTCGTCGGCTGCGGCGAACATGGCTTCGGCGACTTCTTGGAATGCGACGGTATTATTCCAAGGGATTTTGCCGTCGACCCATGGCGCGACGTCCACGGCGTCACAGGTCAGGTGCGCGGAATCGAGCGTTTTTGAGACACCTCGCGCAACGTAGTCGCGCTGCTGTGCCAGTGTGCGCAAGCCCTCGACCACGGTGAAATCAACCGTTGTGAGCTCGATGGCGCGCTTGACGACGCGTTCAATGTCCGGATGGACGCCTTCGAGTTTTTTGAGCGAATTCGCCCCCAGCCGGTATTTGCTCATGTGCTGTCCACCTCGACCCCTTCGAAAAGCGTTATCCCGGTTTCCGGTGTATCACCATCCTGCGCCTTGTGTGGTTGGCAATGGCGACACACGTAAACAGCAAGCCTCGCGTCAAAGGCTCGCGGTCTGTAACACATGGCGCACGACGGCGCTGGAACCTTGGAGCGTGGCTTGCGAGGCATTACTTTTTGACCCTGCCGGCCGCTTTTGCCTCGCTATTGGCGCTCGCGCCCGCCGCTTGCTCGCGAGCCTTCTCCGGGTTCGTTCGCTCTGGCGCTTCGTCCGCAGGCGCGAGCGCGCTTGCCTTGTACAGGTCAATCAGCGCTTTGCCTGCCTCTAGCCCGAAGCGGATCCAACCAAAAGGCCCCATGCGTCAACAGTAACCCGCGCTAGACGATGCGCTGGGGCTTCACGATGAGATACTGATGGTCGAACGTCCTGACCTCTCCGTCGCGTCGCAACTCGAGCTCGATTGTAAATGTCACGCGGCGTCCAGTCGGGAAGCCCGCCCAGTCCTCTTCGGTGATCGGCACTTCGACCGTTCCGGCTTCAACGTCGATCGTTAGAGCGCCAGTCTCTTTCGTAACGGAGAAGCTTGGGTCATCGATGGGGCCAACCCAGAGGGACGCTGTTACAGTCGCCCCAACGAGTGCCGATGGTGGGGTCACTGGGAAAAATATCCCATCGGTGTCACCGCAGAAAATCTTGCCGATTTCTGTACTCATGTGCTCGACCTTAGGTAAGCGGTTCCGACGGTGATTCGGTTTTCCGGGAGTTGCGAACGGAGATAGACCGTGCCTAGCTCTACCGTTGAAATCGCAGCCGCCGGGGACAGGGAAAGCGAAACACTAACCGGCACATTGCCAGCGAGCTCGCCGATTGCGCCCAGCGTGGCGCTCAGAGATGTCTGAGTTGCCGCCGTGCCGGACATTGCCCCGATGGCTTCGGCGGTAGCCGACCATTCAGACGCACCCTGAATGATGCCGCTTGTTCCGGTGAGCGTGACGCCGGTCGCCGCGAATGTCGCCGCGCAAGGCGCGACTCCGACTAGCGCGCCAATGCCGGTCAGTGTGCCCGAGAACGTGCCGGCGCCCTGAATTGGGCCGGCCATCGAGTTCTGAATCTGGATGATTCCAGAGACAGAGCACGTTCCTGCGAGCGTCCCGGCAAGAACTCCGGAACCGCGCAGCGTCCCCGATGGTGCGCATTGAGAAGCGACCGAGCCGACGAGCGCGCCGGAGCCCGCGGCCGTCCCGCTTAGACCAACCGTGGCGGAGCACAGCGCGGAAAGCGCCCCAATGGACCCGTGCGTGGCCGAGAGCGCAACGGTTGCGCCAGCGTTGCCAGCTAGCGCACCAATGCCGCCAAGGGTTGCGGATGCCGACGTTGAGCCAGTGATCGCGCCGGAGATTGCCCCGTCACCGAACGTCGTCAGGGTCCCCGAGATGGTTGACGACGCCGAAACATCGCCGGCTATCTGGCGGATGCCGGTCAGTGTGCCGCTGGCGGCGACTGTCGCATCGCTCGAACCCGACAGAGCACCGGAGCCCAGGAGCGTAGCGGCGCAAGCGGCTGCGGCCGCCAGGGTGCCAAGCAATGCGCCTGTGCCGGTGACCGTGCCGGATGCCACTACGGACGAAGCGACGGTGCCCGAAACCGGGGCGATGCCCTGAATCGTGGCTGCTGGTGTCGCGCTAGCTGCGATCGTGCCCACTGCGGCAACGACGCGGCGTCCCGTGCCGGAAAGCGCTCCGGAAGACGCCGAAGTGCCGGCTAATGCTCCGGTTCCCTTCAGCGTGCTGGACGAAGAAAGGGAGGCGGCAATCGACCCGGAAATCGCCCCGTTGTCGTAAGGGACATCGTTGGCTGATACACCCGTGCCGTTTTTCGTCAGATCGTAGTTGTTAGCAGTTTCGTCCTGCTCACAGGTCGATGCCGTCGTTCCGCTGTAGAAGCCGTTAGCTGTTGCGCCGGCCGGCGAGATAAGCGTGTTGCTCGCCGCCTGCGCTGTCTTCTCTCCCGCCGAGAGGTAGCCGTCCCAAATGATGTTGCCAGCCCAGCTCGTGTCATACGCTTGCTCGCCGAAGCCACCACGCAGGAAATATGTCTGTGTGAGCGGCCCGTAGTTGCCGGCCCCCGTTTGGTAGCTGTAAGTCGAGCCGCCTCTTACTACGGCCTGGACCTTGATGGGCGTCGTACCGCCCTCCCACCACATGCGGAGGTGGATCCATTTGCCAACCGGTCCAGCAGACGCGGGAACAAGCTCGACGTCATCGGAGACAAGCGCTGACTCGAATGTTCCGTAGTGGATCGAGCCGAGCGCCTTGTCGAAGTAGATCTGCGGATAGCCGACGGAGCTACTGGGCCCCGCGTAGTTACCACTGATGAGGTTTTGGTAGTCCTCGCCTGAGCCGCCGCCGGTGCTGTTGATCTTGACCCAGACGTTTCGCTCCCACGCTCCGGCTGGCAGGTTCAGCGAGCGCTGCAACCATAGCGAATTGTTTGTTTTTGTGCTGGTGGTCTGGGCCATGCGACGTCAGCGGAGCGCAAATCAGTCGAACGTGACCGACAGCTGCCCGGCCGCGAACTGCGGAGTAATTCCAGAGCTGACAGCGAGCGACGCCGTGAGAGCGCCGGAGCCGAGAATCTTCGCGGCACCGGATGAAGCCACGGAAATCGCGAAATAGGTGACGGTGTTCGAACCGCCGGTGCACGCTGGAAACGTAGTTGCCGCGGTGTTGGTCACGGTGTTCGAAGAGACGGTGAATCCGCCGCTGTTCCGAGTCACCGCGACACGCGCATAGCTCGTGTAGGTCGCCTCGCTAGTCGTAGCGTCGCCAGCCTCGCCGGGGTCTGCCGTATGGAGCGAGACGTAGAGATTCGTCAGAGGGCTCGATGCCGCGTTGTCTGCGATATTGGCAATCGCCGTGGCGTTGAAGATGAGCTTTGCGAGGTCGTTTTCGAAGGTATTGCCGAGTGACATAGGAGCCCCTTTGCGCCCCCCTTTGGGCGCATGAATTTTCCCGCACGCTAACAGCGTCAAGCGCGAGCTATGGCCGACTGGCAAACCTACGCGGTGCGTAGTTCGTGGTGGTACACGGGGATCAGGTCGCCAGCTTCCATGTTGGTTGCCGTGCCGTTGTGCCCACCCGAGGACAGGTCAGTGATGGTCCCGGTAGCGGAGTCGCTTGCGCGCGGGCCCCAGTAGCCGACGAGATTCGCAGTTGCGCCCACTGCGGTCGGGTCCGGGAAGTGCGTGCGGTCACCGGCAATAGCCGCGACGTTGCCCGCAGAGATCGCAGCGTTGTAGACGACCAGCCCGCGGCTTTGGCCCGTGAACGGGAACTGAAGCGCGGTCGACATGGCGCCCCAGATGAACGAGCCGGTGTTCGCGGTCGTGGCTGCCAACGTGGCATGCAGAGTCGACGTAGCTCGAGCCACGCCGTCCACATAGACAATCAGGCCCGCCGCGGAACTTGACCCGTCGTAGGTGTAGCCGATGTGGTGGATTCGGCCGTCGTTCAGGTACGCGGAACTCGTGATTTCATCGAGGATGTTCGCGGCGCCCTGGACGTCGTTTGCCAGTGACGCGTACACCTCGCCGCCCGATTGCGGGCCAACGTGGTATCCGCGACCGTTGCCGCCAGCGTTGCTGGTGACGCACTTGCCGGCGACAACCGCTCCAACGCTCAGGCAGCGTACATAGACGAAGATCGAATGCGCGGCCGTGTTGGCGAAATCCAACACGTTGCCCATCGTGACGTGTTCGTCGGTGCCGCCGAAGTTGAGGGCGTAGCCGACGACGCGGTTCTGGCGAGAAATCCCGAGCGGCATTAGGCCCCAGTCACCAGAGCGTCGACATGCGTGTACCAAGTGACCGCGGTGCTGGTTGCTTGGTCAACCTGGATGTTCAGCGTGTTCGTGCCCGTCGATGTCGTGGCTGCGATCGCTGTGTAGTCCGACCCGATCCAGGCGGGGATTGACGTCAGCGGCAGGCCGTCCGGTTGCGCATTGTTCGACAGAGCCGTGTTGACCGTGACGACGCCGGAACCGTTGACGGTGGCATGGATCCAAATCGACTTGATTTCGGCGCGAATGGTTGCGTCGGAGTCTTGAATGCCACGGAGCACAACGGCGACACTGGCCGAGGTGTTGTTCTCAAGGGTCAGGCTACAAACGGTCGTCGCGCTCCCGGATGCAACGGCGGTAACCGTGTGTTTTTCGGCGCGATAGATGTTCGCGGCCAGGCGCGTGATGAACGCGCTGTCCGACTGGCGCTGACGCTGGATGGCGTACCCGGACGCATACGCTGGAGTGCCGGTCTGAGAGACAACCTTCCCTTCAAGGACCGGGTTCAGGTAGATCCAGGCTGAATCAAGCGCTCCTTGAACGTCACTGCTGCCAGTTTCGGCGGTCGAGTCGTCCCATGTGACGTTTGTGGCGGCGACCGTTCCGCCGCCTTCGCCACCAGTAGACGTAACCGTGATGACCGTGCGCCCGTTGACGGAATCGTCCGTAGCTTCGAATTCGACGCCTTCTCCAGCGACGAATTCGACCACTTTACGATCGGGCAACGCAACGCCATCAACGATGATGTTTTTGCCAGTCAGGTCGTCGAGTGGGTTGGGCATTACGTGGCGTCCCCGATGCGCTCAATCAGGAAAGCGTGAAAATCCTGATTCACTGCGCCGCTCCCGCCGTCAGCAATGGTCAACGTATCCGCTACAGCGCTTTGGTTTTTGAACCAAATTTTCGACGACGAAGGCGTGGAGATACTGAATTCAGCGTGACCAACTATCTGGAATGACAATCCAGCCGTTGCACTCCACCGGTCGCCCAAGGCTCTGCCCACGATGCCGGAAGCGCCGCACATAATGTGAACCACGGCGGAAGTAGGGTTGTCCGTTCCGGTCGAAGTAACTCGCGCAATTACGCTCACTCGGTAGACACCGGCGCTAGGCACCTGGATTTCGTTGGATGCAAGCGACCATGATCCGATCGGGTATTGGATTAACCCGTTCAGAGTGATCGTGCCGGCGTACGCAATCGCCGAGCCCGAGAGATATCCGCGATAGCTGACGGCGGCGGCACTAGCTGTGTCCGCAGCTTCAAGCGCGGCAATGTCAGCCGCATGAATCGCACGCTGGTCGTTTAGATACTTCGTGCGATTCGCGAGCGATTGTAGGCCAGTGCTAAACGTGGCCCCGTTCGCTGAGTCTCCGTCGGCTGGTGCGGCAACGGTCGCGGTAAATGTGCTGGTTTCGGTGAGAATTGTCGTCATTAGGTCGCAAGCTCCGCGTGTTCTCCGTCGATAACCAGCCCGGGCGCACCGACAATGCTCCCGTCGCCAATTGTCCAGCCTGACAGCTCGAACTTTACCTTTCGGCACACCCAGTTATGGGGTTTCCAAAGGTTGATGATGCCGCGAATGGTGTCCATCTGAGGCACCGTTAGCCCCTCTGGTCCCAGGATTGTCCCGTCGCCAACAACGAAGCTCCCAATCTCCTCACCTGGACCGGTGACCGTGTGAGTGCCGGTTGGGAACAGGATTTGAAACTCACTAACCGAGCCGCTCTCGCTCCACCGGTACCAAGTCGCACCAGGTAGCCCCGCTAGCTCTAGTTGTTCGACAATGATTTGCGCGCTCCCGGCTCGAACCCAGGTGCTCCACCCATCGCGCAAGCGCGAGCGGTATTGAAGCCACGACTCTTCGGGAAACTGAGGAATCGACATCTCTTGCCCCAGTGGGCGGAGCGCATCGTATGCCGGCCCGTTCGTCTCTTGGAGCCATGGCGCTCGAAGCGCGTCGAACGCCATTTGAACAAGCTCGTCGAACAGGAGTCCGATCGTTGCCGTCCACTTGGCGCCAAACTCGCCACGAAACGGACCCTGGGCTCGCTCCGCCATGTCCTCGCGAAACGTCACGAGGTCACCCCCGGCAGGACCGCGAGCCCCCCGAACAAATCCGAAGGCTGGGTGAGTAAAGTGGTCGGCGGAATCGTGATATCAGCGGTCGGGGTGGTCAGGAGTACGGTCATCACACCGCGCGAGCGCTCGATGGTCTCGTGAATGTCGCCGAGCGTGAGCAGGTTGGCAGCGCCAGTTGCGTACCGCTTGCCTCCGATGGGGACGGCCTGGACCATCGCCGTGACTCGCGCGAGAATCGAAGCCTGCACTTCGGCGAGCGTGAATTGCGGGTCATAGTAGACGGTACCGATGAGCGACAACTCCTGGGTGGCCGGGTGCTTGATCCAAATCACACTCGGTTGCGGGACTTCCGTGGGCGGCCAGACCGCTTCCGTGCCCATCGTGAGCTCGGAAAACGCCTCTTGGCACGCCTCGATTTGCCCCGTCGAAATGAGCGAGTCGGCGCCGCTCACATAGACGTCCGTGGTGTTCTGCCCGCGCGGATTAGTGGCGATAACCACGCATTTGGCGATGCCATCTTGACCAAGCGCGAGATTCTCGATCGCCGTGGATGTCTTTTCGACGGCGAGGAGGCCCCATTTCGTCGCGTTTCGACGCTGGAGTTCAGCATCCGATTCTTCGTCGCGCCCAGCCGTGATGGTGTACCAGTCGACGCCGCCGCCGGGCCCTGGATTGGTTACGGTAACGCCGGCAAGCGGCGTCAGGAGAGTCAGCGTCGAGTCGTTGCCGATGTTACCAGCGGAGCCGGCGAGCGTTGCTTCGACGTCGATATCAGACGAGCCGCCCGCCGCTAGCGTGATTTCTTCGGTGTTTGAAAACTCGATTCCATTCGAGTCGGTGATCAGAAGTTGCCCAACGGCAATAGGGTGCGGGACTTCCGCAGTGCTCGTGAGCAGGAACGGCCCCGCCGCCTTCTCCGCAGGCTCTCGCTCGTTGTCGAAGCGCGAGCGAGAATAGAGCGTGAGCGCGCTCCCGAAGCTGGTTTCGTTGAACCCAGCTTCCACGAGAGTGGCCGCAACCTGCGAGAAAGCGGCGCCGCTCGTCGCAAAGTTGTTGAGCATCATTTGCTGGTTGCGACCCGCTTGCCACCCGGTCGTCTGGAATCCGAGCGACGCAAGCGTGTTCTTGAGCCACGTTGCGGCCTGCGAGCGAGTGAGCGCGACGATTTGGGAGATGGAGAGCATGGTAAAGTGCGTCCGCTTTAGCGCGGGATAATCGCCGTGACGCCAACTTCATCGGCGGTCACAGTGAGCGCCGCCGGGCCTTCGACGGTTTGAATGTTGACGCTCACCGTCAGCGCGTCGCCCGCTTCGCTCGTGGTTTTGACCACGGAAACGGTGGCGTTTCTGACTTCTTCCTCGGCGAAAACCTGCGCCTTCACGCGCTGGCGGATTGCGTACTCGGGAAGCGCCGAACCGATCACCGAATCGAGGTTGAACCCGTAGCCCGGGAAATCTTCGAGCTCGTCGGAGGCGAGACGGCGGGCGACCGCTTCGGCGACACACCGAGGCCCATTGACCACGGCGAGAGCCCGGTCCAGGTCCGTCACGCCAGAGAAATCGCCGCTCAGGGTGGCCACGTCGGGACCGTAACACGCGAGCTAGAGCGGGCTGGGTGGAGCACAAAAGTCAAACGGCCCGCTTTCGCGAGCCGCTTAACCGCTAGTTCCGGGTGTTTCATGAAGGCTGCTGAAGTCGCCACCCCCAGGGGTCTCCCCTGGTAGCATGCCCGGTCTGGCATCCGTCAAAAAGCTCTCACGCTTTGGCGTAAGTCGTCAACCAAAAATCAAATCCATCGCCGCCGCCGCACCCGGCGTCGTGGCAATCAAAAACACACCGCCTACAGGCGTAGCCGGGTCGACTCCTGGGAGCGAAGCGAACGACGATTGCGCAGCCACCACGATGCCGTCCGCCGTCCCGCTGTAGTGGTACATCAGGACGCCGCCGGTTCCGAATAGAACTTCAAGATTGAGGGCAAACGCTAGCTGCGCGTTGAGAGCGCCGAGGCTCAGTTGTAGCGACGCCAGAAGCTCCGCAACGGCCGCTAGTTGGAAGTCGACTCCCGGCACACCGACCGAAATCGACGCCTCAAGAGCGGCAACCAGAGCGATTGCCGCATCGAGATTCGCCGCAAGCGTCGGCGGCGTAAGCGTGAGCCGCGCTTGGAGCTCGATGAGTCCGGTAATCTGCGCCTGGATACTTGGCAGAACGAGCCCGACTGATGCGGAGATGCCAGCGGACGCGGCAAGCCCAATCGGAAGCGCTTGCCCGAAAGTGACCTCTCCATCGAGCTCGAAAGCGCCGCTCATGCGAGCACCTTTGGGTTTCCGGAGCCGTCAATGATGCCAGGGCAAGCCTGGGGAATGGTAAGCACGCCGGATGCGGGCACTCCGCCAACGGTCCCGGAAAACGGGATAGCGGCCGGAAAAAATACGCTCACCGTGTCGCCCACTCGAGCCACCGGCTTCGTCCCGCCGTAGCCAAGGCTCACCGAAACAATATCCCCCTCCGACCAGAGCGCCGCATAGGGCTTGGTTGGATCGCCGCCGTTCTCAAAGGCGAGAAGCACGCGCGCGCCCGTTCGCACGCGCACCTCACACCCAGGCAGCCCGTGGCGAATCGGCACGCCAGAGAGTCCCTTGCCGGCGATCGTCGGGTCATCCGGTAGCAGGTCCAGCAGGTTCCCCACTTGGCCCTGTACGGTGCACGCATAGGTCCCGAGGTAGCGGGTATCGCGCATAACCCAGCGAATGAAAGCCGCGAGGCTGGCGCGAGCATCAGGCATCGTCGATTTCCTCCGCCTCGACAGCTTGCAATAGAGCTCCGCGGATTGCGTAGCTTACCCTGTAGGACAGGTGCCCGATGAGTGCCGGAGTTATCTCGACTCCGCTCGACTCAATCGAAGCGAGGCACGCGCGAATCGCCAAGCGGTAAAGGCTCGCTTGGTCCTCGGCGTTGACGGTTGGTGGGTCGAGCGAATCGATGCCGGCGAAGACTTCCGACGGAGAAACCGTGCGAGTCGGCGCCAGGCCGGAGATGTTGACGATCGCCGAATAGCTCTCGCCCAGGATGGTCACCGAAACGGCCGGCGATGACGGTTCGTCAAAGGTATAGGTTGCCATTGGTTAGCACCGCGCCTTCAGGTGCTCGATTGGCTCTTGAGGTGGCCGATATGCAGGCGGCCGCGACTGTTTCGCTGGCGGCAAGTGAATTGCGTTTAGTTCCGCCTGGTGTTCCGGCGGCCCCTGGCTTGGGTCGATTTCGTGCTTGAAAACTAGCTCCAAATGACGGCGAACCATTTCCGCTTGCTCGGCGGATAGCGATGCGTCTGGCGGCGAAATCTCAAAGTAGCCTTGTAGCCAGTAGCAAAAATCACGACTTGTCATCTGCGGCCCTCTTTATTTGCCATTCAGACCCAAGCCACCCCGCGCGCCATGGTGGTGATTTCGTAGAGCACCGAAGTGATCGCGCCGTGACCCAAGTCGTCGCCCGGAAGCACGCTCAGGTAATCGGGAGCGAAATCCTGAGCGCCGGTTGCTCCGTCGTAATCGAGCAGCATGGGCGATAGGTCGGCGTCCGCCGGCTCACAACGGCCAGTGCCGAGCCAAACCGAGCCATCCGGCGCAAAGTACCAATCCGCCCCAATGTGCTCCGCTAGTGTCGTCAGCGCTGAGCCCAGCGAGCCGCTAGGGCGAGTCCAATAAGGTAGAGCGCGAGCCAGCAAAGCTGCGTCGATGTTTCCATGCTTTGCCTCGCCTGCTGCGGCCAGCGTGAGCGCTAGCACTTTGCCTACCGTGGTGTTCCGGAAGTGAGCTGCCCCCAACGCGAAGCGTGCGCCACCGTTCCCAGCGAGAACCACGGCGCTCGTTGTGCCAGCGACTTGGTTGGACCGCGTTGCTGTTCCCGCCCAACGGGTTGTCCCATCGGTGATGACACAAGGCCCGTCCTGAAACTCGCCCTGCATCTCGACGTGCGCCACCCATGCCGCGTTGCGCGCTACGGTGAGCACAAGCGAAAGACACGGCGAGCCGTTGACCGAAATCATGGGTTGAAGAACCTATCGATGACGGTTTTCGCGACTGGAGCAATGCGCGCACCGAGATCTTGGAAGTCAGCCGTAGTGATTTTCTGAACCGGCGAAATCACTGGCGGGTCCGGCACCCATTCGACGGCCTTGATTGAGATTTTGAGGAAGCCACCCTTCGGGTGCGGTTGGCTCAAGCCCTGGACCACGAATAGGTCGAGTCCCCAAATCTCGAGCGACGGATGGCCCACGGCGATTGGGTTTTGCGCGGCCGTCTTGTTCAGCGAGAACAAGAGCGGCACGAACTTGGAAACGAACGGTTCGAGCTCACTCGGGCGCAAGGTGAGATCGATCGAAAGCTCCGCCGGCTTGGCGCCGCAATCGATGGCGCGCGATTTCTTCTGCCCCTTCTTTCGGCGCTTGTCGATGTCGGCGCCGAGGTTCAAGGACACTTCCGCGATACCCGGGCACGCCTGCCCGGCCAGGTAAACCACGTCCCAAATGCCGGGCGTTCCGCCGCTGGATTGGTCAATCGGGATTTGGTCTAGGAAATTCCTTCTGCCCCAAGTCATGCGATGCCTTCCGCGAAGCGGCCAAACGAGCCGGCGAGCAGCGATTCGAATTCCAGGCGGACCATGCGCGCGGTTTCCGCCGGGCTGTCGGAGCCGTTGACGTTGATCGTGATCGGCATCGTGATGCTCATTCCGCCGCCCATGAGAGCCGCTGGCGCCATCGAGCTCGCGCTAGGTAGCTCCGGCGTCATCGAGTCAAGGCCGCGCTGGAAGCCCTGGACGCTGTACTTGCCGAGCGTCGCGAATTCTTTGGACGGTGAGTGAATACCGAATGTTTCCTTGGCAAAGTTAACTGCGCCGTCAGCCCAGCCGGTGACGGCATCCTTAGTGCGCTGGTAGCCGCTCGTAATTCCGGAGATGAATCCGTCGATAACGCGAGAGCCAAGGTCGGTAAAGCTCGTCACAAGCGACTCTGCGCCCGTGCTGATGCTGGTCCACATGTTCGTCCAGCGCGCGCCGAGGTAAACCAGCCCACCCGTCAGTTGGAGAACCTTGGTCGACACCCAGCCGATAGCCCAGCCCACCGTTTTGGCCGCTGGCACAATGTCGTCCCGCAAGATTGCTGCAAATCCAGTAACCGTGTCTTCGCTAAGCGCATCCTCTAGCCCGGCGCCATCCGTGAACCCAGATACGAAAGCGTCGCCTACCGCCAACAGATGCGGCATGAGTACGGCAAACGCATTGCCGAGCCGCTCAACGAAGCCGCCGATTTTCTCGAGCGTCGGCGAATTCGCCATTTGCGCGAAGAAGTCGCCCGAGCCAGCTTGCGCGAAGATGCCGGTGAAACCGCGCTTTTTCAGGTCGTCAGCGCGCCCGGTTGCATCGGAAAAGCCACGCTCGAATGCGGCACCGAGACCAAGGCCCACGCGCTGCATTTCGGCGTCACCCTTGCCCATCGAGCCGGCGAACGTCTGAACGTAGCTCTCCGCAGCCTCGCCAGCGCGAGAGGTGTGGAGCTTCACCATCAGCGCCTCTTGAATGGCTGCTAGAGCGGAGTCGGAATCGATCTTCCCGCCCTCCTGGAGCTTCATCACTTGCGAGCGACTTTTGCCCGTCTTCTTTTCGAGAGCGTCGTAAACCAGGTCCGAGGAAACGCCACGTTCCGCAAGCTGGAGCATTTCCTGTGCTTGCAGCTTGCCCTTCGACTTGATCTGAGAGACCGCGAGCAGGATACCTTCCACCTCTTCGGCGGAGTTCCCGAGCGCTTGCATGTCAGCGCCGAACTTGACCCATGTCTTGGCGTCGTCCGGCTTGAACTGCATTTTCAGCAGGCGCTCATAGCTGTGCGCCGTGCTTTCGATATTGAGTCCTAGTTCCGCCGCTAGCTTCGTGATCCCTTCGAGTTCTGCGGCGCCATCGGTGTGTGTAAGCTGACCCAGCGCGAACCGCAGGGAACCCGCACTCTTGGCAGCTTCGATAAGTTCGCCGCCCAGGTGAGCGGCTCCGTAAACCACGGCGCCAGAGACGACACCAAAGGCCGCAAGCGCTCCCGCTGCTAGACCAATGCCGCCAGCAACAGTCGAAATCGAGCCACCGAGCTTCGACCAGCTAGTGCCCTCCGCTTCGCGAATCTGCGCCGCGCGCTTGGCAACTACCGCACTCTTTTTGGCTGCGGCAAATTCGACATTCAGGCGCCGCTTATTGCTCGCGACGCTCGATTGCATGATCTTACGCATCATGCGCGTTTGCGTGCGCTCTGCGTCTTCGGCGAGCTTTTGCAGAGCTCGAGACGCGCTCTTAGCCGGCTTCGAAATGCCGTCTTTTAGCTCAATCTCAAGCTCTACAGATTCGTCCGCCATTGGCGCTCAGAGGATAACACGTGGCCCGCTACGGGCTGGCGGTTACACCTCGTGCTTACCTTCGACTCCGCGCGCCGTGCGCTCTGCAGTTCGCGCGTGCAAAGACGCAAGCGCCTCTCGCAAGCTATCGAGCGCGCTAGCGTTCGTGTCACAAGCAAAGCGGCTCAGCTGGTAATGTTCCAGGCGCGCAATCGCGATCTCGATTAGGTCCTCCACGAACGCGCCGGACGGAGCCCCATCCTTTGGCACCGGCCCGTCCTGCCACTGGATGCTGATGCCCGTTCCCGTGGCGTATCCGCCGGACGGGTTGCCCTGTGCATCGGTCCCGTTCGCAATGATTCCGTTTTTCAGCATGTTCCTATCGCCTCCCATACCTGCCTAGACGCGCCTTCTTCGCCGCCTCCTGATTGCCTTTTACGTAGGCTTCGGCGACTAGGCGCAAGTAACGCAAATCGTCGACGGCGCTCGCCAGGAGCATCGCACCGTCTGCCGCTTTGTCCGTCTTTGGCGCGCCGTAGAATTCGGCGAGCGCTTCGGCGGATTTGATGACGTTTCGGCGCGTGCTCTCGAAGCGCCCTAGCCTTTTTTTACGGCGATTTTGATTTGCATTCCGGCGATTTTGGCGACGTCATTCATTACCTCTTGCACGTCGCCAGGATGAATCGCGGCGCGCGCAAGCATGGCGCCCGGAGAATTCGAGAGCTTTTCGATGAGCTCCAGCGCCAAGGGGTGCTCGTGGGCTCCCTTTTCGCCAACCGCCTCTTGCAGCTCTTCCCACTCTTCGAGCGTCGGTGCGCGGAAGCGCATGTCCAAAAAGACGACTTCGCCGTCCTCGACTTTTGACTCATCGTCGCTGGACGATAGGTTAGCGATTGCTTCGCCGAGCGGCTTGATTGCGCCCGGGTACTTCGCCAGGAGCGTCGCGGCAGCGTCCGGCGTGTGCGACGTAGCGCACACCTGAGCGAGCTCCCGCCAGCCGACGCGCGCGTTACCTTCGTTTACGTGGTCGATGAATCGCGACCACTCAGCGGGGGAAGGGGGACGCGCGGAATAGACCTCTCCACCCGGAAGGGTGGTTTCAATGTTCGCCATGCGCGGAAGGTAGCGCGAGGGGCATGCTGTTATGGCGGGACGGAAAAGCGAAAGCCGCCAAGTTTAGAACCCAGCGGCCTCCCTGCTTGTGCGCCAAGCCACGCCCCTGCGAGCATCAAACAGCCTTGCGGCCCGGCTGCTCATCTTTACGGGGTGAAGCCAGTAGCTTGAACTAGCGCGGCGCGATGCGTCAACACAAAAACACCAAACCCCGCTAGGTGGCGATTCCTAGCGGGGCCGTCGCAGGTGCGAGCCTAGACACGATCCGCGCCGAGAGGGTGATGGAGCGCGGGCGTCCTCTCTGGCTCCGGTTATCCCCCCGGAGGAACCGGATTATGGCAAGTGCGGAGACTTGCCGTTAATCTTGTGATTGAGGAACGAGAACACGATGTCACCGCCGAGCGCATCGGAACCCTTGGCGTGATCGATTGGATTCGAAAGCACGCGGCAAGAGATGCACTCGATTTTCTTGGTCTGACCATCCGTCTTTCGAAGGATGTAGGTCGCACCCCAAATTTGATCGCGCCAGCCGTCGCCCAAGTCGTCAAGGAACTCCATGCGCTCCCCTTCGTCGGAGAACGTCACGGTACCCTCGCCGAGTCCCATGGTTCCAGCGGAGCGCCCAAGAGGGAACGGAGAGGTTCCTTCGATGACACCCTCCTCAGTTGGTTGGTCGATCGAGATGTTGATGATTGCGGTGTAAATCTTGCCATTGAGGGCGATTTCCGCTCGGCTCATCGACCAACCGAGCGCGCCAGTGTCAGGATAGGTGGGCATTAGACTGCGGTCTCCTCAGCGGCGCCGACGTTCAGCGAGTAGCCGACTCGGGTGTAAATCCAAGTGATTGAGTTGAGCGGGAGAATGCCGACGTCCGCGTAAAGCGTCTCCGTCGCGGCAACGTTGGTCGTGCGATCGACCGAATATCGAACCGCGCTCACGTATCCGCCGTTTCCTTCGGCGTTTCGAGGCTGCACGAGTTGAGCCTCGAGTGCCGCTTGCGCCTCGCCTTCGAGGGCCAGAGCGTCGCGCTCATCAATGCTCCCGGTGCCGTCAGTCTTGGCGCGCACGCCGCGACCAATGAAGCCCTCGCCGACCAGCTGAGCGGTTTCGCTGGCAATGTCGAACACCAAGCGGCGCGGCCAATTGGTGAAGTCCGAGCCCGGCGCGCTCTTGATGCGCCCCTGAGTCACGAAGAAGCCGGGACGGCGGACGTAGGTGCGGAGCGTCGAAACCTTCACGTCGTCGAGCAGAGAGGCTTCCACGCGCTCGTCAAAGTAGAGTTTGACCAGGCCGGGAAGCTTGCCGCTCTTGACGCGCTTGAGGTCCGTGGACGGGAGCGATTGAGCCGCACGCACGCCGAACGAGAGCGCCACGGGACGGTCCACATAGCCGCGCCCCTGCATGCGAACCTGAGCAACGTAGCGACCGAAGCCGTGGGCGATGAGCTCGCGGTTGGCATCGATTGCGCTGTACGTCGACTTCACGGCGCTCGCCGTGTCACCAATGACCGCGCTCGTCGGCGCAATCAGCGCCTTGTAGCGCGCTTCGCCTTCGGCAGTCTCGAGAGCGCTTTGCGCCGCCGAGAGAATGCCGGAAAGCGTGGCGTGCCCGCCGCACTTCACCGAAGCCGAGAGGAAGAAGAATCGGAAATCCGAAGCGCCTTCCAGGGCGACCTCGATCGCCGCCAGGACGTCAGCCGAAGCGAACCCGGCGCAATTGGCCGTTCCCGTGTAGGTCTCCGCAGCAACATACGTCCCGGACGGGAACGTCAGGGTCAAGTCAGTGCCGGGAATCGCGTAGGTTCCGCCGGACGGAATCACGATTTTGCCGCTGTAGGTTCTCTCCGACGCTTCGATTTCGTCGTTGTTATCGAGCGTGTAGCGGAAGGTCCCGGCGCCCAGCGCTCCACCGTCGAGAATCTCGAGGATGTAGCTCACGTCCACCTTCGAGGTTCCGGCGATCGTGATCGTCGGCCCGCCGCCGCTCTTCGTGATGGCGCTATTCGTAGCAGCCACCGAACCGTTCACGCGAACGAAGCCAATGGGCCCGCCAGCGAACGCCAGGAGTTGCGCCGCGTCTTCGACGCCAGGGCCGGAAACGTAGTCAGAGACAAGCGCCGACGCGCTCGAATACCAGCCGATTTCATCGGTCGCGCCAGCGCTCGCGATACCAAGCACCACGGGGCGCATGGTTGCGGCTTCACTGACGCCCAATCCTGGGTCAATCGGCTCGATGATTGAGGACGGAATATCTGCCATTTCTTAGGCTCCGATTAGCTTGCTTTTGGCGGCATCGAGCAAATCGACACCAGGGAACTTTGCGGCGCGGTCCAGCGCTTCGACGAATTGAGCGGCGGTCAGCTTGACCGGCTCGTTCGGAAAGTGGTGCTCGTGGCGAGCCCAGCCGTATAGAACGCGAGCGGCGGCGTAGATGTGGCGAACCTTGCCGCGTAGTTCGGCGCCGTGTTCAGCGACGGAGCGCGTAGGTTCCGCGGGCGCTTTTGCTTCATTCATCTTCGAATTCCGTCGTCGTGCTGACAGCCGCAATCGTCACGAGCGTCGTGATTTCATCCGGCACAGGCAGTGCTAGGCGAAACTCTAAATCAATCATCGGCACTCTCTGGCCAATCTCGTTTTCGTGCCACGTGTAGGGGCCCCACGTAACCGCCTGGACACCGGCAGCGCGATCGATCGCCGTGATGAGGTTTTCGAAAAGCGTCTCGATCGTGTCTTCGCTTTCGGCGAAGGCGCGCACAAGCACAGCCTCCGAGCGTTGCCAAACACTCACCGTTCGAGTCGTGTCGTCGTCGGTCTTGGTTCCGCCCTGGCGAGTGTTCTCCTCAATCTCGCCTCCGACGTTGTAGTACCAATGCACGCGGCGGCGCTGGCCGTGCTTGCCCTCGTTCTTTTTTCCGATCACGAATTCGACGCTCGAATCATCGAGTTCGACCGCGACCGCGGCGACGAATGCAGAGAGGCGGCTCATGGGCTGATCGCCTTCTTTAGCCCACGCTTCGCCGCCATTTTGGCGACCCTGAGCAGTGAAACGCGCCACTTCTCAGGCAATCGCTGGCCCTTGCGCGGAACCATTGGACGGGCTGCCATTTTTCGCGTCCCTTCCTGGTGGAACTTGGCATGTTTGACGCTGTTTTTCGTGGTCATTCCCTTGGAAGAGACGATCACTCGCCACCCGCGGCGCATGCGTCCGGTTTTCTCGAGCAACGGCCACGGCTTGTCCTGCTCACGCTTTGCCCATGGCGCACCGTCCGGCGCCTTGCGGGTATCGAAACCTTCTGAGATGAGACCGCGAGCGCGCTTTCCCATGGCCTCAGAAACAGCCGGCATTACCTCGCGCGAAAGCCCGCCGATGCATGCGGCAATCTGGCGAATGCGCGCAAGCGCGGCGCGATTCTTACTCACACTCGTCTTCCCATCGGCGGGCCTTCGTGATGACTCGCGGCGCCGCATTGCTCGTCGCCTCTTCCGTTCCGCCAGTCACACCAGGGATCGAAACTGAGCCGTTGGCAACGCCTTCAAGCCACTTGATCCAACGCTCGGCGCGCGCCTGGTAATTGGTGTCGTACGTCTCCGGATTGTACCCGCGCCAAAGCAGCAGCGAATAACACGCCAGGTCGCAGTTGCACTTCCCGAGGACTGCTGGATATGGCGCCGTGAGCGGTAGCGTCGTCGCTTCGCCGATGTAGCTATCCATCACACCGCTATCCGCTTCGAGGAATTCGAGAACTTGATCGTCCTCCATCTCCTCCAGCGCTGCGGCAGGTAGGCCGATTGCGCGAAATTGGTCGACGGTAGCGTATGCCATAGAAAAAGGGCCGTAGGTGTGACCCTACAGCCCTTCTGTGCTTTCGCTGGCCAGGTTTACGCGATGGCGCGAGCCATCAAGAACCAAAGCGAGTAGCCGGCGGCTCCGCGCGAGTCGACGCCGAACTCGAAGGTCTTCCGGTGGAAAACGCTGTCCGAGTCCAGGTCGGTGCGGCTCACGAATTCCGGCGCCTTGCGTTGCTGGAAAACCAGCGGCTTGATCGGACGCGTGGTGTCCGCGAGGTACCAAGTCGTCGCCTGGTTGGCGAGCTGCGGAATCACCAGGAGATTCGCCGAACCCTTCATCACGTTGGTTTCGCCGTTGCCAACGAAATCAGCATTCAGAATCGTGCGAGCCGTCTTCTCGAGCTGCGGCGGGACGATGAGGAGATTTGGCATCACGCCCATCACCTCGCCATCGGCGCCCGTGTAGCCCATCATCGCGGCGCGCGTGGTGGCGTAGTTGTCGGCTGAGAGAGCCGTTCCGGTGAAGTTGTTGCTTTGGTTGCCGGCCGGGTTCAACGGGTGAGTCGAGGCGAAGAACGCCACCGAATCGAAGGTCGTCGCCGACGTGCCGGCCTGTAGGGCCGTCTTGACGATCTGGTCGGGCCACTTGCGCGCGCTGGCGCCCATGTCCTCGAACAGCGTCGAATAGATGCCGAGCTTTTCGTCTTCGATCTGATTTCGGCCAACGCCGATCGTCAATTCGAAGTCCTTGTTGGTGAGCGTATAGACCGCTTCACCCAAGTTGCGCACGAGGCGCGGGCCGAGCCACTCGCGCATGCTCGCGAGCTGGGTCATCCAACCATACGTCTCGATGTCCGTATTACTCGGAACGGTCGTGGCGAACTGATTGTAGAACGTAGGCGCGGACGTGAATCCGGTGCGGTAGCTGGTATTGAAACCAGTGCGGAGCGCCTGGATGGTGCCGTTATTGATGATCATTTGAGTGTGTCTCCGTTAGGCGCTCGGGTTAAGGAACCTTGAGAGGATCGATCGCGACCCAGACCTTCGAGTTGCCGTCCACCTTGTAGATGACGCCAGCTACGCTTCGCGTACTCGAGCCACTCGTGAGCGCCACCGTGGCGTCGTCGACGATGTAGCAAAGCTTTCCGGCGTCATCGTTGGCGATGGCATCGGCCGAGCTCGAATTGTCGAATGGGCCAAAGATGCCGGAGCGAACCTTGACCGCGAGACCATTGGCGGTTCCGGTGCCTTCGGATTCGCAACGGCCGAGCGCGATCAGGGTCGTCGCCGTTGCGCCGGGCTTGATCTTCGAGTCGCTCTGGTCGAACGCAAGGAGCGCGCCCTTGTAGAACACGCCAGCGGCCAAAGCGGCTCCGCCGCCGTAGTCACCAACCGGCTGCCCGAAAGAGCTGGCGATTTCCTGAAGGTCGAAATTTGCAGACCGTGCAGTCATGTTAGTTCACTCCGTCGGCCGTCTTTTGGGCCAAAAATGCTTCTTCGGTCAGACCAAGCAACTTGGCCGCTTGCTTCTCGTCGGCGCTCAGCGCAACCACCGACACGGTGGTCTTCGGCTCTTCCACTCGCGTGGTGAGCTTCGGCAGAGTCGCCACATAGGCGCTCAGTTGCTCCGCGCTCAACGTCTCGGCGAATGCGCGAGAGGCAGGCGGAACCGCGCTCAAGAGACCAGCCTTCTCGGCGGCCGCCTTCTCGGCGAGCGCCGTAGCCTTCTCCGTGCGCAGCGTGTCACGCTCCGTCACGATCGCTTGAACCGCGGACAGGTCCGCGCAGCCCAACGCAACCAAACCGTCGCGGAGCGCCAGCAAACCCGTGAGCGCCGTAAGCGCTGCGGTTTCGTCGGCGGCACCGAGTTTTTCCAAAAGTACCGTCATGTTTTTTTCCTCGGATTCGCCGCTATCCAAAACGAGCGGCTTTTGCCCCAGCGTTGCTGGGAGGTTCAGTAGTGCGACGTTGACCAGCGCGAGAATGCGCCGCGTCTTTTCGTCGAAGTTGATTGCCGGCGAGAAGAATCGATATTCCTTCGCCGTGAGCGCTTCGCGGCCGGCCTTAGTCCAGGCGATGTCCTTCGCCCAGAGCCCGTCCTCGCGCATCTCAGGAACGAACCAACCGAGCGCCTTGTGGGCCTCCGGGTGCGCCATCGAGCCGGCTAGCATCCCGTGTCCAGCGTCGAACGGAAGCGCGTCTCGGCCGAGAGCCGCGAACCTTTTCAGGACCTCGGCGCCCCCGGCGGAGTCGAGAAAATAGGAGCCTTTTGTGGTCCGGTTCTCGCCCATGGCGAAAAGTCGGATTTCCGTAGGAGGCTCCCCCGCTTCAGAGAGAACTACGTCGGCGATCCAGTCGGCACCGTGCGCGAACTTCAAGGGATGCGCCTCCGCGCCTCTTCCTCGCCCAGCTCCAGCGCGAGAGCTTCACGCGTGAGGTTGCGAGGTTCAGCGACAACTTCGGGAGCGTCGGCTTCGACAACTTCGGGAGCGTCGGCTTCTTCAGGCTTAGGCTTTGCCATTTGCAATCACTCACCTAACACGCTGCACTGGAGCCTATGGCTTGCGCGCAAACCCATTGCCGCGCTCACCAAAGACAAGTGCGCCGCTCGCTTTCGAGCGCCAATCACGAATGATTGTCTCGGTGCCTTTGTTGAGACCGCGTTGCCGCGCCGTGAGCCTGGTTTTTACGCGGGTCAGGTGAACCACTGCGTCAACCTCCAGGCCATCGCGCAAAGCGCGCGCAGCGGTCACGCCTTCGACCACGAATCGCGAGTGAGGTGACGCGGCGCTGAGTACGGCGGCCGGCGAGTTCTCCCATCCGCGGTCAATGAAGTCGTCGGTGTGAATGACCGGCCGGTCCGACACGGCAAGAGAAAGCGAGGTTTTTCCGGTGCGAGCGCCGCCGATGATGGCAACCCGCGGGAATCGCGAGAGAATGTCAGAGAAGGAAAGCGATCCGAAAGCGCTTAAGCTTTCCTCAGAACCGTCGTTTTTGGCGCCCTTGTCATCCTTTGGCGAATCTTCGGAATCGTCGGGATTTTTGGGGTCCAACGGTTGCCCATCGGGCCCGACCGCTACAGGCTCCGGTGCCTCTTCAATCACGAGGCCCATTTCCCCTGCCAGGTCGACGGCGTTCGTCACCACATATCCCGCTTTCTTCCACTCTCCGACTGCCTTAGCGGCACCGGTCCACGCCTCCGACTTCGCCTCTGCGGCGCTGGAGGTGATGGACCACGAGGGATAGGGAATGTGCTCCGGGCGCGCGCCGGGAATCGTGAGCAGTGCCCACGGTGTCAAAAATTGCTCTCTGAGCTCGTTGGCGATGACCTTGGCTCGAGAGGCGGCAAGCGTGCGCGCGACGCTTTCGGATGACTCCGCAGCGGCACGGGAACCGACGTTCCCGGTGAGCTCGCTAGAGGCGTTCGAGCCGATTAGGAAGCATTGGAACTTCCGGTCAACGCGATCGATCGTCTTAAAAAACGTGTCGTAAGATTGGTCGGTGGCCTCAACCAAGTCGACGTCGTAACGGAGCTTGCCGTCCGTCCCCATGCCAACCGGTACGGTGACCGTGGTGTCCGTGCCGATAGTCGAAAGGTCTTCGGCGAATTGCTCTTTCTCGCCAGGGGGCGCAAGAACAGGAACCTCCGCCTTGATGATGGGCAACCCGTGGCGCTCGTTGTAGCGCTGCAAATCGCGCCAGGCGCACTTCTTGATATACCAATCCTCACCCAGGCCGCACACGGCAGAGCTCGATGCGTGCTCTAGGCCACCGAGAAGAACCCATTTGCCGTCACCAGGCGTGATGACTAGCTCGCCGTTCTTGGCGCTGTAAATCCAGTGCCCCCGGTTCTCGTCAAACCAAGCGTATTGTGGGTCAAGAACCCGAACCGTGGGTTTCCAGTCGACCCAATCGATCGTGGCAATCGCTAGCTTGAGCTGTAGGCGCCACTTGATCAGGTTCTCCAGCGTCTCCGGCGGGAGCGCACAATCCCACAGTTTGCCCAGCTTATCGGCGATCGCTTGGCTCTTTCCAATCGGCGCACCAGTGGGCCCCGTCTCTGGCGCAAGTGTGAAAGCCGCCCCGGTGATTTCGGAGATGGCACGGCCCATCGAGCTCGGGTATTCGTCGTCACCCAGCATCGATTCGGCGAGCTTCGCCGCTTGCGCTGGCTTACCCAGACGAAGCTGCCCCTGTGCGTTCTTGATCGCGGAGTCGGTCCAGGAGAGTCGAATGCCTGGCGACCATTGCTGAACGGAAAACGAGCGCAGTCGTCCCTTGGAGGGCTTCGGCGGGGCTTCGCGCATCATCTAGGGCGCATAATGCCGCTAGATTGGCGCGGTTATGGCCTTAGACTGCCCGTTCCGTTCGCTTCACCAGCCCACGGAGCGCCGCGTAAGCGCCCGTTACCTGGCCAGCGCTGGACGCTGAAACCGCTAGGGCAAGCGCCCAGGCTTGGTCGGCGTGGCCGTCTTTGGTCCTGGCGGCGTCGTAGCGCACGTTTCCTGCGGCCGTAACGATGCGTTTGATGCTGGCCAGCGCCTTGCGGAGCTTGTCCGATTCGTTGCATGTCCGGCGGAGAACCAGCATCT
>CAZIWB010000053.1:0-44990 GCA_964542655.1 uncultured Cellvibrionaceae bacterium
GTTCGAATTTCCCCGTGAAATCAAAGACTTGGAAGGACCCGCACGGCTTGAAATCAGAAGGCCAGCAGCTCGCGCCGCAGCGCAGCGTCAGCGTTGGCGAGGTCACGTAGGGTGAAAGATGCATCGCGACTCGTGGCCATTGCTTGCTCAGCCGCGATCCTCAGCTCCTCGGCGAGATAGAGGCGCGCATCCCGCTGAGCCACGTCGATGAAGGGCAGGCGCTTCGCATAGGTCGGAGCTTTCACGAATGCGATCACCATGCGTATCCCACCACTGCGTCGCTCGTAGATGCCAAGGGGCAGGCCGCGTTTGTCGGGCTGGGATATGGCGAAGAACTGTTTCTGTCTGCTGTTGCGCACCATCGACCCCTTGGTGCGGTTCTGCGTGCCATCTCTATTGGCCTTGAGATAGGACAGGATGCGGGAGACATATGCGCCATTGAGGTTGCCATAAGCATTGAGGGGGGCGCCCTGTGCAGGCACGGCATATAGCCCCGGTGGCAGGATGCCAGCAGCGGCCAAGGCCTTCTCATGAGGCTTGTGTGGCCGAGATCCCCCGCCGATCTGGGCCGCCAAATACTTACTCGCTGGCGTGCCCTTGCCGGCGAAGTCCCGCAGCTTAATCACCGCCTCGAGGTTGTCTTTTCGCGCAGCGACCGTCTGCAGGCTGTTCAGGGTGAACGGGGTAGGGCGATCGAACACCGAGCCCATCACCTGGCGCTCATCCGCCTTGATCCTGCGCATCGTCCGGTTGATGGCCAGGGACACGATGAACGGAAACTGGCGCGAGTCTAGGGCTGCATATTGTGCCAGCCCCTTCGCGATGTCCGTCTTCACGTCCAGTTCTATCATGTGAGAATTGTAGCATGTTCACACGAGAGGCGGCACGGGGATTTGCCGCCTTGTGCCGCTCCAGAGCATCGAAGGCTTGATGGAGACCCGACAACACCAGCCGCGACTCGTTGTCCACGGGCAGCTGGGCGGCCACAAATAGGGCATCCTTCAACATCTGATCGAGGGCGCCTGCGACACCGAACTGGATCACCGCCCGCTCCCGCTCATTCACCAGGTCGAGATGCATCCGCGCCAGATCGTATTTCGATTTTCGCATCAGATAGCTATGGGTCAGCCTCCCACCAATGACCTCAAACGTGCTCATGGCTTTGGCCCCGGCTGTGCTTCCTGCAGCAGCTTTTTCCATAGGTCATCCGGATCGACGCCCGGACGGACCGCGTTATAGATCACCGTGAAGAGCTCGGGGTGCGCATACACCGATGCCAGCACGAACCCAGGGCGCAACACTGTCGCATCGTGGTCATCGTCTTTGTAATACCCTACGCCATTCATCGCTTCCCGCACCGATCGGCCCAATATCACATTGAACGCCGTCCGCTGGTCGTCGCTCATGTCATTGAACATGGTCCGCAGCCGCCTATCCTGCCGCATACGGATCAGCGCAGTACCAATAGTGGCCTCCACCATCATTTCCGCGCGGGAGCTCTTGGGCAGCTTTCGTGATCCAAATGATTTCGGCATGGCATAAACTCCTACGACGGCCCGGCAACGCTCAGGAGCTTGCCCCACAGATCGTCAGGATCAATGCCCGGCTTCACCGAGTTTTTCAGCAGCGTGAATATCTCAGAGTCGGCATAGACATTAGCGAGCGCAAATCCAGGTGGAATGGTGGCCGGGTCCACCTCATCGGGCCGATAGTATCCCGCCCCCTTCATCCCTTCCCTGATAGCCCTGGCCATGATGACCGCCGCCGCGCTCCGCTGGACATCGCTCAGCTCATTGAAGGCGGCACTGAGCCGCCGATCTTGCCTGATCCGCAGCGCGATCAGGTCAGTCATTCCCCCAACGAAAGCCTCCGCCCGCGACTCCTTTGGCAGTGTTCTCGATCCGATGGTCATGCCTTAAAACTCCGGTGGACGCGGGTTCATTTCAGGTGAAGCGGCCGCCAAGAGCAAGCGCCACCTATCCCGCATTTTGGGGTGACTGGAGTCGATCACACGCAGAGCACGCTCTATGTGTTCGGTGAGCTCGATATGGGCCAGCTGGTAGCCGTAGGGCACAACCGCTGGATCTATCTCATCGAGGCGATAATAGCCGTAAAACCGGGCCGTTTCCCGCAGCGATCGCCGCATAATGGTCCGCGCCAACGACAGCTGATCATCTGAAAACGTGTTGAACACCCCCCGCAACGTGCGGGATTCGCCCAGTTTCTCCTCAACCAGGCCAAGGCTATCGCGGATGAACAGTTCCGCCCGCGACGAGGGCGGCAACGATCTGTGCGCGTCCCTCATATCGACACCACGACCTTCACGTCCTTTTCAGGGGCGCGGGCCAACGAGATCTTCTTGTAGAAAGTTAGATCACCCCAGAACCCGCCGCCGGTGGGACGATACGTGCCAAACACCGCGTAGTTTTCGTCAACAGGATCTGGCCCGATGTACCACAGCGTCCCTGCACGTTGTGGCTTGTCGAACGCCATCCCCGGTTTCACTGTTGCCCAGTCGAATGGCGCCGGTTCTATGGCAATAATGTCGAGTGGGTGACTTCCCTCGCGCGAAAATTTGCCGTCGTTATACCAATGGTTTGGCGAGAAATATCCGTCGAGAATCGGCGCAGCGTAACCGACTAGTTTCAAGCCGTTTATGTCTACCTTTTCCGCAATTTCGGCTCTACCGCCGCAACGGAAAATCACCGAGTCGCCCTTCTTACTCTGACTCACATTGACCGCTGGCTGAGCGGCAACCTCATTATTTAAGGCCGGTGCCTCACCGGCTTGTTTAGTTTCCATAGTTTCTCCTTCTCAAACGGTTGCGAATTTCCCGACCTCGTTACCCCATGCGTCCCAGCCTTGTCGGGTGGTGCGGCTGTTCAGTTCGATGTATGGCCCCTTCGCGAAGCGCTCGATCCGCCGGGCGGCTTCCTCGGGCTTGCGGCTGTGTTCCTGCAGGTTCGAGATGATCACCTCGTGGACGTCCGCCGCTTCTCTGCGTGGGGCTCCGCGGCGGCCCAGCAGGCAAAATTCCGCATTCTTCCGAGTGGTGTAGCCCATGCCCTTGTGCAGATCCTCTTCCACCATGAACAGGCTCGAGGCGTTCCGGCGGGTCTTGATCCAGGTGAAGGCGACGGCTGAGGGCTTGAATCCCCAAGCCTTCATGATGGGCAGGTGATGCCCCAGGATCAGCCGATTGCTCGGGATCCACATGAACAACCAGCAGTCGGGCAGGGTGATTCCCTTCACCGGCAACGCCGCGATATCGGCGAGCGTCATCCGTGGATAGTGCTGTGGCCGTGACTTCGTACCAACTCCCGCTTCCCAGGCCGGGTCTGCATAAACGACGCCATATTTCTTGAACGGGAAGGGGATCATGGTTGGAACCGATCCCGGTTAAAACTCGGCCACCACAGGTAGCGGTATCGGAACAATCGCCAGAACCAGAACGAGTTGAACAAGCGCCGCAGTAGATACGACCTCGTGATGCTCACCACGGTCATGATGCCGGCGATGCCAAGGTTTTCCTTGAAAGTGATCACCACCCCAAAAAGCGGGAAGACGAAGTGCTGCGCCACCAAGGCCACCACGAGGCCAATGGCGACGTTTGCCAGTGACTCGATTAGGGACAGCGTGCGGGATTGCCTTTTCATCATGGCCCCACCTTCAAGAACTCGGTGCGGAAAAAGTGGGTCTGTTCGCTGATCGGATCGACCCTGCTGGACATCCCGATCGTGTAACAGGGCAGATCGTCCGCATCCTGCACAGCGGGCAGGTTCGGATGCTCGATGACGTATTCCATCAGGTTGCGATGACCCAGCATCTCGGCACGCCACACGAGGCAGCCATCAAGTGCGGCGACAACCTCGGCCGGACTTTCGCGCATCAGCCTCGCCTCGATAACAACTCGGGCGGCGTGGCGATGATACGGATTTACCAACGGCCAACGACGCTGTGGGTCGCGCGACTTCAATGCATCCGGTTCGGCCTTCATTCGGATTGCTCCGACTCGGCTGGTTTCTGCGGTTCTGGTGGTTTGGGCGGCGCCGGCATTAGGCGCGGGCGGACACCCTCGGTCGCGTCCGCGTTCTGCATATCCACGCAATGCGTGATGATGCTGTCGATGTATTCCTTAGGCCAGGCCACGTCGCTGTCGCGATCAAAGCCGCCTTCGCGCAGCTCTTTGCCTGTGAAAACGTGGGCCTTCGTCGGGTTATCCGTATAGCCCTGACGCTCTTTGCCCCACCACATCATCGAGTTGCCGAGATATTGGCGGGTGTCCTGCAGGTAGAATTCCTTATCGTCTAAAACCCCTGCCTCAGGGGCTGGCTGTGTATTCATACTTCCTCACTTTCTCTTGTCGCGACCCCTTTGGGCCTTTTGCTCTTCGCGTTGTCGGCGCGCTTCGTCACGGGCCTTAGCCTTCCGTTCCGCGGCGGTTATCTTCCGTCGTTCCTTGATTTTGGAGACCAGTTCGGCCTCTCGCGTTTTGAAAAGTCCGAAGCTCGAAGAGAACAAGTCCTGGAGCTCGAATTCTGTAGCGTCACACAGATAACGTCCGAGATTTTCTCGGCTAGGGATTTTGCATATTTGGGGGGGGTAGCAGCATTCATGGTTTCTCCTTCTCAGATTGTGTCAGCAGCAGTTGGCAGATGGCCGCCCTCGCGCATCGCCCGCGTCAGCGTCTGAAGCACCCATTGGTTTGGTTTGAGGCCTTCAGCCTTTGCAGCCTTTTCCAGGCCATCCTTCCACGTGGGGGTTGGCGGCGTGACCTGTATAGGGGTCAGGCGTTGTTCTCTGTCGGCAAATCTATCCATCATTATTCCTTGACGTTACTAACGATGTCTTGTAATTTACAGACTATGTTTGTTTAGATCAACTAATATTTTGAATGTAGAGGCAAGATATGAATACAGATAAGCAACTATACGCCGACGGTGTTTTTGTCGGCATCGACCTCGCCCTGGAGGCAATCACCGGGAAGGCCCGCTGCCAGACCGCAAGACAGGAGATCATCAACAAGCGAGACCGCCTCGCCAAAAAATGGAAGGACCATCAGGATGAGAACATTTCCACCACCGAAGAGATCGTTCGACTTCACCGCCCAACCGCGCCCCGACAAATCGGCATGCTCTGGGCACAACCACCTTACGGAGAATGCGTCAGACCGCCTCGAGCGGCTGTGCGTATCTATCCTCGCTCGCCTGCCGGGCCACGAGGGCTGTGGCCATGCGTAAAATTCGCCGCCAGCGTCATCGCGGTTATCGGTCTAGCCTGGGGCGCGTGTCTGTTCTCAGCCGCTTTCGAACCGCGCTATGGGCAACCGCTGACAGGGGTGTACGTCCTGCCAACGACTCAAGCCCACTAGGCGACATGGCGGGGCAACCGCCGTTCGCATAACATAGATTATGGAACTAAATCAGAGACTTAATCACCAAACACTAGCCGATCAACCGCACACGGAGAAGCCATGAACCTTACGAACGACCAATCGACCCTCTCAGCAAAGGCGGAGACATCGACCGCTGTTGCCGACTTTCCACCGACAACCGATTGCAGCGACGCCGGCGGAGTTTCCGGTCAGCGCCTGAAAGCCTTCATCGAACGAATAGAGCGCCTTGAGGAAGAGAAATCCGCCCTCGGCGAGGACATCACGGACATCTATGCCGAAGCCAAAGGCGTCGGGTTTGATGCCAAGATCATACGCAAGGTGATCAGCCTCCGAAAAATGGACAAGGACAAGCGGACCGAGGAGGACAGCCTTCTTGAGCTCTACAAGTCCGCCATCGGGATGGAATAGCGGGATTTTGAAACGCACAAAGCGTGAGACCCCCCGGTGGCGCAAGCCCAGAGGATCAGGCGGCAACAAAGCGTGACAGCACGGAGAGACGGCAACAACAACCAACCAAGGAGACTAATTTGGGACCAAAACCTTTTGAATTCGAGCTCGGCGCTACTGTCCAGATGGCTATGACGGACGAACAGGGCCTTGTCGTCGGGCGGGCCGAAAACCTCGACAGTGATCACCAGTACAACGTGCGATTTCGCGCGGCCGACGGTCGGCAGTGCCAGGACTGGTTTTATGCCAGTGCGATCACGGCCGCTTAAACCTCGAAACGATGCCCCGAAGGGCGTCGTTTTCGCTGATCCCTGCGCCGGCACTGCATTGCCGGTTCGCTTGCAGAGAACAAAAGCTCACATGCCGCGTCCAATTGGAAGGTTCGGCGAAGGCACAAAGGCAGGGATCAGCGAAGACGATGTGTCTTCCAAACATGGAGTAACGACCACCCAGAGAAAGGAAAATTCATGGGATCACTAAGCCAAACCACCCTTGTCGGCCGAGTAGGCAAGGACCCGGAAATTACACCAATCGGCAACAGCGGTGACCTCGTCGCCAAATTCTCGATCGCCACAAGCGACCGATGGAAGGATGAAAAGTCGGGGGAGCCACGCGAGCGCGTCGAGTGGCACCAGATCGTTGTCTACGACCAAAACGCCGTCGCCGTGGTCCGGGACCACGTAAAAAAAGGCGGTCAGGTCGGGGTCCACGGTAGGAACGAGACGCGCGACTGGGAAAAAGACGGGGTGAAACACTACCGTACCGAAGTCGTCATCCGCCCAGGACGTGGCCGCATCGAATTGCTGGATACCGCTGCACCCGCTGCAGCTGGCCCAGCCTAAGAAAGGCGGGATCCGTTGGCTCCTATCAACGATCCATGCCCCTCCGGGTTAGTAGGCCCCGGCCGTCCGGGAGGCGTCTCTACACGCTTCCCGGAACTGGAGGGATTGCGCACCCAGGCCAAAGACCTCGGCCCCCTGAAATACGCCAACCTACCGGCGATCGAGCGCGCCAACGTTCTCGCCCATGACCCTAAATTTCCAAGCTATATGGAATACGCCAAATACTGGTTTGCCGACACATGGGCGACTGCCCTCGCCATGTTTCCAGACGACCCGATTGAGCGGGCCTGGTTCACCATCCTCGATGCCTGTGACATCGAGCGCCCCTCACAATTCAATGACGACCAAATGGCCCAAAAGAGCCTGCGCGACCTCGCCTTCGCCATCGCCGGCCACGAGATCAAACGCGTCATTCGACCCTCCAAAATACACCTAGAGGAGCAACGCTGATGCCAATTCAGAAAAGGCCACGACTCGTCAAGGACGGCGGCAGGATCAAGCAGCATAAGGAATTGGTGGCCGCCCATCAGGAGATAAGGAAAACATTACTCTCACTGGCCGCCTCGGTCGAACGCAACACCGACCTGAAACTCGAACTGATGAAGTTGCGCGGATACTAAACACTCTCAACCAACCACGGAGAAGCTATGGAAATAACTATCGGACTTTGGATCATCCCGGCACTTTTGACCGCCGGTATTTTCCTCTGGATCATTTACGGATTCGACTACAGCTCGGGATATTTCCCAAGTTTCACGCCACTCTTTACCCTTCCGCTTGGGGCCGCTCTCGTCTCCTTCGTCTGGATGCTCTATTTCGCCGTCCTCCATTTCTGGGGGCAAGCATGAACGCCAAATTGCTTGCCAGCGAGATCGAATACACCCCGGGCACGTGGTACCGCTGCGAAACCATCGACCAGATGGAGGCCTTCTACCACTCCCGCCTTCCCGCGATACGCGCCACCGCAAAACTACATGGATACGCTATCGCCGTGCACGGGTCAGCGCGTCGCGATTTTGATCTTGTAGCCGTGCCATGGCGCGAGGACGCAGCGGACAAGGACACCCTCGCCAAGCAGGTCCATAAGGCCGCCTGCGGATTCACCAACACCCGCTACGACTGGGAACAGAAGCCCGCTGGCAGATCAGCGACATGTTTCCCCATCTGCTGGTGCACCTGGCACGACATGGTCAGCGCGGGCCATATCGATTTGTCGGTCATTCCCGTTTCTCGGACGGAGGACGTCAAAACCCCGGCTGAATGAGAGCCGAGGACATCACCGGAATCGTCACCGACCGCATCATTGCCGAACTCGAGAAGGGCGTTTCCCCCTTCGTCAGACCATGGGGCACCCACGCCACCTCAGAATGGGCCATCAACCCAACGACCCGCAGGCTTTACAGCGGGTTCAACGCGATGTGGCTCACCATGCAATCCAGCGAATTCACCTGCAATCGCTGGGTCACCTTCAAACAGGCACAGGCCGAGGGCGGCACGGTGCGCAGGGGCGAGAAAGCCACACCAGCGATCCGCCCCCTCGAAATCACCCGCGGCTTCAATGACGCAGCCAGCGGTGAGGAAGTGGCCGAAACCATGCTCCTGTTCCGGGGCTTTGCCTTGTTCAACCTCGACCAGTGCGACAACCTCGACCATCTTCGACCCGCCGTGAACATCCTTCCAGCGGATCCGATCGAACGCATTCCCGAGATAGAGGAGATCATCACCAACACCGGCGCTCACATCCATGTTGGCGGTAACCAGTGCTTTTACAGCCCGGCCGGGGACTTCATCCAGATGGTCCACCCCAACCAGTTCGCCGATCAGATGGGGTATTATGCCACCATCTTTCACGAACTGACCCACTGGACTGGCGCGAAGCATCGCCTGGAACGGGATATGTCGGGCGATATGCGGTCGAACGAGTACGGCTTTGAAGAACTCGTCGCCGAGCTCGGATCGTCGTTTTGCTGCCAGCGGGTTGGCATTGACGGCATAGAGCGTCACTCAGCGACCTATATCGGTGCTTGGCTCAAGATCCTGCGCGAAGACAACAAGGCCATCCTGAAGGCCTCGGCCGCCGCAAGGCGGGCCTATGAATACCTGCTGCCACCACCGGCGGCCCCTGGACCCTGATATCGGGGCATAAGCACCAAGCGTTCCCTATGGGGCACCGTGATGGAATGATCGCGGACCCTAACAGCCGTCGACGTCGCTAAGAGGCCCTGCCCGCACCACTCCTTCGGACCGGGTTGGGCCTTACCGCTCGTCTATTGCGCCTGTTCTGCCGGGCTCCTGCGTCCACCACGGGCGCCAACAAAAAGGAGAACGACATGGGACTATTATCTGAAGAAATCACGGCCAAGCTGCTCGCCAATGGGCAACAGCAACTTCGCCTCAAAGGCACCGGCCGCGAGATGGATTTCTACCCGGTGGTGAAGATCCACAGCCCGATGGCCAACGCCAAGTGGCTCCTGACCGAGCTGGACCCGGAAGACCCCGATATCGCCTTTGGCCTGTGCGACCTTGGCTATCCCGAGCTGGGCTATGTCAGCATCAGCGAGATCGAGTCGATCGTGATGCCGTTTGGTTGCCACTTCGAGATCGACGGAAACTTCCAGCCCACCAAGCCCCTGTCCCGGTACGCGCTCGATGCCCGGCACTTTGGCAGCATCAACGTGTGAGGCCGCCATGGAAGATTTCAACGAACCCGACGACTCGGCAGAAAACTACGCCGCAGACATCGAAAACGCCCTTCTGGTCGCGGCCCTGAAAGACGGCGGCCAAGGCAAGGGCGACACCCGCAAACGGATCTACAGCCGATGGCTGAACGGCAGTTTCCTCGCCGCCTCGCACGGGGTGAAAGGACTCGATGCCGGATTGTTCGCCTGGGAACCCGATGGTCCGGGATTTCGATGGGTCTGGTACTCGCCCACGGGCCTCGCGTGTCCGCTTGGCAAGATTTTTCCACAGGAGGACGGTACCTGGGCGGCCCTCGTCGTCGCCGGCGTCAGGTCAGAAATACCTGAGGCCATGGGTGCCGTGGAATGGGCAGTTTCCCGCCTCTCTTCCTGAAACGTTCTCCTCCCGGTCCGGCGCGAGTCGGGCCGGTGTTGGAGATCGCACCAACAAAAATCTGTGCTGCGCTGCACAACACTTTATCCCTTGACCCTCGCCGTATTTAACCGGCAGGTTGAGAGCAAGCGGGTTGGTTTTCTTCGTAAGGGTTGAGCCATTTACGCGCGCCTCTGTCCTCGAAGCCCAGAGCCCGCGACCGCCTTTTACCTATTTCGAGGGGGCCATTTGAAACCATCACCAACCACAAACAATCTATTGCCGTTCGCGAGGCCGTCATGGGCGTGATCGCGCAGGCCATCAAACACCTGGTCGCCGCCGGTGTGACCGATGAGCGTCTTATTCAGGCGATTTCAGACATGGAAGCCGAGCTCTATCCTGCCCGCACGGCGCGGCAGGACCGCAACGCTCGCTATTACGACAAGCACAAAGAGCGTCTTAAAGCGTCTGAAACGACTGAAGCGTCTGAAATTAAGACGCCCTCCCCCGCCGAGACCGATCAAAGCGTCTTAAACCGTCTTAATGCGTCTGAAACGTCTGAATCAGACGGGGACCCCTCCCCCCTTAACCCCCCTTCCCCCTCTTCCACCACCATCACCCCCTACCCCCCTATATCCCCCCTCCCCGGGGTTCAGGGCGCGCAAGAAGCGCACCCTTCGCCGGAGCCCGACTTTTTCGGCGAGGTTGTCAGCGAGAAGCCCGCCAAGGCCCAGCGGCCGACGCGGTTCGATGCCTGGTGCAAGCAGCAGAGCATCGACACCCTGCCCGAGGAATGGGCCGAGTACGCCCGGAAATCCGGCCTGACCGAGCAGCAGATCGCCGCCGAGGCTGAGAAATTCACCGACCACTGGAAGCAGGCCGCCGGCACGACGTCCCGGAAACTCGACTGGCCTGCCGCGTGGCGAATGTGGATCAGGCGAACGATTGAGGACAACGAACGGAAACAGCAACAGCAGCAGAGGAAGTACCCATGAAACACCAGCCCACCCAAGCCCAGACCAGCGACGATGGCGCCCAGAAATTGCGCCGCATCGAGCAGTGGCACCGTGACTCGATTGCCGATCAGTCCTTCACCGTCTCCGCGGGCATGATGAACTTGATGATCGCGATCGTCGGCCGAGGCCACAACCCGGTGAAGGTGTTCCACTGGCTCAAGGGCGTGGAGACGATCACCAAGCACCAGGTCACCGGCACCTTCACGCTCTACTGCCGCGACCGGATCACCGCCGAATACGTCCTGCACTACCTGCAGGAGCAGTTGCGGGAGCATTTCCATAGCAAGAACATCGACACCGCTTTCAACGGCCAGAAGATCCGCGCCATGGACGCGCCTCAGAAGAAAGACCCGCTCTCACCGGCGGCCATGAATGCCCTGCGCCAGGCCGGCATCAACACCAACGAGGCCAGACGATGAGCCCCTGCCTGAACCCACCAGCGACCTGGGAGCCCATCCCGCCACAGCTGCAGCCGATCATGGACTGCACTCCAAGCAGCGGTGCCATGGTCATCGCCGATCGCAAGCCGATACCGGAAATCCTCGAACTGTTTGTCGCGGGTCACATCGAGCTCGTTTTTCTCACCCCGCACACCGACCCAGCGGATCCGGCCTGCCGCTACTGGTGGCGCATCACTCCCCCAGCGAGCGAGGCCTGATGAAAGTCACGTTGAACCCCATCATCCGGAAGAAGTCAGAGCGCAGCCCAGCGGACGAGGCGTTGAAGGCGGCCTGGCTCGAGAAGCACCAGCCCAAGCAGGGCGAGCGCCTGGACATCCTGCCATCGGGTGCCGAAGCCGACCCCGATGTGGCGTTCAACTACAACCAGAAGCGCGGCAACGCCCGCCACAACGAGCATTTGAAAAAGCGGCGCAAACCCCGCACTCGCAAAAAACGCGAGCTGCCATTGGCTGGAGGTCCCAGCGCATGAAGCATTTCCGCAAACCCTACCAGCGGCGCTTTTTCCAATGCACGAACCAGCATTGCCTGTGCCTGGACGAGATCGGCCGGGGCGGGACCCGTATGTCGGCCGGGAAGGACAAGGCCCAGTGTTCCGGCTGCGTCACCGGCAAATGGCACCACATTTTTCCGAAGGCCACGCCCGAGCAATGGCGCCTCGCACCAGCCAAGGACGGCTTTTTCTACCAACCAGCGAACCACCCAACCCCAAAGGAGACCACATGAACGACTTAATCATCCAGGCCCACCCAATCGCTTTTTCGATATTGCTGGCTTACGCGGCCCTCGCGGGCACCGTCTTCTATGCCGTCCGGAGCGAACCCATGCCCTTCCATTTTCATGCGGCCGTGGCGGCTGCGATTTTGTCACCCGTTCTCATCGCGATATCTCTACTTGCAGTGGGAGCCACCTTCCTAACCGACTGCCTGGCAAACCTTGTCGCGCAGTTGGAAGACGAAGAATGGGAAGATTAATGGGGGCTCTGCCCCCTCGCCGTAAAGCGCGCGCCCTCCGGGTTTTGGTTCCCCCTAAAGGCACCGCCAAAAATCCTGCAAGCAGGATCGCATCGCTTGACGGCATCACCCCCGCCCTCGGCAGGAGCCACGGGTGTGGACCGAGCCACACCCTGTAACGAAAGGAAGGCAGCACATGACGACCAAAACACCCGGCCAGCTGGCCTATGAGCAGGACGTAATCAGGAAGCCCTTTTATCACGACGGCACACGCCGCCGCCCGTGGGAAGCCCTGTCAGAGGTCGCCCAGTACAGCTGGGAAAAGAACCCCACCCCTAGAGGAGAACACATCGCCCAGCGATCGTAGTTTTGAAATGACGTGCAGACACCGACTTCCAAGAAGATGGCCAAGACCATCCTCACCCTCGCCCACCGTCACAGCGCCCATCAGGTTTTCAGCGACTTTGTGGAAATGGCGGCAATATCCCTCAGCAATACCGTCGATCTGGTGCACCGGGATGGCCGTGAGGCGCGCTATTTCGAGATCATCAAGCGGTACACCGCCGAGGAATTGCAGACCTTTCCCCGGCTGCTGGCCGAGCTGACGTTCGGTTTTGAGGATGAGATCACCGATCACCTAGGCGCGCTTTTCCACGAACTGGAATTGCATAACACCTACAAGGGCCAGTTTTTCAGCCCCTACGCGATCTGCAAAATGAACGCCATGATGACCTTCGGACCGGAAGGCCGGGAGATCATCGAGCAGCGCGGGTTTATCACCGCCTCAGAGCCAGCGTGCGGGTCGGGCGGGATGATAATCGGTCTTGCCGATGCCATGAAAGACGACGGGATCAACTACCAGCAGACCCTGCATGTCACCGCCGTGGACCTCGATATCCGGTGCGTCCACATGGCCTACATCCAGTTTTCGCTGATGCACATTCCAGCGATCATCGTTCACGGCAACACCCTGAGCCTTGAGGAGTTCGGCCACTGGTACACCCCGGCCCACATTTTAGGCGGCTGGACCTTCAAGCTCAAACGCAACGTGGACTCCCTGCAATCCGCCTTCGCCCAGTCCGCAGACCAATTTCAGGACACCACGAAAATGGTGACCACCCCCAATTCACACGAGGCCCCCAAGGGTCAGACCTCGGATTACGTGAAACCAACCCAACTGACCCTCTTTTGAAAACGGAGAAGCTATGAACGCACCACTCACCAGACAGACCACCCCCCTAAGCAGCCTGACCCTATGGGAAGGCAACGTCCGCAAGCACAACACGAAGGGCGACCTTTCCGCGCTTGCCGACTCCATCCAGTCCGTAGGGCTTTTGCAGCCCCTCGTGATTTTCAACGAAGACGACAAACTCTATGTCGCTGCCGGACAACGCCGATTGCTGGCCCTACAGATGCTCCAGCGCGAAGACCGCATCCCAGCGGATTTTCCGGTCTCGGTAACGATCCTCGACAAGGAAGCGGCCCTAGAAGCCTCACTCGCCGAGAACGTGATCCGCGAAGACATGCACCCAGCGGACAAGTTCCAAGCCTTCGATGCCCTGCTGAAATCCGGCCTCAACGCCACCGAGATTGGCAACAAATTCGGCATTAGCGTCAAAGAGGTCGATAAATTGCTGGCCTTGGGCCGAGTCGCGCCCACCATCCTCGATGCCTTCCGCGCCGACGAGCTAGATCTTGACCAGGTGATGGCCTTCACCCTGACACAGGACCAGGAAGAACAGCTCCAAGTCTGGGGCCGCTTCAAGGACCTGCACAGCTGGCAAAAGAACGCCTCCCAGATCAAGGCCGCCCTTACCCATGACGAGATCCGTGCCACGGATGCACGTGTGAAGATCATCGGCGGGGTCGAGGCCTACGAGGCTGCAGGAGGATCGGTCCGCCGTGACCTGTTTGACGAGCGAAACGCCGGATATCTCACCGACCCTGAATTGCTCGAAAAGCTGGTTGCACAGGCCGTTGACGCGACCCGTCAGGCCCTTCTCAAAGAGGGGTGGAGCAACGTGGAACTTCTCGAAGATTTCACATGGCAGGACCGGGACAAGATGGTCGAGGAACAGGGGAAACGCCCCGCTTTGACCGATGAGCAGAAGCAGGAACTTACCCGTCTACAAGCCCAGCGCGATGAAATGGACGAGCTGTATGAGGCGAACGACGAAGAGTTCACCGACGAACAGCGCGACCAGTACGAGCAATTGGAAACGGCCATCACCGCCATCGAGGACCGTCCCAAGAAGTACAGCCTCGCGACCCTCAACCGCTCGAATGCCTATATCGTGGTTGGCCACTCGGGCATCGAGATCTATCGCGGCTTCACGAGCAAAAAGGCCATGCCCAAGAAGAAAGGCGCAGCCGCCGAGGAAGAGGCCGCTACCCCAGCGAAGTCGCCTTATTCCGCCGCGCTGACGGGCGAACTGTCCACGGAAGTGACCGGGGCCATACAGGCCGAACTGGCCAAAAACCCCAAACTGGCCTTGGTTGCCCTATCATTTGACATAATCCGTGATGTTGGCAGGGTAACGGGAGTGCACTTCTCCAAGGCGTGGCCACGCTCAGACAGCCCAGCGAGCCGTAGCCTTGAAAGCACCGAGGAGCAAACCCGGGGCAACCTCCCTCAGGATGAACAGCAGCTTTGGGATTGGCTGAAACAGCAGGACTTCGAAACCCTCGCCAAGATCATTGCCCCGGAAATCGCGCGCACCATGGACGCAAAACGTCACGGCACGGATCGCATCCGGCAGGAACTGAACGTCCCGCTACGGACCTATTTCACCCCAGCGGCGGCGAACTATTTCGGCAAGATCGGCAAGCCTCAGATCGTCGCGGATCTCCTCGACATGGGCGCAATCTTCCCCGTCGATGTCAAAAACTTCGAGCAGATGAAAAAGGCCGAGCTGGCGGGGAGAGCAGAGACTGCAGCGGCCGAGAAGCCGGAGTGGATACCCGCCCCCATGCGTCTCGATATCTAACCAGAAGCCCCCGGCCCAGCGTCGGGGGTTTTTTCCTTAGAGGCAAAGAACTGTGGCGGCTGCAGCGTCAGCGCGTAACCGCAACGCCGGCGGTACCTCGTCCCGTGCCTGTGGCACGCTCGGAGACACTGCCGCGGGTCCCGACGCCCGCGGCTGTCCCACCGACCTCAAGCCCAGAGATCAGACTATCTTCACCAACCGCTTGTTGATGTTACCCCGAAATCGATCATGGGCAATCGAAGCACCCTGCCCCTGCATCACCATGCGCACAGAGGTCCAGAACGTTGCCTCTTCCCGCCACGCCTGCGCCTGAGCGGTGCATTCGCGCCTGTGGGCCGCGGCGTCCACCCGACGAAACAGCCTTGCCTTCGGCGCAGGGCGGGACATGGCCTCGCTCATCCGGCTGCTGGCCTCCTGTTCCTTGCGGATGGCGAAATCCAGCGTGAAGGCCGAGAACTCCCGTTCACTCCCCGCGCCGTGGGGAACCAGCTCGAACCGCCCGTCTCCTGATGCTGCCCGGATACGGTAGCGAAGCCGCAATCGATCCATCGCGCTATAGCTGAAATGGGGTAGCACCCGCAGAAGATTGACCTCCCCCGCTTTGCCGAAAACGATCATCGCCTGCGCGACAGTCGCCCCGTCGGGCCGCCCCACAAGCCGGATGATTTCATCCCCCGGCAGGCGGGACTTCCCGTTATCGAGCAAGGCATGGTGATAGATCATCTGGTCATTGTGTTCATCGACGCTCTGCACATCCCTGATCCGGCTCACCACGGCCTGAACGCGAGCCTGCCCTGCAAGCTCGCCCTGATACGCCAAATGCGCCGATCCCTGCATCAGGGCGTTGCCCATGGCCGCAGCGGCGCCGTTCTTCCCATGGGTCGGAAACTGCATGGCGTTAGAGGGTGGGGCGATATGACGGCTTGCCGCGATGTCCAGCTCCATCGGCACCCGCGTGTAGGACCGGAGGGGCGGGAACATAGCGAGGTCGTCGGCCTTCCACTGGCCGATCCGCTCGCTGATATAATTCACGCTGTCCCGGTCCTGATTTCCGAAAAACACTGCCGCGTCCACGTTGGCGAAAAACGCCTGATGGCCATGCTCCCCGTACAGCTCGACCAGCTGCCCGAGGTTCTGAACGAACGGCCACAGCTGCAGCCCATATCCCCGCATCAGGCCAGCGGCTTCCGCGATTTCATCGATCCGCCCCAGCGAATAAAACTCATCGAGCAGGAAGAGCGTCTTGGCTGGCCCACGCTCCCGCATCACGTGCAGAGCGCAGCGCACCATCATCCGCAAGAAGCGGCTATGCTCTTTCAGCAGGTCCGGCGGCAACACCAGGAACACATCGAGCTTGCCCCGTTTCAGGTCAAACAGGTCGAAGGTGCTGTCCTCGATCATGTAGCGGATCGGCTCGGAATCCAGCCAGCTGGTTGACTCCTCAACGATGGACAGGAAGTGCCCCGCCTCCGATCCTGTCTTTTGCAGCTTGAACGCAGCCGACTGTGCCAGCCGCCCTACCCCCTCGTGCGCCGCCATGCCTTCAACGAAGCGGGCGAACCTCTCACCATCGAGCCGCAGCTGGTCCCGGATCGTCCCAAGATGGCGAGAGCCTTCCGGTGCCCGCTCCGCCGCGAACGCCGCCATGCCCGTCAGGATGGCCAGCGCGCCCGTGTCCCAGTGCCCCGCCCTTGGATCGAATTTTTGGATCAGGCCGTCCGATATCACCTTGAGATCTTCACGCGCCCGAGGCGATTTCAGGTCGATCAGGTCAATCGGGTTAAACCGCGCCCGGAGTCTGTCGGGTATGTTCGCCGCCCGGAACGGGTCGAGGGCCACCACGGTCTGCCCCATGGCCTCCCGCGCTTCCCAGGTTTGCTCAACGCCTTCGCCCTTGGGATCGATGTACAGAAGGTTGCCGGGCCACAGCCTGGCATTGGGGATCAGCAGACCCGCGCCCTTGCCCATGCCGCTCCCCGCCACCGTGATGGCGTGTCGCTCCGTCCGAACCCCGATCAGCCGATCCCCGTGTTTGCCCAGTAGCAGATCGCCGGTTTCATAATCGCGGGTGGGAGTGTCGAACGTATATTGGGCCATCGCGTCACCTCCTGCTTCCCAGCATCGGTGCCGCGACGATCAGGCGTCAATATCGAACAGCGCCAAATCTTTGGGGTTGGTGACCTTGCCCCGCACCAGCTCGTACACCATCTTAATCAGGTTGGGGTCGGCATGGTCCTGCACCACATCCCCGATAATGATGCTCCGCCGCGCCCGCTCTTTCCGGCGCTTTTCGGCCACCTTGGCGGTCTGGTCCTTGATCTTCTGGTCTAGCTGCGACCGCTGCAGCTGCAATTCAGCAAGCCGCTCTTCTTCCGTTTGTACTGGCATTTTGCGCCCTCCGTGCTGCCAATGATACCTCACCGGGCGCTGCCGTAAATCACCCATGACCCCCTATTTCCAGATGAACCCCCGCTGTGTATTGTGAGGTAATAGCGCAGTTATACGTCGCGGGGCGACGTGCGCCTTGGGAACCGGATGCCGCTCTACCGTTTCGAAATGAAAATCATCGGACGAACGGCCGGGCATTCCGCCACGGCCGCTGCAGCCTATCGCTCGGCCGCCAAGCTCCATGACCGCCGAACGGGGACAGTCCACGACTATAGCAACCGCCGCGGCGTCATCCACAGCGAGATCCTTGCTCCCGAAAATACGCCCGCCTGGATGCTCAACCGCGAGGACCTTTGGAACGCCGTCGAGGCCGCCGAAACCCGCAAGGACGCCCAGCTGACACGCGAGATGCTGATCGCGTTGCCGCACGAGCTCACCTATGAACAGCGCCTCGAACTGACCCGTTCGTTCGTCGCTGACCACTTCGTGGCCCGGGGTATGATCGCGGACCTCAACATCCATTCGCCCTATAGCGACGACGACGACCCGCGCAATCACCACGCCCACATTCTCCTGACCATGCGCAATCTGACGGCCGAGGGGTTTGGTCATAAGAACAGGGATTGGAACGACCGCGCCCTCCTCGAGCATTTTCGCGAACAGTGGGCCGAGCACCAGAACCGGACATTCCAGCGCCTGAACCTTCCCTTCGAAGTCGATCACCGCAGCTACGAACTGCGTGGCATCGATCGCGAGCCCACCAAGCACATGGGCCCCTACGCCTGCGAGCTCGAAAAGAACGGCGAACGGTCCCGCATCGGCGAAGAGAACCGCGAGATTGAAACCCGCAACGCGGAACGCGCCGACCGATACCGCCAGCGCGCCGAGCTCGACCGCACGATCCGTCATAGCTTCCGAAGGGCGATCACCGTTGACCGTGTGGCTGATCTTTCCAGCCCGCTGATCAAGCGCCACCTCACGCGCAAAGAGGAGCTATGGGCTGGCCGCGCCCAAGTCCAGCGCGAGGCGATCCACGACCGCGAGCGCCTGGCCATCCTCGACCTCGACCAGAAGCATCACCAGCCAGAGATGATGAACCTGCGTTCGGAGATCCGGCGCGACAACCATGTGATGAAGGCAACCATGGCGGCCGAGGTTGAGGCCATCGAACGCCGGCTTCAGGCAAAGGGCGTGACCCGGTTCTTCCGGGACATCTTTGGCCGTACCCGTCAGGACCTCGATCGCCGCGAAAACTTCCAGCGCACAATCGCCGGCATCGAGTCACGCGAGAAGGAGCGCCTGGCCGCCCTCACCTCGCAGCACCAGCGTGAGGTCGACGCCCTTAAGCAGAATTTCGAGCGCCAGCGTCAGCACCTCGAAAAAGTGTTACAGGTTCAAAGTCAGCGCCGCGCTGAGGCGGTGCAGATGGCCAGGGGATTCCGTGCCATGCGTGACCGCAGCAAGATCAGCGACAGCTTCCGCGACCGGGCAGCGCCGGAAAAGCACGAGGGGAACACCCCTCCCCCAAAGCCCACCCCGACCCTACAACCGGCCCCACCGAGGATGGCCGGACCGACACCCATGGGATCAGCCCCGGCTACGCCCGACGCCTTCGCGCGCAAAGTCGACGAATGGGCCAAGACACCGGAAGGCCGTCGCGCCACAGAGCAGTACGAGCGCGACAAGGCCGCCCTGTACGGCCCGACTGCGCCCGACCCCGCGACCCCACCCCAACCGGCCCGTGAGTGGTGGGATATCGGTGCGCCAGAGGCGAAGCCGATCACGCCAGAATTCAAGCGCGAAGCAGAGCGGCCGTGGGAACCGAAAAAGGATCGCGACCGGGACCGCGAGTGATCCTTGACCGGGGAGGCCGAAGCACTGTAGCGAGCATGTGAACACGTGAGGCCGCTCGCATGCACACAATCGCACTTCTCAGCCAAAAGGGCGGCACCGGCAAAACCACCCTCGCGCTACATCTGGCCGTCCAGGCTCAACTGAAAGGCCACAACACGGCCCTGCTGGATCTCGACCCGCAGGCCTCGGCCGCCGAATGGTTTGATGCCCGCGAAGCCGAACTGCCCCACATCGAAAGCATTCAGGCGAGTCGCCTGACCAAGCGCATCGAACAGGTGCGCGAAACCGGGTTCGATTTCTGCATCCTCGATACCGCCCCGCATTCTGAGGCAACCACCCTCGATGCAGCCCGCGCCGCCAACCTGGTCCTCGTTCCTGTGAAACCGTCGATCATGGACATCCGGGCCATGACCAAGACCATCGACCTGCTGAAGCTCGTCAAGGTTCCGGCCTACGCCATCCTCAACGGCGTGCAGTATCACTCGACCTTTATGGCCGAGCAGGCCGCCATGACCATCAAGGACGTCCTGAAATTCCCGATTGCTCCCATCGTCATCGGTGAGCGCATCGCCTTCTCCCGTTCCCTGATCACCGGCCAGACCGCCTCCGAAACGGACCCCGGCACCAAAGCGGCGCAGGAAATCGAGACCCTGTACGACTGGATAGAAGGACAGCTCCATGGCTAAACCAGATTTTGCCGCCGGCCTCACCAAGCTGAAGGCTTCCCAGGCCCCTGCCCCCGAGCAGACAACCTTCCTTGAACCGATACCCTCCGATCAGTCCAAGGCCCCGGTGGCGCCTTCACGCGAGGGCAAGGTGGCGATTTCCGGCTACTTCGATCCAGCTGTGCGCGCCCAGCTGCAGATCCTCGCCATCCGGCAGGATACGACAATGGTCGCGATGATGGCCGAAGCCATAAACCTGCTATTTGAAAAATACGGCGAGAGCCCTATCGCTCGCGGGTGATCCAAACGCCGTCCCACATCACCGAATGAGCGAACGCGCCGACCTCTGCAGAAAACCGCTGCAGCTCGGAGGGTTCATGCTCCTCCACCACCCGTGGCAACGGGTCCACGTACCTGGCGTGAAAGTCCTCAAACAGAGCGATCAGCTCGTCCATCCGTCGATCGACAACCTCCAGCGACATCACGCTCTCCAACTGTGAGAAAATCGGGGAATTATGAGAAGTTCGGGGACCCGCCGCAAGTGTGAAGCCTTCGGGGAACAGTGAAGCTTTTCCCTGACTGTTTTCACTTTTACTTTTCATAGAACAGACCTACCGTCTCGGCATGAGCGAGTCGGCCAAAGTTCTCACCCTCGATCTCAAGCCGCGTCAGAGCGAGGCCATCAAGCCTGCCGAGCTGATCCAGGTCACGGGGCATCACGACCTTACGCTGAATGCGCGCCGCGCCATCACCATCCTGTGGCACACGGCGCACCTGCAGGGCGTCGCCCCAGGACGGCGCTACACCATCGAAATCGACGACCTGAAGCCTGACGGTCACAAAGGGTACGAGATGGTCGAAGAGGCCATCGAGGCCCTTATGCGCACCATCCTCGTCGTGCGCCGGCAGGACGGCTCCACAAGGCGCGTACAGTTCCTTGGCGGCAACGATCTCGACAGCCCCGACCGCCCGGCAGGCGTGCTCACCTACAGTTTCGACAACCTTCTGATCGAGATCCTGCAGCAATCCAGCGTTTGGGGCAAAATCGCCATCCCCCTGTTGATGGCCTTCACAACCAAATACGCCGTCTCGCTGTATGAAAATATCGCCCAGTTCGCCAACCTCGACCACAAAACCACGGCCGATTACACGCTCGAGGAATTCCGCTCGATGATGGGCATCCCGCCCGGCCGCTACCGGACGTTTGGCGAGTTCAACAAGCACGTCCTGAAACCCGCCGTGGCCGAAGTGAATGCGTTGGCCCCCTTCACGATCAGCGTGCTGCCCGTCAAAAAGGGCAAGAAGGTCACCACCATGCGGATCGGCTGGTGGAAAAAGGACGTCGAAGGCCTCAAGGCCGCCTATGCCGAGCTGCAGCGCACAAAGGTCGGCCGAAAGGCCCGCATTGCCGGCACGACCGAGTATGTTTCCCCGCCCGTGCCCAGCCAAAACCGGGCGCTGCGCAGACTTTCCCCGAAGGCTTCACATTAAACGCCGAATCGGCATCGCCCAAATATGAGAAGTTCGGGGCGACTCATGTTGCATCACATTGCATCAGCCACCGGCACGACCTGTTCGCCCCCGAAAAGCTCACAGTTTGACCCGGAAACGTCACACTACCGTCGCCGATTTTCACACAAGCCCCCTGCCCTCTCACCGGAGTCCCCGCATCCTTCATAGTTATCCCGCCAACGCATTGTTCCGACATGCGAAATCGGCGATGAATCTTGAACTTCAGAATATATATGAACTCTTGAATGGCTCCCGGCAGTCACAAGGCTATCGCCCTGCTCACTGCGGTAAAGGGTACGCTACGCCGCTACGCGCCCTTGACCTCCGCTCTGCGGGACGATTCCATAGGCCATGACCGGGACGAGGAACGACCCCATGGCTCCGCCAGGACCGAACAAGGAACGGGACGATGCCCGAAAACCTCACAATATCGATCTAAGGGCCCTGCCCGATCCCAGGATCGAGTTGGTCAAGAAGCTGCTTTTGCAAGGCGGGTATGATCCAGCAAAAGCACCCGACCCCAAAAATGAATGACCGGGCGAAGGCAAAGGGCTTAGGAATAAGCGGACACGTGCACAGGTGAGCATGTGAACGATCACACTTGTTCGAAAGCTACTTCTCTATCTTGCAGGATGATGGATTGGCCAGGCAATCACGGGCGATGCGCGTTTGGCCGCGCATGATCCCAAACTCGGGCATATAGACCGTGGACAACACCGGGCAGCTCCCTGACCGGATCTCAGCCGCGGCGCGATCGCGAACCGCCTGCTCAAAGCTGACGACCGCCGGTAGGTTCACCGAACGGAGCGCGCTAGAACTCCCCTTTGCCAGACCGTTGCACCCAGTCAGCAACAGCGTCGCGCTCACGAGGAGCATTGTTCCGGAATTCATCCTGTCTCTCTTTCACGGCAACCGCCGCCTTCAGTTCAGTGTTTTCGGCTTTAGCGACCGTCGCCTCCCAGGATCTGTTGGCCGCAGCCTTCCCAGCGAAGTACCCGCGAACATGTGCGCCTGTGATAATGATGAACGTGGCAGCAAACGAACATGCCAGAATGATGACACTCCGCCATGTGAACAGGCTCACAATCCAGCTAGACATAATGTTCGCTCCTCGGCCCGCCGCTTCGTTATTCCGGGCAGCTTTTGCTTGTTCCACTTCGGCAGCTCCTCGCAGGCACCGCGAACGTCACCAGCCTCGAGCAGCTGCAACATACGGGGTTTGCGCCCACTCTTGAGCACCAAAAAACCGTCCTTCCGGCCAGCACGTCCCGGCCCAACGTTAAAAGTGAAACTGGTAAAGGCGGCCAACGACTCGCGGGGCAGGGCGTAGGGCACGGCCTTTTTCACAATTGCGAGGGCCGTCGCGAGGTCCTGCTGCAGCAGCAGGTCGCAATCTTCGCGCGTTAGCACCTGGCCGAGCTTCGCCGTCGCCGTATGGCCGTAGCAGATGGTCGGAATTCCGAGAGGATCGGTGTACGCCGTCAGGCGCAAACCTTCATGGGCTCCCACCAGCGAGGTCAGCAAAAGGAGGACAGAAACGCCGCCGGTCGCTACAGAACGGCGGGGCAGGGCGTGGAGTAGGGCTTCCCACAATCTCACTGCGGCCTGTTCCTCTTCATGTTCGAATAATCTATGTAGATTCGGAAGGCCACGCCGACGATGGAGAGAATAACCAGCAGCAGACCGAGGGCAGCCGACGCGAAATTGATCAACGGCAGGGCGTCGCTCAACAGATTTGCATCGCGAACTGTGGTTACACCAACCCCGACACCCGTCACGCTTACCGCGTATGACACTAGGCTGTCTGCTTTACTGCCAAAATCCATGAACCCCCCACGCTGATACGGTCTGTGTAACATAATATATTGCTCCAATATTGTTGTCTTCTGATATTCCGCCTCTACAACCTACGATCAGGCGGCAAAGGTGGTTCCCCGAAAACCTCATAGATACCAGCGTACGCCTTGACATGTTCGCACCATCACATGAGCGCGTGTGAACACATCCACTTAAGAATATTCCCACACGATCACGATACCCGGACACCCCGCGCCAACGCCGCCAGAGGCAGCTGCACCCACGGCTCCGATCGTGACCGCTTCGGTAGCGCCCAGCGAGCCCGCCGCGATCCTTTTAAGGCCATAGCCACCGGCGCCGGCACCAGCTGTGGCAAGGTTGGAGGTGTAAATGCCCCCCGAACTGCCAGAGCCATAACCCTTGCCAGTTTCACCAGCGAGGCCGACCGAGTTGAGTTCGACCTTCGCGGGACCACCAAAGCCCATGGCGCTATTGCCCCCCGCCCCGGCGAATGCCAAAGCCGAGCCACCCGGTCCGTAAGAGTCACCGCCTTTTTGTCCTGGGATGGAGAGATCGGCGCCGGTGGCCGTTCCGCCTGCAGCGCCTGGTCTGCGGCCTGTCACATAGGGACCAGAGCCCGCGCCGCCGGTGCAGCTGACATGGGAACCGAAAGACGTTGTCCCGCCCGTGCCCCCGTTGGACGCTGAGCCGCCTTCGCCGCCGCCCGGTGCCTGAACCTCGACGATGATAGAGGAGGGGTTGTTGGTCGACTTGTTCCAGGTGCCACTTGCCGTGAAAACGGTCCGAGCCAGCAACTGCCCCGTGGCTGTGCTGGTTGGGGTGAGAACATCACCCACCATGCTGAGGCCCGCCCCCAGCGCAATAGGGGCCACGTTGCCGCTCGCGCCCCGGCCGAAAAGCGTGGACGGGCTTAGGGGCACGGCCGACAAGTCGCCACCGGAGCTTCCTACCCGGGCAACGACGGAGTTGGCCGCAACGTTTTGAATTTTGGCGAAGGTGATCGAGTCGTCGGCCACATCGCCGATCGCGGTGCCGTTGATCCGGAGCGAGCCGGTGACGTTGATGTCGCCATCGACATCGAGTTTGTAGGCTGGCGAGGTGATCCCGATCCCCAAACGCCCGGTGGAGTCAAAGCGCGCCGCTTCGGCGTTGTTCACATAAAGGGCCGTGACGTTCACGTCTGCCGCGCGGCCGAGCGTTATCCAGGCCGTATTCGCGCCATTGCGCTGTTTGAGCAGGGCAGGGGACGCCCCTGTGTCGACCCAGTATTGATAGGGGTAGATTGTGCCGGGAGCGGAGTTTCCAGAGGACAGGGTGGCCAGCGCCTGAAAGCAGTCGTTCATCTCCCCGCGGACTGCGGTACGAGACTGGTTGGCTATGTTTAAATCGGCCTGGCTCAAACGCGGTACCCGTGTCCTTTCGATGAATAGTTGAACGCCTTGTTGATGACCGTGCCCCCGCTGTTCTTGAACGTGATCCGGAAGCCCTCTTCCGTTTCGTTCGTGAGCTCGAAGTGATTTCCAGTGCCAAGCGCGAGAGGGGTTATCGAAACCACCGGGGGCGCTTTGAACGGCACAGGATAGGACACATCGAGGGCAGAGCCACCCGTACTAATATTACTTTCGGCCTCGACCCGATCCGGCATGTCTATTCCGACTTCGAGGCGGCCAACTGTAATGTTATGGGTGGCGCTATTGGTGGTCAACATAAGTTTGAACTTGGCGTGCCGCATCAAATACTGTCCGATGTGGAAAAGTTGATACGGAGCGTAAGAGGGGGAGCCGCTAGGATCGTTCTGCGTGGTGCTGATGAACAGGTACGCGCCGACGTCATCGACGGCATTGCCATCAAACATCTGCAGCGAGTCGAACAGTTCGAGGCTGTCGAAGAAGTCGGCGAGGTCGAGCCCCGCGATTTCCATCTCCGCCGTAACCTTGCAGGGATAGGCCGCGCCCAGGTCCGAGCTTTCAAATTCATAGATGCCGCTCGCCATCACCGACTCGGCATTGAGGAAGTTCAGCTGGTCGAGAAGCCCAGCGTCTTCCTCGATCACTTCGAGATCATCGATCGTGAGGGTGCCGCCCGAAACGACGAGGTTGGTTTTGGTCCCGGGGAACGTCGAGCTTTCCGTAATGGTCTCGACTATGTTCAACTGCTCGAGCGCGGCCAGGGAGACATTGGCGACGCTCGCCTCTGCGGACGGGTTGCCCGAGGAGTCGACGAACTTCGCCAGATAGGTGCCCGTCTTAAGGGGAACGGCCGCCGTTGTGACGGTACCGGGCAGGGCAGGGGATATGTCGATCGAGCTCGTCCAGTCGTCACTGTCGGCATCTTGGGCCGGCGTGTGGCGGAGACGGACAAACCCGCCGATCTGGACATCGAGATCCGAGGACTGTGCCCATGTCAGCTGTGCCACGCCGTCCGAAATGCCAGCGATGCTGAAATTCATCACGGAGCCGGGCAGGGCGGTCTTGCCAAGGATCGTCTTGGAGGTCGGCGCCGGCGGCGACACCTTGTTGGTAATGGAGCGGGCGCTCACCGTAAAATCATAGTCACCCGGCAGGGCGTCCCGGATTTCACAGAAAGCCGCTGTCACCCCCTCGATCGTCACGAGGTTGCCATCGTTGCGACGCCAGCGGACGGTGTAGTCCTGCGCCCTCGGCGCGGCGTCCCAGGAGATCGATATCATCACCCGGACAATGCCCGAGGAGGAATAGAGCGACTCGGTCACCACGAGGTTTTGTGGCGCATCCGGAGCGGTCCCCAGCAGCGAAGTGGTCACGGGGTCGAGCACCAGGCCGCTCTCGACGGCATCGTATTTGCCGGGGTTGTGCGCGAGGGCGGTAATCTCGAACTCGCCATTCTGCGCCTCGACGATGGCGAGGATCCGGAACGTCTGGGGCTGCAATTCCGCACTTGAAATAGCGAAGATGGCGTTTGCCTGCGGGATGGCCGGAAGGTTGCTTCCCAACGTGAGGGCCGCGCCCGCGAACGAGGCGATTGGGGCGGTTGCCACGGTGCCGTCGGGCATCATGATTTCAAGGATGTAGGAAACAGACGGGGTAGGGGTGAACGCTTTGTCGAGAGTCACCGCGCCGACACTGGCCCCGCCGGTGATCCTGCCTCCATAGCGCTTTCCAGCGCGGTCGCCGTCAGCCACGTGGATGATCTGGCCCGGGCGTGCGCGCAGGCCATCGAGCCCCACGCGGAAGGTCACCGTTTCGGATTCGTACTCTTCACAATAAAGGATCCACTCACCGACCCGGTGCGCCTGGCCGCGCGAGGTACAGCCAATGGCGATCTTCGATGTCTCCCGATAGCCGTACCGGGCGATCGCGGCTGTATCGGCGACATACTCAACCGTCCGGGCGTAGAAGTCGGCGGGGTCATTCCAGGTGATGAGCGCCACGGTGTGGCGGGCCGACAGAGAGCCGCCGGCATAGATGAACTCGCCGCCAATGACGTTGGCATTGGTGTAAAGGGCCATGACATCGGACGGAGCATCCTGCGACGCCGTGACCAGCCCTTCGGACCAGTACGCCATCCCTCGGAAGATCGAGGCCATATCCTGGAGGACCTTGTAGGCATCCTCCTGGGTCTGCATGTACAGATTGCAGGAGAACCGGGCCTCCTGCCCACCAAAGCCATCGTCGACCAGCTCGTCGCAATAGCGGCCGATTTCATACAGGGCCCACTTGTCCATGAGCTCGGCCGGCACATAGTCGCCAAGGCCGTAGCGACTTTCCGTCACCATGTCCCAGAAGGCCCAGGCCGGGTTGGCATGCCAGCCAATCTGGAAGGTGCCGTCCCATGTCCCGGAATAGGTCAGGCGGCCATCGGATTGCACCGTGGCGTTCGATGGGATCTGTGTCCGCAGCAGTTTCCAGTCGAAGCCGCGGACCGGGATATTCGAGAACTGCTCCGAGTCGATGATGGTGGCCACGAGGGCGGAGTTCGGGTAGCGCAGTTTGGCATTGATGACCTCATCATAGCTTTCCCACCATGTCTGGTTCAGGAGCGTCTGGCGGCCGCTATCCGGGGTCAGGCGGCGCATCCGGATGTTCCATGGTCCTGTGCCCGTGAGGGCGATCATGTAGGACCGCTGATATTTGGAAGAGGCCTTGCCGGTGATGGTGTCTGTCTTCACCTCGACATAGGACCCGCCATCCTCCTGGACATCGATGGCGATGGCCACTGACGTACCAGCGGTGTCACCGTTGGAGGTGTTGGTGTCGGCCAGCGCGGGAATTGAGAGCGTCACCCGCACAGCGTCGATCGCCGAGTCGCTGACTGTTCTGACAATCGGGGTGGAGGACGTGACCTCGACGTTGACCTGGTGCGGCTGCTCAGGGCCGGGGATACCCGGAATATGGGTTTGCGCCTGGGTGCCGTTGCGGGTGGTGACCGACACGCCGGTGAAGTTGAAAGAGCCGTCAGGATTCTCGACAGGCGTTCCGTCGAAATACAGCCACTGCAAGCCGGGCTTGGCCGGGCCTTCCATTTCACCCTCGCCCAGCAGGTCGAGGATCCGCGCGTACGAGCGCGATCGCAAAGTGTCAGGATACTCGACAGGGGTGCGGCCGCCCCCGCCGCCTCCACCCTTGCCGCCGCCTTTGAAGCCTATGATCGGTGGTTTGTCATCGATCATGTAACCCCGGCTGCGGAGTAGTCATCTGAAGTGATCCCGGCACTGATAACGGCGGAACCGAAAATAAGACGGCCATAGCCCGCGGCCACACACTGGCCTTGCGCGGTTGTGTTGATGGGCCCGCTAAAATACGTCGAAGGATTGTTCTCGGGCCGCTCCTGCGGTCTGATGGCCTCGGGCTGTTTCGACAGCATGCTGGATATTCCACCCAGCAGCATCGAGCTCCCCATGCCGAACGCAATGGAGGCCAGCGAGGGGGCAAAGGATCCAATTGTGAAAAGGGCCGTGCCCGGCAGAAAGAACGAAGCGCCGATCAAAGCGGCACCGAGGACGACGTTCAGAAGGCCCCCTTTGCTGCTCGCGCCCATCAGGACGGGCACAATGCGGATGGTCCGGGAGAACGGGTTGTGCATGTTGTGGAGCTCGCCCAGCGGCTCCTTATCGACCGTCACGCGGTATCCGACATTGCGGCATTCGGACCCGACCAGCGTCTGGCGGAAGTCTTTGAAATTGGCGCAAAGCGCGCGGATGGCTTCAGCGGGCGTCTTAATATCGAACGAGTGTTCGCGCCCGAATTGTTTCCCTAACTCACCCGCTAATATGATCCGTCGCAGCATTGTGTCGCAAAATATGGGTTGTGTGTTTCCAGTAATAGCCTTTGCCAATCGGATACTGTTCTCGACAGGATAAACGATCATGCAGATGGTGCAAAATCTTATTATCCTGGAGGAAGATACCCGCGTGATTAGGGACGGGGGACAGCATCTGGAGCAACAAGACATCCCCGTGTTGCGGCAGGCCATCTGTCACACGAACGAAACCCGCCTTCGCGAAGTTCTCCAGATAGAGATTTTCGCCCTTCTTCCACCATTTGTCTGACCGTGCGAAGTCCGGCAGCTCAACCCCCCGCTCGATCAGATACCAGTCGCGCACCAGCGAGTAACAATCGAGGACGCCATGCGACCAAACCCGGCCGATCAGCGGTGCTTTGAATCCGGAAGGGGCGAAAGTTTCCCACGTCTCGGCCGGGTAGCTGACGATATGCCAGGGAACACCGGACGCTTCGCAGGCGACCAGATCCGCCTGTGACGGCTTGGGTGAAACGTTGGGGTGCGAATGCACCACCCCGACAATCTCGCCGGCGGCATCGGCCTCGGCGTAGTCGGCCGGATCGAGGATGAAGTGGTCATCCCCATCAGCCTGGTTGTGACAGGGCCAGTAGTTTGTCGAGTCGCCCTGCACCACGAGAAGGCCGCAGCACTCCTTGGGAAAGCACTCTTTCGCGTGGGCGAGGATCGCCGCCTTGATTGCCGCATCCATCATGCGATCACCCCCACGCCGGGAAATCCGCCGAAGGGCAGCTCGTTGTTCTCGCCAAACCGGCACTTGCAGCCTGACAGCCTTTGGCTGCAGACATCCTCCCCAGCGGTTGCCACGGGCAAGTCGTTGGCGTCAAAGTAATTGGTGCCGGCATAGCCGCACTCCGCTCCCCGATACTGGAATGGGCAGACGCTGCGGATGATCTGGCGCCGGGGCAGCTTCACGCCGGTGACATCCCACGGACCAGCGAGCTCGAATTCCACGACCTTTTTTGGCGACTCCTTCGCCTTGCGGTCGATGAAATAGATCTCATCCGGAAATCCAGCGTCGGGGTCGGCGATTGGGTTTGTCCCGCCCGGAAAATTCACCGCATCGAGGAATTTTGCCATGGTGGCCCGCCGCGTCACCTTCGCGCCGCGGCAATCGCCATACGCCAGGACGAGAGCGGTAATCGCGCCTTGCACGTTGGCCAGTGCCAGTTTCGGCCGCGGCAACTGGCCAGAGGATGAGAAGTCAAAGCCCGAGGCCTGCACCGCCCACGGCGTGTATGTTTCGCCCTGCCAGACGACGTTTTGCGTCAGGCCGTTTGTCCCCGCGTGAAAGCGGTAGATCTCACCACCCTGGACGGTCAGGTCCACTTCAAACAGGACCACCTTCGCAGAGGGTGCGAGTTTCTGGATTTCAGCGGATAGCGCGGCATTGATCGTCATGAGTTGTCGAACACCTGCTCAAAACGGGCGCTGACGCTCCCATAGGATCCTTTGTGCCGGACGATCTGCCATGACTTGCAGATGTAGCGGCCGAGCGTGCTCGTGGTCAGGGGAGGGGTCCAATCGAAGTTTTCAACCGCACCACGGGCCGCGAGGAAGGCGTCGATCGCTTCGGCCTCGCTCAGCGTGCGCCTGGAGAAACTGACGTCCCACACTTGCGCCAGGCCGTTCAGACCGTCTTGGTAGCGTTGTTCGTAACCATCTCCATAGCCGTGACTGTTGATGCGGGGGGCGCGGTCGCCCGTGGGCTCCGTGTCCGGTATCCACGAAAAGACCGCCATCTATGCCGCCCTCCCGTAAAGCAGCCCGCCCGGCCGCATTTCATTCATGAGGATGCTTTTCGCGCCTGAGGCGATCATACCGCCCAGCGTGGCCAGATCCGGCTCTGTTGTATTGCTCGACTGTTCACCTGTGGTCATGTTCACATTGACCGCCAGATTGACGCCGCCCATCGAGCCGCGCTGCTGTCCCGGCGTTTCGATGGTCACACGCTCATCGGGCGACGCACGGAAGGCCACCAGCTGCGAGTCGGTACCGCCAGATCCGCCCACACGGAACGACCCGCCCGTAGCAAATCCGGCCAGTCGCGGCCCATTCCACATGACCGAGTTTCCAAAACCATAGGCTGGGTTGATCGAGCTCATATTGCCAAAATTCCCAAGCAGACCCGAAAGGCTGCTCGCCAGCGGGCCCGTGATGCTTTGGCGTATTTGCATGCGCATCAGGTCCTCGATCACCGATGAGGCAAAGTCCCGGAAATTAAGTTTCCCCGTGCGCGTGAACTCAACAAGCGCGTCTTCCGCCTTCGAGAATGCATTGGTGATGGCATCCCCCACCTGGTCGGCAACGCGGGCGGCCGACTCGGCGTAATCGTTGAGGGCCTTGAAGGCGCCCGCATCGGCACGGCGGGATAGCTGCCGTTCCCATAGGGCCTCTTGGAGCTTGCGGATTTCCTCCGCGGCTTTCTTCGCTGACTTGGCCGCCTTGTCCGCCCCGGTGCTGAAAGACTCCATGCTGGCGGCCACACCGGCGGGCAAAGCTTTGCCCCCAGCGGATCCTGCAGCACCGACTCCGCCATCCCCGAGCGCATTTGAGTGTTTGACGTTGAGCGCGATGATCCGCTCGAGCTCGTCACCGTGCTCTTTCAGCTGTTCAGTGCGGATATTCCAGTTGGCCGCGAGCGTGGCCTTTCCGCCTTCAAAGTCACCATTGACCATTTGCCAGACACCAGCTGCCGCCGTGCCGAGCCCTTCGATCACCGTGATGGCGTTCTTGATGCCGGCGACGACCGTGGCTGTGCTGACCACCAGGACCCGCAACACGTCCCCGGTTACCCTGCCGAACTGGCTGGCCATGTTCTGTGTTTCCGGACCGAAAAGCGTCCGGACGATATCCGCCGTATCGCTCAGGGCAGGCAGAAGCGTCTTAGCGGTCGCTATGGCGAGGTTTTGCGCTTCACCTCTCATCAGCCCCAGCTTGTCGTTAAACGCATCCGAGGCCTGTGCAAACTCCGTATCAATCGCGAGGCTGAAACCCGAGATTGCCTCGCTGCCCATATTGAGCATGGGGATCAGCTCGGCACCGGCCTTGCCGAACACGGCCATGGCGAGAGCTGATTTCTGTGGACCATCGGGGAACGCTGCGAACCGATCCGCGATCTCTTTTGTGACGTCGTCGGCGGATTTCAGTTTTCCCGTGGCATCGGTGGCCTGAATGCCCATTGCCTTGAGAGCATCGGCCGCGGCCCCTTCGCCGTCCCGGGCGTCGACAAGGTTCTTATTGAGCTTGTTCCAGGAAGACCCGAGGGCCTCGATGCTGGTGCCGCTGCTTTCCGCCGCGACCTTGTATTTGGCCAGCTGCTCAACGGCCACGCCCGTGCGTTGCGAGATATCGTTCAGATTGTCGGCCGCATTGATGGCCTGCAGCGACATAGCCGTGGCGGCACCCATGGCTGTCGCGACGCCGGCGGCGAACCCGACCGCAAGGCGTGCGCCCTGGTAGAACGCCCGTTGCAGTTTCTGACCGCCGGTTGCCGTCTTCTCGATCTCGCGGTTCAGCGCCTCGACGGCATTTTGGCCGGCGACGCTCGCGGTAATCTTGAACTTGGTGACGACATCGGTCATGCGGCTAGGCGGGTTCCTTTGCTAAAGCGTTGATCGCGGCAATCTCCATGGTCCGAACATCTTCGAAGACCTCGCGTCGGTCCTTTATAGAATATAGTTCCATCAAGGACAGTAATACAGAATAATTTAGCCCCGTCCGACCTGAAAGGCCGACCGTCCACTGTGTGTCGCAAAGTACGAAGAGATTGACTGCGTCCTTGTTTTCTTCGAACACTTCGAAGATGACCGTATCGGTTTCAGGCTGATAATCGGCGTCCTCGATGCCGAAGAACGCCATGTCCTCTTTGGTATCGTCGACGACGGGGCGGCCAATCACCCAGTGCTCGGCCGCTTCAATCAGTTTTTTCTTTTCGCGCCTGTGACCGACTCGAAGTAGGCCAACACGATTGCCGTGGCCATGCCGGGAATATCGAGGAATTGCGTGAGTGCGGGGACGGAAAACGGGACAGGTACATCCTGTTCATCCAGAACGTCGCTACCCCAGCCCGCCACAAACTCGCGGGCATACTCCCTGTCTGAAACTCCCCGGGGGCCCGCGGCGATCTCCTCGATGCGGCTTTGCGGAATCCGTTTGAATTGCACCGTGAAAGTGTGGGCCTTGAGCAGGCCGCCATCGGTGGGAACACTGACCGTAACCGGCCAGCTATAGGTTTCGCTTGATGCGATTTTGAACATGCGGCTCCTCCTGGATATCGCGTTAGAGAATGGTGATTTTGATCTCGTCGTCGCCGCTCGTAGGGATGAGCGTGAACGGGAGGTTCAACATGTTGACCCCGTTGCTGTCCCCATAGGTTGGCTGGCCCACATCGAGCCCTGGAGCATCGATCTGGACCTTGTACCCAGCGGCTGTGCCGTGAATGATCTGCAGCGCCCCAGTGGTGTCCGCGATCGCCGTGGACCATGGGTTGAACGTCGCCAGCGGCGGCGTCTCAACCGTAATGGTGCCTTGCACCTGACGGTCTGTGATCTGCGTGTACTCCGCGCCAACGAGGGCCCGGAAATCGAGGGAATTGTTCAGGTCGATCGACAGCGACTCGAGTACCAGCGTGGTCACGCCCATCAGCGAGAAGTTCGGCGTGTTCGCACTATTGACGATGAGCGGCTTCTTGAAGCCCGTATAGACCGGGGTAGGGGCCGCGGCGTCGGTTGGAGCCACATACTTGCCGATGAACTGGAACCGGAAGACCGGGATGCCCTTGGCATTGAGGGCCATCGACACTGTGCCGCGCGAGCCGACGAGCTTATGGAGGATGCCGTCATTGTTGACATAGATGGTGACCGACTCCTGCGCGCTTGAGATCGGTGAGTATTCCACCTTGGTGGAGGCTGTGACGGTTTCGGACATACCGCAGCCACGGAGCAGAACGCCGTATGCCGGCGCCGTGCCGGCGGCACCTGAGCCCTGCAGCTCGACCTCGAAGGAGATCCGGACGAAGTATCCGGCGATCAGCTGTTCAAACCCGCCCAGGTAAGGGCGGATCAGATCCCGCGACTGCATCTCCCCTTCGAGAGGCTGCACGTCGAGGTTCTTAACGAGGATGGCGTTTGCCGAACCGGTGGGGGTGGAATCCGTCCCAGAGACTGCTTCAATCTTTGCAAGGATCACGCGCTTGCGGTTCAGTTTCGCCATATAGACCTTCCGGCTAAGAGTTTAAATTTCTGTCTGTTTCATTGTATGTAGAATTTTGTTCTACAGCAACGCTTTTGCGGTCAGGTGCCGGCATGTCGGCGGTTCGTTCCACCAGCGTCCGTTTGCCTTGTTTGTCGACCTTGTAAGATCCGCCTTCTGCCATCGTGGCCTCCTTGTTTGGGTTGGGGTTTAATTCTCCTGCGAGGCGGCGTCGGTACGATAAGACACCGAGAACAGGCAGCTGATGATGCCAGCGGTCATGTCCGCGGCCTCCTTGTCGAAGGTGATCCGCGACGGCAGGATGTCGAAACAGCGATCGCCCAGCGTGCGGTCGGCCATCAGGGCCGCGTGCAGGGCGGCGATAAGAGGATCCGCCACTTTGTCGGGCTCGTCGGCCCGCACAATCAGGGCCACGCGCACGGTCAGGTTCCAGTCGACAAACTCGGTTTGGCTGTAGCTTGCGATATCGTCGATGGGTTCGACCAGCAGAACCGGGGAGTCGGCACGGTTTACGGCAGCCGCGCGGCTTCTGAACACGGGCGGGCCGCCCGGAATAGCTTCGAGTCGCGTGACCACCTGGGCGACGATATTTTCGCGGAGCGTCGTCATACGCGGGTCAGGTAAGCCGCAAAGAGCTTCCCGTCCTCGATCGCCATGGGGTTGGAATTCAACTGGTAGTTTTGACCGTCGACAACAATCGCGTCTTCGTACGCGAGGCCAGCAAACACGCCGAGTCGGTAGGTGATCTTGTATTCGGCGGAGAGGATTTCACCGCCCCCGACGATCACGTCCGGGCAATCAAAAAGGACCTTGGCAGTCTCCGCTCCCACGGTCGCATTGACCGCGAAATCTCGGAAGAACTGCTCAAGGTCCTCTGTGAACATCAAGCCCCGCGATCAGGCAGGGTATTTGGGAATGCCGTACGCCTGGCAGGACAGCAGATATTGCGGTGACGAGGTACCGCCGATAACGCCATCAATGCGGACCCATTTTTTCAGTCCGTCAGCATCGACAACCAGTTTCTGAGAGCCTGCACCGGTTGTCAGGCCGGTAAAGCCGCCGCCAGTGACATCGGTGTAGGTGCCGCCTTGCGTGTCCGAATGCTGCAGCTTCAGCGCCATGGTTGGCGAGGAGCCCGCAACGTTTGATCCATCGAGGAACAGCGCGAGCTGACCTTCGATCTGCGAAACATCAACGCCAGTCGATTGGAACGAGGCAGTGACGGCCGCAATTGGGAGCAGGTTGAATTTGGAGAGAATGTCTCCGACAATGTTTTTATTCATAGAAAAGGCCTTTCAGAAAACGGGTTAAACAGGGTGGGTGGTGAGCAGTACGCAAGCAGTGTTGGCGGGCCTAAAATCAGGCCTGCGTTGTGTCCGGTTCGCCGAATTCCGCGGCGAGGATGGCGTTGATCAGCTCCTCAGGCGTCGCTCCCTCGGTGACTTCCAGCTTCTGTTGTTCGACGACCTTGGCCAGCTCCTCGGGGAACATCGCCTCGAGCTCGGCCACGCGGGCTTCGTACTTTTTCTGAGCGGCAGCCGCCTTGATGAACTCGATCAGCTTGGGCTTGGTCGCGCCTTTAGGTGGCGTGGCCTGATAGTCATTGACGATGATGTCCTTGAGCATCTCGACCGTTTTCGCGGTGAGATCATCGGGCCGTCCGTTCTCGTTCTGGTCGAGAGGGTTCGGGCGCGCGTGAAGATCCTGACCGGCGTACGGCTCCGCCATCTTGAACGCGATCAGGGTCCGAGCTTCGTTGTCGCTTAGCTCAGGGCAGTCACCGGGCTTTAGAGCCTGGCCGCCAGCAGTGGTGCCGGCGATGATGTGAACTTTGGTCATGGAGGTTTGCGGAGCCCGTTGCCGGACCCCGCCCTTCTAACTGTTAGAGGTTGTTGTTGCCGCGGACGAAGGACACTGGGCGGCGGCAAGCGACGTCCACATCCTGGAATGCTGTCACGCGAACAGCTCCTGTCGTTGATTGGGAGAATGGATCGACCATCAGGTCGAGGCCGCCCCAGAGACCGATGATCAGGTCGGCCCAGTTTCCAAACCAGAGATCGCCGATGGCAATCTGGTTGGACACCTTCGCGCCGTAACCGTTCAGCTCGTCGTCTTCCCACAGCATGATCGCCTGACCGGAGACCTTCTGTGTGGATTTCATCGCGCCGCGCATCGTGGCGTTTGTGGCGTAAGCCAGGTTGCCGAAGTCGGCATTCGACGTCGCAACCTTTGTCTCGAGATCGACGATCTCCGCAAAGGTCGGCGTATCGGCGCCGAAGTCCTTGGTTTGAACGCCGGTCGTGTTTTTCAGACCGAGAGGTTGGTTCGTGGTGCCGAGGCCGTACAGACCGGCGAGGTCTATGCCCAAGGCCACGGCCGCAGCCAGGTCGTTGCGCATCAGGTTTTCGACGTCCATGCTGGATTGCTTCAGCAGGCGGCGGCTCACATCCGTATATCCAGCCACAGTTTTCGGCGACATCGTCACCTGGTCAAACGTGGCTTGACCCTCTGTCGCGGCTTGGTTTTCGCCAACCCAGTACACAGGCGCGCCGGCAGTTTGGCGTGGGATGCTGATATTGCCGACGAGGCCATTCAGGGTTGTCACACCCAGCTGAGCGAGGATCAGGCGATTGCGCAGCAGCTCGATGAAGGAGCCTGTCAGCAGTTCTTGACTGATGGTGGCACCACCGGCAGAGAATGTACCGGCAACGAGATCGCGGCGAGCCGATTGAGGCATCAGGGTCCGAAGAACCTCATGCGGCACCATCAACCCTTTGGAGTCTTTGCCCGCTTTTTCTGCAGCAGCGCGGGAGCACTCGATCTCGAATGAGGCCGCTTCGATAACGCCGCGATCGGATGGGTTTGCGAGGAAATCCAGAGCCCGGACAATTGAATAGCCCTTGGTCTCTTTTTCCGTCAGACCGATGTCGGCCGTAGGGGTGAATTTCCCCGTGCCAACACGTTCCAGGATGGCCTTGGACAGGTCGTCAACGCTCTTGCCCGAACTGATGAATTCGCGAGCGAGCTCATCGGCTTTGTATTGCGGGAATTTTGCTCCCAGTTCGAGCAGGCCGCGTGTGCGCTCCTGTTCAGCCACGCGCGCGCGATCTTCGATAGCGCGAACGTCCACAGTCTGAGCTGCAGCGGGTGGTGGTTGGGCTTGCGGGGCCGGCGTTGCCGCACGGCGGGCGTCTTTTGCAGCGGCTTCGGCAGCGGCGATTTCTTCTGGAGTCATGTTTTTGTTCCTTGCTTGTTTGATGAGGGGTTCAAGGCTTCGGCCCACGCCAACCGAGGGGTCAGCAGGTATCGAGACCAAGCTAATTTCGAAGGGTTCCCAGTCGGTCAGCCGGTACGTTTCCACGTCCGCCTCGCGACTTTCGAGAAGGAGATCGTACACGTTGTATCCAACCGAAACTTTTGATCGGATTTCGTCGAGCACGTCGTTGAAGATTTCCTCGGCGAGTGCGCTTTTCCCAAAGCGTACGACCGCACGACCAATGCGGTCCGACCCAATCTTCACACTTTCGACCACACCAATTTGCTTGGTGCGGTCATGATCTAAGAGCAGCGGGGCGCCGTCGCGCAGGAGTCCAAGCCTGACGCTCTTTGCCCCGTGATCCAGAACTTCGTTTCCCCACCAGCGGGGGACCGGGAATTCAGACGAAAATGCCAGCTCAATGGTTCGTTTTCCCTCATCGAGCGACTCCCGGGTAAATTTCATTTCCCGGTACAAAGTCTTGTCTACATCTGCCTTCCGCGTAGCAATCATGCAAAAAGGCTAACAAGTATTTGGAAGTTGGCAATATATATTTGAAGTTTACAGGCCGGCCCAAGTTGCGCCTACCTCGGCGGCCATATAGGCCCCGATGGCGTTCTTTTCTGCCGTGGTGCAATCGCGAGCGACGGCAAAAAACTGCCTGATACAGCCATTAAAGTAATCGAGGCTGTTATGAGCATTTGACGAGAACTTAATCGCGTCCATCGTCATGTTGCCAGCCGCCGCAGTCGAGCCTGCAACCCCATCGTAGAACGGCGTCACCAAAGCGCCATTCCTCGAATAGCCACCCACGTGCGGATTTGTGTCACTGGTAACGCTCATCGTGGCAACGGCGCCGCCTGACTGGTGCCCAACCGAGAACCGGTCGACCGCGCCAACATTGAGGCCAATGAACCATCGGGTGGCGCTGCTCTGCCGCGCCGCAACAATCTTTTGGCTCGCCGTCGTGCTATCCGATTGATAGGACACGAACACGGTGTTGTTGCCAGTCGTGAGCGCCGCAAAGCCATTGTCTATACTCAGGGTGTCATTCGACCCGTCGAAGTCGGCCACCAGGTCCCCGTTCAGTGTGCGACTCCCGTACGATGGTCGGTTTCCGCTTGTCGCAAACTGAGCTGCAAAGGCATTGGGGCTTTGGTCAGTCCAAGGCGTGATGCCTACGCCGCTCGGAACAGTGACGCCCAGGAGAGAGTCCCAAAGGGCGAACGAATTCGGTATCGCCAGCAAACTGACGAAGATGGGATTGCTTGCCGCTGTGGGCGTATCTGTAGCACCAGCTCCGTTGGACGCCGTGACGATCGGCGTGATGGTCTTCCCGAGGTCGCCCAGCAGCAGGGTGTATGTCGTGCTGGTCGCTCCAGATATGTCCACGCCATCCCGCTGCCACTGATAGGCGTAAGAAGTGGGACTGTTGGTCCAGGTGCCGTTGGAAACTGTAAGCACGCTGCCGATCTCGACAGTGCCAGTGACAACCGGTGCAGCCGTGCAGCTCGGTGTCGCCGGTGCAGCCGAAATAACCTTGGTGTTCGAACTGACCTCGTAGAGAGATATCCCGCCCGCATTCTCGGCCGCGACAAGACCGGTAATCGTCGTACCGACATCGCCGACTTGAACAGCGTAAGTTGACCCAGTTTCCCCCGGGATATCCACGCCGTTTCTCTGCCATTTGCGATAGTACGCAAAAGGCAAGCCGGTCCAGGTACCGTCCGAATTGATCGTGAGCGTGAAACCCGGCTGTCCAGTTCCTGCAATCGTCGGCTCAACCGTATTGACCGGGATCGCTATCGACTCGAAGTCGCGCAGGATCGGGGCCATGACTGCTTTCATGTCCTCGTTGGCTTGCCGCGCCAGGTGCAAACCATCGGTGGTCCATTTGTTTGCGTTGCCGTCCGTCTTGACCTTTCTCGTCTCAGTGGCATCACGCACGGCGGTCGTCGGGATGTGCTTATCGATGGTGACCCCAACCTGTGTCGCCATCCACGCTTCGAGCAGGTCAGCGGTCCCGCCAGGGCCCCATGTGAGACTCGTATTGTAAGACTGCCCCGCGGCGTCCACCCAGCTGTTGGAAGTCTGCAAGCGGAAGAACGGGGAAACCGAGTAGACCCCCTGAGCTCCGCTATCACGAAACTCCTGCCACAAAGCCAGCTTCCGCGTCTTCATGGCCGCAAGGCTGATGCTGTCTGCCGATCCCAGATCGTTGGCCGCGAAGTTCTCGCCCCAGTATTTGGCATACTGGTAATAGTGCTGGACCTGGCTCACGCCGAGGTAGTCACCCCCGCTCGTGCCCCCGACTGCGAAATTCAGGCCGGGGATAAGATCTCCATTCGTGCCGTCGCCGTAGAGCGAACGCTGGAAGAACCCCGTGACGAAAGTGCCGCTGTCACCAAAGCCAGCCATGATGCTGTCGCCGATCGCACCGAAGCTCGGGCCATCGACAATGGGTTCACCCAACATGATTGGACAGAATATGCCGCTGCGGCTGATGACCGCTGTGCCAGTCGAGGTGAAAGACCCGGCGACGTCCGTCGATGAGACGGTGGTAGCAGCGGAATCGTACCAGGCAAATTGAGATCCAGCGACGTTTCCCGTCAGCCACTGTGATTGGCACGGGACGTGCTCTGTGTTGGCGGCAACCGCAATTTTGCCCTTCAGCCAGTATCGAGATCCCTTTGTGAACGATCCCACACCAAAATTGGCCGGAACAATGGGGTCGGTCTGAACATCGAGGTCGTTGATCGCCATCAGGCGGCTGCGGCTACCCCCGAAGGTGACAGGGATTGTGGTGCCATTGGGATGCTGAAGAGACAGCTCCAGGATCGTGTAGGCCTCTTGTCCGTCATGAAATCCGGTGTTGGTAAAAATCCAATTGTTGATGCTGAAAACGATGTTCGCAGTGTCGGTGCCAAGATCGTACCACGTCCGGAAGTACATCTCCTTCAGCGAGGTCTGGCTGTCGGAAGTCGAGAAGATCCGGTTCTGAACAGCGACGGTTCGAAGGCCCACATACGGCAGCTCGGCTGCCGATCCCGCGCGCGCCTTCCGGCGGCGCCGACGCTTCTTTAATCTGAGCTGCGAATTCACAAGCGAAATCATCTATGCGTCCGCGCCCTCTTTTTCCTTCTTCTTGTCAGCATCTTCCGGTGCCGAATCGTCCGGTTTTTTCCCCGTGCCGTCAGGACCCGGAGGGGGTGTTTCCACCCACAGGCCAAGCTCGGTGAGCTTCTTCTTCTCTGTTGCCAGCTGGGCGAACACTTCGTCGGCGTCACCGCCCTGTTCCTCGATGACCTGCCGGCGTGTTTTCAGGTGATTGGCGATCGCAAGAACGTTGGCCTGTTGATCCTTTGTGGGATCGACCCACTGCCACCGGCGGCCCTTGAATACGCCGACGTTGAACTTGTCGAACTTCGATACCGGCAGGGCTGACCCGTTCGGCATCTTGATCTCTTTTTTCATCAACGCCCAAAGCAGCCAGGTCGAAAACACGCGGCTGACAAAACCCTCGATCATCCAGTTTTGCAGCACCATCCAGTTGTCGCGCTCTTCGAGCACGCCGGTCCGGATGCTCGAGAAGTTCACGCCCTCGAGGTCGTTGGCGAAGGTGTTGTAGGAAACGTTCACGCCCGAGGCGATGCCACGGAGGCAGCACTTCACGAACGAGTCGTACATCTGGTGAGGGTAGTCCGGGTTGAACGGGGTGAAGTCGTAGCCTTCCGGCAGCACGTCGAAGGTGCCCGGCTCCGCTTCCTGGATGACGTCGCCATCCTCCTCGACTTCATCGCCAAGCGCCTGGGCTTGACCGTCCGGGGTTGTGAAAAACCCCATCTTGGCAGCGCCAACGCGAGCCGCCACGATGGCGGACTCCTCGTAGCCGCCGAGATTGTGGAGCCGCAACATCGCGGTATGCATCCACGGAACCCCGCGGCATTGCTCGTCCGCTATCGGGATGAAGTCGTGGTAGACCTCTTCTGCGGGCACACGCTCGTAAGTATAGACAGGCGCGTGACCATAGAACTGGTCACCCGGATGCCGCGACCGGATGTGATAGGCAACGGGCCGGCTGAACGGCGAGAGCTCGACCCCCATTCGGATCGTGTTGCCGTTTCCTAAGATCTCGTTTTTGTTGACGTCAAGACGGTCAGTGGCCAGCACCTGCAGCTGCAGGCCAAACTTCCCCGCGCCCGGGATCTGCCGCACCAACGGCTCACCATCGCGGGCGACGGCCGTAATGTACTGTTTGCAGATCCCCGCGAAGGATTGTCGGCCGGTGACATCGCAATGTTCTTTTTTGCACCACTCGGTCCAAGCTTTCAGGATGGCCTTTCCCGCCAGCTCGTCCTCAATCTCCACGCCTTTGGCTGTCGTCTCCGTGACGTGCAGGTTCAGCGTGAAGCCGTTCGGACCCACCACGTGGGTCTGGGTCATGTGCAGAAATCGCTTGGCGTAATCGTTATTGAAACACAGGTCGCGGGAGCGTTTCACCACCCGTGGCAGCTGGGTTTGGAGGATCGCATTGATTGAGGCATCGGTACCCGTCCAGGACGCCGTCAGCCGTCCCATGGTACCTGCATCAAGGCCGCGCCGCCCGCTTGGCACTGGCCGACGAGGGCCGGGCTCCGCCTGGCTGCGCTGCTTGCTCTTTGAGAAGGGCCACCGCATCAGAAGCGCACCATGACCTTCTGGCGCCCGCCGAGGCCGGCGCCCACCTTCTCAGCAGCCTGCTCCCGCGCGTATTCGGCGCGGTAAAAGCTTCGAAGCTTCAGCAGATCGCCAATCGGCGTGCGCTTTAGGCTCCGCCCTTGAATTGTGTATTCTTCCTGGTCGAGCGACGCGCGGTTTTCGATTACGGCCTCGATGGCGTCGAGGGTCCGCTTTACGTGTCCGCGGCCGTCAAACGTAGTCTCTCCGCTGAAGTTGGGGATGACCTCGATAGACCCACGGCCGACCGTCACGCGGTATGCACCCATGGTCACGTAGGCCTGCCAGCTGTACGTCCCGGCGGGATATCCCGCTGAAGTTGGGGCAGGGATGGAAATCAGGTGATCATCGCCTGAGGCAACAGCAGCAACGGTCTTTTTCGAAACCCCGTTTATCAGCACGTAACTGAGGACCCAGCTGCTGGCTGGGTAATCTGGCAACGACTTTTGCCACTGAACCGTATCCCCGGCTGTGAACTTGGTCGGCTCGGTGGTCGGTATAGCTACGCTCATTGTCTCCAGTTTTTGACAAACCCACCCCGGCGAGGCCGCCGAGTCGGGGACGATTTGGTGGGGGGTGGGCTTGGCGGCAGGAGACCATTTTCTTGAGAAGGAGATGCCCCTGCCGCCGCACTTCCACCATCCATTGGATCGAGTCTATCTAATAAACTTTTAGCCTGCAACCAAATGGTATTGCGATTTACCTTTGTATAGAGGAAGTGCAGGGCTGCATAACAATAGACTTCACAGTCTAGAGCCTCGTTGCGGTCCTTATCTTTCTTCACCCAAACCAGATACTTTTGCCCGTTGCGATATTTGGGCAGCTGCTTCTCGGAGGTAAGTTGCTTGAAATACTCTATGGCGGCCGAAATATTCAGCGGCCAGTGGTACGCACCCGGTCCATCCTTTGCGCCCCGCTTGATCCGGCCATAGACCGTTGCCTTGACCGTATCGGTCCCCACCATCCGGAGCTCGACGCCACTAGCGATTGTCTGGCCTTTCCAGTTCACGTCCTGCTTCGATGGCTTGCCGAGGACCGGTTTTCCTTCCTTGCTCGAGCCCTTGATCGCGAACACTCCGCGCCGCTTGTTCAGGCGGCAGAACATGTAGGCCTCGTTCGTGAAGTGACCGCCGGTGTCGACGGCAGTCGCCCGGACCTTCAGCGAGCGTCCTAGCTCATGCGGATATGGTTGCGTCAGGACGTTCAAAGCCTGGTGCCACGGCCCGTCTTTCGACAAATCTGACGGGTCCCCGAAAATCTCCATCCAGTTGATAAGCCAGCTCTCCTCGCCTTCCCCCCAACCTTTGACCTTCACCGCCAGCCGGTTGTCCTGGACGTCGATCGCCGCGGTGAGCAGTAGGCAGCGGGCAGGGCAGGTCAGGAGGGAATATTCCTCGACACGCGCGGCGAGGCCTTCTGCCCCCAATTTGGCGGTGAACGTCTCGGTCCAGCACTCGCCGAGGGCGGTATTGACGAAGGTCTTGAGCTCTTCGGGATCTTCCTTCGCGGCCAAAAACTCGGTCGCGAGGTTCCCCCAGGTGGCGTTTGGACTGTAGGAATAAGCCGCCCAAATATGAAAACCCGCGTGTTTCGGACCGTTCTCAGGCTTGGTCGCCAGCCACCGGCCCTGCTCGATCATGCCGCGCTTGGCACTGTGATCGATGATGCAGCCATTGTGCTCACAGACGTAATAGGCCTTGTCCGGCTCGCCCTCTGGCCATTTGATGCCGAACTTGGCGTCCTGGCCGCCCCACTTCAGGAACTGTTCTTCGCCGCAGTGAGGACAGGGCACAAAATAGCGCCGCTGATCTGATGCCAGATAGGACTTCTCGACCCGCGAATGGTCGGCAATCGTTGGCGTGCTGCCGTCGGCTATCTTCCGGTTCCAGTAATACTCGGTCCGCTTGATACCAAGTTTGATCTGGTCGCCCTCAGCGCCGGCACTGGCAGGGTACCCGTCCACCTCATCGAACATGACGACTCGGCGGGAAACCCGGCGAAACCCCCGCGGACTGTTGGCGCCGACCATCGACAGCGAGCCGCCAGGGAACAGCTTCTGCAGGATCGTGTTGCCGGAATCCTTGGCCTTACTTTCGGACACCAGCTCCCGTAGGACCGGGGTGTCCCGGATCATCGGGGCGATCTCTTCCTTGGAATACCCTTCGGCGTCCTCGATGGTGGGCTGCACGATCATGATCGGGCAAGGGTCCTGATGGATGAAATACCCGGCGACGTTGTTGAGGATCTTCGTCCACCCAACGCGCGCCGACTTCATGCATGTGATGCGCTCAACCTCCGGATCCGTGAACGCGTCCATAATTCCGACCTGATACGGGATGTTGTGCCACTTCCCAGCCTCGGCCGAGCTCTCCTCGCTCAGGTACGCGTGGCTTTCCGCCCACTGGCTAAGGGTCAGTTTTGGTGGGGGGCGCCAGGCATTGCGGGCGGCGCTTAAGAGCCCATCAAGCGCCAGCATCCGCGATGTCGGTCAGGATCTCGCGCATCAAGCGATCGAGGACTGACACGTCCGAAGCGGTAAGGTGGGGCAGGTTGGCCTTGGCTTTCACCGGCAGAGCAAGGAGTTTGGTCTTCGCCTCGGTGATCATCTTCAGCCATTCATTCTTCACGGCCTCGACGTCAACCAGCTTCCCCATTTCTTGGGATAGTTTCAGGGCCCGGAGCCGCGCTGAATACTCGGTATCCAGAGCCTGTGCCTGCTTCATTGTCAGCTGGCCGCTCGGCATGGCCGACGGCTCGGACGAACCAGCACTATCCGGCGGGCGCTCATCGAGGACCGAGTCGCTTTTGTCGTGTTTGACATTGAAGCGCTTGCTGGAGTCGGTGTTGGCCTCCCACTCCAGGTCGGCCGCGATCTCATCGATCTCGTATTTCTTGTTCTTGCCGCCGGCCGGGGTGATATCCCGGATCGAGGTTTTCAACCTGCCATCGAGAATTGCAAGTCTGACTGCCTCGGCTGAAACTTTTCTATACTTGGCGTATCCCGATAAATTCATATGCGATTTCAAACACTTCAAAGATGTATATTTGAAATTGTAAATAAAAAATCAGTGGCCCGCTATGCCAAGTTTCAAGTCTTGAAAATGTGTTCTATCTAGTCGCATAACGGGGTTCGAATTTCCC
>CAZIWB010000054.1:0-44742 GCA_964542655.1 uncultured Cellvibrionaceae bacterium
CGAAATTCGCGAATTCTTGAGCGCAAGGGCCCGGCCGTTCAAAAAGAAGTATGCCCCAGAAACCAACATCCTGGGCGCGATTCGGCTTCTGGTTGCGGCCAACAATGACAACATCCTGGCCATTAATGAGCACCTGTCCGCGTTCGATATCGAAGCCATAGGGGACCGCTTCTATCATGTCCCCGTTGATCCTAGGGCGGCGGACTTCCTGTCCCTGTGTGACACCGCTTCTTTCATCAATTACGACCGAATCGCCAGACACGCCCTGTGGTTGCGAGACAACTTCCCAACCTGGCGGGACGGCCGGTTCATCATCAAGAGTCCCAATCGGGAGTTTTACCGGGGTCTGACAACCCAGTCCGGGATCAGATCGGCGGTCTGTCAATGGTTCATGGGCTATTTGAAATCGCCCCAGCGCATTGACACTAGAGGGGACTTCGGGGTCCAGATCAAGCACGGCCGCCTGTATGTCACACCGTCCGCCGTCTTGGATTCCTGGGACGTGTACGTGGCAAACGAGCAACCCCCAACCCTGGGCAAGCTCTCCCAGGCGATCACGGAACTGTCCGTCAGGCGGACTCGACTGTCGAAACCCAAGGGCCTGGGGATCCAGCATTACCGCCAGATTGACACAGGCCACCTTTACGCTTGGTCTGAAAGAACGGAATTCTGGACAAGGGAGGAAATTGACGCGGCCCTAGCATGCGATACGGAATCCAGGTTGCGCGGGATCCAGCCCCAGCCGATCGCAATTGGACCAGGTGAAGATGAAGGAATCCAGCCGTATGACGGCGGGATCCTGACATGACGCATTGCGTTATAATCCGTCCCGGAAATTTAGTCTTGCACGTTTATCCCGAACAGGTATGGTAAGGCTTCCCCCGACCGCCCAGCCGGGGGAGAGACGGACAAATTCCTGGACCGGGCGGATCCTGGACTGGGGACGGCGGATGTTGGGCGACAACCATTAAACCAGGTCCGGGCGGGTTCTCCGGGCCAGCGGAGGGTTTTGCCTATGGTCTAGGGACAAGCCGACATGCAAGCCTGACCCAGGCCGGGAACGTGTCCGGCCTGCTTTGCTCCCTTCGTCTAGTGGCCCAGGACCCGGCCCTTTCAAGGCCGTTACGCCGGTTCGAATCCGGTAGGGAGCGCCATGGCTGATCCGAGCGGGAAGAAGTTTGACGGCGGGAAGCGACGATACGATCTGATCCCGGTTGAAGCCCTGGGTCTGATCGTGGACGTCCTAACCTTCGGAGCGGCCAAGTATGAAGACGAAAACTGGCGGAAGGTCCCCAATTGGAGACGCCGCTATTACTCCGCACTGACTCGACATCTTGAAGCTTGGCGCGCTGGGGAATGGGCGGACCCGGAATCCGGGTTGCCACACCTGGCCCATGCTGGCGCCAACTGCATGTTCCTTTTGACCCTGGCCCTAAAGGGGAGACGCAAACATGGCCGGTAAAAACCAGATCACCGCGTTCAAGGAATCCTTTGGCGCTACGTCCACCTTCGTCGGGGGACGGCTTCCGCCGGACAAGATCCTGATCGTTGGCGTGGACCTTCCGATCGAAGACTGGAACGCGGACTTGTGGGATGAAGCCCGCCTGGCGTACGCCAAAGCCCACCCGATCGATCCCAGGTCCCTGATCAAGACGGTGGACGCCGGGGGATCGATCCCGCCCGTGTCCGTGGTCCGCCGCCGGGACATGACCCTGTGCGTTGAAGGACGGCGGCGGATCCTGGGCAGCCGTGAAGCGAACAAGATCCTGTTGAAGGAAGGGAATCAGCCGGACGCCCTGATCGAGCTTGCTGTCTTCGTGGACAAGGGGACGGACCTGGAAGTTTCGGTCCGGGTGGGGAACGCCGGACGCCTGGACGATCCCCCGTACGTGTCCGCCGCCAACGCGGCCAGGCTTCTGGGCCGTGGCAAGGATGAAGAGCAGATCGCCAGCATCCTGAACGTGGAGACATCCACGATCAAAAACTGGCTGGCCTACGCCGCGAACCTGTGTCCGACGATCAAGGCCCAGATCGAAGACGCCAGCATCCCCAAAGCGGACCGGATCCCCTTCGCGATCGGCGTGGAACTGGCCAAGTATTCCGGACCTGGGGAACATCAGGCCCAACGCCAGGCCCTGGACTACCTGAAGGCCCAGGGCGCGAAACTCACGGGGGAGAAGGGCCGCGAAAACGCCAAGCTTGCGATCCGAGCGGCCATGGCTGGGACGTTGGAATCCAACCCCGAAGAACTGGACCTGGAAGATCCTCCGGCCAGTGCGCCATACCTTCTCGAAACCGGACGTCAGACCCAAGCGGACCCGCCGTCCCAGCAGATCCCCACGACCGGGAACGCGGCCCCGGACAGCAAGCCGCCCCAGTCCGCCAGCACGGGCGAGAAACGCGGCTCAGGGCCCAGGGTCGCAACCCAGGTCCAGAAGCTGTCCTGGCCCGCCATCCGTGAGATCGCGGCCCACCTGGAACCCAGCCAGAACGATCCGCACAACACCGAAGCGGATAAGGTGGCCCATGCGATCTTCCAGATCCTGACCGGGGCTGATCCCACGGCGGACGGCCTGGAAGCCTGGCCCAGGGTCCAGGCCAAGTTCCGCAAGGTGGTCCGGTCCCCGACCGCGCCAGCGCCCCAGCAGGCCGCAACGTCCGCCGCTCCGGCCGGGGACAAGACCAAGACCCGGGAAAACTTCCGCATGGTCGATAGGCCGTGCGTTACCTGCAAGGGAACGAAGATCAATCCTCACACGAAGAAGCCCTGTTCCCCCTGTGAAGGGAAGGGCGTCCTGAAGGTGAAGGAATCGATCAAGTGATCAGGGATTTCATCCTGGTCCCCATTCAATTGAACCTGAACGCAAGACACAGATTCGGAGAGATCATCATGGGAGCGAAACAGATCAAGGAATTGGTTTTCATCGATGTGGAAACCACGGCCAAGGAAGGGCCGAACACGCGCCGGGACGCGATCATCGAAATCGCGGCGGCCAGGGTGGACCTGAAGTCCCGCGCGATCGTGGACAGCTATGAAGCCCTGATCAAGCCCTGGGGCGATCAATCGTGGTATTCGCCCAACGGCCCGGACCGAATCTGGCTGTTGGGCGAATACCACCTGAACGCCGGACACTTCGCGGGCGTGGACTGGTCCAAGGCCGTGTCATATCTGGACGCCATGCTGGCGCTGGACGAACGATTCTTGACGGACGGGACCACGATCGCGGGACAGAACCCGCCCTTCGATCTGGATCATCTCCGCCGGGACTGGGCGCATTTCAACTGGCCCTGGCCCAACCTGGACTATCACGTGATCGATCTCTGCTCGCCAGCCCTGTTCCTGACCATGGCGGGGATCACGGGAGGTGTCTCGCTCCGCAACGTGATCCCCTGGGCGTATGCGGACCCCGACCGCAAGCAAGCACACAGGGCCATGGGGGATGTTCAGGACGCGATCAAGGTCTTCTGGGCTATGTTCGATTACTTCACGGCCGGGACCAGGCCCGCGTTCTGGCCTGACTCGCTCCCGTGATCACGGGCTTCTGCATGCGCTGCGCGGGCGTCCTGGGACATCGCATCGGGTGTCCCAGAGCCCCGCGGGACTGGCGCGAATGGTTGGCGGGATATCAGGAAGGTGCCAGCGGGAAACCCCAGCGCAAGACCAGTCAACGCTACGTCAGGGACTGGATCCGTGGCCGCCTGGCCTGGGAACAGAAGGTCAATCATGGCGGCGCACAACTGGGAGCTTGTTCGGGATCTGTTCCTGGCACGGTATCAGGGGGACCAGGCGAGCGTCCAAAGGCTTGAAGCCGCGATCCAGGACTTCCAGCGATGTTGTGAACACGTCCCCAACCCCGAACGGCCGGAACGCTGTTATAAGTGTGGTGACGGGTTGCGCCCTGGGTTGGCCAAGGTCCAGTCCGTGACCACGCCCCAGGCGGCGCGAAGGACGGGCTAGTGAACGGCGAAACGTGCCACGGTTGCAGCAAGCCCCAGCAGGGCGGGATCGTTACCCTGTGCGTGTCTTGTGGCACATGGGGCGTGTTCTGTGCTGTGTGCCTGGGAAGGTTCCAGGACGGGTCTTGCGCCGCCCTGACACAGCGCGGACTGGGCAAAGCGTCGAGTCCGGACGGGGATTATTTCTCCGCCAGTCAACTGGAAGCGTTCCAGGACTGTCCGCGGAAATGGGGCTGGAAGTATCTGGACGGGATCGAAGCGCCGCCCAATCCCTATGCAGCGTTCGGGCTTCGGCTTCATCGCCAGATCGAGCTTTACTTGACGAAGGGAACGCCCTTTGACCTGACCACGGACGCCGGGGAAGCTGCAATGGCTGGGCTTCATTACCTTCCGAAGCCTGGAACCCCGGGCTTGACCGTTGAAGGGAAGTTCATCCTTGACGGCTGGGGCCATAGGTTTTTAGGATACAAGGATATCCAGATCATTCAGCCGGGTCTGGTTCCCAAGGTCGCAGACCACAAGTCCACAGGTAACTTCAAGTGGGCCAAGACCCCGGATGAACTGAAGACCAACATTCAAGCGGTCCTGTATGCGACTGACGTCATGGTCAAAACAGGATCGCAAGACTGTGATCTTCTCTGGATCTACTACAAGCGAACCAAGCCGTTTGCTGCAAAGCCAGTAACGGTCCGGGTCAATAGGACAGAACTGGAACCAACCCTGGTCCAGATTAAAGACCTGGCGGACGGCATGGCGACCATAAAAGCGTCTAGGGCAAGCGCTATTGACTTGCCTACGAATCTGGAAGCGTGCGGGAAATATGGGGGCTGTCCGTACGTCAATCGGTGTAACCTGAGTCCCCAGGAGAAGTTGATCGCAATCATGACCACGCAATCTCTGGAAGATCGAAAGAACGCGTTCCTGGCCGGTATCCGTCAGAACCCCCAGCCCGGAGCAGGGGCGGACGTGAACCCGCCCCAGCAGGGCTTCCAGCCCCAGGGCCAGTTCCAGCAAACCCCGGCCCAGCAGGGCTTCCAGCAGGGTCCGCCCCAGCAGGGCTTCCAGCCCCAGGGCCAGTTCCAGCAGGCCCCGACCCAGTTCCAGCCGCCGCCCCAGCAGGGCTTCGCCCAGGGTCAGGTTCAGCCCCAGGGCCAGCAGGGCTTCCAGCCCCAGGCCCCGACCCAGCAGGGCTTCCCGATCCAGGGTCCGCCCCAGGGTCAGTTCCAGCCGCCGCCCCAGCAGAACCAGGCCCCGGCCCAGTTCCAGCCGCCGCCCCAGGAAGATCCGATCGTGGCACAGGCCCGCATGTCGCATCCCAACTGGAACCCGGGGGAGCAATGGTGGAACGGCCAGGGCTTCGTCCAGCCGGGCCAGCCGGGCTATCCGCCCGTGAACCCGCCCCAGCAGGCCCAGCCCAGCCAGGGCGCGCCCCAGGAGCAGAGCCAGGAGCAGAGCCAGGAACAGGGCGGCAAGCGCGGCGGACGCCCGAAGAAGAACGCGGAAGGGGTGGCGCTGGCGACTGAAGGCATGGCCCAGATCGCCACGGGCTTTTCCCTTCTGGTTCAGGCCCTGAAGAAGGGCGTCCTGGACTGATCCGTGCAGCAGTCTCCCGGAATCCGCGCGGTCCAGATCACCCGGGAGCTAACCCGGATCCTGAACCTTCCCCGGCGTACCTGGGATGAACAGGATCCGGGTGTCCTTCAATTCGCTTCAGAACTGAGCAAAGCGATCCGCCGCCCTGGCGGGACACAGGCCCTTCGGCCCGTCCAGGCAATGGCCTTGTTGGACGCTGGAACCATTGGCGGTCTGGTAGGGACGATCGAAGTAGGCGGCGGGAAGACGTTGATCAGCGCCCTGGCTCCCTACGTCATGAAGGCCCGCCGTCCGCTGCTTCTCACCCGGGCCAATCTGATAGACAAGACCAAGCGTGAATTCCGGGACCTGGCCATGCATTGGCCTATTCCTAACTTCATCCGCATAGTGTCTTATGAATTGCTGGGCAGAGCCAATCACGCCCAGTTGCTGAACAACTACGAACCAGACCTGATCGTCTGTGATGAAGGCCACAGGCTTAAGAACCCGAAAGCGGCCGTGACCAAGCGGGTTGCCAGGTGGATGGCGGAACACCCCCAGACCAGGTTCGTGGTCATGTCTGGCACCCTGACCAGACGTTCTATCCGGGACTTTGCCCATTTGATACACTGGGCCCTTAAATCCCTGAACGCGCCTGTTCCCCTGGGCTTTTCCGAGATCGAAGACTGGGGCGAAGCCATCGATGAAAAGCCCAACCTGAAGGGGGAAAGACAGGTTGTTCCCGGCGCGTTGTTGGCGTTCTGCACACCCGAAGAACGCCAGGAGCGGGACCAGGTAACCGCTGTCAGGAAGGCTTTCCGGCGGCGGCTGGCGGAGACTCCCGGTGTTGTGGCCACGACGGGGAAAGGTATCGGGGCCAGCTTGACGATCCAGGCCCTGGAATTTGATGTCAGCCCCAGGGTTGACGAAGCCTTCCAGATCCTTCGAGACACCTGGACCACGCCAGACGGTTGGCCGATCTCCGATCCCATGACGCTATGGCGACACGCCAGGGAACTGGCCATGGGGTTCTATTACAAGTGGGATCCCCGACCGCCCGAAGCCTGGCTGATCGCCCGAAAGGAATGGGCGGCTTGGTGTCGTTACATCCTGGGTCACAATCAACGGAACCTGGACTCTGAATTGCAGGTTCTGAACGCCGTTGACCAGGGCTTCTATCCGGACGCAAAGCCAGCGCTGGACGCTTGGCGCGCTATCAAAGCGAGCTTCACACCGAACACCGTCCCCGTCTGGATTGACGATTCCGTGATCCAGGCCGCCGCACGCTGGGCGTCAAGCGAGCCTGGGATCGTCTGGTGTGAACACGTAGGCTTCGCGGAAGCGCTTGCATATAAAACCGGGTTAACCTACTATGGTCGCAAAGGACGGGATAAACATGGCCGTCCGATCGAAGACCACGATCCCAAGACCAGCTTGATCGCCAGCCAGGCGTCCAGCGGAGAAGGGCGGAACCTTCAGGCGTGGAATCGGAACCTGATCACGTCCTGTTTCACGGCCGGGGATACGGCGGATCAGTTGCTGGGCCGCACGCACAGGGCCGGTCAGTTGGCGGACGAAGTGACGGCGGATATCGTGGTCACGGCCGTGGAACACGTCCTGGCGTTCGAACAGGCAAGACGGGACGCGCTATACCAGGATCCAACCAGAAGACTTCACAGGTTGAATTTCGCAGACATCGTGTTTCCGACCCTTGACGAAGTAATGGCCAGGGGCGGGCCACGTTGGACGAAGTAAGAAAGGAAACGATCATGTCAAACAGTGTTTGGGGCGGTCTTGGGAATGCGCCCACATTCGAGAAAGGAACGTTCTTCTCTCCGGGCGGTAGTCACGACGTCCAGATCGGCCGTTGCCTGCTGAAGCAATCGCAGCAAAGCGGCCTGGGCTTCATCGTGGAAAGCGACATCTTGACCACCCGGGCCACGGGAGAGATCAACCATGCCACGAACCAGCCCTGGGTCCCGCTACCGGCCGGTGTCGCTGGGACATGGTGGCAAGGGATGACGGACAAGAACGTGGCCCTTCCCGCGATCAAGCAATTCGTCTTTGCGATCCTGGGCCTGGAGAACAACGATCCCCGGCGCGGACTGCTGGAACAGTTGGTCCCGGGTTCCGAGCGCTGGCAACTGGTAGACGAACGCGGCCGGGTCTACATCGCTGGCCAGCCCCTGGCATTGATTGAAGCCCTGATGTTGTGGGCCACGTCGGAAGCGAACCTGTTCCAGGGCCTGATCGTTCACGTGGACACGAAGTTCACGAAGACCCGGAAGGGCGGAGACTTCACGATCCACAACTGGACCCCGATCAACTTCGCGGCCATGGGTCTGCATCCACCCAACGTGGACGCGATCCTGGGCCAGGCTCGGAATCAGCCGCCGCTTCCGGTTCCGACCCAGCAGGGCTTCCAGCAGGGTCCGCCCGGGTTCGGTCAGCCGCCAGCCTGGGGCGCTCCGCAAGGCCATCCCCAGCAGGGCTTCCAGCAGGGCTTCCAGCAGGGTCCGCCGCCGGGCTTCGGTCAGCCCCAGCAGGCCCCTGCTCCCTTGCCCAGCAACTGGCCGGCGCATGTCCCGGTCCCGCCGGGCTTCGGTCAGCCCCAGCAGGCCCCGGCCAGGCCCCAGTTCCAGGGCCAGCCGCCGCCCGGATACGGCCCGCCCCAGCAGGCCCCGGTCTGGGGACAGCCCCAGCAGGCCCCGGCCTGGGGACAACCCCAGCAGGCCCCGGCCTGGGGCGCTCCGCAAGGCCAGCCCCAGCCCCAGTTCCAGGGCCAGCCGCCTGGCCAGCGCTGGGGCGGTCCGCCCGGGGACGACAACATCCCGTTTTGACGAACAGGTGATCAATGTTCCCCCTGGCCCTGGACACCGAAACCGCGCTGATCACGCCTGAATGTCAGGCCCCGGCGTTGGCCTGTGTTTCGATCACGTCCAGGGCTTTGGGGGTCCAGCGTCTTTTCCACTGGACTGATTTCTTTTCCTGGATCTGGGAGCTATTAACCAGACCGGATGTTTTGATCGTTGGCCACAATGTGGCTTTCGATATGGCGGTATTAGGAGCGCACGATCCTAGCCTCCTACCGCCGATCTTTCACGCCTACAACCAAGATCGGATCACTGACACAGAAATCAGGGCCAAGCTTCTGGACATCGCGGCCGGGACTCGTCGCTATCATGAAGGCGAAGAAGACAAGGCCATAAAGTCCAAATACAACTTGGACGCGCTGTCCCAGCGATACCTTAACCGCAAACTGGACAAGAACACCTGGCGGCTTCGCTATGGTGAATTGCGCCCGTTCCCGTTGAACCAGTGGCCCCAGGGCGCGATCCAGTATCCCCAGGAAGACACACGGGCGACTGACGATCTGTATTGGGCCCAAGAGCAGGCTGATCCGATCTTCCTTGTGGATCAGTACCGCCAAAGCCGTGCCGCGTTCTGGATCAAGCTTATGTCTATCTGGGGGATCCGAACGGACGCCCAGGGGATTTTTGAACTGGCGGAGCGAACACGCCAGGAATACAACAAGATCGCGAAGGACCTTCGCGCCGCTGGCCTGCTAGCACCTGACAGGACGGTCCGCCGCCGCAGTGGGAAGGTGGAAACCGTGGCCGGGTCCAGGTGTACGAAAGCGGCCCAGGCCCGGATCGTTCAGGCATACCGCGCAAAGGGCCAAGACTATCCCCGGACGGACACCGGGTTACCAGCGCTTGACGAACAGGCTTGCATTGATTCAGGGGACGACATCCTGATCAAGTATGCTCGCCTTACTAGTCTAGGCAGCATTCAGACCAGCGTTATTCCGAAGGTCCTGGAACGCGGACTGGTCACGCCCATACACTCTTTCTTTGACTCCCTGAAAGAGACAGGCCGCACAGGTTCCAGCGATCCGAACCTGCAAAACTTGCGTCGCATACCCGGGATCAGGGAATGCTTCGTCCCGCGCTGTCTGACCTGTGGAACGGTCATGACCAGGGACGTTGTGGAAATCGGCCACTGTCCCGGGTGTTACGGACCGTTGTGCGTCTTCGTCACGTCCGACTATTCGGGACTTGAGCTTGCGACCCTGGCCCAGGTGTGCGTCAGTGTTCTGGGTTATTCGGCCCTTGCACAGGCGTTGAACGCCGGGCTGGATCCCCACCTGATGATCGCGTCCCAGATCCTGGGGCGTCCGTACGAAGAACTAAAGGCAATCAAGGATCGCGGCGCTGGTCCGGATTGCGTTGCTGGCAAGTCCGAAGAAGCCTGTTCATGTTTCTATTGCAGGGTTGACAATGCCAGGCAAACGGGGAAGGTCGCCAATTTCGGATTCCCTGGCGGTCTTGGGGCTAAGTCACTGGTCTTCTATGCGCTGGCAAATTACGGTGTCCGCCTGACTGAAGCCCAGGCTAAGGACTTGAAGCGGATCTGGCTGGCAACCTGGCCAGAGATGAAAGCGTATTTCAAGTGGATCAACTGGCATGTTCAGCAATCCCCTCCCAGGATCCAGCAACTGTTTTCGGGACGTTGGCGCGGCGGCCTTAGTTACACCGAAGCATGTAACACCATGTTCCAGGGCCTGGGCGCGGACATCGCCAAATCAGCGGGTTGGGAGATCGCACAGGGTCAGTATCTCCCGGACTACAACCCCGCTCTATTCGGAACCCGGACCAACCTTTTCGTTCATGATGATTTCGTCCTAGAAGCCCCTGAACCGCGCGGCCACGACGTAGCGATGGCGCTACAAGCCGCCATGATATCCGCCGCCGGGCCATGGCTCCCGGATGTCAAGATCGGAACAGAGCCGCTGATTACCAGGCGGATGTCCAGGAAGGCAAAGCCTGTGAAGAAGGACGGGAGACTAGTAGCATGGGGTTGACACACGATCAGGTCCGGGAACGGTTGTTCAATCACCCATGGCGGAACCCTGTGGATAGGGATCCCGTTCCCCGACCGGAAGAAGACGCGCCTGGATATCACTGGGATTGTTACTGGGCGGAACACGAATTCGATCGGGACGAAGCCGCCAGGTATTACGCCGGGTTCGATTGCTACTGTTGGCTGTGTGGTGGTTGCGGCCAGTTCTATTCTGGACACTGTGACGGGGTTCCAGTGATCAGCCCCTGTCCCTGCAAGGATTGAACCATGGGGCTGATCACGGCCTTTGACTCAGGGCGGTTTACCGGCTGGTCCCAGTTCCGGAACGGGTTCCTTGTGGCCTGTGGCTTGATTCACGTGCTACCAGACCGCCCCATGAACGGGATTCCCGCTTGCTTCGACGGACTGGTTATCATTGAAAAGCCGGTTCATAGACGCAACGGGAAGACGGTTCCTGTTGAAGACCTGATCAGCCTGGGAATCAAGGTTGGCCGCCTGCAAGAAACCTATCTCGTGTTTGAAAACAAGGTGGAAACCGTCTGGCCAACGGACTGGAAGGGCGGGACACCGAAGGACATTCAGAACAGGCGTGACGAAAAGGCCCTGACCACGAACGAACGCGAGATCGCCTATAGGGACATGCTAACGGTTGCTGAAGGCTACCGGAACAATGTCTGGGACGCGATCGGAATTGGCCGTTGGGCCGCCATAAGGGAGCGCGAACGAACATGAAACTGGGCGAATGGGTAGAATCCAGGATGAAGGCCACGGGACAGCCTAAGCGGGCGGTCCTGGAAGACCTGGCGTCCCGTTCGGGGATCGCGTTCGTCACGCTCGAATCCGCTTCCCGTGGCGCTCGAATGGGCAACTACGGAAAGGCCAAAGCCGTGGCCCAGGCTACGGACTGGGCTGTTACGGTGCTGGACCTGTGCGACGACAACCCGGCGGAAACGCTCCGCCTGATTCAGGGGGTAACATGAAGCGTGAACTAAGCGTTCCTTTGACTGTTCCGCGGTTCTGGACGTTCGCAGACCCCAAGCTGCAATCCCGGACGAAGGTGAAGGCCCAGACCTGGTTCCGGGCCAGGGCGGAAGCCGCGATCGTTCTGGGCGTGGAACCCGGTCAGTTGACCCTGATCGGAAACCCGTTGCTTGACCGGGAACAATGACAGACCTTGCGCGCTACCAGGCGGAACTAACAACGGAAGCCGGGGCCGTGGACCAAGCCCTATCCCAGTTGCGCGCCCTGGAAATCACGGACCCCGGCGTCTTCGCCTGGGCGGCTGACCTTCTGGTTGCAGCGAAGACCGAAGGGAAGGCCCTGGACGACAAGCGGAAAGAGATCACAGGGCCGATCCTGAAAGCTAAGGCCGCGATTGACGCGCTGTTCATGCCTGTGATCGAGCGCTACGCAACGGCGGAAGCGATCCTGAAAGAGAAGATCGCGGCCTGGACGACGTTGGTTGAACAGCAACGCCGGGACGCCATGGCCGCCAGCGCGGAAGAGTATCAAGCGGGCGGGACCCCGACACAGATCATTCCGGAGCCCGCAAAAGCGGAAGGCGTGCACACTCGGAAGGTCTGGGATTTCGAGATCACGGACCCAGACCTGGTTCCACGGCTTCTCTGCTCTCCCGACGATTCGAAGATCAGGGCCTGGATCAAGACAGGCCACAACACGGAGATCCCGGGTGTTCGCGTCTTCGAACGGGATCAGGTGTCAGTTAGAAGAAAACGGGGGTGAAGTATGCCGCAATGGTTTAAACCCTTCTATCGCTGGTTCGTGTTCCCTGTGCATTCATATCGATACTCCCGGGACTGCAACGGATCTAGACGGCGTTCGATTTGGTTTGCGTTTGATATGTCCGCTTCCAGCCAATGGGGCGCCAACCCCTTGGACGGGATCGCGGATGTGATTAGGAGGCGCAAGACATGACACTTCGCGAAGCCGACGAATTACGGGATCAGCTTCTGGCCGCGTTCAACGATGCGCCCAGGCGGCAAGACAACGGCGAACCAACGGAACGCGCCCTGGAAGACCTGTCCCGCATGATCGTGGAACACGTCAACGCCTGTGGCCCGTCTTCGGAGCGGCGGAGATGATCTGGATCTGGAACAGGGACTCTCTGTCGCTACCGTTGGCGTACGTGTCCCAATTCGACGTCATGATCACGGACCCGCCCTACCGGGAACACGTCCACGTTGCGGCCACGTCCCAAAGCCCGGGACGGGGGACGCGAAAGCGGGACCTGGGATTTGACCACCTGTCCCGGACCGCACGGCGGGCCGTGGCCAACTGGACGGCCTGTGTGCGTCGCTGGTCCGTGGTCTATAGCGACGTCGAAAGCTCTAACTGGCTGAACCTGGCGGTTCAGGCCCGGAAGGTGGAATACGTCCGAACGATCCCCTGGGTCCGCTGGTCAATGCCCCAGTTGTCCGGGGACAGGCCGCCCCAGGGTTTTGAACACGTCATGCTGTACCATCCCAAGGGGAAGAAGCGCTGGAACGGCCCAGGCAACCTTACCCACCTGGCCCATTTGGCGCTACGCGGGGAAGAAAAGCACCGATGCGAGAAACCGCTTGACCAGGCCCTGGATCTGGTGTCGTGGTTCTCTGACATCGGGGAAACGGTCTTCGATCCGTTCGCGGGACACGGAACGATCGGTCTGGCTTGCCGCCTGCTGGGGCGGCATTACGTCGGATTCGAGTATAACGAACGCGATCCCGTCTGGGCACAGAAGGCCGCCGCCAGGTTGAAGGGTCCGATCTCTGACCGGGACCGGGAGCGAATCGATCGCTGGCTTGCGTCTGACTCGGAACCAGCGTCCGCACAGACGGAAGGTCCTAGTTTGCTCCGGGCCCAGTCTCGGGCTTTCGATAAAGAGAACGTGAAAACTGGCGTGTTCCTTCGCGCCGCATGAAGGGAGCGTGATCATGAATCAATGTCAATGCGTCTGGCAAGGATTGAAGCGGGTTCACATTTGCCCGAAGTGTCCGCCGCTCGTGATCATCGAAAGCCCCTTTGCAGGGGACGAAGAAGCAAACACGCTTTACGCCCGGAACTGTCTCCTGGACAGCCTGAAGCGAGGGGAAGCGCCGCTGGCGTCTCACCTTCTATATCCCCAGGTCCTGGACGACACGAACGCCCAGGAGCGCAAGCAAGGGATCGAAGCGGGGTTGGCCTGGGGACGCCTGGCGGACTTGACAGCCGTCTACAGGGACAAGGGTATCAGTCCAGGGATGTGGAAAGGGATCGAGAGAGCGAAAGCGGAAGGGCGGCGGATCGTCTACCGCTACTTGTTCGCTGCTAACCCGATTCACTTCCAGGACGAACCCCGGTAACGAACGTGGATCTACTTCAGGCCACTGTCCAGGTAGATAGAGAACTGATCCGAAAGGGGCGGTTCTTTCACTTCTTCCGCATGGCCTGGCCCATGATAGATCCAGCGCCCTTGACGCTGAACTGGCACCTTGAAGAGAAATGCAATCACCTTGAAGCGGTGTCTAACGGCGAGATCAGGAAGCTGATCATAAACGAACCACCCGGGTCCGGAAAGAGCAACACCGTAAACGTGCTCTGGAACGTCTGGGAATGGGTCAAGCGTCCAGAAACGAAGTTCATTTACGCCAGCTTTGACGCGTCGCTAGTCGGGACCCGGGACGGCGGGAAGGTGATCCGCCTGCTGGAATCGGACTGGTTCAAAACCCGTTGGGGTTCGATCCTTCCGCCAGGCAAACCGGCCGCTTCGAAGTTCGATACCGTCGCTGGCGGGTTTCGGTTTTCCACGTCCCCGGGCGGCAAAGGGACCGGGCGGCATGCCGATATCAGGGTGATAGACGATCCCTTGAAGCCCAGGGATGCTTCCGGCGGCGCAACCATGACACGCAATGCGCTCCGGGCTGTTTCCGCATGGTGCGCGGACACCTTGTCCAGCCGCGCCACGGATCAGACGAAGGTCCGGGACGTCTTGGTCATGCAGCGATTGCATGAAGAAGACCTGGCCGGGGAATGGTTGTTGAAGGGGAACTGTGTCCACCTGTGTTTCCCGATGATCTTCGATCCAGAGAACGCCTGCAAAACGGCCTGGGGCGGAGACAGGCGCACACAACCGGGTGAACTTCTGTTCCCGGCCAGGTTCCCGGACTGGAAGGTCCAGGAAATGCGGGACGTGGACATGGGTCCGGATGTGTTCGAAGCCCAGTGTCAACAGCGCCCGCAACGCAAGGGCGGCGGCATCTTCAGGCGGGACTGGTTCCGCTTCTGGGCGTATCGGGAAGGTGTTCCTGAACCGTGCGTGTGTAACGATTGCTGGGCGGCAAAGCGAACGCTCCCGGGACACGAACAAGTCCGCATGTGCGCGGTATTGCCCCAGGACGGGTTTGACGTTCAGTCCTGGGATTGCACCTTTAAGAAGAGTGAAACAACCGATTTCGTTTCAGGGTGCGTGTTCCGCGTTCACTCGTCGCGCGTGTTCCTGATAGACCGTCAAAACGAACGTATGTCATTTACACAGACCGTTCACGCGATCCGGGCCATGTCCCAGAAATGGCCCCATGCCTATGACAAGTTGATCGAAGACAAGGCCAACGGACCAGCCGTTGAAGACGTCTTGAAATCCGAGATCCCAGGGATCACACTGGTAAATCCGGAAGGTGGCAAAGAAGCCAGAGCCAACGCCGGATCGATCTACTTCTCCGGGGGAAGGTTCTTCGTTCCGCATCCCATGAATGCGCCCTGGGTTTACGCCTTCATCGATCAACATGAGAAGTTCCCGCGCGGCGCGAATGATGACGATGTAGACTCTACATCCCAGGTTCTGATAAGACTAAGACGCCATGGCGAAGCCTTCAGCGCGGCCATGCGGAAGCTAAGGGGCGAAACGTGAGCATTGGAGAAGCTTGGACACGTACCCTGGCCATGGTCGGGAACGTCCTTCGGTCGGATTCCTGGGAGAATTTCTGGACCGGGATTGGAACCGGGCGGGACAAGACGGAAGCTGGAACGTTCTATGAGAACACCCGGCTTACAGACGCTGAACTGTCGGCCCTGTATCACCATGACGATATCGCGGGCCGTGTCGTGGACATCATTCCCCGGGAAATGCTCCGCCAGGGCTTCGTCATTACGTGCCAGGATCCCAAGGCCGCGAAGGATGTAGGGGACAAGACCAAAGCCCTGGGCGCGCTGGATCAGGTCAAAATGGCCTTTACCTGGGGACGCTGCTTTGGCGGCGCGTTGCTCCTGGTAGGGGCGGACGATGGCCAGGACCCGATCCAGCCCCTGGACATGTCCAGGATTCGATCCCTGACCTTTCTTCACATATACGATCGGCGGTATGCCTGGCCTGCTACGTGGTACGAAAACCCGCGCAATCCGAAGTATGGCCAGCCGAAAACGTACCGCTTGACGAACTATCGAACGGGCGGGATCTCCGTTGTTCACGAGTCCCGGGTGATTCGGTTCGATGGCGCCCCAACAGGGGATCTGGAAAAGTATCGGAATGACGGCTGGGACTTCAGCGTCCTTCAACGGCCGTATCCTGCAATCCGACAGTTCAGCAATGTCTACAAGTCCGCTGAATTGCTCATGGCGGACGCAAGTCAGGGCGTTTTCAAACTTCGCGGACTTCTTCAAATGATCGCGGGCGGGAACCTGAAGGACCTTCAGACCCGGGCCCAGCTTCTGGATATGTCCAGATCCGTTGCGCGGTCCGTCATGTTGGACGCAGACGGGGGAGAGGATTTCACGAAGGTTGCAACGTCGTTTGCTGGGATCGGGGACATGCTGGACCGCTCCGCCAATCGAACGGCCGCCGCAACCGGGATCCCTGTAACGCTCCTAATGGGCCAGGCTCCGGCCGGGCTGAATGCCACGGGAGCAAGCGATATCAGGGTGTGGTATGACAACGTGCAAGCGGATCGGGAACAGGACCTGAAGCCCCGTCTTGAATGTCTGGTCAAAACGATCGCTGCATCGCTACGATACGGGGACCGTCAGTTCCAGATCACGTTCCCGCCCCTGTGGCAAGAGACGCCGAAGGAAAAGGCCGATCGGGAACAGGTTGAAGCAACAACGGCAGGCGTCTGGATTACCAACGAAGTCCTAACCCCGGAAGCCGTGGCCATCGCCAAGTTTGGCGGCCCTGAACCCCAGCCCTACCGCGTGAACCCGGAAGCCCTGAAGCTGGCCAGGGACCTTCCTCCCGAAGAAGTCCCCGGGTCCGGATACGAGAAGCCGCCGGGTCAGAACCAGGGCTAGCCGTGGCCCGGAAACGTCTTACCGCCAGGCAACGCCGGACCCGGGGCTTTAAGCCGCCCCTGGGCGTTGCCCAGTCCTACGCCAGCGCGATCCGTGATCTGTTGGACGTCCTGGAACGGAAGGCCCTGGAACACGTCCTGGCGGGCTGGGAGTCAAACCGGGTTGCCTTCAGTGGCCAGCTTCCGGTCAGCCAAAGCCGCTTCGATGCGTCCCAATTCGTAGGGACCACGATCGGCGGAATGTTACTGGAACTTGAAGAAGTTCTGGATCCTACCACGCTGGCCGGCGTCCTGGCCAAGTTTGCGAAGCGGATTGAAACCAAGAATGGCGCTGAATTCAAGCGCGTGGTTGGCATTTCTAACCAGGACACGGGCCTGAAGACAGCCCTGGACACGTTCCAGAACAGGAACGTTTCTCTAGTCAAGTCCCTAGCGCAAACACAGATCCAGAACTTCCGTTCGCTCCTGGAACAGGCGGAAGTGAACGCCTGGCGTGTTGAACAGTTGCAGGCCCAGATCCAGGCGTCCTTCAGCGTATCGAAATCCAAGGCCAACCTATTGGCCCGCGATCAGGTGTTGAAGCTGAACGGCCAGCTTACCCAAACGCGACAGCAGAACGCCGGGATCACGAAGTATATCTGGACAACGGCCGGGGACGAACGGGTGAGACCTGTTCACGATGAACTGGACGGGACGGTCCAGCGTTGGGACAGGCCACCCGTGATATCGAAAGACGGTAGGACAGGCCATCCGGGGGACGATTATCAATGCCGTTGCACGGCCTTCCCTTATCTAGAGGAACTTGACGGCTGATCCGCCGGGGTCTACCCTGACTCTTGATCATGAAGGGAAAGCGGGCGGTCCGCCGCTATGACGTCGGGACCCTGGGAGAGGTAGAGACCACGCCCCAGGGCGGCCTGAAGATCCCGGCCTGTCCGACACGGGTTGGCGTCTTCCCCTATCTGCTCCCGGACGGGACCACCCGGCGTGAGTACCGTCCGCCGGAAGAAGTTCTGGATCCCGCCAGCCTGGCCAGCATGTCGCATGCTCCGGTTACGTTGCTGCATCCTGAAATCGAAGGTGTCCGGGTCCCCGTGACGCCGGACAATTACCGGGACGTGACAGTGGGCCACATCGGCGCGGAAGTCCGGCCCCAGGGGGATCACGTAGCAACAACGGTGTTCATCCAAGACAGGGCCGCGATCCTGAAGATCAAACAGGAAGGGTTCCGGGAACTGTCTTGCGGTTACTCGTGCGTCCTGGACCCTACGCCGGGAGTGTCACCCGCTGGGGATATCTTCGATGTCATTCAGCGGGAAATCGTTTACAATCATGTCGCGCTAGGGCCCAGGGACTGGGGCCGGGCTGGGCCCACTGCGGCCCTACGTCTGGATTCAGGGGACGCCATACAGGCCCAGAAGGGAACGCCAGTGGAAACCGAAATCATCGATGGCAAGGAATACAAGATCGGATCCCCGGAATGGGCGGCGGCCAAGAACAAGCAACTGGCCAGGATCACGGCGGAGCGGGATGCGGCCCAGGGCCGGGCCGATTCCGCCGAAAAGGCCCTGAACACGGCCAAGACCGCCAAGCCAGCGGAAGACCCCAAGGCGTTCAAGGATTCCGTGTCCCGGCGCGTCCGGCTGATCACGGACTGCAAGCGCGCCGCCCAGGCGGCCAGCGTCAAATTCGATGAAGAAGCCGCGATCGGTGCGGATGAAGGTTCGCTGATCATCGAAGCGATCAAGCAACTGGATCCCGGGTTCGATCCCAACGGGAAGTCCCCGGAATACCTGGCGGGCTACTTCGCGAGCCTGATCAAGAACCTTCCGGCGGCTCCGGCCGTGGAATCGGCGGACGCTGGCACCGAAGAACAGGCCGCTGGCAACGCCGGGGAAGGTGCGGGCCAGGGTCAGGTCCCGGCCGCCCAGGAGCAGAAGACGGACGGCAAGGGCGGCGGCCGTTCGATCTTCTCGGCCCGCCAGGGCCAGGGCGGGAAGAACCAGGAGTCCCGCCAGGACAACGGTCCGGACCCCGACAAGGCCAGGGCCGACATGGTGAAGAACAACCGGGACGCCTGGCGGCGGGACCTGGCGTCCACGAAGAAGAAGTAGGGAGATCCGATCATGGTCGCAATTCCTCAAATCTCTTACAGCCTGGTTCCCGCGGTTTCGTTCCCTGGGATGCTGGGCGATGAAACCGGCTTCCGCGATGTCGAATCCGCGATCGCGGAAGTTGCGCTGGACGCGGGCCTGGGCGTGATCGTTGGGGCCACGGGCGGCGCTACCCCGACCGTGAAGCTTCCGGCCGCGTCCGGGGACCTGGCGGCGCTGAAGGGGATCACGATGTACCTGGCCGCCCGGGAACCGACCGGGACCGCGAACAGGTACGCGATCGGGGACGCGGTTCCGTGCCTGTCCCAGGGCCGGATCTGGGTCCAGGTGGATGCCGCCGCCGGGGGAATGGTGGACAACGGTCCCGTTTACCTGGTCTTCACGGGCGCGCACGCTGGGAAGTTCCGGGGGAGCGACGGCAACACCGGGAGCGGCGCAACGGCGGTCCTGGTCCCGAACGCCAAGTGCAAGATCGGGGCTTCCGCCGGGGGAGTCGCGCTGATCAAGATCAACCTTCCGTAACCCGGACAGCGATAGAAAGGAACACGACGTCATGCCGCTTTTCACGCCCGGCCGGGTCAAAGCCCTTCTGGAAATGGTCGGCTTTCACGCCGATTCGACGGATCCAAACTTCCGCCTGGACGCCGGGGAAACGGCCGCGTTCACGCGACAGCTTCAGCACATCGAAGCGGAAATCTATCGCACCGAATACCCCGCGAACAGGGCCCGGGACTTCATTCCCGTGGACAGTTCTGTCCCCAACTGGGCGGATTCGTTCGTCTGGCGGATCTGGGACTGGGCTGGCATGGCGAAGATCATCACCCGCTATAGCGATGATCTCCCGGCCGTGGACGTGATGGCGGCGGAAAAGGTCCAGAAGATCGAAAGCCTGGGCGATTCCTTCGGCTATTCGATCCAGGACCTTCGCGCCGCCAGCCGCCTGAACATCCCCCTGGACACGGAGAAGGGGGAACTGGCCCGCCAGGCCATCGCAAACAAGGAAGAAAACCTGGCGGTCTTCGGGGACACGGCCACGGGACTTCCGGGCTTCGTCAACATGCCCAACGTCCCGATCCTGAGTCCGCCGGGGGATCTGACCGGGGATTGGCTGGGCGGGACCACAACGCCGGCCCAGGTCCTGGCGGATCTCCACGCCATGCCGAAAGCCGTGGTCAAGAACACGAAGAACACGCACAAGCCGGATACGCTCCTGCTCCCCCTGGATCACTACGCGTACATCAGCCAGACCACGCTGAATCAGTACAGCGATGCAACGATCCTGGACGTGTTCCTGAAGCAATCGGCGTTCATCCGCAACGTGGACCAGTGGAACTACCTGGACGAAGCCGACGACGGGGATCCGATGGCGGTCTGCTATCACCGAAATCCGAAGGTGGTCAAGCTCGTGATCCCCCAGGAATTCGAGATGCTACCGCCCCAGCCCAGGAACCTGGCGTTCACGGTTCCGTGTCACTCCCGGTTTGGGGGCGTCTCCTGGCGGTATCCGCTGGCGGCCGTCTACGCGGTCGGGATCTGACATCGCCTGTTCCAGAGCAGCCCGGGACGCGCCCAGGCCCCAGCCCCAGCGGAAGAAACGCTGGCCTGGGGCTTCGGCGCGTAGAAAGGGACGGGAGAATGGCGACGTATACCAACACAAGGGCCAGCAAGGTTTCCGTCGGGAAGATCGATTTCCTTCCCGGGGAAACGCGAAACGACATCTCGGACGATCTGGCCAAGATCCTGGAAGCGAAGGATTCGGGCGGGAAGCTGAAACACCCGCTCCGCAAGGGCCGGACCCCGAAGCTCCAACCCGGCCAGGTGGCCCTTCCCGCCGCCGCCCCTACGGCCGCGCTGAAGAGCCTGGAAGGGCTGGACCTGATTAAGGCCCTGGCCCAGGTCAGGCTGTCCACGGACCTGGACACGCTGGCCGCCTGGCACGCCACGGACCAGCGGAAGGAAGTCCAGGACGCGATCACGGCCAGGGCCAAGGAACTGAACAAGGGCTGAACCCATGCCGCTAGCGTTCCCTGTCCCGCTCGGATCTCTACCAACCCCGGCGGCCGGGACCTGGCGAAGCCTGTTCCCAGAATTCAACACGGCCCCGGACGTGTTGATCCAGTCCAGGCTTGATCTTGCCCAGCTTCAGATTGACCCAGCGATCTGGGGCGATCGGGCTGGGGAAGGCCAAGCCTGGCTGGCGGCGCATCTTATGGCCACGGCCCCAGGTGGTCAATTCGCCAGACTTCTATCTAAAGAAGGTTCGTCAACCTATAAAGTTAGGTATGACGAAATGGTGATCCTAGTGGCCGGGTTGATCTTCCGGGTGGTCTAGTGTCTGTCACTGACCAGGACAAGGGCGCTAAAGCCCTGCTGGCCAGGCTGAAAGAGGCTAAGGGCCTGACCCTAACCGTTGGCGTCCACGACACGGAAGGGGCGTTACCTCACGAAGAACCGCCAACGGAAGGCGAGGGTTCCGGGGACAGTTCAACCCCGCCAACGGTTGCCCAGATCGCCACAGTCCACGAATACGGGCTGGGGGACAATCCGGAACGTTCATGGCTCCGGGCCTGGGCCGACACGAACCAGGCAAAGAACGAAGACACACTGACCAAGATCGCCCAGGCCGTGTTTGAAGGCAAGTTCACGGCGGAACAGGGACTGGAACGCGCTGGTCTTCGGTTCGTGGCAGAGATCCAACAGGGTATAAAGGCGCACATTCCGCCGCCCCTGAAGCCGGAAACGATCGCAAGGAAGAAGTCCAGCACGCCTTTGATCAATACGGGTCAGTTCTGGGGGAGTATCCGTCACAGGGTGAACAAGCGATGAACTGGGAGATCATCAGGCCAGCGCTAAAGACCTTGATCCAGGACCTGTCCGGCCTGGCGGAAGGGACCACGGTCTGGGAAGACGAACCCCGACCGTTCAACCCTGGGGCGCTGGTTCTCCTGGCGTCGACTGCAATCGCAACCCTGGGCCGGGACGAATGCTTCACATCCCAAGACCTGAACCAGCCCATGGGCCAGGAGAAACAAGACAACTGGCACGGGAACAGGTTGTTGACCTTGACGATCAAGGTTGAAGCCCTGAACCAGACAGACAGCCAGTTTTCCTATAACCACTTGGAACGGATTCGGAACCGTCTGAACTTCCGACGTGTCGGGGCTTCACTCCGGGCGGTGAACCTTGCGATTGCGGAGATCGGACAGACCGTTGATTTGACAACGGCCCTGGACGATCGCAATCGTTCAGTTGCAGCCCTGGACATCCGCCTGGCCGCCAGGGTGACAGTCCAGGACCCGGACCGTTACCCGTACATTGGCACGGTAGACATTACGGGGACCTTGCAGGACCCTTGACGGACGCGGTAACCTAGGACAGCAAAGGATCGGAAACATGGGACTGGAAGAAGTTGTCAATCTGACGATCACCGTGACGGCTGAAGCTCCCAGCCGGGCCAGCTTCGGAACGCCCCTGATCATGGCGTATCACGATGTTGTCCCGGATCTGATCTTCGCTGTCTCGAAAGAACAGGATATGATCGATGCGGGATTCCTGGTCACGGACGCGGCCTATCGCGCTGTCCAGGCCACGTTCCGCCAGAACCCCCGTCCCGTTCAGGTGATGATCGGGAAGCGCACGCATACCCCGACCCAGGTTCTTCACTTCACGCCCGTGAATATCACTCCGGGCTATCACTACACCTTCGAAGGTGTGAGTCCGGCTGGCGTGGTCACGTCCGTGGATTACGAAGTCCAGCCTGGGGACACAGTGAACCTGATCTGTGTCGCGCTGGCGGCCCTGCTGGATCCCATGACGGACGTTACCGCTGTTGTGGCCCCGGCCGCACCGAACGCCACGCACATCGTGATCACGACAGCCGCCGGCAAGCTGGCCAACTTCCGAAAGCTTCCCAAGCCCCAGGACATGGCCGTGAAGGACGAGTCCACGGATCCGGGGATCGCGGCGGACCTGGCGGCCGTTGAAGGTGCGACCGAAGACGCAACCCAATGGTATGCGATCGGGTTCGATCATTCCCCGCCGTCCGTGATCGAAGCCGCCGCCGCCTGGGTCGAGTCCCGGCGGAAGCTCATGGTCTGCAACGTGTCGGACTCGGAATGTCTGAACCCGGGCGTAACCGACGACATCGCCAGCACCCTGAAGGCCGCGAACTACGCGCGAACGGAACTGCTGTTCAGCGGGAAAGAGATCCTGAGCTACAGCGGCCTGGCCTGGCTGGGCGTCATGCTTCCGAAGGACCCTGGATCCGCAACCTGGGCGTTCAAGACCCTGAAGGGGATCACGCCCGATGTGCTGTCCGGCGGCCAGAAGTCCGCCGCCAAGACCAAGAACCTGAACACCTACACGACAGTAGGCGGGAAGGGGATCACGCAATGGGGACAGTCCCCGGATTCCGGTTACACGGACATCGTCCTGGGGTCTGACTGGCTTTTCGCCAGAATCCAGGAATCGGCCTTCCTGGCAATCCAGCAGGCGGACAAGATCCCCTATACGGACAGCGGCGCGGACACGTTCAGGAACGTGTTGACCGGCGTCCTTCAAACGGGCGTGAACGTCGGATTCCTGGCCGCAACCCCCGAATTCACGATCACGATTCCGCGGGTTGCGGACGTGGACCCGGCGGATCGGGCTGGGCGGCATCTCCCGGACGTCAACTGGACAGCGACGCTGGCCGGGGCCATTCACACGGTCGATATCACTGGATCGCTGTCCGCCTGAAGGTGAGCCATGTCGGAAGAAGCAAAGGTCTATGATCTGGCGGAAGTTACTTGCAACTTTGCGGGTATTCCGCTGGATCAACTGGGCGGCTGGGGCGATGGCGGCGGGATCGAAGTTACCTTTGACGGTCCGCAATTCGAAGACCGCAAAGGGGCAGACGGATCCGTGGTCCGGAGCAAGACATACGAACAACGGGCTACGGTCAAGCTGATCCTTCTCCAGACCGCTGGGGCAAACGCGGTGCTGTCCGCCATGCTGAACGCGGACCTGAAGGGGACCAACGGCGCGGGAATCGGTCCGATCCTGGTCCGGGATCGTCAGGGGCTGACCGTGATTGCCGGGCCCAAAGCGTGGATCAAGGCCCGTCCCGCAACGGTTCCGTTCAAGGGGACGGCCGAAAACCTGGAATGGGAAATCCGGGTGGCGAACGCCGAAGCGGTGATCGGGGGGAACTGACCAAGACAGGGCCCCTAGTCCGCGCCCCAGCCGCCCGGTTACGCTCCCGGACAGGTGGCCTGGGGCGCGGACTAGGGGCCCTGTCCTTTACCGGGAGCGAACAATGGGAATCGACACGAAGCGAACCGTGATTGGGGGCGTTACCTACGATCTGACCACCTTCGGAACCAAGCAATCCCAGGCGGTCTTGCTCCGCTTGGCCCGCATCCTGGGTCCGGCGGCGGCGGAAGTCCTGTCCAAGGGCCTGGACGGGGTAAGCCAGGCCCTGAGCCTGGCCATGAACGCGGCCACGGACCAGGACCTGGACTTCATCACAGACGCGCTGGCCAAGCGGACGAAGGTGGTCATGATCGCCACGACCGACGCTGGCCCGCGGGAAGTCCCCACGGACCTGTCCGCCATGTATGATTCCCATTTCGCTGGCCGCTTGGATGAATGGGTGGTCTGGCTGGGCTGGGGGATCCGGGAGAACTTTGCAAGTTTTTTCAACGGGAAGACCTTCGGCGAAATCGTCGCAAGGTTGCAGAAAGCGGACACGTCCAGGTCCAAATCCCCGCCCATATCAACTGGCTGATCTGGCGACTCAAAACGGATCCAAGGGTATCGGAACCGCTCCGGGAGATCGAAGAATACTGGACCCTTGAAGACGTCTTGGATTGCCATGACACGCTTGACGCGTTGGACGACGCAAAAGCCGAAGCCGAAGCCAGGGCGGCGGAGCAACTGAAACGACAACACAACAGGTGATCCGTGTCCGTATTGCGCGAAATTCTGGCCAAGTTTGGGTTCCAGATCGATGATAAGAAGCTGGAAGACGCCCAGAAAAAAGCCGACAGCTTCGCGCAAAACCTTCGCGATCTCACGGAAAACCTGATCGGCGGAGATGTAAAGGACGCGTTCCGTGATTTCGTGTCCGAATTGCAGGAACAGGGTAACGCCCTGTCCCGCGCTTCCGCGAAGCTTGGGATTCATTCCGACACCTTACAGCAGTGGCGGGTTGCGGCTGAAACGGCCGGAGCGTCGACAGAAGACCTGGACAAGGCGTTCCAGACGCTTCAGGTCAATGTCACGAACGCGATTGACAGCCTGGCGGAAACGGACAGCGTTACCGCGTTGCTGGAAGCGGCGGCCAAGGGAACGGACACGCTTAACAAGTCCTTCGCGGAACTGGGCGTTTCGATGCTGGACGCCAACGGCCAGATCCGAGCGGCCCCGGACATCATGCGGGACCTGGCCGTTGGTCTGTCCAAGGTAACGGACCCCGCCAGGCGCACACAGCTTGCGATGGCCATTCTAGGGGAGGAAGGCGCGAAGCTTCTTCCCCTGTTCGCAGACGGTGAAGAAGGGCTGAACGAAGCTCTGGGCCTGCTGGACGAATTCGGGGGAGGGTTGTCCGCTGAACTTCTCCCGATGCTTCAGCAATACACGGCGGACATGCAGAAGATGAACCTGGCCACCATGAGCTTGAAAAGCTCGCTTGGACTGGCCTTGTTCCCCGCCCTGATCACAATTACCAGCGGCTTCGCTCGTGTCGTCGGTTGGCTGACCAAGCTTGCCAAGGGGACAGAGATCGTCCGTGTTGCGGGTCTAACCCTGGCGGCCGTGTTCCTGAACGCCCAACGGGCGGCCGTTGCCAGCGCGTTGAAAGCCGCCATGGCCTGGGCGCCAACGGTCTTGCTGTTTACGGCCCTTGTCCTTCTCCTGGACGATCTCTGGACCGCGTTGAAAGGTGGGGACTCGGTTCTTACCACCTTCATCGATAAGCTGTTTGGGGACGGGACAGGTAAAGCGATCTTCGCCCAGATCCGGGAAGACTGGGACGCGCTGTCCAAGCGCTTGGATAAGCTTCCGGGCTTGGGGGACAAGGTTGAAGAAGTCTTCTCTACTATCGGGGGAAGCGTAGCTAAGGCCCTGCTGGACGACATCCCAGAAGCATGGGCCTTGTTTTGGGAAACCACGAACAAGGAATTTGCCTATGGTGGCAAGGGCTTTGCGGACTTCCTGGAATGGTGGACGTGGAATGAAGTCCTTCGTCCGCTGGGGCGCTGGTTCCAGAAGGGCGCTTCCCTTGTCGTGGACGGTCTGGTCCAGGGTCTGAAAGACGGCTGGGAGAAGGTCAAAAAGGGATTCACGGACCTGGGCGAAGACCTTCAAGACGCGTTCGTGGACCAGTGGAAAATCAGATCCCCGTCCCAGGTTATGTATCGGCTTACCACCTTCGTTCCCCAGGGCGCGGTCCGTGCTTTGGCGGACTGGGCCCCGAAAGTCCGGGACCAGGCCCTGGACACCTTCGCGCCCATGCTTCCGGCGTCCCCAACCTTCGCTCCTGTCATCCGTATCCCGTCCCTTCCCCAGGGCCAGCAGGCGGCCAACGTGACGAAGCGCGTTGACATGAACAACAGGTTCACCATTGAAGTGAACGGGAACGGGGGAGTCCGGGAAGGTGTCCGCCAAGGGATGAACCTGGCCTTTGACGATGAACGACGGGCAATGCTGGCCGCGTTGGAGTCTACCGCATGACCACGGCTTACATACTCCCGGATACGGATCAGTCCCTGATCGTGGTCTTCGATCAAACTCAGTCCGAAGGACACGAAGCAACGGCCGAAGTGACGGAACACCCTGTAGAACAGGGATCGAACATCGCCGATCACGTCCGACAGAACCCCATTGGCTTGACCCTGGAAATGTTCGTGACCAACACACCGATCGAAGACATCGGCCGTGGTTCGATTGTGTCCAAGGAACTGACGATCCCGCGGTACTCTCCGCCGCGTCAATTCACGCCTGGGTCCCTGTTCAACATACTAGGAGCCGCGATCCGGGACACAATCGCTGGCGGACCCCAAACGTTCAACGCCCAGGTCCTGGAATTTCCGGAGCCGTTCGATCGCGTCAAGGAAGTCCACGAACAACTTCTGGAACTGTGGCGCGCTGGCGCGTCAATGTCCGTGGTCACGTCAACGCGTACCTATGACGAAATGGTGATCACGTCGCTGTCCCTGCCCAGGACTGAACCTGGCGGCGGAACGTTCACGATCAACTTCAAACAGGTCCGGACCGTGACCACGGCCAGCGTTACCGCGCCAGCCCCGGCGGAGAAGCGAGGAACACCGGCCGTGAAGAAGGGGTCCCAGGCGACCAAGCCGGTAAACGGCCAGGACTCGTCCAAGGCTAAAAGCCTGGCGTTCAAAGCGCTAGAAGCATTGGGGTTGAATTGACGTGGATCCGATCGAAGTCCCTTTGGCGTTCGATACCCCATTGTACACGATTCGTGTCACACTGGACGGTGTTGAATACATCCTAAAATTTGACTGGAATGACCGGGAAAATCGCTGGTATATGGGCTTCTTCTCGATCGATGAAGATCCGTTGGCGGTCGGGATCAAGGTCGTGGCAAACTGGCCGCTTCTTCGGCGTTTCACTGATGATCGTTTGCCGCCCGGGGAACTGTTCGCAACTGACCTGTCCCCGATGCTGGGGGAATCCCCTACTTACTCGGAACTGGGAACCAGGGTCCGTCTGATGTACTATCCGCCCGATGGCTGAAACACCGCTGTTCAGGCGCAAGGCCAGGATAACGATCAACACGATCGAGATCACGGATCTTGCAATGCAATTCAAGGTCAAAAAGACCTTGAAGCCGGAACCGAACACGGCGGAAGTCCGTGTCTTCAACTTGAACCCCGATCACCGCTCCGCCCTGGAACACATCAAGACGGCCAGCGTCATGATCGAAGCCGGGTATGAACAAGGGCTGTCCGTCCTGTTCCTGGGCGATCTCCGAACAGCGATCAGCGTGGACGACGGGCCGGACATCGTTACCAGCCTATCAAGCGGAGACGGTGAAAAGGCCGTCCAGACCGCGCAAGTATCGGTCAGTTTCAAGAAAGGCACGGCCAACCCTCAAAAGGTTCTTGAAACCGTTGCAAAGGCCCTGGGCGTTGGAGAAGGGAACTTGAAACAGGCCCTTACACAGTTGTCCGCGCTTGACAACCATTTCAGCGAAGGGACCGTGATCAGTGGGTCCGCATATCGCGAGATGAACGCGATCACCCGATCGCTTGGACTTACCTGGTCAATCCAGGACGGGAAGCTTCAGATACTTCCGCTCCGCCAGGCCCTGGACGGGGAAGCGATTGTAGTCTCTCCCGAAACAGGCATGGTTGGGTCCCCAACCGTTGACAGCGACGGTGTTCTAAAGGTCTCTATGCTCATGGCTCCGGACGTTTTCCCCGGTCGGAAACTGGTCCTGAAAAGCAAACGTCTTCAAGGCCAGTACCGTATCGAAGCGTGCGAATATACAGGGGACACACACGGACAAGACTGGTATATTTCGATTGAGGCAAAACGGTACTAAATGAGCCTGGAAGCAATACTGGGAGAGATCATCCGCCGGGCCCAGGACAGCCGAATCCAGGATGTCTGGACCGCGCTACCTGGGAAGGTCCTGGCGTACAACGCCAGCGCCCAGACGGTGGACGTGGAACCCCAGATCCGCCGCCCGGTTCCGAGCGTGGACGGGGACGTGTTGTTCAAAGACCTTCCCGTGATCTCCAACGTGCCAGTTGCGTTTCCACGGGGGTCGGGCGGCGGCTTTGCCATCACCTGGCCAATTGAACCAGGAGATTACGTCTGGATTCAGGTGTGTACCAATGCGATCGGGAATTGGCGACGGACGGGTGAAGTGTCCGATCCGGGAGATGTTCGGACTCACAGTCTGGGCGCTTGCTTTGCCATTCCAGGAGCGTTCCCCAACGCCGGGACGTTGACCCAGGCACAGATCGCGGCCCTGGTCCTGGAAGGACCGGAAATCCGCCTGGGGAAGGATGCGACCGATTACGCCGCGCTGTCTTCGAAGGTGGACGCCAACTTCAACGCGATCCTGGATATGTTCGCTAACTGGGCCCCGGTTGCGAACGATGGCGGAGCGGCCCTAAAATCTCTTTCTTCATCATTAACATTCGAACCCGTAGCGGCAGAAAAGACGAAGGTGGAATAACATGACGTGGACTTTCACTGTGAATCAGTCGCCTGCAACCGGATCGGAAGCAATCTTCCTGTTGAAGGCCCGCCTGAAAACGAACGGCTGGACGGTTCCGGCTTCCAGCGACGGGACCACCTACAATTCCAGCGGTGACCAGATCACCGTTGCCGGAAGCGGCGCTGGCGGCATGGCGAACAACAGCGCTTGGTTCAGGATCCAGGCCCCGGACGGGATCCGGGAACTGACCTTCCAGCGCGGCTCCGGCGGGAACACGTCTTGGCGCATGAAGTATTCCGCCAGCGCCAAGTTCACGGGCGGTTCCCCCAGCGCGACCCAGACGCCCCAGGCCACGGACCAGCAACCGATCATGGGAGCAGGCACGGACGCCAGTCCGACGTTCGCGGGCCTGTTCGGCGTGGACGCCAGCTATCGTTTGCAGATCGGATCGGACAACGCCGCATCCTTCGGCTTCTATCTGGTCTGCTACCCCAACGGCGGTTGGGTGTCGACCAACGGCCTGTCCGTGATCCTGTTCGATCCTGTCACGAACGCGGACTCTCTGGACGTGGATCAGGTGGTAATCTATACCGGCCTGGCTTCGGACAGCGGCGTGTTCGGAACCGGCCATTACGCCAGTTCCGGGAGCGGTCCGAAGGGCTACCTGAAGAAGGGTATGGTTGGGGAGGGTTTCGTCGCCATTCCCGCCACTTACTACCGTTCATCGGGGGACGTCGTCCCCAGCGGGATTGTTAGCAACCCGCATTCCGGGAAGGACGATGAATTCCCCGTTCCCTACATCCGCGCCACGAACCAGGGCCTTCCCGCTGGCTGGAAGGGCCTTTCCAGCATGGTCCGCTGGCGCGGGACGGACAGGTCCCTGGGTTCAACCCTGTCCGTGAACGGGCCGAAGGATCGATGGGTGGTGAACAAGGCGTCTCTCCCCTGGGACGGGACGACGGATCCCCTTCTGTGACTTATGGCTGACTTTCCCGCGCAAAACCTGACTGCTGGCGCTACGATCCCCTTCGAAGGGAACGGAGCGCCATCAAACGCCCAGGCGTTGGCATGGGGCTACACACCCGTTTATCACGGGATCACGAACACGATTCAAGGCCAATCCCTGGCCAGTTTCGAATTCGATTACGTGGAGCCCCAGATCACGAACCTGTCCCCAGCACCTGGGAGCGTGATCTATCCGTGGACTACCGTGTCTTTCGACGTCACGGACGAAACGGGGATCCTGTTCCTGGAGATCCAGGCGGACCACGGGACGCGTGAAGTGATCCACGACGGGGATGCGTTCGTGTATCCTTACACGACGTCTTCCAGGGTTCCCGTGGAGAACGGCTGGCGCTACCAGGTCCGCCGGACTGGGGGCTGGAAGACGTCCCCCAGGTTCCTGGTCCGAGCTTTCGACACGGCCGGGAACGAAGGATGATCTGATGATTGAATGGGCCTATACGCTGATCGGCGGTACCGGATCCGGGAGCGCCAGCGATTCGAGCGGATCCACGGGATCCGACAACGCATCGATTGGGCTTCAGATCGCTGATCTCGCGTTGGACCCTGTATCCGGGGACCTTGCGTTCCCGCCCAGAATCATCAGGGGAGCGGAAGCGGTAGCCCAGCGGATCCGGGTCCGCTTTCGCTGGTTTCTGGGGGAATGGTTTCTGGACCAACGCCAGGGCGTCCCGTATTACAGGGACATCCTGGTAAAGAACCCTGACCCTATCCTGATCTCTTTCATCTTCCGTCGGGTTCTCACGTCCACGCCAGGGGTTCGGTCCGTGTCAAAGTTCAGTGCGGTCCTGGACCGTGCGTCAAGAACATTGACCGTGAACTTTGAAGCTACGCTGGCGGACAGTAGCACTCTGATCGCAAACGCTGAACCCTTCATTTTGGACGGCTAACCATGGCTGATTATGTCACGCCCCAGGGTCTGAACATCCCTTCTGTTTCGGAGATCATCTCTGAACTTGAAACCCAACAACGGGCGGACATCGATCCCAACCTGAACACGAGTCCGGACAGCCCGATCGGACAGCTTAACGGGATCTTCTCGGCCCACCTTCGAAGGGCCTATGAAGTCTTGCAGATCGCCTACAACGGGAACAACCCGGACGCGGCGGAAGGCTTCCTGTTGGAAGCCGTTTCAGCGATCACAGGAACAACCCGGGCCCCGGCCAAACGGTCCAGGTTCGTGGGGATCAGGAAGCTTCGGATCACCCTGGCCCTGAACACGACCGTTCCGGAAGGGACGACGTTCCACGTTGACGGGGACACCAGTGTGTCTTTTCACACGACCGAAGAAATACCCGGGACAGCCGCCGGGGATTACTACGTGGCCGCTGAATGCGACACGATCGGACCCGTGGCCTGCAACGCCGGGACTCTGACCCAGATTTCGACGCCCGTGTCCGGCTTGTCAGCCGTGACCAACGATTATGACGCTGAACTGGGCGCGCTCGAAGATAACGATCCCCAGTTGCGGGAACGCCGGGAGCAGGAACTACGGACCACAGGATCGGGAACCGTGGATTCCCTTCGGTCGGACATCCTGGCCGTTGCGCTGGAAGACGGTTCGAAGCCTATCCAGGAAGCGGACGTCCTAGAAAACTATACCATGGTCACGGACGTTAACGGCCTTCCGCCCAAATCCCTGGAATGCCTGGTCTATGACGGCGTTTCGCAAGACTGCCCAGACGATACCATCGCCCAGGTGATCTGGGACGGGAAGCCGGGCGGGATCGAGCTTGTAGGGTCAACATCCGGAACGGCCATTGACAGCAAGGGCGTTGAACGAACGGTTCCCTTCACCCGGTTCACGCTTCTGGAAGTTGTCCTGGAAGCAACCCTGACACTGACCAATCCGAACCAGGTCCCGTCCCAATACCTGGCCGCTGTCCAGGAAGCGGTCTTGGCGGAATTCAAGCGTCGAGTCCGGACAGGAACCGTCATCCGTTGCAACCACTATGAAGCCGCGATCCTGGACATCGCTGGAATCGAAGACGTAAGCGTCCGGCTTGGGTTCAACCCGCCCGGGACTCTGCAACCCGCGGGAACTAACCTGACGCTGGCCGTTCGTGAAATGGGCTATATCCAATCGTCGGGAGTGACAGTGGTATGAACGTGATCCAGAAACCTGTTCCGAACCTGATCAAAGGGCTGGCGATCGGCTGGGGTGTTCCGCTTGACGCCTGGCCGCGCATCAAGGCCGCGCTTCCCGGTTGGGCCGTGGTCACGGTCCAGGGTGCGCCGAAGGATGCCACCTTCACCGATTACGCAACGCCCAGGCGACTGAGCGGCGCGGCCAGGGATAAGCCCCTGGTCCTGTTCGGCTTCGGCCCAGGGTGCGACACCTTGCGGACCGTGCTCCTGTCCGGCTTCGTCAAGCCTTGGGGTTGCGCCGCGCTGGCGCTCCCGGACCTGTCCCAGGAGAAGGTTCGGGACTTCCAGGTGGACACCTGGGCCAGGGCGGCGGAGCGGACCAGGACGGGCCTGGCGGGACCGCTCCTGGTCACGACGGCCGAGACCAACAGGGCGGTCCTGGACGAAGCCCTGGTGGCGCCGCTGGCCGCTCCCAGCCCGGACTCCGTGATCGTGCGCTACTGCCCGCCCGGGGACCCGCTTCTGGGCCTGGCCGCGTTCGATCTCTTGAAGGTCTTCGCATGACATACGATCCCCAACAGATCAGCGATCACACGGACCAGGGCCTGGCCAAGCTTCTGGAACAGTTTCGGGAAAAGCCGTACCTGGAAGCGTTGCTGAAGTCCTACCTGGACCAGATCCAGAAGCTGGAAAACGCTATCTGGGAAGTGATCCTGATCCGGGGGATCGATGCATCCGAAGGTGTCAACCTGGACCACATCGGGAGGGTTGTAGGACGGGCGCGTCTTGGGTTGGGGGACGTGGATTACCGTCTGGCGTTGAAAGCCCAGATCAGGATCAACCGTTCTTCGGGAACACCCGAAGACATGATCGATGTTACTAGGCTATCAATCCCTACAACCCAAGACTTTACATACGATGAAGCATACCCGGCCACTATCGTGATCGAAGTCCTGGGCCAAAGCCTGTTCACGATCTTGGTCCTTCTGGACAACCTGGTCCGGGCCAAAAAAGGCGGTGTCCGACTACTTCTAGAAACATCGATCGAAGAAGATGCCTTTACCTTCTCCGAAGACGATTCAGCCCCAGACGATCTTGCTCATGGCTTGGGGGACGATCTGGATTCTTCCGTTGGCGGCCACTTGACTGACGTTCTGGAAGGTTGATATGACAACTTCAGCACCTGAAAAGCTGGATCCTACTGTTTCGGAGCGGATTCGTATTTATTTCGAATCTAGGTCCCTGACCTTCTCGGAAGACGATTCGGCCCCAGACGATACCAACTGTGGGGTTGGGGATGATCTCGATTCCACAACAGGTGGATTCTTAGCAAGCGATTGATCGGAGCGTTGATATGGCCGCCAAACCCGGATCCCTTCCCCGTATAGCGACAACAGCGGGCCGTGTTCTGGAACTTCCCGAAAGCGGGACCACGACACATTCAAAGGACAATGGCTGGAAGGAAGGCAAGAGACTTCCCGCCAGAATGCTGAACTGGTTCGATAACCTGGTTTATCAATGGTGCGCCTATCTAGACGACATTGAAAACCACGGTCAGAACTGGACGCGGGAACACACCTTCATCCCCAGCACGGCCAACACCCGGGGGATCTACGTTGAAGGAACGGGGACCGGGTTTGCACTGGAAGCGGTCGGGACCGGAACGGCCCAGGCCACGATCCGAGCGAGGGGAACCGGAACGTTCGGGGCCGGGATCTGGGCAACCGGCGTTGGAACGGCGGCTGGCGGTCGATTCGATGGCGGGTCAGGTGGCGGTCCTGGCGTCCTGTCCACGGGCGCGGGAAGCGGTCCTGGCGTTGAAGCTCATGGGTCCACAGGGGGTTCGATCGGTGTTCTGGGCGCTGGAACCGGAGCAAATTCCGGCGGCTGGTTCTCTAGCGCCAGCGGCCCAGGAGTAACCGCCACTGGGGCCAGTTCCAGCGCGGGCGTGGTAGGTTCGGGCGGCACGGGAACAGGCCCTGGCGTGTCCGGGACTGGCGGATCGGGTGGCGCTCCTGGCGTGTCCGGGACCGGGACCGGGACGTTTGCGGGCGTCCTGGGAACCGGCGTTGGTTCAGGTCCTGGTATGCGGGCGGTCGGGGGGAACACCGCTGGAACCGGCCTGGTGGCGATTGGCGGCACGTCCGGGGACGCGATCACGGCCACGGCCAACGGTTCGGGTGTCGGGATCATCGCCACGGGCGGCGCTACGGGACGCGGCGGAGCGTTCACGGGCGGCGGCGGAGCGCCAGCGGTAGACGTCGGGGCTGGCCACTTGCAGTTCACGGGAACACCCCCGACCAAACACGCCAACCCTGGGCGCGATGATCTCGTAACTGGCGCGAACATTTGCCAGGCCCGGGGCTATTACGTCTATACCAGCGGCGGGACATCCGAGTCCGATCGCCTGAAAGACGGGTATAATATCGCGTCCGTGGTAACGGTCGGAAGCCTGGTCACTGTCAATTTCGCCAGACCGATGGCGGACGCGAACTACACCCTGAACATTCAGGTGAACACGCCGTTCACAGGTACCACGGCGATGCGTTACATTGACGTAACGAAGAGCGACACGGGCTTTGAAGTGACGCTGAAGCTTCTGGATCTCACGGACGGGAGTCAATCAACCACGTCCTGGTCCGGTTCGATTGGGTTCGATTTTACCGTCTTCGGTCGACAGTAGCTAACGACCCAGCACACCGATCCGGTTCCGGACGTCCTGGATCGCCTGGCCCAGTTCCTGGAAATCCGCCATGGCCCGTTCCAGGGTCCGCCGCGAAGTCCCGAACCGTTCCGCGGTCTTCCCCAGGTCCTGATCTTCCCCGTATGCCGCCGCCACCTGGGCAACGAATGCCGCCCTGACCAGGGCGTCCGGGTGGGCCAGGGCGGAGCGGAAGCCGGACGTTTGGCCGGTCCCTGCTTTGGGCTTAGGCACGGCTTCCGCGCCCCTTCCTGGCCCGCTTTGCCTGGTCCACGACATCCGCCAGGCCCTGGTTCACGGCCGCGTCCTGGGGGCTGATCCGGCCGGGGCCATGGGTGTCCCGGAACCAACCACACCAGCAATACCCTGGGGCCAGGACATACGGCCGGTATTTGTCACAGGGCTTCGGTGCGCAACGCTGTCCGTCTTCACCTTCCCGCCGCTCGCTCTCCCAGCAATCGGAATCTGTCAGGATCTTTTCCAGGCATTCTTTCAGCGCCCTGGTTTCGTCCAGTGTCATGGTCAGGTCCAGGTAATCCGCGCCGGGAACCGTATCCACGGTGTCTTCGTCCCGGAACTTGAGGATTACCACGGCCAGCGCACGAACCCCGCCCGGAGAAGACACGGCGTGTTCGTGCAACCGGACGTTGTTCCTGTTCGATTTTGCTGTCTTCCTTGCTCCGCGCAAATGCCAGTTCCTAACAATCATGCTCCGGTCCTTTCCCAGGGTTGGGCACACATCATACGTCAAGGTTGACGTATGAACAACAATAAAAAAGCGGCCCAGGTTGTTGGCCTGGGCCGCCCAGCGTCGCGCTTGTCAGTCCGTGAAGGGCCGCGCCCTACGCGTCTAGACGGTCTGCCCCAGCGCGGCGCTTCAGGTGATCTGGTCGGCCCGCACCGAAGACACACTGAAGGTGTCGCCGTCCTTCCGGAAGTTCACGATGAAGTCCACGGTCTGGACGTCGCCCGTCTTGTCATCCTTGACGGGGACCGGCATCTTGTGGGGCCCGGGGCCGAAGCTGGCGACGACATCCTTGATCCTGGGGGCCGCGTCCTTCTTCATCTTGTGGACGTCGGCTTCCGCCGCCATGATCACCGCGTGGTCCAGGCCGATCGCGGCCATGACGGTGGACTTCTCTTCGGGCTTGATCTTCGCCATGTTCTCTTCTCCCGTTGGGATGTTCAGTTGTTGCGTTGAACGCCTGTCCTTTATCGCATGTCCGCCCGTGCAGATCAACGCTTTTGGTTCGTGTACCAGTCCGAAGCATCCACGATCAGACCTTCCGGCGTCTCTTGCACCTTGGAACCGTGAAGGTCCGCCAGGGTGTCCGCTCGATTCCTGGCCTGGGCCAGGTTGTTCCCGTGCTCGTAAACCTTCGGCCCCAGCGGTCCACGAAGAAGCGTCACACGGGCGCGAACGGGCGCTGGGTCCCCTCCCTTGCACGGACAGGGCGTTCCCTTGATCCCTTCGTTGTCCACGTTGGTAACGTAACCAGTTCCCGCACACAACGTGCAAACCAGCGCGACACGAGCAGGGATAGGAGCACCGATCAACACGATTCCAGCGGGTTCGGGCGCTGGGTCCTGGCTGAAGTCCAGGTCCGGGGTCTTCTCCGTGATCACGGGGAACGCCGGGACCGTAACCCGGGGATACCTGGGCCAGGTTGGCGGCGGTTCTTCTTCGTCTTCCTGGGCCTGCTCCGCCGGGGGTTCATGGGCCTTGGGATCGCTCTGGCAAATGCAAACGCCCAGGCTTTCGATCGTGCATCGCTGATAGTCCTTCAGCGGCCCAGCAACCCGGCCTGGGGTTGGCGCGATGTCCCCGACCGTGCAACGGAAGTTGGGCATGTGGGCCGGGGGAAGGCTCTGCATTTCAGGATCCTGGGCGGCCAGGGCCGTTTCCAAAGACAAGCCTTGGACAAGGGTCAACGCCTGGGCGGAAACCTTGTCCGGGAACAGGAAGTCTTGTTTCTTCGCTTCCCGGAGCAGGGCCGCCGCTTGCTGCAACGTCTGCAACCCTTCCGTGGTCCGGGGGTCCACTTGCCACCCGTTGACGCCCGGACCGCGCAAGAATTCGCCGTACAGTTCCCTGGTCCAGTCCCCGGAATCCAGGAGCGTGGTCAAGTCTTCCTGGGACAGGGCCTGGCCGATCAGCCCGAAGTAACGAGCCGCCGCCAGGTTCATGGCCGTGTCCCCGGTCGGAATGATCCCCTTGATTTCGCAGCGCTGGCCGTATTCCACTTGCCACCTGAGAATCGTCCAGCGGACTTCCCCGGTAGAGTGAACCGACATCAGGGAAACGCCGCGTCCGCTCCGATCTTTCCAGTCTCCGTTCGCGTTCTGAACCAGGACGTAGTGATTGGACCGGCTGTCAACGAAGAAGCGGTGTGTACACATCCGGGGAAGCGCGCCAACGTACGGATTCAGATTGACCAGCCCTTGCAGCTTCCCAGGGCCCCATTCGCCGAACACACGATCGTCCTTCGGCTCCGGGTTCATCAGGTCCCGGACCTGGGCCCAGACGCGCGATTCCCGGCGTCCCAGGCTTTGACGCTCGCACCATGCCGCCAGGCCGTCCGCCGTTTCGAAGACCTGATCCACGGCCCCGATCGCATGCAGGGCGCGCAAGTAGCAACGGCGGTCCCGTCCGTTTTCGGGCAGGGTGTAGCACATGAACGGGAGCAGGCGGAACACGGCCAGGTCCCGATCCGTAGACCCGCCATAAACCAACGTGTTCCCCAGGTCCTGGGCCTGGGCTTCAGTCATGCCTGGATCGTTCTTGAACGCGAGGGTTCCGGTAACGTAGCCCAGCAGGGCGGCGGCCAGTTGCATCGCTTGGGGCTTGGTCAGGGTCGGCTTCATCGTTTCGTCTTTCGTTAGGGTGGGGCTTCTGTTGTACGTCAACGTTGACGCACGGTCAACCAGAAAAAGCCCGGGTCAGAATCCTGGACCCGGGCCGATTCCGATCAGGCTGAAAGTTCCGGCTTGAAGAACCCGTCCGGGACCAGGGCCACGAATCGGGGACCCAGGGCCTGAACTTCTTCTAGGGTATCGAAAGTGTGATCTCCCAGTTCCGATTCCACGAAGCGATCCGTAACCGTGTCCAGGAACGCGCAGCACGGCGGGCCGTGATCATCGGCCCAATAGAACGCGGTAAGGTCCACGAAGCGGATCACGGTCAAGCTCTCCTGGCACAGGTCCAGCACGTTGTCAGACCCGGCCGGGGCCGCCGCTTCCCGCACAGGCCGCACAGGAACAGGTCCGCTTCATCATCCTGGACCTGGCCAGCCGCCGCCCGTGCCGCGTCCAGGGCTTCGGATGTGGACGCCCCCAGCAAGCGAGCCTGGGACCCCGCTTCCAGCCCGGCTTCCGCCATCCGTTCCGCCAGGCTGGCGGTCAGGGCCTGGGCGCGCTGGGCCTGGACGACATCCGGAGCGGCACACCGCTGGACCTGGACCTGGGGCGCGGCCACATCGCACGGGACAACCCGCCCGGCCTTCACGGTCCTGGCGTAGGACGCGGCCAGGGCCGGGGAACCGAACGCGCCTGATTCAGCCTGTTTCCCGGACTTGTCTGTGTAAATCACTTTGAAGGACATTTGGTTACCCCTCCGGTCAAAAAGGAACGGGACGTCTAGCTTGCGTCAACTTTGACGTATGGTCAAGCGGAACCGTCCGGCCGGGAACCGCTCCCAGTCCTGGGATTTTGCTGGCACGGGAAACCCGCCCAGGTAGCCTTCCCGCATGACCGATCCCCTTCCTGTAATCCTGCAAAACCGCGTACGAATCCGCCGCTACGTGATCCAGCGCGGGGTTCCGGACAGGTATGCGGACGATGTGGTCCAGGACGTTTTTCTAGGGGCCTGGAAGATCGTCCAGGCCGGTCGTCTTCGGACGTCCGAACCGGCCGTGATCTGGTTGTGGTTGAAGGGGATCGCCTGGCGTCAGGCTAGCAACATGACCAGACGGGCGTTCATCCGTCGAGAGAGACTCACTCGCCCGGATGACGGTCTGCTGGCTGGGGAAGTTCCGAAACGCGGCGCTTGTCGGTCCCCCTGATCCGGGACCAGAGCTTCAGCGCGGCCAGGAACGGGAGCGCAACGGCCCAGGGTCCGAACAACCAGACCACCGTTACGACCTTCCGCCTGGCTTCCTTCAGGTCCACGTCAAACGCCCTTGGCCAGCATGTCCAGCCATGCCTTCCGGGCCTTGTCGGTCCTGGGGTCCGATTCTTCCGCCGGGCCGATCACTTCGGACTTTCCGATCGTGGATTCGTTCGTGCCCAGAACCCCTTTGCTGTCCTTCCAGCGCCGCACGTAAAGACAACCCGTTCGCTTCCCCTCGCACATGAAGATCACCACCTGGGTTCCGTGACCCAACCGAATCTTGAGAGCATCGCCCCTGTTGTAATTCATGTCTCCGCTTCCTTTCTTCAGACCTTCGGTCCGATCATGATTGACACTTCCGTTCCACGCTCAGGGATCACGTGTTCGATCGTGCCATCGGTCAGTTCCACGCCGATGAACATGCGGGCCACCTGGATCACAGGCCAGAACTTCCCAGGGTCGCCCAGGTTAACCGGACCCCGTTTATGAACCCCGTTCTGGTCCGCCAGGACGGCGTTCCCGGCCCAGTATCCCCTGATCCTGATCTCGGGTTCGTAGCCGGTCAGGGTTCGGAACATGGCGGACTTCTCCTGGATCTGCTGGCTGGTCATGGCCCCGAACAGGACCACGCACGCCAGGGTCTTGATTTGGTCTTCGTTCATGCTCGCCTTCCTTTCAGTGAAGGGACGTCCACTGTACGTCAACCTTGACGTAGGGTCAAGCAAAAAGAAAACCCGCCCTGGCCGGACCTTGCTCCCGGTTCGGACCCCTGGCACGATCAGGCCATGCCCTACCAAAACCGAATCCGTACACCGTTGCTGGACAAGGTCGCCTGGGACTTCGTGGATCGGTCCCTGGACTATTACCTGAACACGAACGCCGGAGCGTCACAGGTCCGCCTGGCCATGTCCCTGTTCGCGTTCGAGCATGGCGCAGGGGACGACGTGAAAGCCCCGGCGGACGGCCGCGCCCTGTGGAATCTGTGGAACTGGAACTTTGGGAACCGCCGTGGAGCGATCGGGGACCGGGGTCAATACTTCCAGGTTGCGGAGGAAATCATTGACGGGAAGGCCAAACAGATCGGGGGCGGCTGGCCCGCATGGTCAACCCAGCCCCTGGGACTGATCTCCTGGTTCCAGGAAATGGGGGAAACGTTCCCGCGATCCTGGGACCTGATCGTGGCCGGGACGCCCGATCTCATGCTCCTGGCCAGCACCATGAAAAAGGAGGGTTACTACACGACATCGATCAAGCGATACGAAGCCGGGTTACGGACCTGGTATCGCATCTTCCAGAAGCGGGGCTGGTAGCATGCGAACGTTGAAGCCGCGAACCCTGTACGCCGCGCCCTGGGCCTTCTGGGTCTTCCCCGAAAAGCCCCAGGTGTGGACGTTCAAGACCCTGAACCTGCAACCGAAGGACTGACCATGCGCTACGTTCGAACCGTTCTGATCGGGGCCATGCTGGGCACCATGATCGCGTTCACGCTCAAGATCGCGGGTTGCGTTCCGAAGGACCAGCCGCCGCCCCAATCTCCGCCCGGGTATAAAGAGAACCCGTACTAACCCGCGGGCTTCCCGGCCTTTTCTTGCAGTTCCCGGAGCCGCTCAAGTTCCTCGACACTGAAGTCCGCCAGGTTGGGCCCTGTCTCGATCTTCTCCGTTGAATCGCCCAGGGCCAGGCGTTCAATCCGAACACCGATCCCCGCCGCCCTGATAACGTCCCTGGCCTGGATAACGCCCGGCATCCCGTCCTTTCGACTGGCCAGCGCGATCAGCTTATCCAGTTCCAGTTCCGCCAGCGTTTGAAGCTTCTTCCCTACCCGGCCTTGACGGGCTGCGCGCTGGGCCGCGTCTTCCTTCACCACCTGTTCCACGGTCTGAAGCCGAAGCGCGTCCAGGTGTCGGTCCCAGGCGGCGGCGCGGTCCTTCCAGCCGTCTTCCCAGGCCAGCGTTTCCAACTGGGCCCATGAGATCGGACAGCCGCCTGGCCGCCGCGTAAGGTCGGACAGCCGTCTGGGAATCGGAAGGGTCAAATACTCCTGAAACAGGAACCAGGCCAGATCCGTGTCAAACGGCTGTCTTGTCCAGGGTTGTTCCAGGTTGAAAGACTGGACCATGGGCCCAGTCTATCACAGGGGATCGCGTAGCGTAGGGGGCGGCGGCGGAACGGGAGTCCGTCGATACGCCTGGACCTGGGTCTGCACGACATCCCAGATCCGCCGGGCTTCTTCGTTGCTGACTCCGGGCGGGATCGTCGGGGGTTCCAGGTCCCCCAGGATCGAAGCGGCCACGGCCATGGCGTAGTGCGCGCCCTGTGCGCCTGGCGGACACTGGTCCAGGCGTTCGGGAATCGGCTTCCCTGTAACGGACGATTTCCCGCCCAGAACCGCGCGATGCACGGTCCAGAGCAATTCAGGTGTGATCATCAATTTCATGTCCCCGATGATGATTGCCCGTCGTTCGGGAGGGGTTGAACGGCGGGGAACTACGCGCTTCCCGGACAACTTCACGCGTAATTCATATCACGGGATCCTGGGGTTCACAACGGGCGGGACAGTGCGAAAGGGCTTACACCCTGGGCGGGAAACACCATGCGTGGTCCGGGAGCGTGATTGTCACCGTCCCGTCTGACATGGTTTCGATCTGGGGGTTGGCCATGAAGTTCTTGAAAAGGAACCTGCAACCGTCCGCCGTTCGGAATCCGGGTTCCCCGTCCGAATCATCGTCCGTCGCCATGGGGTCCAGTTCATAGACCGTGTCCGCATACACGGGCGGTCTGGTCACTTCGTTGGACGCCACGATCACGACACGTCCCAGCGACAGAACCGGACCGCCAGCACCGATCGGGCAGGCGTAGTAATTGACGTATTCCTTATCTTTCATGGTCACGTTCCTTTCTTCGGGGCCAGCCAGTATTCCGAACCCTTCCCGCGCTTACCGCTGCTTTTCAGGTCCCCGGCCAGGGTCAGGTGCTGAACGGCAGTCTTGAACGGTTTCGATGAAGGCAAGACGCCCAGGTCCGCCCTGCATGCCGCCATCGGGTGTTTCCCCGGGTGGGTTTGGAACCAGTCCAGGATCCGTCCTTCCAGGCTGGCCGTCAACGTCTGGCTGGGGGTCGGTTCCTGACCCGGCGCGGTACCTTCCTGGGGCCGGACCTTCTGGGTCTGGGGCTCCACGTCCGCCAGGCTAGCGGCGGCCCTGTTGGCGGACGTGGCCGCGATCTGCATGGCGTCTCGAATCTGGGCCCGGAGTGTCGGATCCTGGTCCAGCACCATGTTCAGAACCCCAAGCGTTTCGGGCGAAATCCACTGTTTTACCATGTCTCCCTTTCTTGCGTCAACGTTGACGCGGGCCGACCCTAAACCGGAACTGACCGCTGGTCAAGCAACCGGACGGGTTTCGCTCAAAACCCTGGACCTGGGTCCTGGACACGGCCTTCCGCTCGCCTGGATTGTCCTACCTGGGCGCACACCTGGCCACCTTCCCTACGCGGACAGGCCGTGTCCTGGCGGGTTTAGGTCCGAAACCCGGGCCGATTTGTCCAGTGTCCAGGCCGTGTCCACGGCTTGTCCAAGGGCCTAAGTTAGCGAAATCGTAAAGGAAAGGTCTGTTGTCCCCGTGTCCAGCATCTAAAAAAAGGGTACGGAACGATTTTGATCGGGGTATTCCACGTGAATACAAATCAAGCAAATCAGGGTGTCCCCCGGGAGAATATAGGCCGCCGGAAGGCCGTGGACACAGACAACCCTGTCCAGGGACACGAGCGGAACCGGCCCAAAGCTTCTGGACACGATCCGATCTATCCCACCCTGGAACCATAAAAAACCAGGATTTCTTCAGCGTTGACCCCTGCGCGTAATCGGTTCCTAATTCCAGGATGCCGCGCCGCCAAAGCCAGGGAGTCCCGCCAGCGCTGGGACCAGCGATGCGCGCCGCTCGCCTGTCCCAGGGCCTGACCATGGCTCATGTCGCAGAAGCCTTGGACGTGGACCTGGGGACCGTGGAGAACTGGGAGCGAAGCCGCACCGAACCGCGATGTTCACAGCTAAGGAAATTCGCAAAGGTCGTTGGTTGCAACGCGCTGGACCTGTTTCGGTCCGTGCTCGCAACCCCGGACGATCAAGAACCCAGCGCTAGGGCCGTCGCATGAGTCAAGAGATCCGCCTGTCCCTGTTCAATCACGCAAAGGACGGCGTTCCGAAGTCCCAACCCCTGACCTGGGCCGATCTGGTCAGGGACCTGGGACCGCATCGATTCGACATCGCGGATAAGAAGAAGGTCCCGGCGTTCAGTCCAGCGGAGTATCCACCCGGGAAACCACGCCTGGAAAAGAACGTGGTGCGGATCTGGTTCGGGGTCTTGGACCTGGACCGGATCAACACGGCCCAGCTAGCCGCCGTTTGCGAACGGCTGGAACGTCATGACGCTATCCTTTACACGACATGGGGACACCCGGAAGCGTGGACGTCCGGCCTTTGGAAGGTCCGTGTCTGTGTTCGATTCAGCCGCCCGGTAGACCCGTCTGAATGGCCCGCTGTCTGGGCCGCGATGTCGAGTTATTTTTGCGGGCTGAACGATCCCAACATGGCGTCCGCAAATGAAATCTACTTCGGACCCAGTGTTCCCCCAGGGACCAATCCCAACCTTTGCCATTACATCGTCTTTCAGGGCGCGCCCCTGGACATCGATTCTCTCCCTGCTACCGCGTTTGCCGCTGGTCCCGTCGCAACCCCGCGCGCATCGGAGAAGATCAGCAGGGACAGGCTTGGACGCCTGGCGGATCGCTGGAAGCGGTCCCGGGACCAATACCGCTCCGAAATGGGAGAAGTCCTACACCGCATCGTCAAGGGGGAGCCGTACGCGGAACCAGGCAACCGGGACAACGTGCTTTTCCAGTTGTGTTCCGATCTAGCCCGTGCTCTTCCGAACGCGTCCCCCGAATCGGTTACAGAACACTTCGCGCAATCATTGCAGATTTGCGGCACGAACCTGGCCCAGGACATGAGCAAGGTTCGGGACAAGTTTGAACGCGCCCTGGAGAAGATCGCGGCGGAAGACTTCGCGGCGGAGCAAGCCCAGGTTTCGGAGCGGAAGCTACGGATCCGCCAGGCGTTCGCACACATCGATCCAACGCGGGAATCCGCCTACACGGAAGATGAACTGGCGGACATGGCGACGGCTTGCAAGTGTACACGGGAAGAACTTCGGAAGCGCTGGATCATCCAACGCGGGACCCTGTTCTATCTCCTGGGCCCTGAAGCGGTCTATAGCGCCCCTTACGGGGAACGTGACGTGTTCTCCGCCGTACTCCGGGACCTGGCCCCGGCGGACAGCGCGGGCGTTGACCTGTGGTCCCAGGCCGCCAGTGGGGAAATGGTCCGCAAGACGCTCCCCCAGCTAATGGCCGAATACGGGTCCGTTGCTACGGATTACGTCCTGGATCTTCGCGCCCAGTCCGCCAGCTACGATTCAGCCCAGCGGCTCTTCATCGAAGCCCCCTGTCCGCTCCGCCCGTTGATACCGGCCTGGGACGGGGACGTGGCCGCATGGCTCGAAATCCTGACCGGGCCACATCACATGAACGTCCTGAACTGGATCGCCCAGGTGACGAACCTGGATCTAACCTGTGCGGCCCTGATGTTCACGGGGAAGAAGGACACCGGGAAAAGCCTGCTGGCCATGGGCCTGTCCCGGCTTTGGACCCTGAAAGGCCCGGTCCCCCTGACCAGCGCCCTGGACACGTTCAACGATGCAGTTGCAAAATGTCCCTTGATCTTCGCGGATGAACAGTTGCCAAAGGACTTCCGCGGTTACGGCCGCACGTCCGAAATTCGCGAATTCTTGAGCGCAAGGGCCCGGCCGTTCAAAAAGAAGTATGCC
>CAZIWB010000055.1:0-43790 GCA_964542655.1 uncultured Cellvibrionaceae bacterium
GAGATGTCGCGCAGCAGGCGGGCGTTGGTGTGGAGTTCCTGCAGAAGTTGCGGTTCGCCTCGTCTCAGACGGGCGGATCGTTTGACCTGATGGATACCGCACTGACCACGCTGAACAAGACCTTTGGCGATTTCGTCAACACAGGCGCGGGCAAGGGCGCGCAGACCTTCAAGACGCTCGGAATCGACAAGCTGATCAATGCTGGCGACGTTCGTACGACCGAACAGTTGTTCGACGTTCTGGTTGCAAAAATCGGCAAGTTCCCAAGCGAGGCGCAGAAGGCTGCGTTCGCGGCATCCGTGTTCGGGAAAGAAGCCGGGCCGAAGATGCTGCAGCTTTTGAACCAGGGCGCGGCGGGCATCGCGCAACTGGAAGCGCAGGCCGTTTCTCTGGGCGTCGTTCTCAGCGACCAGACCGTGCGAGGGGCCAAGGAGGCGAACGACAAGCTGGACGCGCTGTTCAATGTGATCAAGGCGGAAGGCATCGCGGCGGTCGCCAACCTCGCGCCCGAGATCGCGAACCTGGCGCAGAAAATCACGAATAGCCTTCCCGATCTTGTTGTGTGGGTTGAGAAATGGTCCGACTTCTTCGGCCTGATCGAACTCGATCCGATGCAGAAGATGACGGTTCAGATCGCCGATACCGCTGCTTCTTTGAAGAAGCTAGGCGAGCAGCGAAAGAATATAGCCGATAACCCGACGTCGCTTGCCGCGCTGTTCGGGCCGTCTCTTGGCGAATTCGACACCCTCATCGAAGCCGAAACCCGCAAGCTGGACGGGCTGAAGCAGAGTCTAGCGGCTGCCCAGGGTAAGGGCAAGAACGGGATCGTCGATACAGAATTCTCCGCCTTTACGAATGTCCTGAAGCCCCCGGCGCTGAAGATCAATGACATCGCTGGTCAGGCTAAGGCGGAAGCGGATGCCCGCAAAGCGGAACAGCTTCAGCTCCGTCGCGCCCAATTCCTCGCCCAGACCGTTGTCGATACCAAGACCGCGCAGGCGGCGCTTCAGGCGGCGGAGGATGAAACACAGGTCCAGCTTCTTAAGGGTTCGGCGGATTATTACGCGGCCCGCAAGAAGCAGATCGAGGACGATTATAATTCCGAGGTCGAACTCGCGGCAGCCAAGGGCGACAAGCAGCTAGCCGAGATCAACAAGCAGGGCAAGGATTGGAAGGACGCCGAACAGGCGCGCGCCAATGTCAGCGCGGAAGTCGAAGCCCAGATCGCGGCGGCTGGCGAGAAGCGGAAGCAAGCTCTCGACGAGGCCGGGCCTGACAGCCTGACCCGCGCTGGCGCAAATCAGGCGAAGCAGATCATCCAAGGTTATGCCGACGAGGCACAGGCGCTCGGTCTTGCGACCGCTGCCGCTGCCAAGCTCGCATTTGTGCAAGGCCAATTGAATGACGCCCGCGAGAAGGGCATCACCCTGACGCCCGCAGAATTGGCGGCCATCAACGCCCAGGGCGATGCCATCGCGAAGGCGGCACAGAAGGCCCATGACGCCAATGAAGCCATAAACCGGGACATCCAAGTCTCGGACGAATTGCGGCAGGGCCTTGAGGATGTCGGCGCCGCTGGTCTTCAAGGGTTCAGCAGCATGGCCGATGCTATAAAGAACTTTCTGAACCAATTGGCCGAACTCATCCTGCGCCTCTATGTCCTGAAGCCGCTTTTGAAAGGGCTGGGCGAGCAAGGCACCGGCGGCCTGTTCAATGGCTTCTTGAATCTGTTCGGCGCTGGCGATCTTGGGATCAATACCACGGCAGCCATTGCGGCAAATCCGCTCCTGTTCGATGAAGGCGGTTACACCGGCGCAGGCGGCAAGAACCAGCCTGCGGGCATTGTCCATGCCGGTGAAGGCGTTCTGAGCCAAGACGACATGCGAGCCCTTGGCGGCCCGAAGGGCTTCTCTGCGCTCCGCGCGGCCTTGCGGAGAGGATACGCGAGCGGGGGCGTGGTTGGCCTGCCGACCGTCTCAACCCCAACGCTGCCGCGCCTCATGCCAGCCAGCAGGGGTGTTCCGGGCCTGACATTCAATATCGACGCTCGCTATGCGACCAAAGGCACGGCCGAAGAGATCCAAGAGCGGCTGATGAAGGCCTATCCAGCAATCGTGCGGGCAGCCGTTCAGGAATCCAACCGGCAATTCCCGCTGAATTTGTCGAACACGATCCGCGATAGGGCGTAGCCGTGGTCAACGCGCTGCAGGTCTCCAAGCTGCGCTCGCCCGCGGTTATGGGGCCGCCGCAGGACGCGGCATCTGTCTCAAAACTGCTAGCGCCCGCTGTCATGGCGCCGCCGCAGAACGCCCTCTCCATTTCTAAACTTCGCGCTTACGCGATCATAACTTCAAAGGTGGTGGTCTTGGCTGACTTCACATGGCCGCAAACGGTTCTTGTACCGCGAGGCGCCAAGGCCTCGCTCGTGCCCTATAATACGAGCGGCGGGCAAGGCTTCACCAACGTCGAACAGGTCATAGGCACAACGCCTGGCCGTTGGCGTCTGGATCTATCAAATATCCAGATAAAGACCGTCGCGCAGCGCCTCGCATGGGAGGCGATGGAGTTCGCAATTCGCGGGCGGGCCAAGACTGTTCTCATGCCGATCTACCGCTGGCAGACAGGGCTTGTCCCATGGCCGACGATTGATGGCGTCCTGACGACCAGCGCGCCGGATTACACCGTGCCTGTAATCCTTGCCTATGCCTTCGGGCAGGTTGATCCCGGCGCGACCAGCATGACGATCCGGGTTGTCCAAGGCGCTACCCTGGTGCCCGGTCATATCTTCAGCATCAACGAAAAGATCTATGCGATTACCGCGATCACGGCGACCGACACGCTCGGCTCTCCGCCTGAACCGACATACACGGTGGACATTGCGCCCCCGGTTCGCGAACAGATCGATGACGTCGAGCAGTTGATCTTCGACAGTCCGACCATGCGATGCCGCCTTTCGGAAGACACGGCGATGGCGATCGATGGCGGCTGGGATTACTGGAAATTCGGATCGCCCTCCCTGACGTTCTGGGAAGACGTGACGACATGACCATTCCAACGATTGATCAAACCGGGCTCGACGCCGTTGTCGAAGCCTATGCCAAGGGCGCGCAGGTCAATTGCCCATGTTTGGCATGGCTGGATTTTCAATCCACGCCATTGGCCGTCTGGCCCGGCGAATATGCTTTGACGGCGGGCGGGGTCACCTGGGGCGGGATTGGCAAGGCCGGGTTCCTGATCGACATTGAGGCGATGGAAGCCGCAAGTTCACTTGAGGCGGCGCAGTTCAACATCAAACTGTCCGGCGTGGATAGCGGCATCATAGCTTCGGCTGCCAGCGCGGACCGCGCCGATTATATAAACCAGCTTCTTATCGTCTATGCGCTGTTCTGCGACGAGGATTTCCAACCTCTTGCAAACCCGATGGCGATCGCCGGCGGATTCATGGGAGCCATGTCCATCGCGCGAAGCCTGAGCGATGGCGTGTGGCAGCGCACGATCAATCTTCCCGTCAACAACATGTTCTATGGGCGCGGTATTGCGCCCGCATCATTCTGGACCGACAGCGATCAGCAGCAGCGTTATCCGGGCGAGGGTGATACCGGACTCACCTTCATTAAGCAGCTTCAGGATTATTCTATCCGGATTCCCTGGCGCTAATGCTGGCTTATGAGGAAGAGACGTTTTCAACCTGCATTGCCGACGCGCGACCGCTGCTGGAATTCCACTGGCGAGAACTTGCGCGCAACCGAGATCGCATACCGCTCGATCCGCGATATGAGTCCTATATAACGGCGGAAGAAAAGAACCAGCTTTGCATCGGGACGGTTCGCGATGACGGCGCCCTAGTTGGTTACGCCTGCTATGTGGTCGAATGCAATCTGCACTACGGCGGCTATGCCTGGGCCGTGAGCGACATCTTCTGGCTTCACCCGGACTATCGCGGCAAGGGATTCGGAGACAGGCTTTTCCGTTTCATTGAGGACCGCCTGCGGCGTCGCGGCGTGGCCGTCATGCACACCACCTATAAAATTGAACACCCAGCCGCGGGCCGGACGCTTGAGCGCCTTGGGCATAAGCCCATCGAGATCGGCTGTTCCAAATTTCTCCTTGAATAGATCGAAGGTTCAAATATGGCCATAACGACCGGCGCGCTTTTGGTCTCCGCAGGCGTCGGCACAGCGACAGCGGCCATACTTGCGCCGATCATTCTGAACATCGCAATTTCGGTCGGCATCTCGCTTCTCGCGTCGCTGATATCTGGTGGACCGAAGCATCCACCGGCGCAAAAGCAGAATATCCGGCAGGCTGTCGGTGCGCGCTGGCGTTATTATGGGCGCGTCAAGAGCGGCGGCGTCTATGCGTTCCTGAATGATCGCGCCAGCTTCATGTACCAGTGCATTATGCTGAGTCAGGGCGAGATCGATGCCATCGAGGAACATTGGCTCGGTGGTGACCTGCTAACGCTGGGCACAGACTCCGTCGGTCAATACGCGACCGTCCCCGCGCGCTATGACGGAAACGAGCCTCACTACGTCAACCTCGCCAGTCATACCGGCAGCGATACCCAGGCTGCGGACTCTGCGATGGTCACATTCTGGCCCGATGTAATCGACAGCAATTTCCGCCTGCTGGGTATCGCCTATACGCGGCTGCGGCTGCTTTGTCCCAAGCCGCAGTTCTTCTCCGAAGTCTTCCCGTCCGGCCTTCCGGAATACCAAGCGGTCTATCGGGCCGCCAAGGTCTGGGATCCGCGTGACGAAGACCAAGACCCCGACGATCCCAGCACCTGGTTATGGACGCAGAACGCCGCGCTCATCATCATGGATTACCTTTGGCATAACGACGGAATGCGGCTGCCGCGGTATCTGATCGAAATCGCCATCGAGACTTGGAAGCTGCAGGCCACTGCCTGCGATGAAGACCGCGCGCTGGTCGGCGGCTCGCCGGCCCCGACGGAAGCTTGGTATCGCCTCTCGGGCGGTTACGTTCTCACGGATACGCCGAAGCAAGTCTTGCCATTGATGCTTGACCCGATCGACGGGCGGCTGGGCCTGCGTCCCGACGGTGGAGTCGTCATCGATGTCGGCCAATGGCAGGCACCGGACATCACAATCGCCGACCGCGATATCTATAACTATTCGATGATCCGGGGACGCCAGCAGGCAGACGTCCGAAACGAAATTCGTTCCAGCTATATCTCGGCAGAAAATGATTTCGTCGAGCAGGAGGCCGAACCCTATCGGAACGAAACGTCGATAGACGTGGACGGTCTGCAAACCCTCACCATGAATCTGAGCTGGTGCCCAAGCCAGGCGCAGGCCAGATACCGGATGAAGATCGAAGCCGGGCGCAACGACGCGACGCGGTGGAACGGGCAGATCGTAACCAACGCCTACGGCATGAAATTCATGACCTTGCGGGCCGACGGAACGCGGCGTCGAACTATCTCCATCCAAATTGCTGACCTTGGGATTGATGACACTTTCGAGGTCCAGCGGTTCAACTTCGAGGTGAAGACAGGGCGCTGCACCTTCTCCGTTACGCAGATGTCGCATGACGATTACGACTGGGATGCCGATACCGATCAGGGAACACCATCCGGCGTCGCTGATTTGCCAACGGCCCAAGATGTCGAAGAGCCGGCGAACCTGACCGTCACGGTGGAAGAGTCGACGATCACGGGCGGGATTATCGCCAAGCATATTGCGGCGGTGGTTGATGCCCCGACCCAGCCATCGCTCGATCTCATCTTGCAATACCGAACCCACGACAGCGGCTCGCCGGCAATCAGCGACGACGATGCGGTGTGGACGAATTTCATTATGGATGGCGAATTGTCGGGTCACACCGGAACGCTTCCGGACGGCGGCGTTTATGACGTCAGGGCCTATTTTGTCGATCCGCAAGGGCTTGTCAGCGCCGCGGTTTATGATCGCTCCATCACTATTGGCTATGCCGCCAGCCTTCCGGCTGCTTCTGCCGGAGACATTGAGGCATCCGAGACCTTGGCGGCCGGCGATCTTGTCAATCTCTTCTCGACGGGTTCCCCGCCTGAGGTGCGGATGCGCAAGGCGAACGCGACCGACGAGACAAAGCCTGCCCACGGCTTCGTCCGAGCCGCCGTCACCAGCGGCGCCAGCGGGACGATGTACGGGCCCGGTCAGGTGAATGATGCGGTGTCAGGTCTCACGCCGGGCGCAACCTATTTTCTTTCCACCACAGGCGGGGAGGCATCGGATACGGCCCCGTCCACCGGAGGCAATATCGTCCAGCAGATCGGCCAGGCGCTTTCCGACACTGAGCTTCTGTTCGATCCTGAAGACGCGGTTCAGCTATGACGACGCGCAAGCCAGTTACATTCACGGGAACGCTGCTGAGGCTATTGCAGGCCGGCGAGACGCTTCTCTTGAATGCCGCCACTACCGCCGCAGCAAGCCTGAACCTGCCGCACGGCAGCGCGCCGACCTCGCCGGAAAACGGCGATCTCTGGTCAACCACATCCGGTTTCTTTGGACGCGTTAACGGCAGCACGGTCGGGCCATTTGGAAGCGGGGGAGGCGGCGGTTCTGGCGATGTGGTCGGACCGTCCAGCGCAACAGATGGAGATTTCGCACAATATGACGGGGTGACCGGCAAGCTGATCAAGGACGGCGGCCTGGCGCTAGATATCGATGGCGCCCTCGCGGCAAATTCCGACACCAAAATACCGTCGCAAAAGGCGGTGAAAACCTATGCCGACGCTGGCGATGCCGCAACACTTTCGGCGGCAGAAGCCCATTCCGACGACGCGAGCAACCTTTCCAGCGGCACGGTGCCATCGGCCCGTCTTCCCGAAGGAACATCATCCGATATTGGAGCGGTGAAGGATGATGGAGGGGTAACGACCTCGATTGCCGGTAATGGCACAATTTCGGCGCTTGCCGGCGGGACCATCCAGGGTACGGGCGCGCTCGATGCGCAGTTCTTCGGCGATGGTTCGGACGGGGACACCACCATCAGCTCCGGCGTGACGACGCTTAGCCGGGATATGTATTATAACAATCTCACCGTCAGCGGCACGGCAAGCATCAATGTCGCGGGTTGGAAGATTTGTGTTGCCGACACGCTTGATATTTCCGCCGCTCCCGCAGGGGCGATAACTCGCAACGGAACGAATGGCGGAAACGCGAGCGTCATTTCGCAAGGGTCTGGCGGCGCGGCTATATCATCATCCGGAACGCTGGGCGGTAACGCGGGCTCAGCGAACGGGAGCAACGGCGCGGCCGGTTCGACAGGGGCCGGCGCTGTGGCTGGCGCAACAGCGGGATCAAATGCTGTCGGCGGCCCATCTGGGGCCGGTGGGAAAGGCGGCTCCGTAGGCGCAACCGCAGGCGGTGGATCGCGCGCCGCAGGGTCCGTTTCAGGCCAGATCGATCTGCGCCGCCTGACGACAGAATTGATTCAGTGGGTCTCGAATAACGTCTCGCGCATTTCTGGGGGTACTAGCGGACCGGGAGGCTCTTCGGGGGCCGGTGATGGAACAGGAACCGGCGGTCCCGGTGGTGGCGGCGGTTCCGGTGCTGGTGTCGTGTTCATCGCAGCGCGCACTATTGCGCGTGGGTCGAACACAACGGCTGGCATCATCCGGGCCAAAGGCGGCAACGGTGGAAACGGTGCGCTTGGCAATGGCGGCACGAACCGTGGTGGCGGGGGTGGCGGCGCGGGCGGCGGTGGCGGCTATATCTATCTGATCTATCGCAATCTGACAGGAAGCCTCATTACCGGGGCGATCGATGCGTCGGGCGGTGACGGTGGAGCGGGTGGCAATGGCACCGGAACCGGCAATGGCGGTGACAGTGGCCAGCCCGGCGGCGGTGGCCGGATAGACGTCTACAATATCAGCGGCGGCTCCCAGCCGATCACGGAAACAACCACGGCGGGATCTGCCAATGCCGCGTCTGGCGGCACCGGTGGCGCAACGGCGACTGCGACGCCGCAGCAAGTCAATCTATAGAACCCTAGGTATGGTCCGATGATTCCGAACATCAAATGGGTTGGCGCGGAAGACCTGGAATATGTGCAGATGGGTGGCGCATCGGTGGTCACCACCTCAGGGGCGTTCCGCTCTGCATTCGGATCAAGATGCGCTCTTCAGGCCAATGGGAGTAATGCTTTCTGGGAGAGCATAGCGGAATACACGGAAAACGAATTCTGGTTTGCCGCTAGGTGTGTCGCCTCTGCGTCAGGCAACAATCCAGGCAGCAAAATAATTACATTCCTGAGTGATGATCTGCTGGAACGCATACGCGTCGTCGGGCTCGGCTCAAGCACTTGGAAAGTTCAGAAGGTAGATGCTGCCAGTGTCGCAACTGACATAGGAAACGTCTTCTTCTGGCCGCTGAGTTCAACGCTGGGTGTTTACGATAAGGTGGATGTTCACATTATCTATGATGTTCCCGGGTCGATGGACATTTATGTCAACGGGGTCCATGTCTTTGCGTTCATTGGCGATCTTGCGACAGACGGCACGACAGCATTAGCGCGTCATCGCCTTGGCGGCGGCGGCGGTGTCCCTGTCTCATGGTCAGAGACGTTCATCGCTGACGGCGACACGAGGTCTTTGAGCCTTGCTGGCTTCTCCCCAGTCGCGAATGGAAACGCGAACACTTTTGACACAGGAAGCCCGTCAGTTTCAAACATCAACGAGATTTCCCTCGATGATACGACGCTCAACGGTTCGAGCGTTGCCGGTCAGATCGAGCAATATACGAATGGTGCCGTGCCATCTGGCACATTGGATGTGATTGCCGTTATCGTCAGCGCGCGGGCGCAGCGCGGATCCTCAGGCCCATCAAAGATTGCGCTGGGCGTCAGGACGAACGGCTCAGATTATTGGGGGTCGGACCAAGCTCAGGACCTGACCTGGGGAAACACGCAAGAGATATTCTCCACGAACCCCGATACCGGCAGCCCGGCCCGTCCATGGCTGAAAAGCGAAATCGGCGCAGCCGTTGGCTTCAACATCGGCATGAAGTCCGTCACCTGACATTTCGAAGGAGGCGCGCATGCGCCCAGTTCCACAGGCTGCGATCAACCTGATCAAGCAGCACGAAGAAACACATTTATTCGCCTATGACGACGCGCACTACCCGCCGCGCCCCGCCAAGCCGGGCGACCATATCGACGGCACCCTGACGGCCGGGACGGGACACACCGGGCCGGATGTCGTCGCGGGCATGGTCGTGACGGCGGAGATGGACGCGGCTTGGCTGGCCTCGGATTTGGAGATCGCCGCGCGCCGGCTGATCGAAAGGGTCGGCGCCGAGATCGTCGCCAGCCTCACCGACAACCAATATGCAGCTTTGCTGGACTTCGTCTTTAACATGGGCGCTGGCCCATCATGGACGATCTGGAAGCGGCTCAAGGCCAAGCATTACAAACAGGTGCCCAGCGAACTCAACCGGTTCGTGAATTGGGGCGATCCACTGCATGTGAGCCAGGACCTTGTTGACAGGCGAAGTTCCGAAGTGGCGCTTTGGACGACGGGGGCGCCCGGCACATCGCCTTTGCCAGCGCCGCCATCCAGCGTCACGCGTTCCACCCCCACGCCGCCAACGCCGGCCGATCCGACGCCAGCCAGCAGAAGCAAGGCGCTCATCCTCGGCGCTGCTGGCGCCGCTGCCGGTGCTGGGCCGATGGTCAATCAGGTCACGCAAGCCATCCAGCCCTATGCCGCCCAGTCCCATTACATCCAGCAGATGCTCGGCATCTTGGCGACCATCGGCGGCGGCTGCGCGGTCGCTGCACTCATCTTCATCTGGCTTCAAAAGCGCAACGCCAACAACTGAGAAGGAGATCGACATGACCAATACTGATTTGCAGGATCAGGCCGCCGTCAAATGGAGCGGCTTTCGGAAGTTCATTGCGAAGAATCCGCTGTCCGGCTTTTGGATCGGCGTGGCGTTCGGCGCCATCGTCGTGGCAGGCATTCTGCGCGTGGTGTTCTGAATGGCATGGCTCGCCTCGTTCTTCGCCGGATGGCGGGCCTGGGTCGCTGCGCTGGGCGTCACCACATTGGTGGCGGCCGGCGGCGGCTTTTATGCCGGACACCATTGGGCCGGTGATGATCTCCAAGCCTTACGCGCCCAGGTCGCCCAGCAGCATGCCGACACCGCCACCGCATCCCTGAAAAGGCTGCAGGACTTCATCGACCAGATGCAGGTCGCATCCGTTCAATATGGCGAGACCAGGGACCAGCTATTCGCGCGCATGGACGCGCTCAAGAAGGAATTCCGAAATGCGGTCAAGGCTGCTCCACTTCCCCCTGGCTGTTTTCCTGATGCTGGCCGGGTGCGCGCACTCTCCGAAGCCGTCACCGCCACCAACTCCGCAGCCGATCCCGAAGCTGTCAGCGGATTTGGCGAAACCGTGCGGACAAATTCCCTTTCCCACTGAGGCGTCGTTCGACGCCTGGCAAGAGTGGATGCAGGACATTGTTCTGCGCGCCTATGGGGACTGCGCTTCAAGGCACGCCGCCACCGTGAAAGCGTGGCCGAAATAAGATTTGATTGGCATGGATTCGTTGCATTCCATCGATGTCACTCGCCACCGCCAAATAACAGCACAGACGGGACGAACTTATGGGCATTTGGGACGTTTTACTGGCTAGGCCTCGGGGGCTGGACGAAGCGGAGGAAGCTTTGGGCAGACCGGATGTGAGAGAAGCGGCAGACCTGCCATTCCATATCGAGCGCTGCGCCCGTCGATGGGATCTGAGCTATCGGGCCAGCAAATATAATGGCGCACAGATCGAGCGGCTTTACTGGCTTGTGATCGTTTGCGCCGCGCTGATCCTGTTCAAGGACACATCGCTGGCCCAGCGTCTCCTCGCTTTTTTATGACCTGAGAATTAACCAAGGCGAAAACCCCATTGTTACGAGGCCCTGCCGGGAAACCGGTGGGGCTTTTTTATTGCCTTGTCGGCAGATGCCGCTCCAGCTTCTCTGCCGCCCTGGCATGGGCCATGGCGGGCTCTCGCATACCAGCCTGGAAATAGCCGTCGGCCAGCGCCAGAGCTTCGCGGGCGGCGTCCTGGCCGTGTCTGGCGACCAAGCGGCGCGCCACCGTCTCCGGCGTCATGGGCTCGACGTTGGATTCCATTTCTTCCCAGGTCATCGTCTGCGCTCCACCATACGGTCGAAGCTCACTGTGGTCCGGTCCGTTGGGATCAGCTTTACCCCTTGGCGTCCGCAGGACTGACAGCGCAACCGCTCCTCCAGCTCTTCGAGCATGCCATCGTCACGCTTAAGCTTTCTCATCAGGTCAGACGCGTCAGTGATATGTGAACGTCCGCACCAGACGCAGAACACCCAAAGGGTAAACCCGTCCCGGGCGCATTCCTGAATCGAGAGCGCCTCGCTGGCCCGGCGGGCGCGGACAAGCGGTGAGGGGTTTAGATCGTAAAAACTCGGCATAGGGGCTCTCGGGCGGAGAGCCATTTCCAATTCGCAGCCGGATGACGCGACTATATCTCGCGCACGATGCTGCGCAAATCCATTTCAACATTCGGCGGATTAAAGGGCTGTTCCGGCATTCGAATGTTGAAATGTCGGCGGAAACTCTGGGCGCCAGAGAATTAGCAAACCGTCGCGCCACTGGGTAGTGATCGGAGGTAGTTTTTATTATCAACGGGTTGCCAAACGCATTTCAACATTCATCGTTTGGCGTTTCAACTTTTGCTCTCTTTCCGTTCCTCACGGCCAGCCTTTTGTTCTGCGCAGCTTCGACGTATCGGCTATCCGGGATTACGTAATGCTCCCCGGCTGCTCGCGTGGTGTGGCGGGCGAGGGCGCGGATCTCGTCCTCGGTCCCACCCCCGGCGCCGGCCTCGGTCTGGGCGGTGCGGCGGAAGTCCTGGAGTTGGAGATTGTCGGGGAGCTTCGCTGCGCGCCGGATTTTGACATGCGCCTTGTTCAATGCGCTCTCGTCCCAGGCTGCCGCCGTGCCCTCGCGCAAGAACATCGGTGCGGTTGGAAGCTTCGGCTGGTCGCTCAAATATTTGTCCAGGGCGACCTTGGCGTCGGGGAACAGCGGGATTGGTGCATCGCTTACGCCGGTCTTGGTGCGGGCGTGATGAATTGCGCGGCCATCATAAGCCCCGCGCAACATGGTGCGCACATCGATCGGGCTTTGCGCGATGCTGTCGAGCACAAGAGCCATGACCGCCACAGAGTGCAGGCCCAATTCATGCGCCTTGGCGACATAGGCGTTGGCCTGGTCGATCTCCCACACCACCTTGCGCTTCGGCGGGCTTTTCATCGCCACTTTCAGCGCTGGATTGTCGGCAATCCAATCCTCAGAGACGGCCCAGCTTAAGACCGTGCGCAACATCGCAAGGATGTTATATGCCCAGGTAACGGAAACCTCTCGGCGGATGCGCTTGTAATAAGCCTTGATGACGCGCGGGGTGAGGGCGGCAACCGGGAGGTGCCCAAACTCCAATTCAATTTTTCCCAGCAGGTATGTGTAGCCCTTCTGGGTCTTCGGCTTCAGGTCCTTGAATTCGTCGCTTGCGGTTTCGTCGCATGGCTCATTGATCGAGCGCCGGCCGGTGCCCATGTAAGCCTTGACCAGCCGCGAGAATGTGCCCGGCGCTTCGCCGTTGGCGCCCGACTTGCCACCGCGGCGCAATTCGTCTGCCAGATTGTTAAGCTCAACGGCGCGCGCGCGGGCGCGGGCTGGGTCTTGACCCAGCGCCTCGCATTCCAGCCCCAGACTCACGATGGTTGCTGACGGCACCCAGAAAAAGCCCAGCTTACCCCCGGCCAGCAGCCTGGTGCGCAGGTGCCGTATCTTATCGTCTCCCATTCCGGGCGATCCTTAAGGCTTCTTCCTCGGCGGCCTCCAGGGCCGTCAGGGCGCCCGATCCTTGCCGCCGTCCGTGCCAGCGGTCAAACCATTCCTTGACCGCCTCGCGCAAATAAAGGCCGTCGGGGCCGGGCTTGGGAAAGTCCGGGTGGTCAGAATGCATTTCCACGGCATAGGCCGCGGCTCGCCGAAACCAAAGCCGGGCGACCTCCGATGGTGTGAGGCGCTGGCTGAAATCTGAGAGGTCCGCGAGCCTGCTCATCCCGCCCGCCTATCCAGAAACCAGGGGAGGTCACCAGCCAGGTCAGGCCGCTTCTCGACCGGGAACGGCCAAGGCGCTAGAGCTGTCTCCGCCACTGCGGCGGCATCGCGCAAGCGCCGGAACAGCGGCGACATCGCTCCCGCCCGCATGACGACCTTGAACCCAGACCGACCGACGCGCTGAAGCAGAATGCGCCGGCCATTAGCCTCAATATAGTAACAGCCGATTGAAAGCCTTCTTGGACGGATGGTCATGGCCGTTCATCCTGAAGCCCAAAGGCAGCTTCAACGCTCCACCCGTGGTCGAGGCGATAACGCACCTTGGAATAGACAAGTCCAAGCTCTCGAACCCACTCGGTCAGGGTCTGAGTTCGGCCGAGTAGGCTGTATCGACGATTTTTGCTCTGATTATTGGCCTGCTCAACTGGGCTGGCCCATCTAACATTATCAGGATCATAGTTGCCGGCCCTGTCAGGATATCTATCAAGGGTGTGCCTCGGTGTCGGTTTAGGACCCATATCCTTGAGAAAATCCTCGAAGCTATCGCGCCAGCGCTGACAGACAGATATCCCCTTCGCGCCATAATTTTTGAAACTTCTGTGGTTAGGATTATGGCACCGAGTATTCATCGCTTGCCATGATCTATATTCGCGGGAGAGATGGCCTCTGAGCGAATGTCCATGCTTCAAATTCCGGGCCGCCGCAGACTCACCACGCATGCACCCGCACGAAACAGTTCGTCCGGCCCTGAGGAAAGTGCCGCGCACCCGGCATTCTTGCCCGCACTCACATTGGCAGCGCCAGAGATATGCTTTTCCTGCCTTGCCAGAAAACTCAAGCACGACCAACTTCCCGAATCTCTGACCGATAAGGGATTGCGGTCCTATCGACACTCTTTTCGGGCGAGCGGAAGACATGGCCTACCGATTGGCTCTCTCGCGCAAAAGCCGGGCCGCATATTGCCGGTTGAACGTTCCGTCCGAAGTACCGTAATCCGACGGGACAGACTTGGTCCGACCAGTTGCGCTCGCCTCTAACATAAAGCTCGGGCACTGGGAGAACGGAAGCCGCTCAATCTCCTCGCCATTGTCGGTGATGATCATCGCGGGCTCTCTCATGTCAATCGTCCCTCTAAAAAATCCTCTGCCCCGGTTCTTTCCACCGTCCGGGGCCACGCGGTGACGTCGAAGGCTTACGCCTCGAGGAAACTGAATTCGTCCCCTAAAAAATCCGATCCAGCGCGGACCTAACTTCAGTTTCCATTTCCCGCTGACGGGCTAGGCACATTTCACCGGCTAGCCTGCGCGCGGCCTCGGCGTCTTCCTTGGTGGTAAACTGGTGCGAATTGTATTCCGGGAAATACCACTGGCGCGGGCCGAAGATCGCCGTGTCTCTCTTTGGGTCTGATAAAGCCATGGCTACACCCTTATTCCGGCAACTTTGTCAGCAACCACTCAACCCAAGGTGCCGGCACCGGCCCCAGTCCTAGCTTTATGTGGTGGCGAATTTTCGCCATGCGTTCCTCGTCAGACTTCAAGTGCGGCCATGTCGGTAAGTCACTCGTGCTTGGTCGCGGCCATCTCGATTCATCTTTTTCACTCATGCGGTCCCTTTCATTTCTTAGGCTTTTTCAGCGCGCCATATACGGCTGAGGTTGATAGTTTCAGCTTCTCGGCAATGAAGGCGACGGATTTGCCTTCGCGCTTCATCGCCTTGGCCTTCTTGCGCACATCGTCGGTGACGAGTTTTGGCCGCCCGATGTACTGGCCTTCCGCGATCTTCTGTTTCATGGCGCGGCTGGTGCGGTCTTTGACCTGGCCGCGTTCGTGTTCATCGACGGCGCCCGTAACACTCAAGACCAGCTTTCCGCTGGTGGTGGTCGGATCAATGTGCGGCTCTGTCAGGCTTTTGACGGTGATACCGCGCTTGTTGAAGTCCTTCACGATGCCAAGCAACTGTTCCAGATCGCGCGACAGGCGGGAGAACGAATGGATGATGACGGTATCGCCGGTTTCGGCCTGCTTGCGCATAAGGGCGAGTTGAGACCTCCGAGCATCGACCGCCGACATCTTCTCCTGATAGATGCGATCACACCCGGCCTTGGTAAGTCCTTCAATCTGGACGGACAGGCTCTGTTCTTCGGTGCTGACACGGGCATATCCCAGCTTTCTTGCAGAAAGGGGGTGGCCCCAAAGCCCCTCCGGGCCGTCTTTCGAAATTCCGTGCATGGCAACTTTTTGTAATTTCTTCGGCATGGCTATCTCCCCGGTTGAGCCCAGGAATATACAGCCGTTGAAGGTGGAATGGTTCAGCATGGCGCGGCACATTTCCCGCAATTTCGCGGGTGTCCGGGCTCAAGACCGTCCTCGATTTCAGCCCCGCACTGCCCGCAGGCGCTTCCGTGCTTCTTCATCCAGGCTTTACTGCCCGCGAAAAGCTCGCTGTCCCGGTAAGGGCAATTCCAGTCGCAATCTTCCGACCCGGCCGCGAGGCACTGGCCATCATCCATCAGATGGCAATCGAACTCTTCCTCATCCAATTCCGGATCGAAATCGTCTTCGTCATAGTCCGTGGGATCGTATGGCTCGCCTGGGTCGCTCATAAACCGCTTCCTACTGTTCAATTTCTTTCATCTGCGCCAACGGCGACGCTTCTTTGAAGGCGGCGCGCAAATCATCGTGCCTCTCAGGATTGTCCTTCCAGAGCGCGCGGGCGCGGGCCAGCGCCTCTCGCTCTTGTCGGTCTTCCTCTCGCCGCTGCGCTGGAGGCAAATCGTAGTCCCAGCCAGCACGGCTATGGCTCATGGTACCAAGGCATTTTTTGAACTCTTCTGTCAGTTCCATTTGGGGCTCGCCTCTAGTTGATCTTTTCGAGGTCGGCTTCGGGGATCGTGAAGCTGGGATATTCACCATCTGGATTCAGCGTCACCGAGACATGCTTTATGCCGGTCATGCGCGTATCGTCACTGGCCAGACCGTAATCGTAACCGCGGATCGAATAGACCGTGCTTCCGGCTTTGGCTTCTGGTTCCAACTTGCTGTCTTTCAACATGCGATAGGCTGTTGGCATAATGGGCTCCAATTCACTTATTTGTTGGCTGTGCATGGGATGGCGCAGGCCCCCAATAACCTTCGCCGCGACGATGATCCGGGTACCACCACTCAACGCGATGGCAGTGCCGACACTCTCTGACGGTGCCTGCCGCTTCGTCGTCAAATTGGTGTTGGCACTCCTGCATAAACCGCTCGCCTCTAAGTTAGGGATTGAATGACGGCGCGGGCCTGTATCAGCGCAGGGTCGCCGCTTTCCATTTTCTCAACGCTGTCGCATTCTCCACCCAGGCTGACGATGCGGTCGCGACCGATTTCCAAAAGATTGACATAGGCGTGGCTAAGTTCTTTCAGAGCGGAGCGCGCATCGCCTTTCGTCCGGTCTAGTTTCGCACGCAGATTCTTCGCTTCAGTCGCTAGCGCCTCATAGCCACGGCACGGACCATCTCCGCCGTCAGGCTCCATGCAGGCTGGGTGTGGGTATGTGGTCACGTTAGGGGCTCCGTCAGTTGTTGGGCGCGCGAAAGGCTGCGCGAGTGCTGGCCCGGTGCCTCCGGGCAAGGTGGCGATATCTGCCGTGCCAGATTTCAAGCTGCTCTGGTCCATCGCTGACCATCGGTCCGTGGACCGCATCGGGGATAACAACGGTCACGATTTCGCCCGGCCTGGCGCGCAACAGTTCAGCGAGGAACGACATTTCCTGATCGTGGACGCAGCGTTTGACCTCAGGCACTCGGCCTGGCGCCCGCACGATAAAGAATGTCTCGCTCAATGCCATTTAGGGCTCCGATCTATTGAGGTGGCTCTGGCATCGGCTGCCAATGCGTCGGGTTGACACTGCCGTCCGTCGCGTCTGTCCAGTGCGTGCCGTCCTCGCGCCAGCCTTCGTGGCCTTTGTCAGTCTCGTAATAGGCGCAGCACACCCATTGATCAGGCTTCGACCCAGCTAAGATGCGGCTGCCATCGGTCGGCGCAGTCTCAATCGGCTGCCACGGTCCTGCAACAGGATCGATAAACTCGGAGACCGTCTTCAGAAAATCGCCGTGAAGATGATCTTCGGACTTTCTTGACTGCCATTTTATCCTGACGCTGCCGACATATGCCTTCGAAATCCCGATGATCTCACCATGAAGCCTGGGGCGTCTTGTGTGATTACCCTCCACCCGCCTTTTCCCAAGGTCGTTGAGCTCGACTTTCTGACCGACTTCGAATTGCATAATGGGCTCCAATCAGGTCAGTTGAGACCGCAGCCATTTGCGGTCTTCTTCGGCGTCGCGCCGCGTGTTGTAACCGAAATAGTACGGGCCGCTCCCGCACTCAGGGCAGAGGTGGATGGCACGACGTTCGCCATCTGATTTCTTGTGCCACCACAAATGCGCGCAGCCGTGGCATACGTGGCAATGATAGGTCTCTCCATTATCGACCTCGCCATCCATTATCCGCCTCGCTGCGCCACCAGGATCAGGCCCGCGCCTGAAACGGCATAACCGAATAGAACAACGGCGAGCCGCCAATTGCCCGCAGCAAGATAGACGCCCGACTGTCCAAGCTGGGCCGCCGTCACCGCGATCAATAATCCTGACTGCCAAATGCTCACAGGAAGGGCTCCCTACCGTTGTCTCTGGCTTGCGGGGCGATCCACCGCAGCGGCGCGCTTTATGGCGTCGCTGGCGGATGCAACCCGCGACCATGTGAACGGTGCGTTGGTGGAAGTCGCCGTGTTTAAGTCAAGCTGTTCAACAGCCGCGCAAAGCTCCAATGCCGCATCCGTCATACCGGGTTGGGGGAAAGGGTGGGAGGCGAGGGCGGTTTTGAGAACAACCCGCACAATTGTTTCGGTTGTCGCCTTCCGCTGCCCTTCCATGCCGACAAGATTTGTTTTGAACTCGGCCAAAGCAACGCAAGCGCGCGTCACCATTGCATCGGTCACCCGCGCATCGCGCATCTCGTCACCCTGCGCTGGGGAGAGGGCGCGTTCTGCTGCCTCACAAAGCAACGCGATATATCGTATCGCTTGTTTTGGAACGCCGTCGCCCATAGAGGCGTAATTACGAGCGGCTATAACCAACGCCGCCACGCTTTCCTTGTCGGTTGGGTTAGTCATCAGAAATCCCCTTCCGCCACCTGAGCGCATGGGATGCCGCGCGCCCGCCACATCGCAACCACGCGGGCCCTGTCATCGAAAGCCATGATCGGCTCCCAACCATCCGCGATGACCTGGTCGAGCAGTTCGCCCTTCACGATATCGTCGGCGCGGAAGTCGCCTTCCTCGCGCATGTAGAGCGGTGCCTGGGGCAGATCGTGCTGCTTGATCCATTGCATGGTCTGAATCCGGCATTCACTTGAGCGTCCGGAGACATAGACGATCTTCGACTCCGCGCTCCAAAGCGTTTTCGCCAGGCGGGCGATGTGAGTGATCGGAGTGTCGTCGCCGCAAGCTGCAAAGAATGCCCGCCAATCCTTTTTGGGGCCTTCGATGTGGCGTAGGCGGTGGCCGCAATCGGCCAACGTCCCGTCGAGATCGAATAGATAGCATGCGGTCATGTGGGGCTTTCCTGTTTTGAGATGTGAGCGCCCCATGGCTTTGACCGGCGCGGGCAGGGAACGCACCGGGTATGGACATCGCCCATTGCGGCCGGCGGGCAATCTTCGCAGAGACGGTCCGGAGATCGCGCTAGGGCTTGCCGCTGCATTTCAGAAAGCCTCTCGGCTTCCATGACCTGGGCTATGGTAATCATGCGAGCACCTCGCGCGCCCATTCCGAAAGCGCGACTGTTCCCGGAGCCGGCTTTTCAAAGATGGTCAAGGTGCAAAGCGAGCCAATCAGATTGTTGAACCCGCCCGAGCCCGGCGAATATCCGGTGTCGGCGCCCAGATCGTCGCGCGACATTGGCCCGCCTCTTGCGGCCACAGCCGCCACCAATTTCTGTTGGGGCTGGGACAGGACAGAAAGCACCTTGTCCTGGGCTTCGTCGGCGGTGAGCTGGTCAAAAGGCGCATTGGGTGAGAGTGCCACCCGACCCGGGGAGGGGATGGTGATGAGGCCAGCCGTATTCAGCGCGCCCAACAAATTGTTGAACCCGCCAGACGATGGGCTGTAGCCAGCCACGCCGCCAACTTGGGCGCGGGTCGGTTCATCCGTGCCCACGGAATGCCAAAAGCCGATTGAAGCGAGAACTTTGCGCTGCGGTGCAGGCAACCCGCTTGCATCTCCCGCAGATATCTTCCGCGGTGCGACGGCGAGGGGGGGCTTACTTGGCGGGATAGGAGCGATACTTGGCGAACTCGCCGCCTTACTTGGACCTTTGGGGGCGGAACGGGGAGCATAAGCGGGTCCCGACATAGACGGGATGATCTTCATCGTGGCGCTTACGCCATCGCGAAAGCCACGCTCGTGGCCTTCGCCCCATCCGTCCGACCATGCCTTGGCAATCGCGGCAGCAACGGCCCGATCCTGGGTCCGCTGGTCCACCATGTTAATTTTTTCCACGTGTTTGGAGGCTGGTTTTGCGGCCTCTGTCTTCGGTTTCGGCGCAAGTGCCGCCTTCATGCGGGCAACGAAATCATCCGCCGGCACCGGCTTGTGCTTCTGCAAATCCATGGTGGAGATCGGCGCCGCGCGGCGGTCGGGGTGCAGGCTGTTCTTGGCGGGGATCTTCGCCAGCACAGGCACCTTCAGTTCATTGCTGAGAACCCAGCATTGTCCGGATGCCAAATCTGGCAGGCTGGCGGTGATCTTCTTCTCCGTCTCCGGGTCGGTGAGCTGGAGCCATTTCTTGAGGTCCAGAAGCGTGTTTTTGCCCTTCTGGCGGTGCACGAAGACATTCGCGCAGAGCTCCAGCACAGATTTGTTCAGGTCCGCGCTGCGCTGGTTGATGAGGGTGATCCCCACCTTGGAATTTCCGCCCATGCGCACCAGCTTTTCCACTGCGGAGAAGACCTGGCCATCGGTGACGCGTTGAGGGACGAATTCCGCCGCTTCCTCGATGAAGACATGGCGCAGGCCATGTTCGGAATTCTCGTGTAAGAGGATTTCGCAGGTCTCGCGGACGATACGGCGCCAGTCCGCTTTCGACAGTTCGACGCTGAACAGGTCAAGCACAAGGCTGATGTTCGCCTTCATTGCGGCGCGCACGATCTCGCCCACGCTCTTTACAGATAGCGGCAAGTCGCCATGCTTACCGCCGGCCACCACCACGGGGTAGCCGCGACCTTTCCCGGGGATGCGCAAATTGTGCGCCACGCCGATGGGGTCCAGCCAGATGAACGGGACGCCGCCCTCGAAAAGCTCTTCGCTTGCTTCGGTGGCGGTATAGGTCTTGCCGCTGTCGCGGATGCCCAAAATGGCATTGGCGGCAATCGCATATTCTTTGAGCGCGAAGCCTTTAATGCCGAAAATGCCGGTCATGTAATACTCCTGCAAAATTGGTGGCCGTCCTTGCTGGTGCGCGCGAGCTCGCGAGGAAATTGGCGGACCATCAAGTCAGCAGGGATTGGCGCCTTTCGCGCCATCTGCTTCATGAAGAAAGCGCGGCCCCTAGTAACAGTCTGGTTCAAGAGCAATGCCGCCCATTCCGCGGGCATGTCCCGAGCCCCAGGACCGCTCTCACCGCCGCAGATGACCCAATCGGGGCACCAGCAATCCAGCGTGATGGGTCCCAGCATCGGCTCCCTACTGTTGTCTCTGGCTTGCGGGGCGCGAAATTCGGCCACGCTCATCACAATGTGGATGGCCGTTTTGGCATGCCCAGCAGTTTTTGCCCGGTCCGGTCGGGCACGGCTCTATGCTGTCGAATGTTGAAAGCTTGTCCGGATAGAACCGGATACGATGGTGCGCAGACGCGGTATCGTCCATCACCTGTCCCCCGCAGCGGCGCGCTTTATGGCGGCAATGGCGCGGCGAAGCCTTTCAATATTGTACGAAGGCTCGGGCGCCGGGCTCCAATATGCATCCAGCCCAACATTCAAAACATGGTCGCTGAGTTCATCCGTCATATCGGGTTGGGGGACAGGGTGGGAGGCGAGGGCGGCGTCAATTATCATGCCAAGAGTATGGGTTGGCCTGTCCATGTCGGAGATGGCGTTCCAAAGCGGCTCGCACTTGAGATATTGGCGAACCTTCACCAGCGCATCGCGCATCCCGTCACCCTGCGCTGAGGAGAGGGCGTCAGCGGCACGGCGGAGAAGGGCTGCTGTGTTCCACGGATCATAAACATCAAAGGTATCAGCGCGCGATTTCAGTTCATTCACCAGCGCCGCCACGCTTTCCTTGTCGGTTGGGTGGGTCATTTGGACCTCCGAGCGGCGAGGAAGATCGTCAAAACATCTCGCATATCAGCCTTTTGAGTGCCAGAATATTCGGCACCATCAGCGGCGTTCATCTCAAACCAACCATCTAAAGCTTTTTTCAATTCTTCCTCCGTAACCGGCGCATCCAGTATGGCGCGGAGGCGGTCGCGTTCGAAGATTGCATCAGTTGCGGCTTTGATTGCGTTGGCCTGACCCTCGATTGTGCTTTCAAGGTCCGCTTCCAACTCCCTGACGCGGGAGAGGAGGTAGGCAATATCGGAATGGGCGTTGGTGATAAGACGGGCGTTTGCGCGGCCCTCGGTGATTTGGTCGTTGAACTGGGCGATTATCAGATCGCCGTCGTCCGCGTAGATGTCGGCATAGGTCTCCGGGCCATCGGGCGGCATAACTCCGCAGTCCCATTTCCAAGGCTCCGGCGTTGCAGCCTTCAGCCGCCCCTCTATCTCGTCCAGCTTATTCGTGGTCATGCGCCGGCCCTTTCTTTGCCCCAGGGATCGCGGCGCTTCGGGAATGGCCGATGGCCGGGCTTGCGAATGTTGCGCTGCTTGTCCTGCTGGTGGTTCGTCTTGGCGATCAACGGCCTGTCGCGGTGGACCGTTTTCCACAGATGACATTTGCGGCAGGCGCAAACGCAATTCTCCAGGCTGTTGTCCTTGGAGTTTTTGTCTGGATCTTCGTGATCGTATTCTACGCCAGCGCGCGTCAGATCGGCGCCACAGCGGACGCCATGACTCAGGCCGTAAGCATCCCCCTCCGCCTCGCATGCGCCGCCGGAGCGTTCCCAGGCCTCGCGTTTTGTTTTCGCGGTGAATTCTTTGCGCGCCATCAGAATGGCCTTCCATTGTGCCAGGCTGATGCGAAGTCGTCCCAATCTTGGCGGACCTCAAGCCAGAGCATGTAAGGAATGCCTTTGATCTCATCCCACAGTCGCCGCACCAAATTGATGATCAGGATGATCGGCAACAGCAGGATTAGGATCGCGCGATAGCCAAGCAGTCGCATTAAGCCGCAGCCTTTTGGGTCAGATCGGCCTTCTTCGCCTCACATGCAGCCGTCCATCCGGCGCGGTCGGCCTCGGACAGTTCTTCCGCGATGGATTCCTGCAGGGTCGGGATGTCCTCCGCCGAGGTCAGGCCAGACAGCAGCCGGTCGCCGCGTTGGCGGGGTGTCTCGCTATCCTCGGCGGGCCGCTGCGTCTCAGCCTCGACATGGGCGGCGGAGAAGCCGCGACCCTTGCCGCCCTTCAGGCGCTTGCCGACATCGGGTTTGGGGGTAACGTCGATGGCGGTCTCGGCCGTTCCGCCGGCATCGCGCAGTTCGTCCTCGGAATAGATGCCCAGTAGAACGTCCGGGCAGAACCGGCGGGCGAAGGCGCGGACCGAGTAATAGAACTGCTGCTGGTCGGGATCGGATTTCCAGAGCGGGGAATTCTTTGGCGTGATCTTGCCGAACTCGGGCGAGCGATATTCGACCGCCTCAAGCTCGCCCTTGAAATGCCCGATGACGATGCAGACCCGCTTCTCGGCTTCGCCTTCATAGCGGACGCGGAGGCGCTGCTGCAGAGGCGCGCGGGCTTCCACCACGCCATGAATAAGCTGGCTCATATAGGCGATTTTGTCCCCAACCTCGTAGGACTGGTTCGCCACGGCGATGGGGCTCATGCGCCATTCCAAAGCCTGGATCGTCACCGCCAGGCATCCGCCGGGATTGCAGCGCAGGTGCTTCGGCACCGCCGTGCCGGCGACGGCCAGGAGCTTGGCGAACTCCATAACCTCGGCCATGTTCTGAAACATGACGCCGCCCAGGTTGTCTGAAATGGCCACGGCACCGGCGGCGGCGCGGTCAATCTTCGCTTCTATGCGTTCAAGGTCTTGGACGGCCATGGTGTCTCCTAAAATGGAATTTCGTCGTCAATTTCATCGCGAAGCGTCGTCTTCTCGAAAACCACAGGCTCCGGCGTGTGGGCGACGCCGACAGCGGCAAGGACGAAGAATCTTTCTCCGGGATTTTTCATGGCTAAGCGCTTGGCTTCGCCTACGGCGGTTCGATAATCGCAATGACGAACGCGGGGCGGAGCGCGGTCATATGCATTTGACATGACCATCCAGAAGCCGATTTCCATTAGGGTGTCTCCGCATAATCGCGTTGGCTGGGCTGGACCTGGGGCGGCGCGATCTCGCGCGTGAGGAAGTCGCGGCGGAATTCCGCGTTCTCCCGGATGCGCTGCGAGAAGGCGAGATATCGGGCATCGTGCTGCGACCCGCTGGGACCGAACCAATCGCCGGTCTTCACGCAATGGGCGAAGGTGCGAAGCGCGACCCGCAGATCCTTCTCGGCCTGTTCGATATCCTCATTGTGGAAGGTCAGGACATCGACACAGTGCGGCCGCTTCTTCAGGACGAACACCAGCGAGAAGGACGCCATGTCGATGTCCAGGACCGCCTTCAGGCCCCATTTCACGAGCGCCGCCTGCATGTCGTAACGGAGCTTGGACGCGGAATTGTCCAGGTCGAAGCCGAAGCTTGCTGTGGTCTTCAAATCGGCAACGTCGCCGCTGTCACCGGGGATAGCGTCGGGCCTGGCCTTGAGCCAGATGCCGGTTTCCTTGTCGCGCCAGGCCAGCGTCTGCTCAATCTGGCCGTTCAGGATTCCGGCGTTGATGAGATCGTGTTTGCTGAGGGAGCGGGCCATGCCGCGGATGGCTTCGATCTGCGCCGGGGTCAGCACCGTGCGCCCGGCCTTGGCCTGGTCGATCAGCCATGCCTTGCAAGAGAGATTGTTGCCGTTCCAAGCGCGGCCGTCCGGCGCTTCCTCGGGCCGCATCACGAACAGCGTGGAGAATGCGTCTTCGCCCAACAGGAGATGATGGGCGGCGCGCCCCAGGACGAATGCCTCCTTGTCCTCCTGGTCCTCCCGGTCCGGGTTGAGATAGGAGGTGTCGAAATAATGCGCCGGGCTTTGCGTGAAGATGGTGCGCAGACCAGAGGACGACACAGATGGGCCGACGCACAGGTCGCCGTGGTAAGATTCCATAGGTACGCGGTCATACAGGCCGGGCTTGGCGATCTTGTCCATCACTGGCCCACCGCTTTCAGCAGCGCCGCGATGTGGCCGGCGGCATAGAACCCCGCCACCATGAACCCGACGCAGAACAGCCCGGCGGCGATATCGGTGCGCCAGATGAGATAGAAGCGGCGGATTGTTATTGCGTTCAAAGGAAACTCCATTCGCTTTCCTCAAGCCTCGAAACCCCGGCAAGCAGCCATTCGCGCATGCGGCCTGTCGCGCGCCGTGCAATACGCTGCAGCCAGTCCCGGTATGCTTCGGCTTGATCGACTGTCATGTGGGCGGGCGCGGTCATGGCGTCGGCCCAACCATCGCAAGGGTGCAGATCGCCGCCGCCGTCATCAGGGCAAGAGCGACGATGATCCAGAAGCCAGCACTTCTCACGCCAACCTCCCGATAACGAGCCATGTCACGAACCCGACCAGGGCGAGAACGATCAGGCCAGCGCCGAAAAGCGGAATTGCTATGCTGTCGCGCATTTCCTCGTCAGCGTAATCGCGTGACGGTGTGCGGCTGTCCCTATTCCAGCGGGGATTGCTCATGCCGCACCGCCTTGGCCGTATGGGCCCCGGGGTGGTAGAACCGAAAGCGCCCCAGCGGAGACAACGATGCGATCAACTGAAGAACGGCTCGCCAACCTTGAAAGGGAGGCGATGCTCCAGCACGCGCTGAATCTTGCGCTAATGCAAATCCTGACGCTGGTCTGGCGGGAAGAACTCGGCAGAGACGAGCCCGAGATCGCCAAGGCGAAGATCGAACGATATCGCGGCATCATCGCCAAGATGGATTTCGTGGCTCGGGCACCAGCCCATGCCCACCCAGTCCAGGCAGATTTCGTATCTGCCCACGTGAAAGAGACTATGGAGCAATTCTTCGAGAGGTTGGCAGCGAAGTAAGTCATGCGCCACCTGTCGCTTTGGCGCAGGGCGGTTTCTGGGGAACAAGGCCGTTGCCGTAAAGGGCCGCCCATTCGAATTGCATTGCATCGAACGCGCCTTCCGCAGTGAAATCGTCTGCGACTCGCATTCCAAACTGGCGCGCGATCTCAAACAGGACTGCCTTTGGGCATTTGTCGAACCAGCGCCGTTCTTCTTCAGACATCGGCGGAAGCCAATTTTTCAGGTTCGCCATCTATGCACCTGTCGCTTTGGCGATGGCGGCGCGGAGTTCAGCGACAGATTTGTCAGACGGATCGCATCCGGCATCCAGCCATGCCAGAACCCGGATCGCCTTCTCCGTCACATCCGGCGCGGCGGCGATAAGGCGAGCGTTGGCCTCCGCATTCGGATGGTTTTTGCGCCTCTCGCGCTTCCAGCCTTCCCGTTCCTCGTAACCGTCAAAAGTTGATTTGAAGACGGTTGCGGCTTCCTCTCCACGCTCGTTGACAATCTGAATGCAGATGTCACCAAGCGCTTCGGCCTTCCACGGCCCAGGTGTGTGCCCGCTCATGCCGCCACCTCGACCAGACGAGCAGTATGCGGAGCAGGCCATTGGCCCGGCGCATACTGGAACAGGGCTACGTCGTTCATATTCAGACACGGATCGAGAGCGACCTTGGCGCGAAGCTGGCAATCGGTAAGTCCGATGAACCCGCCGTCCTTTGCCTCGACGTGCCACAGTAGGCGGGCCAGAAGCGCGTCGGCGCCCGCACGGTCACCGGCCACAGCCCGCGCACGGGCGAACTGGTAAGCGCTACGATAGGTCCGCGCCGTCAGATCGAAATGCACGACCGCGCCCATTACGCCGCCGCCTTTCCGGTCGCTGCCTCGAGTTCAGACAGCTTCTGTTCAGCCGCAGCTAGATATTCGCGCGCCGCCTTCACACGGTCGGCGTGGTCCATCCCATGTGTCAAATAGAACTCCGCGTCGATAACAGCACCAAGCGCCCAAGTCAGACTTTGCGCTGCTAAATGAAGGTTGATGTTCATCACTTGAGCCCCATGCCGAGCGCCTGGAAGGCATCGCCGACATGGCGGGCGAACTCCTGGCCTTCCTGAAAATCATCGCGCACGAGGCGCAGGGCCCGTTCAGCGGCCTTGCCGCGGCCAAGCATGCGGATCGTGGCGGGATAGCGGTCCTCCAGAACCGTTTCGGTGGCGGCGGCGACCAGAGCCTTGCGAGCGCGATCGGCGCGCGCCTCCGCCTCGGATCGGTTATCGCCGATCCCTTGGGGGAAGATGGCAGAAGTCAGAAAAGCGGTGGCGGTCATGTCGTCCCTCGCTGGATTGCGTGGGACGGATGATAGAGAAATCTATCGGACGGTCAATAGAAAAATCTATCATGTGCGCGTTGGTGAATGTCGATAGGATTTTTGGGGGTGTAAAATGCGAACCAAAACAAATACATGGTTAACGGTTGCATTGGCTGCAATCGTGGCGGGTTGTGCGCAGCACACATGGGCGCCGGGGCCGACCGCGCAAGGCACATTCGAACAGGCAAACGCACGCTGTTCTTTGATGTCCCGGCATTCAGGTGGCGGCTACTACGCCCAAGGAACGCCCGCCTTTGTAGGCGGCGCAGTGGCTGGTGCAGCCATCGGAGAAGCCATCCGCGCCCAAGCCGACTACAACGATTGCATGTTCGCGGACGGGTGGGTCGCAACCGATGCGAAGACCAAGCCGAACCCGGCGCAGACCGCCGACCGCGAGCGGTTTCAGGCCATGGAAAATGACCTGAAGATTTGCTTGGCAACAGTCAGGGCAAACCCGAAATATGCCTCTATCGTCCCGCACTTAGTGGACATTTCCAGCGGCAAATATTCGCTGACGCAGATGGCCGACACCAGCTTGCCGACCCCGGATGATGGCAAGACGATCGCCTCATATGGCGACGAAGCCGATCAATGCCGAGCAAAACTGGCAGAGGCGATCGGAGAGCGCGACCCGCGCATGGGCCAGACGATTTCGCAACAGCACAGCTTGGTCAATGAAATGAATCTGCGCCTCATTCAGCGGCGGATTACCTGGGGCCAATATGCCAAGGCCATGCAGGATTTAAGCGATCAGGCCAGCGCCTGCAGGCCGCTCATCATACCTGCGATGACACCAGCGTCCGCGGAAATCCAGGGAATACAGCCTCAGAAGGTCACTCTCCAATCGCCCGGAGGCGGGCATATCTGTACCCACCAGGAACAGGTGCAGGCCCGGATTGCCCGGCAAAATGGCTATACGAACGGCCCGGTCTGCGATTAGACAGGGCGGATTTCAATAATTGGGGATGCCCAGAGTACTTCGGCGTTCTCAATCGTGGGCGCATTCCAGCTTTCGAGCTTCCATTTACCGCGACTGAATCGCAGCTTTTTGATGAAAACGGATCCATCCCGCAGACCAACGGCGCAAAGTTTATTGGCGTGATGGATAGGATCGCCGCCACGACCTTCGTGTTCATAGAACACGAGCCAACCTGGCTCTAGAGGGCGCATGGAATGTCCCTTAATCCTGGCGGCAATGGCGTTTTGGTATCCGGCAGGAGGGGCTATACCCCCCTCCATGACCACGCCCTCATCGAAGCGATAGACCTTATCGCCGGCGCCGATCTCGCCAACCAGGACGGCCTCGCCGCCAAGGAATTTCGGTCCGGTACCGTCCTTTAGCCAAATCGGGCTTACGCCCAAGTGCTTGGCAATCGCCACTCCATGCTTGGTCGATTCACCGTTCTTGGCGTTTATGACCTTGTTCAGACTTGGCTGCTTGATGCCGACTTTCTTCGCGAGCCAATGCTGGCTTTCTCGGATTTCGCCCAACCTGCTTCGAATTCTGTCGCCCATGGTCGCCATGGTCCCCAAATTATAGATATCTCTATTGCAGCGCCTGATAGGAGTTTCTATTGACGACCGATAGAAAAATCTATAGTTGCTTTCGTCCATGGCAGACACCGGCATCGAAGCATTACGACGTGCGAAAGTACTTCTCGGCAGCGAAGCGGCTCTTGGGGCTGTCGTTGGCGTAAAGCAGCCATCCGTCAATTATATCTTGAACTCTGGAAAGAAAGTCCCCGCCGAGTGGTGTTTGCCGCTCGAGACGGCAACCAACGGCGCTGTAACGCGGCATGAATTGCGGCCTGATCTCTATCCGCAGGATAGCGAGGCCGCATGAGCCCGACCCATTTGATCTTGGCCTTTGTTCTCGACCTGCCGATCTGCTGGCTATCCTGGCGCTATCTGCTGCGCCCAAAGCTTGATCGGATGATCCGCGAGCGCTTGCGATTAGAAATGACGATCGCGCGAAGGCTGGGCTAGCCAAAATGCTGGGGGCAAGCCAATCACCATCGATCGAAGCAGCGCCGATAGTGACGCCGCTCGCTGTCTTTGCCGCCGGGCGCAAGCGGTTCGATGTGATTGTCCGAAGCGATGCGAATTTTACTGAAGCCTGGCAAATCATTTGCTCCGAAATTCCGCTGACCGCCCTGGGGTGGAAGCGCGCGACCATCAAGCGCGCCGGCAAGACCCAAGACGGTTGGCCCATCTGGCATGTCGAAAGGGAAGCACAATGAATACGCATGTTCATCACTTCGCACCGGCACCAGCGCGCCGCGCGCCTGAAAATATCGGGTTCATCGAGATGACATTGAGCGTCTGCGCCCGCGCATATCTCGCGTTCGCGATGTTCGCAGTAATGGCCATCGTCGTGGTGTCGCCAGTCGCTGGGCTTCTGTACGCAGCCGATGTCGCTGTCAGGGCCATTTTCATTAACCATTAATTCGCCCGAATAGAGGGGCTTTTTTTCATGCGCGTTGCAACAACCTTGCGGATTACAAGTCCTGTACCTCAGACAAGTCCTGTACCCGTCAACGAGAAAGCGGCGGCGCTGGAATTCTCAGCGATCATCATTCCATTCAGCGCTGGTGAGCTTGCACAAGCGGGTAAACGCACCAAAGAGGCGGCGAAGGCTTGGAAGGCCGGACGCTCTATGCCGAGCGCATGGTCGCTCATCAACATGGCGCAAGAGATTCCAACCGTGCGCGAATGGATGTTCGCAAAGCTCGGCGGCAAGCCAGAATTCGCATCGCCGCAGGTGATGACGGTGATGATGGCGGCGCTGCATCAGGTTTCGAAGCAGACCGGCCCCGATGGCGATGCTGTTCGCGCACTTCTGTCTGGAGCCGACGCTGGTCGAAGGGGTGAAAGCTGAACACTAAACGCCGTCAGCGCGGCGGCGATTGTACCGCGCGAAGGGAGAACTTCATGGCAAAGGGAAAGAAGGCTGCACCCAAAGGCGGGCGCCGCAGCAAGAAACCGACGCAGGATGAGACAGTCGAGACGCGCACCGTCGGCATCGGTGACAATTCGGAATTGAAACTGCCTGCGCCGGACGACTGGAACCATCACAAGAAAAGCATCGCGGGGTGGCGCGAGAAGGTGACGACCGCGCAAAGCCATCTGCGCAATGCGATCAAGCTGGCGAAGAAGGCTGGCGTGAATATGGAAAGCCTCTCTCTCGTGGTCGGGATCGAGCGCGATAATGATCCGAAGAAAGCGGCCAGCTTCTTCAGTCAAGTCGGTCTTGGCCTGGAACTTAGCGAGAGCAGTTTGCGCGTGACGGTGCATGACACACTCGCGGGCGACGAGGAAAGCCTCGTTTACAAGCGCGGATATGCCGACGGCGAAGCGGGCAGGACCCCAGAGAACAAGTATCCCTCGGGCTCCGATCTTGCCGCCACCTATGATCGCGGTTGGCGTCACGGCACCGCAAAGAATCTCGACATGACGCCGGAACAGTCCGACGCCGCATATGAGGAATCGCAGCAGGAAGCTGCGGAATAAAGCATTCCCCGGGGCGGGGAATTGGGCTGTCAGACATGCTTTTGGCTTTGGATATTAATTCGCGCAGGGTTGGCTGGGCCATTGGTGGTCCAGCCGATCCGCGCCCCCGCCTGAGTGCGTGGTCATTGTATGGCTGCCAGACTGAGGATGACCTCGCGCGGTCATGCGCTGCGCTGTATCGGTCGATTTCCGACCTGTCGAAATTCATAAAGCCGCGCTTCGTTTGGTATGAGGCGCCCTTTAACCCCCAAGGCGCCGAGCGCCAATCAAACGCGCATACGGTTCGCGGTCTTCTCTCTCTCGCGGCGGTAGCAATGGCCGCTGGCGTCAATGCCGGTGCAATCACCAAGCCTGTTCATGTCGCAACGTGGCGCAAGCATTTCTGCGGGCAGGGCCGCCCGGAAAATCCCAAGCGCGCGACGATGGATCGATGCCGTCTTCTCGGTTGGGACGTAAAGAACGATGACGAGGCCGATGCGGCTGGCGTCTGGGCGTTCGCAATGGCGATGGAATATCCCCAATGGGCGCCGAACTCGACGCCGCTGTTCCGGGCAGGTGCAGCATGACGCGGGCGCCCGGAGATAATCTGTCCGACGCGGAAAAGGAGAGCCTTTATCGCGACCTTCGCATCGGGCTTTCGGCGTCGTATATCGCGCGGAAATACAATATCTCGACGGTCACCGTGTACGCCTATCGCGGAAAGCTGAAAGGCACACACACCAAGGATGGCGTAGAGCCTTGGCGCGCCTTCAAGCGGATATGCCTGGTCAATGAATGCTACGCCCAGATCCTGGAAGGCTCGTCTTTCTGCGCAAAGCATGATCCCCAGCCGCCAGCCAATCGGGCGCGTCCTATGGCGGGGCGCGCATGAGCATCCGCATCCTTCAGGGCGATGTTCGCGACATGCTCAAGACGCTTGAGCCAGATAGCGTGGATTGCGTCGTGACGTCTCCGCCGTATTGGGGACTGCGGGATTATGGCGTGGCCGGTCAAATCGGCATGGAGCCAACGCTGTCCGAGCATCTTTCAGTGCTGGTCGATGTGTTCCGCGAAGTCCGCAGAGTAATGAAGCCGGAAGCCTCGCTTTGGCTGAACTATGGCGATTGCTATGCGACATCGCCCAATGGCAGGAGCGCCGCCGATACAAAGGCGGCCGGAAACGATGACCGCACATTCCGGGATAAGCCGTTTTCAACAGTTGGTCCTATCTTCCAGTCGCGCGAGCCCGGCAACCGACGCGGCAATAATTCCACCATCACTGGTTCCGCACCGGCTGAGACAGCGGGTCGCATCCTTGCGGGCGGTTACCTGAAGCCGAAAGACCTTTGCATGGTGGCAAACCGCCTTGCCATCGCGCTCCAAGATGATGGTTGGTGGGTGCGCGCTGAGAATATTTGGGGGAAGCCAAACCCCATGCCTGACAGCAGCGGCCGTTATCGGCCATCGACTGCGCACGAGAAGGTCTGGCTGTTCACCAAGTCCTCCAAGGCGGCTTACGACAGCGAAGCCGTGCGGATGCCGGCCGACAATCCTCCGGATGGGAAAATGCCCGACGGTTGGGACACTGGTGCTGGCGCACATGGCAGCGTCCATCGGGCAGGGCGAGAGAAGGGCGCACGGTCGGACAAGCAGCGCGGCCACAGTCGCCGCCACGCTGGGTTCAATGATCGTTGGGACGGAATGACAGTGGAGGAACAGCGCGCCAATGGGCGGCTGTTCAGAAACTACGAACCGGAGCCATGGAAGCATATCAATTTCGCGGGCGAAGTCTGGGACATCGCGCCGGTCGGATTTTCCGAGGCGCATTTTGCGACATTCCCGCCCGCGCTGGTCGAGCCTTGCATCGCGAGCAGCTGCCCGATGGGCGGTCTGGTGCTGGACCCGTTTGGGGGCGCCGGAACGACTGGGCTTGTCGCTGATCGCATGGGTCGGAACGCGGTCCTGGTCGAACTCAATCCCGAATATGCCGAGATGGCCCATAGGCGGGTCGCAAACGATTGTCCCATGTTTGTGGAGGTTGCCGCACAATGAACGCCCAGACCAAAATTGATGTTGGCCCCGCGCTGACCGAACTCTATCCGCCGTTCGCTCTCTGGCACTCGCTCTATTCCCGGTTGCTGAGAGCCGGGAAGGCCGAAGAGGCTGCCAAGGCGCTCGAAACCGCCCAGATGATCGCGGCCGCTTTCCGCGCCGGCATGGAACATGGGTCTCGCATCCGGTGAACGCAGCGGCGCACAACATAATGCCGGAAGACGTCGAGCTGGAGCAGGCCATCATAGGGCTTTGCCTCAAAGAGCCCGGCGCGGTCGATCTTCTCGCCAACAATTGCTCTGCGGACGATTTTTATCATGTCCCGCATGACGCCATCGTGCAGGCGATTTTCGACCTGCACGGTATGCAAAGCCCCGTCACGCCCTTGACGGTCGGCGCCCGCCTCAAGGCGGATAGCCGTTTTAATGAGGTTGGCGGACGGGAATATCTGGCCAATGCCATGCTTTGGGCGCCCCATGGAAATGTGGTCGCCTTGGCGCGCGGTCTTGTGGATCTGCGCCTCCGCCGTGATGCCATCCAGGCCATCCACGATAGCGAGAGCGCACTCTGTCGCCCTGACATTCCGGTGCTGGAGGCCATGCGGCCAAGTCTTGAGGCTGCGGATCACGCCGCCGCTGTCTTGGGGAAGCGCGAATTCATCAACATCCGAGACGCAGCAGCCGAAATGCTCGCGCGGGCGGAGAAGGTCGCGGGCGGCGAAAAGGTCGTTTCCTGCACGACGGGACTGGAAACGCTTGATAGCGCCATAGGTGGGCTGCAGGCGGGCGATCTCATTGTCTGCGCCGGCAGGCCTGGCATGGGAAAATCGTCTCTGTTGGCCACCGCTGCGCTGCGCACGGCCATGACTGGTCGACCAGTTCTGTTCTTCTCCCTGGAAATGACCCAGGAGCGCCTTTTGCAGCGCATCGGCTGCGACCTGGACTTCGATCAGAACCCCGATCATCCGCTATCCTATAGCTGGTTCCGCAACGGCAGCGCCTCAAGCCGTGATGTTGGCCGACTGGCGGAAGGGCTTCAGCGGCTCCCAGACAGCCTCACAATCTTCGAGAATGGCAGCCTGACAATCCAGGACATTGCCTCGATCTCCCGCGCCCACGCCGCCCGCACGGCCTCAATGGGGCTGGTGGTGATCGATTATCTGCAGAAAGTATCGGCCAGCGATCGATATCGCGGCAACAGGGTGCAGGAGGTCACGGAAATATCCGGCCTGGCCAAGGCACTTGCCATGCGCCTGAAATGGCCGGTTCTTGTCGGCGCGCAACTCAGCCGCGGCGTTGAATCGCGGGACGAAAAGCGGCCGACGCTGACCGATCTGCGAGAATCCGGCGCCATCGAACAGGACGCCGACGTGGTGATCGGGCTCTTTCGCCCAGCCTATTACATCCAGGCCCGCAAGCCAGCCCTGGGCCATGCCGACGCAGGATATGCCGCCTGGGAAACCGAATACGAGAGCGAGAAGAACCGCCTCGACATCCTGGTCCTCAAGAACCGCAACGGTGAAGCCGACACGAAATCTGTCTTCGTTGACATGCGCGCATCCGCAATCCGGGATGAGAAACCTAGGAGCGCCGCATAATGGCCGAGGGACGGCACAGCTTCGTCGCCTTCTATCCGTCTGACTGGCTCGGCGGTACGGCCCGCATGACGCGCCTGCAGCGATCGGTCTATTTCGACGTCTGCCTCTATTGCTGGGACAAGGCCGAGGAATGCCCCGCCAGCGAGCTCGCGCTCATGCTCGGCGACCTGGACGGCTGGGAAAAGGTTGTCGACCTGCTGGTCGCGGCCGAGAAGCTTTACAGGACTCCCGACGGGAGTCTTGGCAACTCAAAAGCCATTGCGGAGGCGAAGAAGGCCTTCGACCTGTGGGAACGGAAATCCAAAGGCGGAAAGGGAGGCGCGAGCAAGACAAATTCCATGAGAGCCGACGGGAGTCCCGTCAAGAGTGCCGACGGGAGTCCCGACGGGACAAGGCCGGGAGTCCCGTCGCAGAACCTGAACCAGAACCTGAACCAGAATATATCCGACGCGCAGGGCGCGTCGTCCAAGCCGAAGCGTGAGCGAAAGGATAAAACTCTCCTGCCAGACGATTTCCCGTTGCAAGCAGACCGCGATGCGGCTCTGGGCTATTGGCGGGAAAAGGGCAGGGAAGACCTTTGCGCGAGGCTCGGCGACGAGGTTGAAGCTTTCAGGGATCACCACCGTGGCAAGGGGACGCGCATGGCCGACTGGTCGGCTGCATGGCGCACTTGGCGGGGAAATGCCCTGAAATTCAACGCTATGCCGAAAGGTCAGATCCGGGTGATACCCGGCGCCTTTGAGCAAACCGACGACCGCGGATGGCGAGAGCGCATGCGGGTCTGGCGGGAGAAAGGATCGTGGATTCCGAAATGGGGCCCGCGACCGAACGAGCACGGATGTCGATGCCCAGCGGAAATTCTCCGCGACGGTGCCGGCGATCTTTTGGGGAAGATGAGCGCATGACGGTTTCACGTGAAACGATGTCGCCGTTGCAGGTCGAAATCCTGCTCTGGTATTCCTGCCGCGCGATAGATTTCAGGAATGGCGATTTCTCCGCGCCTGCAGTGCGCGAAGCGATTGACGAATTTCTGATTGCTCGCCTTCTGAGGCCATCGGCACCATGCGAGGACCATGGCTGCATGCAATATGTTTTGGCGAACAGAGGTCGAGCGCATGTTGACGCGATCTTGCAATTGGCACTGCCTGATTTCGGTGTGGAGGCAGCGTGATGGCTTGGTTCGTGGGCACGACAAAGGGGCAGCAGGAGCTATTCGCGGCGTCACAGCTCCGCGCGCAGGGCTATGGCGTGTTCTTGCCGAAAACGTATCTGCGCATACAGGAAGGGCGCCGCGTCCATGCCAGGGCCCGCCTGCGCTTCACAGGATACATTTTCGTCGCCTGTGAACCGCACGAGGTCGGGCCAATCACCAACACGCGCGGCATGGACGACAGCAGCGGCTCGGCGCTCCTGGGTGGCACCGCGCCAGTATCGCTGCACCCGCGCGAGATCGACTTTCTGCGCCGGCTGGAGGACGACGAGCTGGCCGCGGCGACGTCGATCAGGAAACCGGTGGCGCGCACCGATCTGCAGCCAGGCGACACGGTGCAGATCGACGACAAGGACCACCCGGCCTATGGCCAGCGCGGGCAGTTCTTCGGGGCCGAGCGCGGCGTGGCGACCATCTGGATAGGCATTGCGCGCGTGAAGGTGTCAGAAGGCGACCTGAAGCGCGTGGAGATAGAGCGAAAGGCAGCATAGGGGGAGACGATGAGGGCAATTCGAGTTGCAGGTATGACACGATATTTGGGCGCACCACCAGGATGGAAAGACGAGGGGAAACAATGCGGATACCTTGCCATTCGGGACGAGAAAACCAACGTCGGCCCGGCCATGACCAGTGCATGGGAGTTGGAGCCGCACGAGATCGAGGCACTGGCTAAGGGCGCGCCAGTTTATCTGACAATCTGCGGCACGGCGCACCCGCCCGTGGCCATGTGCATTGGCAGGCCGCCTGACGACGAAACAGCGGTTGACCCGGGTCCATGATCCTCACTGGCGCAAAGCTCGAAGAGGCTATTGAGCGAATAGCAATCGCTCTATTTTCCAGCCATTACCCGGAGATAGCGCAATCCTGGGTCCGCATGGAGAAGGGTCTGCGCGAATATTACAGTGGGCTTGCGACAGTTGCGATTGGCGCAATGCCTGGGCAAATATCGGATGATCCGTCGCTATGATCTTAACGGGGGCAAAACTCGAAGAGATCGGCCGCGACGTCTGGGGCGAAACCTGGGTGGCGCTTCTGGCCAAGCGGCTGAAGGTCTCCAAGCGCACAGTCCAGCGTTGGCGCAACGAAGATCACGCCATGCCCGCCAACTTGCGCCGCAGCTTGCTTGATATGGTGGAAACGCAGATGGCAATTCTGGGCGAGCGACGCAACATGCTGGCTGAAGGTTTCGATGATGTCGCTTAAGCGCGACGCGTCGCATAACGGCGACGCGAAACTAGATCAAGCGCTTTGCCTTACGCTTGACACAAACGCGAATTCCCCGCATTCCTATTGAACCTTCCGGTGATTTGCGCGTTTCGCGCGACACGGTGGAAGTCGGTAGGCATGGCGAAAGCCGCTTATTCCTCGAATACCGGAACGTTGAATCCCTGAAATTCGAATATGGTTTCCCTGGTGCCATCTTTGCGGATACTCGAGCACCGTTCGTAGACCTCAAAGGACATTCCTGGTCCAAACGGCTCAACTGGGATGCTAATGGCCCTGGTGGGAACGACAAGGTTTCTGGTCTGCCCGTCGTGAGGACCGCCCTTCAGCAAGACTGTTTCCATGGCTGCCATCCTATTTCCTAAGGTCTTTTAACAGCATTCGCCGCAAGGCGTCACCAAGCATCTCGGCCCAACCGGATGCACACTGGCATGGTGCGCCTCAGTGAGGTGGCCTGGCTGATCTCCCTCAAGCTGGGCCACCTCATCGAGACAGAAAGCGGTGGGAGTACTCTACCGCTGAGCTACATCGACTAATCCCGCCAAGGCCACCCGATCACGATGACCCGCTTTCGCTTGGCTATAGTAAACGGTCGGATTTGAACCGACGACCTCTCCCGGACCGATATCATAGCACAGACCTCATGCGACAGGACAAGCGCAGCGCAGCCGCCCAGCTATACCGGGCATGGTACAGCACCGCCCGATGGCGCCGGATCAGGGAAGCCCAGCTTACAGCCGAGCCACTGTGCCGCTCATGCAAGGCAGCAGGCCGCATTACCGCCGCCACCGTATGCGACCACATAGAGCCGCACCGTGGCGACCCCGCCCGCTTCTGGGCAGGACCATTCCAATCCCTATGCGATGCACCACCATGGCGCTGCCACTCCAGCGGCAAACAAAGCGAAGAAGCCAAAGGCTATAGCGATGCGCTTGGGGTGGACGGCCTGCCAAGCGATCCACGCCACCCGTTCAATGCAGGAGCATAAGCCTTGGGCCACGTCATCAAGCCGCCCGCCGTTCCTCTATCGCCTGAGGCATGGGCGCGCATGACGCCAGATGAGCGCCAGCACCACCGCAACATGCAGGTCGCAAGGGCCATGCGCCCATCCTCACAGACGCGCGACACAAGCAACCCGTTGGGCTGGCTCATAGGCGCATCCATAATCGGCGGCCTATTCGGGTGAGCCTGTAGGCGACCTCCCCAAGCTCTATGCGAGCCATGCGCCCACGACATGCGACAGCATGCACCAGGGGCAGTGCTACACCGCACCGGGGGGAGGGGAAAAAAGAAAATCGGATTGCCGTGGACACCGGCGTCCGAACCCGGAAACAGAATTATTTTCGCCCGGCCTTCCAGTGGCCTGATATTGCAAGGAAAATCGCATGGGACGGCGCGGCCCTGGTGCTGCGCGCCGGATTGCCGCCGCCGAGGCTGCTCCCGAAGAGAAACGGGTGTTTCCTTGGGAAGCTGAAGGGCTGTCCCGCGCCGAGCGCGTCATCGCGTTCCTGCAATTCCTGCCGATTACCAAGGGTCCATTGGCCGGAACGCCCATGCGGCTTTTGCCTGGGCAACTTCGGTTTGTGAACAAGGTCTATGGCGACCTTAAGGAGGACGGCCGGCGCAAGGTGCGCCTGGGCGTGAAGTCGGAGCCCAAGGGCAACGGCAAAACCGGTCTGGTGGCTGGGCTTTGCGCCTGCCACATGTTCGGGCCAGAAGCGGAACCCCGCGGCGAGGTCTATTCGGCCGCAATCGACCGCGGGCAAGCGGCCATCATCTTCGCCGAGATCGAAGCCATCTGTTTCGCGGTGCCTGAATTCATCAGCATCGTGAATATCCAGCGGTTCCACAAAAAGATTGAGGTTTTGGACGGGCCGGGGCGCGGATCGATTTATGAGGCCATGTCGCAGGACGCGCGGCGCGCGCACGGCTTGGCCCCCTCGCTCTGGGCATATGACGAACTGGCCCAGGCAAAAGACAGGACCCTGCTCGACAACCTGATCAACGCCCTCGGCAAGCGGAAAGAGGCCCTTGGCCTGGTGATCTCGACCCAGGCACCGGACGATGACCATCCGCTTTCGCAGATGATCGATGACGGTCTATCGGGGGCGGACCCCTCGATATATGTCGATCTGGCGGCGGCGCCGGCAGGGGCCGATCCGTTCGATGAGGCGACATGGTTCGGCTGCAACGAAGCCTTAGGAAATTACCTGTCGCTGGACGACATGCGGGAGAGCGCCGAGCGGGCGCGCCGCATCCCGGCCTTTGAGGCTTCGTTCCGAAACCTCCGGCTGAACCAGCGGATCGACGCCAGCGAGGAATCCCGGATCGTCTCCGCGGCCATCTGGAAGCAAGGGGCCGTCGAGGTGGACCCGAAAAAGCTGGTCGGCCGCAAATGCTATGGCGGGCTCGACCTTTCGGGCAAAGACGACCTGACCGCGCTGGTACTGGTGTTCCCGGATGATCAGCCGGACCCGGGCTATGACATTCTGCCGTTCTTCTGGACGCCCACGGGCGCGCTGGAAGCCCGCAAGCCTTCCGAGCGCGACCTCTTCAAGCTCTGGATCCAGCAAGGACACCTGATCGGCATCCCCGGCCCGATCATCAAATACATCTTCGTCGCCCTGCAGCTCCAAATGCTGCGCGACCTATACGACATCCAGCTGATCGGGTTCGACCGCTGGCGCATCAAGGACTTCAACGAGGCCATGAAAGAGGCCGACGTTGAAGGTATCCCGATGAAAGAATTCGGCCAGGGCTTCCAGAGCATGGCCCCTGCCATCGATCACTTCGCCGAGTTGGCGCTGACCGGAAAGCTGCGCCATGGCGCGCATCCCGTCCTGACCGCATGCGTGGCGAACGCCATCCTGACCAGCGATCCGGCCGGAAACCGCAAATTCGACAAAGAACGCTCCACCGTGCGCGGCACGATCCGCATCGACGGCGCCACCGCACTGGCAACCGCGCTGGGCATTGCGAAGGGCGAGAAGCCAGCGCAGGCCATCGGCTATGTGACCGAAAGGGTAGAAGTGCTTTGAAGCTGCTGCCCTTCTTCAACTTCGGCCGGAAATCCGCTGGCGCCCTGAGCATCGATCAGGTGATCAGGCGGCTTGATGCTGTCTTTGAGACGGCATCAGGCGTGGCGGTGACGCCTGAGAATTGCGAACAGTCGCCGACGGTGAAGGCCATCGTCACGGCTGTCACGCGGCGCTTCGCCGTCATGCCGGTGCACGTCTATCAGAAGAGCACGACGAGTTCGGGCCTAGCGAAGAAGGAGTTGCAGCCGAACCACCCGGTAGAGCGTCTGCTGGCGCGCCCGAACGACTGGCAGTCGAGGGTGAACTATTGGATGGATTCCGCATCCTGGCTTCTGCGCCACGGCAATCATTACGCTTACAAGGGACGCGGTGTCACCGGCCCGATCCGACGCCTGTTGCCGCTCATCCCGTCCAGCGTTCGGATGGAGCAAGACGACGACATGAACGTCACCTTCAAGGTGACGCAAGCTTCCGGCGGGCAGCGCACCTATGGCATGGACGTGATGCACCATGTCCGCATGTCGGCGCGCAACGGTTATTACGGCGACAGTCCGGTGATGGACGTGCGCGAATCCATCGCGGTGGAGATCGCGGCGGAAAAATTCGGTGCTGCGCTGTTCGGCAACGGCGCGATGCCCGGCTTGGTCTTCGAATATATGGAAGGAAGCCAGGGCCACAAGACTGCGGAAGAGCGCAATCAATTCGTTGAGGATGTGCAGAACGTCTATGCGAAGAAGGGCCGCTTTAAGGCCCTGATGATGCCGAAGGGCATCAAGATGGGAACGCAGATCGGCGTCGAAAACGACAAGGCGCAATTTCTGGGCTTGCGCGAATATCAGCGCACCGTGATTGCCGGTGCCTTCGGAATCCCGCCGCATCTTGTGGGCGATCTCTCCAAGGGTACGTTCAACAACGTCGAGCAGCAGGATCAGAATTTTACGACGAACGTGATCCTGCCGCTGGTCACTGCATACGAGGCGGCGATGGAGCGGGACCTCCTCACAGATGAGGACCGCCGCGCCGGCATCATCATCCGGTTCAATCCCAATGCCGTGATCCGCGCTTCGTTCTTTGAGCGCCAGCAAGGCCTTCAGATCCAGCGCAATATGGGCGTCATCAACGCCGACGAATGGCGCGAACACGAGAACATGAACCCGCGCGCAGATGGCGGCGGCGAAGCCTATTACATCCAGGGACCTTCCGGGCAGCAGCCGTCAAAGGGCGCGCCCCCGAAAGACGGAGATCCAAATGCAGCTTGAACGGCGTCAGCTTGGGCTGGTGGAATGCAAGCTTGCGGGAGACAGCACCGGGACCTTCAATGGTTACGGCGCGATCTTCGGCAATGTCGATGCTTATGGCGACGTGATCGAGCCCGGCGCCTTCAAGGACACGCTGCGCGCGTGGGAGGCCAAAGGCAAATACCCCAAGATGTTGCTGCAACATGGCGGCTGGGGCGCGGGCGCCGACGATATGATGCCGGTCGGCCAATGGACCGGCATGTCGGAAGACGCCAAGGGCCTCAAGGTCGATGGCAAGCTGTTCGCGCTCAATACCGAGCGCGGCCAGTATATCTATGAGGGCCTTAAATCCGGCGAACTGGATTCGCTCTCCATCGGTTACCAGACCGAAGGCGCTTATGACGTCGTGAAAGACGGCGTCACCCTGCGCCACCTCACCAAACTGAATTTGTGGGAAGTGTCGATTGTCACTTTCCCGGCCAACGATAAGGCCACGATTTCCGCTGTGAAAGCTTTCACGCCGGAAGAACTGCGCGAGCTTGAAGACGCCCTCCGCGAAGGAGGTCTATCGCGCACGGACAGCAAGGCTGCTGTTTCGGTCTTCAAGAAGTACGCCCTGCGTGATGCGGGGCGGCCGGAAAACACTCTTCGTGAGGAAGTTGTGTCGGGAAGCGCAGCGGCATCCGCCGCCGCGGAGGCAGTCGCCGCCAAGTTCGCGGTCGGCGGCCTCAGGCACTGACCAAACCCCCAAACCTCATCAGGAGAAAACCACATGGACACGTCCATGACGGCCTTGACGGCCAGCATCAATCGCATCGGCGAGGCTTTCGAAGCCTTCAAGAGCACCAATGACGAGCGCATCAAGGCGTTGTCGGAAGGCAAGGACGGTCTTGCGACCGATCTGAACCAGAAGCTCGCCCGCATCGAAACCGATCTCTCGGCTGCCACCAAGGCGAAGGGCGAGATCGAGCGCGAACAGACCTTCCTGCGCGAACGTCTGGAAGAGCTGGAATCCCGCAAGTCCGGCCCCGGCAAGACGGCCAGCGAACAGAACCACGACGAATACAAGAAGTCGTTCTGCAATTGGATTCGCTCCAAGGGCGGCTCGCCTGCGGACGAACAGAAAATGCAGGAGCTGTCGAAGAAGGATGTCACCATCGCTTCGACCGCTGGCGGCGGGTATGCCGTCCCGGAAGAAATCGGCAAGCAGATCGGTCTTTTGGAGCAGAAGTATTCGCCGGTTCGCCGTCTGGTGAAGGTGGTGCAGACCAATTCCAACGACTACAAGGAATTGATCGATATCAACAACGCCTCGGCTGGCTGGGTCGGTGAATCCAGTTCTCGCACTGCGACGAATACCCCGCAGTTGCGCGAACGGGCCCCGACCCATGGCGAGCTTTATGCTTATCCGCAGGCTTCCGAATGGAGCTTGGACGACATTTTCTTCAATGTTGAACAGTGGCTTTCGGAATCTGTGGCGCGGCAGTTCGCCATCCAGGAAGGCTCGGCGGTTCTCACCGGCAACGGCACCAACAAACCGACAGGCTTGTTGAACACCTCGCCCGTGACGACTGCGGACTTCGCATCTCCGCTCCGCGCGGCCGCGGCCTATCAGTATATTGAAAGTCCGTCGCTTGGCTCTCCCGCCGTTCCGTCGCTGACGGGCGACAAGTTGATCGACCTCCAATACACCCTGAACTCGGCCTATCGCGTCAATGCGACCTGGGTCATGAACTCGGTGACCACTGGCGCTGTCCGCAAGATGAAAGACAGCAACGGTCAGTATCTCTGGCAGCCGAGCCTTCAGGCGGCCCAGCCGGATATGCTGCTTGGCCGACCCATCGAGACGTGGGAGCAGATGGACGACACCGGCTCCAACAAATATCCGATTGGCTTCGGCGACTTCCAGCAGGGTTATCTGCTGACCGACCGCGTCGGTCTGCGCGTGACCAGGGATAACGTCACCAATGTCGGGTTTGTCCGCTTTTATGTGCGTCGTCGCGAGGGCGGGTGCGTGCTCAACAATGACGCGGTAAAATTCATCAAAACGACTTGATGCATTGAGTGAGTGGCGGGGAGCGGAAAACTTCCCGCCATCATCTCACGGGTTGGTGCGGCACGGACAGGCATGGCCGACATGGCGCGTCTGGGTCAGGCTTGGAATGATCCCGTTCGGTTCGGCAACGCAGGCGAGGTATCGCGGGGCACGGTAAGACAAGGTTTGGTCCGGCATGGTGCGGCAGGCTAGGCGCGGCTAGGCCCGGAAAGGCACGGCTCGGGAAGTTTGGGCAAGGCAGTCTCGGTCAGGCTTGGCCCGACACGGCACGGTACGGAGTGGTTCGGTTATTCCGGATCGGTATTTTTCACGAGGAACAGCATGAAAAAGTTCGACCTTCAAAAGTCCATGCATCACGGCCGCTCGCTCATCCATGCGGGCATCTACAAAATTCCGCGCGACATGCCGGAGGATATGGCGGCCCGCGCCGAGCGCGACGGCCTGGGCGTGTTTCTGCCCGAAGAACCCGCCAAGCCGGCGCCGCGCCAAACCATCAGGGTGAAAGGCCCTGCGCCTGAGAATAAGGCCCAGCAAGGAGGTGGGGCCGCGCCCCAAACCACCTTTCCCGTCGCCGGTGAGACGAAGGGACTGGGATGAAATTATTGTTGCGGCCACGGGGCCGTCACTGACGCCGGAAGTCGCGGAACATTGCCGCGGTCATCGGATAATCGCCGTCAATGATGCCTACCGACTCTTGCCATTCGCGGACGTGCTTTATGCCTGCGATACGGCCTGGTGGGACGCGCACAAAGGCGTTCCGCAATTTTCTGGCGAACGCTGGTCCAGCCACAGCATAGGTAACAATGAAAAGCGCGCTTGTGCCGATCGATATGGCCTGCATTTAGTTGGAGGTGCAGAGCGTAGCGGTTTCTCTGCCGATCCAAAGCTGATCCATTACGGTTCAAATAGCGGCTTCCAGGCGATCAATCTGGCCCTTTTGTTCGGCGCTAAGCGGGTGATTTTGGTCGGCTTTGATATGCAGGCCACCGGTGGGAAGGCTCACTTCTTCGGCAATCATCCGCGCGGCCTTATCAACGATCCAAATTATGGCCGGTTCATTCCGGCCTTCAAAGAGGCGGCAAGGCTGTTACCGGCCGGCGTCC
>CAZIWB010000056.1:0-43426 GCA_964542655.1 uncultured Cellvibrionaceae bacterium
TTGGAGATTTTTTATGTCGTCTTTTCCCCCCTGCGATTTTGGTACTTTATGGTCAATGGTAAGATTTTCGGTCGCCAAACAATAGACACACTTTTTCATATTCGCCTTTATGTTTTTGCGCCGAGATTCTTTCATAGGGGTGAACTTATCGGACGACCACATTCGCAAGTAAAACCCTGTTCTTCCCTAGTGTCGGAAGCAGTCATAAAAACGCGCCCGCAAAGACACATAACTGATATATTTTTTGGTGGTTCAACTTCATTCATATACATTCACCAGAGAGATTAGTAAGTAAGTGGGGGTTAGTCCCATGGAATATAATAAGTTTCAATTTTGCCGCATTTTTCACACGTTCTTTCACACTCTACGCTTAAACTTAAACCGCCGCCGTATCCTGCGTACACTGATTTTCCACGAGAAGAAGGTAAATTAGCTTGCGCGGTCATATACCACTCATGCCCAAAATATTTACACAATAATTCGTCAAACCATTTCATACACCATTTACTCTCTATCTACAGGTGAGGGTGACTATGCGGGTCAAATATCGGTTGATAACCAATTTTCCAATCCATGTGACATACGGTACAAGTTTTATCGTAGGTTAGAGTCCTATTCCCGCAATTTTCACATCTATAATCTTTAGGATTTTCCATAACAGGCTAATACCCTTTATTCATAGAAGGGAATATATTCTTGTACGAAGACTATCTATTTCCTTCACTATTGCCTTTACGAACCTATTTAGTTCTATCTCACGCTGTCCTTTTTCCTCTACCTTCCATTTTCTTTTAATGGAAATATCACTTTCTTCAGGATTGGCTCGTTTCAAATCCATGAAGTAAAACGCCGAGGCTTTTTCTATTGAGGCTAATTCGAGCTGCATAGCAGAATGAAGATGAATTAGTTCATCACGATACTTCTCAATCTGCTCTTTAGAGAGACTTTCATCCTTCACTTTCTCGAATAAATCACGAAGCTGCGACATGATTAGAAAGGTGGCTCTTCTCCATGTTCAGGATAGTTATCTGGTCGTACCTCTGTCTTACTCTGTCCTTTCACGAGAAGTGCATGGATCATTTGAAGCAACTGTCTGTCTTCTTCAGTGAACGAACCTCCAATAACCATTTTAGGTGTAGAAAAGTTCAAATACTCTCCATTCTCTTTTACTTCAATCTCCACATCATCTCCGGCTTGCCAGTTTTTAGTAGTTTGATTCTCAAATCCCGAAATCCATTTGTCATTATGAGTAGTAGTTTTGATGTTTATACGAGTATAAGCACGACCATCTCTGGTTTTTAGAGTATTACCATCTTTGTCTTTTGTGAAACGTTTTACTTCAGTGAGTGTAGTTTTCATATAGTTTTTAGAATAAATGTAGAGAAAAAGGAAGCCATGAAGTATTCAGTATTTCTCCATTATCCCACAGTTGTGCATATGGGACTTTTGCAAGGACTTCCCTTATTCTCTACCCATAAAGTTTATCATGTGTTTTAACTAGCGCAAGTTGTTATACACAGTATTCTTTCTATTGAAATTCTCATAGTGGTATACTTTGTATGTCGCAAATGTTCCTTTACACGACCTGTGTATAACAACTTGCGCTAGTTGTTCACTCAAAGTATTCTTAATATATAAATACATGGCCGGGTTACGGCTTCTTACCGTTTAGAACGTGGAAACGCACAAAACGGATATAGGTAGAAAGACACCTATATGATCTACTTTCTCTCTTGAGAGTTGAGACGTGCCTCGTATCAGAGTTGAACTGATATTTCTGCCTTAGTAGGGGAGCGTTCTATCCGTTGAACTAACGAGGCATATCTCACTTCTCAAAATTTGAGAAACCTCATTATACATTGAGGTCAAATATGCACGTTGCTTTATTAACACCCATATAATATTTTCCGACATACATTTGACTTCTTGACAAGTTTATCCCCATAAGTATTATTGCGGTACCGTAGGTTCAGTACGGTAGGGTGTATTATTGTAGTCGCACCCCACAGCTGAACCCTGTGGGGTGTTTTTATGAATGGGTACTTACAATGGAAAAAATCCTATGTAACTCCAGGGACATATAAGAGTTATCTTATGTGGAATATTCGATTTCGAAAATTCCTCAAAAAAGATGTGTTATCCGTTACGTTAGATGACATTCGTCTCTTTAAAGAATTTCTAGTTAAAAGAGGATATAGTCCAAAAAATATCCAGTATGGTTTAACCATTGTCAAAGAGTATTTAACGTATTTGGTAAGTGTCGAAGCATTAGACTTCCCAATTGCTCTTTTTAAGATTCAAACAGAACGTGCGGTTTCTCACTATGCCCTCACTGAAGAGGAATATACGTTAATGCTTGCTCAACTTAAGGGCATAGATCCTCTTGAAATACAAAGAACACTCATGCTTCGTCTATTGTGGGAAACAGGTATACGAGTAGGGGAGTTATTGAGTATAGAGATAGGAAAACTAATTCCACATCAGACCTTCATCAATAATGAAAAGAACAAACGAAGACGACTTATTGTGTGGAGCAACGAAACTGAAGAGTTGCTTCAAAAATACCTCAAAATGAGAAAGAAAGTGTGGACTGATAGTGATTCCTTATTTGTATCATTAACATATAGAAAAAAGACCAATCAGTTTACGTCTCGACAGGTTGAACGTATTGTCCACGATACAGCAAAGAATGCTGGGTTAGTTAATAAAATCAGTCCTCATTCCTTCAGACATGGATTTGTACATAGACAGCTTGCCCAAGGGAAGCCGATCACAACAGTGGCTCAAATGCTTGGTCATTCAACTCCATTCAATATTCTGACCTATCATCAACTGTCGGGTTTAGAAGTTAAAGAGGCTTGGAGAACGGTCGCATAATCCACCGGTCTTAACTTGCGCTAGTATATATGCTATACTATAGGTGACACCTCCTATAGGGAACCTTGCAATCAGAACCCCGCCTTTGGCCGGAGACTTACTTGCAAGGTTCCTCTCTAGTCTAAAGGTGGGGTTTTGTTACCAATCTAGGAATCTTGCATGAAAAAACTAATTATAGGTCTTATATTATTTGCTGTACCATTTTCAGCATTTGCTTCTTTCGATAGTAATTTGTCTTATGGTTCGAAAGGGGAAGATGTCACTGCTCTTCAGGAGTTTCTTACTGACCAAGGTGTATACACTGGACCAGTTACGGGTAACTTCTACTCTCTCACACTCGCCGCAGTTAAAATATTCCAAACCAAACAAAGTATCACTCCTGTTTCAGGATTCGTGGGTCCAATAACAAGAGGAGTAATAAATCAAATCATTTTAGTTCAAGCTCCTGATACTGAAGGAGATGCCGCTACCACCACTCCTCCAGTTGATCTTTCTCTTCTTCCAAAGCCAGTTCAACCACCACAAATAGTGTATGTACCTGTGTATACTCCACCATATACTCCTCCGTCTATACAGAGTCAATCTCCTATGATTACATTACCACCTAATCCAGGTATGCCAACATCTCCCGTTATTCCAGTAGAACCTATAATTGAAACGTTCCCCGAAGTAAATTCAGTCGTGAATTCGAATATTGTATTTCCTTTAGTTACTGCTGCAAATGCGGGTCAAGGTGGAACATCACTTGATGTAGTACAAGATTCTGCAAATAATATAGGAACTTTCGTTCTACAGGCAGGAAATAAACAAGGTATTCGAACTGAAAGAATATGGTTTTCTACTGATGCTCCATCTATTACTACTGCGTTTAAAGTAGGAACTCCTAATATAATTAGTTCGATAAATTACATGACCGGCTTATTTAAGCCAAATACACTATTGTATGCTTCTAGTTTGCAGACCAATGATGTATCTGCCTCTACTTCAGCCAAAATATATATCGCTGTGGGCAATAAAAGTAACGTAACACCAGGAACTTATTCAATAAAAGTTGAAAAGATTGATGCCATTTCTCTTGTAACTGGGAATCCAATAGAAATTGCAGGATTTCCTCTCACATTCACGTTCCAAGTTCAATAAAGTCTATGGGACTTATTGCTTTTATCGTATTTCTTATCCTCTATTACTATGCTGGTCAAATAGATGATATGAAAGAAAAAATGAATAATCAAGAAGACGAGTTACGAAGATTGAAAAGAGAATAAATTACTTTTACTAAGCTTCGTAAAAGATATAGCTGGCGACATCCAGTGTGTTTGGATATCAAATTGCGAAGTAAGGGAGTTTTGAAGTGAGAAAGGAGAGCGGTAGAATGAAATTATGACTCCTGAAAATACTCAGCTACTCATAACCAGTGGCAGTACTCTTTTGGCAACTCTTATTGGAGGCTGCTTGGGTTGGGCTGCGAGTTATTACACAGCAAAAGAACAGGCAAGAGAAGATACAGAAAGGATGAAATTCCAAATTTCGAATGAAAAAGAAATGGCGCAAGACGCTAGAATGTTTGATTCCAGAAAAGAATCCTATACGAAACTTTTAGAGATGACTACGAAAAGAAGTGTCTTTAGAAGAAGACATCAACCAATGCTCCAGTCAGAGGAAGATGGAATGGAGTTTAATGCTCTGATGGCTGAAGTTACGCTTTTGAGCAGTGATGACATGGTTGATGAAATTCAAAAATTACTCTCTCTTTTCGCAAAACCAATACCTGTGGAAGAAAAAGCACTTGAAGAAGATTTGCTAAATATAGGTTCTGAAACTCAGAAAACAATTGTAAAAATGCGCAAAGAACTTAAGACAGGAGAAAGATTCCTTAAGAAGGAAGTTATCGTGACTGCCGCAGAAGATTCCAAAACCAAATAGATTCTTCAAAAGATATCTGACTCCCCCGGTCGTTTTTTGAAAAAACAGGGGAGTGACCACTTTTGTCCTTCTTTACGGTTTTCTGTGACTCTGGAGAAGAAGAAAGAGATCCATCTCCAGAAATCTTTTTTGACTGTTTATGGTTGTTGTGAGAGGTAATAGGCGCATTGTGGCTTTATTTGAAGAATGAACCGGAGAGGGCTTTCGCCCTAGGGATGGTTCGTAAAACAAACAAAGCGCGACGTTAGTTATGGATGCGTAAAAGTACCTGAGTGCGACATCTCTTTTTTAGCCTTCTTCTCATTGGCCATCATTTTACCATGAGCTTGTCGGTCTTTCTTAGGAACGCCTTTCCAACGCTTTTCCCCAAGTGCTACGGCAGCAGGATCTTTCATTAAAAAGAACTATACCATAAGGACTTGCGCTAGTCCAAAAAGTTATCAACAGACGCAACTTGCGCTAGTTAGTATTTAGCGACATACTAACTAAGTCCAAGGATGAAGCAGTAAAGGATACGTCCGGCACTTCTTCTCTCCTCAGGACATGTTTTAAGAAGGAATATCGGGGCGCGGAAGCCAGCTACAACTTACTTCTCAACGCCCCTTTCATTCCCAAAGCACATTCACAGAAGAGTATTGATGGGGGTAGGGCTAACCTAATAGAAAAGGAGGGCGGCAATTCTAGATAGCATAAGTCCAATCACCTTCTAGGATGGGAACCTCTCCCCACCAGTACTTTTCTTCCACACTTACTCACATAAAATAAAAACAAAATGGACGAACACGAAAATTGCGATGGTAAGAAATACTTCTGTACAAAACCGCACCTCTTTGGAGAATCAGGAATGTATCACTATGATGACGAAGTTATTTACGAAAAGCATCTTATTCAAATTAACTAAAAACCATGAGTTCACCAAACCCCTCAGCACCAGAGATAGAATCCCTTATCAATTACGGTATAAAAGAAGGTTTTATAGATGATTCAGCAGAAGAATGGACTGATGAAGAAAAAATAGCTTATTATGACAAGTGCCAAATGGCAGAAGACACTGAATAATATGACATTTACTGAATGGTTATTCTTTGTAGCGATTCTCTTTCTTGTCGCAGCAGTGGCAGGAGTATTAAGCGCTACATTTCTTGGAATATGAGCAAAATTCCATTTCCAGAAGTAAATATCCCAAATGCTGTTGCTCATGGCTCAGCACGTTGCCACGATAGACTTCATTGGGAAAAAATATTTATAGATGGATTTTGTAGAACCTGTAACCACAAATTCTCTCTATGAACAAAGACATTAAACAAGCAGCAGAACGCTACACCGAGGCAATTATGAAACGCATAGAAGCCTCTCACTTAAAAGATGATGCTGAACTTGCTGAAAAATCCGCTCGACAACTAGAAATATCTACCTGGGAAGAACTACGAGCATTACGAGAACAAGCTATGGAGCCGAAAGTATGAACTGTTGCCTTAGATGTTATGGAACTGGCCTTGATGACGATGCAGAAAAAATGATTGATTGGTGTGCAAATAGTTTATGTAAATGCCACGAATTTGAAAGAGAAAAATTAGCAGATACAGAACTAGATACTCTATGAGACAAATAAAATTCAGAGCGTGGGTACCTGAACTAAAGCAAATAAGCGTCTTCGACGAGGGCGAACTATACAGCCCGAAAGGATGGGAGATTATGCAATTCACCGGCCTCCTCGATAAAAACGGCAAGGAAATATATGAAGGAGATGTTGTTGAATGGGGTCAGCCATATGGAGATGGTATGGAGAGAAGAATGGTACACGAAGTTCAGTGGATAGAGAACGGCTTTTGGCTACGTATGGAAAACGGTGAAAACTATCTTCCAAATGAAATATACGTCATCGGCAACATTTATGAGAACCCTGAATTATTAAAATGAAAACCTACCAAGCCCAACTTCGTGTTCCTACAGGTGATGATTTTGCTTACATTGAAGTTACCGTTGAAGATACTGCTGAAAACATAGTCCAAGCCCATAGAGAATTTACCAATCTCGTTCGCCCAATAGAGGGTCTTCCCACAAAAGAATGGAACAAATTAATTGATAATTACGTTCAAGAAAGGGGAATGTCTACAGAAGACATGCTGAAACTAGGAAAAGCACAGGCATGGTGGATTAAAGAATTCGACAAAATGAGAGAAAGATTGGCGAATAAAAACCGTGATATAATTCCAGAGTGAAACGCTCTTTTCTAAAGCGGAAACCTACGAAGAAATCAAAATTACCCAAACGGATAAGTGTTGCTCGACTAAGAAGAAAACTCGATGCTGTATATAGCACCTATCTCAGGAAAAACGGTGCAGATGAGAGAGGTATTGCCTCTTGTTACACCTGTGGAGTCAAAAAACACTGGAAAGACCTTCAATGTGGCCATTATATCTCCCGAAGTTACAACCAACTGAGATTCGACCCACGGAATACGAAAATTCAGTGCGTAGGGTGTAACATATTCAAAAACGGCAACATAGACGAATACGCACTAAAACTCACCGAAGAATACGGCCTCCAAATCTTAAAAGAATTAGCTGAGGAAAAGAGAAAAATCCGCCAATTCACAGTCCAAGAACTTACTGATTTAATAAAGAAATACACCTTGACCCATTAATGTTGTGATATACTTATGGGTAATAACTTGTATCCATGAATCGAAAGGTTCTACTACCTAAAGGCAAATATATTAAGAATATCGTTGTTAACGATGATGGACTTGATATAGAATTCGCAAAAAGAAAGAAGATAGGTCTCCTTTTCGTCTGTATTAACCCCAGATATTGGCCGTATTTAAAGCAAGTAATTGAAGACTGTCGAAAGAATTTTCTCCCGCAACATAATGTAGAGTATCTAGTTTGGTCTGATATCCCTCTCACTGACACTCCAGAATTTCTGAAGGGAGTAAATACTCTCCTGACTGAAGAACAATTACAACAAGCAGTAATTCGAGGAGAACGCCCTGGAGATCAGTGGTGGGGTAAAGAAACTATCAGAGATACGGTTGATTTTTTTAGAAATCAGAATGATATTCATGTTTTTGAGACGGATAAGATAGATTGGCCTGCACCTACACTCATGCGCTATCATCTCTTCCTTCAACAGGAAGATAAGTTGAAAGACTACGAATATCTATTCTATTTAGACGCAGATATGCGAGTAGTTGAGAAAATAAGTGACGAAGTTATCGGAGAAGGACTTACTGCTGCGGAACATCCCATGTATTCCCTGGCTCCACGATATATCCCTCCTTATGAACCGAACCCTGAATCCTCAGCATACATACACCGTTTAGGACAAGTTGTAGACGATGGTGGAAAACCACGATTTAAACCCTATTACGTCGCAGGCGGGTTCCAAGGAGGAAAAACAAAATTGTTTATAGAAGCAATGCAGGTAATGAAAGAGAACATAGATACTGATTTCAATAAAAACTACGTCGCTATTTGGAATGATGAAAGTCACTGGAATAAATATCTCTGGGATTATTACAAAGGCCCACTATTAGTTCTTTCTCCAAGTTACATTCACCCCGATTCGTTGATTAATGAATACTACAAGCCTTTATGGGGACAAGATTACCCACCAAAAATCATTACAATTACAAAACCTTTTTCGTTATCTAAACAAGCTGGTTCTGAATTGAATAAACTCCTTGGAGGAAAAACAGAGAATTCTCAATCGCAGAATTCACAATCTCAATGTCCTCTTTGTAGAGATATGTTTGACACTCCGGGATATGTCGTTAAACGAGTAGTAAAATGTCCAGGTTCTGGAAAGGCGCATCAACTTGATTTAGTGAAAACATGAAAATAACTGTTGGAATTTCTGCATACAATCAAGCTGATACTCTACGAGAGACGATTGAATCTGTTCTTGCTCAGACAGTTCCCTGTGAAATCATTGTAGTAGATGATGGCTCACCCGATAACAGTGCAGAAATTTCCTCAGAATATCCTGTAAAGCTGATTCGGCAAGTAAACAAAGGTTTGGCATCTGCTCGAAATACCGCAATCATGAATATGACCGGGGACTATTTCTTGCCGTTAGATAGTGACGATATGCTTCGTCCTACCTGTATTGAACGTATATTAGAAGTAGCAGAAATGACTGATGCTGATGTCATAGCTCCTTCAATTCATTGTTTTGGTCTTGCTGAACAAGATACAATTTTAATGTCTGAACCCAAACTTGAAGACTTCAAAGAAGGAAACCGACTTTCTTATTGTTCTGCTATTAAAAAATCAGCACTTTTAGAAGTGGGTGGATATTCCCCTCGAATGGTAGAAGGGTACGAAGACCTTCATCTTTGGATTAACTTACTGACTCTTGGAAAGAGAATAGTAACTATTCCAGAACCGCTCATGCTCTATAGAACAAAAGAATCATCCATGTGGCGTGATGCTAAGGATAAACACCACGATAAATTGATGGGACAGATTTATAAGGATTTTCCAGCATTTAATGTCGTATAAAGAAGCAGTCCCAACGTGTGGATTTTGCGGGTGCACAGCATGTGCATTTTCTTGTGACTGTTTTAATAAATCATGTGGATTTTGTGGTTGTTATACAGGAAATCGCCATGCCTAAAATCTCTATTGCCATTCCCTATCACGATAGCCCTAGAAGTGCTTTTTATCTTTCCCGTTTATTAAAAAGTATATCAGAACAAACATTTACTGATTACGAAATTGTCATAACCAAAGAAGGAAACTTCGCGCGGAATCACAATGCAGCCATTATAAAGTCCAAAGGTGAGATAGTGCAGATGATGCAGATGGATGATTATTTTGCTCATCCTAAGGCGCTCCAAAATATCGTAAATGGATTTACACAAAACGTAGTATGGCAGACAACAGCATGTCTTCATGACCAAGAAGGTGAAATAGGGATGCCCCATATTCCTCAATGGACAGATGATATTTGGACTGGGAATAACCGCTTAGGAAGTGTGTCTACATTCTCGTTTAAGCGTGAACAAGCCCTCTTTTTTGAAGAACCACTCCAATGGTTAGTGGATGTAGACTTATATTACCGTCTATATCTCAAATATGGGCTACCCCATTTAAATGGGGATAAAGGAATTATTGTCGATACTCGACATGATAGACTTACTCATACGATACCTGACTCTTTAAAACAAGAAGAATATGTTTATCTCATGAAAAAATATGCATAAGAGGGTTCTATTGACTGGAATCGGAGGGTCAATTGCTATACACTTTTTTGCCGAATTCATGAGGAATACGGATTGGGAAGTTGTTGGTATAGATTCTTTTAGGCACAAAGGATGGACTGACCGTGTTTCTCAAACTTTAGAACGTCACCCAGAATGGGCAAAAAGGTTGAAAATTATAACTCACGATTTAAACGCTCCATTTTCTAGTCTCACAAAGAAAAAAATAGGCCACATAGATTACATCATCTCAATGGCTTCTCTCTCTGATGTTGAAGCTTCTATCCAAGACCCTGTTCCATTCATTCAAAATAACGTTAATCTCACACTCAATCTTCTTGAATATGCCAGAGATATTTGGGGTTTAACTCCAACTAACCAAACCCCTCCTGAAGGAGCAGTATTTGTTCAAATTTCCACTGACGAAGTATATGGGGCTGTTTCTACAAAACATGATGATTTAAGAGTCGAATGGGACCCTATCAAGCCTTCTAATCCTTATGCAGCTTCTAAGGCCTGCCAGGAGGCGATAGCGATGTCATATTGGAGAACCTATGGCATTCCTCTCATCATCACGAACACTATGAATAACTTTGGGGAAATGCAGCAATCTTCAAAGTTTCCTGCAATGATTCAAAAGTGGATTGCTAGTGGTCAGAAACTCACCATACATGGTAGACCAGGAGAAATAGGTTCTCGTTCGTATATCCATTCTCGTAACTTTGCTAATGCCATTCTTTTTCTTCTTCAGAATACTAAACCGCACATGCATGTTCCCAATACAGCCGATGAACCCGATAGATACAACATTGCAGGAGACAAACAATTAGATAATCTTGAACTTGCTCAGACGATTGCAAAACTCATGGGAGTAGAAAATCTCGATTATGAATTAGTTGACACTCATTCTCAAAGACCTGGTCATGATCCTCATTACGGATTGGATAGCAAGAAGCTTTATTCTCTTGGTTGGAAACCTCCTAAAACATTCGAAGAGTCAATGAAGTCGACTATTGATTGGCAGAAAGAACATAAAGATTGGATGGAATGAAAAAAGTTCGTGAAACAATTGGTGGATTAGGCAACTTGATGTTCAAGGAGGCGTTTCTTGTGGGACTTTTCTATGAGGGCGTAATTCCCGATATTTACGTTCAAGGAGAAAAGTATTGGAAACCCCATGCAGATAAAATTAAAGAAAGGTTTTCACAAGGTATCGTACCAAACGACAAAGTAGCCCTTCATATTCGAAGAGGTGATTACGTAAACAACAACTTTTATATAAATCTTTGGGAAACTGACTACTACAAAAAAGCAATAGAAATGTTTCCGAAAGAACAATTCATTGTCTTTTGTCGAGATAATCAAGGATGGGAACAGGATAAAGCAGATAGGCAATGGTGTAGAGACAACCTCACTCCTTTACTAGGAGACAGATTTGAATTACCTCCTAAAGACAATACTGAAACTGATGACCTTAATCTCATGGCGGGTTGTAAATCCATCATCATGGCTAATTCTTCATTTTCATGGTGGGCAGCCTATTTAGGAGAACATGAGAAAGTGATATGTCCTAAAGAATGGTTCACGGATAAAGTACAACGGACACAACTTCTTGATTCATGGATACAGATGTAAAAACACTGTTAGTGACCGGCTCACTTGGATTGGTGGGTTCTGAATCAGTTTCTTTCTTTAAAAAGAAAGGATGGAATGTTGTTGGGATTGATAATAATATGCGTTCCAAACTCTTTGGAACTGAACGCCATCAAATAGATGAAGAAATAGATATACGAGACCAGAACTTAATCGAAAATCTTTTCTCAAGATACAAGTTTGATGCCATTATCCATACTGCGGCTCAACCAAGCCACGATTGGGCAAAGAATGACCCCATTACCGATTTTGATATAAACGCAAGAGCAACGCTAATTTTGCTTGAGGCTACGAGAAAATATTGCCCTGACGCTGTATTTGTACACGTCTCAACTGACAAAATATATGGAGAGAATATGACTCATTATGATTTTGAAGAATTACCGTTTAGGTTCAACTCCACCTATCCGTTCAACGAAAAACTAGGACTTGATTTTGCTGGCAAGCGTTCTTTGTTTGGTTGTTCCAAAACAGCAGCAGATATTTACGTTCAGGAGTATGGCAATTATTTCGGTATGAAAACGGTTTGTTTCCGTCCTGGATGTATTACTGGGAAACAACATGCCGGAGCAGAGTATCACGGATTTCTTGCCTATTTAGTGAAATGTATTAAAGAAGGGATTGAATACAAAATCTTTGGCTACAAAGGAAAACAAGTTCGCGATCAAATACATGCGTATGATTTAGTCAATGCTTTTTCGCATTTCATGCGAAACCCTAAAATAGGAGCTGTATATAATATTGGTGGCGGCCCTGAACGAAGTCTGTCTATCTGGGAGGCTATATCTCTTATTGAATTTCAAACAGGCAAAAAAGCAAAAACCCGAATAGAAGAAGCGCGGTTAGGAGATAGGAAATGGGATGTTCATGATGTATCAAAATTCCAAAAAGATTATCCTGATTGGGATTATAAGTATTCATTAATGGATATTATTAATGATATATGTCATTAAAGATAGGAAAATTTAAACTTTTTACCTGTGAATCATGTGGGTGTTTCTGTTTTATAAATGGATATGCTCATTCTATTGAACATTCTATTGAACATTTTGGAAAAAAATATTCTCAGACTGATTCTTGGGAATGGGGAAGGACATCACTAGGTTGTGGGAAGGTAATCCACGATGCATACAGAGAACTTGGATATGAAATATAAAATCATGTACGGAGGCGCTCTTTCTGGAAAACAAGAACGTGATGCCATATTACAAGTCGTTAATAGAAATTGGTGGCCACTTGCTGGACAGGGTAGAAAAATGGAACAAGAGGCGGCTAAGTTTTTAGGTGTAAAACATGGAATACTTGCTAATTCTGGTTCTAGTGCTGGCTTACTCGCTCTTACTGCTCTTGAATTACCAAAGGGGTCAGAAGTTATTATCCCCGCAGTCACGTTCCCTACTATATTTAACATTATCCTTCAGTGTGGCCTTGTTCCTGTCGTTGTTGATTGTGAGATTGGTACTTACAACATTGACTTAAAAAAACTAGAACAGGCAATTTCAAAGAAAACTAAGGCGCTTATTGCAGTACATGCTGTAGGCAATCCCTGCGACATGCCTGCTATTATGAAAATAGCTAAGAAGCACAAATTCTATGTACTCGAAGACAATTGCGATGGGTGGGGAGGAACTATTGGAAAACGTAAAGTGGGTTCGTTTGGATATGCAAGTTTTACCTCCTTTCACGCTGCCCATATCGTGGCAATGGGGCAAGGAGGAGGCGTATTCACTAACGATAAGGAATATGCACGTAAAGTGTTTATGTACCGAGACTGGGGAAGACAAAGCCACATTCCTCGAAGAGTAAATGGGAAGAAATGGCCAACACTTCCTGAAGACTACGATGCACGGTTTATATATGAAAAAGTAGGTTACAACCTCGGGCCATTAGAACTACAAGCTGCAATGGGAAGAGTACAGTTAAAGAAGGTTGGAATGATTAAACGAAGGCGAGCAAGAAACTTTGCTTACCTTTACAAAGAACTTTCACAGTTTCCCGACCTGATACTTCCCCATTGGATAAAGGGCGCTAATCCTTCCTGGTTTTCTTTCCCCCTTTCAACTAAATCAGATAGAGGTAAGTTAGTAGGATTTCTTGAAAAGAACGGTATTGAAACTCGCAGTATGTTCGCAGGCGATATTACTAAACATCCAGCCTATAAGCCTTCAATGTACCGTTTAGGTAATACACTTACTAATTGCCAATTCATTCTCAAGCAATCGTTTTGGATTTCTGTTCATCCTCGATACTCTACTAAGGACTTGAAATATGTAGTAGATGTTTTCAAAAAATATTATGCTAAATCTGAATAACACAACTCTCATAGCTCTTACCAACCGTGACTTCGAGGGGCATAAACGAGCCTTAGATAAATCATGCGAAGGAATAGAATGGGGAGATATAAAACTTATTTGGGATGAGAAATGTACTTCAATAGATATTTGGAATTATAAAATAATCTACGAATTACATAACTATGTTCAGACTGATTACGCAATGCTTATCCATGCTGATGGCTACGTTATCAACCCAGAGTTATGGCAAGACAAATTTCTCGACTACGACTACATTGGCGCACCGTGGCCTCTTCCACAAGATGACTACTCTTACCGAACTCCAAAAGGAGAACTTGTACGCGTTGGGAACAGCGTATCTCTCCGCTCAAAAAAAATACTCGAATTACCTTCAAAGCTTGGACTTGAGTGGAGAAGCTACTACGGAAATACCAATGAAGACGGATTCCTCACTTGCCACAATAGGGATATCCTTCAAGAACATGGATGCACTTTTGCTCCATTGGAAGTAGCCAAGTATTTTAGTAAAGAACGAGAAATACCAGAAAATAAGGATTTATTAACTTTTGCTTTTCATTCATGATTGAAGATAAATATCAAGAATTGTGTAGAACACCTTCGGATATTTACGAACATTTACCGACTCTCAAAAAGTATGCGTCTGAATCAGAATCTGTAGTTGAACTAGGAGTACGATACATCGTGTCTACATGGGCATTTCTTGCAGGTCATCCTAAGCAAATGCTTTCAGTCGACATAGAACATCCTAGTGCGTTTGGAGCTGATATTTTGGAAGTATACGACATTGCTGACGCAGAAGGGATTGAATTTAATTTTGTGCAGAAAAGCTCACTTGATATAGACCTTCCTGAACACGATTTTCTTTTCATCGATACCCTACATACGTATGATCAACTTTCTGCTGAACTAGATAAACATCACTCAAAGGCAAGAAAATATATCGCTATGCACGATACGAATCTCTTAGGAGATCCAGATAACATGCGAGGAGCAGTAAATGATTTTCTCGACAGAACTCCTGAATGGGAAGTTAAAGAGCAGTTCGATAACTGCAACGGTCTAACTATTCTTGCAAGAAAATGATTGCGGGGATCCTACACGAAGGAAGTGGTTTAGGTGATCAGCTTTTCCGTTATGTCACTTTACGAACTATCGCTGAAGAAAAAGGATATGAGTGGGGAATGATAGGTGCCTTGCGCTTCAAAGGTAAGGACTTCATGGATTTGGAGATGGGTAAGTCTCTCCTGAATCAGGAGGGGTACGAAAATGCCAAATGGATGGAGAAAGCAATTGTATGGAATGAGAAAGATGTCCGTGAAAATGGAATTGATGTTCGTTCATACGATCCTGAAATAAACTTTATACAAGACAACACTATCATTGACGGCTCATTTGAAGATGAGAAATATTGGGGAAACAAGTTAGACGATATTCGAGACTGGCTTTCTGTTGAGCCATTAAAAATGGCAGATGATGTCTGTGTAATTGGATTTCGTGGTGGGGAATATAGCTTATTTCCAGATCTGTTCCTTTCCAATGACTATTGGAGTGCAGCGATAAAGCACATGCGTGACTTGGGAATTGATAAATTTGAGATTCATACTGACGATAAAAAGACAGCAGAAGCTTTTGCAAAAACTATTTTTTCTCCGTACCTCTCAGACAGATTTGGTAACTGGATTGAATACAAAGTTATTCATGATATAGCGCTTAATTGGCGTTCAGTAAGATATGCAAAACATCTCATCATTCCTAATTCTGCTTTCTATATTTTCCCAGCCTTATTAGGTGAAGCAGAAGAAGTAATCGCCCCTCGATATTGGGCTAGGAGAAACTTAAAAACATGGGCGCGACCGGCATGCTACTATAAAGATAAACGATTTTTGTATATATGAGTTATGCTCGATTACCTGAAAAGGAAATAGAACTATTCAAACAATTGCCTGATTTAAAGGTGATTATTGATGTCGGGGCCAGAGATGACACTGAATACTATGATATTTACCCCCATGCTGAATACCATTTATTTGAACCAAGTACTGCCTTTGTACAAAGCTTAACTGAAAAGATAGGAGACAAACCCAACGTACACATAAATGCAGTTGGCGTAGGAGATGTCGAGGAGATAGGTAAATATTCCCGCAATGTCCAAGGTTTTGCTGGTGGTGAAGCACCTGTTTCCAGCACTACTGAAGAATACCAAATAATCAATTTAGACCGGTATGTAGCGGAGCATGCCATCAAACAAATTGATTTCCTAAAAGTAGATGTTGAAGGATACGATTTTAAGGTTCTTTTAGGCGCACCAAAAGCTGTTTCCCAATCGAGATTCATTCAATATGAACACTGGGATAATCGCAAACAATTCTATGCTCTCTTGGGTGAACAATTTGATATGGAATATGTTGGGTATAGAAACGTTCTTTGCATGAATAAGATCTTGGTTGATATAAAAACACGAAACAAAATTAGGGAATACATAGCCGATAACCAAATGTGGAATCTTCATTAATATGAAATGTGGTAAATGTAGAAAAAATGAAGGAAACGAAGTGGTCTTAAAAAAACCTCAATGGATAGAACGATTTTATATATGTACTCCATGCAAGCAATCCTCATAAATTATAACTATGACCCAGAATGGCTCTGGGACTACAATCTTGATACCAGAATATATGACCGTTCTGATGATGGTATAAAACGCGAATTCAAAGCAACTGAGATATATAAAACCCAGAATATAGGAGACGTGGATTATGATAAACTCGGTTACTTAATCGAGAATTACGATTCCTTACCTGATGTTTTTCTTTGGGGTAAAAGCAATTTATTTAAGTATGTGGATGGTCCCTATTTCCGTAACGCATTAGAAAAACGAGAATTTACTCCATTACTTAAATTTGATCATAAGACGTACCTAGATGGATTAGGTGTAGTGTGTAGATATCGCGCTCGAATGTATGAAGAACGAGCCGATTCGTGGTTTTTTAATAATCCAGCATTATCTCGTGATTTCCATAACTGGAATGAGTGGACTGATTACTTCCGTCTTCCGAAAACTTCCTTCATTCCTTTCGCCCCAGGAGGTAATTACATTCTCACCAGAGAGAGGGTACACCGGTACAGTAAGGATTTCTATAGTCGTATGAGAGATACGTTGCCTTACGCAATGCACCCCGCTGAGGCACATGCAGCAGAACGTAGTTATTATCTACTATGGAGGTAATCGATGTATTTACTTTCAACGGAGAGACAGCTGTATTAAAGCTTCACTTAGCTACTCTATACGATTATGTAGATAAATTCATTATTGTAGAAGCCAATAAAACATTCGCTGGCAATAAGAAGCCAATGTATTTCTTTAGAGACCAACGATACTTCGCCCCATGGTTAAAAAAGGTTGAGTACTATCCAATAACAGACTGGGATGATCCAGAGATATGGGAATTAGCTATTAAAAGTCCGAATACCAAAGGCGCAGCACACTGGAAGAGAGAATTCTATATCAAAGAATCGATTAAAAAGGCCCTGTTAACTTTAGAAGATGAAGATACCGTATTTATTGGAGATGTAGATGAAATAATAGATCCAAATGCTCACTTTGAATCCAATTCGCCCATTAAAGCCAAGCTCAGAGTATATGCCTATTACCTCAATAACCTTTCAGACGAAGAGTTTTATGGTACACTGATAGCACAATATAAAGATATTAAAAATACATGTTTGAATCACCTACGCAGCGACAAAGGACTTTACGCCAAGAGCGACTATCTCGGCTGGCACTTTACCTCAATGGGCGGCATAGAAGAAGTGAGAAGAAAGCTAAATAACTCATATACTCAAGATTCTTATAATACTTTTGAAGTTCAACAAAAGCTTCCTGAGAGGATGAAAGAAGGAATAGATTATCTAGGAAGAAACTTTCAATTTACACTAGATGAATCAAATTGGCCAGAATACCTTAAAGAACACCGACAGGACTTTAAATACCTCCTCAAATGAAAGCCTACTATCATACAGTTAGAGGCACACTACGTCTCACAAGGCGTAAGAATCCAAAAGCTACCTGTTTATTCTGTGATATCAAGCTCACTTCAAAATTCGGCGGCAGATTACGAAGAAAATACTGCGATTCCTGTAGTAAAGACAAAACAATACAACGTGTTCTAAATGCTATAAAGGTAAAGAGATACTACAGACGTAAACACAATCTCCCCATTCCTCCTATTGACTATTCCACCACTTATGGGAGATTAGAGAAAGTATATGGAAGTTGATACAAATACTGTTAAACAGGGAAATAACAAGTTTGATTGGCTTAAAGAACACCAATGGCAGAAAGGGCAATCAGGTAATCCTGCTGGTAGACCAAAAGAGAAAACTTTGAAAGAGTTTGCGAGGAACTTTCTAGCGTCTATGTCGGAAGACGCAAGGATTGAATATCTAAAGACCGTAGACCCAAAGATAGTTTGGGAGATGGCTGAGGGTAAAGCCAAGCAAGACTTAGACATCTCTGGAGAGATTACTAGCAAAATTATTAGCGTAGATGATTAAATAAAATATATGACACTTATACTCTCCCTTATTGTTCTTGGAGTTATTTTCTACTTCATTGACATGATTCCCATGGCAGAACCATTTCCTCGAATCATTAAAGTTGTGGCAATAATCATTGCCTTGGTATTAGTGCTTAATGCATTAGGATTCCATCTTCCACTCAACCTGAAATAACATGGACACGGAGACAATAAAGTTCTCCGAACTGTCCAAGTTCCTTCCTAAACAAAAGGACGCTCAAGAAGCCTCTAAACGTTTCAAGTTTGTTCTTTATGGAGGATCATTAGGCTCCGGTAAATCATACTGGCTACGATGGATGATGGTGTATTGGTTGATGAAGATGTATGCCAAATACAACCTCAAAGGCATACGAGCAGGTTTATTCTGTGAGGATTATCCTAGCCTTGAAGACCGTCATCTCTCGAAGGTTAAGTATGAGTTTCCATCATGGCTAGGAACATACAACCAACAGCGTCATGAGTTCACTCTTGCACCTGAATATGGTTCAGGAGTTATTGCGTTCAGAAACCTTGATGACCCTGAGAAATACCTCTCTGTTGAGTTCGCCATAATGGGAGTAGATGAGATAAATAGAAATACTGTTGTTACCTTTCGTGAACTCAGAAAGCGTCTACGTTGGGCCGGGATTAAAGATGTGAGATTCTTAGCAGCCTGCAATCCAATAGGAGAGGCGTGGGTAAAGAACTGGTGGGTAAAGCGCATGTTTCCACCAGAGGAGAATGAACAGTATGAGTTTGTATTTGTACCCGCTCTTCCTACAGACAATCCCTACTTGGATGCAAGTTACTATAAATCACTTGAATCATTGCCAGAGAATCAACGTAAGGCCTTCTTAGAAGGTAATTGGGATGCGTTTGATGAGGGAATGGATGAGAAAGGCTATTTACGCTTAGTCTCAGACAGAGAGTTAATGGCGAGTTATGTACCGAATGGTATTCACTCAGGCTACAAGATACTTGGTGTAGACCCTGCAGCAGGAGGAGATAAGAGCGCAATAGTGCTTAGATCAGGCAACCTTCAACAGATACTTTTTAACCAAAAGCTCCAAGACACTATGGACTTGGTAGGTCTTATTCAAGACAAATATAAAGAATTTGGATGTGACTTCATAGCCATAGACAAAACAGGAGTTGGACAAGGAGTGTATGACCGACTTAAACAACTTGATTATCCTGTTAAGGGAGTAGCATTTGGCGAGAAGAGTGAAGATCCTATGTTTGCCAACCTTAAGTGTGAATGGCATTGGAGACAAAGGAAATGGATGCTTTCAGGTGGAAGACTTATTCAGAACGAAGGATGGAATGAGTTTGAATATGTGAAGTACAAGAACAAAGATGGCAAGCTCATTATCCAACCTAAAGAAGAGCTATTCAGAGAGGGGATCTTATCCCCTAATTGTGTTGATGCTGCTGTATTGACACAGTGTATTACTGACTCCACGATACGAAGTAATAGGCTTATTAAGCAACAAGGTAGTATCTTTAGAGATAAGATGACTGATGTATGGAGAGAAGGATAAAGTATGGCAAAACGAATTAAAACTCCTAAAGCTACAAAGATTGCAGATGATATTTTCAAAGGTGAAAACTCAACTGATGTCTTTGGTGGTTCAGTTGATAAAGCAGAACTTGAATCAAAAGGAATACAAGGATGGGATAAAGCTCAAGAGTTAGGGGCAAGTTCCGAAACACACTTGGAAGATGACCAAGGTGAAGGAGACCCAATGATTTTGAGACAGTTTATATTCGGCATTAATCCAATCGCATTTGCTGAAGCAAAACCAGCCAAGCAAGACTTGTTCAACCATCATCTAAAGGGAATAGAACTTTCTTTATGGAAAGATGGACTACAACTTTGGGATGGTGTTGAGCCGAGAATACACATAGACTCTAAAAAAATGCAGTACACGATTTATGTCACCGCTATTCCTTCAAGGGGTAATATGTTCTCGGCATTGCATGCTCCTAAGAAGTTAACTGAAATCTTACATGGCAGACCAACTAACTGATCAAGAGATACGGGCCCAACTGTCTCCTGACACAAAGGACATATATTCAAAATATATGGAATCGTTCTATTTCCTTCAACCAAGGAAACGGAGACAAGCGAACCAAATAGTTCTTCTCAACAACCTTCAACGTGGTGACGAGAACATCGCGTCAACTCTTTTGCTGACTTTGTTTAACCGCATCATGTCGAACCTTTATGACGACAAAATGCAGATTAAGTTTGTTCCTGGAGAAGAGATGGACCAGAAGAAAGTAGCAAGCCTCAACATTCTTGCCCAAAATGATTATAGGGAAATGGAGATGGACAAGCTTGACTACGATTGGACGTGGGACACGTTGTTCTTTGGCCGTGGATACATGGAGACCTTACGCTTTGATAAGGTCAGAAAGATCATGCAACCGCATGTAATTAACCCATTGGCATTCGGCTATGATCCATACTTTAGTGAACCGCAGCAATGGCGTTACTATTGGAAATGGATAACGAAGAGTTCAAATGAAATTAACGCTTTGATTAAAGCGGGCGTAATAACTAACATTGAAAAAGCTTCGGACATTCCTTCCGGTATCGACCCATTTCTTTGGAACTATAAAGTCATTCGTGAGAGGGCTAAGTTTGTAACTCCGCAAGCTGCTGATACGTACCAAGGAGACATTCACCAGATACTTGAATACTTTGGATACGATAGTGATGGCGATAAGTGCGTGTACTGGCTTGACCGTGATTTTTCTAAGATTCTGTACCATTCTAAGCTCGATTTAAAAGATGGTGAAAATATTATCGGTCCAGGTGGAGAGATAATAAAAACAAACTCTAAGTGGCCTATTGTTGTCAAAGAAGCATTTAGGGAACCGCATGCTTCAGTCACATTCTCAGTAGCAGACCTACTTGAAGATAAACATCGCGCACGTTCAGTTTTGTTGAACCTTGCATTTCTTGCTGCTAAAGATAAAGCAAACCCATTGTATGTATACAATCCTGAAAAAATAAAAGATGTAACTCAATTCTTTTCAAGACAGATTGGTCAACATATTCCAGTTGAAGATGTGCAATTAGCAGTTGCGCCATTGAACACTGATTCAGCAATGGACCCTTCATTGCAAGCGTTCATGAACATGCTCAATCAGGAAGCAAGTGACCCTGTAGGAACTGGTGTTGCACCTGAAGCCCAGAAAGGTGGGAAGCAGACAGCTACCGAAGCGGCTATTCAACAGCAATTGAATGACTTGGCACAATCCTTGCAATCGAAGGTTATGCAATTCGGAGCATCTGAGTTCTGGTCGGCGTGGTATCAGCGTTACGTTAACAACACTAAAGATGGTGATGAGAAGATTGCCACTATCGTAGGAGTGAAGGGAGTTACATTTGAGAAAATAAACCTCGGAGATATAAGAACTAAATATCCTCCTGGAGTCTTAGTCTTTTCAGCTAAAGAAGCTGAGTACAAAGAGCTTGTTGAACGCCGTGACCTTATGCAAATGCTCCCTGACTTCCAGGCTACGTTTACTCCTGATGGCATGAGAAACTTCCACAAGTATGTTCTCCTACCTAAATTCCAATCTCTTGACCCTCAAACAATAGATATCCTCTTACCTGATACTCTTGACGAACTTAAAGCAGCCCAAGAGAATGAACGTATAGCCGAGGATGATATGCCTCAGGTTCTACCAACCGATAATCATGAACAACATCTCGCAGTACATGCATTAGCAAAAAATACATGGGCTAAGTGGATACACATTTCATGGCATGAAGAACTTCTCTCTCAACAGAAACAACAGCAAATGATGCAAGCACAGCAACAGATGCAACCAGGACAAACTCAAGGAAATGCACCACCAGAACCAGTACAACCAACCCCAGGAGTTGCCAAGCAAAGTCCTCTCGCAGCCGCCTCATCATTAAGACAAGAAACTCAAAAGAGTATCGGACAAACACCAAGTAATACTTTATAACTTCTTTATAAACTTATAAACATATATGTCAAAAAATTACGCAAAAGGAAAGCCGGTAGGGAATAACCTAATTCCCTTCTATGATTCGCCTCCTGCTGAAGCTGCAATTGCTTCTTCTAACCGTGAATCTACTGCGGCTTCTTCGATTCTCATCCTGAACTCCAATACGACCGCTTTGGAGGTCATGGCCACTGGCGGCCCGGCATATCTGAAATGGCTCACTCAGTCTGTCGTTGATTCCAGTGTTGCTGGCACGAGTGTAATCAGTGGTGCTGTTGGAGCAAACTTCGACGCGATGCTCGCCTCGAATACTGTCCGTAGGTTCGTAGTGCCTATATCCCCAGTCACCACTGCTCCTCCCGGGTCTTATGGTGTGCCTGAAGGAGCCAATAAAGACAATAACCTTTATCCGAACGTTGCTATTATCGGGAGTGCTGTTACTTCGATAGCAACTATACAAAACTAATATGGGACGACCAAAAAAGATAAAACCAGTGTTAGGAACAGTTACGGTTACAAAGATGCCAATCTTAAGAGTTTCGGAACCTGTGATTATACCAGAAGAACAAATCACCCCCCTCTCTATTGACTATTCTCATGAGTACCTTAACGATATGGCTAGGAAGATTAATCAAATAATCGATAAACTCAATGCCGTATAAATCAGAAAAGCAATCTCGATATATGCACGCAAACTTACCTGAAATCGCCGCGCGGTGGGACGCAGAAAAGCCCCACAAGTCTAAAGTTAAATCCGCAGCTCAAAAAGCATTCGGAGGCAGATACGCATAAAGGTCGAACATTATAAGAAATAATTAAAACATTATGGCAATCAGATTACCACTAAAGAATATTGGAACATTCACCGCCGCAGCAAACGAGATTGGTGGGGGTTCTACGGCAGGAGGAATCGCCTATGACATTGTCCTTCCGCAAGATACAGACAATGTTGTAGTGAAACTTACTGCATCAGTCGTGAGTGGTGGCTATTCAGCCACGTTTCAAACTACTGATGATGGAGGAACAACCTACTACGATGTTCAGCGTACTTCAGTTGTAACCAACGCTAATAACACTACAGCGCAATGGCTTTCCATTCCTGTGATTTCACAGGGCGTTGGTACAGCAGCAGTACAAACCACATCTTCAGTGTTCACGGCAACAGTAGGAACTGCGGGGGCATCAACTCTCGCTTCTGGGCGCAATTCAGGGCTTCCTATTCTGTCACAACAGGCACGAGTTTTAGTGCGGATTACGGGCGACATTACAGATGCAAATGCGAACACCTACGTTGTGAAGGTGCTAGTAAACAGTCAGTCAGCAACAGCCTAATGAATAACTCTGGATTAGCAATCGAAAATCTTGGTGACAAAGAAATAGACAGAGAATTGTTTCTTCAAGAAGAAGAGGCAAAAACAATCAAGATCATCGATGCTATACGTGGAGTATCCGAATCATTAGCCTGGCGCACCTTGAAAACCGAATTATTTTCCGACCTTCCTCTCAGTCTCAAAAAAGACTTACTTGAGGAGTCGAGGAAAGAAAGTCCCAACGTTCTAAAGTTAAATAGATTGGCGGGGAAGCTCGAATGGGCTGAAAAATACGCCGACCTAGAGAAACTTGAGAACAGCTACAAGACAAAGTTAATAGGAATAAGAAAAAATCTACATGGAAGTGAATTCAATGGCTGATATGCCCGCGACTGAGCGCGAAACTGCTCATGATGCCTATACGATTCCAAGGAATATGGAAGTGGAGCGAGTAGGAGGGATGTCGTCAGGAATGACGTTTATCTATCCTGAAGTACGTGGAGGCATTTGTGAGTATTGTGGGGTAATTGATGGAAATTATCCTTCAGAATACCAGTACAAACTGTGCGCCCACTATCGAGGTAAGCAGCTCGCTTGTTCATACTGTCCTTCTTCTAAGAACGTGGACGACGTTATCAACCACGCAGTACTTCGTATCATTCAGCACCCAGACAAGCCAAATAAGTTGATTGTTTGTTGCGATTCATACGAATGCAGGAAGGCACATGAGAATAGGTGGCAAATTGCAGTCTCGTAATGGAGAAGTGGTTATCTCCTTTACTGTACTAACCAATAATCGTGGGCAGGGATTCGCCTCCCTGCAACATAGTCAAAAATAAATAAAAAAATATGGCAGATGAAAACGAAGTAATAGTTCCGACTCCTGAACCAGCGGTAAATCCTGCTCAGGAACGAATACAAGAACTTTCAGGAAAAGTGAAGACAGAAGCAGAAGCGAGACAGGCAGCAGAAGAAAGAGCAATAGCTGCGGAACGTAAGGCAGCGTTTGCCGAAGGATATGCAGATGTAGTTGCAACTAATCCTGCTGCTAAAGAATTCAAATCTGACATAGAAGCAAAGGTCTCTACGGGTATGTCAGTCGAAGATGCAACATTTGCGGTACTTGGGAAAGCTGGGAAATTAGGAATGCCTGCATCACCAGCTCCCGCAAGTCCCGCAGGCGGTTCAGCTTCGACCACAATATCTCAGACAGGTACTAAAACTGTCGCTGAGATGACCCAAGCAGAACGTAGAGAAGCACTAGAGAAAGAACTTATAAGTAATTAGTTATAATTTTATGGGAGTTACATTAAGAGGTAGTGGATGGGGAGGCTCAAGTGCCAATACATCCGAACTTTTGGTGAGTTATATCACTGAAAGAATTCGTGCATTGGAGCCGATGCTTCAGTATGCGAGATTGGGAGTACAGCGTGATGCCCCTAAAGGGTTTGACCGTATTCTCTTTCCACAGGTGAACCAAATCCCTGTGAAAATGAACGTCAATATCAATTCATCGGTGACGAGCTTTGGTTCGTTTGTCGGTGGAGGACTTGGTGGTTCAGTTATCGCTGGAGGTAACGTATCGGTGAGTGGTGCAGCAAGTGATGCTCCTGGCGCACCTGTAGGTTCCACCTTCGGTGTGGCAGCAATCGTAGAAGGTACTAACCCAACGGCAGTGACGTGGGGTGCTACTTCATACGGTTCTGGACCATTCCAGTTCGGTATTCTTGTTCAAACAACGGACCTTCTCGTACATAACTCAGCGATTGAAGTTGTTGATGCATGTTCTGAAGAAGTCAACAAAGCAATGGCTCGTCTTGTTGATACTGTTATTCAGACAGTAGTTAACGCAGGAACAAACGGAGTCATTTACGCAGGAGGTAAAACTTCTCGTACAGGCCTTGCGGCTGGTGATGTTGTTACTCAGACTGAAATGATTAAGGGTGTTCGTAACCTTCGTGCAGCAAACGCAGCAGGTGTGAAACCATTCGATGGTAAATACTACGCTGGTGTCATTCATCCGAACGTCATGGCAGACCTGATGAGCAACTCTCAAACAGGCGCATGGCAGGACATTGCTCGTTATACTGATGTCAACTCACTTCAGGAAGGTAAAATTGGCGACTTCCGTGGTATTCGCTACTTGGAATCGGCTTACCAGAACTACTACAACTCAACGGTGCCAGTCTATCCGACTACACTTGTGGGCGACCAGTCGTTCGGTTGGGGTTACTTCCAACAGCCAACACCAATCATTGTCACCACTCCAGACAGCAACAACCCATTGAATCTCTTTACCTCAATCGGAGGCAAAGTTACTTTGGGTGTTACTCGTTTCGAGGACAAGCCTTGGGTATACAGAATTGTTCGCGTTGAAAGCGCAGCAACCGTCTAGTTGGGCTTTGGGGGATATCTGGATACAAGGGTATCCCCCGCAAGCCCTGGTAGGGCAACAACATGGCAACATCCGTACTTTCAGCTATCCAATACACACAGCAACTGTGTCAGACTGATTCCAATAACATTGGAAGTGTTTTAGGATTGGCTCTCGCAAATGATGCGCTCCAAACATGGACACGAGATATGTTGAATAAGAATATTGATGCAGCACAAACCCAGGAAGCATATCGAGATTTAACAACGGATTCCCCAAATACGTATCTGTGGCCATCTGATATGTATGCGCTCAAGACTATTGAGGTAAATTGGCAAGACCAAACCCAACAGAACTATATCCAAGCAGAAGTTATTGATGTAGCAAACATACAATACAAATCATTCTCTTGGCTTCGAGCTAATCAGGGACAAACTCAGCCTTTGTTTGATAACCGTGGCGATCAATTTGAAATCTTCCCTACCCCTACTGTTGGGAATGCACAAGGTATTCGTATTTTCTACTATCTTACCCCGACAGAATTTACAGATGTTGGACAACCAATTCTCTATCCTCAACTCTTAGACTATAGAACTCTCTCTTGCAAGATGTCTTCGATGTACTACAAATCGCAGAATGATATAAACATGGCCCAGATATACGAAAACGAATATCAGGAACGTATTGGGAAAATCATTAATGTAGTTGCCCCCGGAACTCAGCAGCCTATAACGCCTACCCCCTTGGCAATTACAGGGTGGAACTTTTAATGGCATGGATATCTGTACCAAAACCAACGGGACAAAACTGGACGGACGTAAACAAACCTTCCGAATCTTCAGTTTTTTCTTTTTCTGGTGGGGAACCAATAGGTCTTCTTCTTGCTCTCACAAAAACCACAATTATCTCTTCAGTAATAAGCGGATGGACGGATATTTCAAAACCAACTAGTCCTAATTGGACTAATATAAACAAACCAACAACATGACAGACGTACCAATTACATTCGGCACAGGACAAGCCTCAGTTGCCACTGAACGTATCGGCAATAGGGACTTTCAGATAATTAAAGTAGTGGGTGGTGAAGTAGGTTCTACTTCAGTATGGGGGATTAACCCTGATCGTTCCGCACAAGTTTCAGTGGTTGGTACTGTAAGTGTGACCTTAACTGGCAATCCTTCGATTTCAGGAACGGTAGGAGCAAGCGTGATAGGTAGTGTTCCAGTCAAAGGAACACAAGCTGTCGGAGCAACTCTCTCTGGACCACCCGTTCAGATAGGAGGTGTTGATATTTATGGCAGTGTTGTCGGACAACGCTTTGCGCCTGATGGGGATGCGATAGTCAATTTACATGCTTCGGTTATCTCCTATGGAGATACAGCGCCTAATCAGGCGGCAGTTCCTATAGGTCTTAATGACCAAGCATTCATTACATTCCCTGGATTTGGATATAATTTTAATGGCACATCTTGGGATAGGATTAGGGGAAATGCAACCAATGGACAATTGGTCTACGGTTCTGTTTCAGGTGCAACAAATATTTCTGGTTCAGTCTTGCTCGGAAGTTCCAATGCATCCGTAATCACTGTCTTTCAAAGCTCATCGGTTATTGGAGTGGTCACTGGTTCCGTAGTTGCAATTCCTACAGGAAATCAATCCGTTTCAGGAGCAGTATTTGTTTCCGGTTCTGTTCTGGCTCAGCAAACAGGTACAGTAATCACATCAATAGTTTCTTCAATACCTTCTTCTGTTTTGGTTGGAGCATCTATTTTTGGCCAACTGCCCGCAGGAACGGCAGTTCTTGGCTCAGTTGCTACATTACAAGGTACTACCCCTTGGATAAATACCAATGTTGGTTCAATTATAACCACACAAATTGGTTCAGTAATAACTGTTTTTAAGGACTCTTCTATTTTGGCTGTTCCCGTGGGCTCTGTGATTACAGTTTGGAAAGACTCTTCTGTTCTATCTGTTCCTGTTGGATCTACTATCGCAGTGTTCCAAGCAGCTTCGATTGTAGGAACATACGCTGAAGATGCAGCACACTCTACTGGAGACAAAGGAATATTCATGCTCGGTGTCAGAAATGACACGATGGCCTCTACTACTTCAGCAGATGGTGATTACACACAATGGGCAACAGGACCTGTTGGAGAGGGCGTCGTAGCTAATTCTCCTATTACAAAATGGGTACAAGGTACTGCTGATTTGAGAGGTGCTGCTACCTTAGGAGCATCAGCAATTGCAATAGCAGCAGGTGGGGCCTCTGTGTTCACGTATATTACTGGTGTACAAGTGGCTAATATGGGTTCTGCAAGCGTTCTAGTTACACTAGCTTCAGGAGGTTCTATATTGGCGTACACAATTGCTCCAGCAGGCGGCGGTTCAAACATTGTGTATCCAAATGCACTCAAAACACCAGCTAACTTTGGTTTTGCAGCATCTATTAGTGGCGTTGCCTCAGTATTAGTCTCAGCACAAGGCTTTATATCTAAAACATAATGGCAATAGCAGTTGTAAATGCAGTGAGTGGAGGAGGCGCGACTAGTTATACTGGTCCAACAGTTTCTGGTAGCGATACTTTCGGTATTGTCTATGTTTCTGGAGGAACTAACATTACAAGTGCGCCAACAGTCACGTGGGATGGTGTCTCAATGACCTGCATTGCCACTGCATTTTCTTCTGGCCATGGTGCTGAAATATGTTATTTAGTAAATCCTGCATCTGCTGGAACTATTGCTCTCTCTTTTACCGGAGGAGCATCAAATATCACTTCCTCTGCTGCTTCTTATTCAGGAGTAGATCAGGCTTCTCCTATTGATGCTTCAGCAACTACAACCGGAACAAGCACAGATGTAACCGTAGACGTCACAGTTGTTGCAAGCAATTGTTGGCTTGCAGCAGGTGAAAACTGGGAAAACAATACAATTACTTGTGGTGTTGGTTCCACTAATCGCGGAGGTACAAATTGTTATCCGGGTATGGATTCAAACGGTACAGTAGGGACTGGTACTCAAGCACTTCATGCGACCCAAGGTGTTTCCGCTGCATTTCAGATTGCCTCTTTTTCTTTCAAGCCATCAGCGGGAGCAGCGTCTAGTAGTCGAGATGCTCGCTTCCTTCCATTATTAGGTGTTGGATGATATGCCACAGCAAAAACCTATACCATCAAAACCGACCACCATACCGATAACCAATTTCTCTGGGCGTTTAACGCGTATCATAAACGGAGACTTGAATTCTGGGTTTGCAAAATTCAATTCGTCATTTGGCTATGACCCATTCTCAAAACCAATGAATCTTACGTGGCTTGAAACACCCACAAGTATTGCTGGTATTTCTGATTTAGTAACAGGAGCAAAAACGCATTTTGAAGGAAGTTCTGCAATTGTATATGCAGTAGGAAATACTGGAAAAGCATACCGTATACAACCAAACGATACAGGGTCACCTAATTTTGATAGTGTAATAGGAACTGGGTCTGTCACAGCTGGAAACGAAACATATGTTTATGGAGCATCTATTGAGTTTTTTGGAACTCCCGAAAGAATGTATATCGGAGGAGATAAACAGGTGAATTCACTTCCTATGACTAGCGTTGTAACTGGAGCATTTGCGGGGGATGCCCGATTAGGAAATGTTAATAACTACGTAGCAAATACCAATAGACCACTCAAGTCCTTTCAAGGAAAACTTTTATTCGGTAATGGACCTACTATTGGTGCAATAGATACAACTAATACTATCACTTCAAGCGTAATTGGAGTTGCTGTCCCTTCTTTTAGTCAAAATGGAGGAGTTCAACCAATTTATAGTGAGCTTAATCCTCCATTTCCTCCAGAAAATGTTGTCCATGATATGGATGTTTCTATTGATTACAACTATCTTTTAATGACCGTTTCTGATGTTCTCGGAGAAGATTTGGCTACAGTATCTAGTGATAGACCAATTGCTGCAGCAACGGTCGGAAACGTTTATCAATGGAATGGTTCAGATAGTGCAACTACTGCAGGACTTTCTGTTCCTTCTCAATCATTGACTGCATTGCAGACGTACCTTCAAAAGAATATTATGTTTGCGAATGATGCATTCGGTCTTTCCATGGGGGATGGAGTAGAAAAAACTCTTTCTTTACCAGGAAATAAATCTCCAATTTCAGGTGCTACAGGAGTGAATGGAAATTTCATCTTTTGGCATAATGTTGAAGTAAATGCGGCCGGAAATGCCATGTACGCTTCTTTATATTATTATGGCCAATTAGATAATGAAAATCCTGTTGGATTGTATAGAGTGCTTAGATATTCTACTACTCTTGCAAATGGATTTGTCTATCAAGTTCCTGTGAACCTTTTGGTAAACAACCGATATATGACCATTAACAATGCCCTAACTGCTATTATTACATTAGGATGGGGTAAACACTATTTTTCTACTCTTGAAGTAAGCAATTTAGCTACCAACTATAAGTTTTATAGGTTTCTCATTACACCAAGTGGTACAGGAACTCCGCAATTAGGAGTATATGAAACACAAAGTCAACTTTTTTCTAAAAGAGTAGGTCTTGCCCAAATTCGTGTGTATACAGAACCTGTAATAACAGGAAATGGATTTCAAATAGATATCATCGGAGAAGATGGAAACCCCGTAACTAATGGGACCTTTACTTACACCTATGGCGATCCGGTAGATAAGAACGTGCGTATCAACTTTAATCCAAACATCCAAACACTCTACTCATTTGGTATCAGGATAACGAACACAGGAACGACTAATATGACCATAAAGAAAATAGAGATTGACCTAAGTGAAGAGGGCAAATAATCATGGATGAATCTGAAAAACAAGAAGTACAAAGAATGATAGAACTTGCAGGAACTAAAAATTTCCGTAAAAGAATCGGTGATACACCAACCGAGGCATATCATTTAACTCCTAAGAAGTACGTTGACGAACATGCTACTACAATAACCGTAAATGGTTCGGTGTTAAGTGGAAACGTCGTATTTCAGGCTTCATCTAACCTTGGAGTAGTGTCTTCTGGTTCAGTGGTAACATACTTTGAAAGCATTTTAGGTGCAGCTTCGACTGATATTCAAGTATTTGATACTTCAAGCGTGTGGGTGATGCCTGCAAAAGCAAAAGAGATATTTATTGAGGGGTGGGGTGGCGGCGGCGGTTCTTCGGGAGCTTCAAATAATAATGCCTCTCCTGGAGGAGGAGGAGGAGGCTATATGTATCGCTGGGTTCCAGCAAGCATAATTACTGCTTCTGTTCTAGTAGTGGTTGGTACTGGTGGTGGAGGAGGTTCAGTAGCTTCTGGATTAGGTTCAGATGGATTGAATAGTTACTTTGGAAGTATTTTGACAGCATATGGAGGTAAAGGTGGTGCAGCACATGGAAGCCCTGCTAATGGGGGTAATGGAGGTGGATTCGTTCCTCCTTTTGGAGGAATTACTATTTTTGCTGGTTCAGCAGGAAATGCGGCCAATCCTGATTGGACAGATTATGGAGGAGGAGGAGGAGGCGGAATAAGTGCAGGTGGAGCAGGTTTCGCTGGTGGCAGTACTTTTTTTGGATCAGGAGGAGGTGGCGCAGGTTCGCTTAACATGCCAGGAGGAGTGAGTACTTACGATGGTGGTACAGGAGGACAAGGGTCACAAAATGATGTGGGTGAAAATGGACATGTCCCAGGCGGGGGAGGAGGAGGATCAGGAAGTTTGAATGCTTCTGGGAATAAAGTAGGAGCAGACGGAGCTAGTGGTAGAATACGAGTAATCACCTATTTCTAATATGGCAACAGAAGCACAATTAAATAATCCAAACGCAGATATAATTTCAGCAGGGTTTAACAATCCTTCGGTTTCTTATAATCCAAATGCTGCTTTACAGAATGCGGGTTTTTCAAACGCTCCCGCTGGAGTTCCTGTAGCCCAAACTCCAACTACTCCTGCTCCACAAATAAGTACACCCACAGCTCCTGCACCAACTACTACAGTAAATGTGAACGCTGGTGGCACATCTCAAACAACAACTCCACAAACAACCACGCAGACAGCTACTCCGGGACTAACAATGCCTGCAACAGGTTCTGTAGTGGACCTACTCAACGCAGCCGGACAAGATAGTTCATTTGCTGCACGTCAACAACTCGCTCAACAATATGGTATTCAAGGATATACAGGCACAGCCGCACAGAACCAGGACCTTTCAAAGAAATATCTAGATGCTTACAACGCCAAGAAAGGAACAACAGTTCCTGATACTGCTGCACAAGCTTCAAGTGCGATTGATTCGTATTTTCAATCCAATCCACAAGCACAAACAACTCAAGACCCAACAAAACAGTTCATGGATACTTATGCTTCCATGAATCCTGTTGAAGCTAATCTATTTCAACAACTTTCTACACTGGCTTCAACTCAAACTAATCAACAGTCGTTTACAGATTTATTTAAACAAGAATCTGCTGCACAAGGAATACCAGAACTCAACCTTCAACTTGCTGACATAAATAAGATTATGGATGGTACTGAAGATGATATTCGTGCTGAAATAACTAATGCAGGAGGTTTTGCTACAGAATCTCAGGTACAAGCATTAGTAGGCGCACGCAATAAGAACCTTTTGAAACAAGCAAATTATCTTACCGACGTAATCAATGCAAAAAATGATTATGTTGACCATATCGTTTCTCTTACACAGGCTGATAGGCAACAGGTAAATGATGATTTGGATAGAAAACTCGGCATTACTACTACATTGGCAAACCTGGCGGATAAAATGCAAAGTAATGCAAAAGAGAATTATCAAAACATTATTGATTCGGTAGGATGGGAAGGTCTATCTAAGACCCTTCAAGGGAATCCAACACAAACAGCCGCAGTCGAAAAGATGTTTGGACTTGCTCCGGGAGAATTACAAGCTTTGGCAGCATACAAAAAACCTCTTACTGCGGCTGAACAACTACAAAACGAAAACCAACAGTTACAAAATCAGAAACTTAAACAAGATTTGGCCACTGGTCCTGCTAAATCAAAACTTCAATTTGTTGCAGGTACAGCCAATCAACCTGGAGGAGTATTTAATCCGGATACAGGAGTGTTTACTCCTACTACAGGAACGCAAGACAATACGATGAACCTTGCCCTCTCACAGCAAACAATTAACGATACTGACGCATTGGCAAAGAATCCAAGTTTGGCTTCTGCGGTGGGTCCTAATGCTCTTGCGCGTATAGCCTTGACAAGTGCTTTTGGCGGTAAAAGCAACTTCATTGGCTCAGTTGAGCAATTGAGGCAAGGATTGACTCTAGATAAACTCACCCAAGCTAAAGCAAATGGAGCAACATTTGGTGCGCTTTCTGATAGCGAACAACAGCTTTTAGCTGCTTCTGCAACTAAGCTTGGAACTTGGGCTATAAAAGATAATGCTGGTAATGTTACGGGATACAATATAGATGAATCTGATTTTAAAAAGGAACTTGATAAAATCAACAACTTTGCAAAACTTGATTATGTATTAAAGGGAGGTGACCCCTCTTCTGTTGGGGTACAAGAAATGCCTGATGGAACATTTTGGACGCAGAATAGCGATGGAAGTAAAACTCAATTGAAATAATATGCAAACACTCACAGATAAAGAATTTAAAGACAAATACGGAGTTATTGCAGCTTCTTCTTTTGATCAAGAAAAAAAGAAGGAATCATTATTTAGTTCTCTAAAATCACAAATAGGAGATGCTTTTCAAGGAGGTGTACAGCAAGTTGCTCAAGGAATAGGGGAAGGTCAGACTGATACCAACCCACTTCAAGCTTTTGAATCAGGAGCAAAAGTTGGAGCAGGTGTAGTTAATACGGCACTTTCTCCTCTTGCTCCATTAGGAAACGTGATAAACAAGTATGTCGTTCAACCAGCTTCTAAAGCCCTTGATAAAACAGGATTTTTTAACGATATCGCTAATTCTCCTGGAGGAGATGAAGCAGCAAAAGCTCCGAGCCGTATTTTGAACGATATAGGAAATGTAAATACCATTGCAGGAGGTGTAATGGCTGCTCCAAGAGCAGGAGTAAGTGGTGGTGATACGGCAGCTTCGCTTCCTGGTAAGGCCGGGGAAGTAATAAGTAATATTCCTAAACCTGATTTAGGTGCAGCAGGAAAGTATGTTCAAGGTGCTGTACGCGATATAACACCGACAAGGCAAAATTGGATAGACGAAAGTATCGCAAAAGGTTTAGACCTAACAGCGGGAGATTTAAAGAATATAGAACAGTCTACAGGTAATCCTGTTGGACATTTCATGGCAGAGAATAATCTCATTGGTACAAATAAGGCTACTACTGAAGGTCTTATAAATAACTTTTTTCAAACTAACTATAAAGCAGTTCGAGATGAAATTGGTAAGGTTACTAGAACTTATAAATCTACCGATATTCCGCGTTATACAGATGCATTGAAACAACTTCAACGAACAGTAGATGGAGTTCCAGGAATGGAAAAAGAAGCTGCACAAGTTGATAACATGCTTAACTTAGGAAGGCCTATCAGCTTACAAGATGTACAAGCTGTTAAAGAGCTCCTCGATAAGCACTACAATCTATATAACAACGTAGGAGATGTGGCACAAAACATAACTAAACAAGGCCTCGCAAATGTTCGAGGAGAACTTAAGTCGTTCATTGAAAATGAAGTAAAAAAAGAAACGGGAGCTGATATTAGAACAATGAATAATAACGTAATGACCTCTAAAGGACTTGTAGATGCAATTCAAGATCGTTCCACTAAGGGGATTACCAAAACTCATTGGAATACAAGAGATACGATGATGGGATTAGGACTTTCTTATTTTGGAAGTCCTATAGTTGGTTTAGCCTACGTTGCTTTAAAGAAATTATGGGAAAGTCCAACAATTCGATTACGTTTTGCACGTGAACTTGATAAACTTTCAGACAAAGAAAAAGCAAAGATTTCTCAGCAATTAAACAATGGAGAAGTTCCTTCTCAGTTGCAAGAGATTATCGGAGGGCAGGCAAAAAGCTCAGAATAGCTATAATTAAGAAAAATACCAACATAATTACATCATATCATGAGTGAAGCAAAATTTCAAGACGCAAAAGGACAACTAGCCTTTTCGCAACAATTAGTTGATAAAATGAAGGCTCAACAAAGCCCTCAAATGCCACAAGAACAACCCTCACAGGCCCCTCAAGAGGCACCACAAGCCCCAGAACAACCAACCCCTCAACCTCAGCCGGATTCACCAGGAATAGCCCAAACAATCCAAGATATCCTTACGCCTTTCATGGACAAAATAATAGGTTTGTTTAAGAAACAAGAAAATGAAGTAAAACAAGTTGAATTAAAAATAGATGGTGAAATGACTCCTAAAGAATAAATATGCCCGAAGAACCATTTTCCAATCGAGAATTAAAAGAAATGTTTACTGCTGCTGATGAACGTGCAGATGCTTTCCACGATAAGCTTATAGAAAGGATGCAGATATTCGAATATGATACTAGGAATTCTTTGTCTCGAATTGAGATTCAGACTGCAAAAACGAATGGAAGAGTGACTACCATTGAAAAATGGCAATATACGTTTATGGGTGGCGTTGGGGTACTAACGTTTATCGTAGTGCCTCTATTAGCATGGGCATTATATACGCTTTCTAATATTAATGACGTGGTCCACAGGTCGGTGGATGAAGCTTTATCAGCTTATAATATAACAAAATGAAAATAACTAAAAAGAAATTCACAATCAAGAAAAAGCCAGAAGTGAAAAAGAATCCAAAAGGTAAATACGCATAACATGAAACAATCAGACTTCCTCCTCACCCTTACGTCTCCCTTACCAAATGCAGTGTTAAAACTGTACCCAGAAGGTAATATCATGCAGGGCTGGGGAGAAAGTCCTGATTTGTACACCTCTTCATTTGGCAAACTAAATGCCCATTCAGGCCTCGATATAGCAACATTCCAAGGAGATACTGTATGCGCTGCACATGATGGAATCGTTACTTTCGCAGGAGGTAACAGAACTGATGTAGGAGGACTAACAGTAAAACTTTCCTCAGTCCCATTAGACCTTGAAGGAACGGGAGACGCAAGAATTACTACTTACTACATCCATCTCGACAAGATTTTAGTAACCGAAGGACAAACTATTTCTCGTGGAACGCCACTTGGATTAGAAGGAAACACAGGATTTATCGTATCTGGCTCAACCCCATATTGGGGAACTGCCCCGGTCGGAATAGGTACTCATCTTCACTTTGGACTACATGAAGAGAAAGTCAATGCTGTAGGAGGCGCGACAGCATGGAATGACCGATACTTAAATGCCATGCAGAACTCCACAGACCCACTTCCTATTCTTCTCAAACTTCCTCATGATCCTCTTCACTACAAATATCACTTCACAAAAGACCTTTTCCTTGGTGTATCAGGTGTCGATGTAGTAGCACTTCAAACAGCCCTACAGTACATGGGATATTTCCCTTCTCATTTAACAACTGGATACTATGGAGAATTTACAACTAAAGCAGTACAAGCCTTCCAAATCGCAAAAGGAATAGTAGGTTCAGGTAGTCCTGCAACCACTGGCTTTGGCCGTTTTGGACCTAAAACCAGGGCTGTACTGAACGCCATTACAGCATAATAGTTACCCACTTCTCTACCTTGCAATTTTATTCACCAGTCTTATCATTATTGTATATGACCATTATCATAGGAGCAGCAGTTTCTCTCTTTGTCCAGTATATTAAAAATGTATTAAAGTTTGGAGAATATCAGACTTTGGGAGCAGTATTAGTTCTTTCTCTTGCGGCCGCAGGAGTGTATACCACGTTAGTAAACTTAGGACTTTGGGAAGCATTCGGAACAGTATTAGTTACTGCCGGAGCGTTCTATACGTTCGTGATTGAACGGTTCAAAATTTAATTTCCAGGTAGATTTATTAATTAATAAAAAGTTAATATGGGAAAATATGTAATGCAAAGAAACCATGGATTAGTTAAAATACCTCCTAAACCAAAACATCGTTCTAATCCAATTCCTCCGAAACCCAAGAAAAAGAAATAATTAGGTTTCCTGGTAGGAGGGAGCTATGGCGCACAACCCATCCCCCTTCCCACCAGTAAATCTTACTGGAAGGTTCTTTCAATAGAGGTGAGTTTAGTCTAGGGTTTCCTGTCAGAGTTACGACTCTGATGCTGGTGCCGAGTGTTGCAACGCTCTGTATCTATAGTTTCTTTCAGCAACGTACTGAAATGAAGGGGAACCCATTAACTAAGCTCATCTCAAGACCACTAGATTTAGCAAATATCTAAATCTAGTCCTACCTCACCTGTCAGACTACATTTGTAGTTGGAGAATCGAGGAAGTCAAAAATCTGGGAATCTGTTGAAGTTATGTCTCCTCACGAGGCCTAACTGAGGATTTGCTTTAGTTTTTGAAGTACAAAAAAACTAAAGACCAGAACTTTGCCTTTCTCACTACCGTATGAATAAGCGTCCGCTATAAAAAGCCTACGCCATCCGCATTCCTTCATCATACTCATACCCCTTTTCCTTGTAGCGAGTATACTTTTCCCTTCCGCTCCGTACTCCCCACAAGTCATATACCTATCTGAAAGTGTCGTTTTAGCTCTCCCAGAGCCTGATTTACATGCTCTGACAGCCTTTTACGCTGATTTCTACGATATACGCCCTCAGACGCTCGAAAAGGTCATACAGTGCGAATCTAAGTACCAAATACTTGCTGTGGGCGATTCTGGCCACTCCAGAGGCCTCGTACAGATACATTCTCGGTATCATCCAGAGATAACCGACCAAGAGGCATTTAACCCCTATTTTTCAATAGACTACCTAGCAAGTGAAATATCAAAAGGTAATGGCAAACAATGGAGCTGTTATAGAAAGCTAGTTAATTCAAGCTAGCAAAACCAATTATTCACTGAACAAACTGAATAACTGGCTCAAAGCAGAAAGGCCCCGCAAAGGGCCTTTTCTGTTGGCTTACCTCAAGTATGTTAGAGGATGGAGCGAGCTTTTCAAAGGAGAAGGGGAACTATGCCCCAAGATTCGCGTTTCCTGATACTTGCTCCGGATTCGCCTTTTTAATTTTAGCACGTCTCCGAGCCTGTACAGCCTCACTAATCTTATTCCTATGAGTAACTATGAATCGAGCCAAAGTAGCGGGTTTTGACTCATACATCTTTTCTCATATCTTCTAAAAGGGAGAGGATGTCGGTGAGAGCTTGGTTGTAGCCACCATTAAGCAACTTGCGCCTTTCTGTTAAATGGATGTCTTTTTCAGGTTGCATTTTAGTCTTGATTTCTTTCCCCACCTCATCGAGTACACGGGTGAGGTTCTGACGGAGAATCTGAGACAAAATATCTCTCTGTTCATTATGCTCAATGTGCAATACACCATCTTTATTTAAGAACTTTGGCTTACACCAACAGGTAGTTTCTAAATGTACTGGCTCGTATACAGCCTTCCGAAACTCGCTTACTGCCTCTTCTATCTCCCTCTGTAGTGGTGGGTTAGTCATGAATAATATTCCTCGACTGTTGCGATGCTTATCCAGGCACCCGCAGCAAATTGCCATATAGCTAATCTTACGTCATGCGTGTAAATCGACACTACACAGGAAATAAAACTTATCGCGACTAAAATCCATTGAAAATTTTTCATATTCATTTTGTTTTAGGTCTGCCGCCGAGTTTTCCGTTTGCTTTTGAGGTCTGTGCTTTTCTCTTACTTTTGATAGAGCCGAGTTCGACTGCGGCGGGATTTTTTCTTACTAACATTGTTAGAAAGTGAATACTAGATTTCTATCAATGATAAGTTTTCTTTCAAATTCCTTCCGAGAAATTGTTGATACATGTTCAATAAAAAGTCCTAAATCATCAGTTCCAAAAGAACATTTATTTTCAGGACAATTAAAAACACTTGGAATTTCTCCATCATGGGCTGATACAGGTCTCATTACATGGTTATTCATAATTTTTTATAGGGTGTCTTATAATTGCCCTATGCTAGTATCATATATCCTAACGCTAGGTTATGCAAGTACTTTAGAAAGTCATCTGGGGAAATCCTAAAATATCCTTATATAGCCATATCATTCACTTCCCTTGACGGGTGGATAAAAAAGCTCCAATCCTTCTTTTGATAACGGTCATAACGGCATCATCTCCGCCTCGGACACATCCGATGCTGTATTCAATCGCCTCATCACGTCCTTTTTGGAGGGCAGATTGTAGGTGGGTGCGGAGGAAGTCATAGTCTTTTATGCTTACTTTTGCGCCAAGAGAAAAGAAATGTTGCTGGATTTCGTCAGCCTTCTCATCTACATACTCCTTGTGTGGGTGAGAGTTCATAGTTTTATTCCTGCATCAGCCATTAACACTAACTCCATTGTTATATCTGTATCGCACTTGGGGCATCTAAGGTTCGCGCGACCCTTGCGGATGGCGTTCTTATAATCGTGTTCGCAGTGTGGGTGTGGCATGGTTATTGGAGGGTTAATTTTAATCCAATTCCGTTTGGTATAGGTTTATCTATCTCGGGGACTCCGAATTGAGTTTGCGCCCACTGGAGTGGAATAAGGTCGTACGTATTTTCATAGCCACAACGTCCGCATAAATGTCGGCAATCAACATACGACCCACTCAAATCGTATTTTCCATCGTTAGAAAAGTAATCAGATTTCCAAATATACCTAAAAATACGGTGAGAATAATTATGTCCTAATACTTTGCAGATAATCTTTAACATACCCCACCACTTATTGTTTAGGTTGTAAGAGAGAAGCTAAGAATGAGAGTGTTTCAGGGGATTGGGATTCGAGGGTGTCGTTTTTTAATTGCCAGAATACAGGTTCATCTTCCCAATTATAAACACTCCCAACGAACATTCCGAAATGCGTTATTTCCAAAGTAAGTTCGTTACCGTATTCGTCTTTCTTATCCTTTAGCTCTATTGCAAGTAATACATCAGCGAGACGAATGGGGCGAGTTTGGACAAAATATTCAACAGTATGGTCTTGGTGAATAAGTTGTGCATTTTCATTTACAACAATTTCAGGATTCGCCTCTATACACGCCTTTCTCACAATTTGTAAATCAGTCATAGGTTTATTCTTTAGGTTTTGATAAGAGGTTCGTCTACAATTCTAGCCACTCCCAAAGCCACATCAAAAATATCTGCGTAATACTCAACCCCTGCTGTCCAGCTACCACATTCCCAGCGTTTCATTTTCTCGAGTGTTTCGTCTATTGGGATTTCTCTCATATAATAAGCCCAAAAAAGAATCCGATAAGTAATATTGCTAGTTCCATATTTTTTACAGAGTGGTTAAAAAGGATTCGATGGTGCCGCCGTTTATAAGGTGAGAAATCATATTGTGCATTTTTATACCAGCCCTTTCTTTAGAAAGAGGGGAAGAAAATCCGGAAGATTCTTCCATAGCAATCCAAGCTTGTGGGTCGAGAAGTGTCGTTTCTATAGTCAGACTTGCAAGAGAACCTCTCTTCGGTGCTTCCCATCCTCCCTTAATAGCCTTTTCTTCAAATTCAGAAATAGTCATATAGTTAGTGGAGGGAGTTAGAGAGTGAATGGTTTTTCTTTTAAGTGTGGAAATTTCACGCGATAGACGATTTCTTCATCGGTTTGTGTGATTGAGGTTGTGACTGGCCCAGTATCGAAATCTTTTAAAACTCCAGCCACTTCACGGTTTAATTCGTGATGAACAAATCCCAATAACTCTTCTTTTTCCATACGTCTCTTATGAGTGGGTAGATACTAATACTTTTGTCATTATTCTTTGACCGTCTTTTTCTATTTCTTGATAGGTGTATTTTTTAGGGAGTTCTGCTGGATTTGCGCTGAACATAGCTTCGTGTTTTTCGTTGTAGGTAACAAATGCTTTTCCTTCTTCAACTAAGTCATTGAGTCGTCTTTTGATTGTGTCGCCTGTGCTATTCCCGCCGTTTCGTGTTTTGAACAGAAGTCGTTGAATATCCCCGCCGTGGTGAACGCCACTATTTGACTGTAGCCATTCTAGGATTTGGGTTTCAACGGATTTCATATTTTTATATTCAATGCCAACTTATCTTCAAAGGAAAGTTCAGTCCAATTTTTAATACCTGTGCGAGTTAGATATTCTCGTTTTTCTACTTCACGAATACCCTGTGGAAGGGGAATACCTATTTCATTAGCAAAACACTCTTTTTGCCACTGTAAGAATCTATAAAGAAGTGTTTTCATTGTACAGGGTTAGAGGGGCTAGATTTTGCTCGGTTCAATTAAATGTTCGGCGCAAAGTTTTTTCACTTCGTCTAGTGTTTTTGCCGTGAAAAAATCGCGTGAAGTATAGTCACCCCGATAATCCTTAAAGTACAAAGTGTACCCATTCGCCGCAACATAAACTTTAACTTCTTTGAATCCTGTTTTTTTATCTTTCATATCTCACTGTAGGGGAGAGGTGTTAGAGAACTTATAATCTATTTCTGCTATTAAGGTTCTTTTATTCTTGTGCGCGGATTTTTTAATCTTTGCGTGTATTTCGTCTGGTAAGTGGAGGTTTTTCATAGTTTTATATCTGAACACCCATAACAATAATCATGTGTAACACCTTCGGTTTTTTTCCATTCGGTTGGCTCTGAATAAATAATGTTATCTTTGTCAATTTGTACGCGAGTAATTCCTCCGCACTCGTGCAACCAAATGAACACTAGAGAAGGCGAAACATTTTCTGTTGATTCGCGGATTACCTTCTGTATATCTGCTGGGAGCGATTCTGCGGTTGGGAAGTAGGTCTTGAACTCGTATTTTGACGCAAACGGCAATCCTGCTTTTTCATCTTCCCTCGGATTTTCTTTATCAACCCCGTTTATGTAAAGGTAGTCTTTATACTTCTCAACAAACCACACGGGAAGTGGAAGAAAATTATGCTGTGTTATTAGTGTGCTTCTGAACCCCATACCCACTACTCTACCATACCTATACCATACTGCAATAACCTACCTGTGAGTATCTTTCCTCCCCCCTCATTACTCTTTTATATGTGTGGTGTGTGGGGTACAGACGACTTTCTCTTCTGAATGAAGTTTCTTGGTGTTGCTCTGTATCGCGAGCTGTCCTTCTCATTCATCTCCTTCTCCTCTAGTGTTATCTCTATTGCTAGAGTGGCTATTCCTAGAATGTTTTTAAGTGAATGGATTGGGTGAAATACTCCGGCGCATATTTAGAGATGGGAGGCAAGTCGTCAACCTTTTACCCACCTTTCGCATATGAGCCTGAATATCCCTTAATTGTTTCGCGTCCAGTAACGAGCTGAACCTTATTAGCGGCGGTCAGTTTTTCCATGTACGCCGTGTTGGGAGATTTCGCGCGAATTGTAAATGGGCAACACAAAAACCCCGCCTTTTTACAGCGAGGTCTTTATGGTGCCGCCATACATGGCGCGACAAGAAACAAACATTGTTTCCTCTCGCGCAACTACGGATACTCCGCAATATACCATGTATTTTGACACTAGGTAAGTGTAGTACAAATGAAGAAAAGCGCAAAGAGGCGAAAGTGGATAAAGTTAATTGACTTTTTAAGTGGGTGCGTTACCATACTTAAATATGGCAAAAAAACCTAAGAAATTTGTTGCTAAAAAAAGCACGAAGACAATGTCTCTCGTTTCAAGTGGGTTTAAAGGAAAATTTAAGTAGAACTCTTTGGTGTTCAGAGAACACTATTTTTATCCCTTTTATCCCTCTTCGCAACATCATTTAGCGTTAAAAACCTTTTGACCAGCGTGCTTTTTTGAGCGACACAACAGTTTCCCATTCCGCATAGTGTAAAGACGGCAAGAACAATGCGGGCATAACCCTTTAGAGAGATTATCCCAGTTTGGCCCAAAGAGTGATTGAGGGCGAATAATCTTAAAATCCCCCTTTCTCAACTTCTTACTTAGAAAGAAACTCGCAATATCTTTCATACTTTATATATCACCCAAGTGGGGGGAGTTCTTTTAATTCTTTGTTTCTTACTCCTAATGGTCTTTTTCCTTTCTCGGCGCGTTTTTTATTCACTTGGTATATCCATCGCGCAATGTATCTAACTTGATTGTGCGAGAGAGATGATTTTATTCCGTTGCACCGCATACACAAACATTGGAGATTTTTTATGTCGTCTTTTCCCCCCTGCGATTTTGGTACTTTATGGTCA
>CAZIWB010000057.1:0-42820 GCA_964542655.1 uncultured Cellvibrionaceae bacterium
TCCTAGGAGTATTGGGGGTGCTGGTCTCTGCTAGGGTTACTATATAAGGTAACCCTAAGGGTCTATATCGGGAGCTAGGGTTAGATCGAGGATATATCGAGACATAGAGTAGCTCTAGGGTTACTATATAGCGTAACCCTAGTATTTACTTATGGGGACTATGACTATATCGAGACATGCTAACACTATGTCTTAACTGTGCCGCTCGGGTATAAGTAGCGAGCGGAGCGCGGTCATTCTCACTCAGTCAGCGGCCACACGCCACGTAATGTCTCAGCTCCCCAATATCACGTTCACCGCCAGCTACAAGAACAAGTGCCTCGTATGCGCTAAGACCGATGCGCGTCAAGGTTCCACGCTCTGTGAGCCATGTGCCAAGAGCGAACTCCGTAGGCACCAGGCGCTCGCACTCAAGGAGATCCGCACTACGCGCAAGTGCTCCTCGTGTGGCGGCCCCGACCCCATCCAAGGAGTCACGCGCTGCGCAGACTGCATCACACACGCTTCGCCTGCTCCGAGGTGCGTGGCGTGCAAGGCGTCGTGCGTCATTCAAGGCTCGGACAAGTGCGCCTCGTGCATCCTCTTTGTCGCTCCGCGTCAGCCACCTAGCGTCAAGGAGGCGCATCGCGTCTCGAAGAAGGCTCGCGTGCACGAGGTTCGCTATCGTGAACCAAAGAAGCTCGACGACATGTACGAGGCCGCGCTTGAAGTGCAGACGGCGGCAGTGCCAGCAGCAGCAGCATCGCCATCGTATCCCGAGTACATGAGCGACGACGACTTGCGCGTGGAGCTGTTCAAGGAGGGCGCATTCGAAGAGAAGAAGAGCTTTGATCTCACGGGCGCGCTCTCAAAGGAGGACGACGGCACGTTCAAGGCGGTGGCACTCGTTGGCACTACAAAGGAGGAGCGCAAGAGAGCGCGTGATGCTGGTGCGGAGCAAGTCGAGGTGAAGTTGCGCCTCACTGTGGAGCGGAGAGACGTGCTCGGCAATGTGCAAGTGTTTTGGAGCACCGAGGTGCCTCTGCCGCCACACATTCAGCATCCGACTAACGACGAGACTTTCGATGACTTGTTGTTAACGCGCACGGTCACCTCAGTGCCTCGCAAGAGTAACGCGAGCAAGGTGACTGTTATTCACATTGATTAATATACATATAGTTTGTGTCTGAAGTAGTGACAATGGTGGCATAGCGGTCCGCTAGTCTCGCGAGTCGCCTCGTAGTTACAGCAAGGGCGAGGGTGACGGTGGTTGTGAAAGTAGGCGCGATTTAACTCAAAGTTGTGTACATTGAACGGAGACGCTGACGTCGAGTCACGTGTGTTCACCCACATGCTGGCGGCGTTCCTCGCTGCTGGATCGTTCGAGCCCATTTATAATATCTTCTTGATAAAGCACGCGTTGCAGATGCCTCTCAGTATAGGGTAGTTGCACAAGAGCCCTCCGCTGCACTGGCCCTGCAAAACAAACCTGCTGTAGCACAGACCGCATTTGTATCCACACATCATGGCCCTGCGCGTCGTCGGCTGGAAGAGCAAGAGAACCGCGGACCCTGACGAGCGGGTGCTTGTTACTTTAATTCAACAGGACGGCTCGGGCAAGCTCGTGACTGAGCAGGGCCTGTGGGACGCGAGCAAGATCACCGCAGATGACATGAAGATGCTAGAGCACATGCAGTCGCGTCAAGACGATGTCTATCCGAAGCAGCTGCTCGCTCGCTTCTCTCAGATGCGCACTCGCTGTGAAGTGCCGAACGAAGCCGCAAAGAACAAGCTCATCAAGGAGCACTTTACGATATACATCTCAAACAAGAACGACGTGTTTATCGATGAAGAGTCTTCTTCAAGTGAGGAAGAGGAGAGTGAAGAAGAAGAAGAAGACTCTGCTGAAGGAAGCGAGTAGTAAAGTTCTATAGTAAAGATACAAGTGCGTATATACACAATGGCCTCTATCGTAACGACAGACACGAACGGCTACCTGCGCACAATGAGCGGTGGCTCTCCACTGGGTGGACTCACTCAGCAGGCCAGCTATCAGCCCCTAACAGGCAGGCCCTCGCTCAAGATCATCGACCCGAATGCAGCGGCCACTGATGGCTCGCTCGAGACCGCATCGATGTATGTCGTTCGAGGTGGCAACTACTCGGGCGTGCCCACTACCAACGCGGTGATGTTTCTGTCAAACTTTCAGAACCCAACGAGCGGAGCTACGCCCTACGAGAGCACGGCACTGCTAGCACAGAGCGTCACGGTGGACTCTAGCTCTGCGGCAGACAAGGACGCAGTGGGTGTCGATGCCCGCGGAGTGATCTATTACAACAACTTGCTCGGCAGGGCGTGGGGCATCTCTGCACAGGCTTACACCGTCGATCATCCCAGCGCTGATGGTCGCCTCATCGCGATCGAGGCGGGCGTGGGCAACTATGCAGTGGTGGACCAGCCGCTGATCAACACGACCACGTCAAAGCTCGGTTTGAATATGAGCGCCGCAGGTTCACAGCACAGCACTGCCGCGTTTCAGATCGTGGGAGGCGGCGCTGCATGCTGGCACAAGGGCATGATCTCGCAGGTGCAGTGTCTCGTGCCTCTCGCAGACAATCCAGACGCGGCTTACATCGAGCTGCTCGACACCAGCACGCGCGTGTTTGCTGTAGACAGCGAAGGACGCATCTGTCAGCTCAAGAGCGCGCCCACGAGCCAGGCCTTTGGAGCGGTGGTCTCTAATGGCCTCACGGGCACGCTTACACTCACGGGCACCATCGCGGCAGGAGCAGAGAACAGCTCGACGGTGGTGTCAAACTCGTTCGTGCGCGCATCGTCGCAGGTGTTCTTCTCGCTCGGCGCTGGTTGTACAAACGCGGCAAACTCTACCGTTAATGTTCAAGTGTCTGCTCAAAGCGCGGGCAGCTTTACTCTCCGCTTGATCAACGGCAGTGCTACTTCGACGGGCGCATGCACGCTTGTGATTCATTATTGGGTTATAAACTAGACAAGTTTAAGTTTAAAGGTTATATACTTGAGAGGGATGACTTGAGGAAGCCAAGCAGATAGTTCAAGGTCGGCGCATTCTAGACAGTTGCCGTTTCTTGATAGCGGGTTGGGGTTTATCTTGAGGCAGTAACTAGGCGCGGAGAACCAGCATTGAACGAGACTGTACTCGCCGCCGCACGTCTTGCACACGCTATAACACATCGGGAGAAGAACTTTCAAAAAAAAAATGGAAAGCACACTTTTTGAATTTGAGCTATCGCCGAAGCCTCGAAGCATGTCGTCGCCGCTTATCTGGCACATGCACAAGTGTCAAGGACGTCGCTTTGGTGAACACAACATGGTCCCTCGGTTACGAACGCTCGGCGGCGATGGTCGTTGCTACTGGAGATACGCTTGCGAATTCTGCCCTGCACAAGGCGGAGCGGCGAGAAAGAACGCTAAGGGAGACTCGCCATGTATATACGAACGTCCGATAGCGCAATCAGAGGCCGATCAAGCCGCGCAGGAGTCACTCGGCATCTATCTCCAGCAGTGCCGGATATGTAACCACGTCCGGAATAAGAGCACGCCATGGATCGAGAAAGCTTAAGTGTTATTAAACATCATCACTAGCGTCGATCTCTTTGATCAGCTCGTCTACCGCGTCGACAAGCGTGGAAGATGATGCGGCACCTGGGTTAGTCTCGTTGGCCTTGCGTCGCTTGCGTGCCTCGGCGCTCTTCTTCCTCTGAGTCTCCTTCTGCTCTGGAGTGAGCACGCGCTTGGTTCGATTAGCCTTTGTCCGTGGGTGAACAAAGGATGCGAGAAAGACACACTTGGGGTGCTCGAACTGCGAGTGAACCGACTGGACGTGCTCTGGTTTCAAGTCAGACTCGTCGAGTATGAGCACTTGAAGGGCGAGGTAAGCCGGGCCAGTGGGCGGCCAGATGCCGGGTAGCTTGTCGCCGTTCATGATGGCGCGCTGATCGATGCGTTCATACTCGAGCGGTGGCTGATAGACGTCGGGGTTTGAGCGAGAGCGCACTGCCTGGAATGCGATGAGGTTTGGGAAGAGCTCAAACTTGCGCGAAGATGCCTGCTTGGCCATCTGGACCGCGCCAATGCGGAACCAGACTTGCTTGTTTGCCGCGAGGTCCTTGATGTGAAGGTAAGGCACTCGATACTCGCGTGAATACAACTCTGCTTGAGGGTAGGCGTGGATCTTGACGCTGCCATCGGTCATGTAACGATAGACCATCGGGTTGCAAGCAAAGCCAGACGAGGGGGCATCGGGGTGTAGTAGCGCATCTTTGAGTGCGTCGAGCTTGACACGCTCGTAGGGTTCGAGGACTATCGGTACTGCGGGTTGCATTAGAGTGACAACTGGTGAACAAACGAGAGCACTTTGCGGGGTCTTTATAGCACAGATAAGGGCAACGGCTAAATGTTTTAAAAGTTTGAAAAGAAGAACGTTTTGAAAATTTGAAAAATGGCTTGTTATAAATAGCGCGATAGCACGTAGCTTTCGTTCAACACACTCGCGCACACACATGGAGAAGAACTGTGGCTGTAGCGCGTTATTCTCCGAGGTCGCGCACGTACTGATCAAGAGCGGCATCAATCCGGTCGAGGTGGTAGACAAGGCGAAGGCAGAACTCGAGAAGAAGAAGACAGGCAGCGACGACACGATCGAGCTACTGGACGGCGGCCTCCCGCTGAGCAAGGACGACCAGGCGAGGAGCGACAAGTTAATGGCAGAGCACATCGACGCCAAGAAGCGAGGCCGCGAGTTTGATGAACAGCTGAAGACCGGCAACAGCAAGCGCAAGGAGGCGGGCGAGTTTTCAATGTGCGTACACAATGGCTGCTCTCGGGGACGCGTGAAGTGCGAGACTTGCAAGGAGAAGTTCATTGGGTTGTTCTGCGAGGAGCATACCGGTGCCGGTCAAGCAAACTGCATGAGCTGCGAGACGGTTCTCTACGACTGCAGCAAGTGCGGCGAGGCCTGCGAGGAGGACTTTATCACGACGTTTGAGAAGGTGAAGCCGTATGAGGCGATGCTTGACGGAGTCGCGCTCCCCGCTGTTAACAAGCTCGAAGTATCGTTCCGCCTGTGTGACGATTGTATATCTTCATAATACACTTAATCAAAGCATCATTTGTTACTCGCACCATGGACTTTGAGCAGCTCAGCGTCGATAATGCGGCAAAGCTGTCAAAGACCAATCGTGTCGACAAGATACGCGAGCGCAAGGAACTAGCAGAGGAGGCCAAACAGGCGGGTGGCTCTGGCTTGACAGCTGCACTAGCTCAGCGAGCGACACCCGGTGAGGCGCAGGCGTTCGCTAAAGCTGCAGCGAGTAAGACAAGCGGCACAAAGAGAGCTAGAGCCGCGGAGGCACCTGCTGCAGCCCAAAAGAGCGACGCAGACAACGATGCGGCGAGACGTGCTACGGCGCTAGCGAGATACACGCGCTACTTCAACTCTCCTCATCCTGCGCTTCGTGAAGCTTGTAATGGACGCGCACCTGACCCGCGCTGGAGTGCAGACGAGTGCGAGGCTGCTCTTGACTCTGTTCGTACTACGCTCAACACTAGAGGAGTTCAAGACACGTGCAAGATGGTGCTCGTCACTGGAGCGCAGGCGGCCGAGTTTGTCACGATGAAGGTCGGCATTAACCCTGGCAATAGATTTGACCTCGAAGACTTTGGTGCCGCGACTGCAGAGGCCTGCGAGAATGAGCACTTTTCGCCAGAGCTCGCAGAGATGGCCGCCGAGATGGGTCCCTTCTTTGTGATGCCGTGGTACATGCGCCTGGGCACGAAATTAGTCAAGTTTGCGGACGAGTACAGCGTGTATAACAAAAGACGAAGGGCCGGGACTCTGGGGCCAGTTGTCGCTCAGCCTGTTCTTCCGGTGCCTGCTGCTTCAACAAACAATGAGCAACAGAGAGTTGCGCAGCCTCGTGGCGGATAACACCCCGACGTATGTGCCGTCCTACTTGCACCAGAGTCAAACGATCTACAGCAAGACACTCAGGAGCGGGACGACTTATGCGCAGTATCGAGACACTGAAGATGAGAAGAAAGGAAACAAGCCGCCCAGCAAGGTCTTGTTGTCCGGCTTTCGCGTCATTGGCAACATCGAAGACGAGAAGATGTTCACCGCGGTCGGCAACGACAAGCCACAGCCAACACCTGGCGGATACTACCGCGAGTTCAACCCTGAGAACGAAACGCGCACGGATGCACTCTTTTATCCTCGTTAAACACGCGGTCTCTTGCCCGACTCGATAAAGTATCCGTCGAGTGCTTTGCGCTGAGCCTCGTTGAGCTTGTCCGGCGTGAGGTAATGATCGTGTCCCTTGCCGTCGTCGATAGTGAGAAGCAGCTCAATGTACATCTTGCCAGTAAAGCCGACCACCGCTCCATCAAAGTCTGTCACTCTCACAGTCAGACCTCGAACTCCTTCGCTGACGTTCGCATAGGCGATAGGTCTCGGAGTCTCATACTCTTGCGAGTCGTATGTCACGGCAGAGTTTGGCTGAAACAAGAGACCGCGATTGCAGATGATTGTAGGCGTCGCACTCGATGCTGCAACGGCGCGCGAGTACATTGCGGTGGGCAGGCCCGAGCCGATCGTGTCCGAGAATTCAACCTTCACTTGCGCAGGCATGGGGTTCGATGCGAGTCGCCAGCCCAGTGCGTGTATCGCAATCACTCTCTCGAGCGCTGGTTCAACCACAAAAACAAACTCTCTTGAGAGTGAGACGTTATTTGCAGGAAGCTCCAGGAGCCATGTCAGCTGACGCATTGTTAACACTCGGTGTCGATCCTGGTGCGAGGAACGTGGGCACCGCCTGTGACGACGACGATGTACTATCACCTTCGTTGCTAGATCTTGGTCCACTGCACTCTACGAGCACGCAAGATTGCATAGCTCAGCTGGTCACGACAATCGATCACAAGCTCACAGCCGCTGCTGACATAAAGCGACTCTCTTGCGAGAAGCAGATCGAGGCGCACGCAACGGGCAAGTCGCAGCTAGTGTGCTCTCGCTTACTCGCAGTCCAAGGAGCCCTTCAAGCACTATGTTACTTTAAAAACATAGAGTTTGACTTGATAGAGATCAACGACTGGAAGCGACTCTATCAAATCAAGCGCACTGGCTCTCACGACGGGAATAAGCGACAAGCGCAGGCGCTATGTGCTACGCTCTTTGGTGAAAAATGGGCGACACGAAGCGATCACATCTGCGAGGCAAAACTCATCTCTAAATATCGATACTTTCTATGTCACAAAAGTGAACTAGACTCGCTGCTTCGAAAGCACCATGAGCGCACCAAAGGCACCGCAGAAGAAGCAGGCAGCTCCGTCAAAGCGCAAAAACGAGGACGTAAGGGAACAACCAAGGAAGCAGATCGAGTTGAAGCACGCGGAACAAGTGCAGGTAAGCGCCGTAGGAGAAGTGCCGGCAAAGCGACAGAACAAGAGGAGCAAGCTACTCGAGGAGCCGATCGATCTCAACATGTTCCCAGTGACGAACCTGCACGATCAACTCACGTGCAACAAGACCCTCGGTGCTAATCGCATGATCTTTATGGGCAGTGAAATACGCCAGCGCGGCATGCGAGGCTATTATTACTACCTGCCCGACCAGGGACAGGGCCTCTGGAGCTACAGACCGCTAGGCACTCATCAGCCTCACTAGTTATCTACGTCTGTAAAGTGTGTTTAAATGTCTCTCTTTCCCTGGCTAAGTGGTGCGGTGGACTCTGAACCCTATGCGGTGGAGCAAGTGCACGAGACTGGCGGCGATGGAGCGCCAAAGTTTCGTCGTGTTCGTCTCGATACGCCCCAGCCTGCGGTGAACGAAGGCCAAGGACCGGCACAGATTGCGCCGCCGCTAATCCCTGCCACCGCAGAGCAGCAGAAACGAAGCTCAAGTGCGGCGGAGCAGTACGGAGGAGCGCAGCCGTTCAATCCTGCTGCAGCGGACAAGAGCACACTCGCTGTGGCTGCTCTATTCATTGGCGGAGCGTGGCTCTACTTGAGACAAAAGTGAAGTGTATATTCTAATGAAGTCTGAGTATAGCGAGCAAACGCGCACAATGCCAAAGGCTACCAAGGCCCTTCGTGGCATGAAAAGGCCCAAGAGCCAGAGCAACGATGCGTACGAGGCGATCAACGACATGGTGGAGAGGCATCGTCCGCCTGTGATGATCGAGTCTGACTGGGGTCCTCGCATTGGCGGACCCGGAGCAGCGGGAAACAAGAAGCGGCCTAACGAGTTCCCCGTGCAGATCAACCAGCCCAAGCGTAGCCGCGACACACACTTGCTACTCAAGCACGAGTACGCCAAGCAGCGAGCGAACGGTGGCGATGCGGCTCTCGACATTGGCGAACCTCACCTTAACGACCGTGACCTTGGCGCTTTCGAGGACCTGCAGAAGCAGAAGCAGAAGGTGAGCTTTGCTGCATGGTTGAGCAGCTATCTGAATGTGGCAGACCCGGCGACTCAGCGGCTCGTCGCGGAGATCATGCCCGAGTACTACACGGATCGCGAAGCAGTCATCGAAAACCAAGCAGAGCTCCAGAAGAACCTCGCGTTAATTCGCATGCGCGGACCTCAGTCAAAGCAGGACTTTTTGATGATCTACTTGCTCAGCACTGGCCAGATCCAGATGCCCAAGGGCTCGATCTTTGAGCCTCAGAGCTGGTCTTATGACAACACCGACTTTACTCGCGGCATGTTCAACCCGAGGCGCTACTATGCCGCTGGTGCCATCAAGGACAAGAGCGACCCCATCGGCGAGCTTGCAAAGGGCGCTGCGTTTGGTCACATGCCCCAGCCAAGCGACGCCTCTCAGGCTATCGGCGGTCTCAATCGTGTCGGTCGTTCGATCATGGCGGGCGGCCTCACGAACCCAAACACTGGCACGCCTTATGGCATTGTAATTTAACAGTGTTTAATCTCAATACACTCGTTATTGTGCATAGAGCATGGGCGAAGCATACGGCGGCGGCTTGCTAGGCAGAGCGGAGCAGTTTTTTGATGCAGTTCCTGGTGCGATGAGGGGACCACAGGCGCCAGTAGTGCGCATGGCGATCGGCGGACTCGTGGGCTATGCACTCGTGACTGCAACTGCGCCACTCAACAGTTACATGTACTACGAAGACGGCACGCCAAAGCCGTTCGTGTTCTCGCAAGAGGGCGCAAACAGCGGGCCTGAAAACTCGGTGCTCTTTCCCTACTGGACAGTTCCCGCTGCGCTCGGTTTCGTGTGCGGTACTTTTGTTTAATCGCGCGAAACAATGTCTGCCGATCCTCTCGACGCCGCCATCGACGAAATCATGAACGAGTCTGCACCTGTAGCTACAGGCGACACCACCCAGGTTAACATCAAGAAGGAGAAGAAGAAGCGCTCGCCCGCCGCGAGTAACGAGGCCTTTGAGATGTTCAAGAGCCCCGACGACACCATCGAGGACAAGCAGAAGCGCACAATGAGCTCTCTGTCGCATGCACTGAGCGCGTTTGCGGACGCACAGAAGGGCGACCTGGTGCGCTATGAGCTGCTCACGTCAAAGAACATGGACTATGTGCTCGTCCGTGGACTGAAGGCGCCCAACTCTGTACATGTGAAGCTCTTCAAGAAGCTGCGCGGCGATGCTAGCAAGGCTATTGAAGTCGACGAGGAGAAGAAGTCTGACGACAAGAGCTTTATTGTTCTGCGCCGCAAGAAGGCGAAGAGCACCTCGATCAAGAAGAACAAGCCCCTCGGTGTCAAGAAGGAGAAGAAGTCTTCTGCCTCTGCAGAAAAGCAAGCAAAGAAGCAGCCCTCGAAGAAGCCCAAGAGCGGCGAGGAGGTTGTGAAGCGCTTGGAGGCCTCGATGACCAAGCTCGCTCAGAAGGCAAAGGGCACCGGTGTTGTCGCTTGAGCTTGACCCGTTAAATGAAGTTGCATTGGCGAAGCAGATGGCGGCACTGAAACAGACTTTGATAGCTCTGCGACTTGAGCTTGTAGCTGCTTGATCGCCTGTGACATCATGCTTATCTGCTCCATGTTTAAGCGAGTTTGAGCAACGATCTGATCGATGAGAGTGTTGTTTGCTCGAGCCATTATGTTCTGCGCTTCTCAACCAGAGGCGTGCTTCGTGCGTGGCGGCGGGGGCCAGGCAGAGTTTACAAAGAACTGCGACTTGACCGCTTCCAGTGCAGCCCGATGCGCCGGAATAGACTCGAACATGAGCCGAGCGACTTGGATAGCGATCAGACGAGGCGAGCTACCTCAAGAGGTGCCAGACCCGCTGATGAGGATGATCATGGACAACGGAACGAACGAACAGCCACTAGCGATGCTAGAGTACTGTCTCACGAAGCTATGGGACGCGGAGAAGCACTCGCTAGTGCCAGAGTGGCGTTTCACGCGCTTTGTCTACGACTATCGAGCGAGCGAAGTCTATCGACTCGGAGCTACGCCCGACAGCATTGTACTAAGAGACCGAGAGAGCAAGATCGCACACTTGCTGGAGATCAAAACGCTGCAGCTTGGCGATCACAATAACGACGACTCGAGAAGAGCACAGGCAGACGCGAGTCACATTCTTCAAGTGCTTGTTCAACTGTTTTGCACGGGCTTGAACGAGGCGCACTTGTTTTATTATCGCAGACACACTGGCTTTAAGCGCTGCTTCAAGATAACTTCGAACGATGAGTTGTTCATCAAGCACGTGCTGCCAGTGTTACTTCCAGGACTGCGCAACACTAGAGAGCGAAGAATGCCCACGGGGTCTCGAGCGAGCATAACAAACATGCTTCAGTCGAGACTCTTTTGTAACGAACGCCTCTTGTGAATAACATCATGTCCTCTGCAAACGAGATTTTCCTTCGCAGCGTCATCAGCATGGAAGACAAATTCGACGATCGCCCACGCCCAGCGTACAAGCCTCTCGCCAAGCCCGAGCCGGTCAAGAAGGTCGAGAAGGACATCACACAGTTCAAACCAGTGAAGAACATCAACACGGCGACACTCGAGCGAGAGTACATCACCCCCAAGACCGGCGTTCTTATCACGACAAAGGAGGGGGTCCATCTAGACGAGGTCTGGGAGGCCGCCAACAAAGACATCATGCGCACACTGGAAACCCCCAGGAAGCCCCCGAGGTTGGCCAAGATACCAGCGTTTCGAGTCTTGGAACCGCACAAACTGAAAAGTGGCGCGGTCTATCTCGAGGAGGACAACATTCTCGTGTTACCTCGCATGCAATAAATGTTCTAAAGCAATGCAGTAGCACAGCTCGCGAGATGGCACAGGAGGTGTTTTTGCGCACGGCTGCTGGCATTATCTCTGCCGACAAGATCAATGATAACGTCTCTCCATTCAAGCCCGTGAGGCATGCTGCCACCGCGGTGTTTATTCGCGAGGAGCAGTACATCAATCCTCAGACCAACGCTGCCCTCGGTGGAACCACGCGTTTCATCGTGAACAAGGACGGCGACTATCTCGATCGAGTATGGGTCGTTGCCACGATGGCACCGCTAGCAAAGAACGCAGGAGCTACATTCGCGCGCTACTGTGACTGGCTGGGCTACTCGCTCATCCGTCAGTTCCGTGCGATCTATGGGCCGCAGATATTACAGCGTATCTCGAAGGAGGAGCTGTACATCTGGGCTCAGCGTTTCTTGACCGACGAGCAGTACGTCCACAATGCACGCATGGTCGCCGGCGGACTCGACAATGCCTCGCGTATCTCCATGGCACAGCAGGCTCAGTACCTCAAGATCCCTATCCACACCCTGTGGCTCAACCAGAGCGAGCCCCAGAGCGTGTGCCTCCAAGCGCTCGGTTCGTAATATCAAACGATCATCGCTTTACTAACTCTATGCAGGCAACCAGCTCACCTTCGAGGTCGACACTGAAGCGAGCGACTCTCTCGTGCAGCAGGACAACACCGGTGCGCTCGTGTCGCCCACTAGCGAAGGAGCGTTCTTCACGAGCCAGCCCTACGGCATCGATTTCCGTCTGGGCATCGAGTTTGTGCACGTCACTACGAGTGAGCGCGACTCTGTCGTGGCTCTCTACCGTCAGCGCAAGGGTCTTCGCTACTTGATTACCGACATTCAGCGCGGCACTCCTCAGGTGTTTGATGCTTCGCTCTCGGTGGCCGGGCAGACTACATTCCAGGTCATTAATGCCACCCAGCCCGTCTTCTGTGGCTTCACTCTACTGCGCTGGACCGCAGACCTCACCGCAAAGTACACGAGTGCGCAGAGCAATGCAGTGTACGGCCGCAACTGGTTCAACGTCGGCGGATGGCTGCAACCTGCGGGAACATCACTGCCTCTGCGGCCGATGTTTATCAACCGCGTGATGAAGAGCGGCAACAACAACTTGCTCTTCCAAGCGTCGATCTTTGACTATCTCGATGACAAGAGCATTCGCTTCTTCAATAACGGCATCGCACAGCAGCGCGGCATCCCGAGCTTCAGCTGGAGTCACAAGCCCACGTTCGCAAACTCGACTCTCGGCCTCGTTGACTTCTCCGTGGTGAACCAGCCGCTCGACACTTGGGTGTTCAACCCCACGCCCCCTTATGCCACGATCGGCGCCTGGGCCACTCAGGACATTGGCTTCACCTCTGGCCTCCAGCTCGACAACATCTTCTTCACGTACAACAACATCGATGCAACAAACTATGATTTAATCGTCTGTATTTCCTCAGTTTATCGATCTTCTGACACCTCTTTTAGCGTCCCTTCAACTGAAGGCGGAGGCATGTTGTTGTTGTTGCTGTTGCTGTCCTCGCCTTTCTCTGCCTTTCGTCTTGCGATGAAGTCTTCGGCGGTTCCACGGGCCTTTGCGTAATTGCATTGAGAGCAGCACGGCACCGAATTTGCCCGCGTGTAACCGATGGAGTTGTCATAGCGGTCGATTCCTCCGGCCGCTTCCTTGCAGTAAAAGCACCTATCTTCGAGTAGCATGCAGAAGAACTCAAAGTCCAGCTCGAAGACATAGCCACGGACCCTGGCGCTTGTCTTGTACAGAGTGTATCGCCCCGGCAGTGCGTCTCTATTCTTCTTCAGTCTGTCGAGTTGGCCCTGGTACCAGACGGGGTCTTGCTTCAATCGCGCGTACTTGGCTCGCTGATACACGTTATGTTTGTCCAGTTGCTCGCGTGTGAGCTTCGGCGCCTTCTTAATCACACCCCTCTCCTTGCGACGGAGGTACTCGGCGTGGCGCCTCTCCTGCTCCTTCGTTCTCACGATCGCGACGTGCGTGTTTGACATAGCCCGACGAATAACGACGAATGATGAAAAAGTTAAGCGAGCTTCTCGTTTTTCAATACAATCCAAAGTTTACAGTCTTCGCATGTGAGTAGCTTTGTCTCGGGGTTCATCCTGTGTTCGTCTATCTCTATCTTCTTGTGATCGAGGAGAGCGAGCAACTCTAGGCGCTGTTCGTGGTTCTTTGCAAAGCCGTGTCGAGCGAAGGTGCACTTTTCATTGTAGCACACCTCGCGATAGACCCTGCAGCCTTTGACTTTGTACATGGGCAGAGCGATGCATCCCGATGGCAGTCGCTTCATGTCGGGACAGTCCTCAAGTATCGAACGAATTAAAACGAGATCATTTGGCTCCAGGGTACACATGAAGCGCCAGAGGACCGAGGACGACAATGCTACTGCGCCTAGCTACACAAAGAGCATTGAAGCTGGCGAGCTTGTGGCGAGCTTTCGCAAGAGCAAGAGCCAGTTTGGCGGCGTGAGTGGCAGTGTGATTACTCGCGAAGGAACACCGCTATGCTGCACTACGCCCTGGATGAAGCTCGAGTACGACCCCGAGCCTTGGGATGACGCCAAGCAAGCGAAATTCGGCAAGCTCAAGGACGGAGTGAAGCAGGTGCTAGACCCGAACCGCAAGGCAGACAAGTGGAGCTTCCAGGCGAGCACCGACAAGGAACGCTTCATCGAGTATGTCGAGGAGGTGAAGAACGCCTATGCGCTCAAGATCTGGGAGCAGCGCGACACGGTGTATGTCAACGACGTGAGCAAGAAGGCACTCAAGACTCACGAGGCGCTCATGGGAAGCTTCGAGCCGATGATCAAGTTTGAGAACGGTCTCAATATCTTCCGCCCGGATGTGCGCGCTGAAGTGGGAGAGCGAGACATCAACATCCCCATCGAGAACCACGACGACCGGGAGAAGCAGCTCAGCGTTCAAGATATCGGCAAGGGCACCGAGGTGGCGTTCGTGATCGACTTTAGCTCGTCGTACATCAACAAGAGCATCAAGGTGTACGCTACGCCTCTCAAGATTGCTGTGCGGAACGTTGTGCCCAGGCTCACACGCGATGGCGCAAAGTTTAAGGGCGAGTTTGATGATTAGAGTAAAAGATCGCTTTAATACAAGACCGAAAGCAATACACCAACGAGAAGACCCGGCGAACCTGGTGGTGTTGCGCAACCTCAGACAGTCGGACTATGAATACTACGAGAGCGAGCGCGAGAAGCTGGAATCGAGGATACAAGAGCTTCAGCAAGAGATCGACCATTTCCATCACCTCGATGATATGCGCGCTCGCGATAAAGCAAACAAGCGAAAGAGAGAGAATTAAAATATATATATATTACATTCCCATAGCGAGCATTGGCACGGCTATCACGCCAGCAGCCACAGCAGCGTGTCGCACATCGCCGCCAGACATGTAGTAAGCCGCTCCCGCAGCCACACCAGGAGCGACAAACTTGCGCTTCTCGTCGTACGAAGGCATCAGAGTGAGCGCAGTGAATGCAGAGCCCATCACCACGGCGGTCTCCACGAGCGAGTTGCTCGGCGCAGCAAAGTGATAGACGCCCGAGAGTCCCGCTGCCGCCGCGAGTATCACGAGGCCGAGATCGTCCATGCCACCTGGCTGCATTCTTGTGCGCGTTTGTGTTACATTAAAGCATTAGTTTTATATTTATCAAGCCTGCTCAGGATCGCTAGCAGCTTGCTCTACGGGCACAGGCGGCGGTTGATTAAGTCCGAGCGCATCCTCGCCGTACTTGTTATAACGAGCCACCAGTTCGCCCGTCATTGCTCTGATCTTTGGAGCAGCAAAGAAGGCGCCAAAGATCGTTGCGGCGTCACTCGCGGGCGGTAGCCAGTTGTCGCGCTTTGGCATCACGGCACGCATGGCCTCGGTGGCGATGAGCAGCGTTGCGGCAGAGCCCGCCCCAGCTGTAAGAAGCAAGTTCATGTCGCTTGCTTGCTCGTCAAACGCTGGCATGACGGTGTTCACCACGAGACCACTTGCGAGGCCGATGCCGCCGTACGCCATGATCCCAAGCACGGTCTCGAGCGAGTTGTACTCTACCAGCGCCATAGCGTGAGAGCTAATAAACAAGCTCAATAGAATTCGAGTTTATATCACATGGTTCTCGTCAAGCGAGTCTTTGGCACTTTCGAGAGATGCGCGTAGCATTCAGAGCAGAGGAGCACGGTAGTATGGCCTGTCTTGTCCACCGTAGCCGTGCCGCAATCCAGCTCCCAGGGATCAGACTCGCCCTTCTCGCGGTACAGCACCAGAGACGAGGACTTGCCGCTCATGAAGCGTGGGCGAAGTTTCGTATGAGTTTGAAAGTCCAAGGGCCTATTTTTTTCATCAACAACCCCGCGTCAGTGCGCACTTACATAGGACTTCACTTATTCTCCCGAACTTTTTATTCATTCTGCTCAAAGATTTTCAATAATAGTTAACTTTTTGAGAGGCTTGCTCAAAAATACTGCCAGCGTATTGCCCGAACGATGTCCGAACGATAGCATATGTCCGCTCGCGTATTACAGCCATTTGGCATACTGAGTCAACCACCTTCTCTCTGGAGAGGGCAGGCCTTCTCTCACTGCTCTGGCCTCGTCGCATTCCAGACGCGAACGGCGTCCTCTCAGAGTCTTCTCGCGCCTATCGTAGCAGCCTTTGCAGAGCAGTACGCAGTTGAATCCCAGCATATCCAGCTCCGTCTCTGTCCCACACGGTACTCTCTGACTCATCTTCTCTCTTCTCTTCTTCTCTCTATTATAATATATATTAATTAAATAAATAAAAAAAAGTATTTTAAAGAGACACGGTACGGAGGTGCGCAAAAAGCAAACACTAAAATTTCCAGCTCCCGGGATTCGACATGACTCTGAGGAAGGAACCCAAGGCATGCTATGGCTACACCATCACGGCGTACTATGGCGAAGCGGACAACTGGGAGACCGAGCTAGAGGACCGGCGCGGAGACTTTGACACGCTCGACGACTGCCAGCTCGAAGGCAAGGCTCGTCTCGAGGAACTAGAGAAGCACGCGCGAGAAGACGTGGAGTACTCGCTCGAGTTTTACCACCTGTTCAATGGTTGTTATGAGCCACTTCCTTCTCTTCCTTAATGTAATAATAATAATATATTTTTATAAAAAAAAAATAATTATTAAACAAGAAGCATGGCCGCCCGTCTCATCCTCTCGTACTCGCCCCAGCCTCGTGTAGGGTGGGTCAACATCAGCACTACTTCTTACAACTCTATCGACGAGGCGGTCACCGCTTGGAAGGCCGCATACTTTCGGAGGGCAACATCCGGCCTCGGTCTGGCCATAGTGGAGGTCATGTCTGCGCACAAGTCCTGGCGCGAAGGAGACAATGAAACGCACATCGTTCCCGACAATGTCATCTGCGAGTACAAGCACTATGCGCCGCAATCGACCAATGGACCGCTACCCAGTGGGCGACACTGACGCGTTTCGCACCCCTCGAGCATTGTATAGCTATTATAACAAGATATATAACTTTAAAGCAGACATTGCAGCTAGCGACGCTAATCATCTTCACCCGTTTTACTATACTCTTCATGGAGTAAAAAAAGAGAGAAGAAACGCTCTATCAAAAGACTGGAGCACAGATGTGCCAGACGCGCTTAATAACTACGTTTGGCTCAATCATCCGTACTCTGACACTGGCGCGTGGATGGCCAAAGCCGTAGAGCAAGCACGCAAAGGCGTAGGTGTAGTGATGCTCGCAAAGACACCCAATGCAGAGCGCTACTGGCTCGAGTATGTCAACGACTACGCCTCTGAGCTGGTGTTTATAATAGGTCGCTTAAAGTTTGGCCATCCCGAGCTTCAAGACACGTTCATAGGTAACGCGCCATTTGGCTCTACACTAGTCGTCTGGCAGCCATGGCTCAAGAGGCCTTCTTCCGGGACTCGGGTAGAGTTCGTGCTGAGGGAGACACTGCTCCTCTCACCGGCGAGCGCTTGACCTTACTCGCGAAGATACTCAAGCACGGCCACCCGCACGGCCCCGAGGAGACCGATCTCTACGACTTGTGGAACACCGGCGCCTACGGAGAGCTACCAAAGGACGAGGTGATAGCACGCGCGGAGAAGACGAATCCGCCCGGGGTCGACGCGCTGTACGAGGTGATGGGCACCACGATGGGCATTCCTCAAAATGTCATCGCCGTAGCCAAGGTGATGTCACCCAACGATGCCAAGAGCCTCGCAAAGCAGATCCAGTTTGGCCGCTCGGACGACGCGCTCGAGAGTAAACTACACGTCGACTGGATGAGCGGCAAGTACGGCAACTTGTCCTCTCACGACATTATTCAAGCCGCCAACATGGCCACTGCTGATAATCAAGGCCCTCGAGTGACCGAGTACCACGGCGCCACCGGCCCGGTCAGCGACACCGTGTGCAAGTACACCGTGAAGCACATGCCGCGCTTCGCAGAGTCGCCCTGGAAGATCATCTACAAGAGCTGCACCTCCGAGGGCGTCATCGAGAACGTTTGTAGTACGTTCAACTCGCACAAGAGCGCCATAGCCATTGCAGAGGCGACGCTCTCTGATATCAGCAAGCACAACAAGGAGTGTCCGTATTTCGACAAGAGCAGACACCTTGAGGTTCCTAGCGCACCTCCCGCTGAGCAGCGCCGCAATGTAGCTACTGTGCATTAATCATAAAAGCACTTCATTTTCACACTAGCTCGATGGCTGATCAGTGCGACTACCGCGCTTACTTGTGCAAGGGAGGCTGGTGGGTGCCCTCGGTGTATTACTGCGACGGAGACGCGGGAAGAACGATATTAAGCGGAGAGGTCTGCAATAGCGAGGCTGACGCCATGAGAGTCGGAAGGCGCTGTGTTCAAGAGCTCAAGAGACACGCGCCAGAGTGTGCTTTCAATAGTTACTCGCGCGCTCCGAGTGCGAAGCCCGGGTTCCCGGATTATCCTCCTGGTGTAAAGTAAATGAGTGTTCGCTCTTGTGCTTACGGCGTCGATCGAGTGGACGGCGGAGACAGGTGGAGGCCATGGCTACACAAGTGCATTAGCGAGGAGCGAGAAGACTACGACGGGACGTTTAGCACCTTCAGGGGCGCGTACCATATATGCGCGGACAATGCTCTCTCGCACGGAAAGACTGGCAAGCATGTGCTTTTGTGCACGTTGAGACACGAATTTTTATTTGTGCGGAATGGCTGACGAAGGACCCTCCTGTGAAGAGCTCGCCAAGATGACCTACGGCGCTGCTTACAAGATACGCGGCTGCTACGACATGTACGGCTGGCCGCAAGGGAACCCTCTGAGGGGAGTGCCACAGGACACGTGCGAGATACGGTGGAAGTATTGCAACGAAGACGACGAGCGCAAGAAGCATTTAGCTTCTCGACCATGAACCGCGAGCAGTGCAGCTGGGGCTCGTCGCCATTTGGCAGCGGCATCTATCACCGTCCCTGGGTCGCTCCCTGTGGCACTCAACCCACAGCTACGCTCAATCTTCACTTTGACTCGCACGCACAAGCAGCCGGAGTGGCGCTCAATACGCTCAACGCTACGATGACTGGGCAGCATAAGCGAAGCTGTGCATTGTATAGAGAGTAAATATATATATATTTTACACTAAGACGCAGCCGGATTCTCTGCGAGCGTTCCATCAAAGGGTCGCGCAGTAACGAGACGAGTCTCCATCGTCGCAGAGTCGTCATAAGGTTGAAACACTGGCACTGGCGCGTAACGCGGTCTCGATGCGCTCGCAGTCTGCCAGTCGCAGCCCCTGCCTGGAAACAAGCCGTCCTTCACGTAGCGCGATGTTCGAGGCTTTTCAAGAAACTTGTAGCTCAACACCTCTGCGAGCGTGTCCTTTGACGGGAGGCCATACAGCATCTCGTTGTCGTCGCCATCGTAGATCGTGCCCGCTGGCTTTGTGTCACACGGGCCGCTCATTGCGAGTGATACACTTTATGAACATGAGAAAACAGGCTCCTCTCTCTTACTTGATAGCCACTGCGGGCTGAAGCCATGCGCGATCCTCTACAGTGCCGGGCACCGCTCCAGTAAAGCCACCGCCACCGGGGTGCAGGCCCTGATGAACGATGTCTCTCCTCAAGATACGCTTGATGTCCTTGCGCAGCTGCTTTAGCGAAGTTTCGTCTATGCCGCCGGGCTTGCGCGCTCCGAGAAAGTACGCGTTAAACACACCGTCCGAGATCTTCTGCGCAGTCTCTGGCGATAGAACGCGCCCGTTAGAGAGAAGCTCCATGTCCTCGAGCTGGCCAGCGATCTGGTCCTTGATAGAGTCGATCTCTGCGGGACTAAAGTCGCTCTTGGTCTGTGCCACTTGCGACACGCCCTCGCCGAGTGCCTGCATGGCGATCGTCGCGCGGTCGTGAACTCGCTCGTCTCCCGCTGCCTCGCCGTCGTTCTGCGCCTCAATGTCGACGTCCGCGTAGGAAAAGTTCTGCAGGATGCGCTCCTCGACCTCTGCCCAGCGGTTCGGCTGGATGCCCATCTCGCTGAGCGCCGCCTTGGTGATGGCGTGACGCTTCTCGGGTAGCTTGTGAAAGTACTTGACCATGTCCTCTGCTACGTGGTTTGAAGCGCGTGCGTCGCCAGAGACATGCGCAGACGATGGGTCCGCAGTGATCTGACTCCAGTAGCGCTTGATCGTCTCCTTGATCGACTTTGCGGTCTTGCGGGTGTTTACATAGTTTTGCTCCTCCTGCGAGAGACCCGGAAGAGGTCCAGAAGAGCCGCCCGCTGCAGCCGGGTGAGCACCGCGATCGCTCATCGCTACATCGGGTCCTTGAGCCGCGTGCGACTCGCGCTGCTTTGCTGCGAGCCTATTAGAGCGACGCGCTTGCTTCTCCTCTGCGAAACGAGCTGCCTGTGCTTGAAGGTGTGAAGCGAGGATAGCTTGAACGCCATTGCCAAACTCTTCGAGCTTCTTCTGCGCCACTTGCTCGACGTGTGCAGCGTGTGCTTGTGCTTGTGATAGCGCTGCATTGGCGGCCTGCTGCAAGCGATTGTACTCCTCCTGTTGAGCGACGATTGTGCGATTGCGCTCTTCGACCGTGGTGAACGCAAAGTTCTTTGTCGCCTCGAGACGAGCGCGCATATCTTCTGCTTCGACTGCAGCCTGCTGCGCGTATGCAGTCATGGCATCGTAGTCTGCCTTGGCCTTGATCCTCTCTTGCTCGTTCTGGACGATGAGTTGCTGTTCGCGCTCACGAAGCCTATTAGCCTCCTCTGACGCTTGCTTAAGCTGTGTAGCAGTAGCTTCTCCTCCTTGAGTGAGCGCAGTGATGCGATCGATGGCCTCCTTGCGCAGAGCCTCGTTGTGTTCGCGCTGCTTTGTGATTTCGGTGATCGCTTCGCTACGAAGTGCGTTCATCTTGCCCTCGAGTTCGCTCACCTTGCCGGTGGCAGCGCTACGCAGAGTCTCGAGCGCACTCTTGTTCTTTGCGATCTCTTGCTCGTACTTTGCCCCGCGATAAGCGAGCTCTGAGGTGCCGAGCGACTCGAGATAGCCAAAGCGAGATTCCGCGAGAAACTTTGAGCGATTGAGAGCGTTGAGCGCTGGCATGGTCTCTGGCGGTCTGATCACCGACAAGCCCGTCTTTGAAAGTGGCTTGCCCGTCTTGGGGTCGAGCAAGAACCGCGGATCGTTGGGGTCGTTCACCTTGGCGCCTGCCTGTATGCCCTTCTCGATCGCGTCGAGCTTGGCCTTCGAGTCTTCCACGGTCTTGTTCAGAGCGGCGCGGCTCTTCTTGTTCGAGAAGTCGAGATCCCTCATGGTAGTATCCGGAAGAGGCGGCGGCACTGCAGCGGGCTTCGTCACTACTGCTGGAGGCGGGGTCGGCGGGGCTGAAATCGGAGCGGGCGCCGCGGCCGCTGCTGCCTTCTTCGCGGCCCTCTCCGCGGCTCGTTTTGCACTCTCTTCCTTTCGTCGCTTCTCGTCCGCGTCCTTCTTGGCCTGCTTCTCGCGCTCCTCGCGTTTCTTTTTCTCCTCCTCTTCGCGCTTGCGATCCTCCTCGTCTGCCTTCTTTCTCTCCTCTTCATCCTTCTTTATCTCCTCCTCGATGCGCTTTAGCTCGTCTTCTTGCTCTTTGGGTGTTAGTAGCTTGCGTCTATTAAGACGCCTGTACTGAGAGTCTGGCGCTTGTGCACGCTTGCGTTGCTCTTCGCCGTTCTCAGGATAGATGCTCTTGCTAGCGTCAAGAAGCGATGGTGCGTCTCTCTTGTCATCGCGAATGCCGTGACGATTGCCCACTAACGCTCCGCTGCCCGTGTTGCGCGGGTTCTTGTCAGAGTCTGCGGGCTGCGAGTAGCCGTCGAAGTCCGCCGGGTCGATGGGTTCGTTGCGCACCACATACTTGAAATATCTCCACAGTTCATCGAGTGTCGCCTGGCCCTTCTTTCCAGCAGAAGGTCCTCTCATCTTCATCTTTGCGATCTCTTCATAATAGTCTATCACTCGCCCAGTGATCTTGTCTGCAAAGTCGATCACGCTCTTGTGTCTTGACAGGGGCTGGCCCTGTCCCACCGCAGTCAAAGGCACGCCCGCTTTCACATAGTCGCTTCGCTTGCCGATTCCTAGGGCCCAGTTGCGGAAATCGTGAATATACTCCTCGTTGACCTCGTCTCCGATGCGTTCGAGCAGTTGTTGTGCGTCCATCTCTTCGAGTACGCTCTTGACTACATCCGAGCCGGTCTTTGATAGCAGGTCTTTGCGCTTCTTCATTGCTTGTTCGCGCCACTCTGGCGTCGGTTCGAGCTTGCGTTTGTTCTTCTCGTCCTCGATCGGGTGTGGAGCCAGGGACCACTTTGAGCGATCCATTGCGTCTCCCGATTGCGAGTGCGCTCTCGACCAGTCGCATGCACCGTTGACATTGCGGCCAAACAGGCGATGCGAGAAGAACGGCGACCGAGGCGCGTTCGGCGCTCCTTCATAGTCAAATTGTCGGCCAAACATTAAAGCGCTCAATAACTTTTATAATTAGACATCTCTTGTTTTTAATCTATTCACATTAAAGTAAGCTTCTGTGAGAGATGGCGTCTAATGGCGGTCGAGCCATTCACGATCACATTCGCAGGCGAGGCATTTTCAATACTATGCAGCTAAGCGGCCTGCAAGACAACGCTATCCTTCAGGTGGCACTCGCAGGCAGCAATGCAAAGGCTCCTTACTATCCCTTCCGATGGGACCCAGACTCGCCCAACGGAGACGACACGATGCGCAAGCGCAAGGATGTCGCAGACTACATTATGGCCCGCATCGATGCTCAGGTGGAGCTACGCAATAACGCAAACAAGAGCGGAATGACCACCTCGAATGCAGACGTTCGACCTACGCTCATCGCCGAGAGCGAGCTTCGTAGACGCGGCTGGCTAGTGAACCCGACACTCGCCGAGATCTACACCACGCAGAGCATCTCGCAGGAGCAGCACGATGAACGAAGCATCGCCTATCAAGTCGGACGAGGACCCCCCGCAAAGAAGCACCGCATTCGTCGTGACTATGGCGGATCAGCCACAGTCGTTGACGATGATTGACGCGCTTAAACGCAAGTTTTACAACGATCGACGTCGCATGCACTACGCTAGGGATCCCGAAGAACGACGAAAGACAAAAGAGAGAAGCGCGGAACGAAGGCGGAGAATTAAACAGGAGCACTTTAACAAGCTCAAGGCTCTACGCGACGAGGAGTACGCGGCGACCGGCGTACTTCGACGTTTGCCATGTTCGCAGGCCTGGCGGCGTGAATGCGAGCAACTTCTCGCTCGTCGCACTTGCGCTCCGCGAAACGAAGGTGTTGCGAGTGTATCAAGTGTTGACCATCTACCCTGCGTCGAAGAAGTTCTTGACTCACGAGAAGTTGACCAATTACTTGCCCAGTTATTCCCGCAAGTTCAAGCGATTCTTGACGAGTGCAATAGCGTCGATTAAAGTACTTGTTTAAAGCGCTCTTGGTCTCTTCGATGAGGTAGTTTGCCACCCAGAGGCAGCCCACAAACAACGCGCCGAAAAAACACACGACAAGCATCGACTCGCCCATTGTTAGTCTCTCCGACATGGCTGCGCCTGCTGCTGCTGCTGCTTCTCCCGAAGAGAAAAAGGCGAATAACAACTACGATAAGCTCAAAGAGTTTTTAAAACAACGCTCCCCTGATCTACTACTCAAGCTCACGAGGATGCCACCAAGAGACGAGCTTGCGCCACTTTTCGCTATCGCACATCGCTGCGCCACCGAGCCTCTCATCGACGACTCGCTGCGAGATAGCACCGACTGGGCCGTGCTAAAGAAGCGCGCCTGCGATGCTATCGTGAAGAAGAACAAGAGCGAAAAGCTCGCAGAGATTGACGAGGAGCTACTCGAGGATATACTTTACAATTACTTGAGCGTCCCCGGAGTGAAGCTCATGCACGTTCATCAATTCATCGACGCGCTTAAGCGCATGAAGCTCAATGCGAGCGAATACTATGAGTTTATCTTGCTTGTCGACTCGCTCTATCGCGAGCTTTTAAACACGCTCTAGTTTTCGATCGTGAACGCCACCGTGACAGTGCCGCTCAGTGCAGCGCTCAAGTGCGCGTTCGAGACCACAAAAGTAAAGCTCGTTCCAGCGCTAGTGGCGGTGATGTAGATCACAGGCAGGCCGTTTGTAGAGATCGTGCCCGAGTAGCTCATGATCTGAGCGAGAATGCGAGAGTTTGCGGTCACGGCGGTAGTGTTTACGACTACTGGGGTGCCCGAGGCGCCCGCTGCAGCAGACTGCGACACTGTAGTCACGGTGATGTGCGAAGCAGCGCCGCCAGCGATGGGTCCTGCGCCGGTGCCGCCGGTCACGTTGACCAGACGCTTGCCAAGAGGGTCGCGACCCCACTGCACGGTGGGCGTGGTGCCGCTGGCGACACAGAAGGCGGTCACGTCGACGCTCGCGCCGTCTACGACAATGCCGTTGGTGCAGTTCACAGGAGCGGTGACTCCAGATGTGCCAGTCTTGGCAGCATACAAGAAGGCGCTGTTCTTTGCGGCGCCCTGAGAGACGAGCGACAGGACGACCTTGCTAAGGGCGGTGCCCACTGTGGTGACAGCGGTGCCGCCCGCGTTTGTCAAGATGAACTGAGCGCCAGAAGCTTGTGCGTCACTCGTCGCATCGACGTAGGCCTGGCCGCCGACGCCCACGAGTGTTCCCTGTGTGTTCCCCGCGGCAGTTACAGACACGCCATTGACTCCATAGGCCGTACTGAACGCGCTTCCGCCAAAGTCGGAGATCGAGCCGGTGGTGATGCGACCAGTGAGAGCGCTCTTGCCCACGCCTGCGGCCACGGTGCTCGGCACAGACGCAACGGTCATGTGGCCAGTCTCTCCGCCAGCGGAGCTCAGCACGTAGAACTCGCCCCATGAGGCACCGGCGAGTGTGGTCAGCGCACTCGAGAGTGACGTGCGTGCATCGACGAGATACACGGCGGGCTTACCCGCAGAGATGCTCCAGTAAGACCCAGAGAGCACGGCATCGTACATGCCAGCGCCAGACTGGTCCACGAGCTGGCCATTGATCTTTGCGATTAGTGACATTGAAAAGAGAGTCACGTGCTCATAACCACATGTAATAGATTCATTAAACATTGCTTATCACATGTTTAGCGCAGCGACAATCGCTGGCGCATAAGAGTACGCCGCAGCACCAGCGACGAGACCAGCTGCAGCGGCGAATTGCAGGCGATAGTAAGGTCCGTTGCGCTTGAGTAGATACTCGTGCACTTGAGGCGCAATGTCTACTCCACGGACGTGTCTTTGGGCATGCGGTCTGCGCACTCGCGGCACTTGCTCGCTTCGATTCTCCTCCTCTGAAGGTCGTGGTTGAGGGCATACCTCGCTCCCTGCAGCTCTGCTCTCCACTTCAGCCCGAGGTACGTCAGCGCAACAGTCGGGATTGCTATGAAGAAGAAGTTCTGGTTGATGACGGCCTTCCAGCTCTGTGACTGCATGTTGCTTCTGCTCGGCGACAACTGACGCATCTAGCTTTGCCTTCTTCTTACGTTCAACTTGTCTCTTTGCTTTGACGCCGCTCTCTTGCATGATCTTTACGAGAACCGGCTCGTCTCTCAGCTTCAAGCGATTGCGCTTCTTCACTGGCGGGGCGATGATAGCAGCAGCGAGATTAGCCACGCTCCTCTCATGCTCACTCGGCGAGGCCATCGTGCAAACAATAGTGTTTACTGAGAAATCAAGCGCATATACTCGCGCTTGCTCTGGTAAGAGTACTCGCGCGTGCGTTCCATAAGCGCAAAGTACATGCCCGAGTCGTTCTTGAGCGGATTAGCGGCGATGAACGCCTCGACTCCTGGAGTGCCGGATTTCAACGCTACACGCAGAGCAGGCCCATCGACGATCTTGAGCATGTTGTTCTCGCCGTCGAGACACTTGCCGTAGGCGCTGATGAGCTCCTTCTGTGAGGCAGAGTCCCACTTGATCTGCTCTGCGATAGAGAGACCGTCGCCAGGGAAGCACAAATAGGGCTTCATCGCATCGATAAAGGTCTCGTCGCGTGATGCGTCCTTGTATTTCTCCGGCTCGTTCTTCTTCAGTGCAGCGACAAGCTCGTCGACATGCGCGTCAGTAAAGAGCGAAAAGAACAAGCGATTAAGCTTGCACGCTGCGATCATCTCCTCAAAGGGCATGTCCTCGCGAAACTCCTCTGGTGTAAGCAAGATCGCGGGCTTGGTCGGCTTATTTGTTGACTCCACGGCTGCTTCTGCCATCGCGTCTCGCTGACAAATGAGCTCTCAAGTGGATTTCGCCTCGCTTAGCAGTGACAACGAACTAAAGGAGAGAATGGACCGACACGCCAGAAACCTGCTGCGAACAGACGTGGCGATAGGCGGGCACAACACCTGGCTACAGAAACTCGACGACGAGCAGGAGGAACAGAAGGCATTGTTTATGCGACTCGAGGACCTGTACTACACACTCGCGCAAGACGTGAAGCAACTCCGCGCTGCTACTTTGTCGGCATCGTCCTCGGCCGCTTGTTGCGTGCACTGCGAAGTGGCTGCCTCGGGCGAGAGACCTCCTGTCCGAAACCAGGATGATCAATGATCGCTGCGTCGCGTTAGCAATGAAACACTGGGTTGATATCGTACTATCGTTCGTGCTGTTCCCGTCAGGCGTAATAATACGCAAGTTGCCAGTGATTGCGTCGCGCATGAGCTTGGGTCCGTTCGTGTAGATGTTATTATAAGTCGAGCGATAGGCATCCTCGATAGGCTCGCTCGCTGGTCGTGCGTGATTTCGCCAGTAATTAGGAATGCGTAGCTTTGCGTCTTGTGGCGTGAGCCTCCAGTCTTGCAAGTTTCGAGGCATAGAGCCGCGTCCTTCGGGTGCTTGCTTCTCTGGCGGGTTGTACACCTGGTACGTCACTCCTCCAGCGATCGCACCTCCCAGGACTAGAGGAACCATGGCCATTATAGCTAGCGTGTGTGTACTTACTTACTTTATAAATGATAGATAATTAAGTGACTTGAATGACAGTCTTTTGAGGAGACACTGGCACAATGTCAATCTTCTTGGGTGTCGATTCTCGATCAGAGCCACTTGACGCACTGAGCTGACTCTTGATCTCCTCGAGCGGTGCAAGAACTCCCGCGATCGCGTCGTGTAGCTGTTGTTTCTTCTTTGCCGAAGCGCCGAGACCCACCGCTTGCTTCACGCCGGGTTTCTTCAAGAAATAAGTCGCCAGTGTGCCTAGTAGTCCAAAGACCGCCACGACGATAGTGACGATCGTGTTTGATGGCTGCGAAGAATCAGCAGTACGGCCTGCTTCCCTACATAGAGATTGTAAGATCTCTATAGTGATGTTGCCGACGCTGTCGAAACTCATCGTGAAAGCGAGCTAAAGACTCTCTACTCTCCTGTGCAAGATATAACTAGAATCGGTTACGAGGACCACGCGCTCGGCACGGTGATTATAAATGACAAGCCTCATGTATTACACGTTTCACGAAAGAAGAGCACGACTACATAAAGCTCCGTGCGACATAGAGCGAAGCGCTCGGAATGCCAGCAGAGTGAAGCAAGCCGCCGGGGATGTACGAAGGCGCGACAAACTGTGCTCCTGCGCCGAGACCTGCCACTGCGGCGTACTGCACCATCGGGTCCGCTGTGAGCATCGGTGCAGCCCATGCAGCCGCAGCGCTCAGTGCTCCATAGCCGAGTGCGTAGCTCATCAAGTCGCCGCCGCCCTCCATGTAGCTAGCGCCTGCTCCGAGTGCTGCGCCTACGAGGCCAGATTGAACGGGCTCTGGCAGTGCCTTGAGACTCTCGGGTACGAAAGAAGTCATTGCGTCAACGCTAGTCGTGATAACTTGATACAATAGATTCACTTAGTGCTTATACTTTGAGAGCTCCTTGAGTGCAGCTTCGAGTTCTTTTTTCGCTGCCTCGCGTGCCTGCTTTGAGCCTATCGCGGTCTTCACCGTGAGTGCAGCGATGCGCTTCGCTAGTTGCTCTTGCTGCGCAGAGTTGAGCGGTATCTCCTCGTCGTCCATCACAACGTCGACCTTCTCTGTCTCTGGCGGGTTGTCGTTGTTCGTAGTGAAGCGAGCGTCGTTCGCGTTGCCGTTAGCATCGGCCTCGAGTTGTATCAAGTACTTGAGTCGCTTCATCGCTGCGACCATCTCGGCGTACTTTTCCTCGCGTGCCTTTCCTGTAGTGAATAGCAGCGAGTTCATTGCATCGCGTGCTTGTTTCGCAGCGGCCTTTTGCTCTGCTGTGCCGTCCTTGATGTAATGATCGAGGTCGATGTCGTCGCTCTCTACGAGTCCCAGGCCTTCCGCGACGTCCGAGATTACAGTGCCGTCGATGATCGCCTCGCCCGTGTTTTGCCACACCTTCTTGTCTGTAATAGCCTTGCCAGACTCTACGAGACCGTCGCCTACGATCTCCACAGCTTCGACGACCTTGTCTGAGATGTAAAACATCGACGCAAGCGCAAATGTCGACGCAGTGCCCACTGTGAGACCGATGCCGAGCGCGTACGGGTCTTGAATGTCGAGATAGGCGTGCGAGACTCCGTAGCCCACTGCTGTGCCTACTACGAACGAGCCACCAGCTGCCACGGGGTGGCGATTGAAAAAGCCGAGAAACTCGTTAGCAGACATTCGCACAAGCTAGACGCTTATCATTAACTAGACTAAGAATATATTCTATTTTATAAAAGTAAGTTTAGCTCTCGCTATAATGGCGCTAGCACTCGTCGCCCTCGGCGGTGCCATGATGGCTCGAGCACAGAACAAGCGCTCGCGTCAGATTACTGATCTCGAAGACACTGCTAATCTTCCCGAGACTCAAGACACTAGCGATCTCTACGATCCGCTAAGGCGAGGACCGAAATGGGCACGCTCGCAGCTAGGCAATCGCGCTTTGCACATGCGCAAGCGTTGGCCTCAGCCTTACACGCGACCACTTCACGACAACGGACAGGGCACTATCCTAGTTCGTGCGCCCGTGGGACCAGAGACTGCAATGCGCATGCAGCACATCTACGCAGAGACGCTGCCCGATGGACCGCCGTTCTTTCGCTCAAAGACTGTGAACCTCAACAGACAGATCCAGCCTTACCTTATGCCGAGCTATCATCCTGGTTTAACTTTTGTCGATACAAGCACGCAGCACGACTTCAACAAGGAGCCAATGCCCTACAACTTTCCTGCTGGTCATGCACTTGCTTGATGTTGTTTCTTCCAGTCCGAGTAAAGAGCGACGCCTCCCTTGTATATCGCGACCGTTTCGTCTGGCGCTAGCTTCCTGCTGTCGTTGAGGTAGACGGTCACCTCCTTGTCGAACACCTTCGGGGTCCAGACGGCGGAGCACTTTAGGCATCGAAACAGTGTATATTCATAGCCCGTGATGGGATAGTACTTGGACAGCCCAGGCTTCTCGCAGCACAGGCGAACAAAGCTGGGTATCTCGCGCTCCATGTAAGGCGGGGCAAGACAAGTGGTCACGCGCTCTTCTCCTTCTTGTACTTTGAGTAAAGCATCATGTTGTCGGTGGAGACCATTTGCATTATCCACTCCGTCGTCCTGTCTTTCTTGCCGTCGAGGTACACCTTTGGCAGCTCTTCCGCTGGCTCCTCGGGCTTCCACAGCAGCTTACAGTCGTTGCATCTGAACAGATCGGTTCCCTGAGTTGGCAGTACGGTCTGGGGCACTCGTGTGTGTCTCACCAAATAGCCGCAATCGTCGCAGACTCGGTAGAAGCGCGGCTCCTTCTGCATAAGGCTCGAGGTTCAAATTTCAAATGTTTTTGAATTTTTAAAAAGTGAAAATATAAATATCACGCGATAAGCACGTCTTGCTATCGCGCGCAATGGCCTCGCCGCTTATCATCAACATCCCCCACGTCAACGAGCTCGTCGCTCTACCAGAGAGCCTCGTTCACGCACGCTTTAGCTATTACAAGAATCTTTACGAATCACAAGGCCACCGCGCTTATAACCTCCTCGCTCGCTTGTACTCTGGAGAGCTACACCGGAGAGCGCGTCAAGAGCACAAGTTTGCGATAATAGAGTTTAACTGGGAGACGCAGCCAAAGACCTCTGCGATAGCGCTCGCCAAGGCCGGCTTTCTCGTTACAAACTATGCTGCATTCTGGCCCGCGCAACAAGTTCCGCAAAACTATCACTCTATTGCACAAGCGCTCTCTTAATACAATCCATTTCCTCGCCTTGCTCCTTCAGAGGGTAGCTGATTGATGAACGGCAGTCCTCGTGTGCCGACAGAGTAGTTTGGCACTGGTTCACGAGAGTGTGGCCGCATGTGCGCGAGTACGCTCTCGTTGAAGCTAAACTTGTACTTGTCCGGCGTGTGCTGAGCCCAGTGCGCCGCGAGCATTCCCGCGTAGCTATCCGGGTCGAGTTCCTCGCGAGTGCGAAAGTCGTCACGCGCGACATGGTCCTCGCCCGCTTCACGAAGATGCGTTTTCGATCGCGTAGCTGCATCTTGCAACATCGAATAGACCTCCCTCGCGTAGCTCGAATCCGTATCGGGCACGGACGTATTGCGACCAACACTTGAAGAGTCCATCGAGCACTTGCTTTGCGTTACGATAGGTCAATAGAAAGGGGAACGCTTTAGGGATGACGTTGGCGTCCGTGCGTCCTTCTATCTTTTCATACTTGCCATTCGAGCGAAACTCTAGCTCTTGAACTGGAGAGTCCCACACAAAGCACATCATGCCATCTGACGCGAGGATCTTTGAGAGCTCTACAATGAACCAGTGGTCTTTTTGCAACGTTAATTCACGCGCTCCTTTCTCTTCGCGAACGTTAATATCCAGAGGGGCTAGTGGGCTCTCTGGCGATTGGCTGAGACTGAGACGAAGGATCAACTTGAAGTCGTTCGTGTTGCGGCCCCACTGACCCGTCATTTGCAGCGCCGTCGCCCACGGCACCTCCGTTTGCACCTCCTGCACTCGTAGTTTGACCTTCTGGCGGGTCTGCGCGGATGCGTTTTGCTGCGGTGCTGACGGGGATGCCTGCTCTCCCGATGGCGCAGACGGGGTAGCTTCTGGGGTCCCTGGGAGGATTATCGCTGGCATCGATGTCATGGAAGCGGAGTGGCTCGGGCTTGTCAATGGTCGCTCTGAACATGCTGTGGGTGGGATCGACTCGGGTGCCGGGGATGGGGACGAGAGAGAAGGGTCCTGGGACGGTGCTTCCTGGCGGGACAGTGAAGACGGCAGGGACTCCTCGCGGGTCTGGCCTTGCTCCAAAGTGCGGAGGAGGCATTGCTCGTCTGGCGTTGTCCGCTGCAGCGCGGTCCCGTTGAATGTCGTCAGCAAGTCGCTCTCCGCTTGCGACGAGCTTTGCTGTGGACGCCTCGAGTCGGTCTGAGCGTTCGTCTGACTTTCTGACGAGACTGACGAGCTCTGCGATTCCATAGTTTAGTTCCTTGATGCCTTCGCTGATCTCCTCGAAGCACCGCTTGAGCGACGGCAAGTCAAATGAGCCCTGCGAGGCGAGTCTCTCTGCTGTAACGGCATTGTTAGCTGAGCCATTACGACTGGCATCCACGGTCTTGAAGCCGTCCTCCTCGAGTTCATTGTCTGCGCCGACGAGCTTCTTGTACTGCGGCTTTTTCAAGTCGACGCACGTGTCACAGCGCCAGAACAGACGCTGGTTAGGCGGCTTGCTTAAGAACACTTCAGGCTTGTGAGCAGCATCAATAGGGCATGATACGTGAGCGTTCTTCTGGTTCTTAAACTTGTAACCAAGGGCTAGACGCGCTTCGTTGTGCTCTTGGAGCTCGGCGTCGATGCCTTCTGGCTCTTGTGTGCCTGCTGCGGCTGCTGGCTTGAGCACGAAGCTGAGGGAGAGGTCCTTTTGCGCGGGGTCGGGCTTGACTTGCTTGGGGGGCATTGTTGAGTAGCAACTGGCTTTGTCGAACGACTCTTTTCAATCTTTGCTTTTATGGCTCGAGATTTGAAATTTGAATCTGCCGCTGCCCATAGGACCTTCTCGAATTGGGTCATCTTCTTAAAGTTCAAATTTGAAAAGCCTGCGCTAGAGGCCATCTTAGTTTTTAGTCTCTAGAATGAGCGGCGGCGTGAGCGTCATGGCTAGCAGCGTCGACGATGGCGGCGTACCCGAGAAGTTCTTCATCACGTTCACGAACAACGCCAATGGCACTTCGTTCACCATCTCTGGCACTCGCGAAGAACTCGACGCTATTCTCATGGACGCGCGGGCGGCTCTCTCGTTTGTAGACACTGCGCATTAAAGTGAATTTACTTTCACACTCTCCGCGAGCCATGAACAGCAGCTACTTTGATATCGCCAAGAACTGGGCGACAGTATCAGACGAAGATGTTCTCGCATTCAAGAAGCGCCTCGTGGAGTGCGTCAGGGAGTTCGACGGCTGGGACCCGGCCAGTATCAGGGTCTCGTGCGACACCAGCGGGTGGATAGCGGGCAACGTCTGCGACATAACTATCGTGAACTTTGACCGCAAGAATCCGGCGCACACGGCTCATCTCTCTCTGATAAACAGGGGCGACGGCGGCGTTATCATTTTGCCTCCCAAGTTTGAGCTTTAATTAAACTCTTAATTATCACGAGCAGGACCAAGAGGCCGCGCTCCTTCAGGTCTTAGCGTAGCCGCGATCACCGGTGCATCAGGCCCGTAGTACGCCGAGCCACGACGCTCTGCAAGTTCGCCATACATTTGCTTCTTCTCGTGCAGCTGGTGATAAAACTGCGCTCGTTGCTTTGGCACTCCTTCGCCATAGAGCGCCCAGTTGTAGTGCTCGAGTGCGAATGCTCGAAGCGCGGGGTGCGGCGCGAGACCAGAGCTATCGCCTCCGACGAACGTGGTCGGCAACACTTCTTCTGAAGCATAAATTGCCCCGCCTGGCAGTGCAGAGTCAAAGTAGACCTTGGCGGCGTAGCTGTCTGATGGGTGCGCGTGCACGTTGGCCATGGCCTCGAGTTAACAATGTACTATAGAAGTGATGGAACCAGATTGGACTGAGCTTCCGGCTGTGACGCGGAGATATCAAGCGGCAGTGAGCGCACAGAGTTACAACGCCTACTTCACAATGAGAGACGTGCGCAACAACGGTTACGTGCGGGACATAGCCACCGTACTGGGCGGCTATCCGTTCCTCAAGACATTCACGCCCGCGAGATGCAAATGCGACGACTGTATGGAAGCGGAGAAATTCGTGGGCGGGTCACAAGGACAGAACATATCCGCGATAAAAGCAAAGCTGTCAGTTTCATAAACTCTCGTTACATGGAACCTCAATACAAGGGAGAACCCCCGAGGGTCCTGCTTCGCCTCTACGCCGCCGAGTGGGACCTCATGACTAAGAGTTCGTGGGCCATACGAGACGCAAAAGCGAGATCAAGAGATGAAATGTACACCTATGGTCTCCTCGTCCATGCTCGCGGGCGCATCGAAGACGTCAAGGCTCAAATGAAACTCGCTTAAACACTAGACGGCGTTCTGTAGCGCAATGGTAGAGCGCCTGTTAAGAGCAGGAGGTTGGGGGTTCAAGTCCCTTCGGGGCGTCCGTTCTTTTTTACTTTCGCTCTCCGCATGGAGCCACAGCCACGGGGCATGGTCCCGAACAAGCTCTCCCACATTTCGGTGTGCGCCATGTTCAGGTATCACAGGCGCCGGATGGAGGCATACTGCAGAGTGGCGGCTGAAATGAAAGAGGCCGAAATGGAGTTTGGAAGGGAAGGAGCCCCGGGTGGCCGCGTATGGCGAATGATTCAGATGTTTGAACAACATTAAAGTGTATTTACTTTGTCGCTTCAGCCCTCGATTGCGCCTCTCTGAACGCCGCCCAGCTGAAGCCGAGCGAGTTTGGCAGCGCTCGCTCCACGACGTCCTCGAGTTCAGCAAGTGGCGCCAGCGCTACCCACTCTTTCGTGATATTATAGCCTCCGATGATCGTAGTAAACTGCCCCGTGTTCTTGTCCTTGACGTTCTTTGATGCCGGCGTCACCTCCGTCTCGAACCTCAAGCGAGGCGGCTGATCGTTGCCCGATAGCATCTCGATTAACAGACGACGCACTTCTTCAAAGAACTCCACCTCGTTCATGCGCGCCTTGACCTTTGATGCGTCGCAGTAGCTCTTGTACATGTCTGAGCGCGTCATCTTCTGCCACCAACCCGCACTGACCTTGTGCCTCGTCGCCGGCTCGCACTCGACCCAGTTGTGGTTCTTAAAGTCGATCGCGCGTTGATCGGGCGGCTGCTGCCTGGTCATAGCGGCCCAGTTGTCCCAGGCCAAGAAGTTCTCGCGCTTGTCGTCTTGGAGGATGACGTTGTTCGCGTGGCTCGCAAACATCGAGTACTTGCGCAGCATGATAAAGAGCCAGCCGATCACGCTCCACTCCTTGTACTCTAGCAGCGAGGCCATCTGCGTAGCGAGCGTGTTATAGTTAAAGAAGCGGCGCGTGTTCATCGAGGCGACAAACTGCGACATGTTCTCATCGTTGACGTAGAAGCGAGTGTATAAAAAGTGCGCATAGCCGCGCCACACTCGCTCGTCCTTGAGTACCGCGTCGAGACGCATAAGATAACGCTCGCGTGCCTCCTTGTCGCGCATAAAGATAAGGGCAACAGCCTTGCAGAACGCGGTGATAAAGTAACGACGATTGTAAGGCGTCGTGATGATGGGGTTCTCCACGTTGGTGCAGAGTATATAGCGATTAAAGTCTAGCTTCATGGCAGAGTCGACGCCCTTGCCCTCGACCATCTTTGAGCGTGAGCTAACAAGCTCTTGAAGCGCGCGCATCTCTGCTCCGTGTTGCTCTTTCAGGTCCATCTCCTCGCAGTGAGTGATCACCGTCGTTTCGCTCTCCTTGTTAAAGTGACCCGTAAGGTGACGGACGCTCGTGATCACGCGCTTGTGCACCGAGTTGAGCACATTGTCGATGAACGCCGAGACAAAGCTGGTCTTGCCGCAACCAGGAGGGCCCACGAGGATAGGCATGATCGGCATCGAGCTCTTCTGCTCTGGATAAAAGCACAGATGAGCGAACCAGCCGTGAAGAATGTTCGCAACGTCACCGCTCCCGCCGCACAGATTCTGCACGTGGTCGAGCAGGAATTGCAGGTTATCGCGCGCCTCGCCCGTGGAGATCTCTCGCGATAGTGCCACCTGCTCTTCAGTCTCTAGCCACTCGTGACAGCGAAAGCCTTGAAACGTGTTGATGTACTCGAGCTGGTCGTCGTCGGTGATATGCGCTCGCAGCGCTAATGGTCTGAACCTCGGGCCGATCACCTCGCGACAGCCATACGCGAGATACCACTCCATCCAGTTATACTTGCCGTCCTCGTCCGAGACCTTGATGCCGCGCAGAGCCTTGAGTCGCAGGTCCTCGTCCGTTGGAGCTAGCCAGCGTAGAGACAAGCCGGTCTTGCCCATAGTGAGCACGGTGTGTCGACCGTCTAGCGTAGCGCCTCGAGCCATCTCGTCGTCGGCGGGCATCTTGACCCATATCTTGATACCCGGTGCTCTCTCTCGTGCCATGTACTGGTTGAGCAAGTTGCAGGCCTTGGAGAAGAGCATCGTGTTCGACTCTTGAATGATCATGTGAAGCAGCGTGAGAGATAAGTCATGCGCAGTGTTTGGCCGCCAGCAGTGCTCCGCGTTGCTCAGATCGACCACGCTATCAAACGCAGCGCGCACCGCAGCACGATACTCGGCGTGCTTGTTCTCTTCGTCGAGCGCGTTCTGATAGACCATCTCCTCGTCTCCTCCTCGAAGGCCTCGCTCCTCCAGGCGTTGCTCTCGCTTGTTCTTGCGCAACACACCGGCGAATAGCGGGCTGAGCTTGACTCCGCGAGACTCGCGTAACACTGGCTGCGATTGACGCTGGCTTCTTGTGAGATCGCTAGTTAAGCGCTGAACGAGAAACTCGTCCGCAAAGAGCTTGTCAATGGCGCCCAGTTCTTGGCGAGGAATGATGGTGCCTTGATGCGTGCAGCTAAACTTGTAGAGAAGAGCGCCAGTGCCGGGAAGCGTGTGCTTGCGAGAGATGTGCGGCGTGTAGATGTCACTAATAGAACCGCCCCCCTCGATGCGCGATGCAGGACTCGTGACGATAAAGTTTGCTATAGCGCGAGTCATAGAGACGCTCTCGCTGTTGATCGTTGGCCAGAGAGCTACGAGCACGTTCTCCTCGTGTTGATAAAAAAAGTGAGCTATCGCGCGCTTTGCCTCCTCGTTGGCCTCCTGCGAGATACAGCGAGCAAACTGGCGCATAATGTTGCCCGCATACTGTTCAGTCTCGTGCTGCGCCACGCCTGCTACGCCAAAGCACAGGCGAGTGCGATAGGCATCAGCGGCACTGAAGGTCGCCGGACTGATCAGCTGCGCGATAGACACGCCCGGCACGCCGTTAGGAAACGCGGAGAGCGTGCGCATGATACGGCCAGAGTCATAACAGCAGTACTTCTTTCGCTCCCCTGTTGCGTGATCCCAGAGCTCAAAGTTGGCGGGCGTAGGCGAGCTAACGCCATGAAGTTCATTCTCGCGGAAAAACTCGGGCAGCTGCATGGCCCAGGGGCGGCTTGCTCGATAGGCAACTCGGCCGGCAAATTATTTTTGAAAGCCCTCATTTCAAAAATTCAAAAATTCAAATCTTTTTATCCGCGTGCTCTACAATCTCTGTCATCATCGTCGCGAGTCTCGACATGGCCTTCTCGCTTCTATTAAGCGGAAAGCAAAACTCTGTTCTTAGCTCCTCGTATCTCGCCTCGCCAAATAGCGCCAGTGTGATATAACGTATCACAAAGTCTAGCTGAAGCATGTTGTGTCTTGCGTAAGCATGTGCACTCGCGCTCGTGTAGTTGTCCTTTGTCGTGTGTCTCGCACTTGGCTTGTAATACAGCTCATCAAAGCTTTGACTAAGCTTTTTAAACAATCGCCTCGCAGCCATCACCTCTCGATCGCTCATCCACTTGATGTCCCATCTTGATCCGTGGGGTTCTTCCGCCAGCCGCTCGGTCCTGCCGGTGATGAGATAGTAGCGTATCTGGAGCCATCGTTCCGCGTAGACACCAATCTTGCGTCCGCAGCTAGTGAAGCAGCGATCGTCGAGCGCCTTGCACGCGCCCTGGATAAGCTCCGAAGATAGTAGTCGAGGGTCGAGTTCAGTACTATCGTCAACGCCAAGCACGTAGCGAACCACACGTTCGATGCGACGCAGGTCTTCAAGAGGAACTCGAGGCTCGAGGTTCTGGCGCGCCGCAATACGCTCGTTAAAGTGGTACTGTCGCTGGTAGCTCTGTCCGTAGCTTCGCTTGTCGTTTTCGCTATTTCTTGCTCGCTTTGCGTCGCGCTCGTCGAGTAGTGTGGCCTCGCGTCGATGTTGTGCCACGGCGTTGCCATTGTCGCAGGACACGCTGCGCTTAGAGCGTACAACGCCGCAAACAATGCAGACAACATCGCCAGTTCCTTCGCTGTTTTCCAGCTCTGTAGAGCCACAACGAGCACACCGGTCGGCAACATAGAGGTTAAACGGCTCATCTACGCTCACGCCAGCCGCACGCTCTAGCCAGGCGATAAACTTTTGATCGTCAAGTTGCTGCTCAATACTCATGTGCGTCCTCTTGTGTGTGCTGTGCGACGCTGTTATTTACAACACTCGCTGCGGCTGCCCGCGCTGGAGTGCTAGTACAATATGCACGAGATGCCTCGTTATTCTCTATTCGTAGCCCATCTCTTGCTCGTACGCACGCCTGATCTGCTCGCGTCGCTCTTTAAGTTCGTCGCCCCAGTACTCCTCTGTGCCGAGCATGAACGGCGGCGTCTCTTCTGCGCAGCCTTGATATAGGCGCTCTTCAAGAGTGTTGCCCTTCTGGTTACTTGCATCAAAGAGGAGAAAGTATCTCTCGTCGCTTTCCCTCGGCCGGAACGCGTAGGTGTCCATCAAGCGAAACGCCTCGTTCTGTGGCAGCGCGCTAAAGTATTGCTCCGCGAGGGCTTTACGCTCAAGCAAAGACTCTTGACCGAAAGTGATCACTTTGTCCACATTTGACCGCACGCCCGGGTGCAATGCTGCAAGACGTCAGTAATCCATCAGGAGGACCCTTTGCTCTCTTCTATCATGTGGGTAAACTATACAAACACGATGGAGGAAATCACGCAGACGGCCTCGAGGCGTTCTCTATCGCCACGCGAAACTCTCCCGGCTGGGAGCGAGTCGACGCAACAAAGGAGGAGTCTCAGGCGTTCATCTTTGACCCAGAGTACATACGCAACAACATCAAGGAACACTCGAAGCGTTTCGACAACGCAAGCGCCTCTCAGTTTGTCGTGGTACAGATCGAACGCGACCTCTCTCGGGAGAACAAGGAGGAGCACATCGCCGGCATGCGAGTGCTCTTGCAAGACACAAAGAGGGGCAACTGGAGGGCGTGCAAGGACAAAGAGTGGAGCCATACCCTTAACAGCCTGGCTCGCGACAAGGATGAAGATCTGGTAGTGGCGCCCGCGCATAAACAAGTGGTCAAGGATCTGTATGCACCGCACCCTGAGATATGCGGATCGAAGAAGAGAAGACACGAACCTCATAATACCGAGTCTTCTGATCCACCTGCGGAGAGTAAGAAGAAAGAAGAAGAGGGAGAGTTCACAGACCATGTCGTCGAGCACCACGAAGGTGTATAGTTCGTCCTTGTATTGAGGACCAAACTTCTTTTGGAGGCCCTCGATGAACGCCGCCTTTTGTTTGAGCAAGCGATCGATCACGGTGACATCGAGTGTCTCGTGAATAAAGCGACTAGGCACCATGTCTTGCCAGAAGCCTGCGCGAGTTAGTTAAAGCTATCACTCTAGCGCACCATTGTGACGCGTAGCAGTAAACACCAGTCCTCCATGAAAGCAGTGTCGCATCTCGTATAAAATCTTGCGCATTAAAAAACTCTTGCCCGTTCGTCGCTTGCCATTGAGCACCACAGTGTCATCGGGGCGAAAGATATTATAATCCGCAAACCAGCGTGGCACTAGAGGGCGCCTTACTACTAGCTTTCCGCTCTCGTAGTCAAACGCCACCGCATCGTCGTTTGCAAAATCGCGCTCGACCACTGGCCGCTCCTCTGGCTCTGCCTCTTTGTCTGCACCGGCGAGTGCCACCGCGTCGTCAAACTCTCGCTCATCCTCGCTGCCGCTGTCGAGTGCCTGTTTCTTTTTTGTCTCTTGCTCTTCGACGTAGTCTCGAAAGCGTTTTTCATATTTCATAGAGCGATACTTCTCCTCGGCGTCTTCATCCTCGATGCCTGGCTTGGGCTGAAGCAACTCGGGGTACTCTTCGTCGCGCATCCATGACTTTTCTTTCTTTCTAGCTACGCCCTTGCTCTGCTTCTTCTTGCGCTTGCGATCGACCTCCTCTTCGCTTTCGCTGGATGAAGACGACGACATCTTTCTCACCAGTTAATACTAGTGGGCACTAGAAATGGCACTCGTGTTTAAGCGCGCCTCTGATGGCGCCCTCATCGATCAACACGGCGGCAACATAGCTTCACTCTACATAGTCAATGGCGTCCCCACCAACGCCGGCCTAACGGCGCCCCTGGTCGTAGAGACGAGTGCCTCGACACTCGACTTGGTCCGCGGGGTGGTAGCCGGAGTCAACATCAGGAGCTCTCTCGATCACACGGGAGCTTTCACTGGGAACCAGTATCGTTCTCTCTCGACCACACTCTCAATAACAGGGGGCTCTCGCTTGAGCACTGTATATAATGAACGCTCTGCAATCGTCTACTCCGGGACTGGAGGCGGGAATACGCTCATTGGGTGGGGCGGTTCCATCTCTGTTACTGGCGCACTCGGTACCGCACTGGGTTCGGCGATCAACGTCAACGTCGCCATGGCTGCCGGAGGAAGCGCCGCCGGAGTCATAACCACGGTACAAGGGATGGCCGTCGCTGGCTCTGCCTCTACTACAAAGACATTCACCGATCACATATGCGTGGATCTCTGGCCCGGCGTTCAGCCCACTGCTACGAGGAACATCGGACTCCGCATTAACGGCATCACGAGTGGTGGCGCCTCCGCGTTCAATGCGGCCATCCACATCCTCACGACGAGCTCCGGCACCGGCACCCAAGCGGGGATAGTGATCGGCCCCAGCGACTCCACTGCCGCTAGCTTCTGGCGAGGCGCGACGAACCAGCTGCTCACTCAGGGCGACTGGATGGCTCGACGCTATCGATGCTCTTCGGTGCCCTCTATAGCCGCTGGCGCTGGTGCTGGCACTTCTCCATCGATCGCGATAAGCGGAAGCGACGCCGGTTTCACGGTGACTCTGACGGAGGGGAATCCCAGCGCCACGGGCGTGATCTTTACGGCGACACTCGGCTCGCCGAGCAGTGGGGCGCCTCCTCGCGTGGGCATCTCACCCGGAAACGCAGCCACTGCAGCACTGAGCGGCACGTCTGTTCCGTTCGTAACAAAGAGTAACACCACGGTGGTGCTCAACTCTGGCTCTGTCGCTCTCACAGCGGGCACCGTCTACGTGTGGGACTTTGTCTGCGGCTATCAATGAACGTGTTTCATTTCTCGTCTTCACTGCGTGTAGTTACACACAAAGTCCCAGCCATAGTGTGTGCTATCGGCGAGCGCCGCCGTGCCCGTGTTGAACGTGATCGATGTGCTGTTGCGCGTAACGTAAGGCGCCGTGGTGCCGCTTAGCGCAGAGGTGTCTGCATTTCCGGGAGAGAACGCCACTCGAGGCGCAAAGCTCGTCGTAGGAGTGCCTAGCGTGATCGTAAAGAGCACGCCAGTGGTGCATGCAGTGCCAGTGACCATCGACACGTTGAACGCTCCGTCGCTGCCGTTGATGCCCACGACTGGCGACGCTCCCGCTGCTGCACCTGCTGTCACCACTGGAACGGGCGAATCGCTGGTGTAAAAGCGACGAGCGACCCAGTCTCCCGTAGTGGCGAGCTGATCTGGCGAAGGACCGGGCACGATAGGCAGCTGAGACTCGCCCACTGCTAGCGCATCGACAGAGAACGACGACGAGCCGGACTGGTCCACGAGCTTGCCGTTGATGTTTGCTACGAGAGACATTTAATGATAGCGTCACTTATCTTTTTATATTAAGAAAGAGACGACAACATTGCGCGAATAAGCAGCGCAGCCTCGCTTGCTTTAGCGTCGAGCGCCGCCTGTGCCGCGATCAGGTCTGCTTGAGCCTGCCCGAGATCTTGAACCCGCTGTTGCAGTCTGTCTCTCTCCATGCGAAGCGCGGCCACTTCGTCGTTGAGCTTATTCGCCTCGGAGCTATTCGCGAGCATATCAACTAGCGGGTCCATCTAGAGACGATACTTTTACTCTTCAGAAAATTAAAATTACAATTCTCCTCGTCTCGCATATGCAGCATACGGGTCGATTGGCAACTGCGCCAGCGTTTCTCTCGGAGCGGGAATGGGTCGCGGACCCCTCGTCCGGAGTGCTCCTTCGAGACCGCGATGGGCTCCCGCCGGTGCGCTTGTCCATCCAACGCGTAGCAAGACATCGGGGTTGTCCTTGTACTCATACTCCTGCGTCGCGATTCTGCGAGCGTTGCCACGTCCGAGAGCAAAGAAGCTCTTGAAAGGATTGCCAAGAAGTGTTCGCTTTAAAAAGTGCGCTCTCCCTCTAGTGCCGTAAAAGTCCTCTTCTGGTTGCTCTCTGATTTCACTTACGAGATATCCGCTAAACATTGCCTCGAAGCGCTCTGCGTTTAGCCGAAAGGCAGAGTCGTGAAGAACGCGAAAGGTCACGTTTGCGTGCATTGCTCCTCGTTCGCCCGCTTCGATTGTATAATAAAACTCTTGAGCAAACACGTGCTCGTTGTCGAAGCGATCGCCGGCTGTAGCAAAGTTGCCGCGTCGTGTGGTCGGACCCACTCGTCCTCTAACTTGTGGCAGCTCCCACTGTACATCCACAGTGTCCATGAACGACGCAGTATTACCCGGTGTCTCGAACGTGTCATCTAGCGCCAGTCTTATCCACGTGCGAGCCAGGTCTTGCTCTCTTCGAACCATGTCTGGGTCGTCCTCGATGCCATCGGTGCGAAAATTCGGATTGATAAGAAAGCGCCACTCACTCCACTGTCTTCGTCTCGTTCGCTCGCTCCTGTGTGGCCTCTGTCTCCGTGCGAGACTATATGGTTCGTCAAGGTCTGCGTAAAGAAGCCGAGCGTCCGCGCGCTGCTCGCTTTCGGGGCGAATCATCCAGCAGACTGGCGCTCTTACCCTACGAAGTTAGACGCTACGTTATACTGCCGATGCTCGTCGAGAAGCAACAGCGCAATCTCGATCTCCGCCTCGACAAGGCAAAGAAGCTCGGCGAAGCGATGAAGCTCGCTAGAGTAGAGTTTCCGAAGGTGCCTGCGCCGTCTGACGGATACGACATCGTCCCGGGCTTCTGTTGCATAAGCTGCGTCTACTCAAAGTGCGAGCGCGCCACGAACTACTCTCAAGGAGCTAGAGTGCCCCTCGTGGACGCGCTCTACAATACCGTGCCACACTTCAGAGTGCTTCGTGAAGCTCGAAAGAGACTCGCCAACGCGGTCACAAAGTACCGTCGCATCTTGTTATTGCCAAAGTTAAAGTAAACCACGACCATGAGCTACTTCTCGCTGCTGCCTCGCGACGTCAAGAACTTGCTGATCGCGTTTATCCCCGGGGCTAGAGAGTTGCGCTACCTGCGAGCGTGCAGCATCGATGCCGCCTACGCCGATCTGGTCATCAACGACAAGTCGCTCTGGTGCATCGCCACCGATCGAATCATCCGCCAGTACAACAACTGCGTCCCCTTAGTTGGGCGTGGCGGCTTTTTAACACTCGAAGAAGCCAAGCGGGTCTACATTGACGAACACCGCAAGTTATATCTCGCCCAGACCTTCTACGAACTCAACTACCGTTACATCTATAATCAACTCCGAGACTACGTCCTTGCGCAAAAGTAAACAAAAAATTCAACGCACGTGCTTTTAAAATCACGTGACCCCTAGGGTTGCCTTATTAATAACTCCTAGGA
>CAZIWB010000058.1:0-42537 GCA_964542655.1 uncultured Cellvibrionaceae bacterium
GAACCGCATGGATGTCGAGGCGCTCAAGGAAACGACCGCCTACGAGTTCATGGGGTCCGGCGCGGGCTCTCTCTGCCAGATCATGACCGAAACCCAGAAGGGCGCCGGAGACTCCGTCAAGTGGGGTATCCGCATGCTCGCAACGGGCATCGGCACCTCCGAGAACGAGACGCAGGAAGGCAACGAAGAAGGGATCACCCGGTATTCCGATACGATGGTGATCAACGAACTCGGTCACGCCCATCGCGTCCGCAACGAAGGCACCATCGACCGCCAGCGCGTCCCCTATGACATGCGCGAGGAGTGCTACGACTCGCTCAAGGACTGGACCGCCGACCGTATCGATACCTGGTTCTTCAACCAGCTCGCCGGCAACACCGTCACCGGCCTCGATCTGAAGTATCTCGGCTTCAACGCCGCGATTGCTCCGGCTTCGAGCCGCATCCTGCGCGGCGGCACCTCGCTCACGACCGATCAGGCAGTGAACGGCGACAACACCGCCGTGTTCAAGCTTGCGCTGATCGACAAGGCCGTGAACCGCGCCAAGCAGGCCAGCCCGATGATCCGTCCGATCAAGGGGCTCGGCAAGAACATCGACTATGTCTGCTTCATCCACCCCGACCAGACGCTTTCGCTTCGCGCTGACACCGCGACCGCGGGCAACTGGTTCGACCTTCAGGGCAAGATGTTGCAGGGCGGCGAAACCGACAAGTCCGGCCTCTTCACCGGTGCGCTCGGCGTCTACAACCGCACGCTCATCGTGGAGAACACCCGCGTTCCCTACGGCGTCCACAGCTCGACTGCGGCCGCTCAGACCAGCACCCGCCGCGCCATCTTCTGTGGCGCTCAGGCTGCTGCCGCTGCGTTCGGCAAGGGCGGTGGCAAGAACAAGTTCCGGTGGGTTGAAGAACTCTTCGACTACGACCGCGAGCTTGGCGTGCGCGCCTCGTTCATCTCGGGCCTGAAGAAGGGCGTCTACAACTCGGTAGATGTCGGCTCGATCGTCCTCACCACCTACGCCGTCCCGGCTTCGTAAGGAGGGCTCATCATGGCTACTGGAACCGCAGCGACCGTCGCTCGCAAGGTCCATCAGGACCTGGTGCATTACATCTCGTGCCCCATCGTCTACGGTACGCTCACCTACAACGTTGGCGTACTCCCTGCCGGCGCTCTTGTCGTCGATGGATTCGTACATGTCACCACCGGCTTTGCCGGCGGCACGCCGCAGACCATCGATGTCGGCATTGGCTCGGACCCTGACGACTTCGCCACGGCGCTGGTCATCACGGCTATCGGCCGCAAACAGTTCGATGAACTGGCGACTGCGACCGACCTCTACATGCTGGCCGATACGACTGTCACAGCCACCCTGTCGGCGGGCGTCACGCCCTCTGCTGGCGCGGGCTTCGTGATCGTCGCGTACATCATCGCGAACCGCTCGCTCGGCTAAGACCCAAGCAGCAACAAGGGCGGCGGGAAACTGCCGCCCTCTCTCATTCCCGGGGTGAGCCATGGCAACGCGCGCAGACATGATCGCAGAGATCGCGAGCGACCTTGAGCGTTCCGAAACCACGATCTTCTCGCAGAAAATCAGCAACGCCATTCGGTCGTACCAGGGTGAGCGCTTCTGGTTCAACGAGACGCGGTCTTCAACCTTCAGCACCGTCGCCGCCCAGCAGGATTACACCTACGGGACCGACATAACCGATGAGTTCATGGAGCTTGACGGTATCTACCTCTCCTTCGGAACTTCGATCATCGAATTGGACCTCGTTGACTACCGCGAGATTGAAGTATTGCGCGGCACGAACAGCCCCACGGGCGTTCCGGTGCGTGCGGCATTCATCAACAACACATTGGCGCTCTATCCGTGCCCGGATGCTGCTTACGCGGTGTCGCTGGCCGGGCTGGTGAAGAAGGATGGCCCCGCCGACGATTCCGTGGCCGACAATGTTTGGATGAACGAGGGTTACGACCTCATCAAGTCCCGCACCAAGGTGGAGCTTTACGCCGTTGTCTATCGTGACACCGAAGGCGCCGCTATCGAGCGCGCCGCGGAGGCGATGTACCTAGCAGAACTCAAGGCAAAGTCCGGCAACAAGATGGGGACGGGCCGCATTCGCCCGACGCAGTTCTAGGATGCCAGGCTTCCCCGCCTTTCGTCCTGACGCAGGAGAATTGATCTCCGGCGATGTCAGCAACGTACTGATGACTGCTGGCGGCTATGGGCCACGTCCTGCCCTACAAGCCGCTCCGGGTGCCGTAGCACTGCCTGCCGCCCCGCGTGGTGCCTTCGGTGGCTATCTGCCGGATGGGGCGTTCAAGGGCTTCGCGGCGACGGGCACCGACATCTACACCATAGACGCCGACTGGGATTTCACATCGCTCAGCGCCGCCTTCACGGTGCCCCCCGATGAAGACGAAGCCATGACGCAGTTTGGCGTCTATCTCGTGGCGTCGAACACCACCGATGGCATGTACGACTATGACATGGATACGCCGGCAGGGCTCAATGCAGTCTCTGGCGCTCCCAAGGCCCGATACATGTTCCCCGCGAACAACCAGCTCGTAGCGCTGGGGGATGGCGCGGACCTCAACGTGCTGTGCGTTTCAGCCTTCGGCAACCACAAGAATTGGACCAGCCGGGGCTCTGATCGGCAGGACATGAACGACGGCGGGGCCTTCACCGGAGGCGGGGAACTCGGCAACGGTGTAGCGGTCCTGCTGCAGCTCCGCGCGGTCCGCAAGATGACCTTTGGCGATGCCGGGAACGGGGCGAACTTCCGTCTCGACAAACTGGCCGATGATGTGGGCTGCGTTCATCCCAATGCGCAGGCCACCTATAACGGGGTCTGCTACTTCGTCCATACAGATGGTTTCTATGCCTGCAATGGCGGTCTGCCGGTCAATATCGGGGCAGGGAAAGTCAACCGCTGGTTTCTGGCGCGCTGCACCGATCTCACCAAGGTACAGGCGGCGGTCGATCCCAAGAACACGCTGGTGCGGTTCCGCTACCCGGCCTCGGGCGACGGCTCCACTGCAACGGTGTTCAACTCGTATCTCGATTACAACTGGGTGACCGGCGAATTTGTGCCCGGAACGGAGCCGACCTCAGCAATTTTCCGCATGGGTACGCCGGGCTATGTGCTGGACACCCTCGATAGCCTTGGAACGCTAGACGACTGGTCGCAGTACCCGTTGGGGTCGGCCTTCTGGCAGGGCGGAAACTTCCGTCTCGCGGGCCTCGATAGGGACTACAAATTCGGGTTCTTCGACGGCGAGGGGGCGGCGGCAACGCTCGAAAGCCCCACTGAGGGCGACGGCCGAACGTATCTGCACAATTGGTGCGAGGTATTGACCGACGATTCCGCCGCCACGGTGCAGTTGGGGGTCAAGGAACGGCTCTCCGATAGCTTCGACTGGAAGCCCGCAGCGACGATCACGGCGAGCGGCAGGACGGCCCTCAGGGGGCGCGGCAAGTATGCCCGGATCAGGGTCGCTCATGCCGCTGGGGCGACGTGGGGACGCGATAGCAGCGTCGAGATCACAGACAAGCGCGCAGGTGGCCCGCGATGACGAGCGACATGCCGACCGGCAACAGGCCGGTGAAGCTGACCAGCACCAGCGTGACCGATATCGTCAACGGGGCCGATACCAGGCTGATCAACAGCCTCATGATCACCGAGATCGCCGGTGGCACTCCGGCTCTGTCGGTCGAAATCTACGATGGGACGAACAGCTTCTACATCATGCGGTTGAAGCCCATGACCGCACGGCAAACGCTGGTGTGGGGGAATATCCCGCTGGACATCGGTCAGAAGCTCCGGGTCACGGCAGGAGCGGCCAATCAGGTCGATGTGTTCGCCACGGTTTCGGAACGGGGATAGGTGCTCATCCCCATTGCCCGGGAGGCAATCCCCGGGGTCTGGCCGCGCCTCTCCGCGATGCTCGGCAAGGCGATAGCGCATGACGACAATGTCTCACATGAAACGGTCGTTAGCTGGCTCCTGAGCGGGGAGTCCGAAGCGTTCTGGATCAAGACTGACAGAGCCAATGGAGCCGGGGTCACGACCCTTGGCGACTTCGGGTCCGGGCCGTGCTGCTGGATCAACTATGTGGCGGGCGATGTGAGAGGCGGGCCAAGGGCCTTTGTCTCCGAAGTGCGCTCGATAGTGGACGAGATCGAAGTTCTAGCCCGGGCGGCCGGGTGCATCGAAATGCGTATCGGCGGGCGCAATTGGTCCCGCGTGTTCCCCGGCTGGGAACGTGTCGACCCCAAACATCCAAATCGCATGAGAAAGAGGCTTCCCCATGGGTGACTCTGAGAGCAAGAAATTCGGCAACGAGTATCTCGGCAAGCTCGACAAGCAGCTCGACAAGAAGGCCCCGGTCTTCAACAAGTCGCTGTTCACGGGCGCGGGTGATGCGACCAAGAACGCGTGGGCGACGGGGACCAATTTCGCGAACTCGCTTGTGCAGGCCGATGGCTTCGGAACGGGCCAGCGTGCGGCCATGGATGGGTTCGGCAGCCTGGGTGGGGAATACGCAGCCCTCGGCACCGCATACGATCCGAATTCGGAAGCCTATCGCACCCTTCGCAGTGGGGTAATGGATGACACCCTGACCGGTGTTGCGTCCCTCGGGGCCTCGAATGGCCGGTACGGCGCGCGGTCCTTCAATGAAGGTGCAGCCGAAGGGCTGGGGCAGGCGCTTGCCGGGCTCGACTACGGCAACATGCAGAACAACGTCAACAACCAGTACCGTTCACTGGATTCGCAGGCCGGGGTGCAAACCGGGCTGTTCGACATGGGCCAGACCGCCTTGGGCAATGAGCAGGGCGCTATTTCGGCACTGGGCCAGATCGGCGCCGCGAAGGATGCCAACACGCAGGGTATCCGCCTCGGTGAGGCTGACCTGTACGACCGCAAGAACAACGCTGAACTCGACCGGCTGATCAAGATCGGCGGGGCCTTCGGTGATCCCGTGGCGGCGGCGAACGAGGCCCCATGGTGGCAGCAGATGCTTGGTTACGCAGTCGGCAATGCCGGTAAAGCGGCCAAGGCAGCGGGAGACTGAGCATGTTCAATCTTGACCCGAAGATGGCGCAGTTCCTCGGCACGATGGGGGAGGATGTTGGCTATGGGCTGACGCAGGCACCGACCATTGGATCAGCGTTCGGAGTCGCGGCGCGTCGTCAGAGCGAGATGCAGCCCTATCGCGATCAGCAGCAGACACTTGAGGAAGAGCGCAAGCGTGACGCGCTGGAGAAAAACCAGACCTCCGAATGGATCAAGGCCAACTTTCCGCAATATTCCAACCTGCCTCCGGCGCAGGCTTGGCAGGCCGCCATGGGGGATTTGGCGGCGAAGCGGGCGGGTGGGGCTGGAGCGGAGGACCCGGCAAGCATCCGAGAATGGGAAGTGTTCAGTGGCATGTCCCCAGACCAGCAGGGCGCCTATCTGCGCATGAAGCGGGCTAGCCCGTATCTCGATCTGGGGACCGGCTACGCGCAGCCCGACCCGGTTAATCCGGGTCAAACGTCTGGCCCGCTCATTCCGAAGGACAACTACACGCCCGCCTACGACGCGGCGTCCGGAAGCGGGCAGGGTAAGGTCGACGTGGAGAATAAGGCCAGCTTCGACAGCCTCAACAGTAAGCTGCCGGGCCTCAAAACGGTAGTCACGGAGTTGGGCGCGCTGGCCGACAAAGCGACCTACACTATGAGCGGCAAGCTATGGGACGATGTTGTCCGCGAGACGGGCAATTTGCCTACCGAAGGGGCGCTTGCCCGCACGAAGTACATGTCGATGGTCGACAACCAGGTGCTGCCTCTCCTCAAGGATACCTTCGGCGCGGCCTTTACCGTTCAGGAGGGCGAGTCCTTGCGCGCCACTCTCGGCGCTCCGGACAAATCACCGGCTGAAAAGAAGGCGGTCCTAGAGGCTTTCATTGAGCAGAAGGTCCGCGACCTCGAAGCTCTGGGCAGGCGTTTGCCGGGCGCAAGCCCCGCCCCGACCGGCTCCGCCACCTCTACCGGCGTCCAGTGGAGCTATGAACCCTGATGGGCACTCTCACGATCAACGGCAAGCGCGTGAAGGTGGATGACAGCTTTGCGAAGCTATCGCCTTCCGACCAGCAGCGCACGGTGGAAGAAATCGCGGCTCAGATGGGCGGCCAGCAGGCACAGCCCGAACAGGCCGCTCCCCCCGCAAAGCCGGGTTCAAAGGAATACGCCGACTGGGCGCTCGCGGAAGTGAAAGCCGGGCGCAAGGTGCCACAGGTAAGCGCTGCGCCGGAGTACCAGCCCCCGGAGCGCAATGGCCTACTCGATAACATTGCCGCTGGCGGCTACGAGATGGTGAACTCCGTTCCAATCGCCGGACAATGGCTCGGGGATAGAATGAAAGATGCCAAGGCCGCCTTACATGGCACCACGCGCGAGGCCATCGACGCAGACACGGAACGCCTTGTTGCTGACAACCCGATTGGCGCGACGACCGGCATGGTTGCGGGCACCGTACTGCCCTTTATGGGTGCTGGTCTGATCCCAGGTGTTGGGCGGGCGCTCGGCATGACGGGCGGCCTGACCAGCCGTGCGGGCTTTGGCGCGGCGTCGGGCGGGGCAATCAGTGCAGTCGACGCGAAGACGCGAGGGGCATCTGATGCGGAGGCAGGTGTAGCAATGGGGGTCGGCGGCGCGCTAGGTGGCGCCCTGCCGCTCGCCGTGCGCGGCCTCCAGAAGGTTTTCACGCCGACTGTCGCGCCTCGCGCCACCACTCAGGCGGCGAACACGCTTCGCAATGAAGGTGTCGAACTGACGGCCGGGCAGCGCACCGGGAGCAAGAAGCTCAAATATCTCGAATCCGAGCTGGGCGGCGGTGCGGCCGATGATTTCGCGGAGCGGCAGGGCCGGCAGTTTACCGCTGCCGTCATGCGCCGCGCGGGCGTCAATGCCGATAGCGCGGACCCGCAGGTGGTCGATGCGGCGTTCGGGCAGATCGGTCAGCAATTCGACGCCCTCGCAGCTCGGAATGAACTGGTCGCAGATCAGCGTGTATTGCAGGACATAGGCTCAGCGCTGCGGGAATACACGCAGAACGTAGCCCAGTCGCAGCAGGCACCCGTAGTGCGCAACCTAGTGGCCGACATCATCACCACTGCGCATGCGCAAGGCGGTCGTCTTACCGGCGATTTCTACAAGGCGACCCGCTCACGGATCGACCGCCTCGCACGCACGACAGCGGACCCAGAACTAAAAACAGCGCTCCGTGACATCATGGGCGCGATGGATCAGGGCATGGAGCGCACCATTGCTCAGGCCAACCCCGGCGATCTCGGTGCATGGCGCACCGTTCGCCGCCAGTACGCCAACATGCTCGTCATCGAGAAGGCCGCGACGGGGGCAGGGGAGCAGGCAGCGTCAGGGATAATCACTCCCGCCCGGCTTCGGGCAGCCGCAATCGGTCAAAACCGGCGTGCCTTCGCGCGCGGTCGGAACGAATTTGTAGATCTCGCCAATGCTGGCGTCCGGGCTATGACACCGTTGCCGCAGTCCGGCACGGCGCCGCGACTGGCCGCACGCGGGTTCTCGGCCGTCCCTGCCGCCGTTGGTGCTGCCATGGGCTCGCCCGGCGGGCTGCTCGGGATGGTTGGAGGTGCCGCTGCTGGTGCTGCGGTCCCGTGGGCCGCTGGCCGTGCCGCGCTCTCGCGACCGGGCAGGGCGCTCCTGTCAAATCAGGTGTTCGCTGAAATGCCGCGCGGACTCGTTGCGCCGGCAGTCCCCAACCTGCTCAATCGTGACCGTCAGCCGGTCCAGATCACCATTCCGGGACCGGGGCGCTAGTCCAGATTGCGAGCCAACTCGGCGATGATGAACGAACCCGCAGCGGTCATCATCACCGCTCCAAACATATGCCCTAGGCTATATGGCGGCGTCAGAAACATCCACGCGATGAACCCGCCGCACAAGGCGATATAGACCAGCGCCAACGGCTTGCTCAGCGGCGGCCTGCGGCGGGCTTTGCCTTCGATGATCTTGGGCTCATTCATTCGCGCAGAACATAGTCACTGACCGGCCCCGTCGCAAGCGGGGCCTTTTCTTTGGAGCATCCCCAATGGCTGACAACTTCACCCCCATGGGTGGCGTGCCCGATTTCTATGCCGAACTGCTTGGGGCAGCACAGCAACAGCTTGTCCAGTTGCCGGACGGGAGTTATGTGCCCGCACCGCAGTTCGGACAGCCCACAAGCCTCAGTGCGATCTATGACGGAATCTTGCCGTCGCCGGACCAGCGGGACAATTCCTCGAGCTGGCGGACCGCTCAGGGGCGGTTCCTTGATCCGAGTTGGCGGCCCGCGCCCGCGCTGCCTCCAGTTCCGCCGCCCGTTCGCGCCGCCGGGGCACAGCCTGCCACTACGGTTGGCGTCCAGCCCGCAGGATCGACACAGATGCCTCCCGGCGTCCGCCCCGCTGCCGTGGACCTCGCCTTTGCATCCATGGGCGTCCAGCCGACGCAGCAGGTGGCCGCCGTGCAGCCGCCGCGCCTCCCGATGCCCATGCCGCAGTTCCCGGTGAAGATCGACCCCATGGGCCGCTACAACGCACCTCCGGGCCCCGTCGATCTGTTGGCGAAGGACCAGGATAGGCTTACGCCCAACGCCACGGCGCAGGACGACGCCTTCATGGCAGCGTTCTATCCGGGGAAGGTACCCAACCCCGCGTTGGCAGCGATCAACGCGCAGGCCGGTGGTGCGATGCCTCGCCTCCCGATGGCCCTGCCTCCAGGCTACGCGCCCCGCATGCCGCAGGCGTCTGGCATGCCCCGGATGCCCATGCCGATGCCTACGGGCATGGGTGTACCGCAAGCTCCATCGGGCAACAGCCACGGCCTCTCGCAGGGCGGGCCGGGCAACTACACGATCCGCAAGGGTGACACCCTTTGGGACCTGTCGCAGAGCGCAGGCGTCTCGGTGTCCGATCTCTTGGCGCTCAATCCTCAGATCACCGATGCGAACCGGATCAATGCGGGGGCCAAGCTGACCCTGCCGCAGCTTCCATTGCCGCCTTCCTCCTCCAGCTCGTCATCCTCGTCCTCTTCGGGGACCTCATCCGGCTCGTCCGGAGGGGGAGGCAAGCCCCACTACAACCCCGACACGAACCTCTGGGAATACTAAATGGCAAAGACAGCATTTTCGCAGTGGGACCCGGTCGCCGGTAACAACACCGATCTCAACAGCACGGCAATCGACAAGACCGTCACCAAGGCCAGCGACCTTGAGACGTTGATCCAGCAGCTCATGTCGCAGCTCGCCACGGCTCGAACGTCGGCGGCCAACTTCCGAGCCTTCACCGCAGGCAAGTTGCTCGATACCGATGGGGTGCTGGCATCAAATGCCGTTGTCACGCTGACAGATGCCGCGACCATCGCGGTCGATATGAGCACCTTCGTCAACGCGCAGGTGACGCTTGGCGGCAACCGGACGCTGGGCCAGCCCTCGAATCTGACCGTGGGCAAGTCCGGCTTCATCCGCCTCATTCAGGACGGCGCGGGCTCTCGTACCCTGGCATTCCATGCCGACTGGAAGTTTGCGTTTGGCACCGATCCGACGCTCACCACTACAGCGAGCGCGACGGATGTGCTGTTCTACAACGTCATCGCGACCAACTACGTCTTCGCGTCACTGGCAAAGGCGGTGGCGTAAATGATCCCGGGCATGGCGGGGATCATGGCGGCAGCGGCGGCCTTCATCCACTTCGACGTTCAATACCTGATTGTGGGCGGTGGCGGGTCGGGCGGCAACGGAGGGGCTGGCACCTTCTCGCCGTTTGCGGCCGGTGGTGGAGGTGGCGGCGGCGGCGGCGGAATCGTGGCGCAAGGCACGACGCGCATTTCATCGCCACGCGCCTACTCTGTCGTGGTCGGCGCAGGTGGGACGAGCGGCAATGGTTCGGCCAGTTCATTCAATTCGATTTCCGCGCCGGGTGGCGGTCGGGGAGGCGCAGGTGGTGCCTCCGACGGCGCAGGCACGGCAGGGAACGCGCCAGCGAATAGCACTGGTGGCGGCGGGGGCGCGAACAACGCCAATGGCGGCGACACAACCTTTGACGGCGGGACCGCCAGCACAACGAGAGGTGGCGGCGGCGCGGGCGCGGCGGGAGACGGCGCCGCCGGAGGTTCTGGCGGCTCCGGTGGGGCCAGCGTTTCGTCCAGTATCAGCGGAAGCAGCGTCTCATATGGCGAGGGCGGAGGCGGCGGCGCGTCCGCTGGCGGCGGGGCATCGGGCGGGGCCGGGGCCGCAAATCGTGGGGGCGGTGGCTCCGGGGCTGGCGGTGGCAATGCTGGCGGTGGCTCCGGGCCGGGCGGCTCTGGTGGCGCGGGCGGCTCCGGCGTCGTGATCGTTCGCTATACCGCGACCGCTCAGCTTTGCACTGGCGGCACGGTCACCACGAGCGGCGGCGACTTCATCCATACCTTCACCAGCAACGGGACGCTCACCGTCCTCTAGTCTGTAACCGACCAGCCTTCCTTTGCGGCGATCTCCAGAATGTCGGCCACGATACGGCGAGCGGAATCCCGTCCCACTTTGATTAGGAGTGACGTTTCACCCGTCTCGCCCGACTTCAAGTCTACGAGCGTCCCCATCAGATGCACATGCTCATCCTTGGCAGGGGCGCCGACGACCCCGCGCAAGATGCATCCTATGGTGTCTTCCTCCGCAAAGACTTGAAACACTCGGTCGTGCATCGCAAATATCCCCATGTAAAGCGCGGCGACCATATTGCTGCCGCGCACCTGCCGCAAGATGATGGCGGCGGCCCTTGGAGGTTTCATTAATGCTTCGAATTGCTGGCCTTGTATTGCTTCTCTCAACCGTCCCCGCCTCGGCTGGGGTCGATCTCGACGCTTTCCTCAAGCGTATCTTCGCCGGTCCGGGCGGGCTCGCCTTGGTGACCGATTACGGCTCGACCCCGATCGTCGATCCTGATGATGAGCCCGAGGAAAATCCGGCTCCTTACCCGGTGCCCCCGGACACGACTCCGCGTCCCCCGTCCGGCCCGAGCAAGCCCAACTCCCACAGCTAGGGCGGCACACCATCACGAACATGGAGGCTCGCTTCGGCGGGCCTTTTTCATGCGGAGTATCCATGCCCCATATCTCCGATCAGCAAGAATTCTCCGATGCAGACTGGCGGGTAGTCGCCAAGGCGGACCAGAGCAAGAAGGTCGCGCTCGACGTATCTGGGGTAAGCGCCAACACGACGCGGACGCTTACGATCCCGAACGCTGACGGCACGATCATGCTGACCTCGGCAATTGGTGTGACCGTTCTGGGCTATGACGCGCTGCTTGCAGCGATTGCCGCGCTCACCACGGCGGGCGGCGGCTTCATCCGGACGACCGGCGTTGATACCGTCGTCGCTCAGGCCATCGTCGGCACTGTGTCTCAATCAGGTGGCACACCAACGGGCGCGCTGGTCGAGAGGGGATCAAACGCGAACGGGGAGTACGCGCGCTTCGCTGATGGGACTCAAGTCTGCTGGTACGAACAGGGAGGCTTCGCGAGCATTACGACGGCCTCGGGCAGTGTGTTTCGGTCCGGAGCGGTGGCTTGGACGTACCCTGCGGCGTTTATCGATGGCGTGGTCGCCGTGTCGGGCACGGCAACGGGCACGGCAAATTGGGTTGGGGCTTCATCGACAAGCAGCACCAGCGCCAACATGCAGTTGTTTGCTCCTGTCTCGGACGGCACCGCGCGCACCCTTTCTGCGCTCGCAGTGGGGCGGTGGTTCTAATGCAGATCACCCGCACCGCTCAGCGCAACGACAACCCGCTGTCGTTCTCCGACATCGGCGACGACATCCTCATCATCAACGGCGAGACGTTCGATTTCTCAGCGCTGATCGAAGGCGAATACGTCCCCGTGCCGTGTGATTGGATCGTCGGCCCAGTCCGGCGCGAGAACGGCGAAATCTGCCTGACCCTTATTGAGCCCTACGGGCCGCCGCCCCAACCGGAGACACCGGAGGCCGACGATGTGGAAGCCTGACCGCGCCGCCATCCGCTCATTCGCTCAGGATCGCATCGCCGCCAACCGTGCCGAACGCAACCGGCTACTGGCGCAATCCGACTGGGCCATGGCTATCGACGCACCCACCGACAAAGCCCGCTGGGGCATCTATCGGCAGATGCTTCGCGATCTCGACATGACCGACCCGGACTGGCCGATAGCGCCGACCGACGACCTCACTCCCGAACAGCGCCTTGAAGCGGAGAAGCAGATGGACCGCTTCGCCCGCACCCTCCTGTTCGACGGCAAGAACAAGCCCGTCTGACACCCACAACATCGGAGACTGACCATGCCGACGCTCAACGCGGCGTTTTACGACGCCGTGCGCCCGCTATTTGGCGGCAAGATGAAACAGTCCCAGGTCGACGGCTGCGCCACCATCGCAAAGGCGTGGGACGAGCACGGCGACGGCAACCTGCAGCGCCTCGCCTACGTCCTCGGGACCGCCTTCCATGAGACGGCCAAGGCCATGCAGCCCGTCCGCGAGATCGGGCGAGGGAAGGGCAAGAAATACGGCAAGGTCGACCAGACCGGGAAGGCCCCCTATGGCCGTGGTCACGTCCAGCTCACGTGGCGCGAGAACTACGTCCGCGCTGACAAGGAGCTGGGGTTGGGTGGCCGACTGGCGGCTGATTACGACCTCGCCCTAGATCCCCAAATCTCGGCTCGCATCCTCATCACGGGGTGCCTCAAGGGCTGGTTTACCGGCAAGGCGCTGGACGACTTCATCGACGGTATCGACGAGAGCGACGAGGAAGACGCCCGCGAGTTCCGCGAGAGCCGCCGCGTCGTCAACGGCACCGATCGCGCCAAGCTGATCGCAGACCATGCGCTGGTCTTTGAGAAGGCGCTGAAGCTCGCCGTCGCTCATCCGCAAGCCGCGCCCGCGCCGACCAGCTGGCTCGCTGCGCTCATCCAATTCCTCATCAGCATCCTGAAAGGATTCCGCAAATGATCGCGCGTGTCTGGGACTTCCTCGTCAGGTGGCGAACCCGCCTGTTCAATTGGGCCGGCATTGTCGCCGTGGCCATTCTCCCGCTTCTCGGTGCGCCTGAGATCATGGCCATTGTGCCGACCGAATATCACAAGTGGATGTTCGCGGCGGTGTTCCTCATCAACTACTGGATGCGCCCCCGTCCGGCCTCGCGGGGTGACGGCAAATGACCTGCGACCTCCTCGATATCGGCTGTCACTTCACCGCCTCGCTCGCCCCGCTGTTCCACTGGTGGCAGACCTGGGACGTACTCATCGCCCTCATCGTCGGGCTGCTGATCGGTGGGTTCCTCGGCTGGCGCATCGTCCTCGCCGTCCTGACCCTTGGCATTGGCCTCTTCATCTACGACCGGACACGCCCTCGGGATACCGACCCGGCCTACGAGACGGGCGAGGAAGAACCACCGCCCACACCCAAGCGCCGCAAGACGCTGTTCTAATCCGCGCCCGGCGGCTCCGGGCATCATCGAATTCCGCATCCTGCGGGATAGGCGGCTGAGGCCGTCGCTTTTCAAAGGAAACGACCATGACAGTAGAATATCGCATCAAGGCCATCACTCGATACATCGTCACGCGTCACGAGCAGAGCGAGAGGGCCACGACGGGGAGAACCCGCCAAATCGGCTCCGAGTACGACAACGCCGAGATCGCCTATGAGGTTGGCTATGCGCTTGCTCGGCAAGAGGCCGAGCAGATGGGCTACGGCCCGGGCGATATGCGGCTGATTTATCCCCGGCACCCCCAAGACCCCAACGCAAACCCGGCCCTGGGTGTCGGCGCTGCGGCCCTGACCGCCGCCGAAGCCGCGCTCGCCGCCTAGTCCGCCCCCGAATCCGCCCCGCGCCTACGGGCGCTGGGCCTTCATTCATTCAATCCATTGCCAAGGAAACAGCCGTGACGACTTCCCCCACCACCGTAGCTGGCGCTCTCGTCGGCACATCTGGCGTAACGTTCCCCCTGTGGGGCGATGTGGTTTCCGTAGCCCTGAACATCAATCAGGGCATCATCGTCGTCGGCGGGCTTGTCGTCCTCGTGCTGACGATCAGAAAGCTCTTGATCGAGAACCGGATCGCCACACGGCGCTTGCGGGAGATGGATGAGGGGGGCGGGAAATGATCCGGCACCCGATCCTGTTCGGCATCGTGGCAGCGCTGACTATCCTCGGCTTTGCTACGGCATGGGTCATGGCGACGATTCCGGCGCGCGGTGCCAACGAGACTTGCGGCACCGCCTCGTTCTACGCTCACCAGCACCACGGCCGCACCATGGCCAATGGCCAGCCCTTCAACATGCACGCCATGACAGCCGCTATGTGGGACGCCCCCTTCGGCACCAGGTATAGGGTCACCTATCGAGGAAAGAGCGTCGTGGTGGTCATAAGTGATCGCGGTCCGGCCAAGCGGCTGGGGAGGATCATCGATCTCAGCTACGCCGCGGCGAAGCAGCTCGGGATGGTCAGTGCGGGGGTCGGACGGGTGTGCCTGGAGCGGGTCAACTAGACCATCCCAGCAAGCCGCGCGGGAAAGGCTCGCCACGCGCAGGAAACCCACTGAGCCCATGCTTCACAATCAGCCCCTCAAGCCACTCCACCAGTTTCTTCGCGTCCGCCTTTTGCGTGGAGCCGCAGCAGCTAGACCGATCATCGAAGGCGGTGTAGCGGAGCGTCTTGAGGAGGCGGGCGATCGAACGCGATAGCGCCGCTTCAAACGTTGGCATCGCTCCCCAGCATGGTTGCCCGCCACCGCAGTACATCGCGACGGCATAACTGTTGCTCTCGGCCCATGTGCCATCCTCGTTTTGCCGAACGACCACTTCGGCATAGGTGGCCCAAGGATGCTTAGGGCGGACGGCGTGGCGCAGCACCATCGGTTCGGTCGGGGCGACCGGCGGCGGTGCGAACAGGTCAAGCTGGAGGGCTTGCATTGGCCGCTTCCGCCCTGCGCGCCTCGGCGCGGTGCAGCGCCAATGCTATTGCCTCAACGTCGAGATGCGCTGCCCCCTCCGGCGCGGGATGCGCCACGGTCAGGAGTTCCGCCCAAATGCGCTTGGCGACGGCGTTAATATCATCGGAGGGTGAGGAGCAGAAGCGGCGGTTCCATGCGCTTTGCGCTTCATCCAGATCGAAGCCGAAGATGCCCCCTTGGCAGTCGAGGCATGAGACGCTGGCCGGGCCAACAAGCTCCTGAGGATTGTCGTCGCTGCGCGGGGCTTCGCGCTCACGCAATTGCTGACTCCCGCAGAATGGGCATGGTGCGAGATAGCGCATCACCAAGCCCTCTCAAGTGTCGCATCCTTGACGAGCGCCGCGATGGCTGGCGTCATCGTGAAGTGCTCCAACGGCGTCACGGTGTGACCGGGCGTGCTGATGCTGCTCAGATCGTACTGATGGTGCTGCGCCTCCTCGTAGGTAGCGAACGGGCCGTAGCCGGTGGCGAACTCGCGCCAGTCCCAGCTATCCTTCGGGGCCATCCGATCTTCCAGCAGGTAGAACCATTTCCCTGCCTCGATCTCCACAAACTCAAGCTCTCTGTTCTGGCTCATCGGCATCACCCCTTGCGGTTCAATCTGATATCTTCTATTTAGGTGATATCAGATTGACGGTCAATAGGTGATATCAACAAAATGCGCTATCCGATCTCCGCCTTGCCGGAATTAATGATATCAGCTAACAAGCGCCCCGTGGGCAGGACCAAGATCAACGACGAGCAGACCCCGGCGCGGTTCCCCGAGGGGACGCTGGCGCGGATCGACAATGTTCTCGATCCGAAAGAGAAGCGCTCCGACTTCATCCGCGATGCGGTGGAGGCTGAAATCCTCCGACGCCTCACCGCGCGGGCACGTCAGAAGCAGGCAGAAGCGAAGTTCAAGGGCGGCCCGTCCGCCGCCTGAACAACTCCGCCGAACACGCTTCGACCAAAGGCTTTGCTGGCCCATCCAGCCCGCCAGCATCGCGGACCAGCCAGATGATGTGCTTCAACCGCTCGTTGTCGCTGTCCTCGATCCCGAACACGCTGAGCGGCAAATCCCCCTTCGACATCATTCGCTGTATCAGGGTGCGCAGGGCTTCGGTCTCCGCGGCCTCAGCGGCCAGCCTTCCGGCTTCCGCCTTCATCAGCGGCCATGCTGCGGTTGCGGCGTCGGCAGCGGCCTGCTTCGATCTGGCGTGATCGGCCTTCTTGGCGTCGTCATAGACAATCCACCACTGCCATTTGATCGAGCTGGTTTCATCGTAGCGAATCGTAGCCCGTCGATTCTCGAACCGCTCACCCTCTGGATAGGCGATGTATCCGCCTTCGGGGTTTGGCTTCCATGGTAGGCGGGGAGGGGGCATTCCTCATTTTGCGTCAGCCGGAGGGGGAGGGCTAGGGTTGTTCCGTCGCTATTCTTCGGGCGGGGCGCGCAGTATCCTCCGAACCCTATCCGTCATTGTCCGATCGAAGACGATGGTCGCTGTGTGGAAAATCCACCTGGCAAGGACTGCGCGAAAGGCCAAAGGCAAGAATGGCACGGCAACTACGGCTCTATGAAGCAGCCGAAGCGCGTGGTGCGTAGCTCTCCCGATCGTGAGGGGCCAGTCGCTCATCGCCTATCTCCTTACCGTGGAACCGTTTTAGTTTGCTCGGCCTCCTAGCTGGGCATCGGCCAAGACGCTGTGGAGCGCCCTGATTAGGTCGTGCACCTTGTCGCGCCGCAGGAATACCATTTGGTCCATATCCGGCACCGCATCCCCGCGTTGCCTGATCACGATCCACCCCACGTCGCTCTCGTACGTGGCCACCAGACTGTCTGGCGCTTTGGCCTCTGAGGGTGCCTGCTCGACCAGCCAGACACCAGAGTCCGGTTCGGCCGCTTCCTTCCAAAACTCGTCGTTCTCTCGCATCAACTCGGTAGCCATTTCCAATCCTTCCATTTGTCACCGGTTTTCCTGATGTGTGCGTAGCGTTGCAGCGAGGCCCACGAGCGGTGAGCGCTGACGAGCGCGACATGCGGGATATCATTCCCCAGTTCGAACAGGCGGCTGACGCCCTCGTGCCTGAGATCATGGAAATGCAGCCGGTCTTCGTCGGGCATTTCCTTGGTGTTGATGCCCAGCGTGAGGCAGGCCCGCGTGAAGGCCGCGCCGACCGCCTTGTCCCCATGCGGGAATATCCGGCCCTTCTTTCCCGTCCCCATGAACAGGATCGCTTCGTCGGGCAGGTCGCACCAGACATCGTTCCCGACCTTCTGGCCGGGATGCTTCATGTCGCGCACCAGTACGCGTTTCCCCTCGCGGTCGAAGTCGGTCCATTCGATGCGAAGGATTTCGGCCAGACGGCGCGTCGAGAACATCGCGAAGGGGATGATCCGCTCCATCGGTGCGGCCTCCGGATCGCGGGCGGCGCGCTCCGTGAAAAAATCCATGAGCGTGTCGATCTCAGCGACGGTCGGTCGACGCTCGCGCCGATCCGAACTGCCGGTGAGGCCGAGCCGCTTGACCACTATGAAGGCGTCCTTCATCGCCTGCGCATTGAGCGGAATGCCCCACGCTGGTTTGGCGATGGCGAACACCGCTGACAGGTGGGAAAGGTAGTTCCCGACCGTCTGCGGCTTCATGCCGGTTGCGATCAACTCGCGGGCGAAGCTGACGATATGGTCCGACTGGATGCTCTCAGCCTCAAGCGCGGCGATAGGGTAACGCTTGATCGACCTCAGTACCTGGGCCTTGGTCTTGCGAACCTCGCGCACGCTCTCGTCAACGTAGCGGTCGATAGTCTGCGCCAGCGTCATTCCCCGGGTGCGGGCGCGCTCGATACCGCCCGGCTGGGACAACTCGTCCTCCCGGGTTTTCAGCCACGCAGAGGCCGACGCGCGCTTCGCAAATGTCTCCGCTTCCCGGTAGGTCGGGTGCCCCTTGCGCTTAAGGATGATCTGTGCCGTATAGGACGGCGAGCCATCCCGCTTCCGGCGCTCTCGAATACTTCCCATTGTTGGTTTGACAGAGCCTTCCTGCGGTATGACATTGTCATCCCGTTTCGTAAGAACGGGCGGCGACGTGAACGCAACGGCAACATTAGGCATATTTCGTTCCCGTGAACAGAGACAGAACCATCAGCAAATCCGGGCGTTCTGTTAACCGTCGATTTTCTATAGCACCCATGATGGATTGGAGCAACAGCCCTTGCTTTGCTTAGTTCACAGCGGTCGTGTCATTCCTTTGTCGAACGCGACGGCCATGAATGCGGTCGTTTAGGTCCTGCGCTTCCGCCGCTCGGGCGTCCAAATAGCTCGCCAAATCGGTTAGCTGGACCAACCGGGCGGACTTCGTTGAGCCCTCAACCCGGATCAGCGGGAGGTCGATTTCTCCAGCGTCCGCCTTGCGGACGAACTTGGGCGTATCGAGGTGTGAGAAGAAGTCTCGGCAGACCTCGTCGGCGGGCACCGCGGGGCGCCCTTCATAGCGGGCAAACAGCATCCAGAATGTCTTCATTGACCGCCCCTCAGTTCCAAGCCACGCTGGAACCCATGGCCTTCTCCGTTCCCAAGCCCGTCTTGAACCGCCTCATCCTGAGCAGGGTGACTCTCAGCAAGGCAAAGAGCGCCGGCAGTCTCGGGGGACCGCTGGAATCCGATGCCCAGATGGTCTGGAACGAAATAGCCGAGCTGCAGAAGATCGCTGACGCCCATCCCAACAAGGCGGGGAGTATCGCTGCGTTGCAGGATGAATGGCGTGCCTGGGTACGGAGCCGGGTGAACTGAGCGGGACCTCATCATGACGTTGACCTCCCCACTACCTCGCAGGCGAGGCAGCAATGCCCCTTGTCAACGCACGGGGTGTGGTTCCCCGCTCGCATCGCCGTGACGTTTCTGCACTTCATCACGGCCGCTTCCATCTGAGCCACGTTAAGGCCAAGAGATGTGAGACGGCGAGTATCTGCGCGGGCATTAAGGTGGACGCGCCGCCTGATAAGTGAAGCCATATGTGAGGTCATGGCTCTCCCCTGCGAATGGCGGCGGCGATCACGGCGCCTGCGGCAATGCCGTTTGCGTAGGCAAAGACCGCCACAGGCGTTGGGAACGTTTCTCCGGGATCGTCCATGGGGGCGAAAGAGTTTGTCTCCGCGCCAGTCTTCCAATCCTTCTTGGGCTGCCGAGCGAAAGCAGTCCAATCGGCATCGCGCTCCGCTATCCTCGCATCCCGTTCCTTTTGCTCTTCCTGCGCTGATAGGATGGCACGGGCGAACGAGACGGCCAGAACATGCTCAGCCTGCCCGTACTCGTCAGGCTTCGGGGTCAGCCACTCGACGTACTTGAGCGCTTCGCTTTCCGCCTTCTCCCATACCTCTTTGGGGCACCAGTCAGGATGGGTCATTTGCTGACCCCACCAAGGCTCGCAGCAATCTCCTCCAGTCTCTCAACTCCGGGGTAGCCGAAGTGACGCCAGCAGAGGGCGCGCTCTATTCCATCATTGATCTCGTGGTATGGGTCGTGCGCCCAAACCAACGTTGGTGGCTCACCATCGCCGGAGTAATGCCACGCACCAAGACCATAGGAAAAGCCGTCATCGTCGGTGGCATACACTACGATTGGGTAGTCGTGGATATCCGCAGCGTCGAAGTCAGTTCGCCATGGCCCAGCGGGAACCTCCATCGTCGCGTCATCACGCTTTGTCATTCGATGCTCCTGAGTTGAGGGCGGCCCGACCTTGCTCGCTCATTGCCTTCAGCACGTCATCTAGAACGGTGACGCAGATTGTTTGGCGGGAGGGTGATAGGCTGTCCCAGAAGTCCATGCTTCCGCCCTTCTGCTCGTGTGCGTACTCGTGGGACCAGATGGCCATGGCAAGACGCGCCTCGGCGTGCGGATTGAGGTTGCGGCGGTGACGTTCGGCGTCGACTGTCGTCAGCTTCATTTGCTATCCTTCGCAAGGAGGAGGGCGATCGCGTATTCCCGGCTGGACTTGGTCAGCGTGTGGTCCCAAGCGAGAAACGTTGCGGTGCTGCCGTCGTGGCGTTTGAAGACGAGCTTGGTGCCGGCGGCGTTGGGGCTGACCGACACAAACTCCGCGCCGGGTCGAAACAGGGCGATGTCGATTTCCATGTCGAGCGCGTTATCAGGCCCCTTCGCTTCTCTCAGTCTGTCTATGAGGGTCATCACCACAAGTCCTCCGAGTAGAGGTTAGGGTCTTCGTGATCCTCTGGAAGCTGCCCCGCCCGGATAGCGATACGCATCGCGTCCTGTCGCCCGACAAACTCTCCAGTGCTGGTGAGGAACCCCGTTTCACCAGATACCGGCCACTCGACAGGTAGAATGCGCGAGGCGATCTCGTGGATGATGTCGTTGTGCCGCTTGGGAGCGGGAAGACTGGCGATCACGCCTTTGTAGCGCATGGCTGCGGCGACGATGCGAACGTCCGTCATTCTCCACCCCCAGGTATGAGGGCTTGGATGGCCTTCTGAATTGCACGGGCCCGCTGTTCACCTGCCTCGTATATGCCGAACTCATCCTTGCCGAACGGGCTGGTCCAGCCGGTGAAGTGATCTTCGATTTCCTTCGCCGCCTCTCTCAGCCCCTTAACCCGTCCTTCCTCGAAGGTGTTGGAGGGGGTTTCGATGCCGCGCGCAATGGCCGACAGGAGCGATAGCTCGCCGGGGCTTGTATGGGCCTTCCAATGCTCGGACAGAACACCATCGGCCATTCCGGCGTCAGCGCACTCGCGACGGTAGTAGTCTGCCAGAATGTGCCGAGCCCTCAGTTCTGCATCCACCGCTTGTCCCATAGAGGTGGAGCGGTGTTCTCCCTGCTGGCGGACCTTGGCGGCGGCTTCGAGGGCGGAGCGCATGACTGCGTCTCGCTGGCTCGGGTAAATGACGCCGCTTTCTCCGAGGATTACATCAACGCAGTGCGGGAACTTGGTCGACCTTGCCCGTAATGCCGCCGCAACCTCTTCCTCCGTCACCCCCTCAGGGCTGCGGTTGGCTTCGTAGGCGGTGATGAGTTTTGTCGCGAGAGCCTTTGTGTCTTCTATCGTGCGGCGAGTTCCCGGGCCGTCACCCGGAAGCGGGTCGATACCTCTTCCGAAGATGTTGGGCTTTAGGACCCGGCAGACGGTCAGAAGCGCCGCCGCCTCGATACCCTTCTCATCCAGCTTGGTCATCGGATCGTCTCCCCCTGTTCCTGAGATGGGACGGGGGCAGGTGCTGGAGCGGTAACAGGAGCCAGATATAATTCCTCGATCCGTCCGTCGCGGTACTCGCTCAACACCTGCTCGGCTGCTTCGCGCGTATTCCACACGCCAATATGCGCGCCGGATACCGAGTAAACCGCGAACCGATCCGGCACTGCTGTTGCAGGTGCGGGGGAAGGGGAGGCGGAGAGAAGTTCGATTTCAGGGCGACGGTTCCATGCGGCGATGGCGTCGGGCGCGTCCGTGTACTGTTCCATGCTCGGGCCCCAGCACGAGCTGTTCGGGCACCAGATATGCGCCCCGGCGACCAGCGGGTATTCGCCGCAAAACGGGCACGGCTTAAGCTCAACCAGTTCAGACATGATCGTTGCCCTTCGTGCTTTCGGAGAGCGCGTCAGCAATCTCGATGAGGGTTGCGGCAGCGGCGCGGAGATTGTCCGGCGTGGTCATCATGTGCGGCCCTACGGTGATCGCGCACATGCCGGGGAGTGTCTCCCCGATGATCTCCAGAATCCCATACGTACCCGGCTTGATCCGCTTCACTGTCTCGGTGACAACGGGGCCGGGAGGGGTGATGAGTTCCCAGTCTTCTTCACATCCACACACATCATTTCCGGTTTTGGCGCGAAAATTGACGAGACCCGGCCCTGCATTGCCCCGCGACACTGTTGTCTGGAAGCCAGTCGGAGCAAAAGGCGATCCGCCCGCGATCTTCCTGATCTTGTCCCCAGCCTTGAACTTGCTCATCCTCTAATCCTTCCTAATTGCTGTCGAATACGCCGATGCGCTTGCGAAGCGGGGTTGTTGCTGTCTTCTGCGGAGGCGATTTCTGGAATCCCGGTCCACGAAGACGGGAGGGCTTGCGCGGGAGCACGTGCTTGGCCTTGACCCGGTAGGTTTCGGCCTTCTCTGCTACGTCCTCGGCGGTCTTTTTCCGGTGCTTGTCGCGAAGGGCGGGGAACAGGTTGCTTTCACGGTGTTCGCCGCCGTTGACCAGCGCGATTTTGTGGTCTAGGTCCCACTTGTCGCCGGTCATGATCTTGCGGCCACTGATCCAGCACCGGCCGCCTTCGCGTTCGAAGATACGGACACGCACCCGGTCGGGAACCTTGGTGTCTGGCGTCTTGCCAATCCATTCGGGGACTTCACGCGGCATCTGCCCACCCCTGCGTCGTAAGCACGTACCTGGGCGGGGCTCCGTCATTGGGCTCTACGTCCAGCCGTTTCGCCTTCACCAGTTCATGCAGGGCACGGACTTTCTGAGGATCAAGGTCGCGTGCAGGGCAGTACGAACCGCCAAGGGCTGCTATCCGCTGCAAGAGCTTGATCTCGTAGGGGGCGAGCTTTCTCATGCGGCGCTCCGCAGCTCTGTCGGGTCGGCGCCGATCAGATCCCCGATCCAGCCAAGGACGGCTTCCTTCGACTCCTGGAACTGCCGCTTGTCCATCGAGCGATGGTCTTGAGACAGGGCGTGGTAGACCGTGGCAATCGCCCCATCGACAGTGACGAGTTGGTAGTTGTCGTAGGGGCGGATAGCAGCGGCCAGCCGGTCGGCTTCCGCAGCCGACTTGCAGGCGTGCTGCATCTGCGTGCAGTAGCCGGCACGGATCAGCGCGTATTTTCGCAGATGCTCGGCGCTTGGGAACTGCGGGCGGATATGGTCAGGCAGGCTCTCCCACGCCGTCTTGATGACAGCGAAGTAGTGGGCATGGGTCTGGTGCGAGCGGACGTGGATTTCGTCCATCGTGTACGTCTCGCCAACGGTGAAGCGCTTGTCGGCTTCACGCGCCCAAAAGCGGGTGGCGGGCGTCATCACCTCGCCGTCCCAGTTCCAGCGGATCGGGTGCGGGCTATCCAAGGAGCGCTCCTGTGATGTGGAACAGGCGTTGGGCGTAGAGTGCAACAAGGTCTTCACGCGCCCCGGGCGGCAGGGTGTCGAACTCGGCGCTATCGATGGCCCGTGCTGCGGCTTCAAGGTCGCGCTCGGTTGCAGCCTCACGAAGCTGGCGCTGTATGCGGGTGAAGAAATCGGCGGCGGTTGTTAGCCGGTCCGCCGTCCCTGTTGCGGGGGAATTCATGCGGCGACCGCCTCGATGCGCTGCTTCTTCATTGCGAAGGCTTCCGCCAGCCGGTCGTCCATGCCCGAGAGCTTCACTTCGACATCGGCCGCGTCCCATGCCTCCTGCAGAAGTTCCGCGGACTTGGCGTCCTCCAAAGCCGTGAACAGGTTCGTCATGAACGCCTCGACGTCGAAGTCATGCTCGGGCTCGATGTCGTAGTGCTGTTCGGCAGCAGGCGGCGGGGGTGCGGTGACAGGCGGGGGCGCGATCTGCTCAACAGGCTCGCTGTCCTCAGCCTCATACTCGTCGCGAATGCCCCCGAGAACGTCACCGAACAATTCGCGAAGGCACCAGCCGGCCGCGCGCCACGCCAGCATGCGCTGGGGATACTTCGCCCACGGCGTCGAACCACTCGACTGCCAAAGCCCGGCGCGCACGGCGTCGTCCTGACTGAACTCGACGCGCTTCTCCTCGTCGGTGTCCGACCGCTTGGCCTCGCACCAGCCGACCAGCTTGCCGTCTCGTGTCTCGCAGCCAGTGCGCAGATACGCGGCCTTGCCAGACTGGCGCACGACATTGATCAGGCCGTCGCCATAGAGCGCGGGCTTGCCATTGATGACGGTGAAGCTGCGAAGGGCAACCATAGGCTTGAGGCCCAGTTCGGCGCCGGACATGATCGCGACTGCCACGGCCATTGCGGCTTGGTCCGCGTCCTTGCCCTTGGTGAGCGCGTCCGGCGCAAGGCCCGACTGAACGACGCCGCGGGCGACACGGAACACGTCTTCGATCGACTGGGGGATGATGGCCGTCACCTGACCGCGCATCGCGGACGGGACGGGAAGGCGAGCTACTTCGTTCATGCTGCTTCGGCCTCCTCGGGCCAGTGTTTGTGTTCGTGCCAGAACTGGTATTTCTCGTAGGAGATCGGGCGGTTCGCGCAGTGCGGCCACAGCCAGTCAACCGGCACCGATTTTCCCCCGCGCTCCGCGCGCAGATCCCCGTTGCCGTCGCGCCAGATAGCGCCAGCGATGGTGGGCCAGCGGGCGGCCTTGACGGTGCTGGAGCGGTCTTGCACGGCGAAGTACCCACACCAGGCATCCTCTGGATTGGGATGCGCGGCGGGCCTGCCGCCAGCGAGCGCTTCACGCCACTGCGAAAAGTCAGCAGGGGTCGCCTGTGCGTTCATTCCCTTGCTCCTGTGTCTGTGGGTGAGGCGGCGGCAATCGCGCGGTTGAATAGGACCATGATGTCGGCGTGGGTGGTGGAGGGGGCGTCGTTGAAGACGACAATGCCAGCAGGGCCATGGGTACGAAGATGGTCTGGAAGTTCTGCAACCAGCAGCCACTCACACGGAGCGATTTTGTCCCCGGCCTGCACACCATCCGGGTCCGTGCCAGTCGCTACCATCACAGCGCCTACCGCGCACAGGCACCCGCTCGCGTTCCTGTATGCGCCCTTAACCCACTTCTCCGGCGTGTCGATCAGCGCCTTCGCCTTCCTGAGATCATCAGCGAGTGACATTTTTGCGGTCTTCCTTTGCTGTCTCGACCAGCTTCTCCCGAAGCCTCTTCCCGTCTTTCCAGAGTACGTATGGAGCGAGAGTCCAATTGCCCTCGTCATCCATGACGTGCTTCATGTGATGGGTGGCCTGTACGGCTGCTATGTCGGCTGGGTGGGGGAGGGTCATTCGTCCGCGTCCGGATCGAAGTCGGGATGGTCTTCATCCTTCGTCGGATCGTCTAGCGGCCCTTCGGCGCCGTAATCGGCGTTGCTCTGCACTTCTTCGTGCCAGCGCTCATAGGCAGCATCATTTGCCTCGGCATGGGTGGCGGCTTCGATGAAGTCGACGCTTTGGCCAAATCCAGCATTCCAGGTAATCTTGAACCAAGGCATCAGAACCCCCTCATCACTTCAACGGCGATCACAACGAACCCCATGATCAGCGACACGCCGACACAGGCGATCTGATCCAGGGTGGAGAAGTAGTTGGGGCCTTGGAGGGAACGGTCAGGCATGGTGGTCATTCCGTGGCCTTCCTGTCGTCGCGATGCATGTAGGCACGGACGATTGGCCGGGTCGCGAGAAGGGAGCGGGCGGCCCTACGCAGCCGGTCGGCGTCATCCCTCGTAAGGTCGCTTGCGAGTCGATCCATGTGACCGGCGACGCGGTGCATCTCCAAGTCGAGATCGTTCGACGCCTTGTGAAGCTCGGAGCGTTGCGCCATCACACCTTCTCCCCGGTGGCTTTGAGAAGGTCGGCAGCGGCGCGCGTTTCGGCCCACGCTGCGGCGACGGGGGCGATGTCGGCCTCAGTGGCCGCGTACAGCCATGCTGTGTAGTAGTGGCCCCACGACCAATGAAAGCTCGCGTCAGCAGGGTCGTTGCCGTAGCCGCGCACGGGCGTCGCCGCCTGAACCAAGAAGCCCGGTTGGTCCAACAGCCGTTCCGCTACGTATTCCGGCTCGGGGATTGCGCCCTCGCCAGCATAGCGCTTGAGGTCGGGCAACTGTGCGTAGAGGGGGGCGTCGACTCGGTCCGGCAAGTCCTCGCAGAATTCACGAAACGCCTCCGGTGTCGCCTCTGGATCAACGACCGCGCCGGGTATGTAGATCACCGCTTCAAGGCGCACGTTGGCCTCGAACATCTGGCTTGCTGCGTTGCTCACGATGCGGACTCCATTGTGGTGTTGATGTTGGCGGGACGGAGCTGCTTCGCGCTCATTGCGACAGGGGCGGTGATGGTGGCTTCGCGGGCGATTGAGATGCTGCGAGCGTCGAGCGGCGCGATGGGCTTGGTGGTGGCGCCTGCGGTCAACTTTGCGAGTTCGCGATTCGCGAAGTCCCCAGCCTTCTCGGTGCGGCGCAGCAGTTCGCCAGCGGTGCGGAACGTGCTGAATTCCTCGTAGGCTTCCGCCAGCTTGTCGGCGGCGGCGCGGTTCAGCGGCAGCAGGCCGTCCAGCATTGCCATGACGGGCAGATCGTAGACCCGCTTGCGGGCGAAGAGGGCGAGCGCTTCGATAGCCCGGATGACGTCCTGAGCTTCGTTCAGGTGCACCATGAGGCCACCGACAGCGCCGGTTGCCGTGCCGGTGTGCCAGAAGGCGGGGCAGTTGTTGGCTAGGTTCGCCGCAGCCCGTCCAGCCTCGAAACTGTCAATGTTGGCGAAGGCGTAGGCGAGGCCATTGATCCGGGCCAGTGCGAGATCGGGCTTGGTCATCGCTCTCTCCATCCAAGCGCGGTGTGCGCTGTTCTGATGGTGACGACGCTACAGGATGTATCGCGGCATGGCAATACAAAAAGTAGCGCGAGGCCAGAAAAAATTACAGGGTCTGGTAAAGCCCGATCACGACGCCTTGGATTCGCACCAGCTCGCCGTCATCGCCGGAGCCGAGAACAAGCGGTTCCTGGTGGCGGGGATCTGTGGATACCGGGATGAGCTGGGCGCCCTCGCGGTCGTAGCGAAGTTCCTTGATCGTATGCTCTAGAAGGCCGGCGCGTTCCCGGACGACGTGGACAAGTTGGCCGTGTTGCGGGCCGCCGGGAAACCGATCGAAGGGAGCGCAAATCGCGTAAGCCCCGTCTGGAATCTTCTTATTAACGCTTGGGCCGTCAACGAGAACAGAGTATTGCACCCCCGCCGGAATATCGTGGCGAGGCACGGCAGGCACGTGGAAGTCCCCCAGTTCTAGCCCGTCATCGATCCTGAATGCCCCGGCGCTCGCGACCGCCACAAGGGGCGCGTAAATGACATCGTTAACGGGCCCCGAATTTCCACCGCCATCTAGGCCGAGGATAAACGCAGCAGTCGAGCGATAGGCCGAGGCGTACTTCCTCGCTGCCGTCATGGGGATATTGCGCATCCCGGATTCGTGGCTGCGATAGGTGACCTCGTTCCAGCCGTGAGCGTCGGCGGCGGCCTTGGCCGTCTCGAAGCGCTTCTCTCGCAACTCTTTCAGGCGATCTGCCGGGGTCTTTTTCATCGCGCGCCACTTTTTTCAGAGGCCGCGCTACTTTGGGTATTGCACATTGCGCTACAATCTGTAGTGTGAACGGTGCAATGACGAAAAAACTCTCGACATTCGAACAGGTGCTGGCGCTCTGGGAAACCCCCAAGGCGCTCAGCGATGATTTGGGCGTTCCTTACATCAACGCTCAGGCGATGAAGGCCAGAGGCTCCATTGGCGTGGGGCACTGGCCGAAGATAATCGAACTACTCCGGTCGAAGGGTCATTCCGTATCGACGGACGACCTTGCGGTCATGTGGCAGAGGGCTCGTGATGCCCGAGCCGCCGAGCGAACCACCCCATCCACAGAGGGGAGGGCAGCATGAGCAAGCCGGAGGACATTCCGCAGGATGTCTGGCAGGCGGCCATGCGCGTTGCGGTCGAGATGGAAGCGCACTGCGCTCTCGGCACTCGCACCGACGCCAAAGCTAGAGAGATCGCCCGCGCCATCCTTGCTGAGCGGGAGCGGTGCATTGGCTTTGTGCGTCAGTACGTCGATGGCATTTCCGCCGATGATATCACCGCCGCCATCCGCAAGGGAGGCGTCTGATCCATGACCCGTCCCATCCTCCTCGAAGCCATCCTCATCGTCGCAATCATCGCTGGCGTATTCGACGCAGCTGTTCGTCTCGGGTGGATGTAGATGGCTGGTCCGAACGACGTTCTCCGCAGCATCGTGAACGAGATCGAAGCGAGCGATGACCGCATCCACTCCGAGAACGTGCACAAGTCCGAAGTCTACAAGAAGGCTAAGTCGGACGGCTACAACGTCAAGGCGCTGCGCAAGGTGATTGCCGCGCGCCGGCTGGACGCCGCCGAACGCGAGCAGAACGATGCCGATTTCGACCTCTACTGGTCGGCCATCCATGGCCTCGTGCACGCACACGTAGAAATCATTGATGAATTCGATTCCGAAACCGGAGAATTCACCGAACCCGCCAATGCCTCCCCGGAGGCAGCTGCGGCGGACAGCGGAGAGGAGTCGGGAACGCTCGATAGCCTCTCCGCGAGCCAGTCGACGGGGAATGTGGGTGTGAGTGCAGGACGCTTGCACTCTAGCCTGGCGATGCCCACAGAAAGCACGTCCAGCGTCCCCGTCGATACCCATCAGCCGGAAACGGCCACCAGTGCCCAGCCGCAGGGAGATAGCGGCACGGAAGCCGACGAGGCGACCGCAGAGAGCGAAAGCGCGGGAGGCGAAAATGTAGATGCTGCGGCGGATAGCGCCGGGGTTGCTCGCACAGCCCCGGCAGTCGCTTCCAAGAAACTCAAGATGAACCCCGAGTTCTTCGACGCCCCGCACCCGGCCTGCAAGCGGCCTGAGTTCTGCGGCGGCAACTCCAACCTTGGCCTCTGCGAGACGTGCAGGGCGTCCATCGGTCAAGCCCACCCCATCACCACCGAAGGCCTCGTCTCCGTCGAGCATCAGGGGAGTGTCCAATGAGCGCATCGATCCCGTCGTGGGTGAGGGTTGGAGCCAAAGTCCAGTGCGTGGATGTCAGACCTAGCTATCTCAACGGGGCAACGCTCGACGCGAACGCCGTGTACACCATTCTGAGCGTCGGCGGCTCGTACTTTACCGGGATCGCCGTGGCCATCGATGGCCCGGATTCTGGTTGGCGCTTCGCCCAACCCCACGGCGCGTGGGTTCACACCCGCTTTCGCCCCCTCGTAGAACCCAAATCCGAAGCTGAAGACGTGGCGCTGTTCAAGCACCACCTCAGCCAGCCTCAGCCGGTGGACGCATGATCCGTTCCACCGACAAGCACCAGATGTCTCGACACGGCCGGACGCGGGGAGCGTCCAAGGGCGGCGGCTTTTGCCGTGCCGAGGCACCTGTTGCTCCATACGAGTACCAGGTCGGGCGGCGTGTGCCGCCCGGTGGCAGTCCCGCGCAGCGCGGTTCCGCCGAGTGTTTGACGACCTCCTCCCTGACCAACTGGCCGGGCGCGATCGCCATTGCTGCCCGGCCCTTTCACATTCCATTCGCGAACCCGATCCCCCTGGGGTTTCGCGATAGGCGGGCATGCGCGACCCTCCACGCGCGGCCCGCCAGCCATTCCAACGCTGTCCACGAAGGACTGCGTCACTCCGGTGTTCTCGCTGCTCGCCGGGGTGTCCAATTCTCGCTGCGCTTCTATGGCGGCAGCAGCCAATCCCACGTTCTGCAGAACCTTCCTTGCCGGGATACCGATCTGCACGAACGTCATCTGTCTCGCCTTTCGTCGTCTGCGGGCTTCGATGCCCACAGACATAGCGAGAGGCACCTAGAACCATGTTCCCGAAATCGAGGAAGCCGGTACCCCCGATGAGTGTTGAAGCCGCGACTGAGTACGTCCGGAAAATGACCAAGCTGGAAAGCTCCGGCCCGGGTGACATCGATAATGCATTGCGCAGGATCGCAGACCGCTTCGGACTGGGGTTCTGGACGCTCTGGCATCTGCGCAAGGGGAAAGCGAAGTCCTGCGACAGTGGGCTCTATGCCCGCATTCGCGGCAGCTACCTCGATATGTGCGCCGCCAAGGCGTCGAACCTACTTCACGAAATCACAATCGAGGCCGCGGCAGGGCATGACGATAATCAGGATTTGGCTGATCGGCTGGGAGAAATTCTGGCGGAAGTTCAGGCGCAAAGGGCGGCGATGAAGCCGAACCCCCAGCATCCCCAGCAACGAAACGGAGTGAGTGAATGACGCGATACCGCATGCACTTTGAGGCCTTCGACAACAGCGCCGTCAACACCCGACAGGTTCGCCGCCAGCGGGAGCGCCTGTCAGCGAAGGGGCGATCCGACGTTGCGCCCCCTTCCATGGCGTTCTCGTCCTCCGCGTACAAGCCGCACAACGGCAAGCGCGAAATGGCCCGCCGCGTCGAGCAGATGCGCCTCAAGGCCGCTGACGTGACACGTCACAGCGCCGCCCGGTGGCTCGCTCGTCACGCCCCTCACGCCGCCTAACCATCACCAATAGGGGGTAGAAGCATGTCGCATCAGCGAACAGACGCCCAAGTCGCCGCCAGCGTTCGATCCGGTATGTCGGTCGAGAAGCAGCTTCATGCCGTCATTGACGTGCTTCCGGACGACGCCCGCGCTGCACTCATAGCCCGGGCCTCCAAGCCCTCCATTCGCTACCAGCGCTATCGGAAGAACGGCCTGACAAGGGTGCGGAAGGCGAGGGCCCCAGCATGACCCACACCAGTGAAGGGGAGGTGGCTATCACCCTGTCATGGCCGCACGCAGACCTGTCCCCGAACGCCCGCGTCCATTGGGGGCAGAAATCGAGGGCAGTGAAAGCCTACCGCCGTGAGGCTGGCTTGGCCCTGCGCTGCGAGTTCAAGGGCAAGCCGGGCTGGACGCGGGCCGCTATCGAAATGGTGTTCTGTCCTCCAAATGATGGCCGTCGGCGCGACCGGGACAACCTCATTGCGTCGATGAAGGCCGCGACTGACGGCCTCGCAGACGCCTTAGGGATTGACGATTCCCTGTTCGATATCACTTACCGCATGGGCGAGCCCGTGAAGGCTGGGGCGGTTCATGTGACTGTGAGTGCGGCATGAGCGCGCCAAAGTCCACCGAATGGCTTAACGGCGACATAGAGCGTCTTCGGCGGCTCTGGGCCGAGGGTGTAAGTGCGCGAGAAATCGCTGCCGTGCTTCATCGAACCCGGAACGGTGTCATCAGTAAGGTCCGCCGCATGGGCCTCGACTTCCGAAGACCTACGAGAACCCGAACGCCGAGGGTTCTTCGGCAGTCACATGGCAGGCGCGCGGCAGAGATCATGGCGCCAATCCTGCCCTCGCAGCCAGATACGAGAACGCGCCATCAGCGATGGATGGGCGATCCACCGCCGGGTCGGTCCGCACTCGATCAAAGGGAACGTACAAAGAACAGTCTTTCCTATGAGAAACTGCAAGTTTTGCTTGTTCCGGCCAACCGTGGTCTGTTTATGGAAGATCGCGACCCGCTTGGAGAAGCGATCTAGTGAGCAAAGTTATCCACATAGCGACGGCACGAGACGTCCGAGACCGGAGCGCCGAGGACGCATGGGCGCGGTTCGCTCAGCTCAGTCAACGGTCGAAGGAAACACTTTCGCTGTCTGACGGTCTTGCTGCTGCCCGCGCGTATCGCGAATTCCTGGAACTGTTCACGCGGGGGAGCAAATGAGCGCCAACCCCGCCGCCATGATCGAGCTTGCCGAGGTGGACGCCGAGCGGGCGCTGCTGGGGACGCTGTTTGAAACCCCGGACCTATTCAGTGAGCTGGGACCCGAGATCAATCCCGCGTGGTTCTCGGACTCTCTGGCCCGCTATATGTTCGAAGGCTGCTTAGGCCTGATGAATGACGGACATTCGCTCTCGACCCCGGTGATCATATCGATGCTGCCGGAGGATGTCGGCGTCGGCGTGACCCGCGCGTCGTTCTACGCCAGCGTCCGGATGTCGGCGCTACCCCGATCGCAGATCGGCGGGCTGGTCAGCACCCTCAAGGACAGATGGGCGCGGCGCGAGCTGATCGCGGCCGCCGACACCATGAAGGCAGGCGCCCCGATGTTCGGAGAGGACCCCTATGCCATCGCCTCCGAAACGGTTCTGGCGCTCGATACCATCAACGCTTCACGGCGGGTCAAGGAGGGCGGAACGATTGCCACGGCTGGAGCGTCACTGCTGGAGTCGCTGAAGCAGCCGGAGGCTCTCAAAGGGGCTCCTACGGGTATCCGGGCGCTTGATGTCAAGCTGAATGGCTATAGGGCAGGGCAGCTCTACGTGATCGCCGGGCGGCCGGGCATGGGCAAGAGTGCGTTCATGTGTTCGTCGCTGCGCCGGACCGCCGCCTATGGTTATGGAGTTGGCATCTTCTCCCTGGAGATGACTGCGGAGGAAATCGCCGCCCGGACGATTGCGGATGGCCTGGACAACACTTCTGCGCCCGGCTTCGGAGATCTTCTTACCGGCAAGTTTCTGCCCGAGTGGCGGCCGCTGATCGAGCGCAACGTAGCCAGCCTTGACGCCATGCCACTGCACATCGACGCGAGCCCGCGGCTGACCTTCTCCGAGATCGCGGCTCGCGCCCGGCAACTGAAGGCGAGAATGGAAGCCGCTGGGCGGTTCCTGTCCGTCATTTGCATCGACCATATGGGGCTGGTGACGCCTTCAGAGCGCTATCGCGGCAACAAGGTCGCAGAGGCCGGAGAGGTGTCGGGGAATGCCCGTGCGCTCGCCAAGGAACTGGATTGCTGCGTGATCCTGCTGAGCCAGTTGTCGCGCGAGGTGGAAAAGCGGGACGACAAGCGGCCGACTATGGCGGACCTGCGTTGGTCGGGAGAGATCGAGCAGGATGCGCACGTCGTGGCATTCCTCTATCGGCCCCACTACTACCTTAACAGCGACCCGAAGGCCGACCCGTACGCTTTGCAGGAGGCCAAATGGTCGCTCGAATTCCTTATCCGCAAGAACCGCAACGGCGAGACGAGTGACGTTCCGCTGTGGTGTTCGATCGCCCATTCGATGGTGAGGGACCCTGAATGAGCAACCCGTGGTTCCGCTTCTACTCTGCCGCAATGCGCAATCCGAAAGTCGCCGCGCTCTCGGATCGTGACTTCCGTTTGTGGGTAACCTTGCTTGCCGCCGCGTCTGAAAACGAGGGGAAGCTGCCACCCGCACCGGAGCTCAAGCACATGCTTAACGCTCGCTTAGACCACCTCTTAGCGGGCGTTGAACGCCTCATAAGGGCAGGTCTTATCGACGCCTTAGAGCATGGTTACATGCCCCACAACTGGGACAAATTCCAATACAAATCAGATAGTTCGACGGAACGCGTCAAACGGCACAGAGCAGAAAGAAACGTTTCTGAAACGCCCCCAGAACAGAACAGAACAGAACAGAAGATAGAACCTATAGCTCAGCGTCCTATCTCTGCCGCGCCGACGAACTTGCTCGATCAGCTTTTCGAAGCCGCGGGGATCGCCGGGTTTCGCTACGAGCGGCACCCTGGTCTGTTGAACCTGAAGCCAGTCACAGACCTCATTGCGAAGGGCTACGGGCTGGCGGACGACATCCTGCCGGTGATCCGCGACAAGGCGGTCAATCGCACCTTCACGACTTGGTCCTACTTCAGCGGCGCGATTGTCGAGGCAGCGCAGCGCAAGACCGCGATTCCAGTCAGACCCGATGCGCCGACCGTCGACTGGTCGAAACGCATGGCCGTGTGGGCCGAGAGCCGGACATGGGCGCCCGGCTGGGGCCCGAAGCCCGACGAGCCCGGCTGCAAGGCGCCAGCAGAGTTGCTGAAGGCAGCAGCATGACTCTCCACCGTAGCGCCACAGCAGAACAGCGCATCCGTGTCGAGCAAGCCGAAGACGAAGGCGAGCGCCGTGGCATCCTTCGCGGCATTGAGATGTGCATCGCGCTTCATGAAGCCGAAGGCGACACCAACGCAGCACAGCGGCTCAGGGCCGCACAGATCGTAACCAAGGAGAACTGAGCATGGACTACGATATGAGCATCCACACCAATCCCGATGCCCGTGCTTGGGCAGAGTTCTTCGTCAAAACGCGCAACGAGAGTGCCGACCCGGCAGCTTTTGGCAGCGACGTTGATCACATGCAGGGTTGGTTCGCCAACGCGATGATGGCCATGCACGACCACATCAAGGGTGTGGGCGTAGCGGTTCTCGATGACGGGTCGGCGTTCTTCGTGGCCGACGTGCCTGGTTCCGCACAGATCGTAGAGGCGGAGAGAACATGAGCGAGACAGAGAACGTGGTGAGACTCGGAACGATCACCAAGCTCGACCTCGATCCGGACACGATCCTTGACGCCGCGAGGGGGCAAACAAGCGAGGTGCTGGTGATCGGTTGGGAGAAGGCAGAACAGGGCAACGGAGCATTCTACTTTGCCGCCTACCGGCTGACCCTGCGGGCGCATGACGAGGGCTGGAACTGGCGCCGCCTAAAGCGGGAGGCCCGGAAAGGCCCTCGCAGCACCTATAGGCGTCTCCAGCCCGCAACCCAACCAACCAAGGAATAGACATGGCTAAGGGCGGCAGGAAACGGAAGCCAGGTAAGCGGGAGCCGAACGGCAAGCTCTCGCGAAAGGCCGCTCACGTTCAGCAGCGGCGCACCACCGACGAGGAGGCCGCGATGAGCGTGGCGAAAGAAGCGCGCGTTCGCGTCCATGACGTCGCCCCCGAACATGCCGGCACCGACTTAGCGGCTACAGTCGTCGGGCGGCTCTATCTGGCCGGAGAGCTCGAGCCCGAACAGATGAACGCAGCTCGGCTCCTCGCTGACACCTATGCGTCCTACCAGCGGGCAGTCGATTCGCCGCGGCCGCCCAAGGCGGTCAACATCGGCGGCGCAAGTGGTGCGTTGCCCCCTGACGTGTCGCCGGAAGCCGCAACGCGGGCCCGAAGCGCATGGGGGACGATCACCGGCGTTCTACAGGCGGCGAACAACGTCCATCGTGGAGCCACCCTCTACGCGGCTTGCGACTACATCGTCCTCCGCGACGAGCATCACCCCCACATGAACGGGGATCTACGATTGGGCCTGAACGCCATTGCACAAGCCTATGGACTGGCAAACGAGGCCGCTTGACGAAGTCGGCAAATCAGCGGATTGTCCGAAATCACATCGTCGCAGTATAGCGGCCTCCAACCCGCCCAGCCTCACCGCCTAATTATGTAGTTGACAAAAGTAGGAATGGTTCGCAAAAAGCCTGAGACAGGCCGACTGCTAGGAACGAATCGGGATTCGGCGGGTTCAAGGGAGTCGCCCAAGAGGGGCGGCGATACAAAATGTATCATGCGGTGTGACTTTCCACCTTGGAAACCGCAAGACCGCTAGTAAGGTAAGCTTACACGCGAAAGCGTGCAGTGGTGGAGCAGGAGGGTATCGAACCCTCGGGGGCGCAGGTCGGAAGCCGACCCCCATGACCAACATCTGCCCCACTACGACGAAGCCCCGAGGGGTGGACTTCGAAGGCACCCGCACTTGTCGGGATGCGCCAACTGATGAACCGCGATGGGCGGTGTGTGACCAGACTTCTCAGGGCCGGGATCACACCCCCTCGCACCAGTAGCGTCATAATCCGTGATGGGGCCGATTCCACGCAACAAGAGTCTTTTCATTTCGGGCCATTGACCGTGAAAAAGCCAGCCAAAACAGTTGATAACGGTGAAAAGGACTGTGGGATAAAGTCACCCGTTGACAGTTCTTCAGAGGTTTCTGTCGACCCGAATCGCGGTGATGACTTGCTGAGGCGGATGCTTCGCACAAAGCCGCAGACCCACGGGAAACTTGCGCGAGACTCCGCTAAAGGTATCGACAAGACACCCTAAGTTGCGACAATGCTGGCTTATTGGGGGATAAGCCATTTGTCTGTTGATCTTCACGCCTGCCCTACATCGCAGAAGTCGTCCCCATTCTAGAAAAGAAGCAGTCGCTGGTTTACTCCTCGGCCTTCACCTTTCATTCGATCTTCTGGGCAGCGACGTTGACGATTTGGAGCATGCTGAAGTCTCGCGCCACTCGCTACGTCGAGCGGCTGACGGACTCCGTGGTGTTCCGCGACTTTCTGCGGGCATTTGAGATCAGAATTGCGTTTGGGTTCGTCGCCATCGTGCTCTCATTTGCCGTATACATCGGCGATCCTACGCTTACGATCGACGCCAGCCCCGCAAATGCGCTGATCTTCGCGTGGCTGTTCGTTTTTCTGGCAAGCATAGCCCTTCTGTTCGACAGCCTATTTACGGCGCGAGTGGTTTTGGACTGACTTCGCAACGCGCTTAATCATCTTGATGCGCTGAGACTTAGAGACGGGCTTCACCAATCCGCCGATAGGTGAGGCGCTTGCCACGGATGGCTTCCAGCAGCATCGAGGCGCGTTCCCCGTCCGTCACCTTCACAGCGGCGCGGCGGTTGTAGCGGAAATCGAACTCAGCGAGGTAGCGGTGAAGATGGGCTTCGCCGCAATGCTGGTAGGTGCCGATCATGCCACGCTTGAACACTGAGAACACGTTCTCGACGGTGTTGGAGTGTACGACCTTCTCACCCTCGTAGCGGACATACTCGCCGCTCGAATGGTTGACCGTGCGGTGGCTGTCAAAGGACTGGCCCGGCACGGTGTAGAGGCGGCTTTCGTCGGTGTGCAGGGCGGACTTGCGGTCAACGTTGCGGAACAGAATTTCCTGCACGGTGTCGCGGGTCGCATGCTCGACATGGAACGAGCGGACAGAGCCGCCGCGCTCAACCAGAGCAACCACGGTGCGCTTGATGTTGCCGGGCTTGCGCTTCAGGTAGGGCTTGCCCTTGCGCTGGGGCGACGGTGTCTGATCGTCCTTGCGGCCAATGTAGGTTTCGTCGGCTTCGACGGTTTTGCCTTCGCCGCCAAGCGGGCCGGATGACTTCACGTCCTCTTTCATGGCCTCACGCAGACGGTGGGCCATGAACCACGCGGTCTTGTAGGTGACGCCTAGCATGCGGTGCAGCTGGTGGGCAGAGATGCCCTTCTTGCTGGCAGCCATCAAATCAGCCGCGAACACCCACTTGTTCAAGGCAATCTTCGAGCGCTCGAACACGGTGCCAACAGTGACGGTGAACTGGCCCTTGCAGGCGTTGCAGTAGTAGAGGCCGGGGCGATGGGACTGCTTCTTGCCTTCGACCTTGGCAATGGTCCCCTGCTCGACGTTACCGCAGTGCGGGCACACCGGCCCGTTGGGCCACTGGATACGCTCCAGCCTAGCGCGGGCGAGGTCTGCGTCCTGATAAACCGGGTCGGTGATGTTCATGGTGCAATCCGTTCGCCTGTCGTGTGGCTGATATGAGTCCTACCCTGACTTTTGTCAAGTATATAATTAGGCCTCACCGCTCGGCGGGTTTTGTCATTCCCGGGAGACATCCCGATTGACCATCTGCCCCCGCTGCCAAGGCCGCTACTGGCTCTGTGAGCAGCATCCAGACAAACCGTTCGAACACGACACCTGCCCCGGGCCCGGCGATCCCTGTCCCGAGTGCAACCCATTGTCGAGAGAACACCCAGACCACGAAGCCAAGCGGGTGGATGACGGTGACCTACAGCCCCGAACAGATCGAAGCCCATAAGGCGACCATCTGCGACCGTATCGCGAATGGGGAAAGCCTCAGGCAGATTTGCGACAGCGACGACCTGCCAGCTGCGTCGACCGTGTTCCTGTGGTTGACGAACGACGCGTCGTTTTCGGAGCAATACGCCCGCGCGCGCGAAGCTCAGGCTGATGCGTTGTTCGATGACATCCTCTCGATTGCCGACGATGGTCGCAACGACTGGATGGAGCGCAAAGACAAGGACGGCAAGAACATCGGCTGGCAAGAGAACGGGGAAGCCCTTCGCCGCTCTCAGCTACGCGTTGAGGCCCGCAAGTGGATGGCCGGGAAGCTTAAGCCGAAGAAGTACGGCGAAAAGCTTGACCTCAACCTCAGTGGCAGCGTTGCAACAATGTCCGAAGAGCAGGTGAATGCTAGACTCACTCAGCTACTCGGAAAGGCTGGAATTGACGTCGCTGCTGGAGCGGCAGGCGTGGTTCCAGAGAGCGAACAAACTTAGGGGCTATTGCCCTTATGCGAAGCAGACCGAGTTCCACGCGGCGGGCGCGAAGTATCGCGAACGGCTCTTCATGGCGGGCAATCAGCTCGGCAAGACGGTGGCGGGCGCGGCGGAAGCTGCGATGCACCTCACGGGGCGATACCCCGACGACTGGACGGGCAAGCGCTTCGACCATCCGATTGTCATGCTGGCTGGCTCCGAAAGCTACGAGCTGACGCGTGACGGTGTCCAAAGGCTCCTGGTGGGGCCGCCCGACAAAGAGGAAGAATGGGGCACCGGGTATATCCCGGCAGACGCCATTGTCGCCCGGACGCGGCGCATGGGTGTATCCAACGCGCTCGATAGCATCACGGTCAGGCATGAATCCGGTGGATCGTCGTCGCTCTACTTCAAGGCCTATGAGCAGGGGCGGGGTAAGTGGCAGGCCACAACGGTTGACTACGTCTGGTTCGATGAAGAGCCGCCTGAGGATGTCTATTTCGAGGGCATCACCCGCACCAATGCAACGCAAGGCCTGATCGCTGTCACTTTCACGCCGCTCAAGGGCATGTCGGCGGTGGTGGCCCGGTATCTGCTGGAGGATAGCGAACATCGAACGGTCATCACCATGACGATCGATGACGCAGAACACTACACGCCCGAACAACGGGCACAGATCATCGCCAGCTACCCGGCGCATGAACGCGAGGCGCGGACCAAAGGCGTACCAACCATGGGCTCAGGGCTGATCTTCCCCGTGCCCGAAGAAGACATCAAGGTCGAGCCGTTCAAGATCCCTGAAATCTGGGTCCAGATCGCCGGGCTGGACTTTGGCTGGGACCATCCGACCGCTGCCGGCTGTCTCGCATGGGATCGTGACGCCGATGTCGTCTATCTGACGAAGGTCTATCGCCAGCGTCAGGCAACGCCTGTGATCCACGCCGCGGCCTTGAAGCCGTGGTCAGGTGCGGGCCCGCAATGGCTTCCTTGGGCATGGCCGCACGACGGCAACAACGACACCGCGGCGGGTGAAAATCTGGCGTCTCAGTACGAGGCGCAGGGGCTCAACATGCTGCCGGAGCGGGCGACGTTCGAAGATGGTTCCAACAGCGTCGAAGCTGGCCTGATGGACATGCTGGATCGCATGCAGACCGGGCGTTTCAAGGTGTTTTCGTCCTGTGTCGAATGGTTCGAGGAAATGCGCCTCTACCATCGCAAGGACGGCAAAGTAGTGAAGGAGCGAGATGACGTGATTTCCGCTACTCGCTACGCGCTGATGATGCTCCGGGACGCCATTGTGGCGCCCAACTCCGCACCTCGCCGCCGCTATGGCGATGCCGCTCGACGTTCCTCCACTGGCTGGATGGGTGCATAGGCATGGCCGACTACAGCAGTGACGACGAGAAGCTGGAAGGTGATGACGCCCTCTTTGAGCAGTTGAAGGGCTGGTTCCAGCCCGACAACGAGAAGTTCAAGGTGTGGGCACGCGGCTCCAGCGACAACGGGGCGGCGGAAGACTTCCGCTTCCGCGACGGCGACCAGTGGAACGAGGCCGAGAAGACCGCGCTCCAGGACCAAGACCGCCCCGTGCTGGTCTTCAATCGCACCGGCGTCATGGTCGATGCGGTCGTCGGCTCAGAGATTGGCAATCGTCGTGAGGTGCGCTTCATCCCGCGCGACTCGCAGGACGCCAAGCCCAACGAGTTACTGACCTCCGCTGCCGAGTGGTTCCGCGATCTCTGCGATGCCGAGGACGAGGAATCCGAGGCCTTCAAGGACGCGGTCACGGGCGGCATGGGCTGGACCGACACCCGCCTTGATTTCGACGACAACCCCGCAGGAGAACCAAAGGTCGATCACTTCGACCCCATGGAGGCCCGCTGGGACGCCGACGCGACCAAGTCAAACCTTGTCGACACCCGCCGCCGCTGGCGCGTGCGCAAGATGACGCTGGCCGACGCCAAGAAGCTTCTGCCCGGTCACGACGACGGCGACTACAACGCCGCGTGGGCCGATGATGAGAGCGAAGAGGCGGGAGAGCCGCGCCACAACGATCCGGGCCGACGCTATACTGGCAAGGATGAGGCGACGGACACCGCGCCGACGCGCAAGGTGACCATTGTTGCCTGCCAATACTACGACGAAAGGCCGTTCTATAAGGTCATCCTCGTCGGGCCGGAGGGCATGCCGCAGGAAGCCGAGCTGGACGAAGAGAAGTTCAAGATCGCGACCGAGGCGGGGGCTATCCTGCATTCGGTCAAGCTCAAGAAGCGCACCGTTGTTCAGTGCTTCCTTGGCGCTAAGGTGCTGAAGGCGCCTAAGCCGACGCAGACCGGGACATGGACGTGGAACTGTATCACGGGCCTGAAGGATAAAGAGCGAGGCGTCTTCTACGGCATCGTGCGCCGCGCCAAGGACCCGCAGCGTTGGGCCAACAAGTGGCTCAGCCAGATGATGCATATCCTCAACAGTCAGGCCAAGGGCGGCATCATGGCCGAGGCCGGAGCATTCGAGAACCAGAGGGACGCAGAAGCGAATTGGGCCCGCCCCGAGGGTATTACGATGTTGGCCAAGGGGTCACTGACCGGGCCGAACGGGGCGAAAATCCAGCCCAAGCCGGTTGCGACGTTCCCGGCTGGGTTTGACCGTCTGTTGCAGTATGCCGACGAGGCCATTGTCAAAGCGACCGGCGTCAATATGGAACTGCTGGGCATGCGCGAAGTGAACCAGCCCGGCGTTCTCGAGTATCAGCGCAAACAGTCCGGCATTGCCATCCTCGCCAGCCTGTTCGACAGCCTTCGCCGCTACCGGAAGATTCAGGGCAGGGCGATGCTGCACCTGATCCAGAATTTCCTTTCGGACGGTCGCTTGGTTCGCATCGTTGGCGAAGAGGAGGCGCGCTACGTCCCGCTGACGAAGGAAGCCACGGCCGATGTCGAGTACGACATCATCGTCGACGATAGCCCGACATCGACCAATGAGAAGGAAAAGACCTGGCAGTTGCTTCAGGGCATCCTTCCCATGTTCAAGGACCAGTTGACCGGCCAGCACCTGCTGATGCTGGCCGAATATAGCCCGCTGCCGACTTCGCTGGTCGAGAAGCTCAAATCCATGGGGCAGGAAGAGCCTCAGGACCCGACGCAGAACCCGGCCTTCATGCTGGAGCAGGCGAAGCTCGCCAATGAAGCCAAGGAGATCGACCTCCAGATGCTTCAGGAGCAGAACAAGGCCAAGGAACTCGATTTCAAGATCTCCGAAGCGCAGGGCAAGGGGATGATCGCTGTCATGCAGGATCAGACCGAGCGCAAGCGCGTGGAGGTGGAGGGGATCGAGGCGATGGCATCGCTGGTAGAGGCTCAGCGGCCCCCAGAATTCCGCGCCAATTGATCGGTTCGTCAGCCCGACGCTGATGTTCGCCCGCTGCGAGCGTGTCGCAGTCCCGCCATGATGGCGTAAACTCAAGGACACCACGATATGGAAGGCGAAGACGACACCCTCTCGTCTGAGGATCAGGCCTATTTCGATTCCCGCGGCGAGACGGAGATCAAAGCCCCGGCCGACGCTGCCGACAAGCCAGAGCCCGCAGCAGCGGACCCCGTGGCTGACGCGGAAGTTGGCGACGACGAGGCCGACATTGCCGAGGCGGAAGCCGAAGGCGAACAGCAGCCAGGTGCCGAGCCCAAACGCGTCCCTCTTGCGGCGCTGACCAAGACCCGGCAGGAAGCGCGAGCCGAACGCGCGGGGCGCATTGCCGCTGAGCAGCGCGCCGCAATTCTGGAGGATCGCTGGAACACTGCGCTCCAGCAGATGAGGCCGCAGCAGGAACAGGAAGCAGCTCCTGCAATCCCGGACATGAGCGATCCGCAAGCGGTCCTCGATTGGGCCCGCAACGAACTCGTCGGCCGCAAGGAGCGTGAAGCGGCCGAAGCGAAGGAGCGAACCGAGCGAGAGGCCGGGCAGCGGGCCTTTCAGCAGGCGTACGAGGCGGTCAACGACACGTATACGAAGGCCGCAAAGGCAGACCCGGAGATCGTGGAGGCTCATAACGCCGTCCGCAACTCACTGGGCAACGAACTGCTGGCGATGGGCTACACGGAAGCGCAGGCCCGGAGCGAGATCGGAAAGATCGAGAACCAGCATCTCGTCTACATCGCGCAGAACAATCTCGAAATCGGGCCCTACCTGAAATCACTCGCCAAAGCTCGCGGATGGGCGCCGAAGCCCAAGGCTGATCCTGCCGAGGATGCGCAAGAACGGGTCGCCAGACTGGCGGATGCCGTCGATGGGTCCACATCCCTCTCTGGCGCAGGCGGCGGGGCACCGCGGGTGCTTGATGCGCAGGCAATCGCCAACATGAAGCCCGACGAATTCGAGGCGTGGCTGGGCAAGCCCGGCAATCACGCCAAGTTCAAGAAAATGGCTGGCGGCTGATCGCCGTCCGTCCAAATGCATAAGCCGGATGGGCTCTAAGCATCCTCGCTAGGCCAGCGTCAAAGGCCACCGTCTGACCGGCACGGCAAGCCGATCCTCGCCAGCTCGCAGGCGTCAACGCGCGCACCTCTCCCAACATCACATCAGGAAAAACCAAATGGCTACGCACACCATTGGCGTCAATGACGCCTTGGCGGTGAAGCTCTGGTCGAACCGCATGGATGTCGAGGCGCTCAAGGAAACGACCGCCTACGAGTTCATGGGG
>CAZIWB010000059.1:0-41849 GCA_964542655.1 uncultured Cellvibrionaceae bacterium
AATCCCATCTTCGTCGAGGCATTGATGCGGTGGCCGACCGGATTGAGCGGCTTCGTGCGACCGGCAACGGGGTTGATCCAGTGGCAGCAGCTTATGCCTTCCTACGTCTCGATGCTCTTCTCGACGATGCCCGAGCAGCGTCAGCAGGAAATGTTCTGATGCAGAAGGCCGCAGCATGACCGCCCCCAACAAAGGAGGGAGACAGTGAGATACGCACAAATCGCAAGCGGCCAGCGGCTGCACCTCGTCTACGAACCGGGAGAGGGCAAGGACGACCACAGCATCATTAGGGCGGGCCATCTGAGCCACCCGCTATGCGGACGTCCGGCACCGGATGGCTATCGGATGACGATCAACGTCCCGCTGGACAATGCGTGTCGCAATTGCCGTCGCATCTATGCATCTCGTGCGGAAAGGCCCTGAACATGGAAGCAACGGATGAAATGATGGCGATAGCGCGGAGGATCGCCAAGTTGAACGCGCCCGATCAGGGGATGCGCTACATCGGAGGCCATCACGGTGAGCGTCGCTACGATGAGATGACAGGAAAGCCCTACATCACGCGCTCACAGCCGTCGTCTCTGACCATTTATGGCGAGCGTGCAGAAACGGTTATGGCTATAATCAAGCATTGCGAGGCCATCGCCGACCATCTGAAAGGCCCCGACAATGCCCAGTGAAGCGAAAGAGGCGGTCAAGGTGACGCAGGCCGATATCGACATGGCGCGGAAATCTTGGAACGCAGTCGCCGACGAGTTCAACCAATGGGACAATCTATCATTAGAGGAGCAAGCCTCGTGGCAATTGAACTACGCCCTTCACCGCGAGGAAGCCGAGAAGCGCATCGTCGATTGGCTGCGGGGACAATCGCAGTCGTTGCACATGAGAGCCGTGGAGGAAGCGCAGGGCGATAATGATCGTGACTATATGGCGATGCTCGTCGGTCATTCTGCTGCATATGCTGGGGCGGCAGGAGAAATCGAGCGCGGCGACCACCATTCAGGAGAACAGTGATGGGGAGTGACCTTATCGAACTCGCGGATTGCCATTTCTGCGGCTGCTCGTGGGTTGTCATAAACCATCCCGCCAACGGTTCGGCCTTGTCGGTCAAGTGCAAGGGCTGCAACGCGAGCGGGCCGTTATGGGCCGGTATCACCGAAGAACAGGCGGCGAAGGCGTGGAACGAAACGCAAGCCGCCGACGAGATCACCGCCCTACGCGCTACCATTGCCAAGCTCGAGGCGGGGTTGCAAGAGATTGTCGCGCGAGAGCCACGCCCTGAAAATGGCGATGGAGAGAGATGCCATCGCTGCGCTCACTGCGCGTATCGTTGGCCCGACGGCCTTGCGGAGCGCCACGGCCCCAGTTGCGCATACGTCATAGCCCGCGCCCTCCTCTCCAACAGGGAGCCGCAATCATGAGGGATGAGCTGGCGAAGATCATTCACGCTGGCATATGGCCTGACAAAGCAGATCGCCCACGCACGTCATTAGACGCCTGTCGGGACACCGCTGCCGCCGTCCGCGCCTTCCTTGTCAGCGATGAGGCGGTGGAGGCTGCTGCGATCAGCATGTGGCAGCAAGAATCCTTGCGCGCCGCAGATCGTAAACGATCGATCGCATGGGAGGACGAGGCGACAGACATTCGCGAGAAGTGGCGCCAACTCGCCCGCGCCTCCCTTCGCGCTGCTGTGGGAGATGTGAAGTGAGCGATAACCTTCGCGCAGGCTTCGCATACTGGCTGGTTAGCCTCGCCTCGTCCATCTATCCGCCACTATTGCAGGAGATGGTTTCGATGACGTGCAATGAGATTGTGAAACACGGTAGCGGACCCGATGCTTGAAGCCCTAGCCCTGACCTGTCCGACATGTGGCGGGCGCAAATGGGTCAACCATGGGTGGATAGCGGCAGTCGTGGAGGAAAACCAATCGCTACCGGATATCGCTATCGTTGATTGGCGGAAATGCCAGACGTGCAATGGTGAAGGTGTCTATGTGTCGCGTGAGCGCGCTGGGCTAGCCCTGTGACCCGCTACCTGTCTCGCGGGAAGATGTTCGCCGTGGGGATTGGGGTGGTGATCTTGTCGGCTGTGGTGTTCGGGAGGTGAGTAAGAGCGCGCGGGACTCTAAGCTATGCGGCACTTAGAGAATGGCATTCTGCCCTCCACCCTTTCGGGCTGCACGTTTATAGGATCGCCTCGCGGCTCCCGCGCACATTCTTATCGCATATTGGCGGGCGGAGATCAACGAATCGTTGCGAACATCACGGGAACATCGCTAGCCTGTCCAGATGGGCTTCCTCGACAATCTTCCTGCCGGTAGCGAACTGAAAACAGCGACGCGCCAGACTCGCGAAGGATGGGAAGCCGTGGCCCAGCTCATCCACCCGACAGACAGCCCGAAACCCGTATATCTCGGCAGGGGTGCGACCGAGGAAGAGGCCAAGCGGATGGCGCTCTCAATGTGCGACGACTTCTGGGCAAGTCGTTATCGGAACAAGGGGTCGAACTGCTGAAACGGCGAAAGCGCGGAGCAGCCGAAGCCACCCCGCGCCCTGCGCTCCCCAGCGATGTTCGATAGATCAGCCCAGCGCGTTCTTCGTCGCCGTCGCATGCGTGTTCACCCGCATAGCCAGCGCGTCCAGATTGGCTTCCAGTTCCGCCCGCTTGCCGGGGTCGAGCGCATCCTTGATCGTGTCATAGGCTCCCTTGGCGTGATTCAGCAGCGTCTCGGCCGCTGCGACCTCTTCCGTCAGCCCGACCAGCGGGGCCGTGGCTTTCACGATGCCAAGCAGTTCGTCGGCGAGTTTGTTCCAATCCATCTCAGTTTCCTTTCAAGAGCGCAGTGATCTGGCGAAAGGCGTCCGTGGCTGACGTAAGGGCCAAGACGGGGTTATCCTGCGACAGGCCCTCCCGGACAGCGCGTGCGGTGTTGAGGCCGTCCTGTGCCTTCTGGATGAGGTCTTTGATCTGGATCGCGCGCGGAGTGCCTGGTTGAATTGCGCCCGCCACGATCAGGCCATCCACTGCGGTCAGGACGACATCGAAGCTGGCATAGGCCGCAGTCAGCGCCTGTTCGTCGATATGCGTCTGCGTGAGGGGCGCCGTGGGGTTGTCGGCTATGGTCGCGCACCCTGGTAAGGATAGCGCGAGGGCGGCGGCGATGATGATATTACGCATCAGGTTTTCCTTCGGCTTGGGCTGTCTCGCCTGGTTTCAGGATGACGTCGGGCTCAGAGTCAGGGGGTGGCGTGGAACCGGAAGCGGCCTTGATCGCATCGAAGGCCTTCCCGGTGTTATCGCTCGCCTTCTCTGCCTGTTTGTTGGCGGTGAAGTGAAAGGCGCCGGCCATGTTGAGGATGCCGGTCAGCACGACGCCTTGCAGGAGGATGCCGAACAGGTCGCGGTCCCAAAGGTCTGGGTTCCACCACGACATGAGCATGAGAGCCGCAGCAAAAATAAACAGGCCGGTGGTGTAGGCTTGGCGTTCGTTCATCGTGCCCAGTCTCCCGTTTTTTTGTTCAGCCAGGCCAGAAACTGGCCAACGGTTTTGCCTTTGAGGATGGAGGGGTTCGCGTTCGTGGCGGCCTCCCCAGCGATGAGGTCGGCCCGCGCATCAGTGTCAGCGCCGATCACCTTCGCTGCCATGCCTGCACCGAAGAAGTGGGCAGCGTAGAGCGAGGCCTTGTTGATCGGGATGCCCTTCTGGCGCAGAATGACCGCGTTCTTTTCCGTAAAGGTCTTCGCTCGGGCTAGTTGCTCGGCAACGGCCGGCTTAAGACCTCCGAACGCCTGCGACATATCCGAACCCCACTTCCCGCCCTCGCCGAGCCATGTGGCGCGAATGAACTGGTAGAGGCCCGATGCGCTCGATGATCCAGCCTTGATGTAGGGCCGGTCGCCACTCTCTATCTTGGATAGCATGGGCCAATAGTCGTCGGGGATCGACGTTGTGGGGATGACCGTTTCTGTTATCCCCAGCGCCTTAGAGATGGCGTTGGCGGTGTTCGGCCCCCACTTGCCGTCAGGGGTAACGCCGACGTGGCGCTGAATGTCTGCGAGGTTCATCTTGTGCCTCCTATTCCGGCATCATCGTGCAAATCCCCCGCCCCCCGGCGAGCGTCTGGCACAGGAAATTTATGCGGTTCGTGGACCCGTTCATGTATCGGATCTGGCTTTGGTGAAGGGCATCGGAAGCGCCGCCCTGTTTTTCGAGCGCACTGATCTGGCTTTCGATCTGCTGCCGCCATTTGGCGTCGTCGCTCGTCTTGTCGGAAAGCGTCATGAATAGAGTGATGGCGCTAATCACGATGCTCGCCGGAGCGATCGCATCCCTCATCATCTCGCCCCAGCCGCTCCGCCTCTCCGTCATCGACGATGACCGGAATGAGATGGATCGCGAGCATGATTGCGAAGCCGATGAGCAAGAGCTTTTCCAACCAGCCCACCACAGAACCCCCCCAGCATCATGATCATCAACATGTCGATCGTCGCCGAGCCGAACCATCTCATCGCCACAAGATATGGGGTCGGGTCAAACAGAGCGAAGACGGCATTCAGGAGAGCAGAGGCAAGAAACAGACTCGATGCAAAGCGCTGCAATCGGTATGATGGCCTTGGCGGTGCGAGCAGCATAACAGCGGCAGAAAGACCGTTGCACACCACCATGCCAATCTCTGGAGATTGGGGCCGTACACCGATAGCCCACAGCGCGAGCAGCGCAAACTGACAACCGATCATGCCGGCACCCACCCGCCGAGACCCGCCGCGGTTGATCAATATCCCGATGCCGCCCACCACCAGTGTGGAGATCAGCAGCATCGGGTATATCGCGACCGCTATGGAATATGCGCCCGAAAGCATGGGATCACATCGACGGAGGCGGGGGCGGCGGGTCGGTGCCGAGCGTCTCGGCTGGCGGGCTCATGGCATCCGCGATGCGCTCCAATGCGACCGCGATACGCTCAAGCAATTCGTCTTCTTTTTTCATCGTCATTCTCCTGTGGAATTAAAGGTGATCTGATGCCCGTATCAGCCGCGCCCATAGGCGAGCCGCCATGTCGAACTGCCAAGGTCCACGGGGCCTCCTAGATTGCTGGTGGCTAGGATCGTCGCCACCGCCACGGACGTAAGATAAGCTGTCACTTGCAGACCCTGCGGGCTCAGGCTCGACGACACCTGAATCCAGTCGCCCATTTCCGCGCCGGGGATCGAAATATTGTCCTTGCTCGTCGCATCTCCCCGGGCAACCGATCCGGGGTCCCACGTCAGGCTGACCTCGTTCCAGCTATTGCCGCGCTCCATCTTCTGCGTCACCGAATAGGGGGCGACACGGCTCAGGTAATTCTTGGCAGTATTGGCGAGATTGGCCGTCACATCATGGATGTTGCTCCGCGTGAACGCGTCATTCTCCATATGGATCGCGCCCTGAATGATCGCGTTGTCCGTCTGGTTGCGGATTTGGGCATCATGGATCGTCAAATCTTCCATTGCCGCGCAGTGGAAAATATTGATTCCGCCTTGGCTGCGGAAATCCTCAATCACAACATCGCCGATCAGCAGGCTTTGCGGAGACAGGGTGTAATTCACGCCATCGTTGGTCGCAGCGCCGCCCGATATCTCGATGGTGCCCCAGCCGATGGCGATGTCGCCCAGCACGACATTCTGACAGTTGGAGATAGCGAGCGCGCGGCCATAATCGGTCGGCGCCTGATCGGTAGTCAGGCCGGTGATGTTACAGCGGTTGAAGCCCTTGATCGCGATCAGTGCCGCCGTGTCGGCTTCCGAGATGACCTCGTTGCTGGCAATCGTGATACTGGTCGGGGTGTCAAATCCGGGGATGCCCCAGTTGCTCTCCATGTAAATCGCGCATTCTGTTCCAGAACCGCAAATCAGCGTGTTGCCCGAGATGTTGACCATATCCGGGGTGCTGCCGCCCTTGATGGCATCATAGGCGCTCTTGGCGTGGAGAATGTAAGGGACGCTCGTACCAACCGTGCGGATTTTGTTGCCCGTGAAGGCAATGGCTCGCGTGTTGAACGAGAAGTCGATGATCTGCTGGACCGCATCGCCGCCCGTCGTCATCTCCATGCCGTTGATGACAATCTCGCCACACGAATAATCGGGATTATAGGCATTGCCTGCGATTACAGCCGTGCTGAACTTGAACAGACGGTAATAGTCGGTCGCGGTGACGAACCCGCCGTTGATGATGATATGCTCGATCCCGCGCAGGTCGAACACGTTCACGATGTCGTTGGGCAGCGTGTTGGTGTAGTCGCCTTCCATCGTGCAGCCGATCAGCTTGAACCGCTCGCACGTCGCCGCCTGTGTTGACCACATGTTCACTGCAACCCGGTCAAAGCGGCAGCGGATGAACCGTAGATCGTTGCAATTGAGCAGTCGCGCCGCACCAGTGATCGAAACCAGCGATGTCGTCGTCGATACGAACGCAATATCCTTGAATTTCACCTTGTCGGCACCGTCTCCGGTGAACATGATGACACCCGCGCCGCCTCGGAACTCGGTTTCACCGTCGCCTCGGATCGAGACATTCTGCGAACCAAGGTCAACCGAACTTTCGAACAGGAACGCCGAACCCTTGGCGATAATCTCGATCGGCGCACCTGCGGCATCGGTGATCGCTTGGGCAAATGCCGGGGCAACATCGTCGACACCAGTGGAATCAGCATTATACGGCGCTTCGGTGATGATGATGAAGCGCTTGAGGGCGGCTCCTACCGTTTGCGAGGCGTATGCCGTGCCTTGGTCATACCCCACCATCTCCCCACCAGTGGAAGAAGCGAGAACGGCGGAGGTCGGGCGATCGTCAAGCCCCTCTTGCACGTTACCCGTCGGGGTTCCAATCAGCGTCGCCCCGTCATCACCCGCCAAGGTGAGCTCGTTGATCCCTACAATCATGGGGACGCCGATTTCAGCGGAAACGAAGGTGTCTGTCAGGTCATAGAGACGAATATCGTAGGTGCCGGAATCGACGTAGAAACGGACCATGCCGAGTTCGTCAGATTTGGCGGCGTTGGCAACACCGGATTCCGTGATGATAGGTGTACCGTTTTCATCCGAAAACAGGTCGATGGCCTCGCCTTCTGGTCCGAATAGTCGCACCAGATAGCCCGCCAAAGCGTCGCCATTTCGGTTCTGGAGAGCGTTATAATATTTGAACATTACGGGTTCTCTCCGAGGTTTTCCAAGGTGATCGGAACGGTGATTGTCGCTGTTGATCCCAAGCTGTCGGTCACGACGCATTGGGCGGTGCCGGTTCTGATCCCGATGTTCATGTTGGTGCGGAAACGGGCATTGGAGGCTGGGCCGGTAATGACCGTGATTCCGGTTCCAGCGATAATCGACCAAGCATAGGAGTATGGCCCCTGCCCGCCTGACGGGGTTGCCACGATGATGTTCGTCTGCACTGTGACGATCCCGGGAAGCCCGCTGACGGACCCTGAGGCGGTCGTTGGGACTGGGGCGGCGGTCAGGGGCAACAGGAACGAATGCCCGACCTTCCACGCGCTGCCGGTCCAGACCTCGATGCGCCGGGCTGCCTTCGGCACATTGTTGACAATCACATCAGCGCGAAGAGCGTCTTTCTCCACCCCGGAGACCACGACTTTAAGGGGCATGGTAGATCACAAGCGAGCCGGTGGACGGGCTGGAAGGTGCAGGCGAGCCGTCTACCAGGGTGTAGATTTGCGGGTCGCCACTCCCCACGCTGTTGGCGTGATAATGCCCGCCCCGCCCGTTGCGGACGATGGGACCTGTCATCGTGCCACCGCTCAACAGCAGAGGGCTGCCGATCGCCACGACCTGATTGGAAAGCTCTTTCCCGTCCGCCATGATCTGGCGAAGCATGTTGTTGAGGCTCGCCAGCGCCGTACTGTTTTCGGCAAGCGAAAGCCCCGCCAGCGTCAGGTTCGCGCTGGGCGTGAGGGAGTATGCACTAAAGCTCATGGCTTTTGCGCTCCTGTTATGTTAGCGATTGGGGATGGATCGAACGATTATGGTCCCGCTGAGCATAGGGATTGCCGTGATCTTGCGGGTTATGCTTACGGACTGGATGGCGCGCAGAAAGCGCCGGGTGTTATTGCGTAAACTGCGGCACCATCGCGCCTGCCGTCGCCGCGCCGAAGAGGCCCGCGCGGCGCTTCTGCTTAATCAGGGCGTTCCCGATCTTTTTCGCCGTGTCCCCGCGCCCCGTCAGCGCCTTCTGGGCGACGCGCGCACCGGTTTTTGACGAAAGCGCTGCCAGAATAGCTAGAGGAATCGTAACGCTCGAAGGGGCGTTCAAAACCTCACCACCCGCCGCCGTGCCACCCAGCGCAGCGGGCAGGAGCAGCGATGCAGCCCGACCGGCTGTGCCGCTGTCCGGGACGGTAGAGGGCAACACTTGCTGCGCGGCCTCTTGCAGATCACGGAAGGGAACATTGCCAGTCGCCGCAGCGCGTTTGCCGCCGAACTTTTTGGTATTGTTGACCGCAGAGCGCCCCAACTGAGCCGGGGTGAAGATGCCGCCCTGATTGACTGCGGTATTTACCGCATCAGCCACCGTCGAAACGTTGCCATAAGCCTTGTTGGCGGCGGAAAGGCGTGGAAGGACATCGGGAGCCTGCCGACCGACCATGCCTGTAATAGCGCCCTCGGCGTCCGTCAGCGCATCGCCAGCATATTGGCCCATTGGTTGACCCGCGAAGCCAGTTCGCGCCTTGCGCAGACCTTGCAGTGCAGCTTGCAGCCTATCCCCGGTCAATGTCCCGTTCGCGTCGAACATCGGCGCGACGTCGTTTCTCATAATGTATGAGAAGTCTTCGCCGAGTTTCGGGATTTGCTGGCCGCGCTGGATTGCCGCTCCCATTTCGTTGATGAACTGCGGCTCATTGCCACTGAACTGTTGGCCCGCTAGGGCATCAGAATAGCCTTGATCAACGGCTCCATAAGCTTGATCAAGGCCTTCGCGTCCGGCGGACGTCACTGAACCGCCGACCGGCTCGACAGCCTGACGCAGCGCCTCGCGATTGAAGCCTTCGATTGATTCAAGGCGGCGAGCGGCCATCATGTCGCCAATGCCGGGGGCGCTTTCCAGCCGGTTGAGAAGCTTGCCCGTCAGGCTACGGTTGCCGAGCAATTGCCCCAAGGTGAGGTCTATTCCCCGCTCTGAGAGATAGTCAACCGCCGGTTCAGAAACGCCGCGAGCAATGCGGCCTGCGGTGTTGGCGATCCCACTGCCGATCTTGTTTCCCAGCCCAGCGGCAGCGGCGCCAGTTACAACGCCGGTCGGGCCGTTCTCAAATCCACCACGGGTTGCCCCATAGACCACATCGCCTCCGATTCCGCCGCCTCGGGTCAACAGGCTGCCAGCGCGGCCTAATGCCCCTGCGCCAGCATTGATCCCGGTCATCGCCGCGACCGAGCCCACGACATCGCCGCCAAGAGACGACAACGGACGGGACTGGCTTGAGGCGTCCAAAACTGCTGCGCCCTGATCTCCCGCGAGATACCCGGGAATGCCTGCTGTTGCCGCATTGGCGGCATGCATAACTAAGTTGCCGACGTCGGTATCGGCCGCGCGGCCCATCATTGTGGTTTCTTGCTGCGCGGGGAGCATTGAGAAGTTTTCCCAGCCGCTGCCAAGCGATTTTACCGGAGCGCGCGGGTTCGCACGGTGTCGCTGGACAATGCTGCCTATGATAGCCGCTTGATCTGGCCCAACGCTCGCCCCAAACGGAGCATATTGCTGGTTCAGAAAAGCGGTAATCTCGCTCGGGTCTGCACCCTGACCAACCATAGTCGCCACTGCGTCGGGAAGTCCGGAAAGCCCCTGCTCAAATCGCAAACCTCCCTCCGAAGTGACGCCCATGGGGCCTGCGCCGGGGTCCGCCTGTGCACCCAACGCTTGGGGGAGGACGGTCGGACCTGCCTGCTGCACAGGCGTGACGTTACCGTTTGCATCAGGAACGCCACCCAGCATAGCGATCGAACGGGCGCGCGCATCGTCTCGAACTCGTTTCAGGCGTGCGATCTTGTCGAGAATGACCGCATCCCGATCGCTCGACTGGGGCAGATAAGGGCCAACGGCCATCTGCGCTTCCTGCACGCTGTTGAGCTGGCCGCCAGTGAAGCCCAGCGCCTGTCCAACGGTGCCGCGAGCGGCGTTGCCTGTGCTGTCGAACTGATTGTTGATTGTGGTAGGGAGGTAGTCCTGCAAGCCTCCGATACCAGACGTTGATCCCGGCCCCTTCGCGTATTGCTCCTCAAGCTGAGCGATAACCTTTTCAAGCGCCAAAGACGACTGATAGCCTGCGATGGCGTCGGCACGGGCTGCTGCTGTCAGCGCAGGACTATTCGGGTCTTTCGGCGCCGGAATACCCGGAATCAATTCGGCGGCCCCATTGGCGCCCATGCGATAGCCGCGCGGCAATTCCGGCTGCCCCGCCTTGGCAGCATTGGCCTGCGCAATGATCGCGTCAGCCTGTGCTTTCTGGACATCATACTGGCGCGTCGGATCAGCAGGCTTGATTTGCATCCCGCCGCCGCGCTGCTGGTTGGCGCTGCCCGCAAACGACACAGGGTTGCCCTGCGCATCCACGTTCCAGATGTTACCGGCTTCGTCGATTGCTTGCTGCATTATCGTTTCAATCCTGTTGTGCCGCGCGCGCCATAGTAGGGAGCGTTCCAGCCCTCGCCCTCAGTGTGGACGTGGCCTTTGTGGATGAATGCTTTGCGGACCCCGGGGAGCCTGCGGGCCTGCTCAAGCAGCGCGGGAAGGTCCGGGCCGTCGTAATCAACCGCCCTGCCTGAAAGGTGGGCGCTATTTGGAACCCCGCCGACGATCCGATTACCTTCCGGTGTCCGGCGTCCACTCGTCATCGCTCCACCATTGAGGCGAGAAGGCGGGACAAAACCAGCGGGAGCGGGCTTAGCGAAAGTTGCCAGACGGGGTTGCCGTCTGACCTCCACCATAAGGGGTGAGCTTACCGACCGGTTTCTGGGGCGCGACCATTCCGCCGCCCTGCATCTGCGAACGAGGGATGAACTGGCGCGTCACGCTACCGTCAGGGTTCGCCACGTCCACCGCTACCGGGGGGCCATCAGCGATAGTTCGTAGATACTGCTTGGCCGCTTCCTCGCCCAGCGTTGTGCTGATGAACTGATAATCGTTCACCGTGTCATTGTTCACGGGTGGCTTGTTGGCCAGCTCCCATTCCTGACGAGCCTGCCAATCCTGCTGCTCGTCGCCGCGACGGCGCTGGTATGTCTGCTCGGCATAGTCCTGCGCTTGGCGGCGGTTGCGCTGGTCGATCATGTTCGGAACAAACTGCGCCTGCCCGCCGCCAGCGATCGAGAGGCTATCACCCAGCACACCGATGAGCTTGCCCCAGTCGAAGCCCTTTTTCTGAGGCTGAGCGGTCGCCGTCATGGCGGGCTGCTGCTGTGGGATAGATGCGGGCGTACCGAACAGGCCGCGCGGGCGGTTCGGCTGCATCAGGCCAGTGGGTAGAGCCATTAGCCGCCTCCTGCATATGCTTGGGCCGCGTTACCGGCCATCTGCGCGAGCAGGCCGGCAAGGCTACCCTTTTGTTTTGTGGTTACATTCTGATACTGGCCGAGGAGCCCGCCGACGCCCTGCCCCGCACCGACCGCGGCGCGAACCGGCTGCTGCATCGCGTCATAGGCTGCGAAGGCCGGATCGAGGATGCCGTTCTCTGCCGCGACAAGGCCCGGAATCTGCGATACCGCCTGCCCCATGCGGTCGCGCTCGGCGCCGTAATCCTGATAACGAAGGCCAAGGGCGTTCTTGCCCAGCTCGCGCGAGAGGATGCCCGCCTGCGCGCTGCCGCCCGTCTGCCCGCGCGTCCCCATGCCAGCAGAGATGTTGTTGGCGATGTCATTGCCCTGCTGGCCGATAATGCCGTCAAGGTACGGGTTGCCGTCGAGATACTTTCCGCCGAGCACGTCGGCATTGTAACCGCGCGCTGCATCGATGTTGGGGTCGCCGGCTTGATATTTTCCAATGACACTATCGAGGATGCCGCCGAACTTGTCCGCGCCAGCCTGTAGACCGGGCGCCGCCTGATTGTAGGCGCTCGTGATGCTGTTCGCCGCACCTGTAATTTGCTGGTCATAGACGGGCTTATTCGTCTGTTTTGATTTACTTTTCATGTCAACGGCAACTCCAAATCATCGCCCACGCGCGTCCAGTGCGGCAAAATCCTCTGCCACCCCTTCCGCCCTTCAATTTTCAACTTGTTGCAGCCCACCGCCTTGGCGAACGCGCTGATGTCGGCCTCTGCCTTGCCGCACCAATTGCGGACGCCTTCGCCAACCCCTAGCCAGATGAGAATTTCGTCCTTCTCGGTCCGGCAGAGCACCAGAAAGCCCCCGTCGACCGGCCAACCGATCGCATGGCCCTTCATCACCTCGACGATGACCTCTGACGCCGTATAGCCTCCCCGTTCCGCGCATTTGATTATCTGTGGCCACCAATCCGATGACCAAGGCGTCACGATGCGAAGCTCTGCATAAACGGCTGCCACATGCGGCGGGGTTCGGTAATCGCCCCCCCGTTGGTGAACAGCGAGGGAAAGAGCATCTGGTTGGCGTTCGCGACGGTTGGGGCATAGAAAATATTGCCGTTCGTCACCAGCGACGGAAGCAATATCTTGCTCGATGAAACCGAGGGGGCGTAAAAGGTCTGGCTATTCGTCAGAAGCGACAAGGATAGCGTTTTGCTGGCGCTGAGCGTGGCCGCGAAGAACGTTTGCGTGTTGGTCAGCAGCGAAGGGAACAGGTCAACGGGCGGCTGTGTGACGGTCGCCGCGTAGAAGGTCTGTGCGTTGCTCAGCAGGGTCGGGGCGAGAGTGACGGACCCAGCAGACACCGCAGGAGCGTAGAAGGTGTTCACGTTGTTCAGGAGCGAGGTAGAAAGCGCATTGGTGGCCAGTGCGACAGGCCCGAAGTAGGTTTGCCCGTTCGTTACCAGTGAAGGCGTCAGGGTGACGGCCCCCGGTGACACTGTGGCTGCGTAGAAGGTCTGGCTGTTGGTGAACAGGCTCGGGGTTAGGCTCTGCGAGCCGCTTCCCGGCGTATATTCCTCATAGGTGCACAGGATCGAGACGCTATCGCCGGTCACGGCGTGCGTCGGGTTCGACGTCTCCCCTGTCGACGTATTGATGCGGAACTCGCCCGCCAGCATGATTGCCGTGGCCACGTTGCGCGATCGAGTGACGCCTATTGTCGTGAAGCTCGCCGAGACGGTCAGCGCGGTAGTGGAGTTGGCCTCTTTCGAATAGGTTGAGCGGAACAGGTATTGTTTGCTTGATAGCCCCGAGACGGTGTTTGAATTAAAGTTGCTCGATCCGTCCTGCGAGGTGGCAATCGGCGTTCCGCCGAGTTGCAGTGCATTGCCAACGGCTGTCGAATAGCCCCAGATACGCAGCGCAGCTTCGGTAACAGAGCCTGAGAAGGTGACGGTAAATACTACCCCGACCGCGTTGTTGCCGCTTGGCGTGAATAGCCATGTCGCGGCAGCAGCGCCAGTCGCCGCCGCGCCGTTCCCGTTCGTATACTCGGCTTGCTTAGTCCAAGTGCCGGTGCCGCCAGTGACCGATACGATATCACTGCTGGCGGCATCCGCCGTGGATAGGTTGTCGAACGATGCATCGAGGATCAGATGGCGACCAGACGACGCGTTGATGCTGTTGTTTGCGAGCGTGACCGTCAGCGTCGTGAACGGTGTGCCGTTGGTCGCCGCCGATACGCCGCAGTTTCCTAGACTTGCAATCGCCACGGGCTAATCTCCCGCTTAGAGCTGGAAGATGCCCGAAGCGTTCCAGGTGATTCCAATGTCGCCGCCGTTCGGCGTAACGGGCAGCCCGGTAACGCCGGTATCGATGTAGGCGACCAGTCGCGACGTCGCCGACGAGCCTGTGTCGATGTAGATGACGAGAGCTTCGACCGAAGCACCGGACACCGCCGTAAAGGTGACGTTATCGCCGTCGAATAGGCCGTTCGTGACCGTCGTGTTGGCAATCGTCTGCGGCGTCCCGACGATCCCGGAAAGGTCGGCGTGAAAATCGTGCGCGGCGGAATAGGTGTAGGTCCCCGTGTCGATCAAGGCGACCTTTACGGTTCCATCGTCGATGTCGATGTCAGAGTCGCCATCAAGCAGCGACTGTTTATAGAGTGGGTAGATGGCATTGGCCATTATGTGTCTTCCTCGATGCCGTTGATGTTGAAAGCGACCGCGCCAGAGGCTGAGTAACAGCGCAAAATGTCGCCAGCCCCGACCGTGAACCGCGTCGTGACCTTCGTTTCTCCCGCCGCGAGCGTGGCGTCGTAAATCAGATATTGTGCCCCCGTGTCAGCCGCCCCGCCGATGGCATGGGATATCCGGATCGTGGTCGATGCGCCCCGGTTGCATGCGATAACCTCGATAGTCCCTCGCTTGGTTGCACCCGTGGTATAGGCGTCCGTCAGTGTGGTTGCGGCAGGAAGCGACTGTGCCAGCGCGCCCCATACATCGCTCACGCCACGAACCTTAGCTTTGCCCGGCTAGGAACGGTTGAAAGCGTCTTCGCTTGCGCGTCTACGGCCTGCTTGACCTTACGCGGCCAATCCTTGTTCGTGTAGGTTTCGGGGATCGTCTGCGTCATCGCTCACCCCCGCTCTCAAGCTCATATTCAATAGCTCTCAAATAGGACCATTGATGCGCCGCGGGGATTGTCAGGCGTGTGAGAGCATATTTCCCCGACGCTCGGACGGGCATAATTCCACTGCTTCTCATGGCCCCCGTGGTGCGCAGATTCTCCGGGTCGCCAAGGCGCTGGCGACAGTCGATAACGCAGGACGCGCTGGTCATATCGCCAACAGGGCGGATCGATCGCAGCCGGGCTACGCGGTCCTTCACGAACTCGACGAAGCCCATCCAGACCCGTGCTTGAAGCGGCGGCCCTTCCAGTGTCCCGATTGCACCGCTCTGGACTGCGAACAACCGGGGAGCCCCGCCCGAATAGCGCGGATCATCAACGGTCAGCGCCGGGTCAGCGTCGATATTCGTAATCCCCGTGTTGTCCGTGTCGATCGACGAGGTGAAGCCTGAGAAAACGCCATCCACATTATATGTCGCCGTGGACCATTCTTGTAGCGTCCAGTTGTAGATCCATTCCTTGCCGGGGTTGCCGGGGAGAACCCAACTCACCAGCGTCCGGCGCGGATCGACGGCGCCGTATATGCGGTGCCATTCGTCGCGCGGAACCTGAGATTGGAAATCCCGGTCAACCTTCTCGTTGCCGATCGGAACGGGAAGCTGCCCGTCCTCGCAGGCCATGAAACCACGGTCGGAGAGGAAGAACACCGAGCGCCCGTGCTGACAGACCGATCCCTTCGAAGCGCAGCCGACATTTGGCGTGATCTCGTCGAACTGAAAAGGCGCATCCTTGTCACCAGTGCGCGACATGCGAACAAGCCGCTGGCGCTGGAGGATGACCCCGAACTCCCCGCCGGCCAGCCCCATGATCTCGCCGCCGGTCAGCATGGGCTGCAATCCGCTCTGATTGACTTGCGGCGTCCATCCCGTGCGATCGTTATAAGCAGACCACTGGACCATCAGGATATCGCCGTCAGCCTGCCCGCCTACGACATAATCACCCACGACATTGACGCAGGAGAACTTGGGAGCCCCAACCAAATCCCCAGCCGTGCCGGCATTCAAGTCAACGTCTTGCGTATCGCCTCCATTGACCGCCACCACATTGTCGCCGAACTGGACGAACTGCCAACGCTGAGCGACTGTCAGGCCCGAGAGAAGATCAACCCATCCGCCCGCCGAATATCGCGAAAGCGTTTCCGTGGTGCCAGCGAGAAGGAAGCTTGTCCCGCTCGTCGAGATGAATGCAGCGCCTCCATTGAAAACTGCCGGGAGTGCCGTGCTGCCGCTGAGGAACGACCCGATAGGCCGATAACCATCCGCAGCGCGGTACACATTTTCTGCTACGACCACGACGCCGCTGTTGATGGACTGGTCCGGCAGATATGCCGGCAGATCAATCCTCACGCGACTACCGAGCTTCGCAGCCGCATCGGTGAGGCCGAATAACGGTGACGCTGACCCTCTTGATTGATCTGGGAAATCACATTGTCAAAAGCGCTGCGATAGAGGCCAATTCGGCTACTATCAGCGATGAAGTCCGTCGCCTGAACGAGCGCGCCATAGAAATATGCGTCGGGGTGGCTTTGGAGCAACCAGTTCGACGGCGAACTTTCCGTCAGAGGCGTGATCTTCTGTTCATAGACAATCTGCCCCGCGTAAGAGGCGTCTGGGACGGGTGCGAACCAGAATTGCCCCGCGATGATCGCGAAGGATTCTGGAACACCGCTCGCGCTGTCTGGCCAGTTGCTATCAAGCACAGACGGCGAAACCTGCTGGAGATTGCGCTTGGGATCGGTCAACAGTGTAAACCGGCGCAGGGCCTTGAAATCGGTCGGTAGGTTGGCCGTTTGCCCCGAAACCGTGACCGAGGCGACAACTTCCCGGTAAGGGACGGTCAGCACCCGCTCCAGTTCCCGTTCTGCCAGATAGATGAAATCGGTGAGGTCGCTATCCTCAAAATCCCTGTCCAGCCGTGACGAGATCGATTCCTTCAAGCCGTTCAGGGATTGAAAATTGATGTTGTCATCAGTGGGCAGGATGATGGTCATGCTGCGGCCTCCGCTGCCTCACGTACCTTCGAGGCGTATTTGCTCGCGCGCCACTCTTCCCACTTGTCCTTGTGGGAAACGCAGTGGGCATTGGTCAGGATTTGCTCGAAGATATGACCAACTTCCCACGAAAGGGCGTGATCCACGTAAACTCTCGCGCCTGCCTCCCGACACTTGCGGAAGAAGAACACATCCTCTCCGATCATGCCGATCTTGTCGGGCGTCGGGGTGAACTGGAACAGCGGCAGGAAATTGCCGTCATCATGTTCATCTGCCCACATTTGCAGGCGATCGAACACCGTCATGTTGATCAGGCACAGGCCGAATCCGAGGTGATCCACCTCTTGCAGACCCAAATCATCCTCGGTGGTGTAGACCAGCTTGGAGCGGCTATCTTCGCCCTCTGCCTGTCCCTTGGCTACTGCCGTCGGAGACGTTGGGATATGGCGACGGGCGTAATTCGCTCCGACGATATCGACATTATGAGACAGAAGCCGGGGTATCGCATTTGCCGGGAACACATGATCTGCATCCATCCACAGCATGTGTGTCGCGCCCCATGCCAGAGCCTCCGCTGCAAGCCGGTGGCGCCCCTCGGTCAGCATCGAGCAGGACACCATGAACACCTCAACCTCGCGATCGAGGCGGTTCCCATCGGGGCCGTTGATGTTGCACTCCAGAAAATGGACGAGCGCATTGGCGAGGCTCAGCGTGAACTTGGCCTTGGTGTCCCCGTAAACAGGGATGCAAATCGCAAGCCGGATCATATCGTACCCTTGGTTGTGCGATAGCAGGCGTTCGCCGGGTCATTGGCCCAGCGCTTCCATGCATCGGTGTCGTGGAACCAGCCTTCGTTGAAGGCCTGATTGAGAACGGTTTCGGGGATCAACGCCACGCGCCGCATGTCGAGCGGGGGGCTGTCATCCCATAATTCTTGCGCCGCCTTGATGATCGGGGCGACGTCCTGACGGCTCTCGATGAAGAACTTGCCGCCCTCTTCGTGATAGACGGTTTTTCGGCGGCTATCGGCCACCAGATCGAGAAGGGCCGATTTCGCCATAGAAGTAAGGGGCGAGGTTTCCCCCGCCCCCTCCCTGGTTAAGTGGTCGTAAGGTCCGCGACGAGCGCGTGAGCGTCCGGTGCGCGATTTTCCAGCGTGTATTCGCTGATAAGATCGCGCGTGACAGCATCACCGATGCGCCCGATTTCCTGCGGCTCGAACATGCGAAGCCCGGCGACGGCCACCTTGGTGGTATCAACGACCCATGCATCCCGGCCACGCTGAGTGCGGTTCGGAACGACCTTGAGCGTACCGAAGTCCGACGCATAAAGCTCCGCGGCGCCCTGCACCGTTCCGACGTTGACGTTTTCGCGAGCAGTCGAACGACCAGTGAAGGTCGAAAACTTCTGCTTGTTGAACGAACCAACGAGAACCAGCGAAGGCTCGCCGCCGTCGTCGAACGCATCCTTGATTGCATCCTTCAACATGTCCTCGGTGAACGTCCGAAGATCGCCTGCCGTGCCGTCGGTCGCCGCAGCGGTAGCCGCCGTCGAATCCGCGCCAGCCGCGCCGCGCGAGCCATTGCCGCTGATCCACGCATTGAACGAGCGCAGGGTGCGCGCAGTCGTCGTGTTGCCAGCGTTCTGGCCGGTATTGCCGAGCAGGATGGCTTCCATGTCCTTGCGAAGCTCAAGGCTCTTCAAGGACATCTGATAGGCCATCATGTCGTCGATGCCTGCCGGATTGGTCGCGCGCTGGGTGCCGGTGACGGTGGCATCCTTCGAACTGATCTGGCAGTAGTTCTGCTTACGGGCCGGCGGGGTCGAGGCTGCACGGGTAAGCGCGTCGCCTTCAAGGCGGGCGTTGGCCGTATTGATGCTGCCGAGACTCTGGAGCGACCATTCGTGGAGAACGGCGGTTGCCTTTACCCGCGGCACAGCGGCCATGAACGGGGTATCAGCAGGAGAGATGCGATAGACCTGATCGGCCAAGTCTTCGCGGTTCGTCGTCACGTCATACGTGGCGAGCGCATTGGCTACTTTCGTCATTTACCTGATTCCTTGCATTGCGTGCTTGAAGATGGCTGCACCGGCTTCGATGCTGCCGCTCTGGGCAAGGTTGTCCGTGGCTTTCCGATACGCCGCTGCCTTGGTGGCTGAGCGCGGGCTGGTTACACCGGGTTTGACTGCGGGGCTGGCCTGACGGGCGACGGGCTTCCCCGAGGCTTTCAGGCGGTCGTATTCCTTCGCCTTCCACACCATGTGCAACTGCGCCGAAGTGATCTCGTCCTGCACGTCCTCCGCGAAGTTCTCCGCCGGGATGCCGCTGGCAATCGCGTAAGAGATGATTTCACGCAGGGTAGACTCGGCTTTCGCCTGATCCTTCAACGCGGGAACGTCGGCGAGCAGCTTGGGCGCGAATTGCGCTTCATGCTGTTGCTTCCATTCCCGAAATGCCGTGGCTTCCTCGTCGACCTGCTGCTGGGCGAGCGCTTGGCGTTCGCTTTTCAGGTCTTCGAGCGTCTGGGCTTGGGTTTCATATTCAGCCGTCGCGATGTCATAGGCTTCCCGGTTGTAATGCTGCGTCCCGTAGCCAAAGGCGCGCGGATCGGGCTTTACCGGATTGATGGCCGACATGATCAGGTCGAGTTGACCTGCCAGTTCGTCCCTTGCCTTGGAGGCTTCCTTCCTTGCGGTGGAATACTCCTGAAACTTGGAATTTACGGCAGCGTCCCGCTGTCCCTCGCGCTGGGCAATGAATGCCTGCGTCTCGGGTGGCAGCGCGTCCCAACGCTCGGCCTCTTCCTTGCTCCATGACGACGGCATCGCAACAGGTTCTGGCTGGGCCTCGTCGGCTGCCTCTTCCCGTTCCTCAATCTCGCCATCGTCGCCGATCGCCTCGGCCTCATCCCCTTCAGGATCGGCTTCATCGACCGTCTCGATTTCCTTGCTGGCAAACCGTCCCGCGTCATCGCGCAAGGCCGGGCTGTCGAATGTCTTGAAAGCGTCCGCAGCGGCTGCAATAGCCACGTTCGGGTCCGTTTCCGCTGCCAAAGGCTGGGCGGTGTCCATGCTTATTCACCTTCTGCTGTTGGTGGTTATTCGCCGCTTTGGGCTGCGAAGCTCGCGAGGATCTGGCGAAGGCGCCTGACAGCCTGCAAATCGTGCCAGAGGCGCTTTTGCTTGATCGGCCACCATGACCGTCCCCACTGCGCCATGATGTCGGCCTCCATCGTGTCGAAGGCGTCTTTGACGTTCTGGTCATCAACGAGCAGGCGGGTTGCAATACCGCGCGCGCGGCGCTGTTCGGGGCTCATTTGTCCAAATCCCCGCCGGGACGGTTGCGCGACATCTTCGCGTCAGCCTCACGGTCGGCGCGATCGGCGTTGCGCGCAGCCTGCTGTTCCTCGAACATCTGGCGCTGAGCGGCCATTTCCTGCTCGAAAGCGAACTTCTCGCGGGCCAGCTCCATCTCGGCCGCAGCCTTATCACGGGCGAGTTGAGCTTCTGCCGCAGCCTGCTCTCGGGCCAGCTGGATTTTGAGCGCGCCCTCTTCCTGCTGCATTTGAAGCTTGGCAGCTTGCATCTGCTGCTCGCCTTGCAGCTTCATCGCCTGCTGCCGTGCTTCGGCTTCGACCTTCACCATCTCAGGGTCGGGCTTTTCTTCCTGCGGCCCGGCCTCGGCAGGATCGGACAGATACTCATCCACGTTCTTGATGCCGGACGCGTGATATTTGCGCTTCACCGCGGCATGGACATTCTCGATGCTGACCAACGAGGCGTAGGGCGACACAGCCAGTTCGGCCATCGTCCCAAGCACTGCGTCAGCCTGTGCGATCTGCTCGGTTTTCTCACCGATGCCGAGGCCGACGGCGATCTCCAAGTCCATGTCCACGTCCCAATCGCGCGGATCAACCTCCACCCACTTGTTGCGAAGGCGGATGATCCGCTCTTTCGGCTGGTGTGTGACAACAAGGCGAAGGATGCCCTTGAACAGGCGCTTGACACCTGTCTCTGCGAAGATGCGGGCGATCAGTTCGGCGCGGGCGTTCTTGCCCGACTGGATCATTGCAATCTCGGTCGCTGTCATCTGGCCGGACTTCTTGAGCGCGTTGGTGTCGAGCCCCTGCCCCGTTCGGCCAATACCCGTGCGCTCTTCCTGCTGCTGCTGGACATAATCCAGCATTGGGAAGCTCTTTTCGGCGAAGAACGGCACTGAATCGAAGCGGAAGGCGTTGATATCCTTCACTTGGATTGCGGCGCCGGGAGCATTGTCGCTCAGACTGTCATGCGTGGAGCCATCAGGGTTGATAGCCGCGTCACCCACTACCGGACGCGGGTTGTTGGTCTTGTAAAGGTTGTCGAGCGTCTGGCGCCAAAGAACCGTCGAAATGCGCTGAAGGTCCATCGTCAGGTCGGCGAGCGACTGACCATAGACCTTGTGCGGCATCGGGACCGGGCACAACAGGGCGAACGGGTTATCCTCAACCACCTCGTTGAGAAGAATGACATTGTTGACCCGGACGACACGGCGCATCTCAGCGATACCATCGCCGTCGAAGTCTATGCGGACATATTCATCCTTGACCGCAATCCGGTCCATCGGCTTGTGAACGCCGCCCATGTCGAGCGACCCAACGCTATCCTCATCATCGTAGCGGGCAGACCGGCGCGAGGTTTCGAGGCCGTCGGTGGCATAGGCTGGCAGGCTATCGACAATATCCGCGTCGAAACCCATTTCGAGCAAGTCGGTGCGGCGGATATTGCTGGGCACATGGGCGGCATATTCCGCCGTGTCGATCGAGCGCGTGAACGGGGAAATGCGAAACTCTTCGTTTGGGATCGTCTCGACCTTGACGCGGCCATCCTGAATGATCTGCCCGACGCGAGCGATGAAACCTTCCTCGACCTCGCGATAATCTACGAGCTGGTCGCCGATAGCCGCCAGTGACATTTCATCGGGGACTTGGAGTTCCTGCCCCTCGAAGCGCTCCTGTTCTTCCCACCAGAATTTGACGATCCCCAACTTTAGAAGGAGGGCTTCCTTGAACCAGTCATGGAGGATCGAGAAACCGGGGTTGTCGCAGTTGAAGATGTAATTGACGTACTCGGTGGCCTGTTCGGCCTGCTCGACGTCCTCGGGGCCGCGTGGAGCGAAGCTAACCGTCTCGTCGGCCGACACAAACGGCTTGAGGATCGCAGCAAGCGCGTTCTCGATGACGATGGCCACCGTGCCGTCCACTGCTGTCGATGTCCCCTCCGCCGCCGGCAGGTCGTCCATGCGACGGTAGTAATAGTTGAGCGCCCGTTCCTGCTCCCCGGCGACGTCATCCTCGAAGTAGCCGACCGACTGCGCCTCATGCTGTTGCAGGATGCTCGCAAGCTCGCTGTCGGACATAGCTCCGCCACCCGCCTGAATCTCTTCGGCAGGATCGACGGCGTATGCGGTGGCCATTATTTCGAGAGTTTCACGATCTCAGCGAACACCGACTGCGCAGGCCATAGGCGCATCTCTTCCCATTTCTCAGGGTTGTTGTCGATGAATGCGGCGATGGCATCGGCAATATCAGGACTTTCAGCCTTGGGCGCGGGCTTTGTAGCGCCTTCGAGTTGAGCTTTGCGGGTCATACGATTCCTACTCTCATGCCTGTCTTGAACGGGCGGGCGGACACATGGTCCTGATGCGCGACCGCGAAATACCGGAAGGCGTCGGCGTAATGGCTCGTCCAGTCGTGCAATGGGGCTTGGCGAAACTCTTGCCGCTTTTCGTCGTAATCGCGGCGGTACATGCGAAGGGCCTCAATGCCGTCCTTGCACTTGGCTTTGTCGAACCAGCACATTGGCAGCAACATGCGAACAGCTTGGATGCCGTCAGCGATCGGGATGTTTGGGCAGACCGTGACACGAACGCCTAAGCCTTCGAGCACTTCCTTGCGGCTCTTGCCCGTCCCCAATTCCCTGACTTCGACGTCATGCGGCAGATAGTGCTTGGCGTAGAGGTAATCGCGCTCTTGAAGCTTGCGAACATACCAATCCAGACCGACACCCTCGCCCTTGAGAACGTCAATGACGCGAAGCTCGCGGCCATGTGGCTGGATGAACCAAATCACCGTGCTATCGGCAACCCCGAGGTCCCATGCTGTGTAAGTCTGCAATCGCGCGTCGTGCGGGATGTTGGTTATCCGCGGCGGCTCCTCATTTTCCGCCTTGTTCATTTCCTGCGCATAGTAAGCGCCCCTGACAGCCGCTTCGAAGCTGCACTCATATTCTTGCGCATATTCGTCGGGCGTCATCATCTTGCGCGCGTCCGCAAGCTCTTTCGGATCAAGTAGGCCTGTCTCTGATGCCTTAAGCATCAACCGGGTCCAGTCTTCATCACCCTCGGCTTCCACCCACAGCCGGTGGAACGTGTTCTTTCCCTTTGGCGTGCCGATGAAAGCCGCCCATCCCTTGCGATCGCTGAGCGCGGGGCGAATGACCTGTGTCCAGATTGTCGGGTCCATGTCCCCGAACTCGTCGAGGACAACCCCGTCCAGATAGATGCCGCGAAGGCGATCAGGATTGTCCGCCCCATAAATGCGGATGCGGGCCCCGCCGGGCAGTTCGACCCAAAGCTCGCTCTCGTTTATCTTCGGCGAGAGGAACGCCGTATATTCCTTGAGGTATACCCAAGCGATGTCTTTAGCCTGGTTAAGCTGCGGGGCGACATATGCGAACCGTGGGTTGGGCAGCGTGCATTTGGTCGCGCCAATCACCAGTTCGTTTATATCTGCTACGGTCTTTCCTGCCCGTCGATGGGCAACGCCAATGAACCAACGTGTATCACGACCATGCAATGGCATGAACTGGTCGCGAACCTCGTATGGAGATACAAGCTCAACCATTGAGGCCCTTGAACACAACCTTGGCGACGATCTCGCCTTGGTGTGTCGCGTCGACCTGTAGCGGAAGTACCTTGCCGACCAGCGTTAAGAACGCGGTCGGGTTGTCCTTCGCCTGAGCGACGAGGTAGTCAATGCCACCGGCCTTTTCCAAGGCAGCAAGCACGGCCTCTTTAATCGCTACCGTTGATTTGTTCTGCGAACCCTTTGGGCGACCGGGGCCGGGAGTGCCGTCGCCAACACGCTTCGGTTTTCCGGCTGTTTGTTTAACCATCGCATCCTCGCTTTGCTGCTCCGCAAGCGGTGGGCAGTTTCGGATCGTGAAAAGTCGGCGGTGCCAATCTTCGCTGCTAATGAAGGCCCATACCAAGCCCGGAGCGCACAGCGTTTAGTCAGGAACCAGAATGGCGTTTGACCTGCCGCCGACGGTCAGGTCTGGGAAAGCGCACTCCACCTAAAATGACCCACCGCGCAGCATCATCGCATCAGACAAGGGGATCAGTGAGATTGTCGATGTGCTGGCGGCGGGAACCGGCTGCGGAAAGGAGCAACGCGCCGGAATCAAAAAAGCCCCAGCGCGATTGCCGGGGCCTTGTGACGCAGAGCGCCATGTTGGTTTTCATGCGCTAACCGAGTTTGTCGATAAGTTCAAGCATTATTTGCGAGGCGATCGATTACAGAGACGGCGAGATTCAAGCGCTGCTCGTCCTTCACGTTGGGCTGTTTGGCTATCAGGCGGTCAAGCCAGATCGGGCCTTCGTCAAAGTGGCCGTCAAGGACCAGATCATCAAACGCCTGCCGTTCCGCGGTTCCCATCGGGCCTATCGTGTCGAGCTGGCGTTTCAGCCATTGCTCGGCCTTGAGGTTGCCGTTGCCCCCTCCCCCGTTGCATTCGCCAAGAGTGCAGGCGACGCGTCCTACACCGAGGACGGGCCAGTAGGCGCGATAGATAGCCCTCGCCGTGTCCAGACGGATGCGGGCCAACTGGCAGGGCTTGCCATCCTGTAGGCCAAGCAAGCCGGTCTCGAACGCGCGACCGATAGGGTCATGACCGTTCGATCGATAGCGCGTCTGACGCTCCACAGCCTTGTCGTTGCCCGTTGTCCGGTGGCCGGCGCGCGACAACTGGCCGCTCTTTGTGCGCTTCGCCGCTTTGCGTGGGCGTCCTTTAGCCATTATGCCTTCACCCTCCCTGCTTCGATCATGGCGCGGTCACGTCCATGGTTTTCATGGAAGCCAAAGCGAGTCTCAGCGGACTTTCGGACTGCAATAGCGTCCTCGAGGAACGCGAAGCGGCCCAGCACGATCGTTTCAGTTTCAGTCGCTATGGTCGCGACCCAAGGCAGTCCTTTCGACCGCCCGTTGCGAAACACTCCAACGACCCCGCTCACATTGTCGCTGCGGATGCAGTTATTCTTCGCGTTTTCCGCGCTCGAAACGGAACGCAGATTTGCAATCCGATTATCAGAGCGAACACCGTTTATGTGGTCGAGATACTCCGGCTCTTCGTCGTACAGAATTTTCCAAATGAGCCTATGTGCCGCATATCTTGTTCCATTGAGCCAGCACAGGACATAGCCGTTTGGGTTCTTTGTTCCCGATACCTTGCCGCAAAATCGAGATTTCCAAGTGCGGTATGATTTTTCGGACGAGAATGTATCCGACGGGCGTTCTCGATATATCAGATGCCCTGTTTCTGGGTCATAGGAAAAAATTGTCCGCAATTCTTCTGCCGGCGGGAGCTGCTTACGACGAGTGATGGTTTCGGTGATGGTCATGGTCAAAAATCCGAGTTGCGGTCGCCAACCTCAAGGCTGAGCGCGTCACGGAATTGCTCGACCAGTTCTGCCTCAATAGCCTCCATGGTCGCGTAGAATGTCGAGACGCTGCAAGTCGTCGAATATCCGTTGTCGCCCGTCTTGCTCTTGGTCAGCAAGAAGCCATTCGCAATTGCGGTCACGCTAACTGCAATTCCACATTTCGGGTTCAATGCGTTCATCTCAATTCTCCTCTTTCCAGTGTGTCAGTCGGTGTAGGGCGCGCGATGTTCGGGGATGCGCGGCGGGATCATCTCCCGGGTAGGTGGTTCGAATTGCGCTGTGCTGATCAGTTTGAGCTGGCCGCCGCGGTCGTAGATCCATTTCATCCCGTGCTTGCCTTGGCTGGCGAGGCGCGCGTTGTATTTCGCCGCCAGATCAATCTCGTTGCCGCCGGGGCCGCGAGATTCCTTGATCAGATCAATCAGCTCGGACGCTTTCGGCAACCAGCGTTCGCGCCTCGCCCATTCGTCGGCCGCTGCTTTCAGGGCCTGCGGATTGACGTGGGCCAAGTCCTTGGTGAGCAGCGCAACCTTCGCCTCGAATGGCTCGATATCCGCCTGATTAGTGGGCCGGTAGCGCGTAGCCAGTTCCAAAACCGCCTGTCGGATCAGCGGATGCACATTCAAGGGCTTCGGCTTCGGCTGTGGCTCTGGCGAGTGCATCCAGGATAGGGTCTGGCCCGCGATCTCGCGGCCTTCCATTGGGCTTTCGTGCTGGTCCATTGATAGCCTCCTTCATCTCGTCGGTTTCGTAAATCGCGCCCCAGCCCTTGGTGACGCAGGCGGCCAGCACCCTTCCGGGCGGCCAGCCAGTGCGGGCGGAAAGGTCAGCGAGACTGGCCAACATCCCGGCATGAGCCGTCGCGGTGTTCGTGAGTTTCTTGGTCTTCCGGTTTTTCAGGAAGTCAGCCCACAGGCTGGTTTCGATCCCTTCCGGCCTTGGGAACGGATCGGCCTTCACGCGCGTGGATATATTCTCGGGGGTATGGGTGGGGGGGGTTAGATTATTTTCATTGGGGGGGGCGGGAAAGGGACCGTCGCTGTGACACACTGTGACATCTGCGGTGTCACGTGACGTCACGTTACCGCGACGGCGGGACTGGCGTTCACGGTCAGCGGCACGGCGGGTTTCTATTGCTTCTTGAGCAACCGCAGCACGCGCAAATTCCATTGCGACCTCTGCGACGAGGTGCATCGGCGTTCCAGCTTCTGCTAGTCGTGTCAGGAGGTCGTCGTTCACGCGCCCCACCCCCACAGCGTCAACGTTTCCTCGACGTCCTCGATTGACCGGCAGACGCTGACCTTGTGCCCAAGCACGATCAGCCATTCGTGGCAGGCCTTCTGCTCGGTAGAGACTCGTCCGCTTTCCGACTTGACTTCGATAAAGCCAATCTGCCCCTTGGGAGCGAAGGCGATCAGGTCTGGGAAGCCGAGCTTGAGGCCCTGCCCCTTGAGCGCGTTCATCTGTTGACCGCGGGCCTTGCTGTCCCCGGCGAGGACGGCGCCGTTCGGCACGTGCACACTCTCGATCCCGCGCGCGGCGAGGTAGGAGCGTATCATGCGCTGGACACCGGCTTCTTTTATCATGCTGCCACCGCCAACAATTCCCGCCGCTCGCGGTGCGCGCGGGCCTTGGCTTCCATCTCGTCATGCGTGAGAACTTGGCGTGCCCAATACCAGTAGGCACCGATGGGCGCAGGAGTGCCGTCCTTGTGGCACCGATAGATGGGGCCGTAGGCTTGCAGATATGCCGCCTCACCCGAATGACCGGCGGCGATCGATGTGCCAACGGTGCGGGGCTGGAGATTCCATCCCGGCTTGCGTGCAGACTGGATGCCAAGCTTTTGAGCGCGCGCCTTCGCCGCATCGATCGACCGGCCAAGATGCGCGCCTATTTCCGTGAATGTCATCGTGCCGTAATTGGCGCGCAGGAAAGCGTCCTCGTCTGGCGTCCACGGGGTGCGGCGACCAATGACCATCGCCAGTTCCCGGCGCCAGCGCGCAATCGTTTCCCGGCATACCTTGTACTGGACCATCAACTGACGCTCGGAGCGTTCAGAGCCATAGGTGGCGAAGTCGGCGGGGATTGGGATAGGAAGTGTCATCCTCCGACGCCCTCCCGCATGCGGTCCAAACGCCATTCCCGGCGGGACATGAAGCGTCCGTCAGGTGCGCGCGGGTTTGTCGGGGCCTTGGGGAAGCGGAGCATCCGTAGGCGGAACAGGATGCGGGCGATCATGCGACCGCTCCAAGGCTGAGTTTGGCAAGCTGGGCATTCAGCGCGTCGCGGGCGCTTTCGAGCGTGGCGCGGTTCTGGCGCACTTCCTCGCGGTCAATGGCGTTGTCGTCTTCCAGCGCCTCGGAGAGAGCGAGAGCGGCTTTCAGAACCGATGATTGCGCCTGACGATCGCCATGGGCTGTCGGGCGGCTATCGACGCACAGGCGGTCGAAGTATCCAGTGAACCGACCGTTCCATTCCCGCTTGCCGCGCGCAAATGTGATGGCGTCCATCGTGGCCGACCCGTCGCAGTATTTTGCGGCCTGATCGTCGCTCTTGCCGAGGAACCCGCCAAGGTCGGCATAGGTCAGCCGGTCCTCGTTCTTGATCTCGGTCAGTGCGGTGGCAATGGCTTCCAAAACGGAAGAAGCGGAAAAGACAGGCTTTTTGCCGTGGATTGTCGGGTCGGGCATGATCTACCTCGCTGGCTTATGGAAAGGTCGAAAATCGATGAACTTGAAGGGTTCGACACCCCCGTTGACCCCGATGAAGGCAACAAGGCCCGGTTGATCGGAGAAGTGATTGCCGACTTCATCGCCGGGCTTGGGCGCGATCAGGCCATGATGCCCGGCGCGCTGGTCGTTATTACCCCTGCCGACCGGGGGGGATTGGTCGGCAGGGGTGCTCAGGGGCGACCCAGAGCAACTGGATTGATTGGGGATGGGCATCATGCGATCACCGCGCGGGGAGAATCGAAATGCAGCCGCATCAAATTTCGCGGGCAAAAGCCGAACACGTTTTCACGCGGACGATCCTGCACGACCTCACTGTTGAGTCCTGCATGCGTCACGACGATCCGGTTGGCGAAGTTGAGCGACGCACGAAACTCAAGCTTGATGCGTTCGACGAGGTTGGCGCCAATCTCGAAGACCAGTTGTTCAATCAACTTGTCCTCCACGAGCTTGAGACGTTCTGGGAGCAGGTTCACTATGAGGTCGAGCAGCGCGTCGAGAAGGGCTTCTGACCGCGACAATTCCGTCAGCCCCTGCGAAGGCAGCCAATTGGGCGGCTGCACTCTCGGTCGCCAATCGGCGTTCGAAGTCCCCCTGCCCCATGGCTATGCCTGTTGCTCGGCAGGAGCGGCTGCGGCTTCGGCGAGCTGTTCAAGGGTCGCAACACCGTCTCGGGCGAAAGCTGACCAATGCTCGGCGGGGATGCTGTTGCGTTTTACCCATGAGCGCACGGTATGGACCGATACACCTCTGGCGCGGGCGACAGCGTCGGCAGTCCCGGCGCGCTTTACGATTTCGGAATGCGTATGCATGCATCAATAGTGCATTATGCACTACACAAAGGCAAGTGCCTTTTGCACTCTTCGTCCGGCTATGCAAATTACATGAGCGACACACCCGGAGAGCGCCTTAAAGAGGCCCGTATCAAAGCAGGATTTGGAACTGTCGCAGAAGCCGCAAAGGCTTTAGGCGTAAACCCGAACACCTACGTGCAGCACGAAAATGGAATTCGTGGCGTACCGAAGACCAAGGCGCCTCTATACGCGCGCAGGTTTAAGGTAGCTGTCGATTGGCTTCTTTACGGAAGCGGCTCTAGTGAAGCGCCGATGGTCAGTGGCGGGGCTGGTGGGTCTTGGCAGCCCCGCGCGGACATTATGGAATCTATTGTGGCAGTCGCGTTATTGCCCTTCCCGAGAGCCCGAGTGAGCGCAAATGACCTTCCAATATTCGCTCATGCTGTAACCGAAGCAGTGAAGTATGTCGCAACCGATCCAACCAGGGCGGATAAGCCGGGGTTCCGTGATGCGGTCGAAGCGATCGTTGAGACCGCAGTTCGGAGCTATAGGCCGCCGAACGGGCAAGCAGCATAGAGCAAGCGGTATCGCACGGCAGGCAGTTTCTTGAACAGCTAGACATAGGTTCCCTCCCAGTTTTGACCCCGACAGGGAGGCTAGGTGCCAGATGTTAACTAGGGGTAACGCATCGGGGGATGCAGAAGGAGGGGGTATGAAGCATTTTGCTGTATTGGTCGCGGCGCTCTGCGTGGCCGGGAGCGGCAGCACGAGCGTTGCTCAGGAGCAGAGAATACTTAGCACCGGCAACGGCTATTTTTCCCAGTGCGAGAATGACCCTTCTGGCTTTATCGGAGGCCTGTGCTTGGGGTACGTGATGGGACTGACTAATATTGTCACACCGAGTCTCACCGGGAAGCCTATCGATATTATCGAGGGCCGTGGACTCGCATATTGCGTTCCAAGCAACGTCACTAATGGCCAATACATGGATGTTGTTCTAGACTTCTTGCGGCGAAACCCTCGCCATCGACATCAGTATACCGTGGCCATTTTTGTGGCTGCGATGAATGAGGCCTTCCCCTGTGCCGACGGGACAAAGGTCGAGCTTCGTCCAGAATTGGGTTACAAACTCATTCCCGGGCAAAGCCCCGGTCCATAGCCTAACTCCGGAGCCCCGCCATGCCCCTACGCGCCGATCTGGAACTAGCCGCGATCACCCTGCCCCTCGATGTGGTGCTTGAGCTGGCGACGGCTGCAAAGGGCAGGCTGTCGGAGGAAACAGCGGCGCTGCTCAAGATCGAGGTTGCCTCGGTCCTATCGTCCATCCCGCGCTTGGAGGATGAGGTCGTCGAGGCAATCCTCAACGAGGCTTTCGAGCCCTAGCTCTACCTCTCTTGTGACCGGGGAGGTGGAGAGAGCGTTCCTGAGACGTTCCGGGAACGTGCGCTTCCATAGTGATTACTAGTGTGTTAAACAAAAAGCGCCAGCGCCCAAATGGGTACTGGCGCTTTTGTTGTAATCACGGCTTGCAGGCCGAGACCACGCGAGTTGCATGCGCGTTATGCTCCGAATTGACGGGGCGGTCAATAGCCTGCCAGCCGTATATAAGGATTGCTTTATATGGCAGACGACAGTTCCCAGCAGCTCATGCTGGTCCCGCATAGCTACCAAGGCGCTCTGATTCAGCAGCGATCGACGGACGGCTACATCAACGCTACGGCAATGTGCCGCGCCGCCGGCAAAGAGTGGAGCGCTTACCGCCGCAACGATACTACCGACGCATTCCTCGTTGCACTTGAGGGGTCCCTGCAAATTCACAGGGACCTTATCGTCCAGTCGATCACCGCTGGTGCCAACGAGTCTCGCGGCACGTGGATCCACCCTCAGGTCGCCATCCATCTCGCTCAGTGGCTGTCACCCGAGTTTGCCGTCAGGGTGACTGAATGGGTCTACGAGTGGATGTCCGGCAAGCACCCGTCGGACAAGGTGTGGAAGCAGTTCGAGGACCGCATCACCCTCGTCTATGACAACGTGCCGCAGGGGTATTTCAGCGTGTTCCGCGAGATTGCGGGCCTGTTCGCTACGATGATCACCAATGGGTGCAATCCTGGTACTCACATGGTGCTCGATATCAGCGTTGGCATTTGTTGGGCGAACCACTGGCGAGCGGCTGACTTGGCAGCGAAATTCGGCGAACGGTACTATTTTGACCACTCGTACCCGCCATATTTCGCACAGTCGTTTTCCAATCCGCAGACCGTGGCATGTTATCCGGAGGACGCGCTGCCGACATTTCGGCGCTGGGTGCGCGAGGTCTACATTCCGCAAAAGATGCCGACGTATTTGAAATCACAGGTTCAACAGAAGAAGTTGCCTGTCGAACTGGCGAACAACACCCTCGCCGCACTCGCATCGAACTCCCAACAGCGTGCCCTGCCCCGCGCTGGGCGATAAACCCGGCAGTCTAAACGGATAACCCCGCCCTCAGCCGGCGGGGTTTTTCGTGTGTGCTGCACGCTGATTCGCGTGGGGCGAGAAAATAGTGCATTTTGCACTTGACGATGAATGGTGCATAATGCACTATCCCTCCATCAGCCGAACACCGGCACGGATGGAGAAGACCAGTGGCCCGCCACGATCCTGAACTGAACAAGGCCTTCAAGCGCAACCGCGCTGCCATTGATGCGGCCAACCTTTCGCGCGGCCCGATCCTTAGCGGTATCGCTGGCCCCGATGGCTGCACTCTCTGCGGTAACACTGTCGAAGTTCGCGGTTACGACTGCTGGGCTTGTGAGAGTGCTTTCAACGCGCCTGTCACCAACACGACAGCTCTCGCTGTGAAGCTGGCCGACGTGCTTAGCGGGGTGGCGTCGTGAGCGCCGCGCATACCCCTGGTCCGTGGCGAGTTGACCCGTTTTATGTCGCCGATGTCCAGAACGGTGACGGCGCGCTGGAAATCGCCTCAACCCATCCAAGGGTTCTGACCGGCGGCGAGGCGCCCGATCTTGAGGAATGCCACGCAAACGCCCGCCTGATCGCCGCCGCTCCTGAATTGCTGGAAGCTCTGTTGGAGGCGCATCGAGCTCTCAGAAAATATGAGTGGTACGACAACCCCAAAAGCGGATGGGCTTCCGACGATAACGCCACCGTTCGCAGCATGGTCGACGCTGCTCTCGCCAAAGCCCTTCCCGTCACAAGTAGGGAGATGGATCGATGAGTCCTGACCTGATCGCCTTTCTCAAGGCTTGGCATGATTGGGCGACCAATGGAGCCCCGGACGGGGACCCTTTTTGCCGGTCAACCGGGCTTTGCCCGCAGGCGGACGGAGACGCCTACCATGACCTGCGCGCAATCCGGAAGGTCGAATTTAGTGAAGGGGATTGGGTTTACCCGTTCGGCGGCGAGGACGATTACGATCGGCGCGCAAGCAACGGAACTCAGCATGAATGCCCTGCGCGCCTCGCATGGGTCCGCGCCAAGCTGGTTGAAGCCGGGGAGTTGGTCGCATGATCCGCTCGCACCCCCTACCCGCCGCAGACCTGCCTCTAGCAGATCGCCGCGACGCCCAGTTCGACCGCGTTCTTCTCGGCGTCTGGAGCGAGCTGACCGCTGAGAGCGAGGCCCTTGAGCAGCGCATGTCCGACGCTCTGGAAGCCCACCGTTCCGACTGTCGCACTCGATATGGATATGACTTTGGGGAGAAGGGACGTGGTTGATTGGCAACCAATCGAAAACGCGCCGAAGGATGAGAGTGCGCCAATACTGGCGTGGTTCGACCATGACGCCGACCCATACCAAGACCCTGACAATGCGGGACATCTTACGGACTATGCCGCCGTTGCAGAGGGTGGCGACTTCCTCTCTGGAACAGGATGCGCCCTCGTCGTTTGGCGGGACGGCTATCACGATAGCGACGGCTGGGAGGCTGGCAACTCGTATTGGGTTCCCGGTGGCTGGTTTGCCTATCTTAATGGCGATGCCACGGATTACGTCGCCAACGCGCTCTATTGGCAGCCGCTCCCGGAGCAACCGGCATGACCCGCGTCCATCTCAGTCATCGCCGGTGCACTGGCCTACCAATTTATGGAGAAGGTTCAGCCTACACCGACGCCCTCGAAAGCTTCAACCGCGCTAGCCACTCCGACGCCCTGCGCGAGATGCAGATCGTTCCCGCAGAGGAAATGCAGCCTGAGACGATTGTCGGCGTCCACGTCGGCTGGGTCGTTCCCATGGCCTTCCTGCTGTCTGTTGCCATCACTGTTATTGGAGCAAATTCGCTATGATAGAGCAATCGGAAACCATCGACGTGTTCACCGTCGCGTTGGTCAAGGTTCAGCAGGCGGTTGAGACAGTCCGCAAGGACGCCAAAAACTCTGCGTACAAACAGAACGGCAAGGAATCCACCTACGCCTCGCTTAAGTCAACTTGGCAGGCCTGTCGTGCCGAACTGACCGAAAACGGTTTTGCTGTCACGCAATGGCCAGGTGCCTACTGCCGCGAGACGAACCAGATGCAGATGACGACATGCCTCATGCATTCGTCAGGACAATGGCAGCGCGGCACAGCCGAAATCCCGATGGGGAAGGCGGACGCGCAGGGCTACGGCTCCGCTGTCACCTATGCCCGCCGCTATGCCCTGCAAGCCGCTGTAGGCCTGTCGCCAGATGATGACGACGGCAACGCTGCCAGCTTGGGCAGGGCCGACCCACACGCCAATCAGGAGCCCAACCGCCAGTCGGGCCAGAAACTCGCCGGACCCATCACAAGCATCACCGGACTGGAAAAGGCGATCAAGGCCTTTGCCGTCGAGATGGGCAAAATTGCCAGCTTTGAGGAATGGTACGCGCTGAAAAATGCACACGCCGATCTTCTGATTCAGGCCGAGCGCGATCACCCCGACTGGTGGAGTGGGTGGAACGGACAGCCTGACGGCTTCACGCCGTTGCGCCGCCGGATCGAAATTCTCGAAGCAACCCTCGAACAGAAAGAAGCGGCATGATTATCACGACCTGCGCCGGAAACGCCGGGAAAGACGCCGAGTATAAGACCACCCAGAACGGCACCGAGCTTTGCACGTTCTCGCTAGCTGGCACCGTTGGTTACGGCGACAACAAGCAGACCATTTGGTTCGACGTGACCAAGTGGGGCAAGGGCGCCGAAGGGCTTTCGCGCTGCATCCTAAAAGGCACAAAAGTCACCGTATCTGGCGAGCTTTCACAGCGTGAGCATGACGGTAAGACATACCTGCAAATCCGCGCGGACCATATCGCGTTGCAGGGTGAGCGGCAGGCTGACCGAGGCACCCGCGAAAGCTACGGACGGAATGACCCGCTCGACAAGCCTGTGCTTGACGATGATTTGCCGCCCTTCTGACATGGGCGCCCCGGTCAACCACAAGCGCATGAAGCCGAAATACTCGCCCGTGATGAACGCGGCGGAGAAGCGGCACAAGGCGTGGATCAAGTCGCTGGCCTGTATCGGCTGCGGCGTGGTTGGCCGGTCCGACGCTCACCACACCCTGCTTTCGCTCCCCGGCAAGCGTTGGCGCCGCGATCATGAATACCTGATTCCGGTCTGCCCTGATTGCCACCAAGGGCCGCGCGGCATCCACGGGATCGGCAACGAGCTGACGTGGTGCGAGCGCAACAACGTGGACATTTGGGCGGCATCCGCGCTGCGGGATGAAAGTATAGAGGAAGGACGGTTGCCGTGCCTCACCGCATAATCAACAGCCGGGATGACTTGGATGAGTTCATCCTGCTCGGTTGGTCGAAGATCGGACTGACCCGCGAGACTGCCCAGAAGATGGCCGCCGAATACTGGCGGCTCTGGAAAGGCGACAAGGGGAAGCTATCATGAAGTATCTCATGTCTTGGATGCCGTTCTTGTTCATCAGCGGCCTGTCCACATACTTCGCCCTTACCCTAGAACCAAAATGGATCGCCGGAATAGTCGCGGCTGCGATCTTTCTTCGACCGGGCGGTGACTATGACTGACACCGAACCCCTCCTGTGCCGTGTCGAGCTTGGCATGCTGCGCCCAATGTCAGGCGCCGCAGAGGATGCGATCCGCGCGCTCAAGGCTGGCAGCATTGTCCGCATCGAGATCAAGCAGACGCGCGGGAATTACCGCCGCCTCGCGTGGTATTGGGTAATGTTAAAGCTTGCCGTCGAGAACCTGTCCGATCGCTTCGACGGCCCGGTGAACAGCAAGATGATGCACTCATGGCTCAAGGCGCGTTTCGGCCTGTCCAAGCCTGTCCGGTCGAAGAAAACCGGCGAGATCATCGGCTACGACGAAGGGAGCATATCCTTCCATTCGATGCCTGAAAACGAACGCGCCGCCTTCATCGAAAGCGCCGTGAACCTTCTGGCCGACCAGCTCGGCACAGACCCGTCAACCCTGCGCGAGGAATCGCAACGGGCAGCATAGGAGGCAAGAATGCCGTGTAATTCTGGAATGGGATCAAGCTTTTCTGGCACCGATTATGAAGCTCGACGGGAAAACGATCGCATGGCCCGCGTTATGTGCGACATGCTCCGCGCTTTGGAAGCCCAAGGCGTCGATGTCAGCATCTACGGCCCTGATGCCGCAAAATGGTGGGCTGAGCACAAGGCCCACGATGCTCGCAGGAAGCTACAAGAAGAGACAGCGAAGCGACAGGCTGAAATTCGCGAGCAAGCCCTATCCAAGCTTTCCGACGAAGAGCGCGCCGCGCTCGGCATCGACTGAACCAGTTTCTCAAGGGAGGCCCGTGCAGCCTAAAAAGCGGCGGGTCAAAATTCAAATGTCGAAATTGTTGAACGCTATCGGATTGATGCGGGTGAGCGAGCATGAGAACATCGTTTCCTTTCTTTCGCGCGAGGATTGGAAGGGTGTTGCGCTCGACTTCGAGGCCAAGTTCAAGCTCGCCGCCACTGACCTCGCAGCGCAGGCGGATGAGATCGCTCGCCTCGAATTCAGCCTCTCAACCTACAAAACCTCGCTCGCGGCACGGACGAAGGCACTGGACACCTGCGAAGATCAAAACGAAAAGCTCGAACAGATCATTGCGGGCTTGCAAGACGAGAAATCCGAACTTTCAGCCACGCTCAAGCTGTTCGTCACGGACCTTGAAGGCGAGGTGCAGGAGCATAAGAAAACCAAGTACGACCTTGCCCGCGCCCGGCTTGAGATCGAAGCCCTCCGCCCCGACGCCCAAAAGTGGAGAGACTACCTCAAACGCTCTCGGGATAGGAAGGCGGGGAAGAAGTCATGACGGCGGAACACACTCCCGGACCTTGGCGGGTCATCGGATGCGAGGCGACCCGCACGAACGTCCGGTTCGGACTCTGGGATGTCGATGGGAAAAGCAATGTCGCTTCGTCCTGCACTTATGCAGACGCTTGCCTGATCGCTGCCGCTCCCGAATTGCTGGTGTCGGTTGTCGAGTTACTAGGCCCCCTTGAGCGCGCAAGCGCTGCGATGGTCGCCACGGGAAAGGCTGCGGATGAAAGCGCGGAAGCGGTTTTTGATCGCGCCCGCGCCGCTATCGCCAAAGCTCGCGGAGAAGCATCATGAGAGGCCACCGCGCATATCTCGACCAGCCCGACAACTGGACCAACCGGGGGTTTTACGTGCCAAAGGCCAAGCCGAACGCCGGGCAGGTTGCTCGCGCTCGCGGCCCGATCCTCCCGATGGCCTACGACCACCCCACCCTATCCCAACGCCTCTCCAAATGGTGGGGAGGGCGGCATGAGTGAGGTGACGCAAGCGACCGTGGACGACGTTCAGGGCTATGTCGCTACCGTTCCACCCGACTGCGACCGGATCGTGTGGCGCGGAAGCTTCTATTCGCTCGACGAAATCGCCCGCACCAACAGCCACGCCGAACTGGTAGAGGCGTTGCGGGAGATCGCGGAGGCGATGGAATACGCTGCTGGCTGCTGGGCCGGATCGCCCATGGCCGTTGCTTACACGCGCGCCCGATCCCTCGTCTCCCTTTATGGGGAGGGAGGGAAGTGACGGCCGAGCGCGTTCAGGTCGGCGTCGTTGTCGACAAGACCGGGCTGGCGCGGCGCACGATCCAGAAGATGGCGCAGCGCGGGCAGATACCAGGCGCCGCCAAACTTGGCTCGACATGGACTTTCGACCGCGCGAAGCTGACCCGCTGGATCAAGAACAAGGAACAAGAATGCCTGATAACCTCTACCAGCGCGGCAATGTTTGGTACGCCCGCATACAGGTTGCCGGTGTCGACAAGCGACAGTCGCTTCAGACGACGCGTCTCGCGGAAGCTAAGCGGAAGCTGAAGGCTTACCTTGAAGCGACGTCGCCATATAAGGGCTCTCTGCGCCAAAAGTTCGAGGCTGTCGTTGACGACTTCCTGGTATCGGCAGAGGGGCGCCTCAAGCCGTCGACCATCGAGCGGTACGAGGATAGTCTGACCGTGCTCGCCGTCACCTTCAATGGGAAATGGTGGGACGAAATCACCAAGGAAACGCTGCAAGATTATGTCGTGGCGCGCAAGGCCGAAGGTGTTAAAACCTCCACGATCAAACGCGACCTGACGGCCCTGTCCCAAGCCTGCGAGCACGCTATGGACAACAACTGGGCCGGCGCAAATCCCGTCGCACTCCTGCCCAAGAAACAGATGCGCTACCGCACCCCTGTGTTCCACCGGCCCAACGAGCGATCGGTGAAGCTGGGGATCGAGAGTTGCTATGGCAATCTCAAGGACTTGGCACGCTTCCTGTTCGCCACCGGGATGCGTCTAAACGAAGGCGTGACGCTGCACGATGAGCAGGTTGATCGCGTCCGCAAGGTGGCGACGCTCATCAAGACGAAGAACCACCGCACCCGCACCGTATCGCTTAATTCGACTGCGCTGGAGATCATCAAGACCAGAACGAGCGGGCTGCTGTTCCCCGCCATCGATCGCATCACGAAAGAGGCGCGACCCTATAAGCAGGCAAGCACCAATTGGGCAGAAGCGCAACGCCGCGCGACCGAGGTAGCCGCCAAACAGGGCTGGCGCTTCCAACGTTTCCGCATCCACGATCTGCGCCACATGTTCGCCATCGACTATCTCGCCAAGGGCGGGAACATCTATCAGCTTCAAATCGAGCTGGGACACCAGAGCATCACCCAGACCGAGTATTATTTGCAGTTCCTGTCACCAGAAGAACAGATGAAAGCCAAATTCGCCCCGGCACAAAAATAGGCACACCCACGACGGTTTATGTTGTCGCGATTCGTCATTTCTGCTAGAGAACGCTTAGGAAACAAGGAAGCTCATCATGGCACCCCCAACCGGTCTTGAAAACCGCCGTAGCGGCAACGTTACCGTGGGTTCGAATCCCACCCTGTCCGCCAATTTCTGCGGGTTTCCGGGCGAAGTTGACGCCGCGCAAGATGCGCCGTTCACGTCCCGTTCTACCTCGCCCGATGGCGCGCATGTCGGCACACCCGAATCACCTGCCTCGCAAGGGTGGCTGCCATGGTCTGGCGGTGTCTGCCCCGTCGATGTGCACACAGTCGTCGAATATCGCCTGCGCTTTCAGGTGGCGGACGGCATGCCTCTCGTAAGCGCGGCGGGCAACTTGCGCTGGGATCACGGCAGGACACCGGAAAGCGCTGCGAACGCGAGTCTACGCCGCAATGACATCGTGGTCTACCGTATCAAGGAGAAGCGTCATCATGGGTGAGCGCGAGAACGGCCCAGCGAATCCGCTTGCCCGATACGCCTTTGGCTATTCGGATCAAAAGCCCGGTTGGAAATTCTGGGCGATCCACGCCGGGATGATCGCGGTCGTGGCTTACCATTTCGTGAGGATCGCGCCATGACCAACACGGCAGGCGGGACGCTGACGCTGCCGCTCAAGGGCGAGTATTTCGACGCCATCGCATCGGGGGCGAAGCCGGAAGAATTTAGGCTCGCCAATGACTTTTGGTCGACCCGTATCGCTGGCCGCGAATACGACCGCATCGTCCTGACGCGCGGCTATCCAAAAGGCGGAGGCATCGAAGGCCAAACGCGCCTGACACGGCAATGGCGAGGCTACGAGGTCCGCTGGATCACCCACCCTCATTTCGGCCCCGCCGCCGTTCAGGTGTTCGCAATCAACGTCGCCGTCCCTGCCCAAGGATCACCCCAATGACTAATTCAGATAACGACGAAATCTTGAAGGACATCGGGCGCAAGTGCTCCGACGACGTAGCCGCTGCCGTCCGGCGCAACATCCATCTCATGGGCGATAGGCGCGGCAAGATGATCGTAGCGACCTACGGAGCTGCTGCGGCTATCGGTGCCGCCAATGGGGCCTTCGCGGCATTCATGGACGGCCCGGATGAAATCGATGCCGTGTTCGTCGACAAGATTTGGGCTGAAATCCTCCGCCCGATGATACTCGGTGATCTCGCTGACGTCGCCGCACAGGTGAACCGCATGAACCCCCTCCCTCCCCCCGAACAAGGCTGGCAGGCGATTGAGACGGCGCCGCGTGTTCACGGCACCCGCATCCTCGCGCCGAACCGTTACGGCGTCGTCGATATCATTTGCTGGAACGATAGCTTCCCCGGATGGGACGACGGCTTCGGTTACAGCGAGGACCTCGATCCTGATCAGCGGGCCTGCCACCCCGCAATTTGGACGCCCGTTCCCGAACTTCCCTCAGGAGAACCCTCATGACGTCCGAACAAGTGAAGGGGTATACGCCGGGGCTGCCTCCAGCAACGCCATTCCATTTCGACACTCGCGTTTCCGCTGCCCGGTATCGGGCGTGGCTTCGCCAGTGCGACACAATTGAGAAGAAGGCGGAGAAAATCTTCTCTGAAATGATGGATGAACTTGGCGAGGACAGTTTTTTCACCGACCTCGCCGACGAAGTGGTCAATGTCGCGGAAAACCTTGGCGACGCACTGTTGCGGGCAATCGACAAGCGCAAACAAGCCATCTCTCGCACAGGTGCAGCATGACCCCCGATAGGACCACACAGGGGGATGATGGCGGTGGGATTGGGGCGTTGCCTGCGGCCCGCGCTGCCACCGCTTCTCGGCCAAGCCCCGCGGTCTTGGGCCAAGCTGGCATCGCTAACGCGGCCTGTGCTGAATGCGGCGAGCCGGGGGCTACGTGGTGGTCTGCTGACCGAACGCGCGGCATGTGTGACGAATGCGTCTCGGCCGCTTGGCTCTTGTGGGCCAAAAACAGCGAAGATCCATATGCGCTGATGACCGCAAAAGCGATGGAAGCCCGAAGGGCGGAGACAGGCACTGGCTCCGTCGAAGACGACAGCGCGGCCCGTCAGGGTTTGCCCGAAACCAGTCTAGGAGGTTCTAATGACCGATGAAATGCGGGGGCTGATCGAACGGATCGAGGGGGCGAGCGAGCCATGCCGTGTTTTGGACGGCGACATCGCTTGCGCTATTGGCTTGTTGCACCCGCGCGACTTTGTGACGCCGACGAGCAGCGTTCCGCCCGCGCCGGAATATACCGGCTCCATCGACGCTGCGGTGACGCTTGTGCCGAAGGGTTGGGTGTGGACGCTTGTTGAGCACTGCGATGGCGCAGTCGCGGGCCTGATAGACGACCGAGTACATCCTGTTCGCCACGATAGCATCGAAGTGGAAGCCGCCACCCCCGCGCTGGCCCTCTGCGCCGCCGCTCTCAAGGCTCTCTCCACTATGGGGGTGAAAGGTGATGAAGCATGACATGGCTTTACCTGCCGCCCTCAACGTCCTCGCAATCTGTGCCGGCGTCGGAGGCCTCGAACTCGGACTGCAACTCGCTCACCATCATCGCGGACAGGCTGTGCGAGGCGTCTGTTACGTCGAGAGGGAAGCTGCTGCCGTCGCCAGCCTGGTCGCGTCGATGGAAGCGGGGTGGCTACATCCTGCGCCTGTCTGGTCTGACGCTCGAACCTTCGACGGCCGACAGTTTAGCGGCTGCGTGGATATCGTCACTTCGGGCGACCCGTGCCAAGGAAACAGCGTTGCCGGAAAGCGCCGCGGCGAACTCGACGATCGCTGGCTTCTGGACCGCGCCATCGACATCTTCGATCAAAGCGGGGCTGCAACCTTCTTCCGCGAGAACGTGCCGGGGAACGCTGACGGGCAACTCGCCGTCGCTATCCCGGCATTGGAGCGATTGGATTGCCGCGTTGCGGTCGGAATATTCAGCTCGGCGGAAACCGGAAATACGATGCGGCGGGAGCGGCTGTTCATCTTGGCCCGGCGCGACGGCGGTCAATCGCCCGCGCTCGGAAGAGACGATGGCGAAATGTGCGGAGTTTCGGAAGCGGAACGCCAATCAGGACACGGTGCCGCTGTATCTGGAAGAGGTCGCGATCATGGCGACGAACAAGATGTGGCCAAGCGCCAGCGTGGTGGACAACCGGGGAGGCAGTCAGCCGGCGGAGAAGCGGCGGGCAGGCGGGCACACGGTGAATTTGGAGGACGTGGCAGAGCATTGGGCCTCACCGATGGCGGGCGCGGCGGGAACCGAGAATTACAACGCAGCGGGGAACTCGGACTTCTCGCGCAAGGCAATGGAGCAAGACGAAGCGCTGATCGAGCGCGTGAACTGGTCCAGCCCGAAAGCATCGGCCCCCGAGAAAGCGGGACCGAACATGCGGGGCAGCAAGGGCGACCTGCCGCTGCCGTCTCAGGCAGTGAACTGGGCCGGGCCGGCAGCGCAGAACTACAAGGGCAGCAGCCTGGGCAGCATCACGCGCGCGGACGGCAAGTCAAGAGAGGACATCCTGTCGTACCAGGCCGAGCAATTCTTCCACCCGCCGTCATCCCCGGACCAGCCGACAATCGCGGGTGGATCGATGTCCTCGACCGATTCCCCGAATACCAACCAGCCCTCAGTCAAGAGGAAGCTGAATCCCATCTTCGTCGAGGCATTGATGCGGTGGCCGACCGGATTGAGCGGCTTCG
>CAZIWB010000060.1:0-41781 GCA_964542655.1 uncultured Cellvibrionaceae bacterium
GTCCTATCTCGCCATAACCGGGAATAACGGGGCGTCAAACCTGCTAACGTTCCTTGCCGCCGCCAACTTCATCCTAACGGCGTTCGTCTCGATCTGCGTGCTCTCGCCGCTTCCCGAGTCCAAGGAGTTTAGGAAAAAGATGCAGGACAAGGGCCGCGCGGTTCCAGGATGGCTCGCTCTGGGATTCGATGCCGCGCTCATCTGCGCATGCATCTGGCAGGGTTGGTATTTCACCGGAACCGTTTCGCTGATCCAGAGCATTTTGGAGTCCGCGATGTTCTACAAGGAAGAAGAGAAACCTGAACCACCCACCCCCTGACACACCGCCATGAACACATCCCCAATCATTATTGAACAGCCATCCACCCGCGCTGAACTCCGTAGCCGACTTCGTCGCCCCAAATATTACCGCATCCCGGATGGATTCTTTGGAGGCAAAATCATCGCCGCCACAGCCAAGCGATACATCCCTCAACTCGTCCGCGCCTTGCCGGATAAATACGAGCGGCACGTCGGCGAAAAGCAGAAAGCAAAAGCCCTCCGGAAGCAACTTCTCCGGCCTGAGAACGCACTAGCCCTCCACGCTTAACATTCACCAATATGCAAATCACACCGTTTCTAATCTATCTGTGGCAGCTTGCCGATTCCGTGCTCGCGGCTTCAATCCCGATCCTCTTCATATCCCTAATTGGTTGCGCTCTTTGCGCTGGCCTTGGATACGCGGAAGGCGTTGAGGCCGCAAAGAAAGCGATTTGGAGACTGTTCGTTCCTTTAGCGGTGGTCGCCACCTTACTTAAAGTGTTCACCCCATCCAGCAAAACCATCGCCATGATGGTAATCGTCCCAGGAATCGCCAACTCCAAGGTGATCCAGACGGACATGCCCGAACTCTACAACCTAGCCGTTGACGCGCTGAAGTCGAAGCTGAAGGAGACGGTCACGGAAGCAAAGTAACACCCCCCCCAACATATCCCACTCCCCGCCTGAGCATGAAAACGTGCTCGGGTTGCGGCAGTAGAAGGCGGCGAGTCAAAGCTGTTCCTTTCAACCTTAAACGACCATGAGCGAATCCAATGCAAACTTCACCCCGGAAGCGGGTGATATCATCCAGCTGAATCCAGAAACCTGCCGCAATCCAATGTTTGCCGGGTGTTTGATGATCGTCGAGGAAGCTAAATCTTGGGGCGCTGAAGGCTACGTCCAGAGCCTCGGCGATGGCGGCAAGCCGGGAGGTCAAGCGTATTACCGGGCAGCCCATGACGAGATGGAACAAACCGGAGGAAAAGCATCCTTCGTGGTTAAATAGCCGCCTCTCCCAATCCGCAATCAAAGATACAGTTATGAACTTCAAAGCAGGTGATAAAGTCGTGTGTGTGGATGATTCGCCGGGGAGTAATTACCCAGACATCCCAATTCCTTTTTCGAAAGGGGAAATACATTGTGTGGAGTCTCTTCACTTGGATGGGGACGCTTGCTATTTGGTTGGCGTCCACACCGCGCTTCTGCCGCCTCTCAGCCCCATCAGGGTCAGTTGGTTCAACTCCCGCTTCCGCCTCGTCTCCGAAGTGAAGCTCATCATGGAGGCCGTCCGTCACAACCACATCGGCAAGGAAGTTCCTGAGCCTGTCACCCACTAACCATCTCCCCTTCCCCGTGCCGACCATGAACCGATACGCAGTCACATTGAAAGCCTCGCGCGTCTGCCGCTTCTGTGGCGTCGAGCATGAGATTGCGCCGGCTGAACCCGTCACCGGAACGCTCGATGAACTCAGCGAGGCAATCCCGGATTCGATCAATGCCGAGATGGAGGAATGCGGATGGGTCGATGAAGCCTGCCCGCGATGCGCCGACATCCACGCCGCCGACATCCACGCCGAATACCATGTGGACGACTTCCGTGACGACTGGGAATAACTCAACCGCCCTCAGCCCTGTTAAAATTAGAGCGGGGAAGGGGTTAAATTTACAATACCATGATCCAAGCAATCTCACTCGCCGTCTCGCTCATCGCGGGAGCCGTCTTTCTAATCACCACATTTGCGCCCGGTGAATTCCGGAAGCCGAAAGTCGGTGATGTCTACGGACACACCAATCCAGGCAACAAGGATGACCCGCGAGAGGAGCCCAATCCATTCGTGGCCATGTATGAAATTGTCGAAGTCGTCGGCCCCAAAGTCAGGGCGAGATGCGTTTCCATGCGATCCGATGGGGATGTGGTCACCGGTTATTCGTGGTGGCAGTCCGATCAATTCAGCGACGACAAGCTCTTAAAGGAACGCAAGTGACCCCGCCGCGCACAGAAGACCTCACCGACAGCGAGATCGCGGAGCATCTCAGCAGGGCCAAGGCTCACCCTGAATACTACGAGCCGGAATTCACGAAGTCATTAGAAGCCATGAAAACCAAGAAGCCAAAGAAACTAACGCTGGCCCAGCTTTGCAAAAAGCACGGGGTTCCAACCATGGGAAAGCCTCACCGCGACACAATACTCAAAATCCCGGATGAAGGTGATTACCGCGAAAAGGATGGCGATGCCACCAAGGCTATAATCCGCAAACTCCGCGACCTCGGGATTCTGGAGCGGTCGCCGCGTCTCACCTGCTGTTCCGGGTCAATGCTCTGGATGATGACTGGGTATGGCCGGAAAGTTAAAGTCGGAATCCAGGCAATGAACATCGAACGCGAAAAGCAAAATGAGCGACCTCTTCAACCTGCCTGAGCAACTCTCCCCGATGGAGGAATGGCGGCAGCGTCATGGCGTTGGCGTCTATACCACGCAGGACGGATTCCGGGCATCCACAGTCAAGCACACGGCGCATGGAGCCACAAAGGAGGCCGCGCTTCTGGCATGGGCTGACCGGGCGCACGTCAAGTGCTGGAAGGCCGAACAACTGGAGAAGTCCAAGTGACCACCAAAACCCTCACCCTCACCATCGCGCTATCCGTCGCCTTCATGGCGCTTGCATTCGCTGCCCACTTCTATCTCTGCCCCGATAACCGAATCATACCATGAAATACTACAAAGTCCAAATACTGGCATTTACCACCGTCATTGTCGAAGCGTCCTCCGAAGATGAGGCCACGGAAATCGCCGTCGATGAAGCCAACTTCAGGGATTTCGAGATGGACGAGGCGGCAACCAAGGAAGAAGTGCCAGAGGCGGAACTCCCCAACTTCAAGCGCCATTACAAAGTCATCCCCTACGAATCATGAAACCCACCCTCGGTCGCGACATCGACTTTAAAAAGCCGGTGAACTCAGACGTGAAGATGCGGATCATTATCGGGCTTTGGCTCGCCGGAAACATCATCCCTTGGGCTTTCGCGCCGATCGCCTTTTCACGTTAACACCATTATGTCATCCGCCTACATCATCGAGAACATGCCGGAAGCCGAGTATCACGCTCGCCCGGAAGTGTCCAAGCATGACCTGGATTTGATCCACCGTGCGCCTTGGGCCTACCGCTATGCGAAGGACAATCCAGAGGAAGAAACCGAAGAGATGAACTTTGGCTCGCTGGTCCATCTGGCGGTTTTGGAACCAGAGCGGCTGGAAAGCCACGTCTGCTTTGTGCCGGATGACATGCCCAAGGATCTGCGGCGGTTCAGAAATGCCAAAGCGCCATCCGCCGAGACTCTGGAATCGTGCGATGCGTGGGACGACTTCACGTCAAGGAACGAGGGCAAGAAGGTCATCAAGCCTAAGCAATTTGAGGCGCTGAAAGGCATCCAAAAGAGCCTGCTTTCAAATACCATCACCGCCCGCTTGCTGGAGGCCGATGGACCTACCGAGCTTTCCGTGTTTTGGGAGCGGTTCGGCGTTCAATGCCGTGCCCGGATCGACAAGATCACTGATTACATCCTCGATTTGAAAACATGCGGCGATGCAACCCGCCAAGGATTCATGAAGGAAATCGGCAAGCGCCGATACGCCCACCAAGGCGAGCACTATTTGGACGGCGCGAAAGCCAACGGATATACGCCAAAGGGCTTCGTTATGATCGCCGTCGAAACCGAGGCCCCATACCTCTGCACGGCGCACCGCCTTGGCTCTGAATCCATCGCTCTCGCCATGATTGAAAACCGCCGCGGCATCGAGGCGTGGAAGCGGGCAAACGAATCGGGCTACTGGCCCGGAATCCGAGCCGCCATCGACCACGAACAAAAACTAGTCCCCCTTGAGGCCCCTGCTTGGGCCTTCGAATAACCACTACCATGAGCACATCATTCCCAATCTTTGAAGCAGAGCGCGAAGGCGCTAAGACCGTCACTGCATTTGCTGGCACGTCCGGCAGCGGCAAGACCTATACGGCAATCCTGTTCGGCTACGGCCTCGCTGGATGCGATGCAAGCCAACTTGGATTCCTCGACACCGAGAACAAGCGCGGACGGCTCTACGCTGACATTCTGCCCGGTGGCAAGCGTTTCCGCATCGCTGACTTCCAGCCGCCGTTTAGCCCTGACCGCTACATCGAAGGAATCCAGGCATTCGAGAAAGCTGGCGTCCGCGTGCTGGTGATCGACTCCCTCAGTCATGAGTGGGAGGGAATCGGCGGATGCGAAGAGATCGCCACCGAGGGCGTTGTCTGGCCAAAACCCGCACGCTGGAACGTGGCGAAACTTCATCACAAGAAGTTCATGAACGCGCTCCTTCAAAGCTCCATGGATATCGTGGTGTGCGTCCGTGCCCGCGAGAAGGTGGATATGAAGAATCCGAAGGAGCCGAAGAGTCTCGGGCTCCAACCGATAACGGAAAAGAACGTCATGTATGAAATGACGGCATCTCTCATGATGCACAATGCGGGAAGGACACAAGAGGTCATCAAGTGCCCGGAAGCCCTCCTGCCTATCCTTGGACGGCAGAGCGACTACATCACCGCGAAGGATGGCCAAGCATTCCGCGAATGGATCGACGGGGCAAAGCAGGTTGACCGCGAGATCGAACAAGCTCGCGCCGCTCTGGCGACCGCCGCTGAATCTGGGGTGGATGCTCTCGGCAAAGCATGGTCCTCGCTCTCCAAAAAGGCGCAACACAATCTGGCCGGCGAGAAGGACGCCTTCAAGGAATCCGCTGCCGCTTACGACCGCCAGAAGGAGATTGCGAAACCGGATCTCTGGGACGCTGAACCCGAGCGAGAAGGGGTGGCGTCGTGACTATCATTCTTCCATTCGAACTCACGAACGGCAACGACGGACGCGGCAACAAGTGGTTCAAGTCATCCAAGCTCCGGGAGCAATTTGAGAAGGATCTTCGCGGCCTCCGCATGACCCGCGAGCCGTTCCCTCGCGCTGTATCCGTCGAGGTGACACGCATCCTCGGACCGAAACAATCGCTTTGGGACAGCTCGTCCATCGGGCGCGGCAACTGGAAGGAGATCGAGGACGCGCTTGTTGCTTGCGGCTGGTTCCACGACGACAGCCCGAAGTGGATCACGCGCACGACTTTCAACCAGGATTCAACGCGCCGGAAAGAAGGGCCGTGCATCGAGATGACTATTATTGAACCCCAGCCCTAACTCACGAGCATGAAAATCAGAATCAAAGTCACCAAGTCCCGTCCCGGATTCCCTGTTGGCGAGACATTCGAAGCTGAGAAAGCAGACGCGTGGATGATCGAGCGCCCCGGCGACATTCGATTCTATATCCCCGCCGACCACGCCGAGGAACTTCCCGCCCTACGCCAGCCGCCCGATGGCGTCGAGATGCCGCCGGAGGGGTTTGAATACTGGGGTTACGGCGCTCCTGTGACCTACGACTGCCAAACGAGCGGAAACCTGCTTGTCTGGAGCAATTTAAATCAGCAATGGTGCGCTACAAACGGAACAAGTGGCCGAGACGCATACGCTATTATGCTTGGTTGCCGACTTCATGAGAAGAACTTCCCCCAGCCATCCCCCAACGAAATACCCATCTCGACATTCCGCCAAGTCAGCGAGCCATCCCCGCCAGCAGAGGCTAGGAAACCCCGAGCGTTTTACGTGACCATCCCCAAGGATGTGGAACTGGACCGGTTCAACGCCATTCGCCACGCCATCGTTTATCCGTCCGAGCATGAGCCTCACACGACTAATGATTTACGTGCCAAGTTCTACGTGGTTGAAGATTTCAACTCAACCGACGACGGCTTGCGGGAGAGGCTGGAGGCGGCGGTGGAACGCGCCGAGGATCTCGGATATCGGCTCGATGATGCCACAAAGGCCGCTGATAATTGGAAATCGAATTGGGGCGAGATGCGGACGGCTTGGCGTGAAGCAGAAGCCCAGCTTTCCGCGCTGAGGACTAACATCGGAACCGCGCTGATCGAGATCGATCAAGGCGAGCATGCAGAAGCCAAGCGCATCCTCACCGCCCTCCTGCCCGCTCCCGAGCAAAAGCAGTGCACATGCGGAAATGGGCAATGGTGCTGCTCTGAGAACTGCGTGAATAACCGCCCTCCCGAGCAAACCCCGGAGCCGATCGAGGTCGAGGCGGGGAAGCGGTATATGCGGAGGGATGGGAAGATCAGCGAACCTATTATTGTCAGGAAAAAATACCCGGCACAGGACTTCTTCTTTTTTGATAATTCATCAGGTCATTTCTTGCGCGAAGATGGTCGATGCTATCCAGGTTCCGAGCATCTGACCGACCTCATCAACGAGCACCCCGAACCCTTGGGCGTTGCGGTGGGGGATGGGTGGCGGTTGCTTGTGGTTGGGGAAAACATTCTGCCGACTGATGAAGGCTGGGATGACGGCGTGGGGCCATGGAGTAAAGCTTCCCGTGCTGCCATCGGGTTGTCGTGGAATCCGACTAATCTTCAACCGTTCCGCCGCCCGGTCGCAAAGGCGGGCAAGTATCACCCCGCGCTGATCGAGATTGCCGAGCGTCTCAACGTCACTCCCGATACACTGGCAACCGCGTATCGCTCCCTCACCCCGCGCCCGGAGGTGGGGCCGTGAAAGCCAATCTCCCACCGTTTCGAGACGGCATGATCCTCGCGGGTGCAACACTTGCCGTCTGTTCGGCCCATAACATGAAAGACTCGCCGATAGCCTGCGCTGGTCTGCTGATGTTCGCCATAATCCTTTACGCCATCGCCTTATGGAAGCCATGAACCCGACCCCGCCTGAGAACGAATACCACAAGCCCAGCGGCCACCACACGGCCATTGTCAATCCCAAGCCGGTGCATGAATTCACGACGCGGGAGAGGTTCGGGCTGATGCTTGGCATTTGCCAGACCTGTTTTGCCGTTGAGACGGAATGTGGCGTCTGCGGCGGGAAGGGATTCCTGATAAGGCCAACCCCGCCCGTGGAGGAGGGGGAGACGCCACTGACGGATCACCACCTCAAAACAGGTGGCGGCGTCATGCACGGAGGAGTTCATCCTGACTTCGCTCGCGCCCTAGAACGCCGCCTAGCCTCGCTGCAAAGGGTCGCGGAGGGTCAGAGCACGGCGATCAAGGCATTACTCGCGGAACACAGCAAGCGTGCCCGTGATCTCGGCAAAGCAACCCTGTCCGCCTTCGACGCGTGGAAAGGGGTGCAAGGATGATCGAAGCGCGAACACGCCGGGTGTATTTCGCTCCAAGGAAAGGTCGGCACTACTTCTCGAAAGCCGCAGCAATCTCAGCAGAAGCACGGGCCATAATTCAGGAGAAATACCCCACTGAACCCCAAGAGAGCGACAGTCTCGGCATCACCTATCCGGGGTTCCATTGCACCGAGATGCCGAACTACGGAAAGATGCACCACCGCCTATGCGCCAAGATCAGGCTGAGAATGAAAACAACCAACCCCCAAACCCCATGAAACCGGAGATTCAAGAAATAAGAAACGCGATGCTTATCGCAGCCGCAGACGCACAACAGCAAATCGACCAGAAGAACAGAATGAAAACCGACACTGAACGCCTGAACCATCTGGAGCAACTACTTGAAGCATGCCCACACACGGAAATCCAGTTTGACGAGGACGAAGAGGAGAAGCCTTGGGTTATCGAGACTGCGGGCTGTGATGTTATTCGTTCCTGCGGGACCACCTTTCGAGACGCGATAGATGCCAGCATGGATTATCAGGAAGAGGAGGAATCCGCATGAGCGAGCAGCCGACGCCGAGGGTGGATGAAGAATGTCAGCGTGACAGTGTTAACTTCGAGGGGCGCGTCTGGGTATCCTCCAACTTCGCCAGAGGCCTTGAAAGGGAGATGGAGGCGGCTAGGGCGGAGCTTCTTAAATGGGAGAACGTCGAAGGCGTCTGCTGCCCTGAGGATGTCGGGTTCCCTGAGTTCATCGCCAACCTTCAGGCCGAGAACCAGCGGCTAAGGGCGAGGCTTGAGCCTTTCGCCAGTGGCAACATCGACGTTTCGGGCACCGCCGTCATCCTCGGTTACGGAAGATGCCAACAAGCTCTGGAAGCAGCAAGGCAGGCGCTCGGGGCGGGGGAGAATAATAACAAATCCGCCTGATTTATCTGTATCTAACACGCAAGCATGTTATAGTTCCGCGTCTGGGAAATGTTACTCCCGACTCTGAACGGAAAGCCTCTCCATTCATGAAAAACCACTCTCCAACTTTCCCCGTCTTGGGTGCGATTCCGTCAGAAATGACGGGAGGCAATCGCGCTCAGGGCGGGGTTTATTATAACGAGTTCGACCCGAAGGCGGCCGGATGGCTCCGGGAACTCCAGAAGGAGGGCCACATCCCCGAAGGCTGGGTCGATGAGAGAAGCATCAAGGATGTAAAACCGCATGAACTTACAAGTTACACCCACAGACACTTTTTCGCCGGCATTGGAGGATGGGCATACGCTCTTCGCCTTGCAGGATGGCCCGACAGTCAGCCAGTCGATACCGCCTCGTGCCCGTGCCAACCGTTCTCCGCTGCGGGGAAAGGACTCGGAACGGAGGACGAACGTCATCTCTGGCCAGTCTTCCGCGATGTCATCACTTTCGGCAGGGCTTCAGTCACGTTTGGAGAGCAGGTTGCGAGCAAGGCTGGACGTGAATGGCTCGCCGGAATACGCGCTGACCTGGAAGGCTTGGGATATGCAGTCGGGGCCGCAGATCTGTGCGCTGCGGGCGTCGGCTCGCCGCACATCCGGCAAAGACTTTACTGGATGGCCGACCCCGGACACCAACCAGCGGGGCGGAGCACAGCACCCGGACAAGAGAAAGGCCGGCGGTCACTCGGTCACGCTCCAAGATGCGGCGTTGCTGGCGGGATGGAATACCCCGAGAGCGACAGACGGGAGCAACGGTGGGCCGAATCAAGGAGGGGGAGCCTTACCAGCGGATGCAGCGATGTGCTTGTCGGGATGGGCGACGCCGACAGCGCAGGATCATTCACGCGGAAGTCTCCCTCCTCGATCGACGGACACCGGAGTCCCGCTCAGTCAGATGGTGGCGCTTGGGATTCCTTCGACATCCTCCCCTGCACAGACGGAAAAGCGCGGCGCGTTGAATCCGGCACATTCCCGCTGGCTCATGGGGTATCCGGTCGAGTGGGGCTTCTGCGGGGATACGGCAATGCGATCGTGCCGCAAGTCGCCGCGGAGTTCATCAAAGCGTTCCTAGAAACCCAGCTATGACCCCCGAGCAATACCAACAGGCGCTGGACTGGAAATAAACGCATATGGCAGACTGGATCAAGACCGAGAAGACGACGCCCCGCAAACCGGAGGTGCTCAAGTTGGCAACCCTCCTTGAAGTTCACCCGGATCATGCCTTGGGTTTGTGCATCCGCTGGTGGATGTGGTGCGACGATCATCTCCAATCTTGTCACGCTGCCGACGTGACACTTTCGACCGTGGATTTAATCCTCGGTCACGCTGGGTTCGCTTCCGCGCTCGTCAAGGTGGGCTGGCTCCATGACCGCTCTGGCGCTCTGGAGATTCCCCGCTTTGATCGGCATCTATCCAAAGGCGCTAAGACTAGGGCTCTTACGACAGAAAGGAAGCAGAAGCAGCGGGATGATATGTCACGCTCTTGTCACGATGCGAGCGTGACAGAAACGGGACCAGAGAAGAGAAGAGAAGATATATTAGAAGAGAGAGAGAAAGGGGCCGGGCTTTGCACCCTTGAGCAAGCCGTCGAATACGCCCCGACAGTCCGGATGAGCCAAGAGCAGGCTTCCTATTGGTGGAAGGTCCGTAATTCCACAGGATGGACCAAGGGAAGCGCGGGCGGAGGCGCGGCCCGCAAAATCACATCATGGCAGGATGACATGGCTACCTCGCTCTCGTGGGTCGGAGAGTCCATGCAGAAATCGAAATCCGCGCAGAACCAGAAACCCCCAATCGAAAAATCAAAATGGGACCAGTGATGACAACGGGCGCATGCCCCAAATGCGGAAACGGCGTGGATTTCGAGCCGGTCGAGATGCTGCCGAAGATCGTCCCGCTCTGCGACGAGTGCGAGGCCGTCCAATCCGCGACATGGGCAACCGACCGCGAAGAGGTGAGATGGCAGAACCTTTTCAACGCGAGGATTCCGGCCGGATACCGCGATTGCTCATCGGACATGGTGAAGCCGTGCTACATGCCGGCGCTTTCCTGGACCGCCGCGAGCAATCATGGCGGAATCGGGCTCATCGGCCCATCCGGTCACGGCAAGAGCAGCGCGATCTCTTGCCTCCTGTGGTCCACACGCCTCCCATTTCGCTGGTGGATCGGCACAGAGGCCCGGGACGCGGCAATCGAGGCGGCGACAGCCGACAAGGACCGCGAGGGTGCCACGAGGCGCTGGGAGGCCGCTATGGGCGCGCCAATCCTCGTCTTGGACGATGTCAGCCAAGGCAAGATGACCGAGGCGTGGTCGAGCAAGCTTTTCGATCTCCTTGAAACCCGGCTGGGATCCGCTTTGCCGACGCTCTGGACCAGCCAGATCAGCGTGACGGAGATCGAGCAGAAAATCATCCGCCAGAACGGATTCGACACGGCACAAGCTGAAGCAATCACCCGCCGACTCGCGCAACACTCACTCGTATTGAAGCCATGAACAAAGAAGAAATCATCCAGCACATCGCCGAGGTCTTTGAAATTCCTCCACCCGCCATAAGCGGGAAGATTAAAACCCGCAGAGTAATGTGGGCGCGATGGATGGCGGTAAAAGCACTTTATTATTATTTCGACTGGTGGCCCCTAGTTGATCTCGCGAGGGCGGTCGGCAAGAAGGATCATAGCCAAGCACTTCATTCCATGCGGCGTTTCGATGAGTTTTACGCCAACGATGCCGGGTTCAAGAAGCTGGCAGACCAAATCTTCGGTGATCTTTTCCAGACGGCTCCCACACCATTTGAGCCAAGAGCCTAACCCCCGACCCCGAAAACAGATGAACAAAAACGAGCTAAACGAGAAGGTCGCGGTGAGATGCGGGTGGGTAATTCTCACTGACGCAGAGGTTGAAGAACTAGGGTGGCTTTACAAGGCTCCTGACAAACGCCTCAGCGACCATCTCCCCGCCTACGCCACCAGCCTAGACGCCATCCACGCGGCTGAGGAGACGCTGACCGTTGATCAATGCGAGGCATTTCGAATCGCGCTGATCACCGGGGCTGACGACCGCAACATCAAGAATCCGGCTGACCTCTACATGTGGCATGCGTCTACCAAACAGCGGTGCCTCGCGTTCCTCGCCGCAACCGAAACCCCCACCCCAACCCCCGCCCAGCCATGAGCCAAAACGAGAAGAAGCACACGCCTGGTCCTTGGCACGCATGTTGCGCCGACAAGGTTCCCCACTACGTTTTCGACCAGTCCGCCGAGAAGACAATCTGCCAGCCGCTCTACAATGATCCGGCGCATGGGAAATACGAGCCCGCGTGCGACACCCTGACGGTTGAAGAGATGCGAGCGAACGCGCTTTTGATAGCCGCGTCGCCTGACCTGCTGGAGGCTCTGGAGCAATGCCTGCAAACGCTGGTCGATTCACAGAAAGTCGGACCGCTGGCACTCGATACCGCCAGAGGTCGCATGAAGTGGGTGATGTCTGCCAAGAAGACGGCAGACATGGCCCGAGCCGCCATCGCCAAGGCCACCAACAAGACACAAGCATGAACGAAACCAATCTACTCGAAAACGTCAAAGTCGGTGACAAGGTCATCCTGAATGGCCGTCACAATCGCCGCGTCCAAATTGCCACCAAAGTGACGCGGACACAGATCCAAACTGCTGGCGGACGTTACCGGAAGGATGGCGGGCAACCTATAGGCGACAAGTGGTCTTTCAGCAGGCTTGTCCCGTGGACCCAGGAGGCGGAGGATGATATCGCGGAAAAGGATAAGCATTCCAAGCTCGCCGCGAGGATCGGACTGGCCGCGTGGACGAAGCTCCCCACCGAGACTCTGGAACGCGTTCTGGAGATCATTGAAGCCACCAACAAGACAACACCGTGAAAACACTTAAAAAATGCCTGCTCGTAATCGGGATTGCCTTCGTGCCGATTTGCTACTCGCTTGGGATCGTCACATCGAAACGTGAACCAGCAAAGTCAGCGCTGAGTTCCTGCGAGCATGAATGGGAACTCGTGAAGTCGGAAACCATTCGCTCCGAGATCCACAACAATTCCATCACGGTTGTGATCCAGCAGCATTGCCAAAAGTGCGGATACACCGACGCGCACTTCATCAAGAATTAACAAACCAACATTGTGAAAACTGAACCGAACGAACCTGCTTATCCCATGCCGGGGATGAAAGTCCTCCCGCTTTATCACGATGATCCGCTCCTCATGGGCGCATTCATGTCGTGCGCAGTTGCCACCTGCCAGCAACCCGGCGCTGTCGAATCCTTCATGGAAGAAACAGGCATCGCGCTGGATTTCCTGACAAAGCCGAGAAGCGCGGTCGAAGCGATGATCGACGAGTCATGTGGACGCGACGGGCAAGCTATGGCCGCTTGGTGTGACTGGGTTGCTATGAACGTCTGGGGTGTCGATGGGGATGAAGGAACCGATGAAGCAGAACTCAACCGCCCTTCCGAGCCATGATCCAGAGATACAGCATTGATACAGAATATGGGATCGCAACCATGGAGCATGACGAAAGCGGTCGATGGGTGCGCCACGAAGATCACTTGGCCGCGCTGTCTGGCAAGGACGGGTGGGAAAGCGTCAGCGAAGCCGAAAAGGATCGCTCCTACCTCGTATGGAGCGAGAGCGGCGGCAGGCAGATAGCATTCCTCGACGCCTTCGACAACCAATGGAGGGACGAGACCGGGAACGCGATGGAGTATCCGCCGGAGCTTCTGCACGATTTGCCCCTGCCGCCCAGCCCGGAGAGAGGAGGCGAGAATGAAGCGCAAGCGTAACCGCCCCCAATGGTTCCTGTTCGATCCGCCCAAGATGGCGTGCCCTCATTGCGGCTGGAAAGGGACGCTCATCGACTGCGGCAGAACTCACTTCCCGCCAGACAACGTCGGATGGGATTGCCCGGACTGTCAGAAGCGGTTGCCAAATCCACGACCACCACCAACCCGCCAGATGGCCCGGAATGAGGCGAGGATAGGGATACAAGGCGCCGTAACGATCAGGGAGGGTGGAGGATAGCGGAAGTGGGTTAGGACACGCGAAACGCCCGCGCTTGAGCGGATGACGTAAAACCGCAGGTTAGGCAATGATTTGCGACTATTGCAATCAGCTTGCGATAATCAGCTTGATCTAACCTTATATTCAGGGCTTAGAATCTTGCGGAGCGAGGGGACAGTTAACGCGAAGCGCTGACCAATTATTATGACTATCAAGCCGGAGAGCGAGTGGGTTTCTATGGACGCGAGACCGCAAGAACGACTCCGAGCAGCCTCAAATGCTGACATCCAGAACAGCTACGATTGGCTGGTGCACGATCTGGCTGGGTTCTACGAAGGCCGGATGCACGGATGCGGCTCGAAGCCAGAGCAGATGTTTCAAGGCTCTTGGCTGATCAGCAAGGAGATGAGACGGCGTAAGTTGCCATTTCGGGTTGAGGTGGAGCATTAAGGGAAGTGGCTAAATACCGGTCCCGGTCGACAAGAAAACTCTTGAACGCGTGCGCGGTTTGGCTCGGATGTAGTCACGATGTGATGACAATCCTGCCAGCTATTGAGACTGGCTCAGCATTACTCGGGGAGATTGAGAGCGCGAACACATAACTGACTGACTGCTAGCAACAATGCGATGTGCCCGACTCCGCATTATTGTTTATTGTAACAAGTATTGCATTCTGCACGTAAGGGCTACCCCGGGGGAGGTGGTAAGAGATTTCCCTACCGTTTCAACCTCGACCGGTAACCCACCCCTTCAAAAACTCGACAATGGGCCGATTCTGCGGATTGCCTGCAAATCTAAAAACGCAACCAACTTACAAATGCAATTGACTTGCATGAGTGAAACCGGTAGTCCGTGTGTATGGCAGGCGCACCCCAATACGATCAGCAAGGCCAGCAAGGCGGAATCGTGATTGATGATGACTCGGGGGTTATTACCGGGCCATTCCGCTGGATCTCGATCATAAACGACGCTGTTCTACTCAGTTACGTGGGCAATCTTTTGCCAAACGCGAAGCTCGTCGGCATCACGCTTCCGGCAGGAACGGCGATTCCCGGGGTTACCCAATCGCTGGAATTGACTTCAGGCGTCGCGATTGCAATCAGCCAATAAATGCCCTCCTTCCGCACATCCGGCGGCTTGGATGACCCCGTAGTGGTGGACGGGGATGTCGGATTCTTGGGCGTAAACAACCGCTTGCCGGTCTGGCAGCTTGGGACTGGGATGCTTTCCCTGTCCGAGAACGGCCGGATTGACGGAGATTGGCAACCTCGTCGGGGCGTGGATGTCGTGGCCGACGGCTCTTTGGCTGTAGGATCGCCGCTGAGGCTTCCGTTCTGGCTAATCGACGAACCCGGCGGGGAAGTGGTCACGGCGGCATCCCGGGTCGGGGAAGTGGTTACGCTGACGGTTCCTGGCCATGGTCTGCCGATAGGCGGCAATGAACTGGCATCCCGGATCATTAACCCTTCCGGTGCCGATAATTCCATCTTTTTCGAAACCGGAATCCCAGGGGAACTTGGAAACGCCATTTCCATCCAATATATTGAATCTCCAGCGACCCCGGAAACGCTTGTCTCCGTGAATGAAAGCGCCATCGCTGTTTATTATGGCGTCAAGTCAAATATGATCATCTCCGGGGTGGTTACAGCCGGCGTGAATGGCGATCACTATTACAGCGGGATTAGCAATGATCACCCGGATTATAGCGGGGACACCAGCGGGATAAACTGGTTTTCAGGTTCATGGGTGATTCAATCAGCCGGATACACCGCATTCATCATCAGTGAAGCTGAAACGCCAGAGGGGCTTACTGGATGGACGATTGTAATGGGCAGCGGGCAACCGGTAATCACCGCTGGCAATGCGACCGCCCAACAGGTGATGAACGCCGTAAATGGGGACGTTGTTGCGAGCAGCCTTGTAACCGCATTGCCATCAGGTGCCGCCACTGGTGAAGTTTCCCCCATCGGCCCCCTCTTCCTCCAAGGCGGATCAGGCGGCGAGGCGTATCTCGGATTAGAAGGCGTGGGAGGATCACCAACGGTGGACCCCGAGGGGAATTACCCGATGACTCCGACTGACGCGAATACGCTGGTCTACGACATCCCGGGCGCTGTCGGTTCTGAATCCTACACCGTTTCGGGATCCACGGTAGTTTTGGCGCGTCTCGATGATTCTGCCGGATCGCAAGTCCTCGGATCGTGCAAGTTTTCCGACCCGTCGTCCAGTAATGACGAGTCCGTTTTCCTTGCCTACGGAGGTTTGGTTAAACGTGTGTTTCTTTCCGATGGCACGGTGACGGATATCGACCTGCCGGGTTCCGAGACTTTGGACGGCGAGATCGACATGATCCAAGCCTTTGACAAGGTCTACATTTTCCGTTCGGGCGTTGTGGCGATGGAGTGGTCTTTGGGGGACACTTCTTTTGCCCTCGTCCCGGACGGGGCTTATGTCCAGCCGCAGACATTCGAGGTTACTGGAACGAACTTCACCGTTTCCGATGGATTGGCCACGGTCACGGTTCCATCGAATCTCACGGTTGCCAACAACGCGACGATCACCATTGCGGACGCCACCGGCCCGAGCTTCATCCCGTTCATCAGAAAGACGTTCACCGCGTTTAACGCTACCGCGACCACCTTCCAATTTTACATCCAGGTCAAGGACTTCGCGACCATCGGAGGCACCACTATTTCGCTTGGACGGCAAGTCTCACTTGGAGGCGGATACATCCACCAACCCGCATTCCCTTGGGCTGTCTATTTCCAGCGCCGTTTGTGGGGGCCATACGAATACACCGACAATGGCAGCGGATTTGATGCTCGCGACATCCACGATGAGCTTGTTGCCTCCGATGTTCTCGATGGAGACACCTACGATCCCATCGAAAACCAATTCCGGATCACCGGGGGAACGGCGGATTATATCGTTGCCTTGCAGCCGTTCTACGAGGACGCCTTGATTGTTCTGAACCGCAACTCCGTGCACGGAGTTTTCGGCACCGTCGGATCACTGGCGGACACCTCCGTGCGAGAACTCACCCGCGAGGTTGGCTGTCTTGCGCGAAAATCCGTAGCCTCGCAGGGGCCATTCATCTTCTTTCTCTCGGATGATGGCGTTTATATGCTGGAATTCTTCAACGACTACAATTTGCGCGGAACTCAGGAACCGCTCTCCAAAGACATCCAGCCCTATATTGACCGGATTTCCGAATCTCTGGCCGGCGGATCGGTCGGGGTCTATTTCAACAACCGCTATTGGCTCGCCGTGCCGTTGGATTCCGCTCCAAAGCAGGGAGACGCCACCGGCAACAACGCGATTCTCGTCTACAACCTGAAAAACACCGCGTGGGAGTCGGTGGATACCTTCGGTGATCCCCAATTCCAGATCACGAACCTGATTATTGCCACCGGAGAGGATAGGAATGACCTCTACGCCATCACTGCGGACGGTGGAATTCACATTCTCGACAATCAGGACTCGGATTTCGACCGGATCGCCACCAATCCAGTGACTGGGGCTGAGAATTTTCCGATTTCCGCGCAAATGGCCACCCGCGGATACCTGAACGGGACGACAGGCCGCAAGAAGTTTCGGGAATTCGCGGTCCAATTCAAAGCGGGCACCGCGCAATCGGATATCGGCATCACTTTCACCACCGAAGACCCGGATTCCACGTCCGGCGAGCAAATGGCGTCATCCCTGAACCTCGGGGCATTCTTCGATCCGAATGACACCGCCGATATTCGCGGCAGGACAGGTCCGTTGCGCGGCTTCAACGGGATTTTGAGAATCCGGCGCGTCATCGGGCGCGGATCGGTGCGAGGAACCAAGATTTCCGCCAACGGAACCTCGGGCAGCAACCTTACTTTCAACTGACATGGGCGTATTTTCCACAACGATTGATTTTGAGAATCTCCAGCAGGTCACAAGCACCAAGCTGGACGAAATTGCCGGCGGTTCCCAGTTTACGGCAGACGCCATCGTCGGCACCACGTTGGCGGTCGTCGGCGGTCAATTGCAGGTCGGCACGATTACCGGCGGCAACATCACGGCCGGGTCACTTACGCAGGAGTTGTTTGCAGATAGGGCAATCGGCGGCGGGAAGATCGCGTTGGGGGGCATTGTCACGAACAACATCGGGGATCTGGCTGTAACCAACGAAAAGATCGCGCTGACGACCATCGACTTCACGCGTCTTTCAACAACGCTCCCGGCCACGCAGTCCAACATGCAAAATCAGGCGACCAACAAGATGGTTACGCCTGACGCGGTAAAATACGCCCCCGGAGCCGCCAAGGCTTACGGTGCCTTCACGATCACAGGAGCCGGGAGAGGCATCATCGACAGCCTTAATGTCGCATCGGTCACGCGCATATCCGACACTCAATCTCAGGTATTCTTGACCGCGCCCATGAGCGGGACTTCCTACGTGGTTGTGCCATCTGGGATCAGTGATGGAACGGAGATCGTGGACGCCAGCCACTACGACCGTGCGGCCGGAAGCTTCAAGATCCGCCATACCACCCAAGGATCGGGCCGGGGTGTCACCTTTTCCGTTTTCGGAACTTACGCATGATCCGCATAATCGACAACTTTCTGGAGAATCCCGAAGCCGTCCGGGATAGCTTCCTCGCAGCCGGGTTCGGAACCTGGTCACCGCCAACCGCAAAAGTTGGATCCGGGAAATACGAAGGGATGAGCTTCATGGGCGACCATCACCCGATGATTGCCGCCCTCACCGTTGCCCAAGGACGCGCTGTCATTCCAAACCGAATGTTCGCCCGACTCACCAACGAAGGCACGGAGAAGGCATACATCCACAGCGACCGGAGCGCGGGCGAGCAAACCTGCATCGTTTATCTGTCCGAGCATGAAGCCGTGAGCGGAACCGCGTTCTATCGGCATCGGAATTCCGGACGCGTCGAAATGCCCCTTGAGTGGATGGATGACCCGTTGCGGGCGCAAGAAATGGTCGAGGGACATCCTGACGTTTGGGAGCAACTCGATTTCGTTCGCGGGCTTTACAATCGGGCGCTGATTTTCGACGCGCCACTTTTCCATTCACGCTTTCCTATCCACGGGATTGGAGAAACCGAAACCGAAGGGCGACTCATTTGGGCCTGCCACCACTACCTACTTTAAACGACCATGGCCGAAATTTGGGGAGCCGTAGCAGCGGCAGCAGTAGCAGCAGGAGCTTCTTACTATTCCAGTGAGCAGCAGAAGAAAGCTGCCGAGAAGGCACAGAAGTCTGGTCAGCGGGATATCGGTTTCGATATTTCCCAATACATCAGCGGCTACGGCAAAGGTCTCCCAAAAGTCCTCGGACTTGAGGGTGAATACAGGAAGCAATTCCAGGATCTCAACCTGAACGAGGCGGGCAATTTCCTCTTCGGCAAAGGGCAGAACCTGAACCGGCTGTCCAACATCGCGAACCGCCAAGCCTCGGATCAGATTCAATCCTCGCGCTCGCGTGACTTGCGTGGCATGAAGAACGACGCCGGGTTGACGCGTGGCCTTTTCGACTCCCTCAACCCGGAAGGCGCGGCCCAAGTCCAGGCGGCAACTGCCGAAGCGGAGCGGGCCCGACTGTCCGCGCAAGGGCTCACCGGCCAAGAGCAACGCAGCGCGGAACAATTCGCCCGCGAGCAAGGACTGGCCTCGGGCCGCATCGGTGACAACTCGACCATCGCCAACGGGCTCCTCAACCGGGAAAACATCCTAGCCGGGAAGCGTCAGGAGGCGAACGCCGCCAGTCAGAACGCTTTCGGCATGTCGAATCAGTTCTACTCCGCCCCCGGCTTGCAGCAACTCAACCAAGTGCCACAGTCCTATCAGGCAGGACGCGGGTTGCTCGGCCTCGGGCTTTCCTCCATCGGCTCGGCAACACCCCAGCTCGTCAACCCCGACGTGGGCGTGAACCTCGGCGCTGTCCAAGGCCAGAACCAGCTCGCTCTCGCCGGAACCCAAGCCCAGATCGGCGCTCAACAACAACAAAACTGGATGCAGTTGGCCGGGAACCTCTACGGCACGTATTCCAAGTATCAGGCGCAGCAGAACCCGCAAAGCTCCTACTATACCGGATAAAATATGGCTCTCCTAGGCGACACCATCAACCCGAACCTCGGGATTCAGGACTACTCCGCATTCGGAAACGCATCCCGCGTCTCCGGGCAATCTATTTTGGATTTGGTTAGCGGAATCACGCAGACCAACGATGACTTCCGGGACGAGCAAAAGAAGATCAAGGAAACCACGAAGGCCGGGGCGGATGCCATCAAGGCGGCTGGGATTCTTTTTCCGGAGATGAAGCCCAAGCTGGACCTGTTGGGATCGCAACTCGATGACCCCGGCAAGACCCCCCGCGAAAAAGCGGCTTTCGCCTCCGAGATCAAGGGTCTGATCGATATGGGCGTCAGGACCCAGCAGCAGGATCGCAACTTCGGACTCCAGGAGCGTCAGCTTGCCAATTCCGAGCGGGCCACGGCGGCGGATATTCGCGGAGCAGATGCCAGTCTTGCGAGAAATGAGCGGGCAGACGCGGCGGCCATCAAGGCGCAGGCGCTCGACGCCTCCACCCAAGCGGCGGTTGGTCCGATTCTCCTCGATCAAGTGAAGGGCTTGCTGGGAGAAAACTACTCCGGAGTTAAGGCGAACTCACCCGAAGAAGCCTATTCTATCGCCACCACGCTTTCCAAGCTGGTTCCCGAGCAGCAGAAGAAGTCTTTCCAGCTTCAGGACATCGAACTTGGCGATGGTCGCAAGATCAAGATGGCCTTCGATCCGGCGACGGGAAGCCTCGCGCCGATTCCCGGCGTTGGTTCCGCTGTTGGTGGTGGCCAAGTTGCTCCCGAGGCTCTCCCTGAAGGACTTCGTCCGCATGCTGCCGCGTTCAATGCTGCCGGTGCAAAATACGGAGTCGATCCCCGCGCCCTAGCTGCCATCTCTATCCATGAAACCGGCGGCGGAACCTCATCGGCGTTCAAGAACAAGAACAACGCCATGGGTATCTCGGACAACTCGGGACCAATCGAAGCCGGAAGCGTGGAAGCATCCATCGACAAGATGGCTAGACTTCTCGCGGCAGGAGCGAAGGGAGAAGGTCCTTACGCTGGCAAGACGACCATCGGACAGATCGCTGGGACCTATGCCCCGGTCGGGGCATCCAACGATCCTCGCGGACTGAATGGCTCGTGGGCATCCGGCGTGGGTGCGAACATGGCAAAGCTCGGGGCGGATCCTTCCGCTCAGATCACTGTCGGGCAAATCGGAGTCTCGCCAGCGCCGAACCAACAACCAACCATCTCGGAAGGTATCGCGCTCAAGAATCAGGCGGAAAAAGAGGCCGCTGATGCCGCGAAAGCTGAAATCTCTGATGCCGGGAAGCTTCGCTCCCTGAAGACCATCGACAAGTTTCTCACGAAGGACGGAAAGCCGACCGCCGCGCTATCGGACGCCGTTGGTTTCGGTGAAGGAGTCGGGTCATGGATTGGAAACATTCCGTTCATCCCCGGCGGAAATTCACCAACAGCCATGTCCGATCAGCGGGAAATCGCGCAAGACCTGTTGGAGGGTTCGGTTTTGGAAGCCGCGCAATACCTCAAGCCTTTGAGTAATTCTGACATTCAGTTGATCCTCAAGAATCGTCCGGAGATCACCTCCCATCCCACCGTTTGGGCCACCTACCTCACGAAAATCCGCGAGAAGCTATCCAACCCGGCGAATTACAAGGACGGGGTGATTCCATCCGCACTCACCCCCAACGCTGACCCGGCAGCAGCCGCAACCGCCCGCATCCGAGGATTGCTCGCCCCCAAATAAATGGCCGAACTCAACCGCGCCCTGAAAAGCGGCTTGGACGTTCTCACCGGAGGCCAAGCCGACGCATGGACGAAGCCGATCCAATCGGCTGAAGATGCTGTCGCGCGCGGGATTCTCGATGAGAATGGAAACGCCACATCAAAGGGCGTTCTCTTCACCGATCTTCAGGATCAAGGGTTGGTCGCTACCGATGGCGCGCTCACCGAAAAAGGATGGGCCTACGGAATGCCCGAGGACGCCGCCCTTGCTCCTGAAAATCTTTGGGCGTTCAAGGTTAGAACGGCGGATGGCGTGGACTCACCGGAAGTTTCGTTTGGAGACATGGCCGGAGGCGTGGGTGAGTTCGCATACGACGCGATTGCCGGATTTGCCAAGCAGGTTGTCCGCACCCATCCGGCGATGCTGGCGTTGGCCGGTCAGGAAAACCGGGACCGCGCCATGCTGGCGGGGGTCTCTATCGCTGACGGTTCAATCAAGGCGTCCGAAGAACTCGGGACGATGCTCCAAGTTGCTGGTGCATGGGGGACGCAAGAGATGGCTGATTCCATGTCCGGACAGGGAGCGGGGAAGGAAACGCTGTGGGCGACCCGGCAGAATCTCGCGCGCGTCCGCAAATACCATCAAGACGCGGCGGTTGGGGAGGTTATTCAGGATCTCACCACTATTGAGGCGGCGACCACGGAGGCGGCGGAACTCAAGAAATCACTTCCCCCCAAGGAATATGCTGAAATCACCAAGCAGGCGGGATCAGTAGGTCAACTTCTCGATCCGAGCATCATGATTCCTGCCGGGGCGGCGGCAAAGGCCGGGAAGCTGGGAATCATCTCCCGCGCTGGCATCAAGGCGGATCGCGTGCTTGTAGAGGTGGCCGAGATGGACGCAAGGATCGCCGCCAAGAGCGTGGAGGCCGCTGCGGCAACAACGGCGGCGGAATCGGCTAGCAGGGCGTCACAGCTTGCCACGCGGCTTGGAAACACCGTGGGAGGCGAAAGGGCAATCCAAGCGCAGGGAATCGCCGCTCGCACCGCGAAAGAATCCGAGATTTTCGGAACCGCTGCCGGTCAACTTGGAGAGCAACTGGCCGAAATGGGGGCAAAGCGCGAATCCCTTGCCGTCCGCATCCCGGAGAACGTCGCCAAGGCAACGAAGACCGCCATCCAAGCCGGACAAGCCGCGAAGTCGATCCCCGTGCAAGCGTTCGGGCAAGTCCTCGAAAAGACCGGCGATGGACTCATTTTTATCAATGACACCCTTAAAACTGTCGCTGAATACGCTGGACTCGGGAAAGCCTATGAACTCCTCCGTGTCGCCGCTCCAATTGGAAGTGTCGCCACCTTCGGATTGCCCGGTGCCGCGTCCGCCGCACTCGCCGCTGGTCCTGCTCTCCGTGGCTACGGCCGCTTTTCTCAGATCGTCGGCAAGGAGCTTTCCTGGGCACGCGGGCAGGTGCCTTTCTGGCAGCGGGTCGCCAACAATCCCACGCTGACGCCGATTCATCGCGGGTTGGCCCGCCTGACGGATACCGCGACCATGGGCGGCGTTCTCACGGGGGCCGTTCGGTCCGGTGCAAAAGGCATCGCTGCCGCTGGACCCATCGACCTTGCTTTCGAATACCTTGCAGACGGTGGCGACCCGAATGCGGACACGTTCAAGCGTGCTGCCGCGTCTGCCCTCGTCATCGGCGGATCGTCGGGAATGCTCGGCGGAATGCTGACCGGAACCAAAGCCCGCCACCGTGAGCTTGCGCTGGGGGATGAGCTGAACTTCCGGCAAGATCTCACGCCCGAGCAAAAGCCACTGTTTGAATCCCTGCCAGTCGGCGCAAAGCGCGCCATATCGACCTACGCCGCCAGCAACCCGCAACTGAAGATCGTTTTCAGCACCGGCGCGCAAAGCTCTTTCTCCGCAGGCAACAATACCGCGACAATCGCCCTCCGTTCCAGCAACCCGATCAAGCCGCTCATCGCCCATGAAATTCTCCACCACACGATTATCCGAAATCAGATGGAAGATGGAGTCACTGCCCTACTTCTCGGAGATGGACAATCCGGCGGCATTCTCCGTGCGAATGACGGAAAGCTCTCCAAAGATTTCGAGACCTTTTGGGATCGATACAACCAGCGCCGGACAGCCTCCGGTGAATCCACCGTTGGAATCAAGGAGGCTGCTATTGAATATTACATCGAGGCATCCGCCGATCATGTCGCATCACTGGCAGAGTCCGGAGAGTTGGGAGCTATTGCCGGACGGACGGACCTCGGCAGAGCGATCGGCAGGGTTGCCGCCGCGACCGTGGGCAAGCTTCCGGTAATCCGTGACCTGCATTTCAAGACAGGTGGCCTGATGGAGCCAAATGGCGTGATGGTCCAGGGGAATGGCTTGCTTGCTGGCGGAATCCGCGAACTTCCGCAAATCCGGGCGATGACGAATCAGATGCTCCGGCAGTCATCCGGGCGCTCGCAGGGCCTTTTTAAAGCCGCTGGACGAGACACGCACGGCGGATTCGATCTCCCGACACCCGAGGCAAACGACCCGCTTGTTGACAAATACATTGCCGCCTACGAGACCGAGGAGATCGACGGCCAGACGCGGGTGAAGCGCGACAAGGAGGGTAATCCCGTGCCGCTGCAAAAATACACCATCGACCGCCGGAATGAGATAGGGAAAGTAATTGTCGAGCATTCATTCAAACAGCGGGAATCCGGCAAGGCGGCCATGCCGAATGAAATCCATGTTGATGAGGACGGAAGCCTCACAGGAACCCATCTCTCGGAGGCGGCCATCAAGGCGATCAAGGACGCGGGCATTCTCAACACCGAGCAAATCCGCATCCTCCGCGAGGTGAATCGGGCCGTGAAGGATTTCGACGGGTCGAATTACCTGATGATCAACCATCCGGCACTCAAGACCACGGGAAACCGCAAGCGTTACGCCCCGCAACCAGCAACCCTCCGCGATGCCGTTCCGCTCGCCATCGAGATCACGAAGGATGGCAATCTCATGGTGGCGCTGATGAGTGTGACCAAATTGTCAGAGAATCTTTCCGAGCGGATTAATACCAAGCGCGGCAAGCGTCTCTATCAAGGCAACCGCGAGGCCCTGCTTGCCGACGCCAACGCCGTGATGGAGATTCACAACAAGGGACTCGGCACGGATCAATACTTTCAGGAGAAATACGGCAATCAGGCCAGCGAATATAAAAACTTCGTCAACACGGTTTTCGGACTGATGACCGACTCCCAGAAGACCGGCTCATCCAAGGGCAAAACGTGGGTGGCCAACCCCCTATTCGAAATGGATAGCGTGGGCTACAAGGACAACGTCTTCAAAACCTACCGCCTCGACCGCATCTCTCAGGCCACCCGAGCAACCGGTGACTCCGCCGTCAAAATGCCGTTCGTTTACGAGTCGGTGAAACTCAACCTCATGCCCAACGGGCTACCCGAAGAATGAGCGAATCCATCCAAAAGACTGACGAAATACCCGGCGAGTGGATGAATGAGGTTCGCTTGCGGGCCGAGCATCTACGCAACCAGCGTGGGGCCGCTTCATATTACGAGCTGGCTCACCCGGAGAAAGCGGCTGAGATCCTCTGGAAGCTCGCGCAAGGACTCTCTCTGAAGAAGATCAGCGAAGACACGGGAGTTAACCGAACGGTGATCCGCCGAATTTCCTGGCGGCACGACGAAACTCTCGAAACCAAAAAGAAGGAGTTCTCCCGCGAGTTCGCTTTGGCAGCGGAGGCATACAAGGATCTTCTGCTTGAGAAGTCGGAACGGCTGATGGAAAACCCGCAACTTCTTGATGACATTTCTCCCGAGAAGCTGGCGCTTTGCATGGCCATCAGCACGGACAAATCCATGGCTCTCGCTGGGATGGCGGGAGTTATCATCGAAACCCGCAAGGGGGCCAGCATCGAGGATGCCCAAAAGGAACTCACCGCCGCCCGGGAGAGAATCGCCAGGGGGCGTGTGATTGAAGCCGAATCAACGGAATGAACTGGAGATCCCACCCAATCCTGAATCCGCCAACAGACGATGAGATCGTTCTGATGGATGCTAGTGAATTGGCGAATCTTCACCGCATTTATCACGAGGCCATCACCAACGCGGAGAGTGATCCATACCGCTACGGTTTCAGGCTTCCGCACTGGGCCAAGGCGGAAGAGGCGCTCTTTGAGGTCGACGAGATCCTTGCGCTTGGCGGGAATCGCTCGGGGAAAACCCGCTTCGGGGCCTATGCCGTGGTGAAGGCCGCGATTGAAAACCCGGACTCCGAAATTTTCTGCTTTGCCCAAACTTCCGAGGTTTCCGTTCGGCAACAACAGAGCGCCGTTTGGGAAGCGTTGCCGGCCGAAATGCGGACCAAGCAAATGACTGCCGGGGCGTATATCTCCTACACCAAAAAGAACGGCTTTACGGATTCCAGCCTGATCCTCCCCAATGGCTCGCAAATCATCTTCAAGACCTATTCGCAGTATCAGAACAACCCCACGATTCTAGAAGGCGCTGAACTCGGGAGCCGGTCAGCATCGTGGCACAATATCGGCGTGTGGCTCGACGAATACCTTCTCGGCCCGGAACTGATTTCCACCCTTCGATTCCGTCTAGCCACCCGCGAAGCAAAGATGCTTGTAACCTTCACCCCCATTGACGGCTACACAGAGGTTATTAAGGAGTATCTAGACGGCGCGAAGACCGTCGAGTCCAGAAGCGCAGAGCTTCTCAAGGGAGAACTTGTTCCCTACGTCCAGCGGAGCACCAAGCGGAACGCCTCGGTTCACTACTTCCATTCCCAGGACAATCCTTTCGGAGGATACGACCGGATCAAGAAAGACCTCCAAGGCAGGCCACGGGAAGAAATCCTCATCCGCGCCTACGGGGTGCCGATGAAGTCCCATGCCACGAAATTCCCCAAGTTCAACACGGCGGTCAATTTGATGACGGCGGAGGCGATGAAAGAGCGCATCGCCAAGGGGACCACGCGCTACCTGATCGTGGACCCGGCAGGACGGAAGTCTTGGTTCATGTGCTGGATCGCGGTGGATGAAGACGGCACGTTTTTTGTCTACCGGGAGTTTCCGGGCGTGAACATCGGAGATTGGGCGGAGTGGAAGGGCGGAAAATGGTTGCCTGGAGAGGGCGCGAAAGGAAGAGGAGAGGGGATTATCGAATATGCCGAGACAATCCGCGAACTGGAAGGCTCAGAGGAAATCTTTGAACGCCTGATTGATCCCCGCCTTGGGACAAACAAGCATCAGGTTATGGACGGATCAAGCTCCATCATTGAGGACATGGGGGAAGCCGGACTTTCATTCAAGGCCGCTCCCGGCTATGACATCGAGGACGGACTGCAAGCTCTTATCTCCAAAATGGCTTGGGACACGTCGAAACCGATGGATTCCGTTAACCGTCCGCACTTCTACATTTCAGAGGATTGCGCGAACCTGATTCATGCTCTGGCAGAGTATACCGGAGAGGCTGGATTGAAAGAGGCGTGGAAAGATCCCATCGACGTTCTCCGCTATGCCGCTATCGCTGATATAGATCACTTTGAAGACAAACAAATGCTCGTCACAGGAGGCGGGAGAGGCTATTAGAAATCATGACAAAGATCATTCAAAGGTTCTCTCGGTCTTTTTCCGTCAGCAGCACGACCGGGGCCGATTTAAAGGCGGCTACAGCCAAGGCTATCGGCGCGTTGGTCCGGGATATCGGTGAAGGCAAGCCTATCCATGGCGCGAACGATATGGAGGGGGCGGTGATGAAAATCAGTGGCTCTGCCCGTGAGGTGGACGGCTGGATTCAAGGGGAAATCAGTGTAGATTTTGAACCATCATGAAAGCGCTCGAACAATTCACCATCCGTCAAAGCGACTTCGCCGAAAAGCACAAGCTCAAGCCCGGCGAGGTGAAAGCGCTCCGGGAAAAGCATCTCGTCGAGGGCGAGGACTGGACCACAAAGGTTCGCGCAATCCTCTGGACACCGGAAGCGGCGGAGAAGGTGAAGAGCTTTCTTGTGCCGTCGCCGATCTATGCCGTCTTGGTCGAAGCGGCAAAGCAGGCGGCAGCATCGCTCCTCACCGCGCTAGTCCTCAAGCCCTGCCGTAATAAACGGTGGGTGTATGCGGCCCTCGGTGAGGAAAGGATTTCCGTCCGTGTCGGAAACACCCGATACAAGAAGCTCAACCGCAAGAAAATTCCCGTTCGTAAGATCGAGGGAACAGAGGATTACGAATACACACCATGAACGAAGACTCCCTACAATCCGACGCCCTGGTCTACGCTTCCGAAGAGCCGGACCTTGGAATCCTGACGATGGGGTATCAGGACGCGCTTACGAACAACGACCCGTTTTTCACATCATGCGCGGTTTCTTACGATGACAGAAACAACCTCTGGCCGGGGAAAACTTGGGACATGCGGAAGCATGGGCCGAATGCTTTCCCGTGGGAGGGAGGAAGCGACAATGAGGTTAACGTGGTTGGTCAGGCGATTGACACGTTCGTATCTCTTCTTATTCAGGCGATGGTCCGCTCGCATGTCAGGGCGATCCCGACATCTTCCTCTTCGGCTCCGCGGGCGAGTGTGGTTTCCGGTTTCCTGAAATACATGCAATCCACGTATATCCCCGGGTTCAAGAAGCAGATGAAGCTCGGCGTTAACCACCTGCTGGAGAAATCCATCATGGTTTCATACGTTGGATGGAAGCGCGAAAAGCGGTCCCGGCTTCAGATTATGACCCTTGACGAGATCCGTGCCGTTCCGAAAATCGGACAGGAACTCGCGGAGATGATTTTAGCGGGCGATGCCGATGATATCCTCGCCCAAGGGATCATGGACCAATTTGATACCACCCTTGGAAGGGCCAAGAAGGCCATTCGACAACTCCGGAAGAATGGAGAGGCTGAGCTTCCAATTTCCGTGATGTCAATCGACGAGCCGGAAGTTGAGTCACTCTCTCCCGATGGAGATGTCCTGTTCCCAAGCTGGACGATGAACCCGCAGGATGCCCCATACATCTTCATCCGCAAGCTGATGACGGCCCAGATGATCGAAAAGAAGGTCGAATCCGAGGGCTGGGACCGCGACTGGGCTGATTACGTCATCGCCAATCTAGGAGGGCAAGACGCCGAGATACTCACCAACGAGCGCGGCAACTACGGATATCGGAGGATCATCAACGACAATAAGCAGCTTTTCCTCGTCCTTTACACCTACCAACGCCTGATTGACGAGATTGACGGCGCGGAGGGGATCTATTGCACGGTTTTCAACCCGAGGTATACGGTCGGCTACGCCAAGCATGAGCTTGTGAACGGGCAGGACGACTACCCAATCGTGGTCACCCGCCTCAATGAAAAGGAGAAGTGCCTTTATGACGCGACCCCGATGACGCGAAATCTTCGCGGGCCACAAATGCAGATTAAAACCGAGGTGGACTCCCGGACTGATAGGGCGAGCCAAGCGGTGCTTCCTGAACTGATGCACCCCGCGGGTCGCCCCCCGACAGATCGCGGGCCGGGACGCATGATTCCCTATCGCCGCCTTGGCGAGTTACAATATGGGCCGACGCCACCATACGACCCCGGCAGCAAGGAAATCGAGATTACCATGCGGCAGCAGGCAGACAGGGCGGTTGGGCTAGACATGGAAAGCCCGCTCGCAACCGTCCGCCAGCAAGACGTGATGGACACGTTTCTGGGTCATGTCGCCGCAGTGCTGGACATGGCGTGGAAGCTATACCAGCGCATGGGGCCAGATGAGGTGTTTTACCAGGTCTCTGGAGACCCCACCGGTAAGGTGATGCAAAAGGGGTCGCCTGAGGACAACTATTCCATCGTGGTTTCGTTCGACGCGAACAACAATGACCCCGAAGCCGCTGACAAGAAGGTTGAAAAAATGATCAGCCTCGCGACTCTCGACCGCAACGGCAGGCTGAACATGGACAGGTTGATTGAGATGGCGGCATTTACGATTGATCCGGTCCTTGGGGATCATGTTTTGCAATCCTCTCAAGAATCCGCCGATAAGATGCTTAGGGATGTGACGGACGATCTCACCAAGATTTTCGCAGGCATCGCCGTCCCCGCCCGCCCAAATGGGGCACAAGCAGCCCTTGGAATCATTGGGCAGTATATTTCCCAGCCGAACATTCAAGCGCGGATGCAGGCGGATGAGAAGTTCGCCGAGGACATTAAGAACTACGGCGGCCAGTATCAATTTGAAATTCAACAAGCGGAGAATGCACAGATCGGAAAGATCGGCACCCCGCCAGCCCAAATGGGCGAGATTCAAACTCAAGGAATGCAGCAATGAGTAACGAGCCAGAAGCCCCCAAGATCACCCTCGACAGCGCAATAGCACTGTTCTCCGCCCATCGCGAGGAATGGCAATGCGTTCTATCGTTCCTGGATTCTGAAAGGGAGAAGTTTTTTTCGGACCAGCGGCAAGCAGAGACTCCGAATGATGTGATGAAGCTGGCCGGGAGCATCTCGACAGTGACGGAGTTGAAGGAATTTTTGACCCCGCCGGGGTGGCGATAACGCAAGTTTCGTGCAATTGTAGTTGACGGACGATATCGGATTCTGTAATCCATCAGCCATCGCCATCTCCAAGGCGTAATTTGGTGGAATGAAAACTGAGCAATCCGAGGCCAACGCGGGGGCCAACACACCCGATGGAAACCTGTCAGAAGCGCAATGGATCGCAGATAGGGCGCTTGCATTCACTCAGCCGGGCGAGACCGAGCAGGAGGAAGTGACCGAGACCGAGGAACTTGAAGAGGTTGAAGAAACCGAGCAGGAGACCGAGGACCAGGAAACGGAAACCGAGCAGGAGGAAACCGAGCAGAACGAGGAAAGCGTCATTGAACAGCTTTTATCCGGAGACCCGGAAGCCCTCAAACTGATCGCCAGACAAGCCGGGACGAAAGCCCTTGGCCGTTACGCGGAACTCACCGCGAAAAACAAATTTCTGGAGGAGCAGCTTGCGGCATCACGGGCCAATACGAAACCACTGCCGGAACCACTTCCCAACAATCCTGAGAGCGGCTTAAAAACCGTCGAGGAGATCAACAGTCGGGAAAAGGTTCTGAAGAAGGTCGTTGAGGACACGGATTCGATTCTGGACGAAAACGAAGATGCTGGTCTCGATGACGGGATCGACGTTGGAGGCGGCCAGACTCTCACAAAACGGCAAATCAAAGCAGCCAACCGGAACGCCCGAAAAGTCCTTACCGACTACTTGCCCGCACAAAAGGCAACAGTCCACAGGCTTGGGGAACTCAGCCAAATCGAGGGAAGTCTCGCCGCGCTGATCCCCACCGAAGTTCCGGAACTGGCCGACGAAGAGTCGGAAGCATTCAAAATCTACGATGGATTTAGAAATGATCCCGACGTGATCAGGGCAAAGGAATTGATTCCTGAGCTTGGAGCACGACTGGATTACCTTCTCGCGCATTTCTCGAAATCATTCATCTCCACCAGAAAGAAGCCCGTTTTGAAGGCGGCTAAAACTGCAACGGGAGACCCGCCGAAACCAAAGGTTACAGGGTCTCCGACTGGAGCAGCAGCAGCCCCGATCCGTTCGGGTAACAAGGAGTTGGACGCCCTCAAGGCGACATACGAGAAGACTGGCAGTGACGCAGACTGGATTGCTTGGAGAACCGCCTCCAAACGATAAGCCAATCTGAAGCAATGCCACAATCCACCACCTACGCGCCTAACGCGCCACAGGCCCGCTCGGGCCAAGGATCCGCCCTCACCAACCGCGAAGACCTCGAAAGCGGCTTCTACCGGTTGGCGGCCGACCAAACCCCGCTCTTCTCCCTTTGCGCGAAAGAGCGTGCCACTGGAACCTATCCCGAATGGGATTTGGACAAACTCGACACCCCCAACACTGACGGCGTTCCCGAGGGCCAGGACGTTCAGGCGTTCGCTGACAAGTTCGCGGATGTCGCCCGGGTCGGCAACTACGTCCAGAAAAAGTGGCGCACATGGTCTGTGACCGACACCCAGGAAGCCGTCACTTCAGCCGGCCCCGTGGACAAGGCTCAGGCCGAGATGAAGTCCATGAAGGAGCTAAAGCGCGACTGGGAATTGACCATCGCCAGCGATAACGAGATGCAAGCTGCTGCGGGCAGCAGCACCCCCTATAAGCTTCGCGGACTCGGCACCTGGATCCAGAGCGGCGCTCAAGCGATCAATCCGGTTCCCGCCGATTACCGAACGCCCGCCGCGTCGATCCTCACTGCCGCTCCAACGGAAACCACGTTCCAGGGGCAAGTCGGCTCCGTGTTCACGCAGAATGGGGAGATGAACTCTCTCACGCTGATCGCCGGGACCACGCTTCGCTCGACCATCTCAAACTTCCAGCGCACGGACAACAACGCCGGGGAAACCGTCTACCGCGTCAACACCGATGCCAGCGCCAAAGAAGTGGTTCTCTCCGTGACCATCTTCGAATGCGATTTCGGAATCGTGAAGATCGTGAACGCCAACCCGCAGGCGTGGCCATCCGCCACCCGTGGCTACCTCCTCAACCCGAAATACCTCGGATTCAAGTCGCTCATCGGTTTCACCTCCAAGGAACTTCCGGACCAAGGCGGCGGCCCTCGCGGTTTCATCACCATGACCGGAACCCTCAAGGTCGGAACCCCGCTCGCGTTCGGCAAGATCGCCTACTAACCCCCAAAGAAAGGACCATTCAATTATGCAACTTCTCAATCCAGAACGCGGGCCATTCACTGACGTTATCCGTCTCGACTACGAGGACCTAATCCGCCTCGGAACCGGCAACTCCGTCCAGATCGGCGCGCTTCCAATTGGCGGCTCACTGGCGCTGATTCAAGCCATCAAAACCATCGCCTTCGCCGGCACGACCACCACCGTTATTGACGTTGGAACAACCGGCGCGGACCCTGACGAGTTCCTCAACGCGCTGAACATCTCGACAGCGACTCTGAACACTCCGGTAACCAACACGGGCGACCTCATGCTTCAATCGGCTGGCACAACCACCACGCTTGGCGGCTATCTGCCGGTGAAGCCCGTTGCAGCCGTGACGCCGATTTACCTGAAGCTTACGGATGCGGCCATCGCATCCGCCACGGCCGGCGAATTCCTGATCGCGTTCGCCATCGTTGATCCGCTCAGGTTCAACATCCGATAAACCAATCACGCGGGCGGTCGGGTAACTCTGGCCGCCCGTATCCTTTTCATGATCGCCATTCCTTCGAAAGAGGCGCTGACGGATGCGTTTTACCAAGAAGTCCGGAAAGGGCTTCAATTGGAAGACTCTCTCCAGCAGATCCGCGAGGCCGCGTGCGCCCAACTCGCCAAGGCGGCCAAAGATGCCGGGACGAGAGGGCCAATGGGTGGCCGGATTCTGGCCTATATCCCGCAGAAGGACTATCTCCAGATAGGCATGAAATACGGCATGGAGTGCTGGGATGATCCTGAGTTCATCCGCGATCACCAGAAGCTTGAGCCGGACATGCATGTCAATAAAATCTGATGCAGGACCGCCCTTACAGCGACTTGTTTGAATTAATTGAGGCGCTGAGCGGGGTTCAGTTCGCGCCCATTGAACAGCCCCGCATCAAGGCGCTGGTAAACTCGCGGGCGCAACGGGCTTACGATGCTACTCCATGGTGGCCGCGCTGGGTTAAGATCGGAGAAGAGCGGGTCGTTTCAGGAAGCCTTATCCCTTTCGAGGAATCGGGAGAATCAACTATTGGCGAATTCCTTCGGGTTTTCGTCAGCGCCCCATACTTGGGGAATTCTTCCCAGGAATACGATTACAGCGTGACCTCGGATGGGTGCTTACTGGTGGCTACCGGACTTGAGCCGACTTCTGCGTTTGTGACCTACCGGATCGCTTTTGATGTGACCTATGGGGACGGCTCCGGGGGCGAGGAAACAAACATCCCTCGCGAGTGGTTCCAGTATCTGGCGCACGGGGTTTACTCGGATTTCATGCGCTCCGATGGGCAGCAGGAAAAAGCGGTGATCGCTGACCAGGAGGCCGAGGAAAAGCTCTTCTTTGAACTGACCAAACCTGAAATCACGCGCACCGCCCAGCTAGCCGGAAACAAGGTGTCCACCAATATGGCCAGGCAGGCAAGAACTGGCTACTACGCCTATCCCGCCACCTCGCCATGATGATCCTCTCTCTATCCGTCTCTCTCCCGGCGCAAGGCATCGTTGATAACGCGACCCCTCCGCCGCCCGGCAGTGACTTTAGAATCACCGAACAAGGCGACCGGCGAATCACGGAGCAAGGGGACGACCGCGTAACCGAATAACATCATGGCAAACAAGAAAATTTCAGAACTCCCGGCAGCAACAACCATTGATCCGGCTAACGACCTTTTGGAACTGGCTGACGTGTCGGCGTCGGCATCCGTGAAGGCAACGCCCGCTCAGTTGATAGCTGGGGCCGCACCTGACGCGAACGGCAACACCGAAGTTCTCGGCCAATGGGAGTTCGTAAACGCCGGCACTTCTGTCGCGCATGGCGATTCTCTTGCGATTGGCGGAACGCTTAGGCTTCATTGCACAAGCTCACCATCGAATGCCAGCCTCATTGTGCAGACCAACGGTGGCGCTGCCGGTCGGACGACGGCACAGGGTGGCGTAGCGGGATACAATTGCTACCTGAGCAACAACACCGGAGCGAATGTCATCAAACGGCTTGATCTGCTGATGGAAAACCGGGCTTCTCTTGACGGGGGGCCACTTCCGGCGGCGTTCACCATCCTCCTTTCCGACCTCCCGATTGTGGCCTCGGATGGTTCAGGAATATCGCTGAATCCCTACAACATCCATATCCAGACAGGAGTAGGCGCGGTTACTTCGGTCCAAGTCGGAACGGCAGGCGGAGGCGGGGTTGGCCCATCCATCTCGGCCATCAATCCCCACACCGGATCAGGCACCGGTCCATATCCATGGACGAACGGGGCCAACATGCCGCTTAGTTCCAAGTTCCCGGTTTCAATCCAGCTTGATGGGATCAACATGCGGATCACGGTCTTTGGCCAAGCTTTGCTTTTCCAAGATCCGTCTTTCGCAACGAACGCCCCGAAATATGCTGCCGTGGAAGTGGGATCGCCGTCCACGACCGGATTTTCTTCGTTCGGCGTCATCCATGAATTCACCATCAATTCTGACAAACATGGAGACGATATCCAGGCGCGTTCCGACCAGCTTGCCAAACTACTTTCAAGCTCGGCGCTGCCGTCGAATATCCTAACATCATCGCTGACATCCGTTGGAACCCTCGGCAGCCTGACCGTCACAGGCACCACCACGCTCAACAGCACGCCGGTAATCAACGCTGGCCTGTCGATGAACCCGAGCGGCACGGCTCCGCGTCTCATTAGTTTCGGCGGCAGCTTCGGGGCGGCCTGTTTGTATCTCTCTGACTTTGGCGCGGCCATGCGTTACGGATTCGGCATCAACGCCAACGAGGTGCAATGTTTTGCTCCAAGCGCGGGCCGGTGGTCATGGAACAAGGGAGGCGGGTTCCAAAGCTCGGGGACAAATGAGGTAATGGCGGTTGATGCTACTACCGGGAGCCTTAAAATTACCGGCGGGGCGCAGATCGCACTCGTAACAAAAACCGCTAATTATACGGCGACCGGAGCGGATCATACCATCCTCTGCGACACGACGAGTGCGGGATTCACAATCACCCTTCCGGCGGCAGCCTCCAACTCAGGCAGGATCTATGTGATCAAGAAGACTTCCGCCGACGCCAACAACGTCACCATCGACCCGAACGCGTCGGAGCTTATCGAGGGAGCCGCCACATTCGTTTTCAACACCCAGAACATGTCCATTGAAATCCAGTCGAACGGAACCGGCTGGTTCATCATCTCCTCCTATTCGCCATGAAATACCTGATTCTGTCCTTGCTGATGGCCGGCCACTCCCTTGCCGCCCAATACGACCTCTCCATCCCGGTTCGCAATGTGTCCAACGTGGCTACGAACACGAATATCACGCCGACCGCCACGCTTGGCGTCCTGTCCTTCCGGCCGGATATCACGGACACATCAATCAACGTGGGTCATTCGGGTTTTCCGGATATCATCGCGTGGGATACCACGATTGCCTATGACTCCGGAACCGACTCCATCGGACTTTCTGATGACTTCTACGACTGGCTTGCCAGCCCGGATGGTTACATGCCGCGTGCCGAGGCGGAGTCCACCAGGGCCGACCTTCAGGACCAGATCGACAACATCTCCCTGACTCCTGGTCCAACCGGAGCCACGGGCGCTACTGGGGCAGCAGGAACGAACGGGACCAACGGCACGAATGGAGCAACGGGCGCTACCGGCCCGGCAGGCGCTGACGCCGTCTTGACATTCACCACCACGGGAACCGGAGCGGCGACCTATAACGGCAGCACGAAGGCGCTGAACATCCCCACACCCGCTCTAGGGCAAACCATCGCCAATGGCACCAGCAAGACGCTCGTGACCAGCACCACGGGGCAGGGCGGCGTCGTTCTCGATGCCTCCAAGAATGTGATGGTGAATTACTCGGTGAGCACGTCCACGACGTCCACGATTGGCGGGTCTTCATCCGTGACGCTGTTCCTTGAAGTGGCGGCTACCAACTCGGCAACGGCTGGAGACTGGACGACGATTGCCAGCACGTCGAACGGCCAAACGATCACTCTCGCGGTTGCCCTCCAGTCGGTGCAAACGAGCGTGCTGAACTTTGGCGCTGTCGTGGAGGCAGGGAAATACATGCGGATCCGCTACACCACGACTGGAACGGCCTCCGCCACCTATTCGAACGGACAGGAAACGAAGCTTTAAAATGATCCCCATCCTTGAATCAGGCCGAGCCATTTTCTCGCTGGCAACCGCTGGCGGACTTTGGATTGCACAGCAGGTCACGCCGGACATTCCCGGGGTTCCCCCATGGGTGACGGCCCTCGGGTTCCCCATGGCTATGCTCGTGGCGGTGATTTACGCCCTGCTGTCCGTGCATAAAGCCTACGCCGCCAGCGAGAAGGGAAGGTTGGATGACAAAGACGGAGTGATTGCCGCTCTCCGTGCCGATGCTGACAAGGCCATGCAGTCACGAACCGAGCTCACGATTGCCACCCGCGAGCAAACAGACGCCTTCAAAGCCCTTGCCGCGGAGATGAGGCAAAGACCATGCCAGAAGCCATGAAACGCCACTTCGACCTAGACGAGATCGCCCCGGCTCCTTGTGATGCCGAGCCGCTTTCTTGGCTGGAAAGAATCGTCCTGTCCTTCGGCATCCTAATGCTCCTCTCCGCAATCGGCTCAATGGTCTGGCTGGTCCTCAGATGAACTGGCTCACCTCCTCCTCTACGCCATCACCGCCCCGCTTTCGAAGAGGGGGGAGCCTGAATATCTCGACGCCATGAAGCTCGCCCAAACAATTCCCATCATCGCCGCCAAGGAAATCGGCACCGAGGAGATCGACGGCACCAACTGCGGGCCTCGCGTGAACGAATACAAGGCGGCAACCACTCTGCCTCCTAAGGAAGCGTGGCCCTGGTGCGCCGCTTTCGTCTGCTGGGTGGTCCGTGAGGCGATGCGCGAGGCTGGGCGTGCATACACCTTCAAGCGCCCCACAACGGCCTCCGCGTGGGGCATGGAGGGCTGGAGCCTCTCTCAGGACCACTCGACGCGGACGATCAAGAAGCCGGGCCGTGATATCGTCTCGGGAGACATCGTGGTTTTCACGTTCTCGCACATAGGATTCGCCGTGGGCTCGCCGGATGAGCACGGCTATTTCTCCACGATTGAAGGCAACACGGACGGACAGGGGACTCGGGAAGGTGGAGCTGTTCTCGGAAAGCGCCGGCACATTTCAGCGGTTCGCTCGGTGATCCGGTTTACCGTGTGATCCTGATCGAGGGTCCGATTGCCTGACCTCTACGAAAGCGTTCTTCCATCCGTAGCGAGCGCCCTCGTAGGTGTAGGCTTTCCATTCGTCATCGGGGCGATCCACGCCATCCACGATGGCCCAAGCCCGGCCAGGAGCCCAATGCGGATACCAGAGGATGTTGCCCTCGACGATGTCAGAGGGAGTAGCGGGACGGAGGTTCTCCGGGACAGGACACCCCTCGGCAAGCTCTTGAGCGTCGGCAATTATCTTTTCAGTTTGCTCGATGATGTCGTTATAGGCATCGCGCAGGACTACAAATTGCCGGGGAGTCATAAGTGATGGTGTGGGGAAGAATGGGTTATTGCAAGCAGCGGTCAGCGGGGGTTAGGCGAAAGCGTCTCCTTGCGATCATCGGCCTTGCGCTTCATTTCTCGGGCTTGCTGCCAGAGCATCCCGGATGCAATCAGGGCGATACCAACAAGCATCAGAGCAAACGGGGCGAATCCATCGAATAGTTCAGTCTTCATCGTTCGGTTTGGTTGGCGGGGTTAGTCGTTTGCGCGACGGCGACGAGAGCGACGGATAACGCACGTTATCAGGCTGATTAAGCCAGCAGGGCATTCCTCGGACAGAATCACACCTAATCCGTTGCATTCACTGCACTCGTCGATGTTCCCGTATTCGTTATATAGCCCATCTCCATTGCAATAATCGCACTCCTTTTCGATGATGTTCATGGCTTTTTCTTCGGTTGTTTTTTGAGGGCCGCTTTCAAAATCTCCTCCGCCAAGTCCTGAATTTTCACTCCCACGGTAGCCGCGTGCACCTTCAGGGCTTGGTGCGTCTCGTCGCTGATCTTGAGGTTTTTCATCCTACCATCTCCTTCCATTTACCGAAAAGTCGGACAAACGCCTCGCAGCGTAGCTCGGGCTTTGCGGTAGCAGCCATGAACGCTTCATGCATGTTCAGCTTGTCGGTGACAACGGGTTGACCGATAGCCAGTGAGCAAAGCATTTTGGCATATCTTGGCCAGTCGTCGTGTTTGATGGTATTCTCAAACTCAGCGCAGGCGTTCAGGTCAGAGGTGTATTCTGGAAGGAGGCCGGGATGCGTGATGAACTGACGATCTGCCGCACCAAGCCCCAAATGAGTGTTGAATCCCCAACCCTTGACGTTGGGTAATCCAGCATACTTTCTGCGGGTTTCGGGTTTCCATCCAACACATAGGGCGATTGCGATTTTAATGTCGTCGTTTTTCATAGGTCCGAAGATGCATTCACCCTACCCCACCCCAGCCCGCTTGCAAGATAAAAGGATAATATTATTCTGTTGCTCGGGTGAACATTTGTTCGGGAGGGCAGCTTTCCCCTTGCGCTCCGGGGCGGGGGAGGGTAGAAGGGTGGTGTCTGGCATCCGGGGTTTCGGATGAAGGGGATTGTCGCAAAAGGGTTCGACTCCCGGATGCAGCCTTGTCCAGGCACCACTTTCGCCGTGCAATCCGGCATCAGCCTCCTCGTGCAAGCGGGGAGGTTTTTGGCTAAATGCTACCGTAGGCCAAGTAGATCGCGCCCATCCCTACACCTACCCAGATGGCAGCGAACAGGATGGTGTAAAGCCCTCGAAACAGGTTCTTATGCCACCCCTCCGGGTCAAACGGAGCGATCAGCTTCCATTTTTGCCAACGCATGCCAGCCAGAAATAAGAAGACTAGAGGCGCTGTCGGCGGGAAGATCAGGGCTGAAAGTGCCGCAATGATGCCGTATTTAACGATGGCTCGCAGGATCTCCAGAGTTGTCAGCCATCGGGCCTTTTTGTGAAGCTCTTTGAGGGATTCTCCATCGTCCCAATAAACCACCTCCACGTCTCCGGATGCGGACACCATCTGGCAAATGCGTTGATACAGGGGCGAAAAGGCAGTTCGCAGAAAACACCAAAAGGCATAAATGACAGCGAGATAAAACGGGATCGCTACGCAGCCCATGAGAACGCCCTTCATGCTCGACGGCTACCAGACCAGCAGGGCGGTATCCATTCAAATTTGAGGCTCAATTTCCTCGCTAGGTGAGAACCTTTGAGAACCTACCCCGCAAACGTTGATAAATGGGCGGAGGGGGTGGGATTCGAACCCATCCTTGAAGGTTTCCGTGGAATTTCCTATACGGGAAAACCCTTTATTTGCAGGGTTTTTTCATCTTCCTCCCGCATCATCCCAGAGCGCTCCGGGGCGATAATTGAGAACTTTTGAGAACCTGCGCGGCCCTCTTTCTCCCACAAGTGAACCACCTTTTCGCGTCCGCTTCGCTTTTCGCGTCATGGTAAGACTTTTTCGTCTCCGCTTCCGAGTTGCCCGCTTCGGCGGCAGCTTTGGCAAACCCAACAGCGGCGACCCGATAAGAGATCGAGGAATGCCGGAGTCCATTCCTGCGCCACCCGCCAATCAATTGCCCGAGGCGAACTGTTTCAGGCTCTCTCCCCTTTGATGGATCTGAGATGCCGCCACCGATTGGCCCGGACTCTTTACGGACAGGGTAAAGCCATTCCCTTAAAACGGGCTGGATCGGAATCACCCGCCGCTGCCCATTCTTGTCGGTCTCCGGCCGCACAATAATTATCCCGCGCTCCCATTTGAAATCCGACCAATCCAAGGGCGACTTGTCCCCGCCGGACAACGGGTAAATCTCATCGGTGCGGACGCTGGCGAACCCGCCAGAGGCAAGCCAAGGAAGGAATTTAGGCCTGACGCTTGCAAGCATCAGTGCCATCTCGTCCGGCTCGTATGTCTCCGGGATCTTGCGACCTACATGCGGCTTTTCGGTTTTCTCCGCCAAGGTCTTCACGTCCGGCAGGAATTCCCGCTCCCGACACCAGCGGAAAAAGGTGATCAGGCCAGACCGGTTGTTTCTCCTGGTCCGCGCTTTGTGCGTCTCCTTGCCCGCCACGAAGGCGTCAAGCTCGCTCAGGGTGATGTCGGAGAGGAAGCGCCCGGCAAACGCCGCCTTGAGCCTCTTGAGCATCTTTGTGAGCGTCCCGTAGTTCTGGATGGACTTGCCCCGGTTTAGGAGCTTTAGGGCAAGAAACTCGTCAGCGGCGTCAGCCAGCAGCTTTTCCGGCAAGACCTTGGCTTTCCACGCAAGGAAGTCATCGACGAGGGAGAGCTGGGGGTCCGCGTCGAGCATGCGGCGGATGGCACGGACCTGATGTGGCGCAAGGCTCGCCAGATCCAGCGTTCCCTTGGAAAGCTCCTGCGCCTTCTTGAACGCCTTGTCTTTCGCTTTAGCGAGAGTGGATCCCGTTATGTGCTTCCTCTTCCCGTCTGGCCCGTAGTATTCCGCGCGGTGCCATTGCTGGCCCTTGGCGTTCGTCCAGGGCTTTATTTTAAGAGAAACCGAACCAGATTTGACCGTGAATGACATTGCCGCGGTATGACCGGTTTTGGGTGTTTCTGTTAAGATTGTGTAAAGTTTCAGAATTTCCTAGCACCCAATTGGGGTATTGGTGCTCTGTGGTCGCTGGCAGAATGTGCACGGGTGGAAAAAGGTCAGTTTGACCTAAGCTCTTTATTTATAGACTTGAGCTGCTTGACGCTCTTGACGGAGGTAAGCGCGGGCGGGGCCGAGGCCGTGGTTTTTCCTGAGTAAAGGTCAACCACGGAACCCAATTCCTTGAGGACGCATAGTTCGATCAGGTTGGTCATTGTTAATTCCGTTTTATCAGCGGCCTCCCTGAGCCGCCTCATCACGTTTTTATTCAAGGAGAAATTCTGACGGCCTTTCTTTTGGTCATCGGGAGTCACTGGGCGTCCGATCTTCTTCGCGGCTTTGGATGTTGGTTTGGCGGGCATCGCGCGGGCTTTATAAGCCGAATACCCCGTTAGGTCAAAATAATTTCCATACACATTTTAATTCGCAGTTTGCAATTCTCGTTGACGTGTGGATGGAATGCACTTTCTATACACACATCAATGAGCGCGAAACTCAACCCAAAACCCCGCACTCCCGGCCGTCCCGCGACGGGAATCACCAAGGCTCGCCCGAGCATCACCATGAACAAGAAGGTGCTTAAAAGGGCGAAGAAGGCAGCATTTGACCAAGGTGCTCCCCTTTCGGCTTGGATTGAACGACTGGTCGTCACGCATCTTGATTCTGTCGTGGCATCTCAAGTCGGAGGTGGTCAATGAGCGCCGCCCTCTCCATTTCCAAGGAGCAGGAGGACGCGATGATCAAGGAGGCAACCGCCGCCGTCGCTGCCCGGCTCCTGACGGAACGGAGGAACGATCTGGATTGCCTCACTGCATCGCAGGTCTGCGGGCACCTCAATATTACCCCGAAGACCCTCGACGGCCTCAAGGATGGTCCGCCCCGCGTCCAGATTGTCCCCGGTTCCTGTGTCCGCTACCGGGCCTGCGATGTCGCGAAATACATCGAGTCCAGGATCGCCCGCTAACCCCAACCCCCGCCGATAAACCATGAAGAAGATCAAACGCGCCCTCATCTGGGCAATCATCAACGGGGCATTCGGCTATACGTCCTATCTCGCCATAACCGGGAATAACGGGGCGTCAAACCTGCTAACGTTCCTT
>CAZIWB010000061.1:0-41214 GCA_964542655.1 uncultured Cellvibrionaceae bacterium
CCAGCTCTACAGCCAGCTCGACAGCCAGCTCGACAGCCAGCTCCGCAGCCAGCTCTACAAGCTACAGCCCTACTTCTCTAACAATCGCTGGGGATCACAGCATTGGTGTGCTTGGGAAGCGTTTTATCTGTTCGGACACGAGATCGGCGTCAAGTATCGCGCCGAGGATATTGCGCTGCTTCAAGAATGGGGCCGCCTATCCGGTAGCATCGGATGGTGGGCGCCGTGGGATGGCATTTGCTTCGTCAGTGACCGGCCGCGAAAAGTGTCGTTCGATGAACAGCGCCTCCTGCATTGCGAAACCGGAAAGGCAGTCGAGTACTCGGATGGCTGGGGTGTTTCGTCTTGGCATGGCGTGCGTGTGCCAGATCATTGGATTGCCTCTCGCTCCAGCCTTGATCCGAATGAAGTCATCCGCGCTGAGAACGTAGAACAGCGCGCGGCTGGTTCAGCCATCGTCGGTTGGCCGCGAATGCTCTCGGTGCTCAACGCCAAGACCATCGACAAGCATGACAGCCCAGACATCGGTGAACTGATCGAGCTTACCTTGCCGGGTTTGCCAGAACCCGGGCGCTTTTTGAAAGCGGTTTGCCCGCGCAACGGCATTATCGTCGAGGGCGTCCCGTATATCTCAGATATTGACGGTTTGCCGATTGATACCGCGCTTGCCGCGCAGGCTTGGCGCATCGGTGACCCGCAGAGCGAATACACCCATCCACCGCAGAGAACCTGAAGGAACACGACATGAAACAAGTGATCGGACAGCAAGGCGAGTGCCGGATCGTGAAGATAGACGCCATGCCGGACAAGATGGATACCAAGGCCCCGGCTCGCACGGCGAATGGCATCATCATTTCGCACTCAGAAAGTGGTCATCATCATATCCTGACTGGTGGCGATGTGATGGAGCGTGTCGATAGCGTGCCCGCTGGCATGCAGATTTTCTACGCCATCCTCGAGAAGCCGGAATCTTTCATCCAGGACGCGGCCAATCCTCACGGCGGCTTCGATCTTGATCCCGGCATCTATGAATTTCGGGTGTCGCGAGAATATGACCCGTTCGCAGAGCAAGCCCGCCGAGTGGCGGATTAAAAGGCGGGCGCATCATGGATACCGCAATCTATCTGATCGCTGCATGGTACGCCCTCTCATTCATCGCTGTTCGGTTCTTCCGCATTAACGTCGGGGGGCTCTGATGAAGACACTCGATTATAAGTTTGATGATCTGCCGCTGGTCTTCTCGTCGTTCTTTGAGTCGGCGTTCATATCCGGCTGCGCCTCAATCCGATTTGATGACAAAGGCGAATGGTCAATATTCTCGATTGATATCGAGGGACTGTCCGGGGGCACCTATCAGTCGTTAGCCTTGGAGTCGTGGCAGACGGCATATCTGTCAGCCTGCGACTATCTCCAGACACGCCATCGCGACGCAATCGAAGAAGCCGTCAGGGCAGAGCTTGAGAACGACGGCATTGTCGTCATCCCCTCCGATTACCGCGAGCATAACACCCACAACTACGCATCGTCGGGGGCGCGCTGATGGGCATCCTTACCCTCACGATGGTGCTGGTTCTCGCGCTTAGCCCGTGGATCGCACTTGCTCTCTGTCTTGTTTTCACAACGGAGCCATGACCATGCGCTCTTATATCTGGTTGGCCGCAGAAGTCCTTGGCTACGTCATCCTCGTTCCGTCTGTCGTGGCGATAGCTCTCCTCCTTTACATCGCGGTCGGTGCCTGATGACCGACATTCAAGCACAGATCGAGGCATTGCAACGGCGCATCGCGATCCGTCGCAAGAACAAGCAGAGCTGCGAGGCGCTGTTCGTTGAAATGCAGAAATTGCGCCTCATGCAGATGAAACGGGAAATCCGGGCGGATCGGAGGAAAGCAGCATGACAAGCGAAGATTACGCCACACTCGCACGCTGGCAGTCATCGAACGACGGTAATGCGGCCACGGCGATCTACGCCATGTCTACCGCGCTCGGTGATCTGGAAGATATCGCCAAGACCCGCGACGGCTCCACGTTGATCCGCGACGAGTATTTTCGCGATATCGCCGGTCTCGTCGTGCGCATGAATATCCTGATGGTGCAGATCGCACCGCAAAAGCACCTGCAGGCAGCGGAGTAAATCATGCGTCTCACACCACAGATGATCGAGCAGGAAATAGCCAACCTGGTGTTGCACTATCCCGAGCTTGCCGAGGATGAGCAGCTACGCGCCGACATGGTCGAGGGCGAAACAGAGGCATTCGAGTTCCTGTCTCAGGTTGTCCGCTCGATTGGCGAGAACAAGGCGCTTGCGGCAGGCACGGCTGAATATGCCAAGGAACTGATTGAGCGAAAGGCACGGATTGAACGCCGTGTTGAGGCATTCCGCGCCCTCGCCTTCTCTGTCATGCAGAAAGCGGACTTGCGAAAGGCCGAGTTGCCCGAGGCGACACTATCCGTCCGCGCCGGAACGCAGCGTGTCGTTATCACCGAGGAAGAACGCCTTCCCGACACCTGCATCAAGATCGTCCGCTCGCCAGACAAGACCGCGATCAAAGACAAGTTGCTTCTGGGTGAGGACGTGCCGGGCGCGTTCTTGTCCAACGCCGAGCCGTCTTTGAGCATTCGGGTGAAATAATGGAACCGACTGCACAGGAAATCTTCGACCAGCTAAGTGCGCCGTTCGCGGTCGATATGATCGAGTGGCGTGTTGGTTCAACGAACCGTGAAAAAACGCGCGGGCTTCCGCTTTGCTACATCGATGCACGCTCGGTCATGGACAGGCTGGATGCGGTGTGCGGCCCTGATGGTTGGCAATGCAATTACTCCTCCGGCGTCAATGGCTCGATTGTCTGCAATATCGGCGTTCTCGTCCCTTCCGGGTGGATATGGAAGGCCGATGGCGCGGGAGAAACCGATTACGAGGCGTCTAAGGGCGCCCTGTCGGATGCCTTTAAGCGAGCGGCGGTGCGGTGGGGTGTCGGCCGGTATCTCTACGACCTCAAGGCGCCTTGGATACCGCTTAACGACGGAAAGCACATTCCTGACGACGAATTGAAGAAGCTTGACGCGCTGCACGAGGATTTTGCGCTCAAGGCCGGCTGGGGCATTCGCGCTGGCGTCCAGGCTTACAAGGTCCTCAACGAGGCCATCAAGCATTGGGTGCTCCAGCCAGGCGACGCAGCCCAGTTCCGCGAACAGAACAAAGGAATGATTGCGCAACTGCCCGTCGCGATGCGTCGTCATCTTAACGAGACACTCGACCGTATCGGAACGACCAACAAAGAGGCCGCTTGAAATGGCTAACCGCCAATACGACGACAAGAACCGTGGTTCAATCTGGCGCAATGAGCGCAAAGAGACCGACAACCACCCAGACTTCACCGGAAGTCTAAACGTTGACGGCAAGGATTATTGGGTTTCCGCGTGGAAGCGCAAGGAAGGCGCATCTGATCGCGCCCCCGCTCTCTCATTCTCAATCAAGCCGAAGGACGGAAGCCCGAGATCCAGTAACGAAAAGGACGACATGCGGACGGCTCACGCTCAGCCGCAGCAGGCGCAAGGTGCTCGTGCATCTCTGTCCGATCAAATGAACCACGAAATCCCGTTCGCTCCGGAGTTTCGCTGATGGCAACGCCAGAGACATGGCGAGCGGTGCCTACAGTGCCAGGCATTCTGGTCTCGACCAGAGGACGTTTCCTTATCGTTCCAAAGACTGGCCCAATGCCGCATGGGGGCAACCGTCACTACACCGGCATCGCCCGAAAAGGGGCGTGGGATGGTGAGCGTTACATCGTCCGACATGCAGGTAAAACGTACAAGGTCGCACGACTAGTTTGCGAAGCTTTCCATGGAGCGCCATTCGCGGGTGCCGTTTGCATGCACCTTGATGAGAATGCGCGCAATAACAAGCCTGCAAACCTGCAGTGGGGTACGCAAAAAGAGAATCTGAACGCGCCCGGATTCATTTCGTATTGCCGTAGCCGCACCGGCGATAACAGCCCGACCGTCAAGGCAAAGAGGAACGTTGCGTGAGCAGCAACCGCCCCATATCCGAGGAATACCGCATCGTCGCCAAGCAGTGGGTCGATGCGGAAGCCGCAGCATCCCTGCTTGAAGACACCAAGTCGGCTGTTCTGTCTCAGATGATGGCAGCGCGCGGAGATATGGCGGTCAGCAAAGCTGAAATGCTGGTCAAGTCGTCGGCGGAATGGGTCGAACACGTCGGCAAGATCATCGACGCTCGCAAGCAAGCGAATCTGCTCAAGGTCCAGCTTGACTATCTGCGGATGAAAAGCGGCGAGTGGCAATCACTAGAGGCATCCAAACGCGCTGAGATGAGGCTTTAGCAATGCGCACTGTCCCCGAATGGATCGGAAAGAACGACGACGCGGCAATCCCTCCCCGCGTGCAGGATCGCATTGCTCGAAAAGCCGATGATTGCTGTCAGACCTGCAAGCGCCAGATCGGCGGCAAGCTACGTGCCGAGTTCGACCACATCATTCCGCTGATCCTCGGCGGCCAACATCGAGAGTCGAATCTTCAGCTTCTTTGTAGCGAGTGCCATTCCGCCAAAACCGTCCGCGACGTGAAGATCAAGGCCAAGGTCGCGCGCATTCGCAAGCGAGAGCTAGGCATCAAGAAGCCGAGCCGCTTCCCCTGTTCACGCAATAGCCGTTTCAAGAAAAAGATCACTGGAGAGGTCGTATTCCGATGAACACTTCCCCCGAAACGCCGCACACCCGCGAAGCAGCGATTGAGGCGTGTAGAGCATCTGGTGTTAGCAACCCCGAGGATGTGGCCCGTCGTTCTTGGCCAGAGTTGTTTGACTTTCAGCAATACCGCCGAAAGCAGATTGCCGAGCTGCGCCCATGGTGCCCCGGCGATGACATGGTTGCGATCAGCGTTTCGGCTGAGGATACCAAAGCCGGGTCGCCCAAGTCTGGCGACATGATCGCCCGCAATCCTAAGAATCACGCTGACCAATGGCTGGTTGCGGCTGCTTACTTCGCAGACAATTTCGAGCCTATCGACGCCATGCTCGCTACTCGCAAGACTGGTGGTGCGGCATGACCGAACGCAGCAAGTCGACGCCGGGGCCGTGGCTAAAAGACGAGAATGACGACATCTATCGCCTCCTGGACGGGGACCGCGACTACATCTTCTCCACCACTGGACAAGACGAGGATCGGGCAAACGCGTTGCTCGCCGTCGAAGCCTCCAACGTCCATGACGAGACCGGCCTGACACCGCGCGAATTGCAGAAGCAGCGAGACGAGTTGCTGGCGCTATTGCTGGATCTTGAGGGCACCCCCGCCATCCGCATGGAAATCAGTACGAGCCAACGTGTCCGGATCGACGCCGCCATCGCCAAGGTGTCGGCATGAACAGCAAAACGCCTCTGAAATTCGCTGATCAAGTCCTAAAACCAGGCAGCAGTGGGAGTATTTATGGCGGCTTCAATTCTCGCATCCTGGGGCACAGCTACACGGAGACCTTGTCGGGCCTGACTTGGGGTATCGGCGATACGATTGCCGGCTGGAGTCTGGCCGATAAGATGGTTCGCGCTGGCAAGCTTTACGCCGTACGCAATTTTCACCAATCGCATGAATGCAAGGGCCACGCGTTTCCTTACGGCGGGAGCTTCGTCTGCAACAATTGCGGACTATCTGGGCTCGCAAAGGAATGGTGGACAATCAAGTGCTTCCCGGACGGGAACGCGTGGTGCTGCGTCGGCCCAGACTTTGAAGACCTGCAGGCTTCGGACTGCTTTGCTTTCGGCGGCAGTTACGATGAAGCGATCAAGACCTATGGCGATCTGATGGTTTCCCGCAACACCATCAACGAGGTGTCGGCATGACCCTCGACCCTCGCACCATAGAAGCCTGCGCGAAGGTGGCGGACAAGATCGCAGACGAGCACGCCAAGTGGCCAGGCAGTGCCGTATCGGCTTATGCCACCAAAAAGGTCGCCGCCGCCATCCGTGCGCTTGCGAGCGAGACACAGAGCGACCGATGCTCCGATTGCCCGCCCGAGGGCTACCCGACAAACGAGACGCGATGCGAGCCATGTGATCGGCGCGGCGCGTCACCGATTCGAGAAGGCGGCGTGGAAAGCAGACACGCAAAAACTGGAAATATGTCGGGGGCAGCGCCCGAGGCAGAGCAGAGTTCGTCCGCTACCAGCTTTGTGCGGGCGTCCGAGGAAGGGCTAACCTCGCAAGCCCGCGCCGGAGTAGCGACCGGCCCGTCAGGAACCCCAGCCGGGGCCATCATCACCTCTCGTCCTAGTGTCGAGAGTGATCCTGTGGTGACGCAGGATTTAGCCCCGGCTGGGGACCCCCTCGAGCATCTCAAGAAATGCCTGCGTGAACTACGCCCGCACATCAGTCAGGCGGGCCTGGATCTGCCGGCATACTCAAGGGCGATGACCATCATCGACCGTCTCACCACGTCATCTCCGGCAGAGGTGATCGAACTAGAATTTGTGCAAGCGCTCTGGCGGCAATTTTGTCCTGGCTTGTTCATGACGAAGCAGGACGAGATCAACTATCGCCACGCGGCCCGCGCCCTTCGCGCCAAGTTCATCATCGGGAGGCGGGTGTGATGACAACATTCATGCCGAACGAAACTGTCTTGCCTGACGAATACCCTGTCTATGGCGACTATTTCTATCTCGCCGATGGGGAGGTCTATCGCAGCGCCTGGCACGGGATAACCGTGCGCGAATTGAAGGCGCGGGAGAATTTTGCGGAGGTCCGCAAATGTGACTGGCGGCGTTTCAATGGCACCAACAGGCAAATTTCCGACCTTACGAAGGAGCCCCGCCCATGACCGCCAAGCATACGGCGCCGACGATGCGCGAGGCGCTGGGAGCGATGCTCGCCCGATTTGAACTGTATCTCGGGCCGAGCGAGATTTTCGCCGGCCATCACGACAAAGCATTGGTTGAGTACGCTCGCGCCGCGCTGTCACAAGCCGAGCCCGAGCCATCCGCAACCGATGAACTGGCCGCGCTGCGAGCGAAGGCGACGAAGGGACCGTGGGAGGTTGATGGCGTCATCATCGTCAACGGCAAGAAGGAGCGCGCTGGAATTTACCGCGCAGACCCCGAAGCTGATCTGTCGCCAGGCGACGCTGAACTCTGCCGGATGGCCAGCGGCGACGCTCGTTTCATCGTCGCCCTCGTCAACGCCTACGACTCCGGCAAGCTGACTGCCGCGCCGGGCGATGGATGGCGGCCGATAGAGGAAGCGCCGAAACAGGATGCTGTCCTGCTGTTCGCGCCCGCAAAGAATATCAGCGGCGATCCAGACCAGTTGCCGGTTTATAAAGTCGCACGCGCGGCTGATTTCTGTTGGGCAACCCGGTGGCAACCTCTCCCCGCCCCTCCCGCGAAGCCGGAGGGGAAGTAGATGGCGGAGAATGCCTCAGTTTTCGCTGCCGAATTGATCAAGACGTTGTTGCATGTGGTGGCTTTGACAAACATGCATAGAGCCAGTGGCAATGATGAATATCGCAGGTCCGCCGCGGGGCGGCTCCCGACTTTGGACCGTCAATTGTCCGCACTGCGGCGCGAACTCACCAGCCCCAAGGATCAGCCATGACCGATGATCGCGTGCGAGAGATTGCGCCCAGCGATGACCTAATCGCATTTGCAATCAAGGATTCACTTGGCGAGCGATGCGCCAGCTTCGATCCTGATTGCTACACCTGCCGAGCCTGGCAGCAGTATGACCGCGCTATCGCCTCACTTCCCGCGCCTGCCGGGGTGCCGGTAGGCTGGAAGTTGGTGCCGGTTGAGCCGACGCCGGATATGATCTGTGCCGGTTATGGCGGCCATTATCGGCTGGAAACGACTCTTGGGCGCACAAAGGCGTTGGCAGATTATCAGAATTTGCTCTCTGCCTCTCCACCACCACCGCAGTCAGACGAGATCGAGACGCTGCGGGCGCGGGTGAAGGAAATGCGCGACGTAGCTGAACAATGGCGCGCCCGCGCCGAATCCGCCGAGCGCAAGCTCTCAGAACTGACGCAACGGTAAATGGAGATGAGGATGCCCGCAATTGTAATGAAGAAGGAAGTTCCTGTGGAGGCCAAGACGCTTTCGATCCATATGAAGGTTTGCGACCGTTTCTCGGCACGGCTTCTCGATCAGAACGGCGAGGAGATCTTCAACCAGGAAGATGGCTACGTCCCCGGCTTCATGCCCGGCAATCACTTCGGGGATTACGTCATTCTCGACATCGATTTGGACAGCGGCACCATCACGAACTGGAAGCCGGTGGTCGCAAGGGCAATCGAAGAATGGATCAGCACGCAGCCATGACCCCACATAAGCCGGAGGCCGAGAGGCTGGCAGAGCGGATCGAAAAGACGCCAGCATATAGCCCGTCCAAATTAGGAGCGGACAGTATATATCGCTGTGATGACCCGACGACATCGTCGAGCTCGGTCAAGGTCATACTCGTCAACGCATCGAGCCGTGACCTGATCGCCGCCGCCATCCGCTCACAGCAAGCCATTGCTGACGTGCTATCGTCACAACTCGCCGGCCTCGAATTGCTACTCGCAGCCGTTCACAGCGATGACCCGAAGCGGGAGATCCTCGTGCGGATCGGTGATGCCATCCGCGAAGCCGAGGCCGCCCTCTCCCGTCTCAATGGAGGCGAAAAGTGAAGCTGACAGAAGCGCAACGGCGAAACCTGATTCACGTCCACGACCACGGTCAGCCGGTGCCGCGCAGCAGGAGCGCATACACCTGCCGGCAGCGCAGACTTACTGAGTGGCTATGGCGGCTGGCGAACGGAAACATCATCGGGAATTCCGAGGTCGATCAGAAATCCTGGTACGACCAGATGCAGGGCGCGAAAGTTATCGGAGAACGCCTCACCCCTGCCGGCCGCGCTGCTCTCGAACAGGGAGAGGAGGAGTGACTGACGATATTGTCGAGCGGTTGCGCTTAGCTCATGACGCCGTAAAGCTCTGGCCGGAAAACGACCCAGCGGGTTTTATCAAGCTACTTGAACTTCGGAATTTGGTTCCTGAAGGCGTTACCGCGCTTGAAGCCGCCGAAGCCCGCGTCCGCGAGTTGGAGGCGAAGCTTGCCGAGGCATACGAGCGAGCGGCGAAGGTGGCGGATGATTCCGCATCAGCGAACTTAGGACCATACGCAGCACGTGGCGACATGGCGCGTTTTGTCGCCAGTCAAATCCGCAAGCTGGCGCAGGAGGCGTCATGAAACCCACACCCCAAGCGATTGAGAACGCGGCGCGGGAGATGCTGGCGTCGGTGATATGGTCATCCTTCTGGTCTCCCGATGACGCGCGTGCGCTCGCCAAAGCCGCCCTCTCCGCCGACCTTGGCGACATGGTGCTGGTGCCGAGGGAGCCAACCAAGGCGATGATGAATGCAGTATCGCCATTTCCAAAGCAACTTTGCGCCGAAAGAAATGATCCCGATTATACGCGCCAGATGCAAGTCGCCACACAGGTCAGCCAGGCGGTGGTTGCATCGACTTACCGCGCCATGCTTGCCGCTGCGAAGGATGAACCGTGATGAATAGTCTTGCGCAGTTCGGCACGCTGGCACTTCTTGCTTGCGTCTTTGTCTACTCGCTGCATCGGCGGTGGGATGGGGTGTACATGGTGTTCGGGATCGTTTTGCTGCTTGGATCTTGTCAGATGCTTGGGGTGAAATAACGACATGAAAGTTACAGACGAGATGGTTGAGGCAGCGGCCCAATTCATAACCAAAGCTTGCTTTGGTTGCTCATGGGATGGCCTTCGATCTGGTTCCAACGCCGATGACAATGGACACGGTCCCATCAGCTATAGCGCATTGGGCGGCATGACAATTCGAGGCACGAAGGACGGTATGCGTGATCTAGCTCGATCTGCTCTAACCGCCGATCTTAAGGCGCGGGAGGCGATGAAGTGAAACCGACACCAGAACAAATTGAACGCGCAGCCCGTTCTATGTGGCGCAGCAGACAGCGTCGAGCAACCAGAGCGAAAATCTCTCTTGCTGATTGGGACGAGGAGACAGATGCCTTACGTAATGATGTGCGTGAGGAGGCCTCCGCCGCTCTTACCAGTAGCCCCGGTCCCTCGATGACTAGGGATGAAGCACTCCCTCATTTCGAGGCCGTTATCTCTGTTTTGCGGGGGCTGAAAGATCACGAGCCGCGCATTGTTGCCGGTCTGATCATGAGTAGTTTTCAGGCGCTTGGCCTTATCGATATCGATGAGAAAACAAGCCGCTCGTCCGCCCCCACGCTGAACCACGGTAAGAGATGAGCCGCATCACGCAGAGAGACGACGACCCTATTCCGCTCGCAACCGCAGCGGCGGATTTTAATGTCACAAAGGGCGTCCTCAAGGCTGCCGGGCTTCGTGGGCGGCTAGAAATGTACAAACTCGGCAAGCAATACTACACGACGCCAAACGCTGTAAGGGATTGGGTTTTGAAATGCCGCGTCGAACAAAAGGCCCAAGGCTCTATCTTGATAAATCGAGACGAACATGGGTCATTAGAGATGGATCGAAGTTCGACCGCACGGGATGCGCTGATGACGACGCTGGCCGAAATCAGGCAGAGAAATATTTAGCTCAATACATCGCGTCCAAGTACGCCCCCAAGAAGTCTCCCTCTCCGGCCATCGTTGATGTTCTGCTCGCCTATTCGAAGGGCGTGATCCCGTATCGTCGTACGGCCAAGAACATGACCTATTGCGTCGGAACTTTGATGAAGTTCTGGGGCGACAAATTGGTGTCAGACATCAATGCCATCAATTGTCGTGATTACGCGGCTACCAGGTCATCTGCGTCTGCTAACGTCGAACTCCGGCTACTCAAGGCAGCTATCCATCACTGGCATGCCGAGCACGGGCCGCTTGCTATCATACCAAAGGTGGTTGTCCCTCAATCACCGCCGCGACGAGAGCGCTTTCTATCCAGAAGTGAGGCCGCCGCCCTGCTCTGTGCTGCCCGGCGGGTGACGCATCTACGGCGATTTATACTTTTAGGCCTACATACCGGGTCCCGTCCCGGTGTGATTTATGACCTTCAATGGTCGCAGATTGATTTAGATACCGGGCTGATGCTGCGGCGCCGCCATGGCCACGTTGGCGCCAAAAATAAAAAAGCCCCGCCGGTTAGGCTTGGCAGAAAGATTCTTAGCCACCTTCGCCGCTGGTCAAAAATAGACGCTGGGAGGCAAACCTACGTCGTCCACTACAACGGCACGAAGATCAAAGACGCCCCACACGCTAGTTGGGACAGGGCCGTCTCGAACGCCCGCCTTCAAGGGAAGGTGACGCCTCACACGCTGAGGCACACACGAGCAACCTGGCTGATGCAAAAGAAGGCGGACAAATGGATGGTCGCCGGCCATCTCGGCATGAGCGTCCGAACGCTAGAAAGCGTCTACGGCCACCATCACCCAGACTACTCCGGCGGGGTGGAGGACCTATAACTGAGCCGAAACTGTGCCAAAATCAAATTTTCTTAATAGTTTCAAGGCCCGCCGCCTTCCAGCCGAAAAGGAGGCGGATAGCTAAGTTATTGAAAAACATAGCGTGTTGAGTCGTGTTGGAGCGTGAACAAACCATGAAAGCAGGGTCATTCCTGTGCCATATCTGTGCCAAGTAGGTGAGGCCGATTCTAAGCGCCGCTCACGACCTTATTTGACCTTGGGGCTTGGGAGATACTAGAACAAACAAAGAACGCATGTAGCCCCCGTTTCTGAGTCATTACGGGCCATCCTATGGGCACCAGCCGCTATTCCCGCGACCCGGCGCGGCGCAAGAGAGAAGAGCTATTCGACTTCCTGCAAGACCGCTGCGGGTGGGCTGATGACCGTTTGACCGTGAGCCATCTGAGGCTGGCCGGCGTCAAGACCGCGCATTGGTCCTGCCGGTCCCCTGAATGCTTTCACGTGAGCGAGAGTTTTGCGCTGGAGTTCCTGCCGGGCAATATGCGGATCACAGAGCTACGACGCCGCTATATTTGCGGCCGGTGTAAGACAAAACGGCCCGAGCTGAAATTAGACGTGGAAGGCTTCTTCTGGGATTAGGCCATGTGGCGCTGGTGGATATCGCTCAGGCGGCTATGGTGCATTATCCAGTCGGATAGGCGGCGTCGTAGACGCTTCTAAATTGGCCGCGTCCGCCCAGCTTTGGGCGCGCACTGTAGCGGGACGATCATCAATTCCAACACCCCTAATTTCGTAAGATATTAAGAAGACCGCGCAGCATCCGGCGTGCCAGAGATGCGACATGCCTGTTTCAGGGTCGGCGCGCTCCCCCTCCCACCACGCAGTCAGATGCCGTAGCAGCGCATCGAAGGGGCGCGACCAAAGCATCCCGTTTTCCCAATTGCGCGGAGCATACTTCCCGGCGCCGTATTGCAGCACCTTGACGATGGAGCGCACGGCATCGAACGGCAGCAGCGACCACGGATCTTTGCCGGTGTCGTCCTTTCGGCCCGTCAGCAGAGAGGTCATAACAGGATCACCTCCAGCCCAAGCGCTACGGCGGTAGCATGTTCGGCTGTTGCGCCTTTCGACCGTTCCCATCCGGGAAGCAATGCGATGGCGTCTGCGTGCGCGCAAATCCACGACAGGTCGGCGCCAAGGGCCACGCGCAAGTCAAAACCGTGCTCCTTGGCGGCACGTTCCTCGCACCCCTCAACATTGCCCTTGGAAATATCGACGCCGTGCCGATCGTTATCGACCTCGGCCGGATTAAAGACTTCATGGCCATCATCACGCAGTCGCGTCGCTGCTGCATGGAAAGCCGGGAAGTTAAACTCTGGAATCCCTCGCATAGGGCCGCCAACGTAGATTCTCATACCTTGATGATCTCCCCTCGAAACTGGACGTGATGGCTGTCCCAGACCGTCACGAGTTCGGGACACAGCAAATGACCGTCCTTGAACGTGAGTACAGCAAATCCTGAACGCCAATTAAGCGGCGACGCTTCTGTATAATCAAGAAATGCCTTAGCACCCGGGCTTGCTAAACAACCGCTATCCACACCGTAGCGCGTGCCGTTGTAGTCTGTGAATGGCGTTACCTTGGCCGAGTGAAGATGGCCCGTCACCATCGTCTTGCCGGCCCACATGGTCGAGTTGTGGGTTGCGTGGATGCCGCCCTTGTGACGGTGCTTGACCACAACATCTTCGTTGATATCGCAGCGCCAGCAGGCGGACCACGCCGGGAAGTAGTCCTTGAGATGAAAGCCGTTCAGCCGCGCATACTGTGGGGCAACAGTCGCCAACCTCGTTTCGAAACGCGAGTCGTGATTTCCCAAGGTCCAGAGAAGTTTGCATGCCTTCGGTGTCGCTAGCTGGATCTCGTGCAACTGCTCTTGCGCCGCTTCGATCTCCTGCCAGATTTCCGGGTGGCCTTCCCATCCAATCGGCGGATGCCGGCTCACCTGCGGGAAGTCCATCACGTCGCCGTTCATGATGGCAGCGGCAGGCTTCATATCCTTGCAGAACTTGACGAAGGCGCGCATGGCCGTGGTCATCTCACCCGGCCAGATATGAGCGTCAGATCCGACGAGAACAGTGCCGTTCTTGACGTTTAGCTGGATGACCGCCGCGTGGTCTTCTGCGCGCCGTGTCGCCCGACCAGTGATATCCGGTGAGCGGATTTGATTGCCGTATAGTTTCTCCAGCGTGCGGCGACGGCGGTAGACCGAGCTTAGAGTCAGACCGAGATGCCGGGACATCTCATGCGGGCCTAGCTGCTGGAATAGCCCGATAAAGTCGGCGTCCGATGTAACTGCTTGTGCGTTGTTAAAGCGCGGAGTCTGTGCGCTCAATAGACCACCTATATGTCAGCGTATCTGCCGGCGTGTTTGCACGCGATAAACAGCGTGACTTGATCGAACGCCCCTTCAGGCGAGACCATTGGAGCCGGACAGTACGGCGTGGGTTGGTAGGGAGGCTTGGGAGAGGCAAGGAGGTTTGGGATAACCAGCGCGGCGAAGGTGAGGACCAGAATCGCTGCGATGATCTTCATCGGCTAGCCCTTGAACCAGCCAGCTATCTTGGAAAAACTCTCACCTAGCATGATGACCCCGACGAACAGGCCGAGCAAACCAGCAAGAACCCACTTCATAAACTTGCCCAACGTCACGGCTGAGCTCATGAGGCGGATACCGTAGTCTAGCGTGTCGATTTCGTCGTCTCGCAGATTGGAAAGGAACTTCTTTGTCTTGGGCGGAAGGTCGTCAAACCGATTTGCTTCGCTCATTTGATGCCCCCGCACAGCGCCTTCCACGCCGCGTTATGTTCTTTGATCTGCGAAACCGTCTCTGGCGTATCGCTCTTCGACCAGTAGACCGGCTTGTATGAGGCGCAGGCCACCAGTGCGGGGTCAGTCGCGCCGGAACCCGTCGTCTTGCATGACGCTAGAGGGATCGCGAGCATGATTAGCCCGCACCAGATCACGGGCCGCATTTGCCCGCTGGATTGCCGCCGTCGCATCTTGAAGCCCCTGTAGCGTTGCCCGCGCTGTCGCCGCGTCGATGATCTGCCTTTCTTGCAGAAACGACGCGAGCGACTTTGCGATGGCGATGATGCTGGTAAGAACCGTGAGCCAGGTCACGCAGACTTGGCGCGAGCGACCACGCCCCAGACGGCGACGAAGATCGTACCGAGCGCGCCGATCAGCGAAGTAACGGTATCGCTGTCGATCCACCCCTTAGCTGTCGCCCACGAGCCAACGGCGATCAGGATGTAGCGCAGGATCTGCCAGATGGAATCAGCGTTCATGATGTTCTCCTAGGATTACCCAGAGCCGCTGGGCGCGGTTAGAGTCCGATAGCGCCCCACGTTTGCGGGCCAACAATGCCGTCAGAGACCAGCTTCTTGCCGGTCTGGAATTTCCTCACGGCGGCTTCCGTCTTTGGGCCAAAGTCCCCATCAACACCGACCGTCAACAGGCTTTGCAGCCGCCGCACGTCCTCGCCCTTGCTGCCTCGACGTAGGGTTGGTCGCGGAACGACATAGATTTTGGCAGGCTGCGATGTGGCATCGAATGTCCAAGACGATGTGTCGTCGTAATGGGCCTTTTCAGCCTTGACCGAGATATGGACGTGATGATTGTGCAGGTTGGTGCCGGTATATACTCGCCACACCCACGGCTGCGGGCCATCGCTCCCCGCCGCGATCCGACGATTGCTGATGATGTACTTGATGCGCCTGTCACGGCTCTTGAGCAGCGATTCTGCCAGTGCGTAGGAGTCACAGCCGCTCTGAGGGTCGTGAGTAATATCGATGGCAGTGACGATGCCGACAGAGCCGTCCTTGACCCACGGGTTGTGATCAGACGACCGCGAGGCATGTTCCGCGTTTCCGATCCAGCCGTCGCTCGCCTTTCTGCGGTTCGGCCATTTATCATTGACCTGCGCGCGCAATGCGTCGAGCGCCCGAGCGAGGCGGTAAGCCATGTCAGATTGTCCTTGAAAACTATCGGAAGCTTGCGATCGCGACTGTCGCGCCTGGACTGTTGCCGGCAACCGTCAGGCCAACAGATTGCCCCGTCACAGCGGATACAAATGTAGCGCTGGCAGAAGTGTATTCTGCACCCTCAACCGAGGCATCAGCATCTTTGGAGAGCCCGGTCCAAGTCGATGTTCCTGTGCCAGCAGCATAGTAGCCCATGCCAATGGCAAAACCGCCCGCGCTCACGTCAATCGCGAGCGGCGGTGTACCGGCCGCAGTATTTGTTGCCATCGTACTGGTTAGGTTCTTAAAACTGTAGACGACCATGGCTGCGCGCACTGCGGCACCGTTCAGGGTGAACGCAACCGTTCCAGACGTTCCCGATGGCACTAATGCGCCAAAGAACGCTGTCCGACCAAACCCGTCACCGTGTGACTGATTGACGATTTGAGGAGCCGAAACCCCTCCTATTGTAACGGTTGAGAAGTTTAGGCCTGAATTCGCGGTTCTGTAGGCGAGGCCAACCACGATGTATCGCGTCGAGTCCGCCACACCGAATGGCACGCTTGCAAAGCTATAGCTTGCGCTGTCTGTTGCACTACTCGTGTTGGACAGGAACTCAATAGATGGCGGCGCTGCGCTCGCAATAAAGCCGAGACCGAAGCGGCTCATGCGATCAGGCTCCCAACAAGCCACCAAGTATCGGTACCGGTTTTGATGAGCGTTGCGCCTGCATACTGGCCTGCCAAAGCCTTATTACCGTTGAGCGAGTTAATCGTCACGCCACTGCCCTGCGCATTGGTGACCTTGCCCGCGCCTAACTGCCCCAAATCAATCTGCGTGTTGACAGGGAATGCTACCGACGAGTTTGGGGGGACAGTCACGGTAACAGCTGCGGCGTTGGTGAATGTACAAAGCTTGCCAGCGTCACCGATGACGAATGTGTAGCTCGTTCCGGTCTGTGCATTGACGGATCGCGTTTTAGGCGACGCCCACGCGAAGATATCGGCGCCGACGCCCCCTGGATCGTAGGTGGATGACAGCATATCGCCGCCGCCCGGGATCGTGACAAAACTGCCATCGCCGCGTAGAAATTTGGACGCATCCCCAGCGACCGGTGTGGGCACAAGACCCTTTACCCCGCCAGACCCGGCATCGCCTGTAAACGCATTAAGCGCCGCCGTGGCTTGTGAAGCGTTGCCGAATGCAGCGCCATTCAATTTCAACGTATTGCTAGCGGTATCAATCGTCTTACTGGTGAGCGTTTGCGTGTCGGTCGTGCCTACAATCGATCCCGAAGGAAGAGCCTTGCCACCGTCCTGAATGAGCTTCCCGGTCGTGCCGCTGAATGTCGCAACGTTCCCGCTGGTTGCGGAGGCAGGGCCGACTACGGCGCCGTCAATGTTGGCCTGGCTGATTGTCCAGCTTGTACCTACTGTCGCCTGGTTGCCCGCCGACGTGCCATCGGTCAAGCAAATCAGAATGTCGCCAACCTCGACATTGACGCCAGATGCACCGCCGATCTTCCCAGCTACGCTGACCTTGTAGGTATGGCCACGATCTGCGGCCGGATAATTTGGGTTGGCGGAGCAATCAATAACACCTTTGAAAACCATCGCGTCATTCGCGGCGATGAGCTGGTCCGCGTAAGTCTTGATGGCCTTCTGCGATGGGATGCGCGTGTCGCTGTTGGCCGCAAGCGTGCCGTCCGTATCTACCACGTTCGCGGCGAACATGGCCGTGGTCAGGTTGCTGACGGTGTTATTGCTGGCGTCGATGCTCTTATTCGTCAGTGTGTCCGTTGTCGATTTGCCAACAAGCGTATCTGTCGCCGCCGGCAGAGTGAGCGTACCGGAGGCGGTGGCGCTGGCCTGAACAGTCGTAGAGCCTGACGATGACCCGTTAAACTCGGCAGAGACGATGTTGAGGATGGAGTGGCCGTCCATATCCAGATCGGACGTGGATGGCAGGCCGTCGAGCGTGTCTCCTAGAACATCAAGCGATACAACATTATAAATCCCCGAGATGGCGTCATAAATCCAAACCTGCTTTTGCGCGGGGCTACTGATTGATGTCAGGGCTGCAAGTTGGGAGAAATCAGGCTTGACCGTCCAGTTCCCATTCTCCTTAACGACGACAATTCCACCCTCTCCATTCACCAACGCGGGAAACGGAACAGGGACGCGCAGTTTCAAGTTGCTCATGAGACAATCCCATCAAGCACCGGAATCGATCCGATGAAAAATTGATAAGGCTCCTCGGAGCCGTTCTTGACCGTGCAGCCGATGTCGTAAGTGCCAGCGCAAAGATTTCGCATTTCAGAGGCAGTGAAGGAGGCCTGGAAAACCCCCGTGTCGGTCACGGCGACTTTGCTATTGTCGGTCGTCGCTGAGAGTTCAACGCGGCTGTTGCGTTGGTTCCTGACCTCAACCGTGATCGCGCACTGGCTGAGGTCGATTGGCGCGTCCGTGTCGTCGTCAACGACCTCGCGGACAATAACCAGCCCTGCCCGGTTTGAGGCCGGGGGCAACGTTCCGATATACATTGTGCTGAGACCTATAGCTTCCGGTACCAGGTGCCGAGATCGTAGGGAGGCATGATGTCGTGAGGCTGACCGCCGCCGAACTTGGTCCCGGTAAAAGTTGCAGTCGCGGACAGACTGGAAACGTTGCTGGCAGCCGCATTAATAGCGCTCTCGCCGCCAGCGGTTGTCGAAACTGCAGTGGCCCCAGGCCCGAAATACCGCCACACGTTCGAGCCATTCTGCACGGCTACGGCGATGGTCCCCTTTGGGGTTACCTCCGGTAGTTCGCTCTCTGTCAGAGTATGAGTTGCGGCGCCGCCGCTCGCGCCAGCAGTAGTCCCGGTCGCGATGATGCCAGCAGCAGAGTTACCCATATCGTCAAGGCCGAAAGACCCACGGCCACGGCGGTCCCTCGTCGCTATGGGCTTACCGGCTGACCAATCCGCCGCAGCGTTTATGCCGCGACCTCCGGTTACCGGACAAATGGTGTTCGAAAAATTCTGCCAGAGCCACGCATAGAGAGCTTCACAATCCGCATTGGCCCGCTCCGACGCGCCCGATACGGCACTGCCGATCGTTCGACCGTTATCGCGGACCCAACCAGGTAGGCTTCCGGTGATATCCAGCCATTTTGTGTCGCCCGTCTTGAGCAGCGAATTAGGATCAACTGGGACTTCAGAACCGCCACCCCCGCCTGATGGGCCGATGATCGGAAGCGTCCCCACGTCGGTGCCGGGGATGAGAACGCCCCCCGTTGTGGCGATGCGCTGACGGTAGAAGCCGTCAGTCTCATTCAAAAAGACGGGCGGGAAAATGCCGAAGGCATTCGCCTCAACGGGGTTCGGGTGTGGCGAACCTAGTCCGTAGTCCTGATACACCGTTAACGGCAGCAGTGTGTCCGCTGCGTAGAAATAGGCCTTTGCGCCCGCCAAGACACGCCCGTTCGGGTCACGCATCTGATGGTGCGATAGGTGCCAGAAACCGGCCATTTCTTGCTTTCCTTAACGAAAAAGCCCCGCACGGGGCGGGGCTGTTAGACGGTCAAAAAATCGGGTAATATGGGTCCGATGATGCGTCAGATATTCTGGTACTTGACCCAAGCCGCTGTTTTCTGCGGGCTGATCTGGCTTTCCATCAGCACGGGTGAATTTAACGACAGGCTAGGTGCCGTCGTGTTCTTCTCGTTTTGCCTCACCGCCCTGTTCGCCGGCATCTGCATGCGACTATCAATGCTGATAGGCCGCATTGGTAAGCAGCCCGATCCTGACGGCGATCTGTTGGGCCGCCCGGTTGCCGACTGGCCGCTGGGAAATCGCCCGAAAGAGATTAGCGGCCTTCGGGTCGGTGAAGACCCGCGCAAGCTCATCTAGGTTTCTGCCCAGCTTCCAGTTCTCGAATTTATCAGCAAGAAACTTCGCGCCTTGCAGCGGATTCGCCAGCGCCTTACTGCCCTCGCCTATCATCCCGCTTTTCGACAAGTTCTCAGAAAATATAGCATTGTAGGCCGTGCGCGAACCGACGCTCTGTCTTGTCCCGGTTGCTTCCAGAACATCCAGAAATCGCTGTATGCCGGGCCATACCTGATCGCCATTCGGAAAAGCACGAACTGCCGCCTCAAGGTTTGCCGCCTGCTGTGGATTGCCGACAAGTGCCGACCGGAATTTTGCACCCCCGGCAGCGTTGGCGCCACTAACCAACTCGCGCGAGGCTTGGTTAAAGACGCTTTCCATGTGGGCGCGCACAAGCTGCCGAGCCGCGCTCGGGTGGCGCACCGCCAGCGCGCGAACAGCCGTGTCGATCTCAGATGCGCTATTGGGGATTGGGTTCTTTGGAAACAGTGCGTTGATCGCCTGCTGCGTCGTCTGGTCCTTGTTCGCAAGTTTACCGAGTGGGCCTTGCAGTAGCGGTTCAAGGAATTTCTCGCGCCCTTCCCTCTGGATCGTCAGAGCAGCCGCGTAATCGGGCGATGCGGTTTCCGCTGCCGTCCGAACAGCAGTTGCGTCGCTCCCATACCCTGCCGAGCGTTGCATGTTTCGCTGCGCGTTGACCGGAGCCGAGGCGTTCTCGGCCGCCGTATCGAGATACTTCTTGACCTCGTTCAGAAACCCGACGCTGTTGTCGGGAAGTTGCTCGACGTTTCGATTGAGCTGCGGATCAGACCGAACAGCCTTGCGCGCTTCCTCGAATCCCGGCAGCGCGCGAACCCGCGCCATCTCCTGAGGATTGAGAAGAACGGTAGACGCGCTATCGTAGAATGGCTCAGACGCCTTGTTAATGATGCCGCGCACATTGCTAATGGCGCCCTCGGCATTCTCACCAATCACCGGGCCAATAGCGGAGGGATTAGGAGCGGCGGGCGTAACACTGTCGAATGCTCGACCAGCAGCAGCATCTACTTCTTGCGGACGACGGCCGAAGAACTGGCTCATTTGCGCTTCGGTCTGCGGCGACGCCTCCAGATGACGCATGGTATTCGTCAACACGGGGCGGCCCGCAACCTGGCTCAGCGCCTCCGGCCAAGACAGGGCAATCCCCTGTTGCGCGGCATCGACAATCAAGCCCTGTGCGCTCTCGACCATCTGCGGCGTGACGCCTTCCGGCATCTGATCACGGATGATCTGGGCGGTCCTACCGGGGCGGGATGCGAGCGACGCGGCGCCAGCACCAACAAGCCCGCCAGCGATACGGGCGTAAGGCTCTAGCGCTGTGCCTTCCGTCGCCTGCCCTGCCGCCTCCGATGTGACGCCGGGGACGACGCCAAAGCGGGCAATGTTGGGTAAGATCTGCGCGGCACGCGCCGGGATCGCCGCTGCGCCGGGCGCAAACTCTCCGATGGTCTGTGCGAACTTTCCGGCTGTGGTCTGCGGCTTGTGAAACTCGCCGGTTACGGTCTCGATCGCGCGCTGTGTACCTGCTGCGCTCGGGAATGAGAGAGCGTCTGCCGCCGATTGCGGACGTGGTGATTGATCAGCACTCCAGTCCTGACCGCCGCTGTTGAAGGCATTGACCAAGCGACCGACGGATTGGCGCGCAAGCGCATCCATCCAGTCTTGGCCTGTATCCGGCAGCCCCGCCAGCCCCGCAACGCCCTTCCCCACACCCGACAACGCAGACCAACCCACATCCTCGGCAACGCCCATCTTCGGCGCGAACGGGTCGTAGTCGACCGGTGTTAGCTTCGGCTGTGGACCGCGTGGCGTCACGGTCAGGCGCAACACGCCGTCCGATCCAACGCCCTGCGGCGCGGATTGTGCCGGCGCTGCCGCAAACGGATCAAAGTCAACAGGCGTCAATGTTGCCATTACTGATCAACCCTGAACCATTTTCCGTCGCGCTGGATATAGAACTTGCCATCAGGAGCCTGCCGTGCGCCCTCCATAGGAGGCGTGGTCGACTGTGCCGGCGTGGCTGCCGGAGCTCCGTTTACATCACGTGGCGAACCGACGAGTTCTTCAGCCTGACGGCGCAGGTCTCCAAAACGATCTTGACTCGCAATCTTGTCTGACCATTCGGTCTCGAAATCGGCAAAACCCTTACCTTTGTTATCGGCGTCGCGTTTGAATGCCTGATAGGCTTTGGCTTTCGCGATATCTTGCTGGTAAACGCGCCGGGCGGTCTCAACAAGAATCTTGTTGGCGCGCGGATCATTTGCAAGGCTCGGGAAAATACCAAGGATGAACTCGCGGTCAGCATCCGAGAAGTTATTCGCCGGAAAGCCGCCCTGCCCGATCTTGCCGACAACCGATTCTGCGATTAGCGATTGCAGCGCCTGAGCCGAACCCACGCCCTTCGGGTCGAGGCCAATCTTCTCCGCCGCATCGTCACTAAGTCCAAAGGACTTAGCCCACGCTGAAATAGACATCCGGGTTGGTTGGATCTTGCCTTGATCAACCTGCTTCAAAAGGCTTTCCGTCCGCGACAGATTCATTAGTCCTTTTGAAGCGAGCGACGCCGCAGAGAACATATCACCAGCACGCTTCCCCGCCGCTTCCCCAATTGCCTTAGCCTCGGCATTCTCGCCGCGCATATCGTTGGTGATAGCCGCTGCGCCGGCCTTCTTTATTTCTGTCTGGTAGTCGACGAACGAACCTTGATAACCTTGTCCCTTCGCAAAGAGATACTGACGCACAGGATCCGGCAGCTTTGAGTTATCCAATTCCCGCTGGAGCAGGATCTTCGCAACGTCCTTTTGTGCAGACGGAAGGCGCGGGTTAGCAACGGCCTGCAACAATGTCTGAATGCGCGGTGAGATCGTCAGCCCGTCACTTTGCGGCTGCGCTACTTGCTGAGGCTGTGCTGGCTGCTGTGGCTGCGGGACGCCGACGCTCGGATCGTTGCTCGCGACCTGCGTCGGAGCAAAGCCCATAGCGCGATCAAAACGATTGCCGTAGTCTGCAACCGACGTGCCAAGTTGATCGCGGCGGTTCGGATCATTCATTCCACCTTCGCCGGCAAACCACGCACGAGCCGCGCCGTTAGGACCATATTTCTGCGTGTACTGGCCAAATTTGGCCTGAAAGACCTTGTCCTGAGCCTCGGGGCTCGCAAGAAATTCCTGCGGCGTCATCTCGCGTCCGAGGACTTCCTTAGTCCACGGCCCGACGTTGGTGCCCATGACCTGATATTTGCCAAGAGCGCGGTCGCCCGTTTTCGTAACAGGCCCTTGTGCGTCGTAGCGACCGCCGCTCTCGATAGAGGCGATGGCGTTGGCGGAATTGCCCATCGGATTGGAGACAGACTGAGACTGCCCGCCGCCGTACAGCGACGGGATCTTCTGCATGAACTCCTGACCAGCCTTCTGTTCCTGACCTAGTTTGATCAGAGACAAGCCGCTGTTCAGATCGCCTAGGCCCGCCAGCTTCGCACCAGCTGAATTGTAATCGAGGCTGCCATCGGCAAGACCGCGACCGATATCCGCGAGCGTGCGCTTTTTCGCATTTTCTTCGTAAATCTTCGGCAAGTTTGCCAGCGGCGTGAAGTCGATGCGCGGGACAGTGAGTTCGGCCATTAGTAGATGCCTCCGAGCGCGCTACTGACACCGCCGAGCGAGCCGAGCCCGCCGAGCATGCTCGTACCTCCGGTCGGAATCGCCATCGCCAACGAGCCAAGGCTCATCAAGCCATTGAATATGTTCCCTGATGCAGCCATTTCGGCATTTGCACTTTGCGTGTTTTGCGAGTTAATGCCGTTCGTCACGCCGCTTGCGAGGTTCACGCGCTGGGCGGCGTCGTTCGAGTAAACCGGCGCCATCGCGCCATAGCCGGCCGCCTGTCCTGCCGCGCCGACATTCGTCTGGTTTGCGCCAAGTGTGGTTAGCCCGCTCAGACCCGATAGCCAGTTCTGGTAGCTCTGGTTGGCAAGGCCAGTTGCGTAACCGAGGGTGTCGAGGTTGGTGTTGCCACTGCCGAGCATCCCGCGAGACGCGGCGCGCCGATCAAGCGCATCAAGCCCCGTGTCGAGCTGGAACTGAAAGCCTGGATTGCTGCCCTGAAACGCGGATAGTGCAGCGTCCTTCCCCGCTTGGCCGTTGAGACCAAGTGCGGACATATACATATCGCCCGCGCCGGAATATTTCTGGCCCAAAGCAGAGACCGGCCCATAGGCACCAACCGCCCTATCAAGAGAACCGAGTGCGCCGGTCTTACCAGCGTCTAGATATCCAAGCCCCTCAGTCTTGAGCGCCGTAAGATTTGCACGGTTCTGTTCAGCGGCTTCCTTCGCAGGATCACCGGTAAACAAGTCAAACAAACCCATTATGGTATCTCCGTGCGCAAGCCGCGTACAATCTTTTCCAAAAGCTGCATCCAAGCGTGCCAGCGCGGATCGATCAGACCTGTCTGCGGATTGACGATTGGTACGCGCGGGTCGGGAAGCGGCGGCACTTCAGGTGTCGCGGTTGCCATCACCCAACCCTCAGGTCGGCTGACATATCCCCGGACATCAGACCGAAGTGGCGCGGGTCTGACATCGCGACCTTCCAGATGCGGCCCTGAGCACCAGAAAGTCCGTTGTTGAACACGGTGACGCGCGCCAGCGGCCTGCCCTGACGCCCTAGCTTGCGAACGCGTGGATTGCAGAACGAATACCCGCCGTCATCGCTGTGCGATATTTCAACGGTCGGATCGGTCTCGTTGGGGTCGATGCCGCCGACCAGTCCGACGCCTGTTGAGAAATCAAAATCAGCACGGGCACATCTGACGCGGTTCGGGAATTTCTGAACCGGCTGGCTCCAGGCTTCCGCCACCAGCGGCTTGCCATCCTCGGTGTGGACCTCGCGCGTTATCTCAAGCAGGTTTCCGCTGTCGGTATCGCCACACAGCCACTTGCCGAAGGCATTGACGGACTGCGTCCCGCGCCACCGCTTTGCGAGGTAACTGCGCCGCTCGTTCCATTTTCCAGTGTTTAAATCGAATTCCCAAGTCCAATCGGCGCAAGAGAGCGCCCAGATCGGGTGACCGCCGCTGATATAGACACAGGCTTCAAGCGTGGTCTTATCCGCAACAGCCTCAATCAGTCGGTCCAGATCAGGCGGCGATACTTTTTGTGGCGTATAGCCGCTGAGTTGATGGACTGCATTATCATCCCCGACGAATAGCAGCCCCTTCGCAAAACCATCCTCGTGCCCAGCTATCGCCAGCTTGCCGACAAGGCCGCGCTGAATGACCGCCGCCCGTGAGAACGGAAATCCGGTCGCGTTGGCCGTGTTCGACCATACCTCGATGGACCCCGCACTGAAGATCAAGAGTTGGCCGTTCCACGGAATGACCCTGTAGAGCGTGTCGGCCTTAGCTTCCGCTGTCGCAAAATCGTTCGAATTGATCGTGGTTGCGTTCAGGCCTGACGCAAAGCATCGGCCATCCGCGATGCCGAAGAAAAAGAATCCATCCAAAAAGCAAACATCCGTGGCCGATGGCAGATCAGCATCACCAAGATCGGCAATGACATCGCTTGCCAGCGTAAAGGCGCCCGCCCCACACACCAGAACCACATCCGCGATAGGCCGACGGTTATTCCGCGCCCAGAACACACGGTCTGCGCCGTCCAGATCGTCAACCGCCGCCGCCGCGCCGCCGCCAACCGTGTATTTGACGACTTTCCCGCCGTAGGCCGCATAGAGCTGCGCGCCGACCAGCAACGCACCCCTGAATATCGTTTCAGATGACGTGCCGAACACGCGTAATCCCGGAACGCGATGCCTGACAGCCGTTGCGCGTCCACCCTCACCGATTGGTTCGGCCCGGCAGTTAATCAGGCGCCCCGCCCCTTCCGCTGGCCGCTCACCAGGGAAAGAGGAAACCGGGAAAGTGATTGCGACCATCAGCGCCGCTCATCGAAAACGATGCGCCCGTTAGGCGACGCAAGTTGGCTGTCATTAATCCATTGAGGTGCAGACGCGCCGGCCCATTGGCTCTCGTTGGAAAACGACCGATGTATCGGGGTCTTAAACCGATCCGGATAATGGAGAAGATTGTCGTTTGGATTGACTTGCGTTGAGACGCCAGGCTGTCCTTGGCGGGACGCTTGGTAAAAGCCCCGCATGTCATAGTCAGTCAGTGCTGCGTCCGCATTGAATGGCACATGATTTTCTGACAGCCATTGCCGGAACTGCATTTCCTCCAGCGGAGGAAGCTTTGTATTGTAATTCGATGGCAAAGTTCGCGGACCATAGCGACCAAGATTTGCGAGTGACTGTGCCTCTACAGGTTCCGGCATAACCGACCCAAGTTGGGATAATGACAGCTGGTCAGCCATTAGAAATATTCTGCCCGGAGGGTTTCATACGTCGGTCGAGACGCCGCGATGCGACGCAAGGCCGCCTCGTCCGCTTTCTTTGCATCTGCATTCATCGGAGAGCCGAAGCGCGGGCCAGCCACGTTCGCCAGCAACCGCGTAAGCGGCAGAAACACAGCCTGCGAGATCGAGTTCTTGTCGGTGATGGCGATGATTCCGTCAGCCGAGAGCTGCTCCAGCAACGGATCGACGTACTTGCCGATTGTCTCCAGATCCTCGGAGGCAGGCTGCTGCGATGGGTCGAGCCCGGTCAGGATGCCGAATGCCTCGGTCTCCAGATCGGTCAGCGTCTTGGTGGTCATCGTCAACCCTCAAAGAGAAAGAGCGGCGAGTTTCCCCGCCGCCCCTGTTGTCAATCGTCGCCCAGCGGAACGATGCTGACCGAGATAGTGCCGGTCACTTCAAGCCATCCGTTGCCGTCGACGGTCGCCGCCGTCCCGGAGAAGTTCAGGTTGAGGCTTGACGGCGTGCTGGTGCCATCAGTGGCGGTGCTCCCGCCAGTGACTGCGGTTCCAGTCGTGGTGCCGCTAGACAAGGTTTGGCTGATAGCCGAGCCAACATCGACGCTCGTGCCGGTCAGCGCCCCATCCGCAGCAACAGCGATTGCCACGGATCCGACGCCGATCTTGAATGCCGTGTCGTTAGGAACGCCAGTACCGTCTGAACTATACGCGGTGTAATTTTGACGAGAGCCGAGGAACGAGACAGCGCCCTCAGCAAAGGTGAATAGTTTCAGCGAACCATAGGAACCGCTGGTCGTCGCATCCGTCACCGGCACTCGTGCCTTGCTCAGCACGAAGTCGAGGCGGATTGCGTTGTTGTCGATAACAGCGGTGCAATCGATATAGCCCTTCGTCGGCTTGGCGACCGAGCCAATACCGGCGAGTTCAGGCCGCGTGCGGCCGGGAAGTAGTCGCGTCATGTGTGTGTGTTCCTGAATGAAAAGCGGGAGAGCCGAAGCCCTCCCGCAGGTTCTTGTTACGCGTCAGCCGGCGCGCTGAAGAAGCCGTTCACAATGCCCCACTGAACAAGGTCACTGTTGCTATCCTTCTGGAACACTTTCGCGACGCCGTAGCACATCTTGACGCCCGCGCCCTTGATGAACTGATAGTCAGTTTCATCGCGGAAGGTCGGGGTCGGCATGCGCGCCCACGGCATGGCTACGGCCGACTGGCCGCAGAGGAACACCGGAGCAACACGGCCGCCGCTGTTCCCGCCCGTTTTCAGATTGCCATCGATGCTGCTGTCCCAGACATCATCAACGAAACCGTCGATCTCGGGGACTTCGCGGATGATGACGCCGTCGTAAACAAGGTCGCCCGACTGAAAGATCAGGTTATCCTTGGAACGCGGAAGGGCGTTCTGGTGGATCGTGTCCAGATCGGCCTTCAGATCGCGGAAGCAGGTCGTCGGCGCGAAGGCAACGAAATAGTCATAGCCGTCCTTGGTCTTGTAGGGACGGATACGCGGGTTCGCCAGCTTCGCTACTCGCTTGAGAAGCGATACCGATGCACGCTTGAACTTGTCGTCAGTGGCATCAACCTTCGCAAGGTCAGTGGCGTGAACGCCAGAGTAATTGCCGACAGCGTTACCGTAGAGAACGCGATCAGAGTTATCGACGGCCCATGCATTCAACTGCGAAGTCGTCGCATCGGCGTAGATAATGCCGTTGACGCGCTGACCGTTGCTGGAGCCAAGGCCGGACGGCGAGGATTCGGACGGAAGCGACATGAACGCCTGCGTGATCTCGTCACGCTGGAGCTCCTTACCCCAATCCGAGAGCATGGGCTTGGCCTCACCGAAGATATCGGCCGAGTCCTTCTGCTCGTCCGCATCGGTCGTGGCAACCGCATGACGCGCCCAATCAACCCAGGCTCGCATGCCGTAGTTGTTGATCGCCTCTTCCTGCCCGGTCAGTGTGCCGGTCGACTTCGCGGTGCCCTTGAGTGAGGTCACAATCGGGATGTTGACCTGCTCGCCGCCCTTCTTGTTGTCGTAGATGGTGCGGATGATCGAGGTGATGCCGTCGCCCATGTAAGGCGAGTACATATTCTCGCGGATATACTCCTTGATCAGTTCCTTGCGGTACTGAAGGAGTTTGTTATTGGTCTGCGGGGTCGTCATGGCCATCGGAATGGTCCTTTCGTCGCGCCGCGACCGCCCAACAAAAATCCCGCCTCATTGGGCGGGCTGTTCATTCGTTGGAATGTCGGTCGTCTATCGGCGCAAAGCGGATTTCAAAAGACCCGCCTCGGAACCATCGTCGTCATCATCCAGCGGAGCGGACGCCGACGTGGCCCTATTCAAGGAAGGCGGGAGTTGGGTTGCCGAAGGACGTTGCTGAGCTTGGCCGCGCAGCCGCTCGAAAAGCTTGGTTTGGAATGCGGCGTCTTTCATCCGCTCTTCCATCTGCTTCTCGAACCAGGCGTTGGGGTCCGTACCGATTTGACTGAAAAGAGCCTGCTTCTGATGCCATTTCAGGATATCCCCGTAGGGATCCATCGATTGCATCGCGCGCTGATAGACAGCGGTGGCTTCCGGGTCGCGTGAGCGAAGCCCGTTACCAATCGCGTCATATGCAGCCTTGACCTTCTCAGCCCCATGTTCGCGGATTGCCTCACGCTGCGAGTAGAACTCGCGGAGTTGGCTGATCTCGCTCTTGATGGGGTCTATCGCACTGCGGACACCATGATCGACAAAGGCATTCGGATCCTCGAAAATATCGGGAGCCGGCTGCTGTGGCTCGCTCTGCTTTTGCATCTGAGCCAGTGCTTGGCGTACTTCTGCCAGCTCTCGCTCATGTTGCGCCGCGCGCTGCTCCGCCGCCCGACGCGCTTCGGCTTCCTCGCGAAGGCGCCACGGCGGGATGCCGTGATCTTTCTCGCGGGCTGGCTCTTGCGTTTGGGTTTCGGGCTGATCGGGCTGTCCCGTCGCGTCAGCAGGGTCGTCCTGCTGTTTGGCAACAAACCGGCCCTTATCGTCGCGGGTTACACCGCCTGCGTCCGGTTCTGCCGGAGCTTCCTGCGGTGGCTCCAATGCATCCGGCAGATCTACCGGGTCATCGGACATTGCAGAGGCAAACATATCCTTGTCGTCATCGGCCATAAGCCTAACGTCCTTTCGCGTGTCGTGCTGATACGTCGATCACCCAATATCGCCGGGCGTTGGCGTGTCTGGCATTAGCCGCCAGAAGCTTGCGCTATATCGTCAGCGCACAACGATCTCTCATGCAGGCTGCCGACTAACGTCCTGTGCCGCCTTTGCATCCCGGTCCGCGCGCTTGTTCGCCGCGTCCTGTATCATTTTGAACGGTGCCAAAGCCGCTTCCTGCTCGACATGGCGAGCCTGAGCGCGTTTCTGCTCCGCGCTTGCATTGGTCTCGTTGATCCGCGAAAGAGCATCAGCCTCTTGCAGCTCAGGCGGCAATTCGTACTGCGGCGCGCCTTGCCCCTGCGGCAAGCCGGCTTGTTGCGCGCGAGCCATGTTCAGGACGGCCTCGGATTCCGTCTTTTTGATCTTCGACTGTACGTCAGCGATCTGTAGCTGTTGCGCCGGTCCCGGCTGTTGCGATTTCTCGATCATCTCCAGCAGGCGCTTCTTGGTCCGCCCGTCTAGCGCAGGAGACATCTCGATAATCACGGCAGGCGGAACCTGAGCGCCGGACTGCGCCAATGCCAGCAGCGCGTCATAGGTGTCTGCCATCATATTGATGGAGTCTGGCCCTTCATCCATGATGATATCCACGTCGAGCGAGCCAACAGCGTTGACAATCGTCGGCAAGCCGGTCACCGGATCAGTGCCAAGCCCGTTCAACTGGATGAAGCGCGCGAGGTTCTCGTCATCGGTCACGCGGATCCAACGCTCGGCGGTCCAGTGCTGCTGAATCGCGTTCCAGATGGCGCGGTAGACGCGGATCTTCCAGCCCTTATAGGCGAGAATGTAAGGTCCAAGCTCGGCAATGCCGGCCTGCTGAAGCAAGGAGATTGCGCGGCCTGATTGCTTCTCAACGCCCTGCCCCATAATGGCGGGGTTAGGGCCGAAATTCTCGATCTCGTTCTTGGCTTCCTGCAGTAGGTTCGACCAACCGGCAAAGTCAAAGCTCTGATCGTCCGGCTTAACCTCTCCGCCCGGATTAACGACCACGACGCCATCAGGGCGCGCCCATTCGCGGCGTACCGTCTCAACATCGTCTACAGCGCCATTCGTTAAGATCAGTCGGCGCGATGCCAGAATGTGGTTGAGCTTCGATTCCTTGAAGTTGATGCTGTCCTGCGAGGATTTCAGATTTCGCACGAAACCGTAGCGGTCACCGTCATGATCCACATTGCACGAATACATGAGGTATTTGCATTCGGTGCGGCCCTTCTGGTCGACCAGATAGGACTCACCCTCCATCAGCACCGTTGAGCCGGTGAAGATCGAATAGCGCCACTTGCCCTTGTGCTTGTACCAGCAATCGACTAGCCGAACGTGCTTGTTGGTGGTGTCGTACCACTTATTCTCGCGATCCGGGTTGGTTGTGAACTCGGTGCCCGTCTCCAGCGAGGCGTCGATATCCGCCTCTTTGTCCGGGAACATCTCCTTCGCCATCTCGACATCGACCCACTTGGCGATGCCCATATAGCGCGCGTCCGTAAAGTCTGTGCGATATGAACGCGGGTCGTAGAAGAACGAATCCGGCTCGACAATATCGAATTCGATCTCCTTGTCGCCAGTGTCCCCTTCGGACAGATTGATCTCTAGACCGCCGACGCCCTCAATAGCGCCATCGCGCGCGATCTCCGCAGATTTGGGCCGCCACTCCTGCTCATCCAGCACATAGCGGATAACTGCCGTGGCAAGGTCTGCGCCCTCTTCGTGCTGGGGCGTACGCGGGAATGCCTTGGGGTCTTGGCGCAGTCGCTCAAGAAGCCCAACAACAGCATCAATCTTGCGGCCAACACGGTTAAGGGTCGCAATCGGCTGCTTGCGCTTCTTTAAGACCTTGATCTGCTCGGCTGTCCACTGCGCACCGTGATAATACCGGCGCGCGCTCTTCGCCTCGTCAATCTCGGCGCGCTTATTCCCTGTGTAATCCTGATAGGCGCGTTTGAGCTTATCCAGGCCCCAATAATCCGAGCTGGCTACCGCCGACGCCGAGCCAGCGTTTACCGCACTGGTGGGCGTGCCGACGCTGTAATCCTGCTGCATCAATAGGCCATCCAGTCATTATCATCGCTATCGCGGTACATGTCGCGATAGCCACTCAGGTCTGAGCTGCGTTCTGGTTTTTTCGGACGTGGGCCGGTCAGCATTTTGTCAAGGAGCTGGCCAACGAGGCCGAGTGCATCCACCTGGTCGTCATGTTTCCCGGCCGGGAAGCTCAACAACTCGCTCCGTAAATCCGGAAACCAAGGTGCGTATTCCGGGACATAAAGCCCGCTGCTGGCCATCCGACCGCGAATTGACTGTGCGCGTACCGATTTATCGCCGCGCGTCGGAAACTGCTCACGAAAGACGAACGCTTTGGTCTCACGTTGGCGCTTGTCGAGGAACGGGCCGACACCTGCCCTGATTTGCCCCTGCTCTTCAGCCCAGCCTATCGGCTTCCACGTCTTTACGAGTTGGCAGAACGCATCGACCCACTTGTCCGACGCTTCCTGTCGGCGCCACAGATCGAGCAAATACATGCGATCATCAGCATCCACGCCAACAACCGCGTGAACCGTGTAATCGCCGCCGCCGCTAGTGACCGCATAGTCACTCCCGCCGTAAATCCTGAGAGTTTCACGCGATGGGAGCTTATCGACTGGCCGCAGCCATTCGGCCTTGAAGTAATCACCCTCTTCCGGCGCTGGCCGCTGCTGGTAAAGCGCTGACCAGTACCTCGCCTGTGAATTGCGCCTGATACGCTCGAGCGTCTTGACCGGGTAGGCCTCGGGCCAAAGCGCCTCGCCTTCGCCATTCAGCGCCGGGAGCTCAACGACCTCCCACTTGTCACCGCCCGCCGCCTGTTGAGCCAGCAACCGACCGCACAGATCATCCTCGTGCATCCGGTGATTGATGACGACAATGGCGCCACCAGGCATCAGGCGGTTGTACGCCGTGCCCGTGTACCAATCCCAGACCTTCTTGCGCTCGAGCTCGCTCTGCGCGTCCTGCATCGACCCGAACGGGTCATCGATTAGGATCACGTCACCGCCGCGGCCTAGAACGGAGCCGCCGATGCCGAGCGAGTAATAAACCCCGCCGTCCGACGTGTGCCACTTGCCCTTGGCCTGGCTATCCTCCGCCAGAGCCGTATCAAACGCAGCGCGATATTCGGCGCTACCGATGATGTTGCGAACCTCGCGGCCAAAGTCAGCCGCCAAATCAGCCGTAGCCGACACACTCAAGAACTGCTTGTGAGCCTGTCTGCCGAGATACCACGCGGGAAACCGCTTCGACGCCAACTCCGACTTGCCGTGCCGGGGCGGCACCAGCAGCATCAAGCGATCTATCTCGCCCCGCTCAATCCGCTCCAGTTGGCTAGCAATCGTCCTGTGATGCTCAGCCGTGCGATAGCGGGGAAACGTATACTCAGTGAACGCTATCAGGTTCTCTGTCGCGTCCTTCCGCCTCAGAAGCTCCTGAGCGGCCATCAGCGGCGTCACGGATGAAGCTGACCAGCTCTTCTCTGGTCCAATCCGTTGCATCGCGCTTGTCGTCAATCGTCACCGTAGCTTCCTGCGCTGGCCTGCCGTCCAAACGGTCAGCAACCTGCGCAATCGCCTGAATGTCACCCGTCTCAGCCTTCTCGAGCAGAGCGTTCGCAATGCGCCTCAGGCGTTTATGGTTGTCGCCAGCCGCCGCTATCTCCATGCGCAGCGCTTCCGCAAAGGGTTTGTCTTTCCCTTTGTTCGTGCCTGAGCGGCCCTTAACTCCTGCCATTTTGAAAACACCTAAACTTCTGTAACTTCGGCCTTTCGCTACTTCTCGGTAGCTATCTGGGATTTTCCCAGTCGGGTTCCGATGAGCGGGTCAACCCGAAGGCCAGGCGGCGCGCTGCCCATAGAAAAAGCCGACCAGATTGCTCTGATCGGCTGTAAGTAGCCCGCCTGGGTGCGCCATAAGGCGTGGCAGACTTTGTTTTGTATCTCGCTAGGCCGCCTTGGCTGTGATGAGCCTCGGACGAGAGTGCCGAGCCTTGTGTGCATCCACACAGCACTTGTTCAGCTTCTTTCCGATATCCTTGGAGGCCTCGGGCATCTGGAAAAATGCAACGTAAGGGCCATTCGCATCAGAGAACCTCAACTGCATGGTCCATTCGCCGCCGTCTCGGAAGAAGGAATAGTCCACGCCCTTAAGGTCAGCCCATGTGGCCGCCTCTTCCATCAGGTCGAACATGCGTTCTCCATAGAAAAACCCGGCGGCACGATCCACATCTTGGCGGATCAGGTCGTGCGCACCGGGCTAAGAAAGTATAACATGCCGCCATGAACAATTCGGCAGCTTCTATTTCCGACATGCACTGATCCGCAGGTTAGGGTCAATGCCGAAATGGCCGACCAATTTTCTAAGCCCACTTATCAACAAATTCAGTGCATAAGTATCAGGAACTGGCTTATCGAACACTGCGTGAGTATTCACGGCGCGCTGTGCTGCATTGCCAGCAGTACCACTCGCGCAAAACGCGGCGTCGTATTCCTTCCTGACCACATCAACGACGGCTTGCGGCGTCTCGCCGCCATATCCTCCCATCGTGTGCATCAGGTCCAGCGCGCGAGGATCTGGTGACGGCAAGCCATAGATCGCCCGGAAGCGGCTGACCAATGCTCTGTACCGGCGCCCAGCCTCATACTGAGCTGGCGTGATGCGCCTATTGAGCATCAGCCGCCCAAACTCTGATTCAGCCTCTTCTCGCTCTCGGAAGTTCTTAGGAACGGACATCCGATGAGGCTGTGATGCCACCTGCTTTCGCGGATTGACGTAGGTTCTGGCTATCCTGCCGTTCGGCTCTCGCTTGCCCTTCTTGCGCGGCCTTCCGACCATGATCTGGACTACCCCTCGTGTGGATTTTATGGTTTCGGTACGCCAGACAATAGACACGGACTAATATCCCGCTTCGTAATCGGTAGAGACATACCGACCACGCGCGATATCGAAATTCAGATTGAGTTTGCAGGGATGCCCTAATTCCTCGAACCGGGCCTTCCGATGATACAGCACCGCCTCAGTCTTTCGGTTTGTGCCGTCGAATACCTCGGGGCGGTGCACCACAAAGCCTTGATCCACCATATTGTCCCAATGCTTGGAGTCGCTGATATCCTCAAGCGACGGCGCTGTGCCACGACGCGCTCCTTCCATCTTCGCTGGATGCGCCAGAATTTGTGTATGCACGTTCATGTCGTGGGCGAACGCATGCATAGTCTTGAGGCACCGGCCGATATATTCCGTCTTGCTCTCGTCCTTGCCGCGCTGGTCCTCAAGGCGATTCCAAGGGTCAACCGATATCGCCCTCACGCCATGCCGGATGACTGCCACCTCTGAGACGTTCAAAAACCAGTCGAGCGTCGGGGATTGGTCGGGATGCACGATGAACAGGTAATGCTCGTTAATCCAGGCATCCGCCTTCGCCATGTCCTCGGGCGACATATCCCGTTCCAGCTTCCCGATATGCAGGGTGCGAAGCAGTCTGCGCAGATGTGGTTTCGGCCGTGTTTCAAAGGACGCAATCGCCACCTTGATGTTGTATTCCTTGGCGATCTGGTACCAGATTTGTCCCCACAGCATGGTCTTGCCGTGGCCTGGATGACCAGTAACAACCGAAAGCGTTCGCGGCGCCAACCGAACCTTGCTTTCCCACTCGTGAAAGCCTGGGTGCCATAACGTCAGCGGCGGCGGTTCTGGTAGTTCACTGAGCCGATACAGCCCAGGAACAGCAGTCGGCAACGCGCCGTCGGTCACAAGCTCAAGAAGCGCCTCGGCTCCATCTGATTTTAGATATTCGTTCGCGTCCTTGCAGCCATCGGGCCAATTGACCGTCCAAAACCGGGCGGCGCCCAGGATCCTCGCCATATCCGCTCGCAGCGATAAACCGGGCCCGTCGATATCTCCGCACCAGATAAACCGCTTCTTTCGCGATAGACCCGCCTTCAGCGCATCCTTGACGTAATCGTAGCCGCGCAACTCCTGCGGCGCGTCTGACGGCCGCTCCTTGGCACCGTTCGGCACGGATAGAACCTGATCGGGCGGTACTCCCGCCTCGACCAGAGCGCATGCGTCCATCTCCCCTTCCGTGATGAATACGTCGTCGGTGTTGGACGCTAACACTCGTTCAAGATTCCAGAACGCCAGCTTGAATCCCTTACTCGCGACGAAGTGCTTCCCCTCGACTGATCGAGCCTTCCAGCCGTCACCAAAGCGGAAGAACAGCGCCTCGTGCTTGGCAGAAACGTCAGGAAAGAACGCCGTACCGAAGGCGGCGTTCAGCAGTCCCAAAGTCTCGGCGCTGATCTTGCGATCTGCGATCCACGCCGCGCCCCTTGCTGGAACCTTCGGAGACGCCCCCGGCATAGTCGCAATGCCAGCAGTGATATTTCGCTCCATCAGCATCGATCTTGACCGATAAACACCGGTCCCCTTTCTTCCGCCTGGTTTTGGAACATTGCGGGCAGGTCGTTCGCTGCTCGCCGGCACGGTCACGGACAAATATTCCGAGTTTGGCAAGGTCGTCCGTCACCATGCCTCACCCCTCGCACGTAAATCACCCGGTCCATCCCGTTTGTTGATGATTGCGCCGATGTAGGAACGTGGATCAGAGGTTATGGACGCCTGTTCGAGAGCCGCCCTAGCGAGCTCGACCGAATTCCCCTTGGCTTTGAGCAGATTTGTGATCAAACCGCTTCCGGTTTTGCCCAAAAGCTCTTTACCCCGATTGTACAAATCGGCCTTCCGCAGCTCTGGCGTCGATACCGGAACAATCGAAAGCGCCGGGCCGGAAGGCGCGGCATCTTTATCTTCTATTCTTATCTTATCTTCTCTTATCTTATCTGTGTTCGTTTGCGTTCGCGGTTGTTCGGTAGCGTTCGGTTGCGTTCGGTTGCGTTCGCGCCACTCTTTTGCGCGTTCGGCGCTGTTATCTTCGCGCTTTGGCTGCCTTTTGTTCCATGCTGATAGATAACCATCGACAATGACGCCCTTGGCGGTCAATTCATGGACGATAGCCTCGACCTGTTCCTCATCGAAGCCGGAGAACGTGGCGTAAGTTTCAGTATCGAAGTCAGCGACGCTGCCTCGGTCCTGACACTGCGATGCGTGGTCAAATAGCGCCCACACGACAGCCGACACGATGCCGGGCGCGGTGCCTGCCCTCTTGGCAATCAGCAACCACTTCGGGTCTGTCGGCGCCCCATGCCATGACCTGAACCAATCGTTCATGCCTGCACCAGATCAGCTTTACGCTGCTTCAAAGACAGATTTTTGCGATCTGGATGTTTACGCTCTGCAACAATTCGCGGCGCCGGCGAGACATCAGCGAGCCGCTGCCAGGTATCCCGCACTTCCTGATCGATATGCGCTGTCAAATCGCTCATCAACTTCGTTCCAGATTTCACTAACGCGGTTCAACACAACGCACTCCACATACATAGACCCGGAATTATTTCTCTAGTGACTCGCCCACAGGTAAATCACCTATCCCCACGATGCACAGTGACGACACAGCCCTGCACATCTTCCCATCCGATATCGACGCGCCTGACCCACTTTTGCGAATCATCAGAAAGGATTCCGTGGCTAACCAACAAATCCTCAACGGCCTTGGCGCGGTTGGTGCAGTCACCCTTCCGGCGCTTATCGAGGTCAATACGCAGGCAGACTTGTCCGGATATTTCTTGCTCAGACATCTGCCGTGATAAAGCCGTCCCTGCTTCCTTTATCCAGGCTTTGTATTCGGCTGTCTTTGCCCGGCCGCGTTTAGCGACGTTCCGGTACATAGAGTTGACAGACGGCGGGAACGGCAGCTCAAAGATCATGACCGCGCCCATCCAGCACTCCGCGCGCCATCTCCTTTAACTTTTCTACGGTCGCCGCAAACACCGGATCGGCGGCCATCATTTCCTCGATTTTCCACATGGCACTGAGGACAGTGGTGTGATCGCGCCCGCCAAAGCGGCGGCCAATCTCCGGGTATGATTTTTGGAGAAGCTCGCGGCACAGATACATGGCGATCTGCCGTGGCCTAGCTATACGCAGCATCCTCCGATGCATTAGGAACTCAGCCATCGTCAGACCAAAATGATCTGCAACAATGTGCTGGATGATCTTGAAGCCGTTGGTTTCCTTCACCGTGGGCGCTTTGGGCTCAGGCTCAGGCTCAGTTCGAACCTCGGCCATCGGCGGGGAATAGTGCCTTGGGAGTGATGCTAGATAGAACCGGCGTTGTCGCGCCTTATGCTGTTCGTGCAAGACCCGCTGCGTTGGCGTGAGATCGAGCATCGTCATGCTGCCCTCCATCCACGCTGGACAAAGACAGTGCGATTTGTGCGCGCCCGTGTCGGTACATAAACAAGCCCATGATGTGCTGCGCAGTAGCTCGAATTGTCCTTCGTCGGCAGCCCACAAAATAGATGCGGCAGCTCGTCCGTCGTCGCGTACCGACATTGATTGCGTTTCAGGTCGAGCAAACTAACGTTAACCTGGTCAACTTCGACATGGCGCACTGGTTGCATATCGACCACGGTCGGCGCAGCTCTCACCAACGGGACAGCCTTCCTGAAGACGCTGCCGGCGCCGCTGGTTGCGCGTCCATTTGAATTATATAAACGCCCGTCTTTTGAGGTTTTGACCTCGCGCGGCGGCAGCCCTAGCCGATGGGACTTACCAATGATGGACATGCGAGTGTAAGCCGAGCCAAACACGCGGTTTAACTCGTCCGCGATGCAGGCGTTGGAATGGCCCGAAGCCCACAGATCTCTCAGTAACTGGATATGTTCCTCGGGCCAGGTGCTCATCTATTCCTCCTGTGCGTTATTCGTACCGACAAGAGCCGCAGCCTCATCCAGACAAGGGTGAGCAACCGAGGACACTTGCTTGGTGATTTCGATTTCATGCTGAAGTTTCCGCGCTTGGCGTTCACACTCCGCCACATAGGCGCTGTGAATGAGATTGAAGGTGTACGCGGTGAGCGACTGAGGCCGGCGGTAACGCAGCGCCCAAAGGACCCGCCAAGCGATGCCGTAGCGGGCCTCGAGCCGATGCCATGCGTTCTCGGTATCGCCGGGGCCGCGCGCTTCCCGCAAGGTTAACGCCCTCGCCCAGCCTGCCGCCTGATCCACATACGCCGCGTCTGTCATTTGTTTACTCGCAAATTCTTTTTGCATTTTTGCAAATCCACTTCGTCTACGGTTTCACTCATGACGAAGAAGTACTCGTTACAACTCACTCCAGAAGCTCTAGCGACTCCGCTCGTTCAACGTCTGCTGGCAGGCAGGCGTGGACCCCACTTGGTTTCCGTTCGCATCGACAGCGACCCGGCTAGCGACGTTTGCAGACACCGCGAGCGCAAGGATCGCAATGATGGTGACGACGATGAAGCTCATGACGCAGCAATGCCCCTCAAAGCTGCGTTGTGAGGTGCGCGCGGAAACCAGCAGGCTTGTATTGCGTAGCTGGAATCCGCGCGCTGGTGCCGCAACGTGGAACTGGGGGAACGCTGCGGCGTGGAGAAACTGATCATGACGTCACCTGCTTCGACAGCGGCGCGTCATTACCTGTGCGGCTCCCGTAATAGATGCAGGGGTCGATTACCGGCCTATCGATAGGACGCCAGACGTACCAAGCGTGGTCCTCGGTGCCTGTCGTATCGCCGGGAAACCACTGAATGCGGTCCACCAAGGCGAGTTTGAAGTCGAAACGATGATTTTCAGCAAACAAATCAGCGCGCGTCTTGCCAAAATCGAATTTGGCAGTCAGCAACAGCGCAACCCAACCTGGGCACCGCTCAAGCGCGAGGCGTGCGAACTTAACTGCATCGCGATTGCCTCGACCATACGGCGGGTTCGTGATTATCGCGTCATGCGCCGGGTTTTTGTAAGCGTAGCGCCGCTCAAGAAAATCAATCGTGGCATCATGCCGGCGGTCATAGGTCGCGATGTCGGACGTAACGACACGGAGGTTAGCTTCGCGAAGAACCTCCGCAATTTTATGGTTGCCTGCCGCCGGCTCCCATACGGTTGCGAGCGGAGCAAGTGGCAGACGGTACAGCAGAGCGCGGGTAGCCCATTCCTCGGTCTCGTAGAGGTCATTGGCTTTGCGCTCGAAATTGGAGGCGACAACAGTCATGACGCCACCTGCTCACGACGTAGAAAGGCCGGAATGGAGCCATCAGAAGGCATGATGTACTGTGAAGCTGGGGCAAGCCTTTCGCCGCGAGGACGTTCCTGCTCAGGCTCAGGCTCAGGCTCCGTTACTGGCGCTGGCTCTGGTGCAGGCGTTTCTTGGACTGGCGCGGGCGAAGATGAACAACTTTCGGATTTGTTGTTCATATTGGATGAAAGCAGCTCAGCGTATGCGCTGGCGAAGTCGGCTTTCTCCACGATTTTTTCGACGCGATGGCCACCGTCTAGCGCGTCTTGCTCTTGTGCTTTGACGAGCGCCTTCAGTTGACCCCAATCGATCCCCTTATCGCGGCAGACCTTGGACAAGCCTTTGAGGATTTCAGCATCTTCAAGACCGCGCGCGATGACCTTGCGGGCCTCGGAGGCAATGTTGCGGAGATCTGATGCCAGGGTCATGCCGATACCCCTTCTCTCTCCGCCGAACGGATGAAATCATTGACCTTGCTAACCAGCCGCAGGCTCGGCGCCCGCCCCTTGCGTAAATCGCCTACGAAATTTGGGTCATTCAGGACGGCCCGACCGAAGGCGCTGGCGGTCATTCCGCTGCGCTCTCGGAACGCCTCAATCTCGCTCAGGAACTGCTCTGCTGAACCTATCATGAGATAGGTTCTATGATAGGACTATTCCTATTGTCAAGCGGCATATTCCTAGTGGCCTAACTTGTAGGTATTGTCCTACAGAAAAGGCATGGACGTGAGCCGAAAATTGATTCTGGAAAAGCTGGACGAACTACGCCTCACGATGAAGGAGGTGTCGCTCTCCATTGGGCGGAATCCGACGTATCTGCAGCAATTTTTAAAGCGGGGCGTCCCGGCCGAGCTTGACGAGCGCGACCGGATCAATCTCGCCAACGCTCTCGGAGTCGATGAAAATGCGCTTCGTGGCCCTTCTCCTATTTTGGGGAAAAGGGAGTACATTAAGGTAAATCCTACAGTGCCCCAAAGCACAGTTGCCGACCGTGGCACAGCCCATACACTCCAATCTCACATGCAAAGCCCGACCAATTACGTGCCGGGACACCAACTGACTGGAGATATGGATCTGCCTGTTTTCGGCCTTGCCGAAGGGGGCAGTGGGGCGCTCATTTTGACTAATCAGGCAGTCGATTACGTCACCCGGCCAGACCCGTTACTTCGAGTGCGGGACGGCTATGGCATTATCGTCACCGGCGATTCAATGTCGCCCGCCCATAGGTCGGGCTCGACCGCCCTAGTAAATCCTCATCTGCCGCCACGAAACGGCGACATCTGCATATTCCGCTCTCATAAGGATGATGGCACGGTCTACATCATCATCAAGGAGCTGCGCCGCTTCACCGATGATACCTGGTACGTCCGACAATATGAGCCGGCCAAGGATTTCACGCTGAAACGTACCGAGTGGCAGGAATGCCACGTCACCGTAGGCAATTATTTCGCTCGTTAATCCAGAGGCACAGAGCGGACCTCTCCGCACCTGATTTGAGGTGCGCAGAGGTGGCCGCTGCGCACCTGTCAAGGGTGGGGCGACCGCTGTTTTTGCAAAACTGGCCAGTTTGGGAAAAATATCTGCCGTAAACTGGCCAGTTCACGGAACGCGGACAAACTGGCCAGTTTGTCCCAGCGCGGCACGAGGCGCGCGACTTCCCAGCCCTACCCCCTGGTTGAAGCGGCGTATTTCCGCCACCAGTAGGTGAGCGCCATCCCTTTATAAGTCGGTCGTTTTCCCCGATAGGACAAAAAATATTTTCCTAATAGGTTTTTTCCTATTGACACAATAGGAGTAGTCCTATTGAATGGCTCCATCAACCACGGAGCCGGATATGGCTGGGACGAAGAAAATCACGAAGCTGACCGCCGAACAGGAAGCGCGGCTGATCACCTTCCGCCAAGAATGGTTGAACATCGGGCTCTGCTGCGAACCGGCAGATTTTGAAACTGGCGATCAGATCATTCGCGGTTTCTACGCCCGTCTCGGCAAGCCCGCCCCGATCATCCTGCATTTTTCCTCGCCGGCCATGTGCGAACTCGCGGTGAACTTTGTATTCGCGCTGCTGGCGGGTAAGCCCAGCCAGCTCGGAAGCCAGCTCGGAAGCCAGCTCCGCAGCCAGCTCGG
>CAZIWB010000062.1:0-40744 GCA_964542655.1 uncultured Cellvibrionaceae bacterium
CAAGACAGCCAGTATGCCTGGCATCATATATTACTTCATAAAAAGCGTCTAACCAAAACCATACACCAAGAACATTTTTTAATGTGCCAAAAAAATTCCGCTGTGTGGCAGGTGAAATCAGGAACAATATTTTCCGCTAAATCTATACTTCCGCGGAATCAATATCTATGTACAAATGATCTTTATTTTAGTAAAAACTTCAGAAGATTCATTTCACACGCTGAGTTTTTTATGAGCATTCGCCCCACCTAAAATCAACGCAGATAAAAGTTTGTGAAATCTTTTACATCTCCTTGACCAACAGAGGACTCTTCAGTTTCTCGCATTCTAGATCTACCAAATAACAATACCGACAAAATATTATTTACACCATATAGCCCACATATAGCGACCAAAGCACAATTGAAAAAGCCGTCTGTTGTATTTAAAAGCAAATATGTTGCATATGAGGAAGATGCAGCGCCAAAAAACATAATGCCTGCACGATTTTTGATAACACTCGCGAGTGAAATTTTATCCTCACCTGACTTCCCCGTAGGAGTCCAGCCTTGCTTTTTACCTGTCAAATAACGAAGCAAGCCAATGCATCGAACCCAATTGATAAAAGCCCCTAAAATTAAAAAAGCAGAATAGCATTTAGTCATTTTTCTAAACGCGCCCATTTCACCTAAAGACAATTTAGAGTATGCACTAATACCTTGAATTATTTCTGGTAGCAAACTTAACACTACGATTAACATTAGTATTTTTGATTGAAATGCTAATCCGCATGCAACAGTAATAGGAAGAAGCCCGTAATTTACTAACACGCCCATGTGTTGCAACCATCCCATTATTTCACGTAGATGAAGCTTTTTTAAATTTTCGATCTTAGTAAAATGCTTTATATACACCTGATAACTACCCACAGTCCAACGGAGCCACATCGCTTCTGTCTCTTTCATTGACTCAGGAACCCATTCGCCTGAATACAACCATGCACTTATACCGTAATACCCTTTAAAACTTGCGCGCAAAGTCATAGATAAATCTTCCGTAACTACCACTTCGTCGTTATGGTATTCCAAGCAGCTACCTAAATTTCTGACAACATCTGTGCGCCAAATGGCATTATGTCCATAAAACATTGAATGGCTTATATGTGAGTAAAAACCGGTTTCCAATCTCAGAAAATAATTTCTTAGCCCCTGCACCAACGCTAAAGCCGACGTCCCTTTAGCGTTTGTAGGAATCGTATGCAATTGCACAAAGCCAATACTTTTATCTCTCAAAAACATAGGTGTTATTCTTAGCAACGTATCCTCAAGAACTGTTGAATCTACATCTAAATAGAGGACAAATTCAGATTCCACTGCATCAAGTGCAATATCGAGATTTCGAGGTTTAAATCCTTCCGTGCCATCTCTATGAATAAACAGTACTTTTACACCGTCCACATAAGACGGCGCATTAAGCTCAAATGACGAAACATAATTTTTCCATTTTTCATAGTCGCGGAATGTAACGTCACTGTTATCCACAACAATAATTTCTTTTTTTCCAGACGGATAAATCAATGCCAAAGCCGAGTCAAACGTCATTTTTGCCACTTCAAATGGCTCGTTGCGTGATGCGATAACTATTGCGGTAGAACCCAACGCATTAGCATCTCTAACAATAGATGGCATTAACTTTTTGGGGTTAAAAAAATGCAACCTCAAAAAAACATCAATTTCATTATAGAAATTAACTACAAGTGGAAACAATATCAACGCAAACATAGATGCAAATAATGAACTGCTTGCAATAATACAGAGCCCAACTGTAATCGCTGCGAAAACAGTTGAGCTTCTATTGCCAGACCGAAACATAAATGCATACTCTTTCATCAAGCTTTTGCACTCATCGGCCTCTATATAGACGCCATGCTCGACTAAAATCGATTCGGAAATAGCCGTTGCGCCTAATCGATAAGTACTATTTCTGTGTTTTCTAATCCACTCAATTAAAAATAGCTTATAAGACAAATCAACAGTAATGCCACTCCCGGCATGTGTATCTTGCCCAACTTTTGAGTCAACCTGCTTTAAAACTTCACTGCTAGATCCAGCTTGCATAGAATTACCCTAAATTACTTATGCTCTTTATAAATTAAATATAATTAAAATTGAAAACATTACAAAAACAGGCGCATCCCAAGGAAGCACAGAGCCATTCAAAACTTATTCAAGTGCCGCATCAGTCAGTATTTCAATTTCCTTCAACCACGACGACATGGCCAACTCAATAGTGCTTTTCTTATATACATTATCTCGCGCAATCCAAGTAAATTCATATTCACCATCCCGAATTCCTATATGTATATAGGAGGGCCAAATAATGCTTGAAAGCTTATCAGGATTATTATTGCCCGCAGACTCAGATCCAGGAGATATTAAATGCGCTGGCAAGCCTGTCGTTATCGCTTCATCAAAACTGATCAACCCTGGCGGGATGTAATTGATATTAAATTCTGCTTTTGGCACCGTGTTAAATTGAGCGCGAATAATTGAGTCGTCACTGAGATATTTTATCGCATTAAAAGTAAGGCCAGAATTAGGCATTTGCATATACTGCTGCTTATATGAATGCACTTGTTGATTCAAAGAGGCGTGATGATTTAGCTTAATCATAACGGGAACATAATACGCCATCCAGCCTATGGTTCTAGATAAATCTATCTCACGTACTATTTTATCCCTACCATTAACCAACATCTCAAAATTCACGTACTCACTTTTAGTTTGTCGAGAAATGACACTGGAAAAAGCAGCGAAAATTATGTCTACAGCTGAAAATTTCGTGTTTTTTTGATTCAAATTTTGCAAAATATTGCTGTATTTAAAAGGCAATTTTTTGATAATAATTATATCTTTACCATATTGGCTAGGATCATCTGACTGATTTTTTTCAACTCCACACGGATAGTCCATCAACGGCTTCACTTCGCCCCAGGGCAATGAAGACCAATAGTCAATATCTGCTTTTACGGCATCGGAATTAACATAATGATGTAAGTGGTTGCCCCACTCAGCAATAGAGCTGGTTTTTGGCAATGGTTGATAACTCACTTTAGCTATATAGGATAAATAGCGTAAGAGCACATCCCCAAGAAAAATATTTACGCTATACCCATCAAGTAAAGAGTGATTGACGATCCAAAGGAATCTATCTGGCTCGTCCCCCCCGAACTTGAACAATACAAATTTAAATAAATTCTTTTTCAAATTTAAAGTTTTTTGTAATTCATTTGAAATCCTTTCGATTTCTCTTGACTTTTCTTGAGCCAAATTAAAGCGATCTAAAGTAACCACATCCAAAAAATTATCTTCCTGAATATCCGCAATATGTTCGCTAACAACCCCATCATGGATGTCGAACAGATGTCGCAACCCTTCGTGCTCAACAAAAACCTCTCTTAATGATTTTTCTAGAAAAATATCATTCGCATTTTCTATGTTAAGAATGCCTGATACGTTCCAATGATTCTGAAACGTACCTTTAAATAATAATTGCCGATTTGGAATGCTATATATTGCGTCGCCCGCATTATACTTATATGAGTATGCTTCTTGGTTTGCATGCTGTTGTGCATTTAGTGTTTCACTAACGCCCGCAATTGTGGGGGTATCAATAAGTTCCCTTACTAATATTTCATAACCGGCGTTTTTCATTTTCGAAATAAGCTGGATTGCCAACAAAGAGTGACCACCAAGAGCAAATAAATTATCGTGGACACCAATTGTTTCAACACCCAATAAATCTTGCCAGATTTTAACAAGATCCCTCTCAACATCGTTTCTTGCTGCTACATATTCATTCTCGAGCACCCGGGATGAAAGATCTACAGATTTGCCTATAACATCTACCGCCTCTTCATTACTTTCAGCGATGACTGAAATATCCCTTTTAGAAAAGAGTAACTGCGGAATGTCACTAAAAGTCAATGCATACTCAAGAGTTTTAATCCCTTCTATTACAGATAGCCCTGAGCTTGCTACCTCATCTGCGGAAAAATCCCAACGATCCCAATTTATCGCCATCCATTGCTCGTTACCATGTAAATTTTTCTGCTTTGCAAACGCATCCATATAAGCATTCGCGGCTGCATAAGCTGAAAAACCAAGCCCACCCAATACTGATGCAAGCGTTGAAGTCAATATACAAAAATCAATTTTGCGATTTGTTAATACTTTATCCAATGCGTGCAATGCAATCACTTTGGTTTGATACTGATCCAGGAAGTCTCGCTCGCCAACATCCTGGATGGGCTTCATAATTCCATGGGCAAGTCCAGCCGCATGCACAACACCGGTAATTGAACCTAATTGTTCCTCAATTTTTGAAAATACCACTTCAAGCTGGACGCAATCACTTACATCCACCTGATACAACTCAACACGTTCTGCTGAAGCGAAAATTCTTTCTAACTTCTTTATTTTTCTGCTTGTCTTATCTTTTTCATCATGTTCCGAGCACCAATTGCCCCAATCACCAGTTGCCGGGAATGCCGAACGGTTTAATAGTGCTATTTTTGTATTTGGTACACGGGCAATAAACTCTGCAATATTTAACCCTACTTTCCCTAATCCGCCGGTAATAACGTAAACCCCACCCTCACGTATCTTCCTGGCTGAAGAGGATGCGTAATCATCTTGATAAGCGTATTCAAAATTATGCTGCCAACGGCGATGGTTTCTAAGAGCAATGTCATCGGTGCGCTCCGTCAACAATAGTTCACCGGCAATATCTTTAATAAGACTCTTAATTGCAAAACGGTTATTTAACTCTGCAGAATCCAGATCTATTTGGAAGCAGCTAATTTCCGGGCACTCGAGCTTCATGGCCTTTTGTAAGCCGATAATAGTTGCGTTGGAGGGAGAGATATCTTCACAACCCGAAACACGGTGTATATTTTCCGAAATGATATTTAACTGAATATCACTTAACCGTTGCACTAACATCGCTTTAACGAGCTTTAATAGGCCTTGTATTCCGAGCTTTTGAGAATGCTCAAAAAGATCGCCTGAAAACTCAGTGTGGGATAAATTTCTTTCAGTTTGTGATAATCCCCACATATAAACCAATTGTTGAGGGGGATGTTCAGTGGCGATTACAGCTTTAATGAGTTCCTCAAAATCACTATCGCTATTTATATCAATAGAATAGTTATCTGGTGAAGTAAAGGTATATGCCTCGCCTGCATATACGCAAATCACATTTTTACCCGAGTCACGCAAAGAGCTCACCAGGGCATCACATACTTCATTTTGATGAACAAACATCAACACATTTTTATGTTGTAATGTGGATTCAACCTGCACTGCCTCAAGGCGCGCTTGTTTTTTCCATCGAGAAACATAAGCCAATCCCTTGATGCCTTGCTTTTTAGCTGACGTTGGTGATTGCAAATGTTTTTTTGCATCGACCCAGTAACGATTATGAGAAAACGGGTATGTCGAAAATGGTACGCGATGGCATTTATTAAACTGGTGGAAACTCCTCCAATCAATATCTACACCTGACTGCCAAAGCTTACCGATAACTTCCAGTAAATGAGTACCGTCGTCAACCTCACTTTGCTGATGACGGGTCAAATGAGCCACAACCTTTGCGTCGATTCCCTGATGCCGCTTAACGAGAGATGTTAACGCATTGCCGGGGCCAACTTCTATAAAGAAACTTTTCGAAGCAGATGACAAATTGATAATACCTGAAGAGAATTCCACTGCGTTACGCAAATGATTCACCCAATAAGCAGGCGTTGTCACAAGCCTTTCCAAAGCTGGCTTGCCACTTAGATTTGACATGAATGGAATGGTCATTTTTCCAAACTGAACACTCTCCAATGCCGTTTTAAATGCATCCAATATCTCATCCATCATGTGTGAATGGAATGCATGAGAGGTGTTAAGCTGTTTGTTAACAATTTCCAATGCAGAAAGTTTATCTTTAAGTTGATCAATGCAATCTTGAGGACCAGAAACCACGATATCCGTTGGGCTATTTACTGCAGCTATCTCACAATTAGTATCCTTTAAAAGATCAGCCAATTGATTCCGCTCCAATAGAACCGAAAGCATGCAGCCAGGTTTGGCTGACTGCATTAATCTCGCCCTTGCTGCAATTATTCTCAGTGCATCAGAAAGACTAAACACTCCAGAGAGGCAAGCAGCTACATACTCGCCAAGACTATGGCCAATCATCGCTGCTGGCTTAACGCCCCATGACATCAATAATTTCGCCAAACAATATTCGACAACAAAAATTGCAGGCTGGGCGTAGATTGTTTTATTAATATCTTCTGTGGCCTCACCACTTTGGGGATACAACAACTCCCTAATATCAAGACCGATTTCAGACTTTAACAGCTCGCTGCATTTATCTAGTTCATCGCGGAAATAGGGTTCCTGCTCATAAATGCCTTTGGCCATATTGACATATTGCGCTCCCTGTCCGGGAAACATGAATGTTATCGGAAGGGAAGAGCCTGCACTAATCGCTTTCCAGCTCAATACATTTTTATCACTGTTTAACAAAGCTATTGCTTCATCATGCGACTCACAAACCAAGAACTGACGGAAATCGTGGAATTCGCGCCCGACATGAAGAGTGTATTCAATATCATGCAGCGAAAGGGTATCCCTGGTTAAAAGCTGGCCGATCATTTTTTTGCGCAAATTTTCAATATCATTTTCAGTCTTGGCCGAAATCAGCAATAATTTTTTATTTCTGTGTGATTTCGCTTCACGAAGAGATTCATTTTCTTCCAGAATCAAATGAACGTTTGTTCCACCGATTCCAAAAGAAGAAACAGCTGCGCGTCTCGGTCGTCCATTATGCGGCCAGTTTTTTAGCTCTGCATTGACATGGAAGAAGGAATTTTCCAGGTTAATTTTAGGATTTAGATTGTAGAAATTAATGCTCGGAGGCAGCTGCCTATATTTAATTGCCTGCACGGTTTTAATCAAGCCAGCAATACCTGCAGCAGCATCTAAATGGCCTATATTTGCCTTAACACTGCCAAGAGCGCAAGTATGATTGGGGTGGCTGCCAAAACCGGCGGACAGGGCAGATATTTCTATCGGATCTCCTAAATGAGTTGCTGTACCATGGGTTTCAACATAATCAATGGTATCTGACGTAATGCCGGATTTTTGAATAGCGTCGCGAATAGCTTTTAATTGGCCTGGCATGCTCGGTGCGGAATAACCAACCTTTCGATTACCGTCATTATTTATACCGATGCCTTTAATAACGGCGTGAATGGTATCTCCATCCGCTATCGCCCTATCAAGACGTTTTAACAACACCATACCTAAACCGTTTCCACCACGAGTACCCGCTCCTTGCTCATCGAATGGACGGCAATGTCCATCAGGGGAAAATATTCCCCCCTCTTCATATAGGTATCCTCCAGGGTAAAACTGCGAGATAGATGCCGCACCGGCCAAAGCCATATCACACTTATTAGAAGCGAGGTTTAAGCAAGCTTGTGCAATTGCGACAAGTGAGGTTGAGCAAGCTGTATTCAGGCTGAGACTCGGACCAGTAAGATTTAATTTATATGCTAATCGAGTGGCAATAAAATCTTTGTCGCAGCCCATTTTTACTGCCATGTTTCCCATAGCGGAGCGGAGCTCAGTGTTAGGAAAAATGTTTTCCAGGAAATACCTACTATTACTGGCGCCGGTAAAAACACCGATATTCCGGTCTTTGCTGCAATCACCATAACCACCGTGCTCCAGGGTTTCCAGCGCAACTTCCAGCATCAACCGTAATTGTGGACAAGTAATCTCAGCCTCTCTGGGAGTAAATCCAAAATAAGCAGCATCAAACATGTCATAACCATGAAAAATCTGTCCTTTTTTAACATAGTTTGGATTTTCCAATACATCCGACTCAATGCCAGCAGCCCTTAGTTCCTCATCACTAAACTCCTGAATGGATTCCAAACCAAGGCTGATATTACTCCAATATTCCTCGATATTTTGCGCATCAGGAAAGCGCCCTGCCATACCAATGATGGCAATTGGAACATTAGGGTCCAGCGATTCATTAGCTGCCGGAATTGGCGAAAGCTCTGCAACAACAGCAGATAGATTAGCATGAGATGTAATTGCCCCAGCTAATGCACTTATCGTGGTATAGGTAAAGATTTCAATGACTGGGATATCGATTCCAATATCATCCCTTATCCTTGCTTGCAGCCGCACGGCCAGTAGGGAATTGCCACCAATTTCAAAAAAGTTAACATTTACACTGACCTCAGAAATATTTAATAGCTCACACCATAGCGTATGAATTTTTTTCTCAAGTTCATTGCTTGGCAACACCATAAAATTATTTTGTGGCAGTGCTTCATTTGTTTTTGGTAGTTTTCGTAAATCAATTTTACCATTATTAGTAAGCGGAAATTCATTTACCACAACAAATATTGATGGCGCCATATAACCGGGCAATGCTGCTTTTGTCAGATCCCGCAGCTCATCAATCAATATTTTCTTTAAATTATTTGTGTTTTCTGACGCATCACCGCAATTTATAAAGTCAACAGCAACATATGCAACAATGCGTTTGCTTTCAAGCTCATTTTCAGTGACTACAACTGTCTTATTAACGTGCTGGTGGGTGTTTAAAACAGCTTCAATTTCACCGAGCTCTATACGATAGCCGCGGATTTTGACCTGCGAATCTATACGCCCCAGATAATCCAGGGAACCATCATCAAACAACCTGACAATATCGCCGGTTTTATAAAATAATTTATTTCCATGTTCTGGCAATTGAACAAATTTAGCATTCGTTAAATCGGGTTGGTTAAGATAACCACGCGTTACACCATCGCCACCAACATATAATTCGCCAATTCCGCCAGTAGGGACTGCCCCTCCATGAGCATTAAGTACTAATGCAGTCAAATCACATAAAGGTTTTCCGATAACGCTTGTGTAATTCTGCTCACGGGCGATTTCTGGCGTGATAGCAAGATAAGTGACATGTACGGTAGTTTCCGTAATACCATACATATTAACTAATAACGGAGAATTGTAACCGCGACGATCAAACCAGGGGTCAAGTGCACGAATATTAAGTGCCTCCCCGCCAAATATAATATAGCGCAGAGAAAAGCGAGCTCGCTGGTGTGCATCTTCCTGTAATAAAAAATTAAATGCACTGGGCGTTTGGTTCAGAACAGTGACGCGCTCTTGTAATAGCAATCCATAAAAATCGACAGGAGAACGAGCCGTTTCATGGGAAACTATGACCAAACGCCCACCATGCGCAAGCGCACCCCAAATTTCCCATACTGAAAAGTCAAATGCATAGGAATGAAACAGCGTCCAAACATCAGCAGACGAAAAATCAAAATTCAATTTGGCTGCTTCCATTAGCCGGCTGACATTCCTATGTTCAACTAAAACACCCTTTGGTTTTCCAGTCGAACCGGATGTGTAAATTACATAAGCCAGGTTCGCAGCGGTAAGTCCTAGCGCATTCACGCATGGATCTTCCTCTGGCATACCCTCAAGAATTATGTTAAATCCATTATTGTCAAGGCAAAGCGCATTGTTTGCAGTCAGTACTGGACTTCTCGCTAACAACTTATCCTGAGTGATGACCGTCGTGAGTGAGGCATCTGCCAATATATATTGAATTCGATCTTCAGGGCTTTCCGGATCAAGAGGGACATAAGCTCCTCCCGCCTTAAGTATCCCCAGGATTGCGATCAACATTTCGAATGATCGTTCCAAAAAGATACCAACTAAAGTGTCTGGTTTTATAGACTTCTGTGTAATTAAATAATGCGCAAGTTTATTAGCCTTTTTATTTAACTCTAAATAAGTCATAGACTCATGATTTAATGTTAAAGCTATAGAATTTGCATTGGTGGCAGCTTGCTGTTCAAAAGACTGGTGGATGCAGCCCTGTGCAGGCAAGGACACATAATTTGCTTTTTGCTTGTTTGAAATATCCTTCTCGACCTGCGATGAAATCCCTATTTGAAATACATTCTTTTCCGGATCAGCAATAAGCAACTCTGATAGTACATTAAAATTTTCCGAGAAATTCTGAATGGTTTCCAAATTGAAAATATCCGAACTATATTCCCAATGTAATTTAAATCCATTTGCAGACTCGATGATATTTAAAGTGAGATCGAATTTTGCTGTATTTCTTTCAACTATGTTTTCTGACGTTAACGATACTCCATGAATATTAAAGTCTCCTTTTTTATGGTTTTGCATGACCAACATTATTTGAAATATCGGGCTATGACTTGATGTTCGCTCCGGCTGGATCATTTCAACAATTTGATCAAATGGAAGATGCTGGTTTTCATAAGCAGCAAAAAGCATATTCTTGCTTTTTTCCAATATTTGATAAAAATTTGGGGAGCCCGACAAATCACTTCGTAGAACCAATGTATTTCCAAAGTAACCAATCAGGCTGCTAATCTCAACTTGGTCCCTACCCGCTATCGGGCTTCCCATAACAATATCAGTTTCATTGCTGTATCTTGCAAGCAAGATCGAAAACACAGCATGGATACCCATAAATAATGATGCACCCTGCTTGCGACAAAATGCACCAAATTGCTCCGCGCTTTCTAATGGGATATTGCTTGTTAAAGTGCCGCCTTTGAAAGATTGACGCGCTGGGCGGGGGCGATCCAATGGAATATTATGAACAACTGGCAAATCAATTAATTGTGCTCGCCAGTAATTTAGTTGCTTACTACATTTCTCGCTTTTTAACCATTTCCGTTGCCATACAGAATAATCAACATATTGCACTGGCAAAGGAAAAAGCGGGTTGGGTGTATTGGAAATGAAGGCGTTATATAGACTACAAAATTCATTAATCAATATAGCCATGGACCAACCATCAGAGGCGATGTGATGCATGGTCACTACAAGAATATGTTCGTCGCTGGCAAGCTTTAGAAGCTTGGCTCGCAACATCAGATCTTTTGAAAGATCAAATGGCTTACTGGTCTCTTCTAAAACAATACTACTCATTAAAGCGGTATCAAAAGCAGTAAGTTTCAAATCTTTAATGCTAATATCATAAGGCACAGCTTGACCAATAAACTGGTATGGTTCGCCGTCCTGATCAGTAATAATAAAAGTTCGCAAACTCTCATGGCGTTCAACAATAGCGGAAAAAGCCTTATTGATTGCATCTATATTTAAGTTGCCTTTAAATCTCAACACCCCTCGGATGTGATAGTGAGAGCCACCATCAATTTGATTTAACAGCCACAAACGCTGTTGTTCAAACGAAAGGACAAGCTTTTCCTCTTCACGATTAGCGCGGGGAATAATATTTGAATTGGGTTCACTGGCAGATTGCTCTTCCAATAATTTGATCAGGGCCGCTTTATTTTCCTGAATGGACAATTTTAGTTCCGGCGTCATGGCATTTTTTTGTGCTCTATATGCGAGAGCGCCATCCTTTAGATATAAATAAATGCCTTTTTGGGCTGCAGCAAGCAATATACGATTAGGCATTAAAATATTCCTTCCTCAACGATTTCTTCATTTGTAATAGTAGAATTAGTGCTATTCAGCTTAAATGCATCAATGTAGGCACTAAGCGCCTCCAGAGAGCCATATTCGATTAGATAATAAAATGGAATATTTATTCCAATTGATACATTTATTTGCTTTAACATAAAAAAGGCATCCATTGCGTTTCCGCCAATAGCAAAAAAATTATCGTGAATTCCAATTTTCTCTCGATGAATATATTTCCCCCATACTTCACACATATATTTTTCTGTGTCAGTTCGTGGGGAAAAATATGGAAGTATGAATTTTTCTGGAGGACGTGATCCCTCAATCTCATCTGTAATAGCATGGTATGGACTACCTTTACCATATCGAAATTGTGCAGGAATGGAACTGACCGTTAAAAATTTATTGCAATGATCGCTCAAATTAAAAGATTTATTTTCATCATTAATTAAGTCCTTTAATCGGTTTAATGACAACAAACCATCTAGGACAGACTCATCATCCATCCAATCGACAAGGCATGCCACTTCGTTGGCACCAGCACCTGCAAGGTCCTGAACAATATGCGCCACACTTTCAGGTGTACCAATCAATGCACCTTTTTCTACATAATGATCAAACGCAAAATCAGCCATTCCTGCCAATGTTTTTTCATCTATATCCTCAACTGAAACCTTCGGATTTTTTAAAAGACGTAGAATTAATGACGCATGCTCTCTGATATATGCCGAAAAAGGAGCCCGGGCTTTATTGAGTGTTTCTTCAAAGTTTTCACCAAGGAAAGTGTGGATCATGACGGTCACCCTCCCTTTTCCTGCATCATGTCCCGCAGCTGTCAAGGCCTCTCGATATATTTCAATTTTTTCTTTAAGCTCTATAATAGACTGCCCTAACATATGAGTAAGGACATTAACTCCCTGTCGACCCGCCTCCCTAAATGCATCAGGACTGCCCGCAGTAGTTAACCATATCGGCAACTTTTGCTGGATTGGTTTTGGAAATATTTCAAATTCAGTATTAGCCTGATTGCCATCAATTCCCGATATGCGTTTCCCTGACCACAAATCTTGTATTACGTCAAGTGACCCTGCTGCCACCTCCCTTCTATTGGAAAATCTTTCTGGTGCAACGACAAAATCTCGCGGATGAAAACCATTTGCCACACCCAGGCCAATACGACCACTTGAAAGATTATCAACAACTGACCACTCTTCAGCTATTCGAACAGGATGCTGCAACGGCACAACAACACTGCCCGCTCTCAATTTTATTTGTTTAGTAACCGTAGCCAATGCGGCGCTTAATAGCGCAGGTGTCGGATAAAGAGCACCTACAACACCAAAGTGCCGTTCAGGAGTCCACAGGGCTTCAAAATTATTTTTATCTGCATAAATTGCAGATTTTAGGTACAAATCATATTTGTCAGTAACCTTGGATGATTCAGTACCAAAATAGAAAAGACTAAAACCAATTTTGTCATTGTTTGCACTATGAATTTCAGCGCCCTTCGTTACAACATCAGCAACCAGGTATTGTTTGGCATCATCTCCCATCAATACAGAAATTTTCGCTGTTTCGACATCGGGATGAGAACAAATAACTGCTTCAATATTTTTTCGATTTATTGAGTTGTTGCGAAAGCCGATAATATCAGCCGTAGAATCCACTAACTCAAAAGTGCCATCGCTCATCAATCGCCCTTTTTGCGACAAATTATTTTTTCGAGCAAATGGTGTCCTGCTGAATATACTCTCGTCAGGCAATCCGTCAGCTGAAAAAATCCCCCCCCTGCTGTCATAAAAACTGCCCCAAACCCCTTCTGAAGAAATACTTTCATCTTCATTAATTAGTGCTACATTTTGGGGATAAATAGGGCGTCTGTACCGTTGAGCGCTGCTATTCACATGCGCACGTGATATTGGAAAGGCCAGCCGCCAAATCTCTCCAGTATTTCCCGGGCGGAGCTCCAAAAATTCGGCATTTGGAAACATAGAGGTTAAAAATTTATAATATTTGCTAGCCAAAAAATTACCGCTGAGTAGCAATAACCTAAGAGACTGCGCTAAAGAATCAATGGCCTCGAAAGAGGTTGAAGTTAACTCCTGTACATCCTTATCTGTTGCATTAAAAACGCTGATTCGGTTGTGATTTATATAAGATATCCATTGATGAGCAGGTGGTCTCATATCGGCAACAACCAGACAAGCACCAACTTTAAAAGATGCGAACAAATCAAATAAAAACAGCTCTGAATCCAGTTTATTAAACGATAAAAATTTATCGTTTTCAGAAAGTGAATAGTGTTCACAAACAGTTTCAACAATTTCAATTACTTTTAAATTGTTAACGTATGATGCCCTTTTTTTATCATCCAGGTTAAAAAAAGCAATGATGTCATTTGAGGTATTTTTAAGTGTAATAGATTTGTCAGTTTTTCTTTCAGATAGACAACTAAACTCGTCCAACAGTATTACATCAATCGATGATCTGGAGCCCGCGTCGGTCATTGCTAGTGAATCACTCAGTAGTATCTTAACACCGATCTCTTTCATCCAGCGCAAATAGCTATCATCAATAAGTAATGGTTCAACATACATATAGGTGGAACCAGATTTTAAAACTCCAAGCAAAGCAGAAACAGCAACATCCATCTTTGAGGAGGCTATTGCAATCAGTGCTTTCGCATCACCTGTAATACGGTTTATATTTTCAGCTATTACATCAGATGCTGCTAACAAATCAGCATATTTGATACTCTGCGAGTTATGTATCAAAGCAATTTTTGACGAGTGCTTTGCCGCGCAGTCATAGAAAAAATTGTAAAGGTTGCGCTGGGCAACTGGAAATACAACATCCGTTAAGGAGCTTAACCGGCTCTCTACAGCGCCACTAGCTGAGCCAGAACCGACAAAAGCCAACAAATAACTATCAAAGCTTTTCGATAATGCAAGAATAAAATCTTCTTTATAAATTTCCGGATTATAACTCCATTCGAGAGAAACCATCTCATCACATAAAATTAGTCTTAAGGATAGACTTTGGGCCCCGCCACCTTTAATTATTTTTAAAAAAGATACGGTTGTATTAGTGCCACATTCGATATTAGAAAATTTTCGGAAGTCATGCACATCAAAGGCAACGTCCGCAGAAAAGCCGGAGGCTGATCCGAGTTCTCCAGCAAAGCTGGATAATTGGTTGTTAAAGTCAGATAAAAAATCTTGAACATTTAATTGTTGCGGGATGTTTGCTTCAAATAGAGTTGCCAACTCATAAGGGCCAACACTATTGGCAAACTCATACCAATTCCTATTTGGATTTGGCATTGCTATTTTTATTTTCTTGTTACCCGTAAAGCGCGATAAGGCAAGCAAGAATAAACCACAAACTCCTACACATGACGACACATTTGACCCAGTGCAAATAGACTCAAAAGTATTAAATGTGGTTATATCAATATCAGTATCTATGGAAACCTTATTAAATCGATCCATCGAAAGTTCAACAGCCGAACCAACAAAAGCAGTAGTTAAACCCGGGTTGCATAATGCATCTAAATAAAGTGTTGACTCATTGTGGGAGAAATGACCAACATCACTGCGTTCAATCCATTCAGCATATGCAAAGTAAGGAAAATTTTTGTCAGATGAAGTGCTTGAAGTGTTAGCACTTTTCGAATAAAACTCAACAATCTCACTTACTATTAATGACAATGACCACATATCTGCGGCTATATTGTGCACTGTCATTACAAGGAGATGATGATTATCATCCTGCCGCAACAATTTTACTCGCAGCATGCAATCATTAGCGATATCAAAAGGCTTGGCATTTTCGTTATTAATGATGTGATGATATGCGAGTGGCTCGTCTCCAAGTGTAGCGAGAGATTCCAACACGATTGAAAAGTGCTGGGAGCTAACAACTACGCCTTCAATATTATTGATGTGATCCTTATATGCAGTCCGTAAGACAGTGTGCTTTTCAAGAACAGCGACAAATGACTCGTGCAGTAATTTCGTATCAAGGTCACCCAAGATCTCAAATACTAACGTTGTATTTAAGTTAATTTTCTCCCCTAATACCTTCTGTAACAGCCAATATTCCTTTTGCACCTTGGGTATAGTGGGAACAGAATCAGCAGATAAGGTTGTCAAAAGTTCAAGAGAAGGTGTTTTTATTTGGAATCTATCAGATGACAACTTGCAAAATAGCTCGGGATTGCTTTCGCAAAAAGCACAATCGGCTTTTGCCAACCCATTTTCAACAAACGGCCGCCTTACAGCCAATTTATGCAACGCAGAATAAGAAAAATTGTTGGTAAATTTTAAATTACTAATATTATTTTCCATTTTTACCTTTATCCATTAGCTGTACTGGTCGAGCAAAACCGGACACTTTTAGTTGAGACGTTTCAAAGTTAATTAGTGGTGCGCTACTATTAGAGCGTGTGTAGCCGATTCAAGTTGAAAATTTTATTTGCGTCTCCACATCGGGCTCCATGTGATTATGCGCTTGCTGCGCAACTTTGAAGATCCAGTCATTTTTCAGGTTAAAAAAAGCATTCAACAACCGCATTATCTCCGGTGATTTAACGGGCTATGTAACACAATGGCCTTGTTCAAGAACCGAACAGGTAATTAATTATTGCGCAGAAGGAAATTAGCTTATAAGAACCTTAAATAAAATCGGCCCATCGTTTGCTATTGTGATAGCAAACGATGGAGCCTTCCAAATAATTTTTATGATTGATTGTTTCGGAATGTGTGTGAAAGACTAACATTGGAAATTTTTATAATGTGATAACTCACTGCAATCCAACAAACTACAAGTGACAAGAAACTCACAATTAAAAAATTAACAGGTGTAATATCAAGCCGATAGGAGAATGTGCTTAACCACGCATTAGTAACATATAAAGCAATCGGAATAGCTATTACATTTGCAATTAGAACAGGTTTGGCAAACTTCCAAAGAAACAATTTAGATATATCTAACGTGTCAGCTCCCACCATCTTCCTTAGTCCTATCTCCTTTGTTTGGGATCTGATCGAAAACCCTGATAAAACAAATGAGCCAAGCATAGCGATGGCTATTGCCACGCCTGATAATATACCCATAATTTGCCCATTTTTCTCCCAACGCAAAAAGGCAATATCTAAATTCGTATCCAGGAAGGATCGCACGATCGGATAATTTGGATTAATTGAACTCCAAATAGAATCAATTGATTTAAGAGTATCTACTAATTGGTTTCCAGTAATTTTTACAGACATATACTGAAATTGTTCGGGGTATACGACAAAAATATATGGTGACAGCTCACCATGCCCCGCCAGCATATGAAAATCAGATACCACCCCAACAATGTTAACCGCAAACTTCCAGTGGTCATTTGCTGAGTTTACTGTCTGCCCTAATGCATCAGAAGCATTTGGCCAACCCAGCTTTCGAGCGGCGGATTCATTGATTATCGCACTATAAATTGCATTATTTTCACCATTAGTAGCACGATCCAATGCATAGTCCTTCGAAAAATACCTACCCGCAAGAAGATTAACTTTGTAGGTCTTAAAAAAATCATAATCTACTGTGAGTTTATTGATCGTTATCGCATTTTCCTTATCAACTCCCGACGGATAAAAACCACTGGATTTATCATACTCACTACCAGGCACTGTCAATGAACCAGAAACACTTATCACTTCAGGAATTTTTTGAAGTTCCTTTTTCAATGTTTCGTAGTTAGGTTTAATTTCTGTCCATCCAATATTATTCAACACCAAAATATTTTCTTTCTCAAACCCAAGATTAATATTTCTAACAAAATTCATTTGTTGGAAAATAAAAATTGTGTAGATACTCACAACTATCGCAATAGAAAATTGAACAACAATCAGTATGTTTCTAACACCTGAAGATGCAGAGCCAGCCTTGCCTAAATTTCTAAAAACATCCGATGGTTGAAACTTGGAGAGATAAAATGCAGGGTAAGAACCTGCAACAAAACCAGTGACTATCGTAACTAGCAGTAACTCTCCAACTAACGAAAGATTCGATAGTAAATTAAAGGACAATTTTTTATCTGTTACATAATTAAACCAATCCAGAGATAACTTTACGAAAACTATTGCCAAAAGAAGAGCCGCTGTAGAGAGCACCAGAGACTCGGACAAAAATTGCATTGCCAACTGCTGGCGTGATGCCCCAAGCGACATCCTAACCCCCAGCTCCTTGTTTCTACCAACGCCCTTTGCAATGGCCATATTGGTAGCATTTATACAAGCAATTAATAAAATAAGGGCTCCAATCAACGAAAGAGAGAAAATGCTGTTTCCTCCTCCAACGGACACATCCTGAAGATGAATATCTTCTATTGGGCTAAGGCGCAATTCTATCTTGCGCTCTTCAGGTACATGGTCTTTTGAGAACCGCTCGATTTCATTTTGGAGCGAATCAAGGGATTCACCTTCTTTTAGTAAAATGAACGTACGAGTTAATAGATCTGTCCAATTATTACTATACTGAGCGTTATACATATTTTCACGCGATTCAATATTTGCTAAAAAAGCAAATTTTAGATGCGAGTTTTCTATAACATCATTAATAACGCCACCAACACGAAAGAAATTTTTGTTGTCCAGTGTAAGAGTTTTATCTACAGGATTAGTGTCACCAAAGTATTTTTCTGCAATCGATTTAGTGATAACTATTGAAAAGGGGCCATCAAATGCCGTCTCATAGTCACCATAAATAAATTCAAGCCCAAATATGAGAAAAAATGACTTATCGACGAAATCAACATCTTCGTAAAATGCCTCCTCCTGATACTTTACAATATACCTCCTTGTCAATAAACGAGCAGCTTGCTCGACCCCGGCAACACTTTCGGTCAATCTAGGAGCTATAGCAGGAAAGGTGTTAACTTCAACAGATCCCGCCTTATCAGAAAAATGGCGAATCGTTTCAAGGCGAAAAATTTTTCCACCATTTTTCCAATGCTTATCAAAACCAAGTTCATCTTGTACATAAAGCAGAGTGAACACAAAAACCGAAATACCAACCGCCAACCCAAAAATATTTATCGTTGAATAAAATAAATCTGATTTTAATCGGCGAATAGCTACAAGCACGTAGTTTAAAAACATACAGATGCCTCATCTTTGTGAGACGCCACTACATCACGCTTACCCTGACCGTGGTGCTCACGCATTTTCCCGTCGAGTAAAGACAAAATGCGATCAGCATAACTGGCATGGTAATCAGAGTGGGTAACCATTATCAATGTGGTCCCACCTTTGTTCAGGGCCTTGAGCATATCCATCACCTCTTGCCCCATTTCACTATCGAGATTACCCGTTGGTTCGTCCGCCAATATTAGTTTTGGTTTGGCTACCAGAGCTCGCGCAATTGCAACGCGCTGCTGCTGCCCGCCAGACAATTGTTTTGGATAGTGATTCATCCGATGAGAAATGCCAACATCTTCCAATATTTTTTTAACTAAATCTCGGCGCTGACTTTTCGAAATATTTTGATACAACAAAGCTAATTCAACGTTCTCATAAACAGTGAGTTCATCAATCAGATTGAACTCCTGGAATATATAGCCGATATTCGCCTTCCGGATATTCGCCAGCTGTTTTTCGGAAAAAGACGAAACTTCCTGATCAAGGAAATGATATTTCCCAGAACTAGGATTGCTCAACAAACCAAAAATATTTAATATTGAAGATTTTCCGCACCCAGAAGGCCCCATTATTGCAACAAACTCGCCCTCTTTAATTTCTAAACTAATCTCGTTAAGGGCTGTAGTTTCAATATCTTCGGTTCTGTATACTTTGCTAATTTTATCAAATTTCAACATTATTTTATCCTTATTAAAATATAATAACCTGTAAGCTAAACTTCTCTTGCCTAATTAATGTCTAATTTTTCCATTTCTTTGTAATCAGCGTAAGATGAAACAACCACCTTTTCGCCAGAATCCAACCCGGCAATTACTTCAATAAATTTTGGATTGCGACGCCCCAACTCAACTTTTCGTTTGACTGCGGCTGAGCCATCTTTTTCCATAACAAAAATCCAGCTCCCTCCCGTATCGGAAAAGAAACCTGCATTCTCAATTAGCAATGTTTTCTTGGGCTGACTTAATATTAATGTAAGTGGTAGATCCTGACCGCGACGCAGATCTTTTAACCCTTCGCCCTCAAACTCCAAATCAACCATGAAAGTACCATTAACAACTTCCGGGTAAATTTTGCTTACCACTAGCGTTGCAGCATCATTATCTCGTTTATACAATGCTTTTTGTCCGACCTTTAATCTCGCCGCATAAAAAGCATCTACGTTTGCCACCAATTTAAATCCACTTTCATTATCAATCTGCCCCAGGCGGGTACCTTTATCACGGGACTGACCAATTTCTACATCTAATGAAGTGAGCTGTCCATCAACAGGAGCTTTAACAACAAGATCCTCAAGGCTATTTCGAATGATGCTCAAATGATTTTGGAGTCTACTTTCGCTTTCTTGTAGCTGACCAATTTTTTGCTTTTGAATTTCAGCCTCTTTCTTTTGGGCCAAGCGAATTAAATCGAGATAACGTGCACTATACTCATACTCATTTTTTATTGAATCAAAATCATTTTTACTAACCAATTTCTTTTCATACAGCTGCTCAGTCATTTCCAAGCGCCGCTGTAACTCGCTAGTTTTATATGAAACTTCATTGAGAGTTGTATTCAATTCTAACTCATTTCTATCTAAAGATAAACGCGTGCTCGCGTTGATATCCAGTTGATAGCTGACCTGAGCCTCTTGCGAATATACCTCTAGTTGAAAAGCGGTGTTTTTAAATTTAATTAAGTTTTGCCCAGCCTTTACATAATCACCCTGAAGGACATAAATAGAATCTACTGTTCCGCCTTGAATTGCATCCAGATATACGCTCTTAATGGGTGATGCCGCCCCGCGAATTGGGATACTGTCTTCAAACGTACCATAAGCCACATCCGAAATGGATATTCGATCCCGTTTCACCGTGTAAGATTTTTGGAAGCTACTACCGAGAGCAAAATAGCCAACAACAGAAACGGCAGCCACAGCAAAAAAAACCTTTGTTAGAAAACTCTTGTTATATTTTTTCTTTTCGATTTGCTTATCCATAAAATCTACTTCACGTTAATAAGCGCCATCAAAAGTGATAGGCAATAAAACCAAAATCACATCAATAGAATAAAACTATTCTATTGATGTGATACCTCTACTTTAATTAATAAACATTTATTGAAATGCTTTAATAATTTCTTTTATCTCAGAGACGCAAAGATTTACTGCGCGCTCAATAGTATCTTTTCTATAAATGTTGTCTCTACTATGCCACTGTATCGTGTATTGACCATTTCTAACCACTATATGAATATAGGAATCACAGGCAATATCGGCGGCTGCCGCAGAGCCCTTAACTCCATCTGACTCCTTAGATGGCAAAATAAGATGTATTGGCAAGTCAGCAAAATCTTTGGCGATAATGTGTTTAATATCCACAAGATCAGGAGGAACATAATTTACATTAAATTCGGGAATAGGGATTTCATTAAAGTACTTCTTGAGATTATCGTCCTTTGAAAAAGCTTTTATCGCACTGAAAGCCAGCCCTGCGTTTGGAATTGATTCATATTGCTTTTTAAAAGACAATACTTGCTCTTTTTTATCAGTCGACAGATCCACACCAATCAAGACAGGAAAAAAATCAGAAAACCAACCAACAGTTCTACTTAAATCTACATTCCGTATAACTTTTTCCCGCCCAAGAGAAATCATCGTAAAACATACATTCGGTGCTTTAGTTAATTGAGAAATGGCATTTGATACAGCGGTAAATAGAATATCTGCAGCAGTTATTCTGTCATTCCGATTAGGGAAAGACAATAAAAAATTACTTGATTGAATATCCAACTGCCGCTCAATCAGCAAATCATTACCGTACAATTCAGGATTTCCCGATCTGTTCTTTGCACGACCATCGGGAAAGTCAATTGCCTGGCCAACATTGTTAAACTCCAATGACTGCCAGTATTTGACATCTTTTTCGATTGCAGGCGAATTTACCCAGTGATTAAGATAGTTGCCCCACTCAATGACAGTTGTTTTTGCTGATGGCTCTTTTATGGCATCCCCTTGCACGAGAGATAAGTAATGAATAAATAGTTCCTTTATGAAAACACCTACACCATAACCATCCATCAGCGCATGATGGACAACCCAAAGAAATCTGGCAGGCTCTGCATCGCCGCAATTAAACAAAACAAACTTAAAGAGGCTTTTTTCAAGATCCAAAGAGGATTGCATTTTATTCGCAATCCGCTCTATCTCCTCCGAACGAGATTTCTTACAAGGCACATCGGATAGATCGATTAATTGCAACAATTCACAATCATCAATATGAGCGATATTTTCGTGAATTATCCCGTTATTGCTATAAAATAGGTGCCGTATCCCCTCTTGGTCAGCCACCACTGCGTGCAATGCCTCATTTAAGAACACTGGGTTTGCATCTAAAATATTAAATATTCCAGATTGATTCCAATGATTTTGGAAAGCATATTTAAAAAGCAATTGCTTGTTTGGCAAACTATATATTACATCTCCCTTTGCATAGGTATATTTGTAATCGTTTGCGGTTGTTTGATTCGAAATCAAGGCCGATACGCCGGCAACTGTCGGAGATTGCATAATATCTTTCACTAGTACGTCCATACCTGCTTTTTTCATTTGTGCGATCAACTGGATAATTAATAAAGAATGCCCTCCAAGATGAAATAGATTATCGGTTATACCTACACGTTCAACTCCTAGTACATCCCTCCAAATTTCACACAAAAGAACTTCGGTATCAGAACGCGGCGCAACATATTCCTCTTGTAGTAGGGACATGTCAGGCTTAGGCAACGCCTTAACATTAACCTTCCCGTTTGAGGTCAACGGCAATTTATCAAGTGCAACATATGCTGAAGGCAACATGTAAGGAGGCAAAATATTGCCGCAATAATCTGATAAGGTTTTAATGTTTAACGCTGGCGCAAGAGTGATATTTTTAAGCTGATTTATGTAATCCAATCCATCTAAAGCCAAATCATTATCCATCCAATCGATAAGGCATGCTATTTCATCAACATCAATTTTCGTTATGCGCTCAACCATTGGCAATACACTTTTTGGGGTGCCAATCAACGCTGCGGCGGTAACATAGGACTCAAATGCCAAAGCCGTTACATCATCTATCTCTTCTTGTGTATGCGTGGCGCCCGGAGCGAGAGCCAAATGCAAAGATACGTGGGCCTTCAGGTAGTCAATAAATGGCGCACGTGCCTGCTCAATAGTATGCTCAAGATCCTCCCCTAGAAAGGTGTGCACCATTAAGGTCACTCGTCCCTTTTTCGGATCATTCCAGTGCTTTATTAAGGACTCTCTGTAAAGAGAAATTTTTTGCTCAAGATCATCTATTGATTGCCCTATAAAGTGCGTTATTAGATTCACACCTAATCGACCAGCTTCAATAAAAGTGTCTGGGTTACCAGCAGCAGCAACCCAAAGTGGAATTTGATCTTGCACTGGTTTTGGATAGATTTTTACGCTGATATCATTATTATTTCCATCTCGCCTAACAATAGATTCTCCTGCCCATAGAGCCTTTACAGTTTTTACCCCGTCGCTTAATACCCTTTTTCTTTCCGCAAAATTATCAGGAGCCAAAACAAAATCGCGAGGATGCCATCCACTAGCAATTGCTAAACCTACCCGACCGTTCGAGAGATTATCTACCACCGCCCATTCTTCAGCAATTCGAATAGGATCATGCAAAGGGAGAACAACACTTCCCGCACGCAACTGTATGCGCTTAGTGATGGTGGCTATTGCCGCATTTAGGACTGCCGGGTTTGGATAAAGGCCCCCTACAGGATCAAAATGCCGCTCAGGAGTCCAAATAGCTTCAAAGCCATTTTCGTCGGCAAATTGTGCTGCTTTGAGATACAGCTCATAGTTATTTTTTGGCGCAAAAGGGTTGGCACCAAAATAAAAAAGGCTAAAGTCAATTGAGGGAGCAGCGACCTTCGCCATATCCTCAGTTTTAGTGGGGACAAAATAAGCAACCAGTTGTTTTTCATGGTGATCATTGTCCCGTGCTACTACGACTACATCCTGGATCGAAGGGTGTTGCCGCAACGCTGATTCAATTTCTCCCAATTCAATTCTGAAGCCACGAATTTTCACCTGTTGGTCAATACGCCCAAAATATTCAAATTCGTCATTAATGAGTTTGCGGGCTAAATCCCCCGTACGATAAAAGCGTCTGTTGCCAAATTCAGGAAGCGAAACAAATCGAGATTCAGTTAGTTTCTCTCGATTCAAATAACCGCGCGTAACACCGGCACCTCCTACATACAATTCTCCCACAACACCTGTAGGAACTAAATGTTGCTCTTCGTTTAATACAATAAGCTGCAAATCAGAAAGAGGAGTTCCGATTAAACTGGCCCCCGTATTCTCCAAAATATCGGCCCGGGTTAACCGTCGATAGGTTACATGTACTGTTGTTTCCGTTATGCCATACATATTAATAAGGTTTGGCGATACATCTCCATGCCGCGAAACCCAGGAGGATAAGCTCGATAAATTCAATGCTTCTCCACCAAATATGACATACCGCAAGGAGAGCGGTAAGTTTTGCGTGCTGTCCTCAGGCATAAATTGATTAAAAGCACTGGGGGTTTGATTTAGTACAGTAACTTTTTCACGAGCCACCAACTGGTAAAAGTCACTTGGCGATCTTGATATCAAATATGGAACAATAACCAGACGACCACCAAAACATAATGCCCCCCATATCTCCCACACAGAAAAATCAAATGCGTAGGAATGGAATAATGTCCACACGTCAGTGCCCGTAAATTCAAAATGCGCTTGTGCAGAATGAAATAATCGAGTCACATTATGATGCTCTACCAAAACACCTTTTGGATTGCCGGTAGAGCCGGAGGTATAAATAACATAGGCCAAAGTATTTTCCCTGGCATTATTTTCTGGCAGGGAAACGTTTTCTGATGAAAAACTACTCAGCTCCATTAATACATCGGGGTCGTCAATACATAAAGCTTGTTCAGGAGTAACAGGTAAGCGAGGCAATAGGTAAGCATGAGTTATCACAGTATCAACTCTTGCGTCATCTAAAATATATTTCACCCGGGATTCAGGATAGTCAGGATCAATTGGCACATAAGCACCACCGGCTTTTAAAACACCCAGAATAGCAACAATCGTGTCCAGGGAGCGTTCAACACAAACACCAACAAGCGTATTAGGCACAACATTTCTTTTGTTGACCAAATAATGCGCCAATCGGTTTGCCCTGCTATTTAATTCACGATAGGTGAGTTCCTGTGTTTCACACTTAATGGCAATAGCATTGGGCTGAGCTATTTCATGGGCTTCGAATAGCTCATGGATGAATTTATTTTTATTATAATTTTGCAGCTCACCCGGCACTGTGCCAAGCAACTTAAAACGCTCCTGCGGATTAAGCATATTGAGTTCATATACATGTGTATCCGGTGTTTTTAACACACTGTTGAGCAGCTCTTTGAAATGATTAGCCATTCGCTCAATAGTCGAAGGATCAAAAAGATCCGTCCGATAACTCCATATTAAATCTAATCCATCTGGGCACTCCATAACGTCAAGGCGCAAATCATGGGTCACCAAATTTGAATCCAGCTTTACTTCAGTAAGCTCTAATCCTGGCAAATTTATCCTGGCTTTTTCATAATTGTGAAGCACGAGCATAATTTGAAATAGCGGACTATATGCCATGCTCCTTTCAGGTTGAATTTTTTCAACTATTTTTTGAAAGGGAACTTGTTGGTATTTATAGGCATCAAGCAAAGTTCTTCTGCTTTTCCCAAGCAGGCTATTGAAGCTTGGCTGCTCCGTCAGATCCATGCGCAGAACTATTGCATTCACAAAAAAACCAATTAGATTTGCAATCTCTTCCTGCTCTCTATTGGCAATAAAGCTACCAACAACAATATCCTTTTCGTTACTATATCTGGATAGCAGTATTGAAAAAACTGTATGCAACCCCATATATAAGGTTGCACTTTGAGTGCGGCACAATTCCCTTAGCGCATCAAAAGTAGCCAGATCGATTCTATTAATATAAGTTGTTCCAGTAAAAGTTTGTACCGTCGGGCGAGGATAATCCAACGGCAAACTATGAACCAACGGCAAATCGTTCAGCTCTTTAACCCAATAATTCAATTGCTCTTCAAAAGCATCTCCCTGTAACCATTGGCGTTGCCAGGAAGCATAATCAGCATATTGAATTCGCAATGGCGGGAGCGGACTGGCATTACCCAAATGAAATGCCGAATATAATTCTTTAAATTCCTTAACGAAGATTGCCGTTGACCAGCCATCCGAAACAATGTGGTGCATAACAACCAATAGGATATGCTCATCCTCCTTGGTCTTTATCAATTTCAAATAAATCATCAATCCACAACTTAAATCAAACGTGTGCAATTTTGCCGCAGCGATTAAGCTATGCAATTGTTGTTGCTGGGGTTCGGAGTCAAGTGCCGTCAAATCGATCAAAGAAGCCTCATAACGCTCTGGCTCCTGAATAATTTGAAAAAGCTGTCCCTCATCATCAGAGATAAAACAGGTACGCAAACTACTATGCCGTGCAATAATTTCAGAAAATGTATGGTTAACGACGTCATAGTTAAGGGAGCCTGTCAGCCTGAATACACCGGATATATTGTAATGTGCGCTGCCGCCATCAATTTCACTTAACAACCAGAGACGTTGTTGGGCAAAGGATAGCAAAGACTTCTTTTCATTGAGAGGTAAAATCTCCCCATAAGCAGCAGCATTAGTTATCTCTTCAGCTGAAAGATAATTTATCAGTTGGCTTTTATTGCTCTTAATAAGATGAACGATGTCATCGGTTAAGCTGTTATCACCAGATTTTGTTTTTAGTTTTCCTTCTTCAACGAAAACATAGACTCCGGCATCGGAAAGCTTGTTAATAACTTCAATGATACTCACCACTCAATCTCCATTTTTTCTTTATTAGTCTCTTTTAAAAATCTGTTTTTCGTTAACGCAATATTTTCATCAATCAAGGCACTCATAGCTTGAAGGTCCTCACACTCAAACAATGACTTGAACTGCAACGCAACCATAAATGTTTGGCCAACCTTTGCCATAAGACGTGTCAGCAGCAATGAATGCCCGCCCAATTTGAAAAAATTATCCGAGACACCAACGCGCTCAACACCTAGAATTTCTTGCCAAATACCACAAAGAGTTTTTTCGGTTAGATTCCTGGGGGCCACATAATTTGTTTGGATATGGTCAACATCATACGCCATTAAACTTTTGCGATCTATTTTCCCATTGGGTGTTAAAGGCATTGCGTCAATAATCAAATAGTTATTCGGCTCCATATATTCAGGCAAATAATTTGGTAAATATTCACGCAATAAACCAATTAATTTTATATGCAACAAACCCATACGAGGATTGTTCGCATATTGACATAATGAGCCCTCTACATCGCACGCACCATTGTATACATCAATAAACGCGGTCTCTTTCGAAACCTGATTCTCACGGATAAAAATAAAATCAAGCGAATCTTCTCGCCCTTCAGATGCCCAGGTTACAAGCAGTTTACACCCCATATCAAAAGCACAACCTGAAAACGCCTCAATATCGCATGCGGATTCTTTGTCATTACTCAGAAGTAATTTTAAATCAGCAATATTAGTTACTCTTTCAAATTGACGGCAGACATCTATATGCTTGGTTATACGACTGTTAGGTACATTGCAAATTCGCAGGCCTTGCGAGGTGTCGGAACATAAAAGCTTGCGCAATTCAGCGAGACTGATTACATCTAGCCCCCAATCCAGAGATTTAAATTGCTTCGCCGAGAGAACATCTATTGCATCAATGTGCAATACCACATCATATCTGTACTGTGTAAGTTCATTATCACCACTATGATTTTTAACTCGCACATCCATACCGCTAATACGTGCAGATCCTTTAATAAACTGGTTAAAAAACTCAGGGTCCAACAATAATTCTTCTTCTCTGCGAATGGAGGTATTAATCAATTTTTCAACAACATCTAATGAGCAATCATTTTGCGCTATCGACACCTGAACCGCAGTTTGGAATGTTTGTAACAAGCGCAGATTGCGTATGTCGCCTATAAATATTTTCCCATTAGGCAAAAGCAAATCAATTGCTGAGTTTAGTACCCCAGTTAGGTAATTGGCATCCGGAAAATATTGCACTACGGAATTAATAATTATAGTGTCAAAAAAACCTGCAGGAATGCCTGAAAAATCCAGAGCTTCTTGTTGAAGCAGTCGTACTTTCTCAGGTAGATCATGATGGGAATTTATTTCTGTTTGCAACTCACGCAGAGCAGCACCTGATAAATCAGTGCCCCAATAAGCTTCACACTGAGGGATAACTTTCCAAAAGATTAAACCGCTGCCAATACCGATCTCTAGCACTCTTTTTGGATTTAACTCTAATATCTGATCTACTATTGATGTGCGCCAAGCCTCCATTTCCTCAAGGGGAATTGGATTTCCATTGTAACTATTATTCCATCCTGCAAAATTACTGTAAGGATACTCATTAGTTTCTACTACTGAATTCTCATACATATCATCAAACATGACCGCCGTAGCAGTTACGTCAACAACATCTATTTCTTGTAAATTATCATTATTAGGCACAACGTAAGCAAGAAGCTGAGTATCATTGTTAGCGTTTGATTTTTTCGCAAGGACAACCGCATCTTTTACAGCGGAATGAGTTCTGAGTGTATTTTCAATTTCACCCAACTCAATACGGAATCCACGAATTTTTACCTGATGATCTATACGCCCCAGATATTCCAACTCACCACCCGCTGTCCAGCGAGCCAAGTCACCCGTTTTATACAGACGCTCACTACCGGATGAATAGCTTTGATCATAAAAAGGATTAACAACGAATTTCTCATTCGTTAATTCAGGCCGATTTAAATAGCCACGGGCCAAGCCAACTCCGCCTATATGCAACTCACCTGCGACTCCTTGCGGTACTAAATTCAGCGATGGGTTAAGAACATAGAGTTGAATATTATTAATGGGGCGCCCAATGGGTATGCTCATTAAGTCAGCGTGCAATTTTGAGCAATCCCAGTAACTAACATCAATTGCCGCCTCTGTCGGTCCGTATAAGTTGTGCAATTCGATCCATGGGCAGATTGCTTGAAAAAGATTGACGTACTGAATTGCCAAGGCTTCACCGCTACAAAATACTTGTTGCAGGGTTGCACACGACGAAAGATCACCCACCGATAACATGCTAGCCAGCATGGAGGGCACAAAATGCAATTTAGTGATGCGCTGTGCGCGAATGAGCGCTGACAAATAGAGGGGGTCTTTGTGCCCTTCCGGCTTGGCTAAAACAATCACTGCACCAACCGCCAAGGGCCAAACAAACTCCCATACAGATACATCAAAACTAAAAGGCGTTTTTTGTAAAATGCGGTCTGAAGATGAAGATCCATACTCCTTATTCATCCAATCAATTCGATTGACTAATGAATGATGTTCAACCATCACACCCTTCGGATTACCCGTTGAGCCAGAGGTGTAAATAACATAAGCAAGATTCGTCGAATTCAATCCCAGCGTTTGTGTACCAGGATTTATGGCTGCGTAAGTTTGTAATTTTTGTCTGAATTCAACGCTATCCAGGCACACCGCTTGTGCATCACTCACCGGTGTCGTCTCACGCAAATGCGCCTGGGTTAATACCGTTGTTAGATTGGCATCATCCAACATGTATTTTAAACGCACTTCCGGATATTCTGGATCCAGCGGCACATAAGCACCACCCGCTTTCAATATTGCCAATATCCCTATCACCATCTCCAATGATCGTTCAACACAAATACCCACCAGGGTATCGGGCCTCACCTGCTTTTCTGTGATCAGGTAGTGGGCCAGTTGATTCGCCTTTTGATTTAGCTCGCCGTAGGTGAGTTGCTGATTTTCGAAAATGACCGCAACGGCTTCCGGGTTATGCTCTGCCTGCACTTCAAACAATTCATGCATGCACTGGTCTTTCGGATAATCCTTTTGCGTTGCATTCCACTCCACCAATAATTGGTGACGCTCCTGATCGCTTAACAGGTTTATATCGAATACATTCTTATCCGGTCTGGCAACTAATGATTTGAGCAACAACTCAAAATGTTTCGCCATCCGCTCAATGGTGCCTTGCTCAAATAAATCTGTGCTGTATTCCCATTTTAAACATAACCCTTCCTGAACATGAGTCATATCCAAACGAATATCATATTTTGCATAATTATATTCTTGGGCCAAAGAACTCAAGGTTAAGCCTGGTAATTCCAGATTGCCCTGCTCATTATTTTGTAATACCAACATAATCTGAAACAAGGCGCCGTGATTCAAATTTCGCTCTGGCTGCAAACGTTCAACAACTTGTTCAAACGGAACTTGTTGATGCGCATAAGCATCCAGCAGCATCGCTTTGCTTTGACCCAGCAAATCTGAGAAGCATGGGCTTCCTGACAGATCACTGCGCAGTACCAGAGTGTTAACAAAGAATCCTATCAAGCCCGCCACTTCCGCTTGTTCGCGGTTGGCGATCGGGCTGCCCACGACAATGTCGGTCTCGTTGCTGTAACGCGCTAACAACACCGCAAAGGCGGCATGCAGGCCCATAAACAGAGTCGCACCTTGAGCCTGACAGAGTTGGCTCAACGTGTGACATGTGTCGGCATCAATCTGCGACACCAGTGTTTTACCCACAAAGGATTGCACCGGCGGACGGGCATAATCCAGCGGGATGTTATGCACCACAGGTAATCCGGCGAGTTGCTTCTCCCAATAGCCCATCTGCTGGTCAAACACTTCACCTTTCAACCAGGTACGTTGCCAATGGGCATAATCCGCGTATTGAATCGGCAAGGGACTTAAGGGGTTTGCCTGACCTTGTGCATAGGCACTGTAGAGCGTGCTAAATTCATTGACCAGAATCGACATTGACCAGCCATCAGACGCAATGTGGTGCATGTTCACCAATACAATGTGTTCGTCCGCAGCTATTTTAATTAACTGCGCGCGCAACATCAGATCACGACTTAAATCAAATACCCGACTGAATTCTTCACTCACAAGCTCTGCTAATCGTAATTGGCGCTCACCCTCCTCCATTGACGACAAATCAATTAACGGTATTTGAAATGATGTTGCAGCTTCGATCACCTGCAGTGGTTCACCGCTCTCATTCGCCACAAAATGGGTGCGCAAACTTTCATGGCGTTCGAGTATTGTGGTAAACGCTTGTTCCAATGTGGGCACACTCAGTTGGCCGAATAACCTCAGTGCGCACGGCATATTGTAATGCGCGCTGCCACCATCTATTTGATCGAGCAACCAGAGACGCTGCTGACTGAAAGAAGGCAACAAAATATCGCCACGAGAAGTAGCGATTAACACTGGGCGAGCTAAAATATTCCCCTGCTGACTGATAGCCTGACCCAATCCCTCCGGGGTTTGCGCGTTGAACAGTTGTTTTAAGGCCAAAGACACATTGAAAGCCTGATTAATTCGGGCAATAACACGTGTCGCAGACAATGAGTGCCCACCCAACTGGAAAAAGTTATCTGTTATCCCTACAGGCTCCACTCCCAACACATCTTGCCAGATTTCACACAATACCTTTTCCATTTCTGTGTGCGGTGCAACATAGATATTTTGCAAATATTCAGAATCACTCGCCATTAATGCTTTCCGATCCACTTTACCATTTGCAGTTAACGGTAAAGAGTCCGTAATGACGAAATTGTTTGGCTCCATGTAATTGGGTAAATGTTTCTGAACATATTCGCGCAACGAATTTATTAATTTTATATGCAATGAACCTAGTTGTGGATTATTAGCGCAATCATAAAGGGAAGAGCCCTCGCCCCAATTACTTTCATAGACATCAACGAGTGCGACATCTTTGGAGACGTGGGTCTCCCGAATAAAAATAACATCAAGTAAATCTTCATGCCCTTTGCTCGCCCAAGTTACGCGCAAGACATGACCTGTATCCAGTGCACAACTTACAAACTCATCAAAATCAAATAATGGTTGTTTGTCAGAGTTAATCAGGGCTTTTAATTCAGCGAGATTATGCGCCGTTTCAAACTGGCGACGAGCATCCTTATGTACTGCTATACGTTGATTAGGGACATTACGAATTCGAAGGCCTTTCAATTGACCACCTAAGACTTCTGGCTGAACCTCCGATATTCCCAAATACATATTCGATAAAATTTGGCGCAATTCCGCCAAACCTGTAACATCCCGCCCCCATTCCAAAGAATCCAATTGTTTGGCGGACAAAGTCTTTAGCGCATCAACTCGCAACACAACATCATATCGATATTGTGTCAACTCGTTATGCCCCATGTGAGTTTTGACTTGCAAGTCCACACCACTGACACGAGGTGAAGCCTGCAAAAATCCTTCAAAAAATTCCGGATCTAGCAATAATTCTTCTTCACGCTGAAGCGAAGCACTAATAATTTTCTTAACATGCCCCAAAGATAAATCATCTTGCGCGCGCGATATTTGAAGCGCAGTTTGGAACATAGGTAGCAATCGCAAATTTCGCACATCCCCTATATATATACTGCCATTAGGGACAATCAAATCAACAGCCGAATGCAAAACTTGCATCAAATAATTAACATCCGGAAAATATTGCACAACAGAATTGATAATGACTGTATCAAAAAAGCCTGTTGGCAAGCCTGAGAAATTCAACGCGTCCTGCTGGCGCAATTCTACTTTTTCAGCCAAATCAGGATAGTGATTTAAGTTTGCTTGTAATTTTTGCAAGGTGGCATTAGATATATCTGTACCCCAATAAAACTCGCATGTAGGTACTATTTTCCAAAACAACAAACCGCTACCTATACCAATCTCTAGCACGCGCTTTGGATTCAATTCTAAAATGCGATTCACCGTAGCTGTACGCCATGCTTCCATTTCCGCAAGAGGAATAGGATTTCCATTGTAACTACTATTCCATCCTACAAAATTACTATAGGGGTCTTCATTATTTTCCAACACTGAGCTTTCATACATATCATCAAACATAAATGTTGTAGCATTCACATCGACAACATGTTCTACTTTTTGTAAATTTTCACTTGGTACTATATAAGCAAGCAACCGCACATCGCCCGCAATTGATTCTTTTGCAATGACAATCGCATCTTTAACGTTTTCGTGAGAATTCAGAGTATTTTCTATTTCACCTAGCTCAACACGGAATCCACGGATTTTAACTTGATGGTCAATCCGGCCCCGATATTCCAAATTGCCATCCGGCAACCACCGAACAAGGTCACCCGTTTTATATAATCGCTCACTGCTGGAGGGATTGCTTTTATCGTAAAATGGATTGGGAATAAATTTTTCAGCTGTTAAATCCGCACGGTTTAAATAGCCTCGGGCAAGTCCAGCTCCACCAACATGTAACTCGCCCACCACGCCCAGCGGGACCAGCTTCAGGTTTTCATCCAATACATAAGCACTACGATTTCTGAGCGGCTTCCCGATGGGGATTGACATAAAGTTGTCGAGTGATTCTGGCATCCAATAGCAGCAACTGAATGTCGTATTCTCGGTAGGTCCATATCCATTAATAATACGGATAGACTTATTATTATTTTTTATCGCTGCAACAGCAGATTTATCAACCACATCGCCGCCAACAAGCAAATAACTTAACTTAGTTAATGGTCGGTTATAAGTGGTTGCAAATTGCCGGAATAACCCTGCAGATAACCAGGCAGTATTAATTTGATTGTCGTTAATAAATTCCCCAAGCGCCTCTGAATCCAATACCGCAGCACCCTGGATAACCATTCTTCCGCCATTTAACAACACACCCCATATTTCAAAAGTTGCTGCATCAAATGAGATGGTTGCGTTATGCAACATCACGGTATCGCGAGAAAGTGGGACATAAGTATTGCTTATTACCAGAGAGGTTACTGCTTTGTGAGTAATCAATACTCCTTTCGGATTACCGGTAGAACCTGACGTATAATTCACATACGCTAAGTGCTCTGCATTCAAACCAAACTCTTTATGGATTAGATTTTTGTTTGATAGCTTTTCGATTTTTTCTTGAATATTAACGTCATCTATACATAGGGATTGCTGTGAATGGATGGGCAAATTTACCAATAAGTGCAGTTGTGTGATAACAGTTTTCAACTGCGTATCATCCAACATGTATTTTAAACGCACTTCCGGATATTCTGGATCCAGCGGCACATAAGCACCACCCGCTTTCAATATTGCCAATATCCCTATCACCATCTCCAATGATCGTTCAACACAAATACCCACCAGGGTATCGGGCCTCACCTGCTTTTCTGTGATCAGGTAGTGGGCCAGTTGATTCGCCTTTTGATTTAGCTCGCCGTAGGTGAGTTGCTGATTTTCGAAAATGACCGCAACGGCTTCCGGGTTATGCTCTGCCTGCACTTCAAACAATTCATGCATGCACTGGTCTTTCGGATAATCCTTTTGCGTTGCATTCCACTCCACCAATAATTGGTGACGCTCCTGATCGCTTAACAGGTTTATATCGAATACATTCTTATCCGGTCTGGCAACTAATGATTTGAGCAACAACTCAAAATGTTTCGCCATCCGCTCAATGGTGCCTTGCTCAAATAAATCTGTGCTGTATTCCCATTTTAAACATAACCCTTCCTGAACATGAGTCATATCCAAACGAATATCATATTTTGCATAATTATATTCTTGGGCCAAAGAACTCAAGGTTAAGCCTGGTAATTCCAGATTGCCCTGCTCATTATTTTGTAATACCAACATAATCTGAAACAAGGCGCCGTGATTCAAATTTCGCTCTGGCTGCAAACGTTCAACAACTTGTTCAAACGGAACTTGTTGATGCGCATAAGCATCCAGCAGCATCGCTTTGCTTTGACCCAGCAAATCTGAGAAGCATGGGCTTCCTGACAGATCACTGCGCAGTACCAGAGTGTTAACAAAGAATCCTATCAAGCCCGCCACTTCCGCTTGTTCGCGGTTGGCGATCGGGCTGCCCACGACAATGTCGGTCTCGTTGCTGTAACGCGCTAACAACACCGCAAAGGCGGCATGCAGGCCCATAAACAGAGTCGCACCTTGAGCCTGACAGAGTTGGCTCAACGTGTGACATGTGTCGGCATCAATCTGCGACACCAGTGTTTTACCCACAAAGGATTGCACCGGCGGACGGGCATAATCCAGCGGGATGTTATGCACCACAGGTAATCCGGCGAGTTGCTTCTCCCAATAGCCCATCTGCTGGTCAAACACTTCACCTTTCAACCAGGTACGTTGCCAATGGGCATAATCCGCGTATTGAATCGGCAAGGGACTTAAGGGGTTTGCCTGACCTTGTGCATAGGCACTGTAGAGCGTGCTAAATTCATTGACCAGAATCGACATTGACCAGCCATCAGACGCAATGTGGTGCATGTTCACCAATACAATGTGTTCGTCCGCAGCTATTTTAATTAACTGCGCGCGCAACATCAGATCACGACTTAAATCAAATACCCGACCGGTTTCTTCGGTGATAAGCTCTGATAGCTTGAGTTGACGAGTACCCTCGGCCAATTCGGATAAATCGATTAGCCCGATATAAAATGGCGAAGCCGCTTGAATGACTTGTAACGGATGCCCATCTTCCCCCATGACAAAGCATGTGCGTAGACTTTCGTGGCGCTCTAAAATACTGCTAAAAGCTTGGTTTAACGCATTGGTATCTAGCGCACCACGCAGACTTAACCCATTCAGTATATTGTAATGTACGCTGCCACCTTCGATTTGATCTAACAACCATAGGCGTTGTTGGGCAAAAGATAAATCCAGCTTCTTTTCAGATTCTAGCCGAGGCAAAATACGCTTTGCCATTTTCTTTTGAAGCCAATTAATTATCTCTAATTTTCTTTCTCTTAGTTGCCCAATAATATCCTCGGTTAACGTTCCTGGGGCAGCATTAACTTTGAGCTGATCGTTTTTCTCAAGAGACAAGCTAATAGATTTCTCTAAGCACCAACTAATAAATTCATTTATATTCACAAAAAAATCTCTTCTGTTTGCTCCGCCGATTTTGTAGTGACCTGATCAAAAGTCATGTCATTTTCGGGCGAACCACTGTCCTTAATTATTTTTTCAGCTAATAGCTCAACTGTTCCAAGTTCAAATAAATCCCGTATTGCCAATTCTTGATGTAGCAAGTCTTTTAGCTTCGTTAAAAGCTTAACAAGCAACAATGAATGCCCTCCCAACTGAAAGAAATTATCAGTAATACCCACTCGCTCAACACCCAATACATCCTGCCAGATTTCACACAACACCCTCTCTGTTTCTGTACGCGGTGCAACATAACTAACATGCAATGCGCCCATCTCAGGTGTAGGTAACGTTTTGCGATCAACCTTGCCATTTGACGTCAAGGGCAATTTATCCAGTAGCACAAATGCCGAAGGCATCATGTAATCGGGTAGCGTTTCGTTTAAGTGGTGACGCAATATGTCGATGAATGTGTGACGCGCGGCTAAAGCCGCTTCGCTTTCATCGTGTATTTCAACAGCCTCGGTGACTACATAAGCAATAAGACGCATATCACCTGTGCTTGCCGATTCTTTCGCAAGAACAACTGCGTCCTTCACATTTACATGGGTGTTCAGCGTGCTCTCTATTTCTCCCAATTCAATGCGGAAGCCACGAATTTTTACCTGGTGGTCAATACGTCCTATAAACTCCAAATTACCATCAGGTAACCAACGCACCAGGTCGCCTGTTTTATATAAACGGTCACTGCTTGAGGGATTGGCGGCATCGTAAAATGAATTCACAATAAATTTTTCCGCGGTTAAATCAGGCCGATTTAAATAACCGCGCGCAAGACCAGCGCCACCAATATGAAGTTCTCCTGCCGTCCCCTTACCTGTCAACACTTCTGCATGATTAAGTACATATAATTGCGTATTGAATAGTGCCCGCCCTATATTCGGTAACGCGCCGTCAACATCACATCCCGTGGTGTCTACTGTGCACTCTGTCGGACCATAAACATTTACCGCTTTTTTATTATATTTACGCTGCCACTCAACAAGTAAGGACCATAACTTCGGCGTAATAGCCTCTCCGCCAAGAATCAAGTTAGGGAGCTGATCATCAATACCAGCCGCAAACCAAGCTTCCGCCATCATGGGAGTGCAATCAATAACACTTAGGTTGCCAAGTACCCTAACTAATAACAGCGGGTCCAGCCTGGATTGCTCGGATATAATATGTAAACCATTACCCAAAATTAATTGGCTAATACCCTTTAAAGAGCCATCAAACGCATACGAAGCATTCCATCCCCACTGCTTATCAACAATACTTAAATCCATACGCTGGATATTAAACGCAAGATTGATAACAGCATGATGCTCAACCATCACCCCTTTTGGATTACCGGTAGACCCCGAAGTATAAATTACATAGGCCAAATGGCTTGAGCTTAATCCCAACTGATGCACACTTGGATTTTGTGCTGATTGAATATGTAATTGCAGCTGAAGACTTTCATCATCCAAACACACGGCTTGTTCATTGCTAACCGGTGTCGTTTCACACAGATGACGCTGCGTTAATACGGTTGTCAGATTCGCATCTTCCAACATGTATTTTAAGCGGGCTTCCGGATATTCAGGATCCAATGGAACGTAAGCACCTCCTGCTTTCAGGATCGCCAAAATACCAATCACCATCTCCAATGAGCGCTCAACACAAATACCTACAAGAGTGTCCGGCTTAACATTTTTCTCGTTAACCAAATAATGCGCGAGTTGGTTGGCTCGATGATTCAATTCACCGTAAGTAAGTTTCTGCTCTTCGAAAATAACGGCAATCGCGTCTGGATTGTTTCCTACTTGAAATTCAAATAATTCGTGAATGCATTTATCTTTTGGATATTCTGCTGCGGTATCGTTCCACTCTACCAATAATTGATGACGCTCTTGTGCGCTAAGCATATCCACCCTAAATACATTCTCTTCAGGGGCGATAACCAATCCATTCAGCAGTAACGCAAAGTGTTCTGCCATGCTTGATATAGTGGTTGATTCAAATAGATCACTGTTGTATTCCCAACTTAGATCCAAACCTTCTGCAGTTTCAGCGACGTTGAGAGTGAGGTCGTATTTGGCTACACCAATGCCACTCTGCTCCAGGGGGCTAAGTGTCAAGCCCGGCAAATCTAAACTGCCCTGCTCATTGTTTTGCAGTGCCAACATGATTTGAAACAAAACTCCGTGCCTTAAACTGCGCTCTGGCTGTAAGCGTTCGACAATTTGTTCGAACGGTACTTGTTGATGAGCGTAGGCATCCAACAACATACTTTTACTTTGTCCAAGCAGATTGTTGAAGCTGGGGTTTTCAGATAAATCGCTGCGAAGAACGAGGGTATTCACAAAGAAGCCAATTAAACCCGCCACTTCAGCTTGTTCTCGATTTGCTATGGGGCTACCCACAACAATGTCAGTTTCGTTGCTATAACGTGACAACAACACTGAAAAAGCCGCATGTAAACCCATAAACAAGGTGACGCCTTGTGCCTGGCATAAACTACTTAACGCATTACTCGTTGTAATATCTATCTGTGAGCGGTGAGTTTCACCCACAAAACTTTGAAGCGCTGGACGCGTATGATCTAATGGTATGCCATGTACAACAGGAAGATCTGCAAGCTGTTTTGTCCAATAGCTGAGCTGTTCATCCAATACCTCTCCTTGCAACCAATTACGTTGCCAGTGGGCATAGTCTGTATATTGAATTGCAAGTGGTGGTAACGGATTTTTCTGACCTTGAGCATATGCAGTGTACAGAGCACTGAATTCATTGATCAAAATCGACCTCGACCAACCATCCGAAGCAATGTGGTGCATGGTTACCAATAAAATATGTTCTTCGTCGGCTATTTTAATTAACTGCACGCGCAACATAAGATCCTGACTCAAATCAAAGGCACGGCCCGCTTCTTCTGTGAGAAGTTCTGATAATTTGAGCTGACGAGCTCCCTCGGCTAATTCGGATAGATCGGTTAGCCCGATATAAAGTGGCGAGGCAGCTTGAATAACCTGTAGCAGATGCCCCTCTTCGTTTACGGCAAAGCAAGTGCGTAGACTTTCGTGGCGCTCCAGAATACTGTTAAAGGCCAGGTTTAATGCATCAACATCTAGCGAACCTCGTAGGCTCAACGCGCCGGGTACACTGTAATGTGCACTTCCACCGTCGATTTGATCTAGCAGCCAGAGTCGTTGTTGGGCAAAAGAGGGAGGCAGTACCTGATCGCGAGAAATTCTCTCCAATGCTGGACGAGCCATACCGCTATCCAGTGACAATAAGGCTTGCACTAAACCTTCAAGGGTTTGCACACCAAACAATACTTTTAGCGGTAAAGTGACATTGAATTTTTGATTGATGCGGGAAATCAATCGGGTAGCAGAAAGCGAGTGCCCGCCCAGTTGAAAGAAATCGTCAGTAATACCGACCCGCTCTACTCCCAACACATCCTGCCAAATTTCACAGAATATTTTTTCTGTCTCGGTTCTCGGCGCAACATAGGTATTTTGTTGCCCTGCAAAATCTGGCTCCGGCAATGCTTTCCGATCAACCTTGCCATTCGGTGTCAACGGCAAAGCCTCCAATACCATAAACGTTGACGGCACCATGTAATGCGGCAAACTTTCCTGACAATATTCAATGAGCGCTCGTTTGACCGGTGCTCTACTCTGCGCCAATTTCTGCAACCGACTCAAAAACTCAAAACCGTTGATAACCCACTCGCTATCCATCCAGTCAATCAGACAAGCCAATTCGTCAACACCGATCTCTTCCAGTTGAGTCACAACAGGCAATACACTTTGCGGTGTGCCAATCAATGATGCCGTACGCGTATAGCGCTCGAATGCAAACTCAGCAACACGATTAAGATCTTCTTCGGTATAACCTTCGGTCGAGATATCTAAACTTTTAAACAGTGGCAATAACAGTGAAATGTGCGCTCGCATATAAGCGATAAACGGACTCCTGGCCTGTTCAATCGTTTGTTCAAGATCTTCACCGAGATAGGTGTGAATCATTAAGGTCACACGTCCGGCTTTGGGATCATACCCATGCCGTGCTAATGACTCACGATACAACACTAGCTTCTCTGCCAATTCCTCGATCGTCTGTCCCAGCAGGTGAGTTAACAAGTTCGCCCCAACCCGACCAGCCTCAATAAAGGTCTCTGGGTTTCCCGCAGCTGTTATCCACAAAGGCAAGACAGTTTGTACGGGTGCAGGAAAAATATTGATCTCGACATCCTTGCCACTACCGTCTTGCCTGACGATCGAATTACCTGACCACAAGGTTTTGAGGTCGGCAATGCCATTAGCCACTGCCGTTTTGCGTGAGATGTAGTTCTCTGGAGCCAATACAAAGTCACGTGGATGCCAGCCGCTGGCGATGGCAAGACCTACACGGCCATTGGACAGATTATCAACCACCGACCATTCTTCAGCTACACGAATTGGATCATGCAGGGGCATAACCACACTGCCAGAGCGCAATTTCACACGCTTGGTGATAGTTGCAATAGCCGCACTTAAAATGGACGGATTAGGATACAGACCACCGACAGGATCAAAGTGGCGCTCGGGTGTCCAGATGGCCTCAAAGCCTTTCTCGTCAGCAAATTTTGCTGCATCTAAATACAACCCGTATTTATTCTCTTGAGATGCTGTATCTGCACCAAAATAGAAAAGACTAAATGTAATTGCGGATTCATTTTTCTGTTGCTCTTCTTCAACAGGCTTAGGCACCACATAAGCAACCAGTTGTTTATCACCTGCATTCTTTTCTTTCGCAACCACAACACTGTCTTTAATTCCGGGGTGTTGCATTAACCGGTTTTCAATTTCCCCCAACTCAACCCTGAATCCCCGAATCTTGACCTGATGATCTATTCGTCCCAGATATTCC
>CAZIWB010000063.1:0-40609 GCA_964542655.1 uncultured Cellvibrionaceae bacterium
CGCGACCAAACCCACGCTCACGAGCACCAAACAGGATGCGCGACCCGTTGTGGAAACGGATCTCCTCATCCCCCGAGCCCGTGTACACCTGCTTGATGTGCGGTGCCACCTTCGCCCGCTGCGCCATCCCCTGCATCGCAAGGAACGTCTCACTCGAGGTGGCACTGTGATGCGCGGTCCAGATCACCAACAGGCCAGGCGTGTTCACACACAGGGCGAACACCGTGTACCCGACGAGGTGCGTCTTACCAACCTGGCGGGGCAGGGACATCCCAACCCCGTCGATCATCGCCGCAAGCGAACCATCAGCCCGCTTCGCGAGCATCACCCGACCCGCACCGTCCTGCCACGGATCAAACTCCGCACCAAGCTTCTCGACACACGTCTTCCGAACAGCAGGCCACCCCGTCGACGCGATATCCGCAGGAACGTGGAGATGCTTCGCAAGCTCAGAGAGCTTCGGCGTTCCACCCTTCGTCGTCTGCGACGTCGGCGGCATCCGCACCCTCCTCCTTCGCACGCAAATCGATCGCCTCGATCTCCTTCGCGATGTCCTGCAACCGACGCGTCAACGCCGCCAGGTCACGAGGCGGACAATCCGGGTCCGACACAGTGCGGGCAATCCGCTCACGCATCGCCACCAACAAGGCCCGGTGGTCACCCGTAGCGGCCGCCTCAGAGACCGACAGCTTCCGGGGGGGTGCCTTCTCGTCCCGACCCACTGGACGCAGATTCGCACGAGCCACCACACACCCCCAACCCCTGTAAACACCGGCCTAAAACCGTTACACTTGACATGTGAGGACATGCGCAACCTGCGGCCAGAGCATCATCTGGAAGAACTCACAAGCGCGCTACTGCTCCACACGATGCCGCGTCGCCGCACACCGCGCCGGCATACCCCCAGAACTCGTCCACCGGAACCGCTGGATCCGCTGGCGCACCGAGCACCGCAACGGGAAACCCACCAAAGCGCCCATCCAGCTCAATGGCGACTACGCATCCAGCACAGACCCCACCACCTGGACCGACCACGCCACCGCGAAAGCCTCAACGAACGGTGACGGGCTCGGATTCGTCCTAGGCGACGGGATCGGCTGCATCGACCTCGACCACTGCCTCATCGACGGCAAACCCACCGCAGAAGCACTCCGCTTCCTCGAGCAGTACCCCAACCACTACATCGAAATCTCACCCTCAGGCGACGGACTCCACATCTGGGGTCACCTCGACGAAGCACCCGGAACCAAACGCGTCATCAACGGACTCTCCGTCGAGACATACAGCACCGGCCGATACATCACCATCACCGGGCGCCCATACCAGCGCGGCCAACTCCTGCCCCTGTAACACTTTCCGCCACACACGGCCCACAGCGGCGTTGAGCGGTCCCGAGCGCTCGCGTCCCCGCCGCACCATCACCGGCACGCCCTGACGCAACCTCGCACACCCCAGGGGGTTGTGTGGAAAAACGAGGTAGATAGATCAGCCCTATGCACCTGGGAGGGCTTCGAGGGGGGAGGGAGGGGGTGGTGCCCCCTCGGTCGGGTCGGTGGTCACCAGGTCGCGAGCGTCGTCGTCGGAGTTGCAGGTTCGGTTGCGAGGTCGCGTGCGAGTTCGGTTGGTGTGCGGTTGCCGATGATGCGATTGCATTCGCGGTGGGTGAGGGTGGTGTTGTCCCTGGCGTATGGGTCTCCCCCTCGGGATACGGGGATGATCTCGTGTACTTCGGGGCTGTCGGGGAGGCCGGGGGGGAGTTGTTTGTTGACGGGTTTGCGGCAGAAGGGTGCCCAGCATGTGTCCTCTTCGTTGAGGATGCGGGTGCGGAGTTGGTTGCGGCGGTGGGAGTTGGTGCGGCGTGGGTTCCCCATGTGGTCCTGGCTCTCGGTTTGGGGTGTGCCTGGGGTCGGGGCTGGGGTGTATCGTCCCGGGCTATGAGTGCTCCTGCTGGTTGGTATCCGGATTCCGCGTCTGGTGGTCATCTGCGGTGGTGGGATGGTGCCCAGTGGGGTGCGTTCGCGCCACCCGCTCGGGTGGTTGTGCCGAAGGACATGACGATCGCGTATGTGTTGGCGATCTTCTTGGGAGGGTTCGGGGCGCACCAGTTCTACCTGCGGAACACCGGCATCGCGGTGACGCAGTTGATCCTGACGTTGCTGGGTTGGTTGACGTCGTGGCTGATCATCGGCTGGTTCCTGGTGATCCCGGTGTGGATCTGGGTGTTCGTTGACCTGTTCCTGATCCCTGGGTGGGTTCGGAAGGCGAACGGGTTGCCTAGCTGATGCCGAGGGCTGGCCGTAGGTGGCGGTAGAGCTCGGGGTTGTGTCTGGTTGACGCCCATGCTGCGTCGGGTAGGGGTTCGTCTGTCTGCCTCATCTTCACGTCGCCTGCTGTGACGTCGGGGTCCCCGGTGAGGTTGCCGTACAAGCTGCGCATGGCGCCGGTCATGTTGAGGGCGAGGTTCATGGCGGGGAGGTTGGTGACGGGGAGTGGGGTGTGGGATTCGTAATCAAACGTGGGGAGGCTGTGGGCTCGCAACGTGCACCAGGTGGTGTGCTTGCGTTTCTGGTAGATGGTGGGGCCGAAGTCGCATTCGAGTTGCCCGAGCGCCCACCTGACCGGTACTGCGGGGCGGAGCCAATAGACGTCGTCGGCTGAGTAGATGAACGGTTCCCCGATCACCTCGAGGGCGTGGCGCATGACGCGTGCTTCGTTGGCGAACTTCGTATCCCTCGGTTCGTCGACGTGGACGTGGGTGCAGTATCCGTAGTCCTTCATCCCGTAGGTGACCGGCTCGTAGTCGGTGTGCTTGCGGATGGAGTTGATCGCGTACGGGAGGGACAGGTTACGTGGCTCATTCGCGACTGGGATCACCACGTAACGCATCAGCGCCCCCCTCTGAGAACAGGGAGGTGGAGTGCCGCTTGCAGCACTCCACCTATGTCGCACCCCCTAGGTCGCCAGTTATTCCCCGGCTTGGGCGACTCCACGGGACCAAAGGGTTTCTGCGCGTCTCAGCGCTTCGTCAGCCGTATGAGTGCCGGGCTAGATGCTCACTTGTCAGGGTGCGTGGTGAGCCCGCGGTCTTTGGTTCAGCGTCTCCCGATGAGGAAAGGTGCTTCGTCGTTGAACGGCTCCAACGCCGCATCCACCCGATCAGGGTTGACGGTGTAGAGGGACATGTCCCAGTCGCCCCAACCGATCGAGATCAACAGGCGGTCGTTGTGTCTGACGAGGCCGGCGGCGAACTCGATCGCTGACTCCCAGGCGAACACGAACGGTGCCGTCAGGTGGGTCAGGTGGAGATCCTTATCCCAGTAGGCGAAGTGGTGGACGTAGTGCCTGCTACCGCCTCGCCGGTTCGTGCGGGTCGGTCGGTTGGTGAAGTGGTGCACGACCGACAGGTACCCGTCGCCGTGTTCGATGAGGGGTGTGCCGCCGTGGATGCGGCCCATGTAGGGGGCTCCGGTGATCGTTCCAGCCCTGGTGACGGTCTGCGTCGGGGAGTAGGTGAACACATCACGACGCTCGACCGGTGACCAGTTCTTCTCTGCACGTTCGGTCGCGGGGAACACGTGGGCGAGGTAAGCGGTCATCATGTGCGGGTCGATTGTGATGATCGCCTGCGACGGCTTCTGCCTGCTGTCGGCTGGGAGGTAGACGCCGATGCCGTGGAGAGTGCCTTGCTCTGACCAGATCCGCACATCCTCGAGTGCCGTGTTCCGTGACCCAGACCAGGCGACGTACTCAAGCGGCGCCCACCGGATGACCTGCAGGGTGGTCGGGTCGAGCTCAGCGAACAGGGTTTCGGAGCGGCCGTAGTAGTTGCTCGAGACGAGCACATGGCCGGTGGTGTCGAGGCCAGGGAACGCGAAGAACGAATACCGGGCCGTCATGAACAGGTGCCCCTGATGCCAAGCGAGGGACGGGTTGTAGGGTCGCCACCCCTCAACCGTCTTCCACTCGGCAGGCCACCGCACATCCACCAACTGCCCGTCGTAGCGGGAGATCGTGTCGCCGGGGAACGGGGCAGGTGTTGGGGGTTTCATGGGTGCTTCACCGTCCCGTGGAGCAACCAACCCCACCGAGCGTCACGGAGCTTCACGTCCGCCGCTTCGTGGCGGTGGAACTCGGACAGGTGACCCTTCGGCTCAACCGGCACGTACGCGGCCATGTCGTAGGAGATGTCGATCAGCTCATGCCGGCGCCCAGTCACACGGGCACGCAACGCCATGTCGAGGTCGGCCCAGTGGAACCCGTAACTCTCGTCCATCCACAGTTGGTCGTGGGTGATGCGGATCGCGAACAGGTCGGCGGAGAAGTCCCAGTCGTTGTCGCCGCGGCGTTGTGAGACGAGGTCCGCGTAGCGGGTCGCGTCGATCAGTTTCCCGATCGTCACCGTGTCGGGGCCGATGTCGTCGTTCGACCACACCAACACGTCATGACCTTCGGCTTTCGCCCACCGGATCGCTTGGTTCACCCACGCCGCGTAACACTCACGCTCACGCGTCACCGGGTCCAACACGAGCACCGGCCCGAACTGCCTGTACAGGTTCACAAGCTGCTCGAGGTGCGGGTGCATGCCCCGGGTGGGGACAGCGAAACCAACCGTCACGACTCTCCGATCAACATCGACGTCGAGATGCCTGGGGTGCGGCGCAGGAACAGGAGACTGATCGCGTGCTCGTCGAACCACGACAGGGCCGGGATGCGGAGCTGTGCTGCGAGGTCTTTGCCCAGCCAGTCGGTGCCCGCAATGTAGATGTCCGGGTTGACGTTGAGGATCTGCAGGTCTTGTCCGTCCGGGCCGTCCCAGACGATCACCTCATCCGCGACACCAGCCCCGACCACATCCTCAACACGTTTCCGGTCGGTGTGCATCGGCTTCCGCTTGTAGTGGCCCATGAACTCGTCCGAGTTCACCGCCACCGTCAGATGACCGCCCGGACCCGCAAGGCGACGCGCAACCTGCAACGCCGCCAAATGCCCCTCATGGAACATGTCGAAAGCCGCCAGGGTAGAGCACGCGAAAGCTCACACCTGGACCTCCCCTCTTCCGAGGTACGCGATTAGCTTTGACGGGTCATCGCTAACCCGTCCCAGGAACGAATTGCACGGCCAGCAGAGCAGACCACGGATGCACTTGCCGCACGTGAATTCGCCTGGGCAGCACGAGTGGTCGTGATCTATCGCGAGCAAACCCGTGGAGCCTGGTTCGTTGGAGCAGATCGCGCAGCGCTCGCCCTGGGCCTCGAACATCTCCTGGTACTGCTCGGGAGTGATCCTGTACTTCCGCCAAAGCGTCTCGCGGCGGGCCTCGCTCGGCCGGTAGATGCGCTTGTGCCTCGCCTGGTCGTAGCGGCGTTTCGCTTCCTTGGCCGCATCGCTGGTGGAGTTCTCGAAGTCATACCGGTCGGCATGAGAACGCTGCGCAGGAAGCGGTCGTTTGCGGTACTCGACCTTGCCCGCACGGCATGCGGCGCACCGGCATCCGCGCTGATATCCGGTGATGCCGGGAGTGATGTGCTTGGGCTCTTTGGCCTTGAGTCGGTAGCGCTTGTTCGCCTCGAACATCGCTTCCTTGCATTCGTCGCAACGGCATCCGTATCGGCGGTAGCCGCTAATCCCTGCCGTTCTATGAAGGGTGGGCGTATCGTTCAACTGTCGACTCCAATCCAGTCGGCCATGCCCCCGGACTGTTAGCCGCAGTCGCGGGGGTTCTTTAGTTCCGCTGCTCCCCGATGAGTGCCCGTAGTTTCGTGATCGTCGCATCGTCAAGATGCTCCCCAACCGTCCAAGCGGAGGTCGGGTGTTGTTCGTCGTCGAGGTCGTCCGGGTCAACCGTGTATTCGGGAGGTGTCGTCATTCGATGCTCCGTCGTTCGAACGTCAAAGCCGCATCCAGCAGGCCACGAGTCACCACGAACGACTGCCCGGTAGCGGGTAGCGTGCCGACCGCTGAGACGCCTTCCTGCTCCATCTCCGTGGAGAGTTTGTGGGTGACGAGCACCCACCCGTCGACGTACACCTCGGGTTGCACGATCGCGTAGAACTCGGTGATCGCAGCCGCAAGCGCGTCCTTCGCAGCGGCCTCAGCTTCGGCGCTCATCGTGCGTCCGTTTCCGGGTTGTTCTCCCACGGATCAGACGAAGGTTCACGATCCACGACTCACCTCACCGGTCTTGTGTGCTGCGCCGTGCCCGTCAGGAACGTCGAACGGTTCCACGCCTGACACGCACACCGGAACAACTCATACGAACGCACATACGCACGCGCCGGCTTTGACCACCGATCCGCCGACGTCAACTTCCGACCGCACGCGTAACAACGCATCCCCTCACCATCCGCAATCAACGACCCGATATGCGGCTGATCCGTCAACCACGGCAACAGCTCGAGGTACAGCTGCTCGGTGAGCTTCACGTCCTTCGCGCAGTACCGATTCATCCGATCCCACGCGACAGCATCCCCAGCCAGGCAGTCCAACCACAGCTGGAAATCCGTGTGATCCTTCGACGCCCCCACCACACGCCCGGCAAGGTAGTCGAGGCGCCGGTACGGGAGGTTCCACCGTTGCCGGTTCGTCTTGATCAGATCAACATGCTTCACCGGCGCGGCAGGCCCCAACCCGTAGTCCATGAAGTGTTCGTTGAACCACGGAATGTCAGCCTTCGTGCCGTTGTAAGTCACGATCACATCCGCCGCGGAGATCAACTCCCACGCTTCACGGATCATCACCTCATGCCCGGCACGCTCATCCACCGTCACCGGTTTCTTCTCGTGCAACCACTTCGCGGCGAACGAAATGATCCGAGGCGGTTCGATCATCTTCTCCGGCGAAAGGAACTTCGGGAACGGATCCCACGAATACCAACGGCCCGGCGACCGCTCCACGTCGATGGTGAGCACCTTGACGTGCTTCGCCGCCTTCGACAACTTCGCAGTCGCGAGACGGTCAGCGAGTGAACCCATGAGCTTTCCGCCACGCCGAGATCGTGTCCTTGTTGGCGGAGTACCCCTCAGCGCGGACTTCCGCGAGGATCGCCTGGTTCGACAATTCAGGGTCGACCGCAGCCGCCTCCAACGCTTCCCGGTCCGCCTCGGGCAAACCATCGATCCATGCTTCGAACTTCGACTTCAACGGCTTCTTCGCAGCCGCCAACCGTTCAGCGAGAGACACAATGCCCTCCGATCGAAACACCCACGGGCGGGATGTTCACGGGTATCCCTGCCGCCAAACCTCACGGCGCCCGCAAAATGTGCGTCAAGAGTTGATCGCCGGGTGACGGCAGGAAAGTACAGGTACGGCTTATATCTGGCCGATATCAGGAATTGTTGCCTCGGGTGGTTACGGCGCGAACGTATCGCTACACCCGAGGACTTCTGCGAGGGTTGCAACTCCCGACGAGAATGCCCGCCGGGCCTCGCATTGTTGGCCCCCCGGGGATCGAACCCGGAACCCCCCGGTTAAGAGCCGGGAGCTCTGCCAATTGAGCTAGAGACCATCGCACAGACGAGTCGGGTTTACGGCCCTTGGGCCAACCTGCTCCCGACCCATCTGGCGGACGGGGCTTTTGCTTGGATTCACCAGGCGGAGCCCTGTGGGAAACCGCTCAGCCGACCTACCTCATCCGTGGGCGAGTATCGGCAAATCGCGACCACGGAAGTCCCGGAGGACGATGGGGAGTTAACGACGAAAGCGCCCGGGGTGACCGAGCGCTTCCATCTGTGGACATACCTGTCCTAAGCAATTCAACATCCTACGCCGAAAGCGGGCGTGACTCAAGCTCCGGGTTACCACGGAGTCGGCGTGTCGCATTCCCGAGCTGGTGCAACTCCTCCCACCCCTGCCACCGGGCACCACACACCAGACACTCCACCGACGTGCCCTCATACGTGTCAGCGTTCGTCCCCTCCAACGCATGCTTCCGCCCCTCGTCGGTGATCACGTACGCGAACTCGCACCGGGGGCAGATCTCAAGAATCTCCGCCTTCCCCCCGACCGGCTCGAGCATGCTCCGAATCCGCCCAGCCCAACCCCGCAGCGTCCCCACCTTCGTCTCATACGACAGGGGCGACGCGAGCTGCAACGTGTACCAGGACCGCAGCAACTCCGCCAACGACAACCCCACACCCGCACGTGCCCCCAACTCCGCCATCCACACCACCAGCACGTTGCGGACGTCGATCGACAACTGCAGCGCGCCGAGCGCGGCAGGGGACCGTTCAGCCGGCGGCCGCCCACCACCCGTCGACTCCGTACTGTTCACCACCGCAGCCTCCAACTGATCCAACAAGGGCGGGTCCTCACGGCGGATCGTCGCCGTGGTCGGTTCGGCCCGGTCGGGGGTCACCACCACCTCGTCACACCACGGGCACCACCACTCGCCCGTCCGAACCGTCTTCTCAAGGTTCACCTCCCCGGCTTCCTTGAGCGCCCGGAGTTCCTTGTGGGTGCGGGTGATGACGACGGCGAGCCAGTCGTGGTCGTGGTCGGCTTCGATGATCCGCATGCGGCGGACGGGTTTCGTGAGCGCGTCGACGGCGTCGAGCAGCGGGTTCTCGTTCACGGGTTCTCCTTCAGGTTGAGGGACTCGAGGTTCACGACGGTTCCTGTTGCCGCATTCCCGAGAGCGATGCAAGCGTCCGCGAACAGACGTGCCGAAGCTGACGCCGGCACAAGCGAGGCGTTCACCCGCCGCCACTGTCGTTGGGTCTTTCGGATCTGGCGTCCACGACGCCGCTTTTCCGGGGTCACGGGTTCTCCTTCGGGTTCGCAAGTTCAAGCAACACATCCGCATGACACGCGGAATCGAGCGGGCACCAGCAGGCGAGGTAACGGCCCGCGAGATCGGCGCGGATCTCTTCCAACGTCGGGTACCGCGAGAGCATCCCCGCAGTGAGGTCGGCGCGGAAGTCGGACACCACGAGGCGACGTGCTTCGGCTTCGCTGAGCCGGAATGGTTCGCCGTCGAAGTCGTAGTGGATGCGACGGTAGTCTCCGATCCGATTCGGGTTCCCCCACTTCGACGGGCGGGCGACGATCACCGCGTCCGGGTTCTCCGCACGCCACGGCCGCTGACGAGACATCTGGATTCGCTTAGGCATCCCGTTCTCCTTTCCGCCCGTAGAGGGCTTCATCCGTATACGGGGCAGGGGTGGGCAGCGAATCCCACACGTGCGTCTCGTGAGGACCAGCCGGGCGCGACGGCACCGGGGGCCAGTTCGCCTTTGTCCTTCTCGACGGCGGAATGTAGAGCGGGTGTGCGGTCTGCTCCCACGGGTGCTCCGGGTGGTAGCTGTTGGTGCCGTCCGGGTCTAGCTCGACGCCGCTCATGTGTCGCTCCCGGAATCGGACGACTCGAGGTTGCCCTCGGTGTCACGGCCGCTCGCGATGCAGTCCGGGCACAAGTCCTTGCCCCCCGGCAGGTTCGTGCGGCCACCAGTACGTCGCACCGACGAGCGAGCGAGCTTCGCGCTGCGGCTGCTCGCGTCGATGACCCCGGCGCATCCATCGCAGATGATCGCGTACTCCACGCTCATGACTCGGAACCTCCCGGCTCTTGGTCGACCTCGAAGCACTCTTCGAGGGTGAGCGACAAGGTGCCATCGGTGCCGAGCTCATCGGCAGGCCACTCGCCGTCAGGGCGGACGCGGAGCATCACCTGCTGGAAGAACTCGGTCGCCTCTACGACGACACCGGTGCGCTCTGAGTAGCCGTCATCGACGAATCCGACCCGCTCGCCGACCACGGGGATGCGCTCAGGCATTCTCGGAACCTCCCGACTCACGTTCCTGTTCGCACGCCTCGCACACGTCGAGATCCCACGGGAAGCCGGGGTCATAGACCGTGTCGCATCCGGGGCACGTCCACGCAGCGACGCTCATGACTCGGAACCTCCGGTTTCTTGGTTGGTGATCGCCGCCACAGCAGCAGCGAGAACACGCTTGCCCCTGTCGCGGTACCGCAGGCGGAACGTCGTGGAGGGGTAATAGGTCACCGCAGCCGTCTCTCGAATCGCCGCCGCCGCCGCTTCTACGGCTGTCTCGGATTCCAGCAACGACAGAACATGCAGGAACGCCCACTCAGCGGCAGCGCGGCGAGCCGCGTAGAAGGGGTCGCGGTCGGGGTCGGTGATGTCGAACGGGAACCGCTTCTCCGCTTCGGCTTTCGCCCATGCGCGGACCTGCTCACTCATGGTCATCGGTCGCTCCCTTCGTGAATGCGGCGATACGCGCCTGAAACTCCGGCTCTCGGATCGCAGAGGCCAACGCTGCGTCGTTCTCCGCAGTCCACGGCTCCACGATCCATCGCTCACTCGTGGTCATCGGGAACCTCCCCGGACAGCACCAGCAGCGCATCCAGACGCGTCTGCGCCTTCTCGATCCGCTCGCGAGTCCGACGACGCTCGCTCGGACGGTCCGACCAACTCCATTTCCAGTCGTACTCCTCAAGGTCGGCAAGGTCGTCCTCTGCGCGCCGAATCTTCTTCGCGAGTCGCCGTTCACGCCATGTCATCGGTTGCTCCTTCCAGGGCGTTGGCGAGATCACGGCCCATCCGCGACTTCCACGACACGGAAACACCACACGGCTCCCCACCGGCACCGACATGCTGGGAGTGGTCCACACGATCTGCGACTTCGATTGCCCGCACCCGCTCCACGGCGGCTTCCAGCTCGCGGACACGCGCCACAAGAGCGGGCACATCTGTACGGGCGTGGGCGATGAACTCCCAGTCCCCTTGGGTGCGCGTCTGCGCCACCGACGACGCATCCTCCCCCGGCCCTCGGTAATGCTCAGACTCAATTCCCCCCTGCGTCACCATCACCCACGGCCCTTCGGTTGCGGCGTTCGCGCGCGCCTCAATCGCGTCGAGGTTCAGTTCACTCATCCCCGTGCCTCCTTCTCGATCCGGTCAGCACGCTCACGCAGCCAGTCCGTCCGTACCCGTGCGAAACCGATGCCTGCCTGCTGATCGATGAACTCGCGCTGCGCCTCGTCTGCCGCTTCCCGTAGTGCATCCACCAGGCCCGCGTCATACGCCTCACGCTCCCGCTCGATCACGTACTGCGCATTCGCCACAGACGCCATCGGCTCCAAGGGACCACGCACCCTGTCCGGGTACTTCTGTCGTGCTGCCTCACTCGCCATCGTTCTGCTCCCTCTTCCTGTCCCTACGCGCCTTCTGACCCGCCAGGTTGCATGTTCGGCAGATTCGCTTCCGCCCTTTTCGATAGATGTTCTCCGCGGTGAGCTCGTGCCCATGGATACAGTGCGTCTTCTGAGCGTGAGCAGCGGACACCGTTTTACCCCGGAGGGTGTTTTCACGCATCGTCACAGGCTCCAAATGGGCCGGGTTCACACACGCTCGATTTCGGCATAGGTGATCCAGCGTGTAGCCCTCGGGAATCACTCCTCCGCGTTTCTTGAACACGAGACGATGGGCGAGGTTGCCCGTAGAGCGCCCGTACCCGTCCTTATCGAGGACGCCTGTCCATGTCCAACACTCTGCGTCGGGTGGACGTTCGATCATGTGGCGCAACAGCCCTGTGTTTCGCCCCGCGGTCACTGTCCCGTCTCCCTCCGGGTGAAACCGTCGAGGCCGAAGTGCTCTCGCGCATTCTTTACGCTGCGCCGAATACTGGGCGTGGAATCCCCATCTGCGATCCAGGCGATGACCTCGGCGCGGATCGCGTCGGCCAGCCGCACCGGACCACCAGGAGCCAGAAGAGCGTCAGCCACCCTCGGGCACTCGTCGCAGAACACAGGGTTGATGTCGTGGCCGGCGCTGAACTCCACGTCATCCTCTGTGCCGTGGAAGATACGAACCACGTGGGCCAACACCGCTTCCCGTGACTCGGCCACCAGCGACGGGTGACCTTCCGGGGCGAACTTCCACACGACCGGTCGCCCTACGTGCGTCTCGTACTTCACCGCGAAGCATGACGGGCACTCGAACCCCGGACGCTCCCCGCTTCCGAGGTTCCACACCTCGTCCGGGGCGAACCAGATCGGATAGTCGCGGCCACAGACGTCACAGACCAGTTCTTCCTCTCCGCGCACCACCAGCGACGGACGCGCTTCGAGAGCGTCAGCGGCCTCATTGAGAAGGGGTGCAATCTCCTCGGCTACCCATGTATTCGTGGACAAGTAAGCCGCCTTGGCCGCTGCCCGCACATCGCGGATCAGGTCGTCGTGCTCGCTCATCACTTCCCGCCTTCCTCGTAGAACTCACGACGCTGCTCAAAGCCGGGGCGCGGCTCGAACGCGTCCGCGGTGGGTTCCCAATCCCCTGAGCGGACGTTGCCGTTTTCGGAGCGCCACGGTGACGGGTCGAGGGGCAGCGACTCCACCCCCACACTCACAGCAACCTGCCCCACCCCATACCGGCACCCCCGCTTATGCGGCACCGAATGACACACCGTGCACGGGTCGTCCGCATGCTCAGAACGGAACGGAATCGGCATCCCAACCACCCCCCGAAACAGTGTTCCCAGAATCGGCGCTCTGAGGCGTCGAACCCTCGAACCCTTCCCCGCCCCCGAACGAGGCCTGATCGTCGCTCCTGCCCCCCGCTCCGTGCGTCCCAGCGTCAGATTTCACCACCTGGACGGTCGCGTACCGCAGGCTCGGGCCGATCTCATCGACCTCGAGCTCGATCGCGGTGCGCTTGTTTCCGTCGCGGTCGTCGTAGGAGCGCTGCTTGAGGCGACCGGTCGCGATGACGCGGCTGCCCTTGGTGAGCGATCCGGCGACATGCTCGGCGAACTCACGCCAGCACGACGCGCGCAGGAACAGCGCCTCGCCGTCCTTCCACTCGTTGCTCGCACGATCGAAACTGCGCGGCGTCGACGCGATCGTGAAATTCACCACCGCCACACCGGTCTGCGAGTAACGCAACTCCGGCGCACTCGTGAGGTTTCCCACGACCGTGATGATCGTTTCTCCGTTACTCATGCTGATTCCTTTCCCATCAGGTAATCCACAAGCTCGTCCTCGGTGAGGCGAGCCAACGTCTCGTGCGCGGCCAGATACCGGCGCGCCCGGTCGATCGTCCGGAAATCGAACCCGGCGACGTGAATGTCCGCGAGGGTGCGCACTTCCCAGGCGGCGTGGTTCTCGAGGATGCGGCGCAGCTTCGCGATCTTCTGCTTCGACGACAACGCCATCACGCCACCAGCCCTTCGGTGTAGATGAACTTCGACACCTCAGGCCACGAATCACGCACCGCATCCGGGTAATACCGAGTCGGCACCTTCACCGGGGGCGCATTCCTACGACGCCTCGAGTCGATAAACCCGACCACATCCGCAGCACACAACGGGTGAATCTCCACACCCATACCCCGGCACGCTTCCACCACAGCAGCGAGAACAGGATCCACATCGTCCTCGGCTCGCGCGTCTACTTCAGGAGGATTGTTGTATCTGTCTTGGTTGTTAAGGGTCGGGTCGGGTCGGGTCGGGACGGGGCGCCGTGACTCACGGCGTGACTCACGCGTTACATCACCGTTAGTAACGGCGTTACTAACGCGTGACTCACCCGTCTCACCCTTGTGCCGCTCACGCCACCTCGCCTGTCTTTCCGCGGTTTTCGCCCTCTCCGCCTCCACCTCGGCGCGGGTCGGTTGGAAGTCAGCCCAGTTCTTGAACACGATCCCGCCTTCAGGGTGATCAAGCCACAGCCGAGCCTCGACCAACGCTCGGCTGAGCCTCGGCGTCACGCCGAGCTCGTCGAGGGCGTACTGCGGGACAACACCATCGGTGAGTTCCTTCGCAGCCCACGAGCCGGCCAGAGTCCACACACCGATCGCTGCGGCACGTTGTGTGCGGGGGATGCTGAGCACCTTCCGCGACGACGCGAAACCGTCATCCACCTTGAACCACACCATCAGGCACCCGCCTTGTATCTGTCGTCGAAATCGGGGTGCTCGTCGATGAACGTGAGCAGCGTGAACGCATGCCACGCGACCGCCGCCAAGTGCGACGACCCGGTTTCCTCGTCGATGTCCTCACCGGCCCACCACGCGGTCAGATGCCGTTGCAGAGCCGCATACGACTTCGACCACTCGTAGCCTTTCCGCCACTGGTTGTCGTCGTACTTCCGGGCACCCTTCCCGTAGTGCTCCGCGAGTTGCGTGAGCGCACCGACAGGGATGAGGTCGAAACGGGCATCCTTGACACCCTTCTGCCCGCCCGTGCGGGACGTGGTGCGCACCTCGGTCATGCGGACACCCCCAGCACGTCCGCCCACTCCGACCAGTCACGGATCCGCGCCTTCTGGACGTTCTGGTTGTATGGCTGGTCGAACAGGATGTGCTCCCACGTCGGTTCGACATCGCCGTGGATCTCGGGCTTGTCATCGATCAGCACGTCCCCGTAGACGAGGGTCTTGTCGGTGGTGATGATGACGCGGGCACCCCAGTGGGAGCCGTAGTGCTTCACGATCCAGTTGAGCTTGTCCGAAGCGCATGTGGGGTTGGACACCCACGGTGAGGTGACGATCCTGACGTCGTGGCCCTGCTTCACCATCGCCTTGAGTGCCTGCTTCGCGCCGGGGATCGGCTCGAGGCGGGCGTAGAACCCGGGCTCGACCATCACCGCGGCGATGATCGCGCGTTCCCGTTCGGTGCGTCCTTCATTGAGGTTGAACGACCGCTGATCCTTGTGACGGGGGATGAGCGCTGCTTCGTCCCCGAAGGCGTCGAGTGAGAGCCCGTATGCGTGGCCCCAGTCGGCGATCACACCGTCCATGTCGACGAGAATCCTCATCAGTTGTCCTCCCCCCATGTGTGTGGTCCGTGGTGTGGTGTGTAGGTGCATCCGTTGACACCGCAGAGATTCGTGGGGATGTCAGGGAGTGTCATGACGCCTCCCCGAGGATCGCGTCAGCCAGCGCCATGAACAGCGAGAACTCGTTGCCGATGAAGCCACGTGCCTGGGGTGCCCCGGAGAGTTGGAACACGGCCTCTCGGAGGATCGCGAGTTGGGCGTCGATCGTCCGATGCAGAGTCACGATCAGCTCGTCGTTCGTGATCGGGAACAGGTCATCGCGCGGCTCGAGGGGGTACCGAGACGTGTCGCCCGGGTTCTCCTCCACGATCCACCCGTTGACCTCGATGTAGCGTGTCTCGGCCCGCAGTTGTTCGAGCTTGTCGATTGCGGCCTGCAACCGCACCACCGGGGTCATGCGTCCACCCCCGCCCAGACCATCAAAATGAAGACGATCACCGCACCGAACACGATGAGCACCCCCATCAGAGCAGCGGTCACCTTCGCGGCGAGCACGAGCGCATCAATCACACCGTCTGATACCCACCACGCCATGAACACCGCGAACACGTAGATGCCTGCCGCTACGCCGACACCCGTGAGCCCAATCGCCAAGACCGCGTTCATGCGGGTACTCCTTCCACCCAGGACCGCATCCCGTACGCGGCCAACAACTCCAAAGCAGTCGCCTCCAACACCGGCGCCACAGCGCCTTCGTCGGTCAACGTGCACCACCCATGCACCGCATGGTCCACAGGGACCAGCTCCGCGCTATAGCGGGCATTCCGCGGCACCTTGACCCCGCGCCGCAACCCGACCCGCGCCACGGCCGCATCCGCCTCGAGCAGCCCGTTCACCTCCGCACACAGCCACACCAAATTCGACGGGCTGTTGCCGTACGGGGAACCACCCATGCCACGGTTCTGCCGGTGGTGAGGGACCAGGGTTGCGGTGTCGCATGCGCCGTCCCGGTGCCATGCGCAACGGTGCCCGTCGCGTTGATCGAGGATGCGCAGGAGACGCTTCGGAACAGCGGTCATGCCGCCACCGCCTTCAAGTACGCGGTGCGCCGTTTCGCCTGCGCCGCTACCAGACCGTCATGCTTCTCGACCGGGTGCGCACAACCCCAATGGGACACGTGCCGTGGTTGGGCGTGCTCGGCCAGCATGTCCTGAAGGTCGTCGGCGTCGAACTTGTCATCCCACCCGGAACGGTCAAGCACGAACCACGAGCACGATTCGCAATGGGCCAGCTCGTCAGCGGTGAAGGTTGCCACCTTCCGCCGTTCCAGAATGGGCGTGCAGACTTGTAGGCGGCACGAGTCGATCTCGGCGCACCCGTCACACACGGTGAAGATCCCGCGCTCGTTGGACCCGCCTTGGTTGTAGGCGCACTTCACCCCGCAGTCACGGCATCGGTCGTCGCGGATGTACGCTGCGAGGTTGTTGCCGAAGGGCTTGTAGATCGGCACCCACTCCGGCGCCTCAAGCTCAAGGTCAAACGTGAGCTGCATCGTCATGTTGTTGTCTCACCCTCAGGCCAGATACGACGACCTGCGCGAAATGACTTGTCGCCCTTATGACGGTTGGCGAGCGTCTTGGTGTCCTGGAAGTAGTCGCCGTTCACGAACCAGGCAGACTCTCCGGATGCTGTGAGGTCGAGCAGCCACACCTCGCCGGGCTTCGCGTTCTCCCACGGCTTCCGCACCGGATGAGCATCGAAGTAGTCGCGGACTACTCGGGCGATATTCCACCCGTCAGGATCGGTGACGCCATCGATCCATTCGCGCTTGTAGTCGGAAATTCCGCCGCCAGGCTCGAACATGACGCGGATCGTGTTCATGTCGTCTTCGTCGGGGTAGACGACGAAATCCGTAAGCTCCGGATGCCGCCACCGTCCCAGCTCGGCGTCACGCTCGGCCTGGAAGAACTCACGCAGAGCGTCGCGCTGGTCGTCGATGAGGTAGGCCGTGGTCGATCCGCCGCTGCGCTCAACGTCGTTGTAGGGGTACGGCGCCCAGACCAGGAGACGCGTACCGTCAGACCCCGTCTCGATCTCCTCGACGGTCGCCCCGTTGGATGCTGTGAACTTCTCCATCACGCCTCACCACCCTCAACCAGCTCGGCATCCACGGTGTCGTCGTCGATGCGGGTCACCTGCACCTCGTCCAGGCCCTTCACGTGCTGCACCTTCTGCTCATCCGCCTCGATCGCACGCCCCAGATCCGTCGACTTCGGCAGGTACTTAGCCAGAGCGCGGACGGCGGTCTTCTTCGCCATCTCTTCCTCATGCGTCTTCCACGGCGTCGACTCCCAATACGTCGGCCGGCGGCGCATCACCTGGTCGAGGGTCAGGTACACCCACGACGTGCCGCCGGTCTTCATCCGTGCGGACGCGACAACCCCGATCCAGGGGCGGGTTTCCTCGAAGTCGCGGGGCTGCCACTCGTAGTACATGCCGCGTTCCGCGTTCGCCCCGTACTCGAACCGGTCACCCTCACGGACCATGAACGCTTCAACGTTCGTCACGAACCCTGACCGGAGCGCCAACTTCACCAACCCCTGAAAACCGATGATCGGAAGGCAGATGTCCTTCCCGTGGTCCTTCCTCGGGGTCAGGTAGAACTCACCCATCCCGGAACCGATCTCGAGCTTCAGTTGGGCGGCGAGCATCACCCCGCCGAGGAGGGTTGCGGGGTCGGCGGTGGCGAGCTTCGGGGTTTTCCCGATCTCGTTCAGCACCGTCCGTACGAACGCATCCGAGTTCATCGCCCCGGCGAGCTGGCGTTCGATCGCGGGCTTCTGCGCCTCCACCAAGTCCTTGACGGTGGGGTTCTTCTTCGCCACCGCTGCGGCGGTCGTCAGGTCGGTCACTTGTTCTTCTCCTTCGTGTGGCGCATCACCTTGAACGGGTCGCCACGCTTCACGAACTCGGGGTGCGCAGCTTCGAGCGCGTCAAGGTCGGTGACCCCACGACGCCCCTGCTGCGACTTGTAGGTGAGTACCGGGTTGCCGGTCTCATCGGTGAGCACTTCCGCGGTCTGCATGTACTGGGCGATCGCCAACGTGAGGGCTTTCGCTTCCTCTTCCATCGCCCGCGCGTCGGACAGCAGCACGGCACGTTTCGCGGCCGCATCCAACACAGCCTCAGAACCGGCCAGCACCTTGTCCGGGTCGGACGGCCACACGTCGGCAACCTCCGCCAACGTCGACGGTTCCGGCGCCCGCCCCGCCACCACGTCAGCCCAGAACTGTTCCGTCGCCGGGATGAGGTAGTCGTCGATGAACTGCTGGTCCCGCTCCACCCGCAACACGCGGGTGCGCATGTCGCCCCCGTCGAGGCCGGCGTACGCGAAAGGTGCGTTGTAGCAGTGGATCTCCGCCTGGATCTGCGCCTGCACGATCAACGGTGGGGTGCCGTCTTCCCACTCCTTCACACCGTAGAAATGGGCTGACTTGATCTGCAGCGGCACCCGCACACCTTCGGGGGTGAGGATCACCCGGTCGAGGGATGCGTGCAGCCACGGTGTCACGGTGGAGCGGATCATCACCGCCGGTTCGACGGTGCCGAGCTCGGGCCGGAACGTTTCGATGTACTCCTGCACGAGCCGTTCGGCGGCGTGCCCACGCCATGCGCGTTCCGGATCGAACGGTTCATCGACACCGTGCTTCGACCGGTACACGGTGAGCGGTGTCTGGTAGGGGCTGATTCCGAGGACCCCGGCGACTTCGGATGCGCCGATCGACTTGCGGCGTTCCTCGAGCCATTCGTCCGTGTCGGGGGTGACGTCAATGACTTCGTACGCGGTCATGCTGCGGTCCTCCGGAGTTTCGCCCGCTCAGCAGCGGACAGGCCACCCCACACCCCGTGCTGCTCGTCATGGTCGAGCGCATACCGGAGGCACCGGATCCGTACCGGGCACTCTGCACAGATGCGTTGCGCGGGCCGTGGGGACGACCCCTTCTCCGGAAAAAACAGGTCAGTAGCGACCTCGGCGCACAGTGCCGACGCCATCCACCCCGTACCTAGCCGAGTCATTGGACGTGCTTCCACTTTGTTCCCCGCCTGATGCTCCGAATCGTGTTCGCAGCGACGCCGTACTTGCGTCCCAGTTCGGCGTAGATGCCGTAGTAGTGCGCAAGCGCTCGGATCGTTCGAACGTCTTCCTCGGTCAATCGCGCGCTGGGGGCCATCCCGCCCCTGACTCGGTTGCCCCTGCCCTTGCGGATGCAGTCGATCGTGTTGACGGACTGGTCGCCTGCGAACAGGTGAGCGGGGTTGACACACGGCGGGTTGTCGCACGAGTGACACGCGCACTCGCCTTGCTCGAGAACGACTCCGGAGAGCGCCAGCGCGACCCGGGATGCGGTGTAGAACTCTCCCTTTCGAAGGGTGAACTGCCCGTAGCCGCTTGGCTTGCGGTAGGCCTGCCACTCCCAGCACTCGTCTGCGCCGCGAACGTCGACCTTCGACCAGAACCGCTCACGGAGAGAATCTGAGGCGTTCCGAAGATCAAGCTCTCCGGCGAATGCTGCTCTTGCTCGACGGTTCGGGTTCGTCACAACGTCTCCTCTCTGTCAGCCGGGATCAGATACAGCCACAACTCAGTCCGCGCCCGATCCCGCGCCGTATGCCACTTCCGGCCACGCTCCACATACACCTGCGAGTCGTCGTCAAACGCGACCCCGTTCAACCCGTCCTTCACGAGCTTCAGCAGGTTGTCGACATCGACGTGGCGGCGGGTGCCGAGATAGAAGTCCACGTCGAGGCGGAAGATCCCGTTGCGGGGATAGTCGGGCAGGTCGACTGATTCGAACGCGGCCCGCACCGCCGTTTCCGCATCCCGAGTCCCCTTCGGGGTGTAGGCGCCACGCGACGTGACACGCGGGCGGGCCTTCGCTCGCGGTTCGCCCATCACGATGACGTGCGCCACGAGTCTGGTTTCGTCGGGGCTGTCGAAGTAGTCGGGCATTGGGGTCGCGTAGTCTCGGAACTCGAGCACAGTCCGCCTCCCTTATTGGGCGGGTGTGTACCCGCAGAGCAGAAAAGTGAACGCCGCCAGCACAAAGCCAACGGCGAGAAAGAACAGCAGCAACAGCGCCCTACACGGGGTCACGATCACGAGCCCGCTCGTCGTAATAGTCGGCGTCATCCATGCGCGCCTTCCGCATCATGTCCGCATCCAGCACCGGCACGTCATCCCACTCCACATCACCGACACCCGGGTCATGCGCCCAATGACGGGTGTACTCGTCATGGTCAGGCAACTGGCACAGGATCTGGTGCCGCGCCGACACCGTACCCACCGCACGGCACCGCTCCACCCCGAGCGCTTCATGCGTCAACGCCAACGCCCGATCAGTCACCTGCCTCACGCGACACCCCACACCTTCGCCCGACGCCCCGTACCCGTGACCGCCACACCAGCCGTCTCCACCACATACCCGACCTCGACGAGCTCGGCCCGAGCAGTACGGAGCCGTGACCCCGACAACCGGAAGGCGGTGTGTCCGAGGCCCTGCCGCAGCTCGTGCAGCGTCAGGATGTCGTGATCCGCTTGAGGCCCGTAGATCCGCAGGATCGCGAGGACTTCGGCCTGCGACTCCGCGAGGGCTTCGACGCTGATGCTGTCGCGGGCCTCGTGGCTCGTCTCCGGGTCAGTGGCTCTTGTGTCAGCACGGTGCCCATCAAGGACACCCACCGAGGGAACACTCATAGCTACCTCCTTGTAGAACGACAAAGGGAAGGGCGGGCCGCACCCCACCCGGTACGACCCGCCCAACAAATGCCTCAGGTGACCAAATACAGGCCCAACCTCTTGCCTGCCGTCCTTACCGTGCCGATTCCGCACAGACCTGAGGACTTCTGCGGAGTGCGCGCCCGTCGTGACAGCCCGACGGCTCCGCATTGTGCGCCTGGTGCGATTCGAACGCACACTGAACGGGACTTGAATCCGTTGCCTCTACCGTTGGGCTACAGGCGCAAACACCCCACGTCTGGGGTGGGCAGTTAAAGGCAGAGCCCGTCAGCTCTCCGGTTGCCAGCCACACGCACCCATCACAGGTGCCGCACCGGGCCTAAGTGGTTTAGCCTCCCCCGGTGGAGGTGAGCAGTTTCACGTCATGCTCAGGACACTCCACACACCGCCGGGGACGGAGAGGATCTGCTACGCGCTCCGCTCCACGAGTTTGAGGTTGCCGTTAGAGACTTCCTCCCAATCGAGACGCCCAGCATGATCCGCCGCCTTCAAAATGTTCGCCGCCAGTTCGCGCGCCTGGTCAGGGGTCAGAATCCCGTCCTCTGCGCTAATAGTGACCATTACCTCTTCCGGATACGCGGTCACCTCTGCGATGGACTTCGTGACCCGCACCGTCACTGCAATGGTGTTCTGGATTTCCACGGCCATGTCGTTCTCCTTCGTTCCAATTGATATTGCGTGCCGTGCGGCGCCCTGTATCGAACAGGCACGAGGGCTAATCCCTACGCCGCGACTGACCCTGTTCCTGGTTCCCGGACACCACTCCGAGCCATAGACGCATCACCCCGCGCCATTCGGTTCCGCCCAACAAACAGACGGCCAACAGGTGAAAATCTTGGGGCTTCACACCGGCCTAGGCACTCTCGTGCATGCAATTACGTGTCCATCACCACCACCAACCGGCATCCGAAATCCGGCACTCGCCCGTTACCTACACCCCGGCCTCTCCGTCACCTAACGGCCCGTAGCGTGCGTGCTTGTCGCCCCCATTGGTGTGCCGTGAGCCATGCCCGGGACATACCGGGGTGGGATCTCACGAGACGACATATCAGCGTGTCTCGACTGTGGAATTGTGAAGTAGCACCCGAGAGGATCGGGGAAGAATCAGGAGGTCTCGTCCTCGCGCATCAGCGCCTTCGAGTCGAGCCAGAACAGCCGCATCGCGATCGCGACCACGGCACCAAGTGCAAGCAGGCCGACCATCACGCACCCCGCTTGTATCGGGGCCGGTCATCCGCAACCCGACGAATCGCAACCAGCAGACCCCCGAGCAGCAACGTGCACACACCCAACAGCCAGAACAGACCATCCGCCGGCCCCGTCTCAGCCAGAGTCGGCACCGTGGACGGCTCGGGGGTTACCTCAGGTGTCGGGTCAGGAGCGCACGACGCGTCCGGGGTCAGGTTCGGCACCTGCGACGACCCCTCACCCGTGACAGTCGGCTCCGCACGCTCCGTCCACACATTGCCCACCGGATCGAAATCCAGGTCGAAGAACCCATCACGAGTCGCCGTCGTCACGAACTCGCAATCGACCGTCACCGTCTCGTCATGGAACGGCCGCGGCTCCGGCTTCACAACACACGGGGCCGTCGTCACAAACTTCCACGGGTCACCCCCGACCACGTACGCGTGCGGCTCCTTCGGGTTCTGCGGCCCGTACAGCAACCCACCCGCAATCAACGCCGCCGAATCCTGGTCCGCGTAGTACAGATCGACCTGGAAGTACCCACCACACGGCAGGGCCGCGTCGAGCGCATCCAGCGTCGGCACGTCCAGCATCACGTACGTCTCGAGCTCCTGCGGCGTCTCCCAAATCGAATCCGGGTTACCGACCGACCACGCCGCCAGGACGTAGGTCGGCTGATCCGTGGCCTGCGCTGCGGTCGGGACCAGGGTCAGCCCAGCGGCGAGCAACGCCCCAACCGCAACCTTCCCGATCACGCGGCATCACCGTCCGCGTACGCCTGTACGTCGGCGCGCGAGAACCGGTATTGGCCGCCCGGGGTCTGCTTGTACGGGAACGGGAGCTTTCCGGCTTTGATTGCTCGCCGGATGGTGTCTGGGTGGAGCTGCGCTATCGCTGCGGCTTCACCGATGCCGATCCGCTCGTCTTCGAGTTGCGTATGCGTAACTGCCATGCGCATACATAAGCATGCGCAGCGGAATTACGCAAGCGTAAGAGAACCCGGCGTGTCGCAACTGCGCTACTCTTGCGCGCGGTTGCCTATGTGTGCATACTTTCCCTATGGCTACAGAATCCACCGCACGCGCGAACAGCCCCTACATCCCCGGCTGGACGTTCGGAGACAAAATCCGCAAGGCACGCCGCATCTCGGGACTCGACCAACGCGAGTTCGCCGCGCGGCTCAACCTCACCGCCTCCACTGTCGCCGCATACGAGGGTGACCGTGCAGCCCCTCGCCTCCGCGATGCCGGTGCCCTCGCGAAGAGCTTGCAGATGCTCACCGGCGTTGAGGCGTCGTGGTTCCTCGACTTCGAGCCCACGCTGCCCGACACGCCGATTGCAGAACAACGAACGGATAGCTTGCATCTCGCGCCGGTCACCCCCATCCGCAAGGCGGTCGCGTGATGGCCACGATCATCCAGACCGGCGAGAACAGCTTCATCGCCGGCGACCAGCGTCTAACCGATCGGCAGATCGACGGATACGCATGCATCCGATGCGGCGACGAACCGATCCGGATGATCCCGGTCGGCTTCGGGCCGCGCGGGCAACTGTTCGAGTGCGCCACACACGACCGCTGACGATCGCTTTTCTACTCACTCTCCACCATCCCCAGCAAAAGGGGTAGAACGGCCCAGCATGCGACCCGTAGTGTCCATCGTCACAGCCTCTGAAGTTGAGAGGGCAACGATGCTCACCGAATACACCCGTCACCTGCGCCGCCGGCGCCTATCCCCAAGGACCATCCACCTCCGCACATACTGGATTCACCGCCTCGCGCGCACCCACAACCTCGCAACGGTCACCCTCGAACAACTCGAACGCTTCGTGGAATCCGGGGTCTGGTCCCAGAACACCCAACAGACCGTCGTCGCATCCCTCCGCCTCTACTTCCAATGGGCGCACCGCGAGGGAGTCCGCCCCGACAACCCCGCCGACGATCTGCTCCGCATCCGGGTCACCGAACACCCGAACCGGCGCATCGCATCCGACCTCACCATCCGCCGCGGCATCGAACGGGCGACCACCCCAGAGGAGGCCATGCTGCGGCTCGGTGCCGAATGCGGGCTCCGGGTGTCCGAGATCGCATCCCTGCACCGCAACGACCGCGACGGCGAATGGCTGACCTTCACCGGGAAGGGGTCGAAGGTGCGCACCGTCCACGTGGAACCCGAGCTCGCCGCCTGCCTCGACTGGATCGAACACCACAGCATGCGGTGGGGGTACTACTTCCCCGGACGGTCAGGCGGCCACGCGCACGAGACAACGATCTGGCGGCACATCCGCAACCTCATCGACCTGAACCCCCACAGCCTCCGCCGACGCGCCGGGACGACCGTCTACCGGGGCACCGGGAAGGATGTGCGGGTCGCACAATCCTTCCTCGGCCACTCATCCATCGTCACAACACAGGACTACCTCGAGGTGGAGCGGGAAGACCTCCTGCTCGCAGGTGCAGCCGCGCGCCTCGCAGCCTAGGTCAACATGTCCGCAATCCGGTCGAGTTCCTCGTCGCCGACGACGGCGTAGTGCGAGACGGTCTCCATCGACGACCACCCGAACATCGTGCGCACCGCGGCCGGGTTCGCCCCCTTGCTCAACGCGATCGACGCACCGCGTTTCCGGAGGTCGTGGAAGGTGTGGTCGATGCCCACCCGCGCCATGAGGCGGTTCACCCGACGTTGCAGCGATGCGCCCGTGTACGGCGGCTCATGTCCGGTGAGGACGTTCCCGCCAACGTCGGGCAGCAGGTAGTCCAACAGGACCGGTGAGAGCGGCACAGGGCGTTCCTTCATCCCCTTACCCCGAACGAAGATGCGGCGCTGTTCGACATCCACGTCTCGCCATTGCAGCTCGGCGCACTCGGAGACCCGCAGACCCGCATACGCTCCGAGTGCGAACGCGCGCCGCAGATCAGGGGCATCTTCGGTGTGGACGGTGAGCAGCCGCTCGAGGTCGCTGCGGCCGATCATCCGCGGCACCGTGTTGGGCACCTTCGGGGCAGACAGCCGCCGACTGGGGTCGTCTGGGCGGTGGTCGAACCGGGTCGCCCACTTGTAGAACGACCGGAGGCATGCGAGCTCGTTCGCGCGGGTCGCCGGCGCCAGCTCGTACCGTGTCGCCCACCACGCCTCGATCTCCGCGGGTGTCGCGGTGGAGGGGGAGCGGAACTGCTTCAACGTCTGCCAGTACCGGTCGATGGTGCGGGGCGAGCGGCGTGCGTCGCGGGTCGACCACGCGATGAACTCACGGACCAGCGGATCCGGGTGAACAAGGGCCGTTTCGGGCATGATTCCCTCCATCTGTCTCTGAATTAGAGTTATCGGTCACTCGTGGTGAAACGAAAACGCCCCCGCACCTCCATAGGGCGCGGGGGCATCTGCGTCGTTACTGACAGCCCTCACAAATGAGGTCGTCCATCGGGTCAACAGGTACCTCATAGTCCGGGTCAGCCACGGGCAACAACCTCCACCGCGTGATGCACATCCGTCGCCTGCTCAACCGGCGTGAGTACCGAGTGCTTCGCCAAGGTTGCGTCCTGGTAGTCCTCGGGGATGCCCTTGCGGGTGATCGACACGTAGGCCCGGAGCCCCGCGATCAACGGTGCGACGACGTTGATGCCGACAGTGACGCCGAGCACCAGCCAGTCAACCTCGCCCCGGAACAGGCCGACCACTGCGTTCGCGGTGACGGTGACGTAGAGGATACCTTCGTACCCTTGCAGAACTGTGCGGATGAATGCGCGTTTAGCGGCCAGCTTCGTAGCAGCCGGCACAATCGGGTCAGTCATAGGTTTCTCCTTCACTTGAGGTAGATGCGGTCGAGGATGGTGAGGATGAACGCCGCCACCGCCACCAAACCTGTGGCGATACCGAGGCCGACCTTCCATCCGCCCCGCCTGGACTCGAGCAGCAGCAGACGCGCCTCATGTTTTGCGAGGGTGTCGTCGTGCTTCCCGGACGCGTCGGTGAGTTTGTCGATCTTGTCGTTCAAGGCGGTGATCCCTGTCTCGATGCGTGCCAACCGGTCGATCACAACCGCGGTGAATTCTTGCTCCGTCATGGGGTCACCGCCCTCAGGTGACCGGGCCGCGTGGTGCTCGGACAGCAACCTCGAGCCGGGCGAGTGCAGCCAGCAGGTCAGCGTTGTCGACCTTCACCGACACGTCGCCGACAGCACCACCGGCCGTCTTCACTGGCTGCTGGTACCAGGTGCGGAAGTTGGCGAAGTTCGCCGCCGAGCCGAGGTCAACGATCGGGCCATGTGCGGCCGCCCACTTGTCCGCGAGATCCTTCGTACCCGTCTCGATCCAGTTCGCGGTCGTGCCGGGGCTGTCACCTCCGAGCGCCCAACGTGCGCTGCCGCCTGTCGGGTTCTGACCATCCCAGTAGACAGTGGTCATGTGCTTCTTCCTTCCGGATTCGAATGGGGTTGCGCCGCCGCCCGCCGCAGCTGTACTGCGGGCGGTGATGTAGGCGATCGGGTCCACCAGGTGGTCACGGTTCAGGGCGACCGCTTGAGCTTTCGTCCCGGTGGAGACGCTGAGGTGCAGGTGCGGGCCGTAGGTGGCTGCCGCGCCGGTCGCGCCGACATAGCCGAGGGTGCCGCCCAGCGTGACCCGCTCGCCCACGTCGAACGTCGATGCGGCCTTCATGTGTGCGACACCGTAGAAGGCGCCGTCGTCGGCCTTCACCCACAGGTAGTGCCCCCACCCGGATTGCGTGTTGCCGTTGTAGCCCTTCGCGACGACCACACCCGAGGAAGGTGCTTTGATCGCCTTCCCGTTGCTCCACCCGAAATCGACCCCGGTGTGGAACGCCTTATACGGTGCCGTGCGGTACCCGAACGGTGAAGTGACCGACGACTCAGGGAACGGAAGTGACCAGGCGCTCACAGCTTCCGCACCTTGATCGTGCCCGTCATCGTGCCCGCAGACGCAACAATCGTGACTCCATCGAACCCAGACGCTCCTGGCGCGACCAGGCCCATCTCCTCCACGTGGAATCGGTCACCGTTGTAGGCGGACGCTGACGCACCTTCCAGTACCACCGCCAACGACGTCGACTTCGGAGTGAAGAGCGTGTAACGGCCCCGCAGGTCTCCATTCGTGCCCGTCGCTGCCGACCGCAGGAACCCGAAACCGGAGCCGCTCGTCGACGACGAACGCGTAGGGCCCGCGCTCAGCTGCGTCACGTTGTACACGAAGGAGTAGTTCGCCGCGACATCCGCCCCGGCCCCGCGCATCCGAAGGAACACAGTCCCCGACGCGCTATGCGCCACCGTGACAACCACCTCATAGTTCGCCGTCGGGTCATCGAACACGCCGTTGAGCGAGACCGTGGACGCGCCCGTGAAACTCACGGTCCCATCCGATGCGACACTCGACGAGCCCGAGCCCACCACGACAGATGTCGGGGTTTGACCACCCGAAATCTGTGGGCGCCATGCGCTCCCGTCGTACACGTACTCCACACCAGTATCGATCAGATGTGCCTTCGTACCCGCCACGAAGGCACCAGCCGCGTCCCGCGCCGTAGCGTTGCGGAACGGAATCGGAGAACCCAACGGTGCCGTGAACGGTGCCGTCTGCGTGATCGTCGCGGAGGTGGTGGCGGTGATCCCCGCCGTCACCTCGGCGCGGGCGAGCTCGATCGCACCATCCGGCAACGTCGGCGCGGTCGGGGATGATGCGGCGGTGCCCTGCACAACACCGATCACAGCCTCCGTCGCGTCATCACCTTCCGACACTTCCTTCTGCTGCACGTAGATGATGTCGATGCGCTTGTTCGAACCGGGAGCTGCGGTCGTGGTCACGTTCACCACAGCGTCGTTCGTCGGAAACGACGTGCCTTTCGTCCGGCCACGGCAGATCGCAGCCTCGAACGCGGCCACGTCATACGACATGTTCGCCTTACCCGTCACGAGGGATGCGGTGCCGGCGTAGAACACCCCGGAGCGGGGCTTCCCGGTCGAGTCCTTCACGACCGGGCCGTTCTGCGACAACTTGTGCGCAAGCGGCGTCACCACACCCACACCGTCGCCGTAGACGCCCTCACCGTTCTGTGCCGTCATCGAAGTCTCCTATCGTGTGCATGTGCCAAACCAGCCGAAAACACCGCTCATCGCGGTACGAGTCACCGCCGAGATTCAGAAGCGGTTACGGGAACGTGCCGAAGCGGAAGGGAAGTCGCTATCGGACGTTGTGCGGGAAGCCATCCAGGCTCACCTAAACAGGGGGTAGACGAGGTGTTATACACCCGAGTAACCTCTACCGCATGAACGATCGATACCGGAAGGCCGTCTACAGCCTCGGGGGACTCGTCGCCGGACTCGCGCTCTCGGTAACGACCGTCGCCGCCTTCGGCATTGCGACGGTCCACCCCACGAAAGTGCACCCGTCAGAACTCGGTGCGGCGTTTGACGTCACCGTGCTGTACTTCGAGGACTCGTCACCGTGCGGAAGCGGCGACCAGCACGCCGGCTGCTTCCGTTGGTTAGAGCCGGATGTGATCTACATCAAGGCCGGGATGGACCCGGAGATGGAACGGTCAGTCACCCTCCACGAGATCGGTCACGTTTTGCAGTACCGGGCGGGGGTTCCTGGCACCGAATGTGATGCCGACGAAATCGCACGTCGACTGGGTGCCACGTGGTTCGGTTACGACTGCTAGCTGAGCACCTGTACAGCAACCTGCATGCTGTTGATCGCGAACAGCCCCGTCGCCGTACCTGCGTGCATATAAGCGGCACACAGCTTGACCGTCTCGGTGGCGCCGGGAGTGAGCGTGACCAGATTGATTGCGGTTGCCCGCACGGAGACGTTGTTCGAGTTCGATCCGCCAGTTCGCGATCCAACGACCAACGCGTTGGTCGTTGAGCCGGTGGTCCCTCCCGTGGTCGTGTGACTCACGTAAGTCTCCATCTGTCCAGCACCCGGGCCACCCTGGATAATATTCACCTCGATGGTTGCCGTCACATACACGAGAGCGCGACCCGATGCGCTCCGCGGCACGTCAACCTCGACCGACGCGAAATCCGTGTTATCGACCCACACCACACCGGTATCTCCCGTGATAGACGCGCCAGAAGCAAACCCACCAGACGCCGCAACGGGAACAGGGCTGATCTGCGTTCCGGTTGGACGTTCGAGCTCGTCAAGCCGACGCTGCATCCCATCCATCCGAGACAGCAACCGCTCAAGCTCATCATTCGACAACCGGTCATACCCGCCACTCATGCTGCCTCCGGCTGCAAATCCACCCGAACCTTCTCACCAACCGCATCACCCGACCGGCCAGTCACCCGCATCCTCAAAACCTGCGTCCCCATATACGCGTGACCACGGAACTTCACACGCACAAAATCCCCAACACCGAACGACTCAATAAACGGCCGCGACGACAAATCGTGCTCAAACGACATACCCACCAGCCGACGCGCCGACAACTCCGCCAACCCATCCGCATGAGCCTGCATCGTCGACTGCTCCGACACCGTAGAGAACGACGAATCCACACGCACCAACGCCGGGAAACCCTGATCCAACAACCCCGGGTTCTCAGCGACCGCAATCAACACCCGATCAGCTGATCGCCCACCAGACGCGTAAACCGTTGACGCGATGCCCACACCCGACGTCGAAATCTGCAAGTTCGACACCGACGACTGAGCAGCCGACACATCAAACGTGACCTCCTGCGGCGAGAACAACAACGGCTGTTCCGGGGTACCGATCCGCATCACCCACTCCACACCCAACCGGTCCGACTGGAACCGGGGCGCGAACTGAATATCCGGGCCACCCTCAACCTGCGTGATCTGCGACAGTCGCTGACCCACCGACGCCAGATTCGCGCCCGCCTCGTTCCGCTCATTCGTGCCCGGAATCGCAGCCGGCAGAATCACCGGCACATCCGCATTCGGCCAACCCTGATCCTGCGCAACCCACGCCCGGGCAATGCCCTGCAACGACGAGACAATATTCGTGTCCGAGGCAGGGTCGGTCGGGTCCGTCGTCGGGTACGGCAGAATCACCCGATGATCGAAGTACGACCACGCCCCGCCCGCGTTCAACGTCAACCGGTCATCATCCGAATACCGGTGCGCCCAAATCGGGCCAGCCTGCAACACCAGATCACCATCAACAGCCGCCAGATACGCCTTACCCTCCGTCGCCGTGTTCGGAAGATCCAACGCAGCAACATCCGGGTCACGCAACGTCACCGTGCACGACACCGACCCGGCACCATTCAAAACCTCAGACCACGACCCCGACAACGCCGGCACACGCTGAATCCGCCGACCGGTAAGAAAGTCGCCTATGAAGAACTGGACGACCATCACCACCACCCCGGACGGACACTCGCCACCAGCGACGCACTCGAATCACCCGTGCCGATCGCAGAGAACTGCACCTCACACGACCCACCAGCAGCCACCGAGAAGAACTGATCCCGAGTCAAATAAGTTGACCCGTCCGACACCCCATCAATCAACACCGCACCAGTACGCGAATCGACCGTCACCGTCGTACCAGCAGGAACAACCCGGTCATACCGGAGCACATCACCCGTATCAATACACCGGATCTCAAACCCCTGATCCAGCAACCCCGACACCGTGAACACCGGCCAAACCTCAGCCGTGCCCGTGTTCGTCAACGTCACCCGACCCAGGCTCCCGACATCCCCGTAATAGAGCGCCCCATCCGGATCACCCAACGGGTACTCCAAACCACCACCCTGCGAAGGCAACCCCGTCGACTGCACCGACTCCGGCCCATACTTCACCGGGTCGTAACAGATGAACGTCGCCGCAACCACAGCCCGCTTCAGGCTCCAATCCGGCTCAACAGACGCCTCACCCTGCAACGTCGCCGTCACCGTCCGCGCACCAATATCCGTGGTCACCGTGAACGGGAACGGGCGCCCATCCGACTGCACAGCAGCGAACGCATCCATCAGCTCCTCCTGAGCCGACATCACATCCGCACCCACCAACGCCCCACGGAACCGCAACACTCGAGCAGACCGGTAGTTACGCACCGAACCGAACGCACCATCCCCATTCGGACGATCCTCAACATCCGCACGCATCGGAGGCGACCCGAACCACCCCGACAGTTCAACGAAAACGAACCGGTCACCCAAACCCGGCTCACCGTTGAACACCAACCCGTCAATATCAACCAGCCGCGTCATCCTGCCGTCACCGCCAACCGGTCACCCAACTCACGCTTCGCCACCTGCCACACCAAGAACGGGTCAACCCCCGTGAAGTTCAACGTCGTCGACCCGGCCGACTCAGGCACCGACGCATCCGGGACCGTCACGAGCGACCGGATCGCCGCGTCCGTCTGAACCTGCATCCCGTCAACACCAGCGATCACACCCGCCGCGATCTGCGCACCAACCTCATCCCGGAACACCCGCGACGGCGACTTGATCCCCAACCAGTTCTTCATCCCGGCCAGCATCGAATCCGACAGCGACGTCACCGACCACACCGCCGCCCCGATCATCCGCGTGATGCCGTTGATCAACCCCTGCACAATCTGACGACCCAACGCCTCGAACCGTGCAGGCACCGACGCGAAGAACCCGATGATCCGACCCGGGATCGCACCAACGAACGACAGCAGCCCGTTGAAAGTGTTCTGCACAGACGACTGCAACCCGGTGAGCGCACCGGCCACCGTCACCGCAATACCGCCCCAGATCTCAGCGAAACGGGTCTGCAGATTCCCCATCGCCTGATCGATGAGATCCATGTCGCCCGTGAACAGGCCAACAACCAGCCGCCCGTACTCGCCGACCGTGGCGCCGAGATTCGCGAACGTGTCCTTGAAGAACTGCACAACAGCGGCCGCAGTGTTCTGCAGCCAGTTCACCGCCGTCGCAGCGCCCGTCGAGATGGTGTCGAAGAACCCGGCGATAGTCTCCGCAACGTCAACACCACGCGCAAGGTCGTCATCCAACCCAGCCAGCTCACGCACCGTATCCAGGAACCCCGCGTTATCGGTCTTCCCCGACCACAGGTCCGTCAACGCGTCGAACGCCTCGAACACCGTCGTCAACTTGTCCGCCACCCACTCCACCAACGGCAGGGCAGCCTTGAGGATCTCCGTGATGACAGGGATCAGACGCACCGCAAGGTTCACGAGCTTCGGGATCAACGGAATGACCGCATCCAGCAGATCGACGAGCGACGGCGACAGTTTCACCACCGCATCGGTGAGGGCCTCGGCGAGATCCGGGAGGACCGGTGCGATAGCGTCCCGCAGCTCACCCAACGCCGGGCCGAGAATGCCGAGCAGCAGCGGGCCGAGGTCGCGTGCCAGGTCGATCAGGGGCTTCAACGCCTCGTAGGTGTCCTTCAACCCGGACAGGTCGAGACTGTCGAACCAGTTCAGGAACCGGTCACCGAACCCCTCGAGGTTGATGCCCTTGAGCCAGTCGTTGAACCGGTTCACGAACCCGTCCGACCGTTCGTTGAGGCCGTCGAAGATGACGATCATCTCGTCGAAGAACCGCTTAGCGAACGGGAGCACCCCGGAGAGGAGGTTCGCACCCCATCGGGACATGGCGGCCTGCATGTTCGCGAACGCACCACGGGTCGTGTCACCGGACGCGAGCGCAGCACCCGCAATGTTCTTCTCGACAGCGTTCAGGAACGTCTCGGACGAGATCTTCCCCTCGGAAGCGAGCTTCTTCACCGCCGCAGTCGACACACCCAGCTCGTCGGCCAACCACTGATAGATCGGCAGACCCTTTTCGGCAAGATTCAGCAGGGTGTCGTTGTACGCGGCACCGACCGTCGTGACGTTGTTGAAGATGCGACCCAAGTCGTCGAGAGAACCGCCGGCGATCGCGGCGGCGTCAGCCGTCAACCGTAGATACCGCTCGAGCTGCTTCCCCGGCTTGATCCCCGCAGCAACCGCCGACGCCGCGATCGTCGCCGCCTGATCCAAACCGAACGCGGTGCCCTTCACAGCGGCGAGCGCGTTCTGCATGATCCCGGTCACCGTCTCGGTGTCATGCCCCAGACCCTTGAGCTTCGCCTGCGCGTCCTCGATGTTCAGCGCACGCGACAAACCCCCGGTGAGGATCTTCGCCGTGAACAGCGTCCCGATCGCAGCGGCCGCAATCGCCCCATACTTGGTGACCTTCGACCACAGCGACTGCTGCTTCCGCTCATGCCCGTCAGCGGCCCCGTCAAGTTCCTTCTCAACCGCCTTACCGAACCCCCGAGCGCTCGGCAGGAGGCTGTAATAGGCGACACCGACTTCCTGACCAGCCATCGGACCCTCCTCACAGGTGAGCCCGACAACGGGGCTAGTAGTTCAAGCCGAGACGGGCGCGGAGCTTCGCACGACGGGTTTCCTGCTGCGGGTCCGGGGCACGCCACACCGGACGACGCCCCTGCTCCCACGGACGCTCCACCGGCTTCACCGGGGCAGCGTTCTTCTTCCGGTGCATCTGAGCCGTCACATCAACCCAGTTGCGGAACAACACATCCGTGGGGGAAGGCACATACGACCACCCGGCGACCGCCGCATTGCTGTGCGAGTACGGGTCACGGATGATCTCACCCACCAGACCCGCGACACGGTTCACCCCGAGCTCGACCACCCGTTCCGGCCCCCACCCGAACCGGGTCAACATGTCGTAGTCGAGCGCGGCCCGGTGCCCGAACCAGAGGCCGAACAGGGTCAGGCTTTTGGGTGGTCGAACCCCTGCGCTGCGGACCCCTCAACCCACTTCTGGACGACGAACTTCACGTTCGCCTCATCCAGCCGTGCGAGCTGACGGGTCGCATCCGGGTACGTGTCCGCGAGGGTCTGGATCAGCAGGTTCCACGCCGACGACACCTCACCATCGGTGAGGGACCGCTGCGCCTGGAACTTGTCGTAGAACAGCGAGAACGCGGACGTGATACCCAACGGGACACCCACCGCACCGAGCACCGGAAGCTGAAACAGCACCTTCCCGTTGCGGCCGAAGTCGATCATCGGGGTACCGGTGGCAACATCATCAAGTTCAAACATGGCGACCTTCTTTCGTGGCGACAACGGTTGGTACCTCGAGGTGGGCAGGTCGCCACCGCCCACCCCGAGGGGTCATCAGGAGTCCGAGTCCTCAGCCACGAAACCCCACGCCTTGAAGTGGTACGGGGACCCCGCGCCACCCTTGAACGTGCGGAACGTCAGCCCATACGCAAGGAGCGTGGTCCGGTTGAACGTGAGCGCCTCACGGCTCGAGTTGTCGATCTGCACGTTCGGGTAGTGGACGAGGATCACACGGTCCTGCTGGTCGAGGCCGACCGTCACAAGGTCGTAGCGGCGCGACGCGGCAGCCGAAGTGATCGTGACCGACCCGTCAACATCCACATCCACGTCGAAGTACGCCGCGGTGATCGTCTCGTTCCCCTCGAGACCAGAGAACGCGACACCCCAGTACCCGGGCGCCGTCTCCGACACGAGCGGGTCACCGTTGTGACCATTGATGGTCGTCTCATCCCCAGGGTTCGGCGTCAGGGTGAACCCGTCCTCCGAGTAGTAACCGATCTGAGTGGTTGCATCGGTGGGGGTCCACGACGCGCTGGTGGGGATGTCGAGCGTTCCCGCCTCGCGGATGAAGATCGCCCCATCCTTGATGAGGCGCGCGAGGTCGGCATCGATCCCCGTGTCGAGATAGGCCGGCTTAGCCATGAGCGTTTCCTTTCAGGAGCGAATGGAGAAAGCCCTTGGCGACGAGGGCATGGTTGCTCACCACGGGGGTGCGCAGGGGTTAGACCGTCACCTCAAGAAGGGCGGTCAGGTATGAGAACTCGAGCTGTTGCGTGTCGTCGACGACACGCATGGGGCCGGAGTCGATTTCGGCGTTCAGGATGATGCCGGTCCCGGATTGGGATTCCAGCCACCGCCCGAACACGGACGCGAGGGAGAACGCATCAGCGAGGTTCGTCGTGCCGTCCGCGTTCACAGACCATGCCTGCACACCAACCCGGCAGTAGCGGGAGATCGGGGTGACACGGTTCTGCAGGTCGGCGCGGATGAGGAAGTGCTTGTAGGCGCCCGTGGCCTTCGGTTTCCGGTTGTAGGTGCGGGCACCCAACGATGCAGCATTCGCCGCGGTGATGATGTGCAACTCAACGTCAGGCGACGTGGATGGGATCTGCATCATCGGATCTGCCCGATCGCACGCGACAGATGCCCTGTGGCCGCCTCCCGGACCATCGCGCCCGGAGTCGTGTCCAACACACGGACACGGATACGGTCGCCAGCGTCCTGCACCTCAACCTCGCAACCGGCCGGGACCACCGCAGCCGCCTCGAGCAGCTTCGCCGTCGCCTCCGACTTGAGCACCTGTGCGCGCAGGTTCGCGCGGTTCAGGACGAACTTCACACGCTTGCTCATGGTGTCCCCTCCTCGGCGTTCCGGAGCTTCACCACAAGCCCACCCACCATGTCGCCCCGCCAATCCGCGGGTTCGGTCTGCACCTCATAGGTGACCCCCCGCACCGTCAGACGGTCGGAGGGGAGCACGTCGGGCCACAGGTTCCGCCAGTAGAGAGTCGGTTCCGTCACCACCGGGTCGCGGCCCGGCTCGGCGGCAGGAATCACATCACGCGGCGCGAACCGGGCATCAGGCAGTGCCGTCGACGTTTCCGTGTACGTCGGGTTCCCGTACGGATCCTCACCGGACTGCACACGCCGCAACCGGGTCACCGCATCCATCAGGAATCGAACCAATCCGACATCGACACCGTGAACGCAACCTGCCGCCCGCACGGCAGCAACTTCAACTCGCCCGCCGTCAGGTACAGGTCACCGGTCGGGTTCGCGAACGTGAACGACTGCGAGAACGGCCCAGCCGTCTCCTGCGTCGTCTTCACCCCCGGGGTGGCGTCACCGGCCAGCATCGACCGCTGCACCATCGCGCACACGATCGACCGCAACACCGATTCCCGCTGCGACCGCCCTGCGGTGTCGCCGTCATCGACCGTCGCCGCCGTTTCGCAGCGGGCCAGGATCATGTACGACGCATCTTCCAGCAGGGCAGTCGCGCGGGTCTTCTCGTCCGTGGAGAGGGTGCGCCAACGCGCCTCAAGTTCGCTCACCGTGGCGAACGGAACACCGATCAACATCAGCGCACCCCCTTCACTCAGGAACCGGCGATCTCGTAGGCGACGAACGCGTCAACGTCTGCGACGTTGAACCCGTACTCCGCCTCCGCGAGCACCGCGACGAGGTTCTTCTCGAACAGGGACGTCAGCTCACCGTTGATCGTCACCGTCGCCTCCGTCGACACACGGAACGAGATGCCACCCACGACACCCCACGCCGCCTTCGACCAGTCGCCACCGAAGCCGACGACATCGCCAGCCTCGACACCGTCGCCGATGAACGCACGACGTCCGATCAGACGACCGGGCGTGACGACGCTCGTGGTGTCCTCGAGGGGCGTGTCGACGAACAGCGGACGACCCGCCGTGTCCACGCTGCCGAGGAACAGCGGCTCAGTCACCGTGTCGAACGCGAAGCCCGTGAGCTTCTTCCCGTCATTCACGAGGGCCGAGAGGCCGGACACGATGTCCTTGTACACGCCACCGGTCGACGCGGATGCGGTGCCGATGTCGACAGCCTTGTCCGTCTCGCCGATGTAGTGCTCGAACGGACCCGAACCGGTGCCGTTGCCGCCGAGGTTGTGCAGCGACGCGTAGTCGAACGCGGTCGCGAACGCCCCCGCGAGCTCGCGTCGGAGCGTCTGCGAGTACCCGCCCGGGTTCGCTCGGACGACCTCCGCCGACATCACCGCGATTGCGGCGAGCTTCTTCGGCTCGAGTGTGACGAGTCCCAGGCCGGCAGCGGTCGCCGGCTTCGTGCCACCCTCAGCGACCCAGTTCGCGGTCGGCTTGGTCGTGACGACGGGGATCGCGGCACCGCTGATCGGCAGCGGGACGCGACGGACAAGCTGCTGCACGACCGACTGACGAACAGCGTCGTCGAAGATCGGTGCGGCCTCCTCCGGATTGATGAAGCCCTCGAAGTCCGAGAGCTTGGTTGCGGCCGTGATAGCCATGATGTCCTCCTAGACGTTTGGTTCGGGTTACGCGCCGACCGCTTGACGCAGCATCGACTCGAGCCCGGTGGAATTGAGTGCGACGGGCTGCTTCCCCTGGTTGGGGATGACTGGCCCGTTGGGGTTCTTCTTGGATGCCTCGGCCGCCCACGTCTGGACTTCCTCCGCGAACGCGGTGATGTCCTCAGCAGACGTCGACTTCGGGCCGGAGAGGATCGACACGGGAACGGATGTTGCGGCGGCGACCTCGGCACGCGTAGCGCGCGCTTCCACCTCCGCCGCTTTCTTCTCCGCCTCCGCAAGACGTTCGGCGGCCTTCTCCGCCTCGCTCTTGTCGCGGTCCTCGATCTCCTTGAGCTTCGCGGCGAGCTTCTTCTGCTCGTCTTCCGCCGCCTTGCGGGCAGCACGCTCAGCCTCGAGAGCCTTCTTCCCGGCGTCGCCCAGTTGCTCGTCGGGCTTCGCGCCCTCCGTGGTCTGGGTGGTGTCCGTTGCTTCGGTCGTTTCGACCGTCGCTGTTTCGTCAGCCATCAGGCATCCCTTTCAGTGGATTGCGGCATCGCGCCGCGCTACACCGCCCCATCGCAGGACGGAAGAATGTGTGACCCTCAGAACGGGTCAGTTGGTGTCGAACACCCCATCGGTGAACGACTCAGGGAACAGACGCCGCATCCGTGCAGCGATCTCGTCATCCCTCGGCGCCAGATTCCCGGCACCCTCAAGTTCCTGCCGCGCCGTCATGTACATTCCGTACAACTCGTCCGGGTCGTACCCGTCGATCGCGGCCGCGTCATCCCACTGCGACACGATCTGGCAGTCGCAGTCGTCGTGGAAGTGATCGTTGATCCCAGCCGTCTCCCGCGAGTGGTACACGAACCCCCGCGACGCGAGCAGCGTGCACCAAGCGCACGTCTTCGCCCCCGTAGGGATCCGCCCAAATCTCGGCTTCGACGGGTCCAACTGCACATTCCGGGCGATCGTGCCGCGCGACGACTGGAACACGTACCGCTGCACCGAACCCGCCAACAGGGCGAGCATCCCGTCCGGGTCACCGTCGAACAGCTTCCCCGCAGCCCAACGCACCGAACCATCAACCTGCGCCGCCGGCACCGGGGCGACAGTGCGCGCGTTGTACGCCCCACCAACGGCATCCCGACGAACCCGCTCATACCAGTCCGCCGCAACCGTCGCCGCATAGTCGCCGTACTTCGCCACGAGCTCCGGAACGAACATCGCCAACGCCTCACGCACCAACACCGGATCCGTGACCGTCAACGACCGGTAGAACCTGTTCAGCTCAGCCGTTGCGAGCTTCACGATCCCGCGGGACGCGTTCAGCAGCAGGTCAACGTCAGCCCTGGACGTCACCAGCGGCCCCCAACGCGGCCAACTGCTCAGCCAGACCCGCAGCACCCTGCGCGCGGCGCTTGTCCGACAGGAGACGGGTGATCTCAGCGTGGGAGAACCCGGCGAACTCGAGAGCCACCTCAGACTCAGACAGCCACGGGAACACCGCCGACAGCTTCACCAACGCATCCGCCGACGACGCCGGGGACGTGAACGCCGGGTTAGCCATCTGCGCGTCAAGGGTCTGCAGCTCGGCGGTCGGCTCGGTGAGCCCGTCGCGGAGCATGACCGCCTGCTGTCCGATCTGACGCAACGTCGGGATGAACACCTCACGGTTCTGCTTCCGTGCCGTGTTCACGATCCGCCGATCATCCGCGTACATCGCCTCCGCCGAGGGCGGGTTGTCCGTCACGATCCCGAGGGACGACACGGGCACACCCGTCGCACCGGAGAACTGGGTTGCGATCGTGCGATACATGTCCGTGAGCGGCTGCATCGTCATCTGCGGGAACTGCCCCACAGTCGGCGACTCACCCTCAGCGTCCTTCGTCAACGCGAACCACGAATCGATCGCCGCCTGCCATTTACCCCGCTTGAACACGTCAGCATCCGCCAACCCGAGCGCGTACATGCGCGGCACTGCGTAGAAGTCCGACGCGATCTCCGCACGGATGATCGTCAGAATCGCCCTGTCGGTGATGTTCATCACCGCACGCGAGATCCGCGACCGCCCAAACGGACGATCCAACTCCGGTCGGTACGGGACCGGCGTCGCCAACACCCGCCGCAACGGGTTCGCGCGACGCTCTGCCACCCACGACCCAGACGGGCGCCGCTCGAGCAGCAACACCACATCCGGCAGGCACACGAACAGCGACGTCGGAAGCCCAGAATCAGCGTCCGTCGACGTGATCGCCATGAACGCCTTCACCTCACGGCGACGCTCATCCCACAACGCCGACGACCACAACGCCTCACGCGGCATGATCAACACATCCGGCTCACCCGACTGCGTGTCACCCTTCGCCACAGTGATGAAGCTGCACGAATGCTTGTACGCCGACGTGATCGCCTGCGGGAACTCGAGATCGAACCGGTTAGCATCCAGCAACGACTTCAACTCGAACGGATCCTGCGCCGCACCCGGCGTCACAAACCCCTCGAACACCGACCGCTCAGCGAGCTCCGTCACAGCCTTCTCGGGCCACTCCGAAACAGACTCCACACGGGCGATCGCCTCAGCCGGAATGTTCCCAGTCGGCTTGATCCGAACCCGCATGTCGTAGTACTGCGAACGGATCAGATTCCGCGGATACTTCGCCGACCACTTCGCGAACAACTCACGAATCGTGTCCAGCTCAGCATCCGTCACATTCGCCACGATCGACGGGGCCCCATAAACCGCAGGTGCAATTGCGATGCTCAAATCAACACCTGCTTTCTTCCCGGAACCCGCTTCGACGTGCGAGCGGCCCACACCGCGAAACTGAACGCCTCCAACGGCGTCTCATCCCCATCAGGCGTCGTCGCAGACCACGACCACGCCCCCGAAACCCTCGACCGCTGCTTCTTGTCACACACCGCAACCGACGCATCCAACCGGTGCTGACCCTCATGCAACGAATGAGTAACCCACCCCGCCTGCACACCCTCATAGGCCAACCCAGACGCCGCGAACACCTCCGGCGTCGACAACACGTGAATCACCTGCGACGGCACACCCCGCTCAAGCAACGCCTGTTTCAACGACTCCGCACCCGCAGCACCCGAGATCGCGATCATCGACGTCTCACGCCAACGCTCCGCCAACCACCCGGCCAGCTGCTCAACCCGCGTCTCGCGTTCCTTCTTCGACCCCGAAGCAACATCCACCAGCTCGGCGAACACATCAGACCCGTCATGCTTCCGAGCACCCGCCAACGAAACCCGCGACCCGTCCAACGAGAACGCAACCCCGAACGACTTCACACCATCCGGCGCCTCAAGCACCCCGGATGCGGTCCACTCGTCCTCGGTGATCAGACGCGACCCGGCCTGGTCGTCATCCCAGATGCCCATACCCTCACGCCGCCAGTCAGCCGGCGTCAGCTTCCGCTTCAACCGCATCAACGACTGCCACGGCGTCCGCTTCGGGTAGGAAGGGTTCATCTTCCGCCACTGGGCACGATCCATGTCGTCCGCGTCAGCGTCGGCACCGAACTCGATCCACGCCCCATCCGTGAGCGTCCCCGCCAACGCTTCCCGACGCATCCGCTTGAACGTCTCCGACATGTCCTCCGGCTTCGGCGGCGTCCCAATGTAGAGCTGCAACCCGAAACTCGACGTGTTCAACGTGGCGAGCATGTTCGACATCGCCTTGTCCGACAGGATCTGCGCCTCATCGAAAATCAGCACATCCACACCCGGGATGCCGCGACCAAACCCACGCTCACGAGCACCAAACAGGATGCGCGACCCGTTGTGGAA
>CAZIWB010000064.1:0-40264 GCA_964542655.1 uncultured Cellvibrionaceae bacterium
GATATAAAAAAGCCCGCATTACACGCAATGCTGTTCACTTAAGGTTATTTCAACCTTGTTAGTCGTCATCCTCGCGAAAGCGGGGATCCATAAACTGCGAATTTTGCCACGAAAACTGGACTCCCGCTTTCGCGGGAGTGACGACAAATCCTTAAGTGAACAGCATTGCCGCATACGCGGGCTTTTTATTGGAACTTATGATTTATTAAACAGCAACAGTCTGGATTTCTACCGCTGCAATACGCTTGCCTTCATTGGCCGCGTTTTGGTAGCTCTCAATTTCATTGAAGTTGAGGTAGCGGTAAATATCAGCAGACATGCTGTTGATTTTGCTCGCGTAGCTTTGGTATTCCTCTGGAGTTGGCAGCTTGCCGATAACAGCAGCGATAGCAGCCAATTCCGCAGAGGCCAAGTACACGTTCGCGCCTTCACCTAAACGGTTCGGGAAGTTACGGGTAGAGGTGGATACCACAGTCGATTTTGCAGCCACACGTGCCTGGTTACCCATGCACAGTGAGCAGCCTGGCATTTCGGTGCGCGCACCTTTAACGCCATAGATACTGTAGTAGCCTTCTTCCATCAATTGGTGCTCGTCCATTTTGGTGGGCGGTGCAATCCACAGGCGGGTAGTCAACTCTTCTTTAGTCGATGCCAGCAACTTACCGGCAGCGCGGAAGTGGCCGATGTTGGTCATACAAGAACCGATGAACACTTCATCAATTTTTGCACCGGCAACATCAGACAATACTTTCACATCGTCCGGATCGTTAGGGCAGGCGAGGATTGGTTCTTTGATATCGGCCAGGTCGATGTCGATAATCGCTGCGTATTCCGCATCTTTATCTGCTTCCATCAACTCAGGGTTGGCAATCCAGGCTTCCATCTTCTGTGCACGACGCTCAAGGGTACGGATATCGCCGTAACCTTGTTCGATCATCCAGCGCAGCATGGTGATATTGGAGGTCATGTATTCAATGATGGGCGCTTTGTCCAGTTTGATAGTACAACCAGCAGCTGAGCGCTCAGCTGATGCGTCAGAGATTTCAAACGCTTGTTCTACTTTCAGGTCAGGCAAACCTTCCACTTCAAGAATGCGGCCAGAGAAAATATTCTTCTTGCCCTTTTTCTCAACAGTCAGCAAACCAGCTTTGATCGCGTACAGAGGAATCGCATTTACCAGATCACGCAAGGTGATGCCTGGTTGCAATTCGCCTTTAAAGCGAACCAGAACAGATTCGGGCATGTCGAGTGGCATAACACCAGTCGCAGCAGCAAATGCCACCAGGCCAGAACCGGCTGGGAAGGATATGCCGATTGGGAAACGGGTGTGTGAATCGCCACCGGTACCTACTGTGTCAGGCAGCAACATACGGTTCAACCAGCTGTGGATGATACCGTCACCTGGACGCAGGGAAACACCACCGCGGGTCATGATGAAGTCGGGCAGGGTGTGTTGGGTTTCGATATCCACTGGCTTTGGATAAGCAGCGGTGTGGCAGAAAGACTGCATGGTCAGGTCGGCAGAGAAGCCAAGGCAGGCCAGGTCTTTCAATTCGTCACGGGTCATTGGGCCAGTGGTGTCCTGTGAACCTACGGTAGTCATGTAGGGTTCGCAGTAGGTGCCAGGGCGAATACCGGTTACGCCACACGCCTTGCCCACCATTTTTTGCGCCAGGGTAAAGCCTTTGCCGCTGTCAGCCGGTGCTTCTGGCAAGCGGAACAAGGTGCTGGCTGGCAAGCCCAATGATACGCGCGCTTTGGTGGTCAGGCCGCGACCGATAATCAGCGGGATACGGCCGCCAGCTTGAACTTCATCTAACAGTACATCGGACTTGAGGCTGAATTCGGAGATAACTGCACCAGTAGTGCCGTTAAGGATCTTGCCCTCGTAAGGACGAATCTCAATCACATCACCCATGTTCAGGTCATCAACCGGCGCTTCAAATACCAATGCACCAGCATCTTCCATCGTGTTGTAGAAAATCGGCGCGACTTTACTGCCGATACACACACCGCCAGTACGCTTGTTAGGTACACCCGGGATATCTTCACCGATGAACCACAGCACGGAGTTGGTTGCAGATTTACGTGAAGAACCGGTACCGACTACATCGCCCACAAATACCAGTGGGAAACCTTTGGTTTTCAGTTGTTCGAGTTGCTTGATCGGGCCGATTTTGCCTGGCTCGTCAGGGGTGATGCCATCGCGCGCCATCTTGAACATGGCGAGTGAGTGCAGGGGGATATCAGGGCGTGACCAGGCATCAGGTGCTGGTGACAGGTCATCGGTATTGGTTTCGCCGGTGACTTTGAAAACGGTGAGCTTGGTGCTCTCGGGAACTTTAGGCTTGCTGGTGAACCACTCGGCATCTGCCCAGGACTGCATCAGTTCTTTCGCGTGTGGGTTGCCGGCTTTTACTTTCTCTTCCACATCGTGGAAGGCATCGAACATCAGCAACGTGTGCTTGAGTTCTTTGGCGGCCAGTGGAGCCAGTGTGGCGTCATCAAGCAGGTTAACAAGGGTTTCGATGTTGTAACCGCCGAGCATCATACCGAGCAGTTTAATCGCGAGAGGCTTATCGATCAGGGGAGAAGAGGCTTGGTCTTTCAAAATCGCGCTTAGGAAAGCGGCTTTAACATAGGCGGCTTCATCGACGCCGGGCGGAACGCGGTTGGTGATCAAATCCAGCAATACTTCAGCTTCACCAGCGGGGGGATTCTTTAAGAGTTCGACCAATCCTGCAACTTGTTCGGCGTTCAGCGGTTTTGGTGGAATACCTTCTGCGGCGCGTTCTGCGACCTGTTTACGATAGGCTTCAAGCACGGTTTTATCCTCATTAGTGTAGGGGTTACTCCCTCGGCAGGATCTCTGCGTCAGGAGACTATCCATGGCCTTCATGGATGGCTAAGTTCGCTTAAAAAATAAACGTCCTTAAAGTTGCTCGCGAGGGAGCGGTAAAACGGGCGGAGAGTATACCTTAAGCTATGCAGCCTGTTAATGCGCCAGGTGCAAGTCATACTGCTTGTGCATCGGTATTTAAAGGCGATTGTGATAAGGTGTCGGCCTTGTTTGGGAACCCCGACATAATCTACGACGACAAAAAATGGCGCTGCCAATAAGAACGAGGACACTATGAAAGCGACACCAAAAAGCCTATTAATTTCCAGCCTGATGGTTGGTCTGCTGGCCACCTTGGCCGGTTGTGAAAAAAAGCCCGAAGCTGTTTCGACTGCCAGTGAAACCTCTTCATCAGCAGAAAAGGTTCCTGCGGCAATAGCTGCTGATGTTTGTGATGGCACAGCCCCCACCGGTGATTTAACTCCCGTACGCATTGAAGCGGCGAATACCACCCGCACTGAACCTGGTTTATTTGAAGGGCCGGTGTGGATTAATGACTCCCTGTATTTCTCTGATTTTGTCTTCAGTGCCGGATTTCCCTCGCGCATCCAAAAACTGGATGCGGCAGGTGCCGTCACTACGGTGATTGAAGATTCAGGCAGCAACGGCCTCGCGGTTGATAATAATGGTTTGCTGGTGGCCGGTACCCACAAATACAAAGGCCTTTCCCGTTTTAATCCGGCAACCGGCGAACGTACTTCGGTCGTCGAGCAATACAACGGCAATGTGTTTAATTCGCCGAACGATATCGCCGTTGCCAAAGATGGCACCATCTATTTTACCGACCCGGGATTCCAGCGCGAAGCGGCGCCTGGCGGCCAGGAAAAAACCAGTGTCTATCGCGTTGCTACTGATGGCAGTGTGACCCTGGTTGATGACACCATTACCAATCCAAATGGCATAGCCTTATCGCCAGCGGAAGACGTGCTGTATGTAAACGGCGGTGGTGAGCAAGGTTTGCTGCGCGCTTATCCGATTGTGAATGGTATCCCGCAAGCGGGAAAAGATTTGGTAACCGGATTAACCATTCCTGATGGTATGGCGATTGATTGTAAAGGGAATATTTATTTAACGGAGCATGTCGCTCGTCAATTACGTGTGTACACACCCGCAGGTGTGCAAATTGCGCAGGCAACTACCGATGCGAACCTCACCAATGCCGCCTTTGGTGGTGCTGAAGGAAAAACCCTGTTCCTGACCGGTGAAGGTGCAGTGTGGAAAATTGAATTGGCGATTACCGGTTCGGCTTACTAAAGAAATTCTGATAAATATGTTTTCGTCATACCCGCGAACGCGGGTATCCATAAACATCTGCTATTTGGATACCTGCGTTCGCAGGTATGACGAAACTCAGAATGTGTTCGCAGGTATGACGAAACTCAGAATGTGTTCGCAGGTATGACGAAATTCAGGATGTGTTCGCAGGTATGACGAAGCTCAGAATGTGTTCGCAGGTGTGACGAAACTCAGAATGTGTTCACAGGTACGGTGAAATTCAGAATCTGCACGATTAATTGACTATCTTTTATTTTCATCTTGAGGCGAGCTGTTTTGTTGTTAAAGCGGTTCGTAAAGAACACGATATTTATGCTTGTATTAAAACCCGTAAAAACCCCCTGCGTGGGAATTTGCTCCACCGGCATTGGCGACAGTGTCTGTCGTGGCTGTAAACGTTTTGGTCACGAAGTTATCGATTGGAATAGTTATACCCATGAACAGCGCTTGTTGATTGCACAGAGGCTGGAAATTTTTCTTGCACAGATTGTGCAGAACATGATTCAAGTCAATGATGAAAAATTGCTACTCGCGCAAATTAAACACCAGCAAATCCAATTCAAACCTGAGCAGAATCCCTATTGCTGGGTATTTGATTTGTTGCGTGCAGGTGCCAGTCAAATTCAGGATTTATCCCAATATGGTCTTGCGCTACAGGTTAAATGGGTTGGAACACCCTTAACGGTTATACGCGACAATATCGATAAGGATTTTTATGCGCTTTCCTGTGCGCATTACGAACGCTACATATCGCCGTGCTTTGTTACCGCTGAAACCCTCGAACAACACAAATAGTTTTTATTCTATGAATGCTCTCACCAAAATCCAGCAATTCCTCCATTGCGAAACTCCTGACGCCTGGGTAAAAAATGCGTTGGATAATCAGGCCTTGCTATTGCTTGATCACGCCAACTGCGAAAAAAAAGCCGCCTCTACTGCGATCAACTTGATGTTCCGCTATGTGGGTGATTTTGACATGATGAATAAAATGTCCCGTCTCGCGCGTGAAGAGTTGCGTCATTACGAACAAGTGATGGCAATCATGAAGGCGAGAGGAGTTGCTTACGATCAAATCACCCCCGGTCGTTACGCAGGCGAACTGCGCAAACTTGTGCGCACATCGGAACCCGGCCGTTACATAGATACCCTCATCTGCGGCGCAATTATCGAAGCCCGCTCCTGCGAGCGTTTCGCCAAAGTCGCTCCTCATCTCGACGAAGAACTGCAAAAATTTTATCTATCCCTGCTTAAGTCCGAATCCCGTCATTATGAAGATTATTTAACCCTCGCCAAGCGAGCAGCCGAAGGCGAGGATATTTCTGCTCGCGTACAGGAATTTTTAGCCTTGGAGAAAACGTTGATTGAGGGAACTGATGAAGACTTTCGTTTTCATTCGGGGGTTGTGAACTAATTGATTAAAATGCCCTCGCTCAGAGCAGTGCTGTTCACTTAAGGGTTTGTCGTCACTCCCGCGAACGCGGGAGTCCAGTTTTTGTGGCAAAATTTGCAGTTTATGGATCCCCGCTTTCGCGAGGATGACGACTAACAAGGTTGAAATAACCTTAAGTGAACAGCATTGCTCGCTCAGAGGGCTTTTTATTAACACCCTTTGAAAAGTCTACCTCAGGTTAAATCTACGCCAGGCGACGCATGTTATAGACAATAAAAATAGAACAGCAATTGATGGCTCAGGTACAGCTTCTATAACGTAATAAAAAGAAAGATCATCAATATAGGCATCTGATTGCCCGCTCAATTCTATCGACGATATTCCATTTGCAAATTCAAATGTGACTAATTGGTTGGGTATGTAAGGTGTACTGACATCACTGCCCATTCCGTGAACTTCACCTTCCGTGAGTATGGTTTCGGAGTACCCGTCAGGGCCTATAGCGGTAATGTGAACTTTGGATTGGGTTGAGCTGCCAGTGTAAAAGCTGACTAACTTGGGTAACAGACCGGGGGAAAGATATAAATCGGTGAAATAAAATTTAAACCCGGGTCCTACTACGTAATTCGGCGCTGATTTTGGACTATTTGCAATCAGATAAGCCGACCATTCAAACATTACTCCTTGCGATTCGTATTCATTTGTCAAAATACCATCTGGTATTGAATCAGGGTCGAGTTCATCAAAATTAATCATTACCGCGTTCGCAACATTCCCCAAAGGAAAAATAACTAAAAGACATACTAAACGTAAAAAATAATTGGTAATACGCATATAAACCTCCCGGTAAAATTAAAAAATCGAGCGGGAAAAAAATTATAACTATTGAGGGACAGTCAATTCCTCACCTATTGATAAACAGGATGCTTACATAAGCAGTTAGCTTGCCCAACTTCAAGCTCCTTAAGCGCCAGTTTTTATCACCCTGTATAAATCCGATAGGCGGCGATGGGTTTTATATTTAATGGTTCTTTCTTGGGTGATTAGTTGGAAGCGTTAATGGGGGTTATAAAATGTAAATCTTGTATACCAGTATGTTATGTGCACATAGACTATAAGTCGGTGTACATAATAACAGGGGATACAAATGGCATATCAACTCGGTCAATGGCGGGCGGCGCTCGCGGTTTTGTTTGTTTTTCTTACCTTGCCTGCCCAGGCAAAAGACGATCTTAGCCTTAACGATAAAGACTATTTTGAGAAACCCGGCTTGAATGTGCTGGTGTTTAGCAATTGGTATGACGGGCTTTTTAGCGATTCAAAAACCAGTGGTGTTGAACTAATTCATCACGGCGAACGCACGGTGACCAATGGTGATGTGCGTTTGAATGCGACACCGGAGCAGTGGGATATGACGCCCATGTTTAAAGAGCGCAAGGTGAATCGTGCGGATCAATCCATTGAAGCGTTCCTTCATTATCCCGACCAGAATTTTGATTTTTCTATCAAGGTAGTAAAAAACGCAGCAGGTGTGCGCTTGACGGTTAATCTACCTGCGCCACTACCTAAATCCCTCGAAGGCAAGGCTGGTTTTAACCTGGAGTTTTTGCCGGCAGCCTATTTCCATAAATCTTTTTTGATGGATGAACAGGCCGGCCATTTTCCGGTTTATCCCTCAGGTTTAAAAGAAATCAATAACAAAGCCAATCCTGTTGCGCTTGCACAAGGCCAGCATTTAATTCTTGCACCAGAAGATACTGAGCGTCGTATTAGTATCCAATCTACCGGTTTGCCGCTGGAGCTTTACGATGGCCGCGGCAAAGCACAAAACGGTTGGTTTGTGCTGCGCAGTAAAATTCCTGCGAATAAAACTGGCGTTGTTATTGAATGGCAGATCGATGCATCGACAGTAAAAAACTGGTTACGTGAACCGATGATTGCCCATTCGCAAGTGGGGTATCACCCGGCACAGAAAAAAATCGCGGTGATTGAGCTGGATGCGCGCGATAAAAAAATCCAAAAGGCGAGCCTGATAAAAATTAATGCTGACGGCACACGTAAAGCTGTCTTGAGTGAAAAGCCAACATCCTGGGGGAAATACCTGCGGTATGAATATCGCCAATTTGATTTCAGTAAAGTCCAGGAGCCGGGTTTATATGCAATAACCTACGGTGATCAGGAGACCCACAGTTTCCGCATTGATAAATCGGTTTACCAAAATGCGTGGCATCCAACGCTCGATATGTATTTGCCGGTGCAAATGGATCATATGACGATTAATGAATCTTATCGTATCTGGCATGGTGCATCGCATCTGGATGACGCATTGCAAGCGCCCGTCAATCGCGAACATTTTGATTTGTATGCGCAGGGGCCTACCACGGATACGCCTTATAAACCCGGCGAACATATTCCCGGTCTAAATATCGGCGGTTGGTATGATGCAGGCGATTACGATATTCGTACGCAGACGCAATATGATGTGGTGAATACTTTGGTAACCGCTTGGGAAACCTTTGGTTTGAAGCGAGATACCACCAGCGTGGACTATGCGCGCAAGTTTGTTGATTTACACACGGCAGACGGCAAGCCTGATGTGCTGCAGCAGATTGAACACGGTACGCTCGCGTTAATTGCGCAGCATCGCGCTGTAGGGCATGCAATTCCCGGGATTGTTGAGGCGCATATAGACCAGTACCATCATTTGGGTGATGGCATCACTAAAACCGATAATTTAATTTATGATCCGAAAAAATCCGAATTGGAAACCGACGGCTTTAAAAGCGGGAAGTTCGATGATCGTTGGGCATTTACCAGTAAATCGTCTTCGCTGAATTATGGTTCTGCCGCTGCCTTGGCTGCTGCAAGCCGTGCGCTAACCGGTTTTAACGATGCGCTTGCCAAAGAGTGTTTGGCAACGGCGAAAAAAGTGTGGTTAGAAGAGCAGGCTAAACCAAAGCCTGATAGTTTCTCCTGGGGGAATACCACTGGCGGAAAATTGGAGCATGAACAATTAAAGGCGGCGACAGAATTATTAATTACCACCGGCGAGTCACAATATGTGACTGCAATTGAAAAGTTGTTGGCGAAAGTAGAATTTAATGCAGGAGCTTCCTGGTTTATACGCGCTATGCCACATATGCCAGAAGGCTTTAAGCAACAATTAAAAGCGCTCGCACAAACCTATCAAAAAGAGTTGGCTGATGCGGAAGCTAAAAATCCCTTTGGTGTGCCTATTACTGAAGGTGGTTGGGCGGGTAGTGGTTGGGTAATTCGCAATGCGACTAACAATTACTATATCCATAAAGCATTTCCGGAATTGGTCAGCCGTGAATCAGTTTTGCAGGGGTTGAATTTTTTGTATGGGACTCACCCTGCGCACAACCTGTCGTTGGTATCGAATGTAGGCACTCGCTCTAAAGAAGTAGCCTATGGTATGAATCGCGCAGACTTTTCATTTATCTCTGGCGGGATTGTGCCAGGCATTCTGATTTTAAAACCAGACTACCCCGAGAACCACGAAGACTGGCCTTTCTTCTGGGGTGAAAATGAATATGTGGTTAATCTGGCGGCAAGTTATATCTTTTTGGTGAATGCGGCTGAAGAGGTTTTGCAACACTAGCTATATTATTTTTAAATAAAAAAGGGGGCGCAACATGCGCCCCCTTTTTTATGTCGCTCAATATAATTAATGCTTTTTGAGTCTCTTTAATCCGAGCAGAATTAATCCTAAGGCAAATAACAATACACTGCCTGGCTCCGGTACTTTCACGGGAAGTTCTTTTGCATCAACCGAAATACCATATCCGGTACCGCCACCATGGTCTGCACGAATTATTTGCAGGGAATGATTGCCGGCTCCCAAGCCTGCTACATCAATGTCATATTCATTGATATTGGCACCGCCAGCAGCGGTGGCACCGTAAAGAAAACTACCGTTAAGCCAAACCAGGATCCCGTTATCAACGCCTATATCGATATGCAGGTCAGACGCGAGGGCCAGGTTGAAATCATAAACAATAGCGGTTTCTGTATTAACAGCCCATCCTCCGGGAATGGCAACGGGGCCTGCTGACCAGGAGCCACCAGTGTAATTTCCGCCGAGCCAGTTAGTGCCAAATGCAGAGCTAAACACCAAACCTGGGTCAGTGGTAAATGAGGAGGTGGGATCGCCCTCGCTTACATTGGCGCCCAGGAAAAAGCCACCGGGACCATCAATGGGTGCCAGGTCGCCGAGGCCATTGTTGTACATACCGAGACTGGCGTTATTAATAATAATCGTTGCGGCCGCTTGTAACGGGAATAGGCAGGCAATTAACAAAAGGCCCAGTCCTGTTTTCAGTTGTTTCATATGCATCTCCTGGCAATTATGAAGGTTATGAATGATGGGACATCTTCGGTCTATATCAGAGCTTGATGTCGCCAAAATGCACGCAAAATTCAAACCAAATAAAATTATTATGCTACTCAATGGGTTGCGTGCGGCGCCTACCTGAATCCGTTAATTTTTCCGACAGTTTTTGATATTAAGGTGAATTAACTGATTGTTATGTATTTTGGGGATGGCAACACTGCATGATCTGCGGCTTGATATAGGCATGAATCCAAATGCCGGTTTATGATGTCAGAGGTAAGTGTCGGCGCTATTTAATTATTAAAGGGTAATGCAAATGAGTAATCCGGAAGAATCGCAACGCCAACCTGAAATACAACCATCCGGGAATCAGGCTGCACCGGTGCAGAAGCGTGGAACTAGTGGAAGTAATTGGCCGCTAGGTTTGGCAATTGTTGTCATCGGTGGTTTATTGTTAGCGCGCAACCTTGGTTTCGAGCTGTTCTTTCTTGATTTCCACAATTGGTGGGCATTTTTTATTTTGTTGGCGGCCCTTGGGCCATTGCAGCAAGCTTTAAGTTTTTATCGAAAAGAAGGGCTGAGTGCTGTGGTTGTTAATTCTCTGGTATCGGCAGGAGCAATTGTTTTTATCGCGCTGATGTTCTTGCTCGATCTTTCATTCGGAACCTGGTGGCCGATTTTTGTGATTATTGGCGGGCTTTATATGATGACTAGCCGCAATCGCAGTTAGCAGGATTGGTTTAACGCTGTATTTTGGTTAACCCCGCAGCTTATCTTGCGGGGTTAATTTTTTCATGATCTTCTGTTTTTTGTAGCCACAGTTGGTACATACCAACAAACGTATCCGGGTAGTTCAGTTCGAACTCATGCCATTTGTTCAAGTCCAATGCATCTGTGCTATTGGCATAACGCTGGTTAAATTTCTGGCGCGCCCAAGCGGGTACATCAAAGCCGATCAAGGTTAACCCCAAATCAGCAATGATTTCTTTTAATTGCAATAAGCTAAACCGGTGTTCCTGTACATGGAAAACCAAATCGCGACAACCGCTTAAGCTGTAAAAATCATCACTCAGTGCCAATTCTGCCAAAGGTGAATGAGTTGGTAAGGAAAAAATGGTGCGACGAAATAATTTGATGTCTTCATCGCTGCTACCCAATCCTGATTCTTTAATTTGCTGATGGGCCAGGGCTATGCGCTGCCGGGCCAATTCGCTATAGAGGCTGATGCGCATGACTCCGCCGGGTTTAAGTATCCCGCAAAGGGTTTTCCAGCCTTGCGTTGGTTCTTCCATATGATGCAACACACCAGTGCTATTGATCAGGTCAAAGCACGTATTTAATTTTGTTGCATCCAGAATATTTCCCTGCACAAAATCCACATTGCGAATTTGCAATTCCCCAGCCATTCGTCTGGCGTAGGCGAGGCTTTTACTGCTTAAATCCAGCGCGGTAATTTGCGCATTTTGATCCATGCGCGCAAGTTCTATGGGTTCAAAACCGGTGCCGCAACCTGCAATCAATACCGTAATATCGTTATGAGGTAATGGTGAGTGTTGTGCACCGGGCAATTGCTGCAGGATGTGTGTTAACGGAACGGCCGCTGGTGCTGGTGGAATCTGCCAGCGCGGGTAGGGGTTTTCTTCGTATTGGTTGCGAACTTGATCGGAAATGCTGTTGGTGTTTGCATCGGCATTAATATTGCCGATTTTTCTAAAGTTGGCTTGATATTGTTGTTCTTGTTGCAGGTCTTGAAATGTACGTTTAACTAATAATGCTAAATTCGTTGCGGTGTTGTCGCCAATGCATTCCAGATCGCCAGCAAGGTCAATTAAAGGCTGATACATACTTGCCAATAATAATTTCGGCAAAGCAAAGGATTTATTGGTCGCACGTACCGATTGTTCCAAGGTCATTAAATGTTGTTTTTCTTCGGTGCTTACTGGAAATACATATTCATTAGCAAAGCATTGCAATGCTAATGCACATGCCAACTCCTGACAATGCGTATTGCCACCTCCTAATAACAGATGTCGGCGGAGCAGGGTGAGCCATTGTTCAAGTGCCGCATTGGTGTTAATGCATTGCGTTAAATAGGAGAGAAATAACGTGTCGTTATTGAGTCGTTGTAACAAATCCCTGTCAACATTTTCATCGTTCACCGTGCGCGACTCAGGGTATTTGTTGGTCAGGTGAATGCCGGTTACCCGCGCGAGTTGCTGGTGATCTATAGCGGGTTCACTGATGCAAAGTAACAGGTCACGCTCCAACTCCGGGTTAAAGCTGCCGGGCGTCAGGGGGGCGAGCAATGGAATCATCTGACGGCGTGCGGCTGAATTTTCAGGCTCAATTTTTAGCGCATGGCTAAGTACTTGCAGTGCATGGTTGACGTTGCTATGTAACCTGAATAAATCTGCCATACCTAAATATGCGGCAATGCACTGCGGAGAAATTTTGCTGGCTTGTTGGTATGAATTAAACGCCAGGGAATATTCGCGCCGGGCAATTTGTTGTGCGGCAAGTTGGCAGAGCGCATCTGCTTCTGACATTGTCAGGTTGCTGTCTTGGTTAGTGGGTTGCCGGGGGGCGGATGCTTGATTGCCGGATTCTTGGTTGCCTGAGTTTTGATTGTGAGTGCCTTCAATTGTCATATGACGTACCTGCGGCGACTTTTTATTAATAATTATTTATTCGTAATCAATTGGCGATTGTTGCGAGTTTTATATTTTCCAATCGATCAATTCAATTCCGCTTTGATCGGCTTTGATACACCAACCTGAATCATGCCAGTCACCGAGTACAATGCGTTCGGCGGGTTTACCATCAATTACCAGCGGGTGGCGCGCGGGGCGATGGGTGTGGCCGTGAATCATGCGGGTGACACCGGCAGCTTTCATTTGCGTGATGACTTCATCGGGAGTGACGTCCAGGATATCTTCCGCTTTTAAGCTGTTCATGCTTTGGCTTTTTTCGCGCATTTGTGCGGCAAGCGCGCGGCGTACCGCTAATGGTTGCGCGAGTATCTGTTGTTGCCATTGTGTATTGCGGACCATCAGGCGGAATTTTTGGTATTCAATATCATCGGTGCATAAACTATCGCCATGCATCAGCAGTGTTGGTGTGCCGTATAAGTTAATCACTATCCCGTCATCAATTAATGACATTCCTGCTTTCGCGGCATAGGTGTTGCCCACTAAAAAATCGCGATTGCCATGCATAAAATAAATCGCTACACCTTGCTCATTTAATTTTTTTAAGCCGTTGGCAATATCCTGCGCGAGTTCGGATTCATCGTCATCACCAATCCAGGCATCAAAAAAATCCCCGAGAATATACAGCGCTTCGGCGTTGATGGCCTGAGTATACAGGAAATGAAAAAACGCCCGCGTAGTTTGCGGGCGTGATTCGTGGAGATGTAAATCAGAAATAAATAGCGTGTGCATATTATTCAGCAATATAGTTATTCAGTAGCAATGATAGTTATTCGGTAACAGTTGCGCTTTGAATAATGACAGCCTCTTTAGGCACGTCTTGATGGAAACCTTTGGAGCCGGTTTTTACACCTTTGATTTTGTTTACCACATCCATGCCATCAACAACTTTACCAAATACACAGTAGCCCCAGCCTGATGCATTTTTGCCTGAGTGGTTGAGGAAGCTGTTGTCTTTTACGTTGATAAAAAATTGCGCGGTAGCACTGTGTGGATCATTGGTGCGCGCCATGGCGAGTGTGCCAGTCAGGTTTTGCAAACCGTTATCAGCTTCGTTCTGGATGGTTGCGCGGGTTTCTTTTTGTTGGAAATCTTCAGTAAAACCACCGCCCTGAACCATAAAACCATCAATGACGCGGTGAAAAATAGTGCCGTTATAAAAACCTTCTTCAACATATTGTTTAAAGTTGGCGGCAGTTTTTGGCGCTTTTTCAAAATCCAGTTCGATAACAATATCGCCGTAGTTGGTGTGTAGCTTAATCATGATAAGTCTCCCTTGAGGAAAAAGCGGGTATGATACGCGCTCCCCGAAAGGGAAGGAATGCGTAATCCTATTAAATTTTTTGATGAAGTGGACGGCTATGCAACGCGGTAAATTTCTCACCATAGAAGGCACCGAGGGTGTCGGAAAAAGCACCAATTTGACGTTTGTGCGCGATTGGCTAAGCGCCCATGGTATTGAGGTTGTGGTAACCCGTGAGCCGGGGGGAACTCCTTTGGCGGAAGAAATACGTGGCCTTTTATTGAGCAAGCGCGATGAGGCGGTGGATGAGACAGCAGAATTGCTGCTGGTATTTGCCGCGCGCGCGCAGCATCTGGCACGCGTGATCAAACCGGCACTGGCGCGCGGCGCCTGGGTATTAAGCGACAGGTTTACCGATGCGACCTATGCCTATCAAGGTGGTGGTCGCGGTTTGAGCAAAGCGACTATCGAGCAACTTGAGCAGTTCGTACAGGGCGATGTGCGCCCGGATTTGACCTTGATCCTCGATATCGATGTCGAGCTTGGATTAAACCGTGCCCGCCAGCGCGGTGAGCTGGACCGTTTTGAAAGTGAAACCATCAGCTTTTTTGAGCGCGTGCGGGCGGCCTATCGCCAGCGGGCCGAAGCAGCTCCCAACCGCTATGCCCTGGTTGATGCGGGTAAAACCCTTGCAGAGGTGCAGGCTGAGATCGATCAGGTGCTAACCCGTCTGATTGGTTAGGTTTCGTCTGATGAGTTAAAAGTCAGGCGCGGCCTGCACTCGTATTCCAACCCCGGTAATAGGATGATCCAGCCACAATTCCTGGGCATGCAGGAGCAGGCGCGGGGCTTTGGCGAGCACATCTTCCGGTGCGTAAAGCCCATCGCCTAGCATGGGGTGACCGAGGCTCAGCATATGGACACGCAGTTGATGGGTGCGGCCGCTGACAGGTTCCAGCAATACGCGGGTGGTTTTCTTCTCCAGATCCCTTTCCAGTACCTGGTAGCGTGTATGTGCGGCTTTGCCGCTTTCAAAGCAGACTTTCTGGAGTGGGCGGTTCGGCCAGTCGCAGATGAGAGGTAATTTAATTTCACCTTCATCATCAGCAACCAGTCCATCTACTACGGCGATATAGCGTTTGTGAATTTCCCGCGCCTCGAATTTGTGGGTCAGGTTTTTCAGGGTCAGGTAATTGAGCGGGAACATGACAATCCCGGAGGTGCCCTGGTCCAACCGATGTGCGACCCGCGCATTAGGGTTAAATTTCAGGGCGCGGTTGTAGAGGCAATCCTGTTTTTCCGGGCCTTTACCGGGTACACAGAGCAGGCCGGCGGGTTTATTGGCGATGAGCAAATCCTCGTCGAGGTACAAAATGTCGAGCTGGGAATCGGTCATTGGCAGGCCTGGGGCTGAATTAAGCGGGCGCGGATTATCGCAAATTTGCTAAGCTTGCCCAATCTTTTATTCAGTACAGCGTAATTTGAGTGGTTCCATGAGCGATTTCCCCCTACATCCATACCCTTGGCAGCTCAGTGAATGGCAGCAACTGGTACAGCAGATTGCTGCCAAAAAATTGCCCCATGCCATGATGATTGCGGGCCCCAAGGGGATCGGTAAGCGGCATTTGGCGGATGCCTTGGCGCAGTTGCTCCTGTGCCAGGCGCCGATAGAGGGAACTCCCTGTGGTAAGTGCCGTGGCTGCGAGCTTAATAAGGCGCAAACCCATCCGGATTTGGTGTGGCTGGAGCCGGAGGAAGAGGGCAAGGCGATCAAAGTGGATCAGGTACGCGAGCTGACCGAATCGCTCAGTAAAACGGCGCAACAGGGCGGTTATAAAGTGGTGATTATCGAACCGGCAGAGGCCATGAATGGCAACTCCGCTAACGCCTTGCTCAAATCCCTGGAAGAACCTGCGGCCAATACCTTGTTGATCCTCGTCACCCACAGCCCGAGTTCAGTATTGCCGACTATCCGCAGCCGCTGCCAAATGCGTAAATTCCCTATGCCACGTACTGAGCAAGTACTGCATTGGCTGTCGCCGTTAGTGGTTGGTAGTAATGCCAAGGCAGATAGCCTGCTGATCGCTGCCCGCGGTGCACCTTTGAGTGCATTGGCGCTATTGCAGGGCGATGCACTGGAGCAGCGTGAACAAGTGTTGCAGCAATTTGTGCGTTTAAGCCTTGGCCAGGTATCGGCGATCGAATTGGCGGCGCAATGGCACGGTGGTGATGTGCATGGCTTTATGGAATGGTTCCTGGGTTTATTGCACAGCATTGCCCGTTGGCGCGTAGGCTCTGATGATTTGCAAATGGAGCAGACACCAGTGGAGTGGAGAGAGCGTTTGAGCAATCTTAATTTGCCCTTATTGCATCGCTATATTGAAAAAATCCTGCTCTCCAAGAAGCAATTATTAAGCGGGGCAAACCCCAATAAGCAATTGTTATTAGAGGAATTATTGCTCGATTGGGGCGCTTTGTTGCGCGCTAGCACGAATCGCGCAATGGCGTCTGGACACTAATACGCTAATCTATTAGTGTTCGAGCCTCTTGAAGCTTGTGACCTGTCAAAACAACAACCAGGATTTGCTATGCAACCGATTGGCGGTGGTGCCCGTAACGGCATACTTTCCCTCACGATTAAAGACAAAGCTGTGCTCTACGCAGCCTATATGCCCTTTGTAAAAAATGGCGGCATGTTTATTCCAACCAACAAAAGCTACAAGTTGGGCGATGAAGTATTTATGTTGTTGAGCTTGATGGACGAACCGGAAAAAATTCCGGTAGCGGGCAAGGTAGTCTGGGTGACGCCCAAGGGCGCACAAGGCAACCGTGCAGCGGGGATAGGGGTGCAGTTTAGCGATCAGGACAACACCGCGATCAATAAAATCGAAACTTATCTGGCTGGTATGCTCAACTCTGACAAGCCTACCCATACCATGTAACTAGTCCAACATGTAAAATTCGCCCCACTGAGTTTCCGCGAAGCCAGGTTATGCCTGGCTTTGTTGTTTTTGCCTTTTGTTATTGGATGTATTCATGTTGATTGATTCCCACTGTCATCTTGATCGAATCAAACTCGATCCCTATAACGGCGACTTGAGCGCTGCCATTGCCGCCGCCCATGAGCGCGGTATCCAGCAAATGTTGTGTATCGGCATTAGTCTGCAAAATATCCAGACTGTGATTGATATTGCCCAGGCGCATCCGCGGGTTGTTGCTTCGGTTGGTGTTCATCCATGCGATGTAAAAGAGGGCGCAGCGACAGCCGAACAATTAATCAATTGGGCATCGCAACCCAAAGTTGTTGCGCTGGGTGAAACCGGTTTGGACTATCACTACGAAACCGAAAGCAAAGATATCCAACACGAAAGTTTTGCGTTACACCTGGATGTAGGCAAACAAATTGGTCTGCCAGTTGTGGTACATACGCGCGAAGCCAAAGCCGATACGCTCGCCTTGATCAAAGAGCATGGCAGCCTCGAACACAGCGGTGTATTGCATTGTTTTACCGAAGATTGGGAGATGGCAAAATCCGCACTGGATTTAAATTACTATGTTTCCATTTCCGGTATTGTCACCTTTAAAAATGCCGATCAAATCCGCGATGTGGTGCGCAATATGCCGCTTGATCGTTTATTGGTGGAAACGGATTCGCCGTACCTCGCGCCGATTCCCTATCGCGGCAAACCCAACGAGCCCAAATACGTGCGTGAAGTTGCCCAATTTGTGGCGGATGTACGCGGAATACCGTTGGCAGAACTTGCTGAAAAAACGACAGAAAATTTTTATCGGTTGTTTAGCAAAGCCAAACAATATTTACCCAATTAATCCCATCTTAACCATTCCCTTGTAAAGAAACGGGAATCAGTTAATGCATATCAAATAGTAAAGTGAGAACAACAATGTCTGCACAATATCAACAAATTAAAATCATGCTCGAACTGCAAGATGGAATGAACACCAAGGTTACTGCCAATTGGCAAGCGCAAGGCTATGAGTGGTATCGCGCTATTTGGGTTGAATGCGCGGAGTTGATGGATCACTACGGTTGGAAGTGGTGGAAGAAACAATCGCCGGATACGGAACAAGTTGCATTGGAATTAATTGATATCTGGCACTTTGGCTTGAGTATTTTGCTGCAATCCGGTCGTTCGCAAGATGAAATCATCGCCCTTGTCCAAAAAGAACTGGCGATCGCAACGGACGAAAAAGATTTTCGCCTCGATCTTGAAAAATTCGCTGGTGCAACCCTCGCCGACAAACAATTCCATATTGGTTTGTTCGCTCGCCTGATGGCAGGTGTGGATATGGGGTTTGACCAACTCTACCGCGGTTATGTCGGGAAAAACGTATTGAATTTCTTCCGCCAGGATCACGGCTACAAAGACGGCAGCTACCGCAAGCACTGGCACGATGGCCGTGAAGATAACGAACATTTGGTTGAAGCAGTACAAAGCCTTGATGCGAGTAAGCCTGAATTTAAGGATGAGTTGTACAAAGCGTTGGTGAAACGTTATCAGCAATAGACCTGTCGAATTAACAATAAAGAAATTATTGTAGCGATGACGGAAGGTCGATAAAAATTGCCCATATAAACATCAATGTAATATTTTACATAAACAACAAGAAGAATAATGAACATGAAATTGTGGAAAATTAATCTGGTTATTGCCGTTTTTGCAACGCTATCAGGCTGCACTATCTCCATGGATAGTGCGGTTGATATTGACAACTTGAAACCGACTCCAGAAGGTTTCATCTTCACACTCGGGCGCACTGAATATCGATACTTTGGTATGGCTGATCATGAATCACGTAAAGTTCAGCGAGCAAAAGTATTTCTATACGATATAACGACAGAAAATATCACCAATAAATCAGTAAGACCTGTGCTACAGCAAGATGCGACCAGTTGGATGTATTGGATGGCAGATAACGATAACCTTCTTATTGATGTGCAACGAAAATTATTACAGCCTATGGATTTGGATTACACAGGCCCAACTCCTTTATTGCCCTCCAGTACTCATAGTGTTGGTGCTTTTTTCGGTCGTTATGGCTATTTTTATGTAAATTACTCTACCAATACGGCGACCTATGTTGTCGATGGGAAAAGTTGTGTTATTCAACCATCTGTTTCACCCGTTTCGGAGGCACAGTATTTTTTGTCGGATGATGGAAAAAAACTGGCAGTTATGCCCGGTCGAGGTAATGTACGTAATGGTGCTCCGGTAGAAAATGTGAAAGTGGAGTTATTTACTGCTTGTCAATCCAAGCGCATAGCGGAAATAAAGTTGTCAGGGGTTGATAAAGTGGAAGCCTTGTGCACCAAACAAAATGAAATCTGGTTTTTGATGCGTAATAACACCGTCTACAATGAACATCATTATGCTTATGAAATCAATTCTGGTGAAAATCTTAGAACATCCAAACAAATAGAGTCCAATTATTCTTTTTCAAGAATGAGCTTCGATTGTGATCAACAAGAATTTGTTTGGGTTGAAATCCCAAACAGATGGGAAACGAAGGCTATTAGAACGCCATTGATGATTGACATTCATCGTTATAGTCCGAAGAAAAATCAACATACAGCTACACCATTGAAACTGACATCACAATAGATTTTATACTTTGCCTGCCGCGTAATTCCGAGCTCTATGTGCGATGGCGCACCGAGGGCTGTCAGTCCGCTTTAATAAGCTAATAGACGTTTTTTCAATATCGAGGATTGAATGAAAACACGTCATGTGGATATTGCCATTATTGGCGCCGGTACTGCCGGTTTAAGCGCCTATCGTGAAGCCAGGAAATATACGGATAATCTTGTGCTCATTGAAGGCAAAGCCCATGGTACAACCTGCGCGCGCGTTGGTTGTATGCCTAGCAAACTCCTGATTGCCGCCGCACAACATGCGCATCATGCCAGCCATAATGGCGTGTTTGGCGTTGATTACTCACCTCCAAACATTGATGGTGCAGCCGTTTTGAAACGTGTCAGGGATGAACGCGACAGGTTTGTTAGTTCCGTTATCGATTCTGTTAATCAATTTCCTTCCGAACATAAGCTTCTCGCCACCGCAAAATTTATTTCACAACATGAACTCGAATTAGAGGATGGCGAGGGCGCCACTTCGCGTTTGCATACCGAGCGTATTGTAATTGCGACAGGTTCAATCCCGGTCATTCCTGATTTCCTGAAAGATGCGGGCAAACGCTTGTTGGTGAGCGACGATATTTTTGAACTGGATAATTTGCCTGAATCCATTGCTGTTTTTGGTCCCGGCGTTATTGGCCTGGAGCTGGGCCAGGCATTGAGCCAGCTTGGTGTGCGTGTTGCCATTTTTGGCAAGAGTGGTGAAATTGCGATTATTAAAGACCCTGTCATCAGCGACTATGCCGATGCTGAATTTAATCGCCATTTTTATTTGGATCTTAACGCTGACGTAAAAAAAATTCGCACCGAAAATGAAAGTGTTGTTATCCACTATCACCATCGTGAGCGTGGCTTGATTGAAGAGCGCTTTGATTATGTACTTGCCGCAACCGGCCGCAGGCCAAATATAGATGCGTTGGATTTGCAAAAAGCGGGTCTGGAGTTGGACCACAAGGGCATTCCTTTTCATAGTCGGTATTCAGGCCAATGTGATACCGCATCTATTTATATTGCGGGTGATATCTCCAATGACATCCCGCTTTTACATGAAGCTGCCGATGAAGGGCGCATTGCAGGCCGCAATGCGGGTTATTCACTAAAAAATCCGGATGATATCCGCGCGGGTTTGCGTCGCGTCCCCATTAGCATTGTGTTTACCGATCCCCAAATTGCCAGTGTGGGCGAGACGCTGGACGATATTCGAAAAAATTGCCTTAACGGTTACGCGATTGGTGAGGCGAGTTTTGAGGATCAGGGACGGGCGCGCATCATTAATAAAAACCGCGGGCTTGTGCGAGTGTATGGGGAGCAGGGCACGGGTCTTTTACTAGGGGCAGAGATGTTTGGCCCGGCTGCCGAGCATATTGCCCATCAATTAGCCTGGGCTATACAGCTGCGTTTAAGTGCGGGGGAGATATTGGATTTGCCTTTCTATCACCCGGTGATTGAAGAGGGGGTGCGTAGCGCATTGCGCGACCTGAATCATAAGTTGCATAAGGGGGCGCAAATGCCAAAAACCTGTCTGGATTATGGACCTGGGGTATAACTGCATTAAGCAGGTGAATTTTCTGCCCAAATGCCTATAATGCCCACCCGTCTTATGTAACAAACCCTGGCACACAATGCCGAACTTTCGTTTCCTTCCAATATCACCCGAATAAATGGAGTCTCATCGTGAAAGCACCTGTAAGAGTTACCGTCACTGGCGCCGCTGGCCAAATCAGCTATTCCCTGTTGTTCCGCATCGCTGCCGGCGACATGTTGGGTAAAGATCAACCAGTAATCCTGCAATTGCTGGAGATCACCCCGGCCCTGAAAGCCCTGCAAGGCGTAGCGATGGAGTTGGATGACTGCGCATTCCCATTGCTGGCAGGCATTGTTACTACTGATGATCCTTCTGTTGCTTTCAAAGATACCGACTACGCATTGCTGGTAGGCGCACGTCCACGTGGCCCAGGCATGGAGCGTAAAGACCTGTTGGCTGCTAACGCCGCGATCTTCTCTGTACAAGGTAAAGCGATTAACGACCACGCTTCTCGCAACATCAAAGTATTGGTAGTGGGCAATCCTGCAAACACCAACGCCTTGATCGCACAACGCAACGCGCCGGACATCAACCCACGTCAATTCACTGCAATGACCCGTCTGGACCACAATCGTGCATTGTCACAACTGGCGACCAAAACTGGTACCAGCATCAACAACATCACCAAGGCGCTGATCTGGGGTAACCACTCTTCTACCCAATATCCAGACCTGCACAACACTCTGGTTGATGGCAAGCCAGCATTGAGCCTGGTTGACCAAGCCTGGTACGAAGCAGATTACATCCCAACTGTACAACAACGTGGTGCTGCAATTATCGCTGCGCGCGGCGCTTCATCTGCTGCATCTGCTGCAAACGCTGCTATCAACCACATCCGCGATTGGGCTCTGGGCACTCCAGCGAACGACTGGGTGAGCATGGGTGTATACAGCGATGGTTCCTACGGCATCGAAAAAGGCCTGATCTACTCATTCCCTGTTGTTTGCAAAAACGGCGACTGGGAAATCGTCCAAGGCGTTGAGATCAATGAATTCTCCCGCTCACGCATGACTGCAACTGAAAAAGAATTGCAGGAAGAGCGTGATGCGGTGAAGGAATTGTTGCCTGCTTAATTTATAAGAAAGCTCAAATCATCGAGTTGAAACCAGGGAGCCTGACGGCTTCCTGGTTTTTTATTTTATGGTGAAAGAAAGTTAAACGAATTGCAGATCTTCGATAACCATTAAGATGGATACCTCGCTCCAGGGTTGGGTTGATATCGTCACGGAAGGAGTATCCATATGCAATCGAGAAAGCAATGGACGGGCCGACGCCCCAGGATCGTTTGCAACAATAACCTGAGCAGCAAAAAACAGGATGCTTATCGGACTTTACGATAAGGGGTTGCTCTGGCGCAGTCGTTTGCTAACTACACAGGATATATTATGTTTCATAAACCCAAATTGCTGCGTATCTACGTAAAGAAAGAGTATGCCTACCTACTACGAACTGTGTTCCTGTTATTGGCATCGTATTTTTTTTCCGATATCTATCATGTTATCGAGAGTGGAGTTACCACCGCTCGCAATGGTGTATTGCTTTCAGTTCAGGATGAGCCCACACGGTATTGGTTCCGGGTTTCGTATAAAGCAACGCTGTTATTATTTAATGTTTATTTTATCTTTGCCTTCAGGGTTAAATCCGTAACGTCAATTGACGTTGATGACCACAAATAGCCCTGGCCGCATTACCATTGATGAGGGAATCGCAAAGGGTATTTCTGCTGCGTTATTAACTAGCAATCCAAAATTTGCAATGACTACGCTTGTTAACAATGTGCTACGCGAGCGAGTGCAGCAGGGGATGAAGGTTGATGGTTTGAAATCTGTGGTTATTGATAAGTACGGTTTTCAGTCGGCGCCAGATGATAAGGTGAACCCGTTGTTGGAGCTGCAATTTGTTTGTGATTCCGGATCGCCCCAAGAAATTAAATTTGTTCCAGATGAAAGCGCTCCGGCGATAACATTTGAGCAATCTAAAACGGATGGGAAATTGGTTGAAAGCCAATTGCGTGGCGCAGTTGAAATTCTCATGAAAAAGCATGGACAAGCTTGTTCCTAAGGACCCGCATAAAAATGCGTTGCCGAAAACAATAAAAAAAGCCCTGCTTATACTCAGCAGGGCTTTTTGTTGTTTAGCATGGATAATTAACGAGTCATTTAGGGCCAAGGAAAAACCACAAAATAAACCCAAGGAACGGCAGTAATAATAAAACCAGTATCCATATCACTTTGGTGCCTGTGCTGGCGCCGCTTTGTACGGTTTTAAGAATGGCGTAGATAACGCAAATCAACAGAATAAGGCCGAGCAATCCACCAACTTGTATGTCCATGATTCACCTCCAAGTAGTTGTCTTTGAAACCAGTATTGCCGCCAGACAGTATAGCTGTTGCAAGCCTAGCTGTTTTGTTTGAACTCCATCCATGCCGATTGGCTTTTACCTGCGGGTAAATGCCATTTCTCACTCAACACTGCGCCGCGCTCTACGCAGATATAAAATTGCTCATTGCCTGCGCCTATATCCGCAATTTTTGCAGCGGCCTCTGCGCCCGGGTTCCAGACCACAACACTCGGACAGTTGTTGTGGGTAATGTCGATGTTGGGTGAACCGCTAATTCGGACGCTGTTGTCGATTGCTGGATACACGCGATCAACCGGGCCGGGGAAATTCACATCGCCGGATTGGTGTTTTTCCGCATAGCCTTCAAAATTGTCGAGATATTTTTTCTCTGCCAGTCCCAGTACGCGCACATCTTTTAATGAGCTGATGCGATGGTAATTATGCATCGCCCAGCTGCAATCAAAGTCTTCGGTATCAGTATTGTTGATGGTAAGTTCGAGTTTGGCGCTATTGCCCAGGGTCATGCGCAATTCTGCGGAAAAGTCGAACGGGAACAGGTCATTGGCATCGCTTAAAAATAAAAACTCCAATTCCACTGCGCCGTCGCTTAACAATTGCGCCTTGCCCAGTTCCCAGAAATTGTTGCGGGCAAAGCCGTGTTTGGGTTTGCTGCTGTCTGTTTGGTTGACACCAAACCAGGGCAGGCACAGGGGGACACCGCCGCGCAGTGCTGTGCCTACAGAAAAGTCGCAATTGGGACTGAGCCAGAGTAGTGGGTCGCTATTGGTGGTTTTGAATTCCAGCAAATGTGCCCCTTGCAAGGAGATGGCGGCGCTGCACAGGTCGGTTTCCAGGATCAGCAGTGGCAGGCCGGTGCCAGCGGCGGAAGGGTAGTAGTCTTTGCTGTTGGAGAGGCGTAAGAAGCCGGTTTTGGCCACCAATTGTTCAAGGCGGAGTGTGCTTTCAGCATCGGGCGTGTTGATATACATGGTGGCTTCCAATTATGTGGCGAATTGGCTCGATTCTATCGAAAAGCATGCCAGCTAACAGCCAAATTTTTTGGTTTTGTGGGGCCTAAAACAGTATGATGCGCGCCTTTTCGACAATTTTGATTTTTATTAAGCAGGTGTTTGAGTGAGTAAAACGCAGTCAACGGGTGGTTTTGTTATTGGGCAGCGCTGGATTAGTGAATCGGAAGCGGATCTGGGCTTGGGAATTGTGCTGGACGTGGCGAATCGCCGCCTTACCCTGAGTTTTCCGGCGGCGGGTGAACGCCGCACCTATGCGCTGGATAACGCGCCTGTTAGCCGTGTGAAGTATGAGGTGGGCGAGAAGGTGCGCCACCAGGACGGAACTAAAATCCAAATTACCAGTATTGTCGAGCAGGCCGGTTGTTTGATGTACATCGGCCTGACCAAAGATAATGAAGAGCTCGCAATCCCCGAATTCGAACTGGATAGTTTTGTGCAATTCAGTACACCGCGTGACCGTTTGTTTGCTGGCCAAATCGACAAGCACAACCATTTCACCCTGCGCTACCAAACCCTCCACTACCAAAACCTGCATCGCCAATCGCCCATGTTTGGTTTGGCCGGGCCGCGCGTGCAGTTGCTGCCGCACCAGTTGTATATCGCCAGCGAAGTGTCCCAACGCCATGCACCGCGTGTGTTGTTGGCGGATGAAGTGGGCTTGGGTAAAACTATCGAAGCCGGTTTGATTTTGCATCAACAATTAATGAGTGGGCGGGTGGGGCGCGCATTGATTGTGGTGCCTGCGAGTTTGCAGCACCAATGGCTGGTGGAAATGCTGCGCCGTTTTAACCTCGCTTTTACGCTACTTGATGAGGCGCGTTGCAATGCATTGGTTGGATTGGATAGTGTTGAAGAGTCAATCGATTATGTCGATGATTTTGAAGATGACCTTGAAGAAAAAAGTGAGCAGCAAGGGGATATCAGCAATCCGTTTGAAACCGCCCAGCTGATTATTTGCTCGCTGGATTTCCTCACCAAAAATAATTATCGCTACGAGCAAGCTGTGGCTGCGGAGTGGGATTTGTTGTTGGTGGATGAGGCGCATCATTTGCAATGGAGCGAAAAGAAACCGAGCAAGGCTTATACCTGTATTGAGGGCCTGGCAAAAAAATCCAAAGGCTTGCTGTTGTTGACAGCAACACCGGAGCAATTGGGTGTAGAAAGTCATTTTGCACGCTTGCGTTTGCTTGACCCGGACCGCTATTACGATCTGGAAAAATTTGTTGCCGAGCAAAAAGCCTATCAACCTTTAAATGATTTGGTGCAAGAGCTTCTGCAAGAGCACAGCAATGAAACCGGAAAAATTCCTGCGCCCCTGGTAAAAGCATTAAATGCCTATTTGCCATCGGATACGGTTAAAGAATTGCAGTCACAGGCGGAAACCCGCAGCCTTGGTGAAGCTATGGATACTGCCATCCATTACCTGCTGGATCGCCATGGAACAGGCCGTGTGCTATTCCGCAATACACGTAATTCTGTGAGTGGATTCCCCGAGCGTAAATTGCAGGCACACGCACTCAATTTGGAAGACGACGATTTAATTGCATTGCTTGAGCAACCTTTAGCCGCGCAAATTTGCGCTGAACAATACTGGCAACAAAAAACGGATTCGGATTGGTGGTTGCAAGATCCGCGTGTTGTATGGCTCGCCGAATGGCTGCGCCAACATCGCCGCAAAAAAGTATTGGTCATTTGTGCCAATGCTGATTCGGCGCAATCAATTGAGGAATATCTGCGTTTGCGCAAAGGTTTGACGACCGCCGTATTCCACGAGGGTTTAAATTTAATCGAGCGCGATCGCGCTGCGGCTTATTTCGCCGAGATGGAAGATGGTGCGCAGGTATTGGTCTGTTCGGAAATCGGCAGTGAAGGGCGTAACTTCCAATTTGCGCAGGATCTGGTGTTGTTTGATTTGCCGACCAATCCGGATTTGCTGGAGCAGCGTATTGGCCGTCTGGATCGTATCGGCCAAACCGCAACCGTGAACATCCATGTGCCTTATTATGAAGATACCGCGCAACAAAAATTGCTGGATTGGTATCACCAGGGTTTGAATGCCTTTGAAAAAACTTGTGCGATCGGGCAAGCAGCTTATGTGAAATTTGCAGAAGAGTTGCTGCCAGCGCTGGTTAACAATGACGATAAAACCTTTGTCGATTTGTTGGCGCAAACTCGTGACTTTTCCGCCGAGCTGGTCGCCCAGTTACAACAGGGGCGTGATCGCTTGTTGGAGTTGAATTCCTGCAAACCAGCACAAGCAGAAGCCCTGGTGGATGCCCTGGCGGAAAATGATGCGAGCAGTGTATTGCCGATTTATATGGAGCAAGTATTCGATAGTTTCGGTATCGATTTTGAAAAACACAGCGAAAAAAGTTTGGTGTTACACCCCAGCGACCACATGCGTATCGAACAATTCCCCGGCTTGCCGGAAGATGGGTTGACGGTGACCTATGATCGCCAGCAGGCGTTGTCGCGCGAAGATATGCAGTTCCTGACCTGGGAGCACCCTCTGGTGCGCGGTGCGCAGGATTTGATTTCATTAAGTGAATTTGGCAATACCGCTTTTTGCACTTTGAAATTACCACCGCTGAAACCGGGCACTTTGATGTTGGAGGCATTGTTCGTATTGCATTGCCCTGCGCCGGCTGAGTTGCAGTTATTCCGCTATATGCCACAATCGTTATTGCGTGTATTGCTGGATGATAAAGGCAAGGATTTGTCGGCGGTACTTGGAATCACTCAGCTGAGTAAACTCCTGCAAAAAGTTCCGCGTAATAATGCCCAGGATCTGGTACGCCATGCGCGCCCAACCTTGACGACTATGGTGCAGAAGGCCGAAGAAATTACCGCTGCAAGACAAGCAGAATTAATTGCAGAGGCCCAGTCTAAAGTGAGCGAACAATTAACGGGTGAACTGGAACGCATGAAAGCGTTGAAAGAAGTAAACCCGAATGTGCGCCAGGAAGAAATCGAGTATTTGCAACAGCGTTTAGCAGCAAGCCAACACTTTTTGTCCCAGGCAAAAATCCGTTTGGATGCGCTGCGTGTAGTAATGACAATCTAATTTCATAAAGGAACACTGTTATGTATATATTCTCCGCTAATGGTCGAGCCAAAAAAGCCTTCGATGATATTAAAGAAGGCCAGATGGTGCCCTTTATTGTCTACATCAATTTCAAGGATTTATTTGGTGCCGAGCACTTGTGCAAACTTTATTTGATGCGCGCGGGTTTTACTGAAATTGATATTGAAAACCGCAAACTGGTGCCGAGCAACTTAACCAGCGATCCGCGTGTGGTGGCAGCCGATAAAGCCATGGCGGAAGCGCTTAAAGATGGTTATATGATCCAGATGTTTGATGAGTGATCGATTGCCTGTAACGCGAGCTTCTAAAATTATCCGGGAGGACGAACTTTTGTAGTGCCATCAGGTCTAGTAATGACTTTGATTGAATGGCACTACAAGTATGTTGGCAAACTCTCCTGAAACAACAAAACCGACCGGCAATGGTCGGTTTTTTGTTTGTCTCACTAGTCTGGTTGGTGGTGTTACTGTTGTAATAACTCCTTCCAACTCATCGCGATGGATTGCAATAGGCATCACCCTGATACTGCATTTAGTTGTTTTATGGACTGCTATGCGCAATAGTCGATCGATTCCCCCGAGCGAATTCCTTGCTGGTCGCCTGCATTATATTGAGCTTCCGCCATTGGAAGAACCACATGTGTTGCGGGTAGTGCAGCCACCTGTTATCAATCCCGATGCTTTTAAGCTCAATTCTCCACAAGATGTATTGCCACCATTGCCTGAATTAACCTTGCAACTGGAGCCTCTTACACCGCAGGAAATTAATGAATTATTGGGTGGCAATAACGTTTCGTCACAAACAGATTCAGCAGAAATTGCCCGCAATGTTTTTCATCCGGGATTACGTAAACAATTAACAGATGCGTCCAATAAGCCTGTGCTTGCGAGAATCGAAGATAGGGGGTTGGAGACATATATGGATCCGTCAGGGACAACCGTTGTAATGTTGGAAGGGGGCGGTTGCCTGAGATCTCCGCCAACTAAAATAGGAGAGCCAAGGAATTGGTACGTGAGTGTGACTCCCTGCCCGGGAAAAAGCGAAAGCGAAAAAATAATGGATCGCGTTAATGATGCGGTTAATGGGAAGTTAAAGCTGGAATAAAAAAAATCGCCATAACACTTTCATGTAATGGCGATTTAAGATTTTATTTATCAAGTTATTGAACAGTATGCTCGTTCACTTGATGAAGCATAATTAATCAGTTTTCTTTGGGCGGAAGCTGGTTTTTTTGCCATCGCGCTCACCGAAACGTGGTTTGTCACGGCCGCCATCTCTGCTGCCGCCTTCTCTATTTCCAAAGTCGCGACTGCCTCCGTCCCTTGGGCCATATTCGCGTTTTGGTTTGCCGCGGCCGGGGAAATCATCGCCACCGCGTGGGCCTGTATCCAATGAGATTTCCAGTGGACGGTTGCGCACGCGCACTTTTTTCAGCTTGGCGAGAATGTCTTTTGAAATACCGGTTGGCAAATCCACGGTAGAAAATTCATCGTGCAATTTGATATGGCCGATGTAACGGCTTTCGATACCGGCTTCGTTAGCAATAGCGCCAACAATGTCGCCCGGACGAGCTTCATGGTTGCGACCCACTTCGATGCGGTAGCGATCCATATTTTCATCGTTGCGTTCACGGCGTGGACGATCTTCGCGTGAACCGCGATCGCGGCCACCGTCCCGGCTGCCACGGTCATCACGATCACGACTGCCACGATCATCGCGGTCGCGACGTTCACTGCGCTCGGGTTTTACATCGGTAAATTTCACTTGCAACGGACGCTCGCGCTGCAACAGGAAGGCGAGGGCCGAGGCAATCTCTTCGGGTGATACATCATTTGCATGGCTGTATTCAGCGAGTAAATCATTGAAGAACGACAGGTCTGCTTGTTCTTTCAAGGTATCGGTAATTTGTTGGGTAAATTGATCGATACGGTGTTTGGTAACGGCAGCACCGCTTGGTAACTCCATCAGGGTAATGGGTTTTTTAGTCGCTTTTTCAATGGTGTAAAGCAAACGTTTTTCGCGCGGAGCAACAAACAAGATTGCTTTACCGCTGCGACCTGCACGGCCGGTACGACCAATACGGTGTACGTAGGCTTCACTATCATAAGGGATGTCGTAGTTTACAACGTGGCTTACACGCTCAACGTCGATACCACGTGCAGCAACATCAGTGGCGATAACAATATCCAGCTTGCCAGTTTTTAAACGATCAATCGCGCGCTCGCGCAATTGTTGGTTCATATCACCGTTGAGTGCAGAGGCGGAGTAGCCGCGCGCTTCCAATTTTTCGGCAAGTTCAACTGTGGCGGTTTTGGTGCGCACGAAAATAATCATGCCGTCGAAAGGTTCGACTTCCAGGATGCGGGTAAGCGCATCGAGTTTGTTGGTGCCGCTCACCATCCAATACACCTGTTCAATATTGTCACCGGTAGATTGGGTGCTGGCGATTTTAATTTCTTTAGCATCGCGCAAATAGTTATCGCACACTTTGCGGATTTCACGTGGCATGGTCGCAGAGAAGAGTGCGGTTTGACGCTCTGCCGGAGTGTGTTCCAAAATCCATTCAACATCATCGATAAAGCCCATGCGCAACATTTCATCGGCTTCGTCGAGCACCAGGCTTTTCAAATTATTTAAATTCAAACTGCCACGACGCAGGTGATCCATTACACGGCCGGGTGTTCCCACCACAACATGCACACCGCGTTTTAATTGACGCAACTGGCTGGTCATGTCCTGGCCGCCGTAAATTGGCAGTACATGGAAGCCGGGCATTTCTGAAGCGTATTTTTGGAAAGCTTCTGCAACCTGGATTGCTAATTCGCGGGTAGGTGCAAGTACCAGGATTTGCGGATCGTTTTGGCTCAAATCCAGTTTGGAGAGCAAAGGCAGCGCAAAGGCTGCAGTTTTACCGGTGCCGGTTTGCGCCATACCCAGGATATCTCCACCGGCCAACAGTACAGGAATTGCTGCTGCCTGGATGGGTGAGGGCACTTCGTAGCCAACGGTCTGGATGGCTTTTAATACGGGCGCAGAAAGGGCTAAATCGGTAAACATAATTTGGTCAGACATGTAATAACCTGTGTTTAAACATAAAAATCGCACGCAAAAAAATAACGAGACAACAGCGAGCTGCTGCATCTGTTTTTTACGATGTGATTTTTATTGGTTTTTTAATGGGTGCTTGCAAAAGCATCGCCCGATTACATATCAAAGCAAGCTTTGAGGAATAAAGGGCAACAGTGAATGGGCAAACACATAAAGTGGGGGCGATGATTGATCGCTATGTGTATGGACTACATACAGGGTTCGGCTGCGAGTGAAATTAACTCAGGGAGTCAGGGCACAAGTGCAGTCGTAAAAGGCGATTTAATCAACGAAATCCCGCGTCATCTGCAACGCAGACGGTTTATGCAATCCACAAACTCCGATTCGTATAACCGATTGCATACTATGGGGCAGGCTGAAGTGATTTGATAAACAGAATCGATCAGCGTCTATATCTACCAAGTGTTTAAACAGATAAACAAATGGTTGGGCAGCCCTCAGACATCCAGTCTGTTCAGCATTACCCCATGACAAGACATTCACGATCAAGAGAGGGGTCACTGAAAGTGCGCGGAGTATAGAGGCTTGTGGCTTTTAAGGCCAGTTAAATTTGATTTGTGTCGCAAATTAGCGATAAGCCATCATTATTTTGCGTACAAATTTGCATAAGTGCTGAGCCTTGGTTGAACAGGCTATTCGTCGCAGATGGCTGGGTTTACACTCGCATCCTCACTAAGGATTTCCTCTATGGCTGAACGACATATTTCTACAACTGCGCTTGCCCGCTTGATTAATAAGGAGAGCAAAGAACTGTTTATCCTGCTGACCACGGGCGGCTGGATTGTGAAGGTGGACAACCATTGGCAGCTTACAGAGAAAGGGAAGTTTGAGGGCGGCGTTTACGTCAACCATCCCAAATATGGGGAATATATCGCCTGGCCGGAATCTATCCAGCATCACCACCTTTTGAAGCTATTACCTGAAGCGCCGCTAAGCGCGACTAATTTGGCTCACAAGTGGGATATCCCTGCGCGCCTCGTCAATTTGTTGTTGGCGGAAAAGGGGCTGATCAAAAAACATATCCGCGGTTGGCTGCTGGCTCCCAAAGGGCAAAAACTGGGCGGGCAGCAACAGGAAGCGGAGTCGGGCATTCCTTTTGTTACCTGGCCAGAAACCATCCTGGATGAACCGGAGCTCATTGGCTCCCTGATGCAAATCTCTGGCGATGAAGGTCTGGATGGACAGCCCACGCTGGATGGCCACAGCGTCAATAACGCGGTACAGCGCCGTATTGATAATTGGCTGTACCTGACCAGGGTTATCCATGCGCGCGATTATTCGTTGTTATGGGATCTGGATTCGGTTATCGCGGATTTTTATGTACCTGAAGCAGAGTTGTGCATTGAGTGCTGGGCAGACCAGCTAGAACATATACACAATCGCGCGGCGGTCTTGGGCAGTGAATTGGAAAAGCACGTGATCTACAAAAAACACAAGGTGACTTATATTGAATTTCGCGATGAAAATATCCATCAAATTGATGAAATACTCGCGCGTGAATTGTTGCGGCGCGGTGTCGCTGTTTATTGATTGTTATTTACCAATTGGAAATGTAATGAGGAAACAATAATGGCAAGTGTGTTCAGCTTAATTATGGAAGGAAAAATTCCTGGCAATTTTGTATGGAAGGATGATAAAGCGGTTGCGATCCTCACCATCCAGCCAATTCGCCAGGGACATGTGCTGGTGATCCCGCGTGAAGAAATTGACCAGTGGAGTGATTTGCCGCTCGATCTCGCAGCGCACCTGATGCAAGTCAGCCACAAAATCGCCAATGCCTTGAAAATTGCTTATCCCGCAACTCGTGTTGGTTTGATGATCGCAGGGCTTGAAGTCCCGCACACCCATATCCATCTGGTGCCCATGGATTCCATGGACGATTTAAGTTTTGAGTTTGCAAAAAATGCCGATGGTGATGCATTAAAACAAACGGCGGAAAAAATCCGCGGGGTGCTACAAGGGCAGGGCTTTGCTGAGGCAAAGGTGTAATAGATGTGCACCCGGCTAATGGCCGGGTGTTCCATTAGATAACAGTATGAATTTGCTGCTCCCTCCAAACCCGTTGCTGTTCTGGTTAACAACCTGCATTGCGATACCAATTTTATTATTGGCAATCCGCTACGCTCCCTGGCGACAAGTGGTAGCCAGCCAATCCCGACAACACGCCTTGTTTGCCACTATCCTCGCGCTGGCGTTGTTATGGCTGCTGCAAGTATCCATGCGCGATACGCTGGCAATCCATCCCTTATTGATGACGGTTACTGCCATGGTGTTTGGCTGGAGTCTCGCGACCCTGATTGGCGCACTGGCGTTAATTGCACTGGAGATTTATCAAATCCCGCTGCATGCGCTCAGGTTGGATTGGGATATTGCCGTCGCGCAATTTGATTTACGTATGTTGCCGGTCGATTTTTGTTTAAGTGTGGCCGTGCCGGTAGGCTGGGCCTGGTGTGTGCTTTGGTTGGTGGATCGCTGGAAATTTAAAAATCCGTTTACCTATTTTTGGGGAGTTGGATTTTTTGGCGCAATGGTGAGTTGTGTGTGGCTGGGGTTATTCGCGTTGCTATTGTTTGCGATCACCGGTAGTGACATCCAACTCGCAACGACACAGGAACATTTTATTGTGTTCCTGCTGATGACGTTTCCCGAAGGGTTTGTAAATGGCCTTATCGCAACGGTAATGACAGTGTTATATCCCGATATGGTGAAGACCTATCGCGATGACTGGTATTTAAAAGATTAAAACCGGTCACCGCGAACCGGTTTTGTTAATCCATTCCTACCAGCGTCGCAATCCCCAGCAGGATAAATAAAACGCAAGCCACTTTGTGCGCAACGCCGAGGGGCAATTTATCCATCAACCATTTCCCCGCAAAAATCACTGGCACATTGGCCAGTAGCATTCCAAAAGTGGTTCCTGCAATTACCGCACAGGTCATCCAGAAATCGGCGCTGAATTTGGCGGCGAGTATGACGGTGGCGATTTGGGTTTTATCGCCAATTTCTGCCAGGAAAAATAATACGAGTGTCGCTACAAACGGGCCGTATTGGGCGAAGCGGCCCATGTCGTCGTCTTCTTTATCCGGTATGAGCAACCAGAGGGCGATGGCGAAAAAGCTGCCGCTGATAATCCAGCGAATCCACTCGGGCGGAATGACACCCGCCAATACCGCCCCAAGCCAGGCAGAAAGTGCGTGGTTGACGATAGTCGCAACCAAAACCCCCAAGCTAATCAGATAGGGGCGGCCGTAACGAGCGGCGAGAAACAACGCGAGCAATTGGGTTTTATCGCCAATTTCGGCAATAGCGACGGCAAATGTTGAACTGAGAAAGGCTTCCATTTTTATGACCTGGGCGGGATGAAATACATGAGATACAACCGCAGTCCCGCCGGGGCCACAGTGGTATCTCAGGTCTCATCAATCCGATGTGTGCTAGGCACGACAGAGGACGCTTTTGCCATGCCGAAGTGCGCTTTTCAAGAATAAGAAGAGTGCGGCAAGTTTGTTGACAAAAGCGCTCAGCATCCAGGATGCGGGCATCCTTTAGCTGGAGCAGATTACTCCCCCGAGAGGGTGCGGGCATTATAGGGAAGCATGAATAATGCGACAACCCGAAAATGGAAGTAAGCCAAATGTTTGACTTTCTTTACATTTGTTCCTTGGTAAGTATATGAAAAATAAAGAATAAATATTTTGGCATCCCGATTGCAATTACCCGGGTAAGCGCACCTTCAAAGGCAAAACACCGTTGTTTTATTGACGGTTTGGATTGCCGGAGCGGGCAGAGGTATAGACCAGGGGTTTTTATGACGCAAGCAGTTTCCAATGTGATCAAGGTGGGCAGTGGCGCCAAAGCGCGCACTGGCCTTCTGGCTGCCAATTCGGGTGATCTGGTATTGGCGCCAGTACCGGTGGAAAAAGCGATCAGTGAAAAAGGCCAGGATTTAAAAAGTGCCTTTGAGCTGTTTAACCAGATGTCCGAGCAGCTCGCCGATTCCTATCATCTGTTGGAAAACCGCGTTGCCGAACTCAATGAAGAATTATCCAGCCTAAGCGACCGCCGCTTGCAGGAATTGGCCGAGAAAGAAAAGTTGGCTCATCGGCTTGAAAGCCTGCTGAATTTTTTGCCTGGTGGCGTGGTGGTGCTGGATTCATCCGGTCGTGTATCCGAGTCAAATCCCGCAGCGATTGATTTGCTGGGAGAGCCATTGCAGGGGGAATTGTGGCGCGATGTTATCAAGCGCTGTTTTGCTCCACGTCAGGATGATGGACATGAGGTTTCATTGCGCGATGGCCGTCGCATCAGTATCCAGACCCGCAACCTGGGCGCCGACGGACAAATTATTCTATTGACCGACCAAACCGAAACCCGTCGTTTGCAAAGTGAATTAAGTCGTCATGAACGCTTGTCTGCGTTAGGCAAAATGATGGGCGCACTTGCACATCAAATCCGTACACCTTTGTCCTCCGCCATGTTGTATGCCGGTCATTTATGCAGTGGCAAATTGGATGACGAACGTCGGCAACAATTTTCCGAAAAAATCCTCGGTCGTTTGAATAATATCGAGCGCCAGGTGCAAGACATGTTGTTTTACGTCAAGGGCGAATTGGCGTTGAACGATGTCATCAGTGTGGCGCAATTGCAGGCAGATTTGGCCGAAGCGATGGAAGTGCCCTTAATGACCAGTGAATCGCGCTGCGAATGGATCATCAATTGTCGCGAACACTATATCCAATGCAATCGCGATGCATTGATCGGCGCGCTATTGAATCTGGTGAATAACGCTATCCAGGCAGTTGATCGCAAAGCGTCACTGCGTGTTGAATTCAATCTGTATCCGCAAGCGTTAAATGATCCAAAACTCAGCGCAGGACTCAATACAGAAGACCAGCGTTTGTGGATTCGCGTGTGCGATAAAGGGCCGGGTATGTCGGCAGATTTACTCTCATCGGTAGGCGATTTATTTGTCACTACCAAAGCGCAGGGTACAGGTTTGGGATTAAGCGTGGTGAAAGCCGTTGCGCGCGCGCACCACGGAAAATTTTTATTGCAATCAACCGAAGGCAAGGGCACTTGCGCAAGTTTGCTGCTGCCTTTCGCGAATTTTACATCCTAGGGGAATAATCATGGCTTTAGCATTGCAACACGCTGAATGTGAAAATGCGATCAAGATATTGGTTGTGGAAGATGACAACAACCTGCGCGAAGCATTAACAGACACGCTGCAATTAGCCGATTATTCGGTGATTGCGGTCAACAGCGGTGAAGAAGCGCTTAAACAACTGGCGTTCTTTAACGATATCCGCATGATTGTTTCCGATGTGAATATGGGCGCAATGAGTGGCCATGATTTATTGCGCGCAGTGAAGCAGGAATATCCACAAATCCCGATGATGCTGATTACCGCTTATGCGAGCATCAGTGAATCGGTTGATGCGATGAAGCAGGGTGCGGTTGATTATCTGGTTAAACCTTTTGCGCCGCAAACATTGGTAGAAACGGTAGCGCGTCATTTGGGCGTCGCGCAATTTTCCGGTGATGAACCTGTTGCTATGGCGCCATCCAGCAAACAACTTTTGCAATTGGCCCAGCGTGTTGCGCAATCTGATTCCACTGTACTGGTGGTAGGCGAATCGGGCACCGGTAAAGAAGTGCTCGCGCGTTATATCCATGACCACTCCCCGCGTCGCAACCAACCTTTTATCGCCATTAACTGCGCGGCCATTCCAGAAAATATGTTGGAAGCAATGTTATTTGGCCATGAAAAAGGCGCTTATACCGGCGCACACACCAGTAGCCCCGGCAAATTTGAGCAAGCCAATGGCGGCACCTTATTGCTCGATGAAATTTCAGAAATGGATATAGGCCTGCAAGCAAAATTATTGCGTGTATTACAAGAGCGTGAAGTAGAGCGCTTGGGTGGGCGCAAGACCATTAAATTAAACGTGCGCGTTATTGCGACATCCAACCGCGATATGCGCAATGAAGTAGTTGCCGGAAAGTTCCGCGAAGACTTGTATTACCGCTTGAGTGTATTGCCATTGCAATGGGCGCCTCTGCGCGACCGCATGGAAGATATTATTCCACTGGCCGATAAACTTTTGCAGAAGCACGCGCACAAACAAAATCGTCGCGGTGTGAATTTGTCACCCTCGGCACAACAAATGTTGTTGGCTTATCCCTGGCCGGGCAATGTGCGTGAACTGGATAATATTATGCAACGCGCCTTGATTTTGCAGGCTGGGAAATCAATCCAGGCAGAAGATTTGGGCTTGGGTGCAAGCGGTCCTTATTCGCAAAGCCCGGTGCATTACAGCCAAAAACCGAATTTGCTGGAGGCCGCACAGGCGATTAACCCTGCGGCGGAATTTGATGGGGCTCAGGAATCACAACCATCATTTGCTGCGCAAGTATTTGCCAATGCCAGTTATCGCGCCAGTCAATTTTCTGTCGGCAGTGTTACCAGTGATCATATCGCGTTAGTCAGTAACCAGCCGGTGCAACATTCGTCGCTCAATAATCCGGCATTGGGTAATGACCTGAAGCAGCGCGAATACGAAATTATTATGAATACCCTGCGCAACGAGCGCGGCAGCCGCAAAAATACCGCCGAGCGGTTGGGTATTAGTGCACGCACACTGCGCTATAAAATTGCGCGCCTGCGTGAAGAAGGGTATGAGATTACGGAGTGATTGATTGAAACGTAGGTTGGAAAAGCCATAGGCGCCTTCCGACGTTTTTGAGCCTTGCCGATTTATTATCGCAATACTGTTGAATTTTTGGGAATTTGGGAGCAGCTCAATTACCCTGATTTTAAAGTCATCGAATTCGATGACTTTAGAACGCAAGCAGGGCTGAACAGCTTCACGCTCACTCCTTCACAATGGGTCGAATCTACTAATGCGATAGGCCTTATCTCTAAAGCGGGTCGCTATGGCGGCACCTATGCTCAAAAAGATATAGCGTTCGAATTTGCTAGTTGGATTTCGGTTGAGTTCAAATGGTTAAAGAACCCCCAAAAATAATGGTAAAAATCGGCATACTCACACTCCGGTATGCCGATCATGTTCAAAGCAATCATTCAAACGTTCCAAACTTATTTAATATTCTTCTCAACAAACTCCTCTACCCGAAACAACAAATCCGAAAGTCCATAAACCGCGCGTGTCGGCAATTCAAGACGCTCACCAATATGGCTTGTTAATGATTGCACTAGATAAATTTCGTTAAGCAGTTGGGCTGCATAGTCGCGGCTGTTTTCTTGCTGAAGCCCGGGGCCAATGATTTCCAAATGCTGGCCATCGGGTGAACGAATTTTCAGGTTGTTTTGTTGGTAAGAGGTGTGTTGAAGAGGGCTGAGTGTGATAGAACAAGAAGAGTCGGTGCCCGGCACCATAGGGGTAACGTTGTCCATAATAAGATCTCATACAGGTTTTGTTTAAACCGCCACCACGAGGTGAGATTTATGGGGGCGGACTGAACGGGGTTCTCACCACCGGCACAAAACCAACACCGGCCCACCCGAAGGTGGCCCCGTCCAGCCGCCATAACAAAAAGGCATAGCTGTACGAGGACACAAAATGCTCATCGCATCCTGTGCCGGCTTTGTGAACGGGGGTGAGAATCCCGGCTGCGGGATTTACCGCAGCGCGGGCAGGTTAGTGGATGAGGGTAGGGCTGTCAACGCAGGACGGTAATGGTGCGTAATTCAAATTGGCATTGAATGCCGCTATGGTCTTTAATTGTTTTGTTGCCAAGGTGAGCTGTGTGAAGCTCAGGTGTATTGGATGTTTTTCCTTTCTTTGACATGGAAAAATGAAACGTGGGTTCTGAATGGAATTCAATATTTATGATAGCTGCTGTATGCCCGTAGGTTGCTGGTGAGCTCGCGAACCGCAACAGCCTTTAAGGTCGGTGAAGTGCTCATAGCGGGCATTAGACCATATGATGAGTGGCGGTAACTAATTGAGGTTGCTTGTGCTGTATAACTCAATAGTTAATTCGGAGTGATAGTTAAGCCTTTGATTCACCACGAACTTAATTATTGTGACTCCATCTACTTCTTGGGGTTATACGGCATTACACCCAATTAGTTTGAATAACGTTCGGCGGGTTATATAGTTGGTGCAATTTAATAAACTGTTAGCCTCATAAGAGGAAAGTCAGTGCAAAATATAAGGAATAATAATGACTTTAGTTGAAGAGTTATATTGTGAAGTCGGAAAAGCTCTTCACAAAGCGCAAATTGTTGAGTACAACATCGTTTCCGCACATTTATTGCTGTCAAAAACTGATCCAGCCTCCTTTTATGGTTCAAAAGAAGAAAATTGGTCAAGAAAAACATTAGGAAAACTTTTACGCCCATTAACTCAATCAGGTCTCCTTCCTGAGGATGGAAAATTATTTCTAGAAACCTTAGTTGCGGCTCGGAATCATCTTGCCCACTCTTTTTTTGTGTCTTTAACAGAAGTCCATACTAAAGAGGGCGTTGAAAAGTTGCTGCGTGAGGTTGAAGCAATGAAAAATGTATTTGAGCGGGCACACTTATTATTTGAGCAAGTTCTTACTGAACTTGCCAAACCTTTTGACATTGATTTCAATATTATAAAAGAAGAGGCTCGTAATATTGTTCTTAATCATCACTCTGAAGAAGAAGGCTAACAAGTCGCTCAAGCACCGCGCACTACGTGCGCTGGACAGTTTTTAAGTCGCAGTTTTGTGGTTTTGCTGCGCAAAAGTATTCCACAAAAAAACAACTTACAAACTGCGGCTGAGCTTAGCGTTAGCGTATAGAAAATGAGCCAAAATAAAAGTACAGTCTTTAATCTTAAGTTTGAAAATATACCGATAATAAATCTTCGGTTAGATTTCAATAATGTGTTGAAATACGCAAATGATCTTATGGTTGCGGAGAAGGAATATTCTAATTCCAAACAACCTCATTGGTATAATAACCGTTTTGAGGTTGAGGCCGAACTCAATTGGCTAATGCGAATGTCTATTATAAATATAGAATGTTATTTGCAATATGCTGTTCGAGAAACGCTACATCGAAAAGGGTTATGGACTCCAGAAATTGGAAATAAATTAAAGAATCCCTTTTTATTGGGGCGCGGAACGTGCCAAGTTTATTATCACAGGCTTCCAAGCTTAATTTCTCAAGAAATAAGCTTAATGAATTTTAATCAATCTCTATGGCAGAAAACTGTCGTGCTGTATGAAGAAGTAAGAAATCCTTTATTTCACGGAAAGCAAGCGGTAGAAATAGAACCAGCTGGGTTTGCTAACGTAATTCTTCATATTGAAGAAACATATAAATGGTTGGATACATGGTGCCTTCCTGAATGGGTTTTCGGCTCGACAGCGTAGGCGCTAAAGCCACGCTAACAAATCGCTGAAACGGACAGTTTTTAAGTCGTAGGTTCAAAGAGTTACAGCAGAAGCGCGCCAAATTAAGAAAACTGATTCGCCATCATATGCGTGAGCATAAACATATTGATAAAACTGAATCCGCTGATGCCGAGAAACAAAAGAGTACTGCGCAGGCGATTGAAACCCTGAGTAAAGCTCACGACAAGATTGATAAATT
>CAZIWB010000065.1:0-38832 GCA_964542655.1 uncultured Cellvibrionaceae bacterium
TGGGTGGTAGATTCGCTCATTTCACTTTCTCCTCATCCAGAACTTCAACGCAAACCTCATCATCCGCGGTTCGATAAACACGAACCACGCCCGGCTCACTCCATCGGCCAATCCGGCGCGTTGTCACGTCCATGATCGCCTTGATGATCTCATCTTTAGTCGTTGTCATGCGCCTCTCCTCTGACTGCATGGTGACAGATTGGCGCGTGGTGTCAATCAGTGATTGGTGGTGCGGGTAGCGGCATCCAGTGAGACAGATTCCAACACGTTGCGTCATTTTCTAGATCGTTTTCCGTCCATCCTCCAACTGGACACCAATGAACCACAGCAGGCACAAACAGGTTTCCTGTTTCTGGATGAGACCCAGACATGCACCCAAGGAACCATGATCCATCCTTTGGGGCGCTCTCAATCGGTTTCCACTCCATCACGCCCTAGCCTCCACCATCACACGATCACGCTCAACAACAGCCCTATCCTTAGCTGCTCTTTTCTCCATTTTCACGGCCTCCGCACGAAGGCGCTTAACGCCAGCCCTTGCAGATCGGGCATCATCAATCAGGCGCTGCAATGCGTGATCGGCTTTGTTCAAGCTGGCAATGGTGGCTGTTCCGGTGAGAACAATGCGGGCCTCTCTGGCGAATGACTCGGCTCGATACGCTCGGTGGGAGACGCAGCGATCTACGGCGATCCTAATCATGGGTTCGGTTCTCCACGAGATACGCCGATTGCAAAAAGAACAAGCCAGACGAAAATCAGAACGCTAGCGAACGACATTCCAAGATCAAGCCACGTTCCCTCGAAAAGCCCCTGAATATCGGCGATGACGGACATTACGACAACGGACGTCAGCCATAGTCCGTGAAATATTTTTCCTGCACGACGAAACATTTCAACCTCCAACCATAACAGCAAACCCAAGGAACACGACCAAACACACAGCCGCGAATGACAGGCACGTGGCAAGCAGAACGATGACTCCGAAGATGTTTTTTACGGTTTGTGTCATGAAAACAGTCCTCGAATAAGCATCCCAATGAAAATTGCGACGAACACAGGCCACAGAAGAACAATCCAAATCACGGATGAACCGGACTGTTCGGGCCACGCCAAAGTTCCCGCGACAACTCCGCCAACGACAAAATAACCGGCAATCCATGCCGCAGGACTATCAATCACCACACTCTCTCCTCTTTCAAATTACCCGCCGCTTTAACGGCTGTGCGATCCATGCTCATAACCACCCAGCGCAGACGGTCCAGATCATCAGGTGTCTGCGGCATGTGATCTGCAACGACCTTAGCTGCGAGCGTTAGTGCGCTCATTGCTGACTCGAAATTCTGCGGGGTGGGGATCATTTTCTAATCTCAGTGGCGTGGAAAATGGCTCTGACAATGGCCACAACTATGGCGCTCGCACCTAGAACTGCCAAGGCAGACAGTTCCATTGCGATGCCGATTGCCGCCACTCCAGCACATGATAATGCCACCGCCCACAAAAGGTCGTAGACCCTCATCCCACCACCTCCAAAGCCGCAGCAATCGCGCAAGCCGCCAGATATTTGGCCTCGTCTTTGCCGTCGATATCTGAGTTTGCGTTGATCAAAACCGCGATCATGTCGCCAGCAACATCTCCATCAGAAAAGCACGGAACGTTACGGGTAACAGAAACAGCAATTCCACAAACTTTCACCACCCAATCCGCCATCTCATGTGCTTCATCACGCGTTGCTTTGCATTCACCATGTCGCTCAACATAGTCCGTGATGAACTCGTTATAGGCGGTTTGCTGGGCCTTCTGTGCGGAGGTCATTTGGCAAGCTCGACACGAGAAAGGGCGTCAACTATTCCGTCAGCAAGAATCTTATTGGCGTAGGCGTCGGCGTCGGCGTTGGCGTTGGCGTTGGCGTTGGCGTAGGCGTAGGCGTCGGCGTTGGCGTTGGCGTAGGCGTTGGCGTAGGCGTAGGCGTTGGCGTAGGCGTTGGCGTTGGCGTAGGCGTCGGCGTCGGCGTTGGCGTAGGCGTCGGCGTTGGCGTAGGCGTAGGCGTTGGCGTTGGCGTTGGCGTAGGCGTCGGCGTCGGCGTTGGCGTCGGCGTTGGCGTCGGCGTTGGCGTCGGCGTTGGCGTTGGCGTCGGCGTAGGCGTCGGCGTTGGCGTTGGCGTTGGCGTCGGCGTATCGCTGCAAATAAATATCTTTATAAGCAGGCTTGAGGATCGCTCGCCAGTCATCAGCAGAGAACTTTTCTCCGATCAAAGCCTTCCATTGCATTTCGGCCAAAGCCTTGTGCGAAGATGGATCGCGACCCTGCTTTTCAGCCAATTCAACGGCGAATTTACCGACCGTATTCGCCTGCCAATCGTAAATGACCGAGAATGGAACCTCGCCATTCAAACGAGCAAGTTGCTCATAAAACTTAGCGCCCCACTTCTTGGCATCATCGAACTTTTGTCCGTCGAAAAACCCAGGCACCATCTGCGCCAGCCAACGAGGCATAACCTGCGCTGGGCAATCTCGCGGCCCCTGAACGCTATCACCCAAAACACCAAGGCCACAAGCCAATTGACGGCCATCAACCTCTTTGTGCCACGCATTTTGCGTCAGACGATCATCAGCCAGAAACGCATTGTAGCGCTCAGCGGCTTCTTTAGCGGTGGTTACGAGTTTCATTTGGTCTCTCCTCTTTCAACTTGCTGGGGTTTCTGTGCAGGATTAATCAGAAATGCCGATCAACAGCCGCGACCATGCGCCGGAAATCGTCCAGAGAGAACGTGATTACCGCGTCATGATCTGGGCTGATGATAGAAATGAAATCCTTGCCATCCATGCGCGATGTCGTCGCTTTGATGTTCGCATCCGCATCGATGATCTGGAAAATAGTGGCGCTTTCCATGTGTGTGTCTCCTCTTCCAATACCCACATCCTACCAGCGCCATTCGCTAACGCAAGCGAAAAGTTCGCATCACAACGCGATTTTATTCTGCGCAGCCCATGCCTGGATAAGGTCGAGAAGGTTGGAGAACATCTCCTTGCTCAGCCGTGAACTGCTGTTCGTCATGGGGATCATTGCCCGGCCATCCAGAGACGGAACAAACCTCATCTCCTCACCAAGCGCATGAAGGAACAGGGCCTTGTAGGCGTTCCTGTCCATGTCGTATCCGAGGTGCTGCGGCCTAGCTTTGAGGATGGCGTCCAACAGCGGCCAGAGCATTGCGTTCTGATCCAGAGACCGCTTAGGCCCCTCGAATGTCACCCTGGACCCCTCAGAGACACCTTGGCACCACCGAGAAGCCTTAGCCCTCACCTCCGAAGAAGTGAGGACCAAGGTTATCTTGTCGGACATCTACAGGAATGTTTTGTAGAGCGCCCCAAGGCCCAAAGCGATGGCCGGAGCGAACGTCGCAGTAAAGATCGACGCAATGATTTTATCTTCCACGCTTCGTTCGTCATGCCGATGACGGAACCCGCGAACAGAAGAAACTATGAGAAAAATCCCCATAGCTCCAACCATTCCAATGGGGGCAATCCCAATAGGGACCACGAACCATTCCCACAGTTTCGACACTACAAATCCATTCCACATAGAGGCTGGAACTAGCAGCACCAAAAGCACTAGTAGATAAACCAATGACTCGACGGTGCTTTTAGATTCTTCTTTCATGCTAACCTCCTGATTTAAAACGGGATATCTGAGAATTGGTCGCCATCAAAGGCAGCCGTGCGAGTACCGCCCCGCCCCGGCTCCTGACGACCTCCGTTACCACCGCCTCCGGCCAGAGACGAATTATCTCCTCCAGAAGTTCCGGCTTCGGATCGCCCCCCAAGCATCACCAGTTGGCCTCCAAACCGATCCAGAACGATTTCAGTGCTGTATTTCTCAACACCTTGGTTGTCGGTCCATTTACGCGTCTGAAGCTTGCCCTCGATATAGACCGTAGAGCCCTTCTTAAGGTAGTTCTCGCAGACCTTAGTGATGTTGTCGTTGAAACATACGACCGTATGCCACTCCGACTTCTCTTTCTTCTCCCCTGTCGCCTTATCTCGCCAGCTTTCGCTAGTGGCAATGCGCAGGTTGGCGATCTTGTCGCCGCTGTTTGTTGACCGAATCTCTGGGTCTTTCCCCAAGTTGCCAACGATGATTACACGATTTACTCCGGCCATGATGGCTTTCTCCTTTAGTGGTTTGAAATAGTATCACAAATCTCCGACAGACGACTGATAAAGTTCGTCCAACGCTTCCTCATTCTCTCGCTTGGATGGGTCTTTGGCTCGACGACGGATCAACCGGCGCAATGCTCCTTGATCCCATCCGTTAGCCTTAGCCTGAGACAGAACTTTGTTGAAATCGTCTCGCGCCGCAGCCTTATCCTCGTTGATACGCTCTAGTCGCTCAACGATGGCTTTGAGTTGGTTGTTGGGGATATGTTCGGTCATTCTTTTTCCTCCAGAATGGCATCAATCATAGCAGTGAAGCTTGTGGTTATAAGCAGGCTATAATCACATATTTCCTCCATCGCCTCATCCGGCTCCCTCACCGCCATAAGAACAGCGCGGGCGATCTGCCCCCACCGAATTCCGTTCCCGTTGTCTATGTTACAGAATTCGTCCTGTGCCGCCCTAGACGCCCGCTCAAGCATCGTGGTCATAGCTCTGCCTTTCGTTCTTCAACTGCCTCGCGAACCATCACGCGCCAGCTCTTGGGGAGTCGTTTGATTTCCTCGTCGTAGTCGCGAGCCCATTTACCCAAGGCATCGGTTGTGGGAATGGATGGAATTTCGCCAAGCCACTTATCCAACATCTCACCAAGCCCTTCTTTGGTCGCTTGGTTTGCAACCATTCCCGGCCCCTCAGCGCCGTACCAGTCAGGACCTTCGGGATGAACAGATATGCTAGGATTCTTGGGCTCAGTCCTTTTTGGCGGATTCCGTGTCATAGCCGCCTCCCCGTCATCATCCAGAGCGGGCATATTAAGAACTGCCATCTGTGCATATCGACGAGCATAGCTTAGCGCCGATCCAATAGCCTGTGGGTCCTGCTTTCCGGTGGCGACACCAAAAGCCTCGTCACCTGAAATCCACTCACCACTTTCGTGGAAAAGAACGGTTTCAAGCGACATTGATCCAGCTACGAACGCGCCGGGGAATTGCATAAGGGCGATTCCATGCGATGCAAGGATCGGCTTGCTTGAGTCAATCACAGCCTCAAGGGTTGCATATTTCGATTTGAAGAACGTGTTGGTCGTTCCCTTCATCACGCCACCAATCTCATTGAGAGCCTGAACTAATGCGGGAGCAATTTTTCCAATTGTTTCAGAGTGTTTCATTCGTCTCTCCTCGTTGTTTCTTCGCCTCAGCAACTGCCGAAGCTATCTCATCAGCCCATTTCGTATGGCCCTGATCGCGAAAGATACCTTCCCATGCCCATGCACCAATATCAGTCATAGGCCAGTAGTATCCACCCTCATCACGCATTGGAATGCCATCAACAGCGATGGCTATTCGTCCATCTGATTTGATCATGATCCATCTACATTAATGAGAAGTCTAGAAATTCGTGCGAAAATTATACGCTCAATATCTGTCATTTCGCTTCCCTGATCTGGCGTTACGATTCCCTTGATGAATTCAAGTTCGCGCTGAAACTTATTCCGCTCACCACGCAGCACCGCTATCTCGGACAGGAGGGCGCGGACGGCTCAGACGGGTTTTCGAGCGCTGGGGCTTCATGGCGGGGGGGTGATGGCGGCCTCATTCCGAAGGCACGGCATTTGGCGACCCATGATGCGCGGGGCTCCGCAGCGATCAGGCGGACAATGGCAATCCTTCGGACGATCACCGGCTTTGTGCAGAAGCGACGAACTAACCCCCTCCCGCGCTGGAGCTTCCGGGGATAGGGCGGCGAGGAGGTCCAGCAGGTTTGCGGCGCGGTTGATATCGTGCTTGCTGTTGTTGCGCCCCCGCGAGCGCAAGACTTCGGCCAGCGTCTCGGCCTCCTGTCGGTATCTCTCCCCATCCGCCAGCGATGACGGGGTGGGGGCGGCTGCGAGGCGGTCGCTCAGGAACGGTACCAGGGCCTCGGCAAGCGCGCCTGCTCCGAGGTCATGGTTCCCGTCCACTCGGCGGATTTCCTGCGCAAGGTCATCAACCGGCACGACGACGCTCTGGGTGGTGGGGGTCATTTTTCTCTCCTCTTTCTTCCCCCATATATGCACGCCAAAACGAACCATGCAACTTAATAATTCACCTTGACCCACGCACAAATTTCACGCATCGTGGCGAAAGTTCAGGAGGACGCATGACAGAAGAACAAGTACGTAAATCCCTATCACGGTCTATCGGAACCATGTCGCAAACCGAATGGGCTCGGCAGAACGGAGTGAATGAAACCGTTCTAAGCGAAGTCCTTAGGTCGCACAGAGCGCCTACAGCTCGAATGTGTGAGCTGATCGGGGTTCATAAGAAGATCGTCACAACAACCAAATATGAGAGAATGAAATGAAGTGGTTCACGGACTTTTTTGGCAAAAAAGAAAAATCTGCATTCATCTTCAGCGGCATTAGCAGCGAGCCAATCCTTTCGAAGGATGACATTGGACACTTTGAAGGAACCCAATGGACCGAGGCTGAAGTAAAAAATAGCATCGCTCAAAGTTTTTCTGATGCTCGATTTAACAGTGATCTGTTTGATCTGTGCTGGGATCGTGAGGCGCTTCTGGTCGAAATCGAAACAGCCAAGAAGCAAAAGAAAAAATCCTCGCATCTGATCGCAGCGTTGGCACGCAACACTCAGCGCCGTCTGGAACTGGAGCTGGCGCACAACGGAAAGACTTCCGCATGAAGCCATCCAAGTACCGTGCTCATCCGGTTGTGATTGATGGGATTCGTTTCGCATCAAAAGCGGAGGGGCGTCGGTACGAGGAGCTTAAGCTGCTGGCTTCATCGGGCCACATACATAGCCTGGAGCTTCAGCCGAAGTACCTGATCAAGATCGAAGACGTCAAAATCTGTTCGTATGTGGCAGATTTTCGTTACTTTGATTGCGCAAAACAATGGTGGGTCACGGAGGATGTAAAGGGGGTTAAGACTCCCATCTACCGGCTAAAAAAGAAGCTCGTTAAGGCGCTCTACGGGATCGACATCCTTGAAACGTGAGTCTGTTGAAATCCACAGGCGGAAATCCTTTTCAAAGAAGGAGCGCGCGCGTCTGTTCGAGCTTTACGGAGGCGTTTGTTATCTCAGTGGAGCGAAGATTGGCCCATTAGATGAATGGGAGATAGAACATGTTTTGGCTCTGGCGCTTGGCGGGACAAACGATGATGAGAACCTTCGCCTGGCCCTACGAGATCCACATAGAGACAAAACTCGACGTGACGTTAAGGCTATAGGAAAGGTGATGAGGCTAGAGAAAAAAGCCGATCCGTTCACTCGCAAGCCATCCAAAATGCAATCGCGTGGGTTCGATAAAACGCACACCAAGAAATTCAACGGAACCGTAGTTCTGAGGAGAGAACGATGAGGAAAATCAACCGACATAGAGAACCAGAGTTCATCAAGGCATTCAAATCCGGCAAGAGCCGTGAAGAGCTGATGGAAATGTTCTCAGTAAAGAAAGCCAGGATCGGTGAAATGATCACGCTGGCTCGAAAAGAGGGGCTGATTGGAGCGCCGCGTAAAGAACGAAATCCTATTGATATGGTTCAAGCTCGTTCCCTTCATGCTCAAGGTCTAACATTCGCAAATATAGCTGCGAATATGGGACGATGCAGCAAGAAGGTTGCTATTGCTCTTCGTTCAGCTGGATTGCCGAGTAAAGTTCCAACTTATGGTGAAGATGTCAGCGCACAGATTCGCTCGATGTATGCCAGTGGAACGCCTATTAAACAAATCTCCAAGATTCTTGGATTGACGCAGGGTCAGGTTACTGGTCGTGCATCACGTATGGGATTGACCAAGGTTCGCGCAAAAGACCCGCGAACCCTGACGGACGCAGACAAAGAAAAAATCAAGTCCATGTGGATGACCTACCGAACGCAAGACATTGCGGATGCGGTTGGATGCGGGACAGCGGCCGTTTCTCGATGGGCCAAACGCATGAAGTTGCAGCCGAAGAAAGCGACGACACTTCCTAGAACCTATAAACCTCGCGGTTCTACTGCAAAAGAAAATGTTGTTGCGCCTAAGCATTTCAAGGAAATGGCTGTCGCTTCTGACACAGTGCCAGATTTTGCTCGTCCTTGGATGACCCGGGCTTCTGGGGAGTGTGCATATCCATACGGCATCAAGGGATCGGTTTATTCCTGCTGCAAGCCAGTATGGAAGCATGGAACATACTGCGAGGGTCATGCGGCGTTGTGCGGCGGATATAAGAGGATCGCGGCATGAATGCCGGGATGACATCAGATCAGCGCATCAGGGCATTTAGGTTGATCTCTCTAGGCTGGTCTCATGCAGCTGCAGCTGATGCAGTTGGAACAACGCGAGGGACGCTCTCTGGCATTGTCAGACGATCAGGATATTCCAGATCAGCAGTTGAGGTGTTGGCGAAACGTAGGGACATCATCTCTCTCGCAGAGCCAAAATACGCCATATACGAAATCGAACCTTCCACTCCTAAGGCTCGGCGCATGAAAACGGTTGAGGCCAATGCGGATATGGTCGGCATTGATCCGAAGCTTGTTGCATCTCGATCTCAGTCCCGTCCTGTTACAATTGCTCGATGGCTATCATACCAGGATATGCATGACGCTGGAGCATCAGCAGCATCTATCGGGCGGGCATTCAAAAGAGACCACACGAGTGTTCTATACGGCTTAGCGGCGCTTCATTATATAAACACTGGCGAAGCACGAGCGGTTCTCTCCAAGCGTGGAATTCCAGTTTGGATTCAAATCGAACGATCGAAGCGCGAACATCCACTTTCAATCGAATCTCAGTAATGCTATTGAGAGGGCGGGCGACGGACGCGACAGCCAGAAGCGTCAACGCCGCCCTTATCTCCACCGGCTAGTTAGGAGCCTGATGTGACTATGCGGATATACCGCGACGAGCTATTCAGTGCAAGCACTTCGGACGCTTTGACGTGAGTGAAGTTGGCTTCTGCCTGATCCATAGATCGTTGCTCGGACATCCTGAGTTTCGCAATGACGGTGAGTCCATGGCATTCGCTTGGCTTGTCTTACGTGCAGCATGGAAGCCTGCGCGAGTTCGCTACAAAGGAAAAACAATCAACCTAGATCGTGGTCAACTTTCGTTGTCCGTACGGGATTTTGCGGCTGCAATCGACAGGCCAAAAGGATGGGTTGAGAGGCTTCTAAAGCGTCTCGAAAACGGGACAATGGTCAAGACGCACTGCGAGACAGGCGTCACAGTTCTAACCATTTGTAATTATGACAGATATCAGGCCCAGCAAGACAGTAGCAGGACAGTTGGCGAGACGCCAGACGAGACAGACGCAGGACACAGAACAAAGAAGGGAACAAATAACAAGGAACAAGATAGTTCTTTTATGAAGGCTTCGCCTTCTGCGAAAAAGGCGTCGAAGCGATGTCCTGATGGGTGGCTTCCGAATGAATCTGATTATGCAGCCGGAGAGCCTCTTTCATTCGATCAGATGCAACGAGAGCTGGAAAAGTTCCGAGACTACGAATTCCCCAAGGCGCGTTCTGATTGGAGCGCTACATTTAGAAACTGGCTGAGAAACGCAGCAGAAAGGAAACCAGCCAATGGCCCTGCCCCTAGCACCAAACTTGACCACCTTGACCGTGTCGCCTCAGCTATGGCAACTGCTAGCCAGTGGAGCGAGCCAGAATATCGAGGAGATCGCTTCGACGCCGAGCCTTCTGGAGGAGTGCCGCTCTTGCGTTCGATCTCTTGAGGTCATCGCTGAGCCAGCGGGTGCGCAAATGGTTTCTCGCGTTCTTGCTCCGCTCGTTCTGGTCTATGGGCTTGGCGAGCAAAGCCAGTCCCCGAAGTTCTGGAAGGTCTATAACGACGTGTTGGCTGATTTCCCTCGCATAGCCCTCGAAAGGGCCTCGACTGAGTGGGCGAAGATTGGTAGGTTCTTTCCCAAGCCTGCTGAGGTTTTGGAGTTGGCAAAGCCCCAGGCGGATGCATTGAAGCAAGCGGCATACCGAGCACGGGCAGCGATCATACCAAGGATTGAGGCTCCCAAGCTCGCCGAGCCAACTCCGGAGGAACGGGAGGTGGTTCGAGAGATGTTGAAGAGTTTCCGGTCTATCGTGCAGGAGAAGGCGCCACCTACGGCTAAGCGGAAGGCGTTTAGAGGCCCGGTAGACGACAAGGGCGTAACCGAGGCCGGGCGGGCTATGATTGAGAGAATGAGGAGGCGATAATGGCGAGAATGAAAGGCCATAAGCAAAAATCATATGCAGCGAATATGCTATTTCTGGCGCAGCACGGGAAATGTTTTTTGTGCGGTGAATACATGGATCATCCTGACTTGGTCAGATTGAAGGGGATCGGAATGCATCCAGATCGCCCAACACTCGACCACGTTGTTCCTGTAGGGATCGGAGGATCAAACGAGGTGACGAACCTCACCCTGGTCCACGAACGCTGCAACAACACGCGAGGGAGCAATCCGTTGTCGCCAGAGGAAAAGCGAAGGCATCGAGATATTTCAACCCTAATCACGAATATCAAAATGGTGAAAAGGCTAGCCAATCTCGGATGTCTTGGGCCTGCGCTCCATGAATCAAAACAACAACGATGAACCAAAGGAGGAAATGAAATGAAGGATTTAATTGCGCGGCTTGAGGCTGCGGAGGTTGAGTCGACGGGATTTAATGATGATGTGCTGAGATCTCTTGGCTTCGTCACAAAGCGATACCCTATGGACAGCGACACTTACTGGATCGTTCCAGGGAATGAGCGCCATCCATTGCCGCCGTGGTGCGACAAGATAACCATCTCCATAGATGCCGCCCTTGCGCTGGCTGAGCGGGTGTTGCCAGGATTCACATGGAGAGTTCAGCGGCACTCTAGCGGAATGTTCGATGCCGCGTTCTGGTCCGATCCAGACGATCAGTATGCTGGATACGGACGCGTAGTCTCGCCAGCAGTCGCAATATGCCTCGCCATCCTTCGCGCGAAACTTGCCGAAGAGCCCATTAAAGGATAACATCATCAACTGATCCTGAGCAAAGAGCTACGGCGCAAGGCCAGCGGTCGAAACGAAATGAGCGATATGACGGACTGGAAGTCGAAAGCCGTAGAGGCGATTATGGATAGCAGCCCGATTGGTTGCTGCTCAATCGATGAGCGAGATGCGAAACAAATCCTGTTCGTAGTTTTAGAGGCGATCACAGAGCCGAACGGTCCTGTCTGGAAAAGCTTGGTGCCGAGGACGGTCAATGACTAACTGGAAAACAAAACCACAGGACGGCATAGAAGCGACTATCCTAGACTTCAAGCTGGAGTTCCCGGGCTGGTGGTATTCGGTTTGTGAATGCCAAATGAGCTGTGACGCCACGATTGCTCCGACAGACGAGAGCGATGACATCAAATTGATTGATGTTGGCCTAGAGGGAGATCGTGAATGTCCATTCAACGAGGGGTTCAGTATCGATCTTCCGCAGCCATCCACACTAGCTGAAGCACTGCGTCATGTTATGCGTGACGCCCGTGAAGCTAAGAGGGCTCGGAAATGAGCGGGGGCCGCCCAAGCAAGTACGATCCGGCGTACTGTGAAGCTTTGGTCATGCACATGAAGGATGGTGCATCGGTCGCCTCCTTTGCCGCTGAGATCGATGTTGCACGGTCAACGATCAATCAATGGGCCGAAGAACATCCCCAGTTTTCGGAAGCCCTTTCGCGAGGGAAATCCGCATGTGCTGCGTGGTGGGAGAAGCAGGGTCGTAAAGTGGCCGAGAATGGCGGTGGCCCTGGACAAGCGACAATGATCACGTTCGGACTCAAAAACATGGGGCGCGACGATTGGTCGGATCGGCAGACGACTGAGCTTTCTGGCCCAGATGGCGGCCCCATCCAGACTGAGTCCCGAATCGACATGTCTGCACTGACGGACGAACAGGCGCGGTTGATTGCGGGCTTGCCGATAAAAAACGGCTGATGGCGCATTAAGTGCTTGCGCACTTCTGACGTATGTGGGATGTTCAGTCATCAGCGCAGGGCAATCAAGCACTAGCCGGGATGGAAACAGACATATGACCAAGCAACTGACCCCGAGCCAAGCCAACGCGATGCTGACCCTGAGCCAATATGTCGGTCAGACAGTTCAAGTGCTGACTTCTGAATATGACGCCAACATCGCTAAGGCTGCGCGTGACGCCAGTGTCGGCACCTTTAAAAGCGCCGCTCTGCGCGGCCTGGTCTCCAAAGGCTTTATAGAAATGAACGCCTACTGGAAAGGAGCCACCGTCACCGTCCTGAAAGCTGCTTGATATGAACGCCGCCGAATACCGCGCCGCCATCAAAATTCTCGGCCTGTCGCAGCTCGCGGCGGGTCGATGGCTTGGCGTATCCCCCAAGACCGCGCAGAACTACGCCAACAAGGGGCCGAGCGGTCCTGCTGCTGTGGCTATTAGGATGGCGCTTCGGTATGCGTTGAGGGTGGAGGAGGGGTGATGGGAACGAAACATAGCACCGTAATCGGGTTCCTGCCTGTTTTTACCGTCTTCGCACTCTTGCCCATCCGCACTGTCACAGGAAACTGGTACTGGCTAAGTAATGTCCGGCGAATTAAATGGCGCGGCAAGTTCGAGTATTACGATCCACTTGACCCGCCATCCTGATCGCGTATGGTGGTGAGTGAAGGAGGGTTCGATTCCCCCTCGTTGGCCGAGGTTTGGTGAGGGAAGGCGGGATCGAAACCCGCCAGTTCGTGAAAACGACAGACCGGATGGTTCCGGGGGCCACAGTAAGCGTAACGAGCTCGGTTGATTGCGAGCTTGCCGATTAAGGGTGGTGGGTGATGGCTGAGATTGACGATAAGAGAACCGAACGAGAGGAGTGGGCTGAGTCTGAGGCTAACCAGTTCGACAAGAATGCGAACGCCATAGAAGATTGCATTGAGGGTTGGCTGAAAAATCCTAAGTTCCACCCCAATCTCCAGAAGGCTGCCGAGATCGCCATTAAAGTAGAGACTTGGAGAGAGGCTGCGCGCTCACTTAGGAAGCCGTATTACGCCAGGATCGAGCGCAGGAATCATTGACGCGGCGGACTGATCGCGTATGGTGGTGGTGCACAAGAAACGGTCGCGCAAGCGCTGTGACGGTTAGTAAGCGTAACCCGACAGGCGAATTCAGAAAGTGCGGTGGGCTTAGGCTTACAGAAACTCGGGGCGGAGCCGAGGCGGGGAGCAAGCGTAACGAGAATGCGAGCAGCACGGATGGACGTGCGGACGACTCATTAAGGGCGATCTAGTTGGCACCCCTGTTTAGGATTGAGCGTCGTCTTGGGCCTAGTAGGACATAGCCAGTATCAAGCCTTGCCTCGCATAGCCCCGGTGTCCGTTAGTTCGGGTGCCGGAGTTTTTCGTTTGTGGGGTTGCGCCAGATTGTCGTTGTGATACCTCTTGGATAGAGGAGAAAAACATGACCAAGTTTTCACGGGCATGGGCAATGCCCAATCACGATACGTTCTCGATTAAGCCTATTGGTGAATTTGTCAGGCGCTATCTGAATGAGTCGACAGTTAGCATTGATCCTTTCGCAAGGGATAAGGATTGGGCCACGTACACAAACGACTTGAATCCAGATACATCAGCTCAGCACCATATGGATGCAGGCGCATTTTGCGAAGAGATGCATAGGCGTGGCGTTATAGCGGATTTGGTTCTATTCGATCCACCTTACAGCCCGCGTCAAATCAGTGAGTGCTACAAGGGCGTTGGCCTTGAGGTAGGCATGAGGGAAACTCAGAGCGCCGTCCTGTATAAGAGAGTTCGTGATGCGTTTGATCCAATGGTGGTATCAGGCGGTGTTGTTCTGTCTTTTGGCTGGAACAGCGTCGGCATGGGAATCAAGCGCGGTTACGAGCTTGTTGAGGTCCTTATCGTTTGTCACGGCGGGGCTCATAACGACACAATATGCATTGCTGAGCACAAACTCTGACTTACGCCAATCTGTCGCCCGTGCATAATGGCGGTATAGAGGAGAGATGATGATGTCTACATTTGCAGATAAAGAAGCGCTCCGAGATCAGTTCGCTATGGCGGCGCTGACGGGTCTGCTGTCCCATGACGATACTCTTAGCTATCAGGGTGCGTCCGATGATGCATACGGATACGCAGCCGCCATGATGAGGGCTAGAATGCCTGACCTTTCACGACTCAACGACGAGGCTCTGGCCGCTGCTGCCGTGCTCAAAGAACGATAAGAGGGGAAATGAAGATGGCTGGTGATCACAACGAGTACGTCGCACTCCACGGGCACCACGGAGAGCGCTTGATTGGCATGCGTATGAGCGACGGGAACTTCCTTGTGCGCGACGGTGATAAGGTCGGGCGCGTTTCTGTCCCTCGGCATGGATAACAAAGCAGCCGCTGAGTGGATTGGAATTAGCCTGAGGACGCAGCAGCGGTATGCGAAGAGCGGGCCGTGCGGGATGGCGAGTAGGGCGGTGATGACGGAGGTTGAGTTGCGAAGCGTGTGTCAGCCTATGTTCAACTCAATCGTTGATGCTATTCTGAACGGGGAGGGTTGATGTTTCTTTCGTTCAAAGCCGCCTCATATCTTCACAAGCTCAAACTCAAGGCTTTTGAGCGTGAGGAAGATATCAAGATGGATCGCTTGGCGGATAAGATCGTGAGCAGACTTAAGGAAAAGGAGAAGACCAATGACTAACGAACTGACGCTGCGGGAGAAGGTGCTGAACGACGCGACGCAGCTTCTTGAGGATGATTTCTCCATCGAGACGGTCATCGGCAACCTCTGCCTGCATCTAGAAGACACAGGCTATCCCGCTCATATGCGGGTGGCTAAAGAGCTGAGGGGTGAGTGATGCCTCCATTAGAATTGTCGCAGAAGCTAAACCGGTTCTCCAAAGGAGACGATATCTTGGCAGATAAGCGTCCCGCCGAGGTGCTTTGCGAGTATGATAACAGGATTGTCTGCGTGCACACGGATAGACTTCCGTACGAATTTCGCAGCTACCCCTACTACCTGCTGGAGAAAGTATAATGCCCCTGAAACGCGGATCATCCCAAAAGACCATCTCGTCCAACATCAAGACGGAGATGAAGACAAAGCCGCAGAAGCAGGCGGTGGCGATTGCGCTGAATAAGGCGGGGAAGAAGAAGTCCTGACCCACACATTCACCAGCATTGATGTTTTTTCTGCCAAGGTAGAGCTGTATAAGCGCGGCCTGTGCCCTCTGACGGAAGCTGATATTGCGCCCAAGCTGATCCCTGTTTTCGAGGGTCCGGCTGACTTCCGCTTTGCTTATGGGGGACGGGGCAGCTCAAAGAGCGTGGGCTTCCACAAGATGGCAGCGACCATGGGTGCCATTTGGGACGCCATGGGGAAGACGGGGGTTATCCTCTGCATTCGTGAATTCATGAACTCTCTGGATGACTCCAGCCTTCAGGACGTTAAGAGTGCGATTAATGATGATCCGCACCTGAAGACCGTCTATGATGTTGGAGAGAAATACGTTCGCACCAAGTCAGGCCGGATTAAATTTATTTTCGCCGGTACGAGCGTCAACCTAGATAGCATCAAGTCAAAGGCCCGCGTTCTTCTGGTTGTCGCCGAAGAGGCCGAGAATATCCCTGGCGGCGCATGGGACAAGATCGTTCCTACGGTTCGCGAGGAAGGCTCAGAAATCTGGGCAATCTATAACCCTGAGTCTGAAAAGAGCTGGGTTCATAAAAACCTGCGCATGTCAGCCGATCCCATGACAAAGGGAGTCCAGATAAACTGGCGCGATAATCCGTGGTGGAACTCCAAGCTTGAGCGCCTACGCTTAAAGGCTATGGCTGAGGATCAGGATAACTACGGACACATCTACGAGGGTGAGCTTAAGACAACGTTCAAGGGATCGTACTATGCGAGCCACCTAACTCAGGCTGAAGTTTGCCAGCCTAAGCGCGTCACCAACATTTCTCGTGATCCGCTCATGACGGTGCGAGCCTACTGGGACATCGGCGGCACAAGCCAGAAGTCTGACGCCACCGCAATTTGGATTGTTCAGTTCGTCGGCCAGAGCATCAACGTTCTCGATCATTACGAGGTCGTGGGGCAACCCATGTCATCGCATGTCGCGTGGCTTCGTAAGAATGGCTACGAGGACGCGCTATGCATTCTCCCTCACGATGGGGTGAAACATGACTTCGTTCACAAGGTCACGTTTGAGTCGGCTCTACGTGAAGCCGGATTTTCTGTTCGCGTTATTCCAAACCAGGGCGCTGGAGCTGCTATGCTTCGTGTTGAAGCTGCCCGCCGCCTATTCCCGCGCATCTGGTTCCAAGAAAGCACGACGCTCTCTGGCCGAACGGCTCTACGTGCATATCGTGAGAAGTGGTCAGAAGATCGCAACATTGGCCTTGGGCCCCTACACGATTGGGCCTCCAATTCTGCGGATGCTTTTGGATTGATGTGTATTGATTGGGAAGAGCCCCGCGCTCCCAGCAAGCCAAGGTCAAACCGCTATGCTTCATCCGGCTCTTGGATGGGGTAGAATTTTGCTATATGCTGATCTTTGGAGTCAAGACCAACCAGCCCAAGCGGGTGAGGACAACACATGAGCGTAGTCGGAAAGTCCGTTGGCGATTCTAGACCGATTGAGGTCTTTCAGCCTGTCGGGCTCGCTAGCTCCGAGGGTAATCTTGCGACCGTTCTTGATCAGGGCCTGCTTGTAACGCAGCAAGAATTCATCAACGTGATGGTGACGTTCTCGAAGTCTGAGATTGCTGTCACGTCTTGGGCTGTTCTGATCGACCTTTCTAATACGGCCCTATGGCCGCACGAACCTGGGAGTGGCTTAGACATTTCTCATCTATCAATGCAGGTGGATAAGCCGGTAAACGCACGAGGCAGGCTCCAGGTTGGAGTGATTACCCGCGTGGACGGCACAAGCGGGGATGTGAGCGTTTTTCGAGGACTTATCTTCGATAAGGATGATGGTAGCGGACGCGTAGAGAGATTTGAGAACTTCTCGCCGAGCCAGATAAGGACTGAGGTTGTCGAGGGAGCCACGCCAAGCATTCTGACGGGGACACGGATTCTCGCAGACACAGCCCTACAAACTGATGTTTTGCTAGAGAGCCCGCTTGGACCCGCGACCGTTTTCCCCGGCGTAGGTGATATTGTAATTCGATTCTTGCACACGTCAGGTTCCGCATGGAACGGGGCCGTTAGTGCGCTTTATCACGCCAATCCAGCCGCAGTTTAGGAAAATAAAATGAGCGTTGTCGGTAAGTCTGTAGCCTCTCCCGCTACCAAGGTAGACGCAGTTCAGCCTGTTGCCCTGTATGATCCTGCTACGGGCCTCCCCGCTGCTGCTGGAGGCGCGGGTCCGACTGTTGTGGCCGGAGCCAATGGAACGTCTGCTGCAACGCAGATCAACCCCCTGCCAGTTACTGTGTCGCAAGGCGTAATTGCCAGCGGTGAAGTGGTTCTGGCTGCTGGCGTAGCACAAACCATTATCGCTGCCTTTGCAGATCGGCGCGGCATGCGTGTGCTGAACTACACGTCAAGCCCCGTGTATCTGACCAATGGTGTAACTGGAACTCCTCCTTCCGGTGGTGGGTCGGATTACATTCCAGCCGCAGCAGCGGGAGTTCCTGGTCAATGGAGCCCTCCGTATGCTCCGGTGAACGGCGTGCGCGCTGTTGGAGCGACAGCAGGGAGCCTGACGGTAACGGTCTGGTAGATCACCGCAAGGAAACGACGGGCAATGACTCGCCGCAACAACAAGACGGAGAAAATCCGCGTGTTCCACCCATCTCGTCCTCCCGTGAACTTGGCCCCCTATGCGCTGAAAACAGAAGTGCCAACCCCCGCTGTAGCGGCACCTCCTGCCGTAGCCGTAGCTTCCGGCATGGGGTCAACGCCTAGTTCCTTTGCCATGGAAGATCACACCCACGCCAGCAAGGTCAGGCGTCAGATCGTGGCTATACCGGCAGCCTCAACCTATACATGGGTTTATCCGACTGCTTTCGCGGCGGGAGTGGTCCCGATGGTTAGCGCCATCGCTCAGGTGGGCGCGGGAACTACCGATCTATTCAACATTCAGGTTGTTGGCGCTCCAACAAACACGCAATGCGTCTTTCAGATCAACCGTGCCTCCGCTGGCTTGCTCGCGCTGCTGCTTGGGGGCCCTGTCTATCAACCCCACTCCGGCAGCTATTACCTTGCACATGGTCGCTCTTGAGCCTTGACGGAACAAAGAACTTAACGCATTGTCCCTTTGTGCAGCGACGTTTCTCCTCCGATTCCCGCGCACAGGCCTGTGAGGCCGATCAGCCCACCGAGTGTCCCTCATTCCGCTCGGTGGGCTTTTCTGTTCCTCAAGACTTGTCGTTGCTAAAACGATTCTCCTTATGTATGATCCTGTAGAATAATTTTCCGGGCGCATCATGGCATATGGCGATAAGTCGGGCGAAAACCTTTCGATCCACGACGAAGCTCTTGAGTGTTACGAAATCTCCATAATGGGCGACGCGTTCAATCGCGAAAACCAGCGGGAAGATATTCGCTTCATCAAGATGCGCGACCAATGGCCTGAGCTTGTGCGGCAACAGCGCGAGGAGCAGGGCAGGCCCTGCCTAACTATCGATCAACTGGGCCCCGTCGTGCGCCAGGTGGTCAATGATTGCCGGATGAACAAGCCTGAGATCAAGGTGCGCCCCGTTGATAGTCACGGCGATCCAAAGACGGCTGAAATCATCGGCGGGCTGATCAAGAACATCGAGTACACGTCGAATGCAGACGTAGCCTACGATACGGCTGTCGATTATGCAGTTTCATCCTCTCGCGGCTATATGCGCGTTATCAGTGACTACGCGACCAATGATACGTTCGATCAAGACCTGCTGATCCGCCCTGTTGCCGATCCAATGACGATTGTGCCGGATATCTATTCCACCTCGGCGGACTCTTCGGACTGGAACTATTGTTTCGTTCTGGAACGCCTCACCAAAGCAGAATACCGCCGCCGTTTCCGTGGCAAGGATGTGGTGGATTGGGATTCTCTAGCGCTGCTGAGCAATGATTGGTTTGGCGATGATTGCGCCACCATTGCTGAGTATTGGAAGCGTGAGGAAGTTCCCGCTTGGGTAGCCATGCTATCCACGGGAGAGCCCAAGAAATTCGATGAGGAACCAGAAGAGGGACAACTAGTCGAAGAGGGCGAGCCAATGCTCGACCCTATGACCGGAGAGCCTATCGTTGATCCAGCGACTGGTGAGGTCATGTGGCAGGCTGAGCCCGTGACAGTTCTGGCCGTGCGCGAAACCATGACGCACAAAGTCACCCAATACATCATGTCTGGGAAGCAGGTTCTCGAAACGAACGACTGGCCGGGGCAGTTCATTCCTGTTGTTCCGGTTTACGGAGAAGATTTCTTCTACGAAGGTCGTCGACGATTTGTGTCCCTGATCCGTCCCGCGATGGATGCCCAGCGGATGAAAAACTATTGGCGCTCTACCAGCACTGAACTGGTTGCTCTCGCTCCTCGTGCTCCTTGGGTGGGTCACGAGGCTGCATTCCAAGGCGAAGATGCCGCCAAATGGGGGACGGCCAATAGCGAGAACCACGCCTTCCTATCCGTTCCTAATGGTGCAGAAATCCCGCAACGCAATCCTAGCCCGACGATTCCGGCAGGAGCCCTGCAAGAAGCCGCGAACGCTACGGATGACATCAAGACCATTACGGGCGTGTTCGATGCTTCTCTAGGCGCTCGGAGCAATGAAACGTCTGGTCGAGCCATCATGGCTCGTCAGCGCGAAGGAGACGTTTCAACCTTCAACTTCATCGACAACCTGTCTCGTGCCATCCGGCACCTTGGCCGTATCCTCGTCGATCTGATCCCGCATTACTACTCGGTGGATCGAATGATCCGCATCATTAATCCGGACGGTACGCCGGAAACGGTGCATGTGACGACTCCTGAGCAGCTTCAGGAATACCAAGCCAAGGTCGCTCAATCGGTCGAGGAGATGGAGCGCGTCTATTCGCTTGGTGTTGGAAAGTACGATGTTGCTGTCGAGTCTGGACCGGCATTCACGACACAGAGGCAAGAGGCCAATGAATTCTTTGTCGAGCTGATCCGGGCTGTTCCTCAGTATGCTGACATCATTGCTCCGTTCGCGCTTAAGACGTTTGACGCGCCGGGAGTCGTTGAGCTGACGAAGGAGATCGAATCCCGCATGCAGCAGCAGGCTGAGAAAGCCAAGCAGCCACCTCAGCCAACGCCTGAAGAGCAAATCAAGGCGCAGGAAGCTCAGGTCAAGGCCGTTCAAGCTCAAGAAGATGCCGCGCTGAAGAGGCAGGAACTAGAGGTTAAGGCATTCGAAGCCGAAACCGACCGCATGCGCCTGTCACTTGAAGCGCGCCAACCCGCTCAAACCCCGCGCGCATATGCAGGATAAGAGGCTTTATTTTTCTAACAACAGGGGCTAAGAAGGTAAATCATGTCTGATGCGACCAATCTTGCAGATTTTGACGACACCGATTCCGGTGAAATCGATACTTCTGCGGAAGTCGAAACCGATCAGCTAGACAACACTGATGATCAACTCGAAGGCGACGCCGACAATAGCGAAGACGAAGAGAATCCTAGCGGTGACGATGACGATACCGAGTATGAGGAAGTTGAGCGCGGCGATAAGCGGTACAAAATCCCCAAGGCGCTGAAGGACGACCTTCTTCGCCAGGACGATTACACCCGTAAGACCCAAGTTCACTCGCAGGAAGTCGCGCGGTTTGAGGATCGCGTTAAAGCCTTCGATCTGGCTTCCGAAGAGAGCCTTCAAGCGGCGGTTGAGGCCAAGGCGGTTAAAGACCGACTTTCCGCAATCAACGAACTTAGCGATGCAGACTGGAATCATATCCAGCAACTGGATCGTCAGGACGGAGGTGATCGGTACAACAAACTTGTTAGAGAACTAACCTCTCTGCCTCAGAAGGTTGCTGAAGCGGAAGGCAAGTCGAAGGCCATGCGAGAGGGGGTCCTCAAGCAGCAGTCTGAAATCCAGACCAAGCAGCTTGAACAAGGCCAAGCAATCCTGGCGCGAGACATTCCCGGATGGGGTCCTGAACTGGGGAGCAAGCTGGCCAAGTTCGCAATGGACGGATATGGCATCACCGAAGAAAAAGACGGTGCTGCGTTTATGTCTCCAGGCGTTGTGAAAATGGCTCATGAACTCTTCCGGCTAAAGGAAGCCCAACGGAAAACGGCAACGGTCAATAAGGCCAAGGACGCCACGAAAAATACGCCGCCGCGTGTAGCCAGATCGGCAGCACCAGCGGCAGGTTTGAGTGACGAGCTGTCCATGGATGACTGGACCCGTCGTCGGAACGAACAGGTCGCTAAGCGACACTAACCCTCACTCTCCATAGGAGGCATTTTTGCCCAACTCCTTGCTTAATTCTCGGATTATCACGCGGGAATCCCTGCGTGTTCTCCACAATGAACTGAACCTGATCAGCAACACCAACCGGGACTTTACCGATCAGTTCGCGAAAGCGGGTGCTAAGATTGGTGAGACCATCAACGTTCGTAAGCCTAACCAGTTTACCGTTCGTCGCGGTCGCGTGGCACAAACCCAGAACGTCTACGAAGAAACGATCCCCGTCACCGTTGGCGGTCAGGTCGGCGTTGACCTTGAGTTTGACAGCCGCGAACTGACTCTTGATCTGGATCGGTTCTCGGATCGTTACATCCAGCCGAGCGTCAAGCGTCTGGCCGCCGCCATCGAACAGGATGTGTGGAACTACGCTCTACCGCGCATTCCTAATGCTGTGGTCAACGCGGGCGCTCTGAGCTTGCGTCAGGCTTTGGATGCTGGCGCTAAGCTGACCGACCACCTTGCTCCCAGCACGGACCGCTTCGGCCTGATCAACACCACGCAGGAAGTCGATGTCGTTGATGGCACCTCGACACTGTTCAACAACCAAGCCGAGATTGGCAAACAGTACCGCAATGGTCGCATGGGCCGCGCGGCTGGCTTCGATTGGTATACCTCGACCACCGTTCCGCGCTTCTTCGCTGGCGCAGGCGCTGGCTATTTGGTCAACGGCGTGAACCAAATCGCTCCCGACCAGAACAAGCCGGGCGAAAACCAAGCCCTGATCGTCGATACCGGCACTGGCGCCATTGCTGCTGGCACGGTCTTCACCATGCCCGGCGTCTTTGAAGTCAACCCGGAAACCAAGGCCCAGACTGGCAAACTGCGCCAGTTCACGGTTCTGGATTCGAACGCTACCCCGGCAACCTCGATCACCATTTCGCCGCCCATCGTCACTACGGGTGCGAAACAAAACGTCAGCGCTGTCCCGGCAGACAACGCTCCATTGACCTTCGTCACCACGGCCAGCCAGAACTACGACCAAGGCGTATATATGCATCGAGACGCTATCACCTTTGGCACCGTCGATCTGGAAATGCCTCGCGGCATGGATATGGCGGCTCGTGAAAGCCTGGATGGTGTTTCGATGCGCTTCCTGCGCGGCTTCGATGTCACCAACGATACGTGGATTTCGCGTCTCGACGTTCTGCCGGTCTATGGCATGCTTTACCCTGACTTCGCCGTTAAGGCGCTGTCTCGTCCGATCCCCTAAGGAGAATTGAGAAATGGCTCTCAACCAACTTTCGCGTAAAAACCCGGATGGCAACACTCTGGGTCAATCGACTGATGACAAGATCAGCTTCTATGGTGCTGCTCCGGTTGCTCAGAACGTTCTGGCTACTGGCGCGACTACCGCCCAGATCGTCGCTGAGCTTGCTCGGCTCGGCCTGACGCGTCTGACCTAAATGGAAGGGGCGGCTTTCGGGTCGCCCCAACCTCTTTCGTGGAGACTGGTGTGATTGCTGAGTGGGACATCTGGAAGTTTAGAGGTGAAGAACCCCGCCTTTATCGCAAGGGCGAAGAGATTCCTGCTGGCTGGTATGATGCACCGAGCAAGTTCAATGGCGCTGATCCCGTTAAGTTCGATCATGACAACGATGGGCGTGAAGGTGGAGGTTCGCCTGTGAAGCGTGGCCCCGGACGCCCTCGCAAGGTTCAGGCTGATGTTTGACAATTACGACCAGCTTAAAGCTCAGGTTCGGTCTTTCCTTTGGGATCGGCCTGATGTTGAAGTCCAAATTCCGGCCTTCATCCAACTGGCTGAATCTGAGATGCGCAGATTGCTGCGAACTCGCCAGACTACGGATGCGGTTCCGTTCACTATTTCAAGCTCTAGGGCAGGAATCCCCTGCTCGGCCGGGTCAATTCAAGCGGTAAAGGTCAGCGATGATGGCTCGGATCAAACGCGTGATCTAGAATACGTAGCTCCTGAAACTTGGTCTACGATTGGAGATTCTGCGCGTGGTGGCCGACCTCGCTTCTATACGATCCAGAATGATCGCCTGTATTTCTGGCCGGTAACGGATGAATCGCTCTCCGGCACGTTGGTTTACATTGATCCGTTCTGCCCGCTATCGGCTACGAACAAGACTAATTGGGTCCTAAAGCGCCACCCAGACATCTACCTTTGCGGAGCCCTTAAGTGGGGCAAGGCGTGGCTGATCGATGCGGATCAGGATTGGGGCTCTCCGTTCTACGCAGCGATTAATGCTGCCAACCACGACGACCCTCGCGTTTCGTTCAACACCAAGGTGCGCGCTGATGATGTGACGATCCTCGGTTCTCGTCGCCGCTTTGATATTCGAGCAGGAAGAATTTTCTAATGCCCGTTACGCCGACTATTCAGAACAGCTTTCCTACCGTTGGAGCTTCTGCCGATACCTGGGGCGGGACGCTTAACAGCCGTGGTGGTGAAACCTACGTAGACATCAATGCGCTTGCGACGCAGGGGAACGCGACAGAAGTAGTGGCTAACGGAGCCCTTCCCAAAGCTGGCGGTACGGCAACGGGGAACATTAACCTCCCCGTAATCGCCTCGGCCTCACCTGCCGAAGCCGGGTTTAAGGGCTGCCCCCCTGTAGTGCTTGCTCCAGGCGGGACTAAAACGCTTACCAGCGCTGATGCTGGCGCATTTCAGGTTCTAGCCTCAGGAAACAACACGGTAACGATTGCCCCAGGTCTAAGCGTCGGCATGGCAATTCCTTTCAAAAATGAGGGAGCCGGGACCATTACGGTTGCCCGTGGCGCTGGCGTGACGCTGACGCTAGATGGTGCAAACGTGAATAAAAACTGCATGATCGGTGCTTATGGAAAGGCGACCATCACATGTAATTCGACCAACAAATGGTCAATCAGCGGCGTCGTGGTTGCGTGAGCGGCGTTCTTTGCATGATGGTTGCTGGGGCGACATTTAGCGCTCTGGCGTCACCATCATCGATAGACAACACGGGAAACACCTCCACGGTCGTGAGTGTGGTTGTATCAGTGAGCGTTTTCAATGGATCGGGAAGTTACGCGTATCTGATTGAAAAGGTGTCTGGAGACTCGATTTCGGCTCAGAACCCAACGCAGCCTTCATCTCGTTTTGAAGCAACTGCTATGGCTCCAGAAGAGATTCGGAATGCTGTTTTCAGATGGCGCGTGACCGACACTGCAAATGGCGCAATCGTCTATACGCCGAATATCTCTGTTACTTTGACGCGTGACCCACTCTGACATGTTCATTCCCGTTACGCCTCAACCCGGATTTTACTCCCTAGGAACTGATTATAGCTCCAAGGGACGATATCGCACGGGCGATCTGATCCGCTGGTATCAGGGCGTGGCTCAGCCCATTGGGGGGTGGCGCTCGCGTTCCGCAGAGCTTCTGTCTGGCGTGGCTCGTGCGGCGATTACGTGGGGTGACAACGACGGACAAGCTTGGATCGGTGTCGGAACCCACACGAACCTCTACGCCATGACGCGCGGCGGGGCGCTTCATGATATCACGCCAACGGGATTTGTTCCGGGGGCTCAAAATGCCGTGGCGGGTGGCGGCTATGGAACCGGCCTATATGGAACTGGCATCTACGGAACCCCTCGTCCCGACTCTACGAATGTCCTTCCCGCCTCTTCATGGACGCTGGACACCTTCGGCGAGAACCTCGTCGGGGTGATGGATACTGACAGCAAGCTTTATGAGTGGACGCTAAACACGGTTGTTCCCGCTGCCGTAATTGCGGGCTCCCCAGAGGCCTATGCTCTTGTCACTACGCAGGAGGGCATCCTAATGGCCCTTGGCGCAGATGACGGAACGGGCATTAATCCTCGCTATATCAAATGGTCCGGACTGCAAAACAACACCGACTGGACGCCGACCGCGACTAACCAGGCCCGAGATCAAACCTTGCAAACGCAAGGCCGGATAATGCTTGGAAAGAGGGTCAGTGACGGGGTTCTAGTTCTGACGGATGAGGGGGCGTTCAGAGCGTCCTATGTTGGGCCGCCATTTGTCTACACCTTTGCCCGCGTAGGGTCGGGATGTGGCGTCGTTTCTCGCCAAGCCTGCGCTGTCACACAATCGGCAGCTTTCTGGATGGGTCGCAATGGCTTCTTCCAGTACAACGGCTTTGTGACGCCGCTATCGTGTGAGGTGCAGGACTACGTATTCTCAGACATCAACGACTCCCAGGTTTCTAAAATCTGTGCGGTCCTGAATGCCGACTTTAATGAGGTGTGGTGGCTTTATCCGTCTGGCGACTCGCTGGAGGTTAACCGATACGTCGCTTTCAACTACATGGAGGGGATTTGGTATTACGGAACTCTTGATCGCACGGCGGGAACTGGATCGAACGGAGTCCTGCAATACCCCATCATGGTTAGCTCTGAGGGTATCGTTTATGACCATGAGGTTGCCAACTTCCGAGATGAGCGCAGCCCAACCATGCGAACTGGACCGCTTGAACTTGGCGATGGAGACAATGTGATCATGCTCAAACGATTCATTCCCGACGAGCGAACCTCTGGATCGGTCAAGGTCAACTTCTATGCGCGCCAATGGCCCAATGGTCCGATGACGACCTATGGTCCATTCGATGCAACCAGTCCGTCTGATTTGCGCATTACCGCACGTCAAATGGAAATCGAATACGTGGGCGATCCCGATATTGATTTCCGCGTGGGTGTTTTCCGGTTCGACGCACAGTCAGGAGGTCGTCGATGATCGCTCCCATTCAGCCATCTCCGTCGTATGATGTGATGAACGAGGCCCAGTTCAGAACGCAAGTCCGTCAAGATGATCTAAAGAACATCAAGAAGGACGAGGCTCAACCCTACTTTACGATCCTGAATGACGATGGATCACCTTGGCGCGTCTATCTGATTGCAGGGGTTCTAACGCCTCAGGCCATTCCGTGAGGTGGCAGGATCACATCTCTGATGCCCTGGAGCATCAAGCCACGCATGACATTTCTGATGTTGAGCGAATGGTGGATGAGGGTGATGCTCAGCTCTGGCTTGGCGAAAAGTCAGCTGCCGTTTCTGAGATCATTGTCTTTCCAAAGATGAAAGTTTTGCACCTTTGGCTATGCGGAGGCGATATGGAAGAGATAACCGAGGTCATGCTTCCAAAGGCTGTTGCATTCGCTTCTGAGCGCGGGTGCAAAAGGATGACAACGGCTGGTAGAAAAGGCTGGGATCGTGTAATGTCAAGATACGGATTTAATCCAATCGCCTCTGTCTGCGCGAAGGACTTATAAAATGGGCTTCTCGCTCGGCGGTAGTAAAGAAAAGTCTCGTCAGGAGACGGTTCAAAACACCAATCAGACATCGACGTTCAATCCAAACCAGCAGTTCTTGGATATGACCCAAACGGGTCTAAACTCGGCTCTTGGTATGATGGGTGGATTCAATCGAACGACCGGCGCGGATGTTCAAGGCTATTTGAACCCCATGCAGGACACGATCAGCGCAGGCATTCGTCGTTCGGGCGATATTGCGGCTAATCAGAACGACGCTCAAGCAGCGGCAGCGGGTGCATTCGGAGGAACCGGCTGGGGCTTGTTGCGCGGCGAAACTGCTCGCGGCTTTGCCGACGCAGAAGCAGCTTCTCGCGCGCAGGGCTACAACACTGCGCTACAGGCGGCCATGGGTGAAAATGCAGCGGGCCAGCAATTCGATCAGAACGCGCTACAGACTTACCTTTCCGGCCTTGGCCTGCTTGGAAACTGGGGCACCACAAATACAACTGGCAACATGACGGGCCTGAATAAGGGAACTTCTAGCGGGTTTAATGCCAAAGTGACAGGGAGCTTCTAAAGGTGGCTAATCTGTTTTCCATGCCGTCTGCCGCCATTGGTCTCATGGGGCGGAACCCGGAGCAACAGAGGCAATTCCTAGCGCTGTTGTCCCAGCAGGCCCAACAGCCTGAAATGGCCGACGCCCTTGATGAGCAAATGTTTGCAGCTGCTCCGAACGGATATGTTGAGTCACCTCAGGGTATGTACTTCCCGGCTGATGCAGGCGCTCAAATGCAGTCGCGACAGGAAATGCAGTCTGGGCCGCAAGCTCCGGCTCAACGTGGTCGTGTGTCGGCTCTGAACGTGCTTGGTCGTGCATTTGCTCCAAACATCACGGGCGCGCTGGATCAGGAGCGCGCGCGGCTCCAGATGGAGGCTGATCGCCCTCAGGCGTTGGCCGCATCTCAAGAGAATGAGCGCATCGCGCGTGCCCTTGGTCCGCAAGCCCTTCTCGCTTTTCGCAGCGCTCCCAAAGAGCTGGGAGAAAGCCTTGGTTATCAGTACCGTCCAACCACGACAGGCGCAGGCGGTATCTCGTCCGTGTTTGGAACCGGCCAGCAGGTTGAGGCCCCTCGTGTTCTTGAGTTCGGGAACGATCTAGTTCAAGCGGGTCCCTTGTCTGGAGTTCGCACGCTTGGCACGCGTGGCCCTTCCTATGCGGAGCAGGCTCAGATTGGCCGGATCGAACAGGATGCGGCGCAGGCGCAGGCTCGCCTTGGTCTGGATTATGAAAAGCTTGGCCAAGATCAGGCGCAGTTCCAAGAACGCCTTGGCTTTGATCGCTCTCGCCAAGAAGCGCGACCGTTATCGGCGCAGCAATCGCGCCAGCTTGAGGGCTATCTGCAAGAGATCGAAACGGCTAGCTCGATCAACAATGAGCTTGGTCGCTTTGATCAGATGCTGCAAAGCGGTGAGCTTAACTTGGGTCCCGTGGCGAACATTCAATCCCAAGCCCTGAACCGTCTCGGCATTTCCAGCCCGAACAGCACTAATTTCGCCGAGTTCCGCTCTACCCTTGAGCGGCTTCGCAACGACAGCCTTCGCCTGAACAGCGGCGTTCAGACTGAGGGCGATGCTCAAAGAGCTTGGAATGAGCTTATCTCCAATATCAACGATGAGAACGTGGTTCGCCGCCAGATCAAGCGAATTTCCGACCTCAACGAACGGGCCATCAAGTTCAAAGAGGGTCGCGTTGGTGCGCTAGAAAGCGGTCAATATATCGGTGGTGGTTCTGGTGGCGGCGCGGCTAGCGCTCAGATTCCCCCTCCCCCCACCGGCTTTGTTCTGGACTGATTTGAATGGCTGAAGGTCAAACCGCAACCAATCCGCAGACCGGCGAACGCGCTGTGCTGCGTGGCGGTCAGTGGGTTCCGATGGGCGCGACACAAAGCGCGCCGCGTCGCCAGTCGCCTCGCCAGCAACGTCCGCAGATCAGGTTTCAGAACGACGTTGACGCCGTAGCGAGGACGCTGATCGGCGAAGCCGGAAATCAGGGCGAGCAGGGCATGTTGGCCGTTGGCGGCGTCATCGCTAACCGCGCGCGTCAACGCGGCCTGTCGCCGTCTGAGGTGGTTTTGCAGCCGTCGCAGTTCGAGCCGTGGGGCAACCCCGAGACGACACAGCGCCTGATGGCTATCTCGCCCAACTCGCCTGAATACCAGCAGGCCGCAGCCATCGCCCAACGCGCCCTGGCTGGGGAGGACATTACGGGCGGCGCGTCTCACTTCTACGCCCCCCGCGCTCAACAGGCGCTGGGCCGTGCGCGTCCGTCATGGGACAACGGCACAGGGCGCGCGATTGGCGATCACCTGTTCTTTAACCTGGACGCTCCAGCGCAGGACGACGTTCAGCTTGTCGGTATGCCGCAAGGCCAGCAACAAGCCGCCCCACAAGAAGGCGCTACGGCCACTAACCCGCAAACCGGCGAGCGTGTAGTCCTTCGTGGCGGCCAATGGGTTCCTGACGGGCCTATTGAAATCGAAGTCGATCAAGGCGTCCATAACATCAACGGTCGCGCTGTCCTCGGCGGTCGCGACATGGGTGATTGGGACGAGTATTGGGCCGGTCAGCGCCGGTCGCAGGCGGATCGAGAAGCGCGCGTCGAGCGAGAGGCTTCGCCGGAATATCAGGCGGCTATCCGTGACGCTCGGGCGGGCGCTGAGGCCGTGCCCGACCGCCTGCGGGCGCTTGGCCTCGGCGCGACCTATGGGTTCCTGACGGACATCAACGCCGAGGCGCAGCGCGGTATTCAGGCCGTCGAAAACGCTGGTCGCCGCATCGCCGGTCAGGAAGTTCGCTACGGCTCTGACATCGCGGCTCAGGCTGCGCGCGACGCTATGCGCGATGCACAGGCTCAATACGCAGCGGAACGTCCGGTCGAGAACTTTGCGTTGCAGTTCGCGGGCGGCTTGGCTGCGCCGGGGATGTTGCAGGCGGGGCGGTATGTCGGCGCAGCACAGGGCGCTCAGGCGACGGGCAGGGCGGCACAAGTCGGTGCGGCCACTGGCCTGGCATCCGGTATCGGCTACGGCGAAGGAAACCTGATCGAACGCGCTCCGGGTGCGGCTATCAGCACGGTCGCGGGCGCGGGTATCGGCGCGCTGGGTCAGGCCGGGATTAACCGCCTTGGGCGCGCTGGCGAGGGTGGCGGCGCTGCACGTCGCCTGTCGCGTCAGGGCGTCCGCCTGACGCCGGGGCAGATGGTTTCGGAAACCCCGTTTGCTGGAGAGTTCATCCGAAACGTCGAGGACGTGGCGGGCGGATTCAACCCCCTGATGGCGAGCGTCCGTCGCGGTCAGAATGAGGACATGGTTCGCGCGGCGGGGAATGAGGCGCTTGGCTACATTGGTGAGCAACTGCCCCGCAACGCCAGAACGGGTTACCAGGTTTCTCAGGCCGTTCGTCGTGTGCTTGGCGACCGATACGACGACGTAACCTCGCGCGTTTCGGCGCAGGCGGACCCTGCGCTTTATACGGAGCTAGCAGACCTGACGCGGCGCGCCGCGCAGACGCTTGACGACTCCAACGCCGGTCGTCTTGAGCGCATCCTGAACGACAAGTTCATCAACGAGTTCGACGCGAACGGCGGCCTGTCTGGCGCAAACTTCAAGCGCATTGAAACCGCGCTGAGAGAGCAGTCTGAGCGAGCGAGCCGCCCGACATCGACACTTGCGGACAATGATCTTGCTGAGTTCCTAGACGAGGCGCGAGATATTGCCCGCAACCTGATCGCCCGTCAGCACCCAGAAGAAGCCGAGGCTATCTCTGCGCTAAACCGTGGGTGGGCGACCAACAAGATCATCGAGCGGGCCGTTACGGGTTCTGCTGGATTCTCGCGCTCGGGAACGCCGACGCCGGGGGAAATCTCTCAGGCCGTCGTCAACTCGTCCAACATCGGGGCCATCGCCAACGAAAATGCCCTGCTTCAGGGTCTGGCGACCGACGCGCGCACTGTGCTTCCCTCTACCGTCCCGGACTCCGGCACGGCCCAGAAGAACCTTCTGGCTGGTGCTGCTGGCGCTCTTAGCACGGGCGGATTGGCCTTGGTCAATCCTGGTCTTGCGGGAATGATTGCGACCGGCGCGGTGGTTTACTCTCGCCCCGGCATAGCCGCCCTGAATGCCTTGTATCGAGCAACTGACTCTCGCGCAGCCAGCGAGATTGTGCGTCAGCTTGCGGATCAGGCTCGGCGGAACCCATCTTTGATTCCATATCACGAAGCCGCTGTTCAGCACGTTCTAGGTCTCTCTCGCACAGATACACCAGCAGTCCAGCAAGCCCAATCATCAGCGCCGGTCCCCAGCGCGGCCCTGCAAAGGGTGATGCAATGAATAGCAACACGACAATGATTTTCATGGAACGATTTTAACATGAGCTGCTGCGGAACCAAAATCGAAGCCCGTCGTAATGGCGATCTTCGTATCACCTACACCCCTAGCAGTCGCAAATTTTCGTTTTCAGGGCTCCAGCCAACGATGACGATTCGCCTTGGCGCGACTACTCTGCTGACGATTGGCATGACCCCTACCATCAACGGCTCTGTATGGTCGATTGTTGGTGACTCGATGGTCGTTACCATCTTGATGGCCGACATTGCGCTTCTCGATAGCGCAACTCCAGACACCGAGATGGAGCTGCTAAATTACGATATTGTAGTTATAGACCAGACTGGTCTGAACGATTGGCTCCTTGGCGGCCCATTCGTTGTGCTTGGCCTGAATGATGTTTCCTGCGGCACGGACTGCGGCGATGTAGAGGTGTCCCTTAGCGGTCAATGCGTCTCTGTTTCGATTGAAGGCGGAAACGTTGGCGCGGCTTCTGCTGTGATTCTTGCGGAACTGAACCAGGCTGTAGCTGATGCTGAGGCTGCCGCACAAGCTGCTGAGGACGCCGCTACTGCCGCTGCCGCTTCTGCCGCCTCGATCCCTCCGCTACTCGTGAACAAAGCCGATACGGACGGTGGAAACATTCTCAAAGAGGAATTCCGCATTGAATCAGAGGTGGTTTATTCCCCCCCTCCTGAGGTTTTTGGCGGCGTTGGGAACGGCGTGGCTGATGACAGGGGTGCATTGATCGCATCAGGAACGGCTAATGTCGTAGCGCCCCTCACAGCGTCAAAGGTGTATTACTTCGGAGATCAATCATCTGGCGCTGATGATCCGCTCTTCATGCCGTATGGCTCTGGCAAGCTGAAATGGTCCGATGTCGAACTCGGTGGCTATAGGCTTGATTTCAATGTGGAGCGTGAAAGCATCTGGTCTACGCCCGACAGCTGGTTCCATGCGACTCGTCGCGGGGCAAGTGTTTCTCCTGAATATCCGCCTTACGCCCCACCCGGAAGAACTGACCTAGCCAGTATTTTCAATACCGTCGTGAGCCAAAGGTCCGCTCTCCAGAGCGCAAGTCGGTGTGAGAACACGACAGCGTTCGGATCGAATATTGGCGTCAGAGCTAATGAGTGGTCGTTCACTGATGCATTCGGTGCTGACGCCATGATGTTTGCGTATCTATCTGATCGCAACACAGCTCTTGGCACTGAGACCATGGTCTGGCTGGCGGCCCCAGATCGTCAATATCTAATCGACACCAATCACGACTTTTACCGGACGATTCCGCCGAACCTATGGACCCCCGGGAACAATGAGCTAGAGGCCCTGTTCCCCGGCATTGGCCTGCAAATCTACAACTACGCCAACTATGCCACCGACAGAACCCAGGTTACGGCAAATACCGCCGTAGGCCGAGACGCTTTGTGCCATATGACGCGAGGCGTTAATAACGTTAGTCTTGGCTATCAAGCTGGTGTGATGCTCTGGGAGGGTAGCGACAACTCCTTCCTTGGCCCTCTAAGCGGCCGAAACATTGTTTTTGGCAGCAACAACACGGCTGTGGGCGGTAGGGCTCTGTTCGTGGCCAACGCATCCAATCAGGCAACTGGCGTTGGCTGGGGGGCGATGAGAAGCGCCAAAACTGCGTCAAATTCGGTTGGCGTTGGCTATCTCTGCGGTGATGGCGTTGAGATCACGACGGGTTCGGTTCTTCTCGGAACGCGGGCAGGTGCTGCATTTGGCGGGTCCCTACAAAATAAATTTGTGCTTGGTAATGCTGACATTACTACGCGCAGACCGCTTATGTCCGGCGACTTCACCACCGGACGTGTTGGTGTAAATATCCCGATTGGAACCGAGCGATCTAATTTCCATGTTAGATCAGGTGTTGGATCGGGAGCATCGCCAGCTCAAGAAAACGGCCTTCTTATTGAAGGCGATGGTCCGATTGCGTTGTCCCTTGAATCTCCAACAGGCGGGACGACAGGAATAAACTTTGGAACAGCTACTCTACCAACAGACGGTCGAATTGAATATGCAGGCGGTTCCAACCAAATGCTATTCAAGGCAAACGGAGCTTTCAGACTTCGCATTGCGAGCGATGGAACGCTTAGGCCCGAAACCGCAAATACACAAAATCTAGGTTCGATTGCGCAACCATGGCTTAAACTTTTTGCCAATTCGGCTAGGCTAACAAATCTTCCCGTTCACGCTGATAATGCTGCTGCAATTACTGCTGGTCTTGCTGTTGGTGATGTATATAGAACGGCTACTGGTCAGGTTATGGTAAGATTCTAAGCTGCTACGATAACGATTACATGAATCCTCACTTCAAAAAATAGGTTAAAAATGATCAAGAACATGAAACCCGTTAAGGCCGCTGATGGTGGTGGTCCCGGAACCCCGAAGCCAGCCTGCCCGGTATGCAAGAAGGTGGATTGTATCTGCCCTCCGACCAATGATCCGCGATAGGGGCTAGCCTATGTTGTTGGCGATCTTTCTGGCCTCAGGAGCGTGCGTGCTTCTGTCGGCCCTAAGCAAGTCCTCTATGAAGTGGTCTATGCTTATGCTGGCCGGATTGGTCGCCAACTTCATTGTTGGAGGTATGGGTCATCTGACGCTCCTGTGGATCATTGACCTGTTCCTGATGATCTCCATGATTGGAATGCGTCAGGAACTCAACCGTGAGTGGCAAGACGGTGTTGTATGGTTGCAAATTCTGATAGTAACTAGTTCTATCGTTTACGCCGTCTTTGCGGGAACCAACGCATGGCTAATCAATCCTCTAATCGACACGGGACGGATTCTGGGGACGGTGCAGCTTGCGTTGATCGGATTTGGCGCGAGCCGCAACAGTCTGCGGAACTTCCAGTACATTCGGGATCAAAGACGATCGGGGAACCGCCTGCCTTGGTTCCGTACCGCGTGGCAGATGACGTCATGACTTTTCCTCAGATTAAGGGGGATTGGACCATTAACTTCCCTATTCTTATCGGCGTAGCCAGCATCATCCTCATGTACGGGATCGAGAAGGCGGAGAATATGCAGACCGCTCGGCGCGTCGATGACCATGAGGTGCGGATTCGCGCAGTCGAAGGCCCCGTTATCGAACGTCTCATCCGTGTCGAAGAGCAAGGCAAGCAGACGATTGAGCTTCTAAGTCGCATTGAACGCAGGCAGGAGAAGGGTCAGTGATGGACGCGTTCGCAGAGTTCTTAGGGAAGGTTGCCCGTCCCCTGGCAATCTTCATGACCGCTCTGGCTGCGTCCGTTAGCTGCGTTATCGTCGCGGTGAAGTCCACCAGCGGTGCAGACGGCGCAACGGCTATGTGGGCCATTGGCGCGCTTGTTGGCGGCGTGTATGGCTTCAAGGCTGCTGAAGAGGCGGTTAAGGCTGTGAAGGGGAAGTGATGCAAGCTAACCGGAATCCATTTCCACCAGTCACTTGCGGTCGCCCTAAGGAGGCTCCGCTCGCATTTACCCAACCCCATGCGGAGGCCATCTAGGCATTGCCTAATAGCACAACATCATGAACCAGACTAAAGAGCAAGCATAATGTCCAAGGCTCTTTTCGACGCCATCCGCATCATCAAGGGATCAGGGCTCACTCAGCAGGACGTTGACCGCATCAACCGCGCTCTGAATGCGCCTGAGACGGCCACCGTCAGTCAAGCTGCAATAGACCTGATCCACTCGTTCGAATCGTTCAAGGCGAATGCCTACAAGGACCCTGGTTCTAAGAATGGCCTTCCGATCACCATTGGTTGGGGCTCAACGTCGGATTTGAATGGCCGTCCAATCCAGCTCGGAATGGTATGGTCGCGTGATCAGGCGGATACAAAGTTCGCTCAGGACATTGAGAAGTTCGCATCTGGCGTTCGTGAGGCGGCTGGACCGTCCACGCAAGGTCAGATCGACGCTATGGTGTCTTTCGCCTACAATGTGGGCTTGGCGGCGTTTAAATCGTCCACGCTGCTTAAGAAGCATCTGGCGGGTGATTATGTCGGGGCGAAGGCTGAGTTCGCGCGATGGAACAAGAACGACGAAAAGGTAATGAACGGCCTCGTTCGTCGCAGGGAGTCAGAGGCCGCTCTTTACGCGAGTTAAAGATCGTTATGGGTGAACAAACGTACCATCAACAACATCGTTCTCATGGAGCGACTCGATTTCGCCTTCGCTGTTAACGAAGCAGCGACCGGCAGCCCGAATCTCTTCCGCCGAATGATGGTTTGGGTCCATGAGAAGTTCGGTGCCGGGAGGAGTTTCAACAGGATATTGAATCCTCACGTCGCCAACTCCATACCCAAGACGGTCGTGTTCCGCCTTGCAGAGAGCATATCCAACTGCGTAAGCAGTATCCCAGTTCGGATATTCTCCGGTTAGTTGCTGGCTTCCGGTCGATCCGGTTTCCATGCCAGAATCAAAAACCTCATGCTCGTAGCGTGTCACGATGAATCGTTTGACTTCACGAACGCGGTACTCAACGTTCAAACCAACGCGTTCAGGATTAACTTGGCTTTCCATATTTCAATCTCCGGCCTCCCCAGAGGCTAAGACGCGCCAATATCGACGCGGAGAGATTATGCATATATAGTGCCGCATCATCAAGGAGCGCGAAATGAAATCGACGGAACCGATTATCGAAGTTCACGGCGGATTGTGATGATCCTCACCCCATTCGCTCGCCGCACCCTCACCATTTTTGCCGCAGTCATCATCCTGTGCTTGCTGGGCTTCAGCCTGTCCACGTGTTTACACGGTGCACAATCGCAGAAGCGTGACGCTGTAGTCGCCAAGACAACCGGAAAAGCGCTAGACCGTGTTGCAGAGCAAGCACCCATTATCCGAAACGAACAGAAGGCCAAGGAACATGAGGTTGAACAAATCCCGGGTGCTAATGATCGGCTGCCTGATGGTTTCGCTGCCGAGCTTGAACGCGTGCGCTCCAAGCGTAATTAGCATCCCGGATAGCCTTCGGAGGCCATGCGAAAGCACCGTCGGGGATATGTCTAGCGCCACCACGGTAGCTCATCTAGGCCAGGCTATTGTCCGTGGTGACGCTGATCTTCGCGTATGCAATATCCAGAAAGACGCGGTTGTAGCTATCGCTGAGTCTGGGAAGAAGCGGTGGTGGGTGTTTGAGCGTTAGCTCCCCACAAGGCTCCAACGCAGAACGATAAGCCGCAGACTGCGATCATCCATGTAATACCGGCTCCAAACACTAGCTTTGCGAGCGACAGGAGCAAAATCGTCGCGATGGCGACTAGAACTGACCACCAAAAACTATGCATCACTCTCCAGCCTCCTTTGCTTGGTTAGGAGCGGATGGGAGGGGATCGCTGACCGTGATGGTGAGCGAAACGGTCTTGGTGTCCGTCGAGAGGCTGAACAGGTAGCCTGCGTCTCGCGCTGCGATGACAGCCGGGTGCATCAGTTCCATCAGTTTCAGGCAGTCCAGTCGTTCGATGAGCGCGCTATGGTCGATCATTGGAAAATCCTCAGGAGCCGCGCTGGCCAGAACAGGAACCAAAGCGCTCCGACGATGACGGCCGCATTGAAGTCGGTGTGCTGCGTGGCCCATCCCGCTGTGAAGGCGAGTCCGATCAAGTAGATGGCAGCGATGATCTCGATCATCATTCGGCTCCCTGGTTGGCGAGGAAGGCGTCGGTCAGGTCTTCGAGCGCCTCGGTCGGTAAGTCGGAACGGTATCGACGCAGCAGCCCCACGGCCTCGTCGCGCTGGCGCTCGGCTTGGGTGGCGCGGGTGTGCAATACGTTCCGAACACACGTGATCGCCACGGACACGTCGTTGAGAGACATACCCTCGCCATCCGTAGTCCCCATGGTCGCGTGAGACACGATGTTGCGCCGCTCCTCACGCAGCGCCGCTATCTCGGACAGGAGGGCGGCGTGACTGTCGCAGGCTGCGATGACCTTGCGCACCTCGTCCATGTCGATCCTGAGCGATCCCACCGCATGATGCTCGAACTTGCGCATGTCGTTCGCCAACCTCGCCAGCAGTTCCGCATGGTCGGCTGTCTCTCGGGGGATGGGGGCGTTAGTCATGCGGGCTTCTCGGGCTGTCGAGGCCAAGTGAGATTGTTGCGATCTCATATCCAGCCTCATTGAGCGTTTGCGCGGCCTCAGGAGCGTATGGACGCAGTTCGGATGCGATGTCGGACAACTGCCCTGTCATGCGCGCGAGTTTTCGGGCGAGTGCGGCCTGACGACCACGCTTCACTTCGCATCCCCCTTCAGGGCGTCAGGGGTGGGGGATTGGCGGGCGCTCCACACGACGCTTAGGATGCCGCAAATGAAGATGATTGCGGTTTGTACCATCTCCATCACGCGCCCTCCGCTTTCAGGGCGGCTAGGGCTTTGGCTGCGATGGTTCGGTGTTGCCCTCGCGCGTAGGTCTTGTTGCTGATCTTCTCCAACGCCTCGACCGCGATCCGTAGCTTGTCGGCGCTCGGGGCGGCTGGGTGGGTGTAGAGCCGGTATTCGCCAGCAGTCAGCCCGTGATTGCTCCACTTGCGGATTGCAAAGGACGGGACGCCGGGGATGGGCGAGGGCTCACCAACAAGCGTGACCGTCAATCCCGCCACCGCCTCCCCCTCCCGGGCTTCCGGCGCAGACGAACGGGCGCGGAGTTCATGCTCCAAGTCCATCACGCGGTTGGACAGCTCAACTATCTTCTCAGCGGCACGGTCAGCCACTTCTAGCTCTATCTCGATAGTCGTCTGGCCCTGCCTGCGGGCTCTACAGGCCCATGAATGCAGATCGCTATGAACGCTTCCCATTAGACCGCTCCTCGCAGAATAGCATCGGCGCGAACCAGCATCGGCATAATGGCGGTGACGGTATCATTGAGGCGATCCGTCCCTTGGTCGCGGTTCAGAAAAGCAATCGCTGTGACAATGGCTTCGCGCACCTCCCCCGCCCCCTCGGCTGGGGCTTCAAGCGGTGGATGCGACAGCGCCTTCTCGAGCAGTTCGGCATTGCTGGCAGTCAGGTTGCGTTCGTGGCGGTCGTCTGGGGCTTCATGGCGGGGGGTGAGGGCGGGTTTGCCGGTGATCGGATGGGACGGCTTGTTGGTCGGAGCCCAGAGCGTTGGTGCCGTGACCTGATCGCCATTCGCGTCAAACCATGCCTCTTCCTCAAACTGGACCAGATCAATGACGCCATAGAGCGCGGGCATTCCTTCAGGCGCAGGGCGGAAGCCCCACACCTCGACACCCTCCGGTGCAGTCGCGATGTCGGACCAAGCCACCCCCTCCCGCGCTGGGGCTTCCGGGGATAGGGCGGCGAGGCGTTCGATTGCGTCAGCCGCGCGGCGCATCAACTCGGCACGGTCGGAAGTAGTGGCCCAGCCGGTTTCACGCCTGGTTGCGCCGTCCTGAATGTCCGCGCTAGCCCGAAGTTGATGGACGATGACGTAGCGAGACTGCACGTCGGTCGTCTCGGCCGCGAACACCTCCAGCGCCTCCCCACCCGCCAGCGATGACGGGGCGGGGGCGGCTGCGAGGGCTTCGTCTATCATGGCACGAACCAGCGTCACGTCGGAGCGAATAGGCACGGTCCATAGCTGAGCCTTCATGCGACCGAGCAGCTCAACCGGCACGACGACGCTCTGGGTGGTAGATTCGCTCATTTCACTTTCTCCTCATCCAGAACTTCAACGCAAAC
>CAZIWB010000066.1:0-38693 GCA_964542655.1 uncultured Cellvibrionaceae bacterium
GCTGCAAGCGCAGCGGCGAGGCAGAGATCACCAAGCGGCGTTTCGAGAAACGGGGTGTCGCTCTGGTCGGTTTCGTATTCTTCGGGGAGGCCGTGGTTATCCATCACTCCCTCCCCTCGGCTTTGGAGAGGGCGGCGCGGACGATCTCAACTGCATGAACCAGACCCGCCTCCAAGATTTGAATACGATCAGCGTAATGCGCGTGGATCGCGTCCATGACGGCATCAGCCCTATCGATAGCCTGCTGCTCCCATGTGCCGCTTTCGTCCGGCTCATTGTCCTCATCGCCGGTCTCGAACTGCGAGGCCAAGAAGATCGCGAGGTTGTCGCCTCCGAAATGTTCAGCACCAATTCCCGGAAGAGTACGGCGCAGCTCCATTGCCAGTTCGCTCATTTCCCTTCCTCCCCTGTCTGGAGAGAGGCGAGGGCGCGCAGGATGATCTGATGCGCTGCATCAACTTGGCCGTAGTCAAGCTGTTGCTCGGCGGCTTTCAGCGCCTCTACCAGCTTGTCGGCAACGTCGGCGCGGACGTATTCCGGCCAGTCTACGGAGTCCCCGCCGCTGACGAACAGACCGACCATCGGGCCTTCCATGCAAGCCCAAATTCGCGTGGATGCGTTCTTCTCAGCCATTGTCTTCCTCCGGGGTGCGGGCGGCGATTACCGTCTCGTCAGGCGTAGGCCGGTAGAGCGCGCTCATGCCGCCCCCCTCCCGAACCCAATGCCCATCTGGATCATTTCCACCAAGACCGCGATAAATCCACCCGGCCTTTTCGATTTCGCACTCGCAGAAGCCTTCGTCGGCCTCGGCCTGCGCCTTGATGCTTTCACCAAGAGCCTTCAGAGCCCGGCTCGATGAAGCGAGCAAATCAACCGCGCCGACTTCGTGTGTGCGCCCTGCCTCGCGTTTCCACGCATCCAGCCAGACCGCATCGACCTGGACACGCGGCATTTCTCCGCCATCCGAAACAACGGTCACTTCAAGCTCCACGTCGATTTCAGGTCCAACGAAAAGCCCCGGCTCAAGCGTGAGGTAGGCGGTGTAATTCAATGCCGTCCCGTGCTTGCGGATTTTGTGACGAGCCTCCGCCTCGCTGCGGGCAGCATCGCGCCGCTCGCCAGCGACAAGCACAGGGTTGCCGCGCGTTGAACTGCCGAGGCCAAAGGCGCGGTTCACTTCGTCAAAGACGGGCTTCATGTAGGTTTTCATGCTGCTTTCCTTACCTGTGCCAATCGCCATGGGCGCAGTGCATCAACTCGTGATGCAGCTTTGCGTAGGTCATGACGTCGCGATGGGAAGTGGGCGGGGCTATGTGAATGGTGCACACGCCCTTGCCGAAAGAGGCGCAGGCGAGAGAGCCGCGATTGCCTGACAGACGGTCGCAGCGTGCCGCTACATCTTCCTGCGGCGCGAAACTCACCACGACCGGGCGGTGAAACTCTGCAAGTGACAGGTCTTCGCGATCCATGCTTGCACCGGGGTAATAAGGCTCGGCAGACGCGCAACCTGAAAGCAGAAAGGCGAGAGCGACACCAAGCGCAACGGATGTCAGCCAGCCCGTGCCAGCCATGCGCCGCGCAAAATCACGCTGACTGCGGAGAGCGACACTCTCGTGCGCGAGATCGGCGACCCGCTCATTGGCATTGAGAATCTTCTGGACCGGCGTCGTCATATCTAATCCTCCGTTCGCTTTGCCCCGGCTGCCGAATTGCTTATCCATGAAGGTGCGGAGATAATCGGTCATTTTAGTCCACGCTCTTTGTGATGATGACAAGGCGATCTGCCTCCGGACGAAAGCCGACAATGGCGTCACCGCAGCAACCGTAAGGAGCAGCCCATAGCGGGGTATCGTCGCCCATGCAGAAGTCGCCGCCCTTGTATCCCTCGAAGGTCTTGCCGAGTGACTCCTTGCATTTGGCAAGCATCTCGCTGACCGTCACGGGCTCGCTTGCGGGCGCAAATGAGAGGTCCGCGTAATAACCTCGATAGCTATGCGGATACGTGGGAGAAAGGCCATCCTCAAACACCACAAGCCTTTCCGGATCGTCGGCAACAGCGGTAGATAGAACCTCGATCATCTTGCCGAGCGTTACGTGGTACCCGGAGCGCGTCTTGCGACCCATCTCACCCATTGCACCGAGCATTGCTTGCAGAGCGCTTGTCATCGTCATTTCTCCCTTTCGCTTTGCTCCGGCCGCCTATGAGGGCAGGCAGCCGGGGCTGGCGGGCTTGTGCCGGATCAACCGGCTACGGAAAGGATAATAGGGCGTTTCCTATCTCCTGACAATAGGAAAAATCCTACAGTGAGGCTTATTGCAAAAATTCTCGTGAATAGGACAAACCCTATTGCAAGCGCAGGAAACATCCTATACTGTTCCGGGCATGGACCCGATTGAAGAACTTCTCAAAGACATAGCCGCCTTCATTGAGGCGCAGGGCATGACCGAATCCGACTTCGGACGGCGGGCGCTCGGCGACCCCAGCTTTGTTGGCGATGTGAAAAACAACGGAAGGTGCCCCAGCCTGAAAACGGCAAAGCGCGTCCGTGACTTCATGGCAGAATATGTTTCTGTCGCGGAGGGCGGCCAGTGACAGGCTTCATCTACGCAATCAGCGACGGCAGCGGCGCGGTAAAGATCGGCTGGTCGCAGAACCCTGAGAAGCGCCTGAACAATATCCAGGCGCACAATCCGAGAAAGTGTGATCTCATAGGCGTTTTGCCGGGCAAGAAGGCTGACGAGCGGCGCGCTCATAAGCAGCTTTCTCATCATCGCATCTCGCGTGAATGGTTCGCCCTTGAAGGGGATGTCCGCGCATTTGTGGACGCAATGGAGCGCCCGGCACCCAAGCGAGTGGTGCGCCAGAGAGCATCTTCGCCTGCGTTCGTCGCGGATTATGTTGCTGGTCGATGCACTTTGCAGCAACTTTTCCGGCGCGAGAGGGGGCTTATGTCGCGGATTGCCCGGCACCTTGGCGTCAAGCCCGGCACCATATCTCGGTGGCACCGCGTTCCTGCTGAGCACGCCCTGAAGGTGGAGCAATTCACCGGAATTTCCCGCTATGACCTGCGGCCCGACATTTACGGGCCAGCACCAGAAAAAGAGGGTGTGGAATGATCGAGACCCGCCCACTCACGAATGATGAAGCCTTTGACCGCTGGTGCCGCGAGCTTGTCGAGCGCGCGGTGGATCATCGCAATGCGGCATGGACCATGGGGGATTTGCTTCTTGAAGGGCTGGAAAAGTTCGATGAGGCCCGCGTCTGGACCGCTGCCGAAGCAACCGGCATGACGCCGGAGACGCTGACGAACTACAAGAGCCTTGCAAAGACTTTCCGCCCCGGACGGCGGCGCATGAACCTCGGCATATCCGTGCATGAGGCGGTGCGCTCGCTCGATGAGACGGCGCAAAATCTCTTTCTCGATATGGTCGAGAAATACGAGATCACGCGGGAGAACCTGCGTGAGCGCGTCCGGGCCTACAAGGCCGGGGATGCTGGCGCAGCAAACTACAAATGGAAGCCGCAGCCCAAGGTTGTCGAGGTCGAGGATTCTCACGCTGGCGTGAGCGATGACGATGATGATCGGCCCGTATTTGACAACACGGACGCGGGACAGGGCATTGCAGCGGAGCGCGAGGCGCGCGAACCGGCGGAGATGCTTTCCGACGCGAACCAAAGCCTGCTCCGCAGCCTTGATGCGCTGGAACGCGCCACGACTGCCGAGAATTGCCGGATGCTCCCGATGGCGCGGATCAACACGGCTCGGCTCCGGGCTGCCGCCGCTGCTTTGCTGCGCATCGCGGATGAGGCCGATGCCATTCAAGCCGGGAAACTGACCCGGCGCAATCCAACACCGGAGGCCACGGTGAAGGGCGAAGCGGATGGCACGTTGCCGCGTACCGCTGAACCGGGTGAATCGCGACCGGGCGGAGAAACGCGCGCAACCTGCGCCGCCTTGGGCGGGACACCTTCTGCCGGTACGGGTAGCGATGAAGACCGGCGCATTGCTGACGTAGCTCAACTGGATGAGCGCCGATTTTCTAGTTCGGAGGATGCAGGTTCGAGTCCTGCCGTCAGTGCCAATCCCAATCCGGCGACCTCCTCCCCGCCGGAAACGGGCGGCGATGCGGCGTCCTCCTCCCTCGCATCGTCGCCCAACAATTCCCCTGCCGCGCTGTTTTCCGCGGGTGAGGGCACCCATCCGACTGACGACAAAGAAAGAGGCGATGCGGTGCGCGGCAAGGGGTCGCCTGATGGCGAGCATCGTTGGACCGTCAAATCGCCTCATGGTGCCCATGAATCCGATGACTTCGATCCACTGCGCGATATGCCCGCGTATCTTAGGCGTTGATCCAATGGGGAGGGAAGATGACCCGAATATCTATCAAGATTGCGGCGATTTGCGACTGGACCGGGAACCGCCTCTATGCGCTGGCGACCAGGTTCTGGAACCGAGCGAAGCGCATCCGGCTCCGGCAGGCGACGGGCGCGGTGGATGTTGGCCGTCAGACCTACAAGGGCACCAGCGTTCGCGTGATCCCGGTCTATGACGGCATCAACGACGAAAGCATGTGGGAGCGCGCATCCGTTGGAGCCGGATATGCACCGCTCCCGGACTATATCGAGCGCCATGGCGGGGAGGGGGTGGAATGAAGTTCTTCAAGCGTCCGCCTGATTTCGTGATCGGCCCGAAGGATGATCCATACCTTCGTCGCTGGTGGATCATCCCGCGCAATCGTTTTTTCAACATCTACCTGCATCACATTCGCCACAGCGATGATGACCGGGCGCTGCACGATCATCCGTGGTGGAACTGCTCGATCATTCTGAGCGGGGGCTATGTCGAAATCGTGCCGAACGCGCAGCGTTGGCGCTCTCGCGGGTCCGTTGTTTTTCGTCGCGCGACTGCCGCGCATAGGATTGCGCTCGATAAGACGCACCCGCAAGGCAGTGGCAAACCGTGCTGGACGCTTTTCTTCACTGGCCCTGTCATCCGCGAGTGGGGCTTTCACTGCCCTAAAGGATGGGTCCACTGGAAAGACTTCGTTGACGAGCGTGATACCGGCGCTGTAGGTCGTGGATGCGGAGAGATGGAATGACGGACACGGATGAAATCGACCGGAGGCGGGCCGAGATTATATTTAGCCGTGTCGACCCGGAAAGCGCGTGGATATGGAAAGGGTTGGGCGAAGTGGCGCAACGAGTCTTTTTGGATCATGCCCGCGCGATCCGCGAATCTGATGAAGCCGCTGGCTATGAGCTTGTGAAGCGCGTTGAGCATCGGGGGGTGATCACATGAGCGAGCGGATCAAAATGCAGGTCAAGGGCGGCATCGGTGGCTTGCGGATGCACGAAAAGGTGATGCCGGGATGCTACGCGAAAGTTAGCGATGTGCTGGCAGCGACAGACGAGATGCTTGATCGCATAACCTTGCTTGCCGGTAACGCACTCGGCGAGGCCGAGAGGCGCGGGCGGTGGGAGGGCATCTTCATAGGCATGTGGATTGCCTTCGCCATTCACGCATTGGTGCGGGTGATCGGGTGGAGCATCGGATGAGCACGCCTGTCCTCAAATCCCGCACAGGCCACTGGCTTACCGACAGCATATTTGATTGCGCACATGAGCGTGGAAAATCCGTTCAGGAAGTGAGTCTGGATGTGTTCGAGAACGAGAAGCGCGCGAAAAACATTGCGCTCCACAATGTCCGGGCCATTGCTGATCTGGAACGATACTTCCGCGCGCTTGGATACGAAATCGAACTCATCAAGGTGCAGGGATGACTAACACAACCATCGTCAATATCCAGCACGTGCCCGAGACTGCGGTTAAGCGTAAGCAGCACAAACCGAAGCGCGCCCATTGGAAATTCAAAACCCCGCAGGAAATCCAATGTCAGGTATGCGGAACAACGGTCGCCAAGCGCGGCAACTATCAGAAATATTGCATCGAGTGTAGCGAGCGGGCAGCGCAGGAACGCAAGAACAAGTGGAACAGAGCAGATCCAACGCGGTCTCAAAAATCAGTTGTTTATAACCGCAGACGCAAAAGCGAAACTATCAAATCTGGCGAGCAGACCAGTAAGAACTACGCATCATCCATTGGAGTTGGATTGGCTGACGAAATAGATTCACCGTGGGTCTGCCGCGTGTCCCTTCCATTCGAGTATGCGGCATCGAAGAATTTCATCTATGGATTTGCCAATCATCAAGGCGGCCACATCTTCAAACGCCGCCGTTCGCGCGATTTCAGAGATGCTCTCACACTGAAAATCCAGAGCGCGATGCGCGGAATCCCGGTCTATCAGAACAATTCTGGATCGAGATTTTTGTTCAAAAGCCCGACATGCGCGGCGATGCAGTCAATGTCGTCGATCTTGTCTGCGACGCGGTAAAAGACGCCATAGGTCTCGACGACCGATGGTTCTCGATCAAGCGCCTGGATTGGGAGATTGCGAAAGTGAACCCTCAGTTGATCGTCGGACTGGCGCAACCGGACCAATTTGATGCGCAGGCTTGCTCGCATTGCGGACGTGTTCGGCCATTCGGTGATTTTCATAAACACAAGGGCAACAAGAACGGCATCGGACGTGTCTGCTCCGATTGTCGGCGGTTGCGAGTAGCGAAACCGGAGGACGACGCATGAACAATCGCCTCACTGAATACGAGCAAGGCGTTATCGACCGCGCCGAAGCCTATGAGAAAGCCCACCTCATGCAGACAGGGCTTTCCACGAAACGGCTTGATGATCTTCGCAATTTCATTCGCGCCCACAAGCGCGAAGACAGGCGAGACGCAGCCAAAGCAGCGCGCCCCGCTGATCTCGTAACCCCGGTTGAGCCGGTGAAGAAAGCGCGGAGGGAGGCGGCATGAACATGCACACCCCGGAGCCTCGCAGGCTGCCTGAATGGGACGGAAGCAAAAAGCGCGATTGGCTGTTTGGTGACCCGCGACCCAAAATCATTGAAGCAGCGCTCTATGTTTCGCGCATAACGGGCGTCTCTGTGGAGGATATACGCGGGCCGAAGCAGAGCAGGAAAGTTGCGCGGGCGCGTCACGCAGCGATGTTCCTCGCCTATCGTGACCTCGATGTGAGCACGACGCAGATTGGTCGGGTTTTTAATCGCGACCATACCAGCGTGGTCTATGCCATTGACTCCGTAAAGCGCGATCCGGATCTGTACCCAATCGGCGAGCAAGAGCCTGACATCCTCAGCCGGGCGAATATCGAGCGTGTGGCGCGTGCCATGAATCCAAGCGCCATGAGTGAGCATTACGACACGATGGATGCAGAAGCTATTGCTGATGGGCATACGCGGCTCAGGAAGGGCACACAGACCCAGCGGCGCAACAGAGCGATGAAATATGCAGAGAGGGCCATCCGCGAAGTAATGGCCATTATGGCGGAGGGACAGAAGTGAGCACCTTCGCGGAAAAAGCTGCGCCATATCTCCAGAGATACGGATGGGCCGTGTTCCCTGTATCACGGAGTAAAATCCCTTGCGTGAAGGGCGGCTGCCACGCTGCAAGCCGCGATCCGGATCAGATCGACGCGTGGAACGATGAATTTCCGAGTGCGAATGTCGCCGTGGCATGCGGCGAGGTAAACGGCATCTGCGTGCTTGATGTGGACAATCCTGATGGGATTGAAAGCCTAAACCGCATTTGGGATATGGGGTTTGAGCGATTTGCCCTAACCGTGACGGCGCGGAGCGCGAGAGGCGGTCTCCACTACTATTTCATTCAGCCCAACATAAGGATCAAAAACCGGGCCGGGATGATAGCGCCCGGACTCGACATCCGTTCGGATGGTGGCTCCATCATCGCGCCGCCAAGCGAAACGGAACATGGCCGCTACGAGTGGATCAATTCGCCCGATGCGTGGAACCATGACGGGGTCATAATTCCCGCCCCCATGCCTGAATGGCTGAGGCTGAAAGCATCTGCTGAGCGCCCACCAAATCCAGTTACTGTGCGACGAAACGCAGGTCGGAGATTTGACTCGCCATCGCCACGAATCCTCGACATGGAAGAAGGCGAACTTCTCAAGGCCATGCCTGGGAGCCGCAACCATGCGCTCAACAAGGCAGCCTATGTGTTCGGCCAATTCATTGCCGTACGACAGATCAGTGAAGGTGATGCCATCGCACGACTGATGGCTGGGGCGACCCAGATCGGCCTTTCGCACGTAGAGGCCGAAAAGACCATCCAGTCCGGCATCCGCGCTGGGATTGCAAATCCGAGGTGCGTGGCATGAACTATTACGAGCATCATCTCGGAGATTATCTCCGCGAAGTGGTAGCCATTATGGCGGAGGGACAGACGTGAGCAGGTTTGCGCGACCGCTCATAGTCGGTTATAAAGAAAAGGCCCGGCAGTGAGTTAGACTGCCGGGCCGCGAACCAAAGCGATGCACCCGCTAGAGTTCGATTAACCGGCTCAATATGCCGGTAATCCGCTCCCCGGTCAATCGCGAAACTGAGGCTGGAGAGAGTGAATTATTACGAGCATCATCTAGGCGATTATCTCCGCGATGCGGGGCACCTCTCAATGGTGGAGGACGGAGCATATCGCCGCCTTCTGGATGCGTACTACATCCGCGAAAGCGCACTGCCTGGCAGCATCCGCGAAGTATGCCGCATCGTCCGCGCCACCACGAAGGCTGAGCGCACAGCCGTTGAAACCGTCCTGCGTGAGTTCTTCGATCTGCGCGAAACGGGCTGGCATCACAGCCGATGCGACAGAGAAATCGAACGGTATCAGCAGAAGCGCGAGAAGGCGAGGAAGAGCGCTGACGCACGCTGGAGCGCACAGAAATCGCAATGCGAAACCGATGCGGACGCTATGCGTTCGCATAGCGAAGGCAATGCTCTCCAGTCACCAGTCACCAGTCACCAGATATTAGATGATGATGATAATGCGCGCGCGCGGAGTCGATCCAATCTGAACGAGATCGAAACGGCGCTGCGTGAGGCGGCGGGAGAATCCCTCGATCCAACATCAACCGGGCTGATGGTTCTGTCCCTCCCGCTGGCATGGGCGGCTGATGGCTGCGATTTTGAACTGGACGTTCTGCCCGCGATCCGCGCCGCCAGCGCGCGCGCAAGTCCCGGCACGATCCGAAGCTGGAAATATTTCACGCAAGCCGTGGCCGATGCGAAGGCGCGAAGGTTGGCACCGATGCCGGAGGGACGAAGCGATGAACGACCTGACACCGCGAAAAGCCGGGATGCCCGCGCAAGGGAAAACCACCTTATCGGAATCCAGCAGGCGCTGGCAGCGAGACGCGGGTAGCCTTGTTGGCACCCCGAGGATACCGCCGGAGAGCGAGCGGCGGCAGGTTCTGGCCGAACTCAAGGCCGGACTGTGGGGATCGGGGCCGGATTACGTCGCCACGGCCTTGCTGCGATTGCAAGCCCACTACTGGCGGCCTGATTTCAGCCCGGCGCAGGCTCGGGAATTGTACGAGGATTTCATGGACGATTTGAGTCACATCCCGCCGGATATTCTGGACGAAGCCTGTGCGGCCTACCGGCGCGATCCGGAAGCGAGATACTTTCCGAGGCCGGGCCAATTACTCGCCATTGCCGAGCCCATTCTTGCGGAGCGCCGCCGCGCAATTGCGAGGATCGAGAAGGCCGATGAGCCCAAGCGCACGATCTACCGCCGCACACCGGAGGAAATAGCGCGTATCGACAACCTGGTATCGAGCGCGTTCAAGCGCCCCGACGCCACCGCCCATTCCACGGATCATGCAGACGCAACCTTGCCTAACGAGCCGCAAGAGCGTAAAGTCTAAACCTAGAAAGGAGACTACCACATGAAAAAGCTCATTCTTTCCCTTGCCGCGATTGTCATTGCATCCCCGGTTTACGCCGCCGAACTTTGCGTCACGGCCCATTCCGGCAGCGATATTCGCCCGTCTGTTGGCGCGCTGGATAAGGCCGGTGCAAAGGTCTGTGTGCCAGTCACCGGAACGACGCTCAACCGATGACGTGGGTGCAAACCTACCTCATAGCCGGGGGGCTGGCTGTCCTCGCAGTAGTCAGTCACCCGGCTTTTGCGGCCCATGTTCGATCCTCGATTGCCACAAGCCCCGCCCCGTCCGCACTGAAAGCGGCAATCCTGTTATCTGTGTTATGGTACTGGCTCACATGGCCACGCATTTTCTTCGGGCGATGATGTTTCACGTGGAACAGGTATGACAAAGCAGAACAAGCATCCCGGCGGACGCCCCAGCACCTATAGCCCGGCATATTGCAACGAGGTTATAGAGGCCGGTGCTATGGGCTACAGCCTGACCGCATTCGCCGGAATGATTGGCGTTCACCGGGATACGCTATACGAGTGGGCAAAGAACCACGAAGAGTTTTCCGACGCCCTAAAGAGGCACAAGGCCAAGCGGGTGTTCAGGCTCGAAACCGATCTTCTGAGTGCAGAGGCCACCGGGCCATATGTGACTGCCCGTATATTCGCACTCAAGAATGCCGACCCAGACGAATGGCGTGACAAGCGGGAGTACGAGCACACTGGCGAGGGTGGCGGCCCGATCAAAGTGACCCGCATTGAACTTGTCGCCAAGCATGACAACGGCAAGAATTGAACTTCCGCCCAAAATGGTCCAGCTATTCGACGGGCCAGCAAGATACCGTGTGGCCTATGGTGGACGAGGGTCTGGCAAGACCATGTCTTTCGCACTCATGTCAGCCATAGATGGCTACAGGCTCGGCATGGAAGGCAGGCACGGTATCATCCTGTGCGGTCGCGAGTTCATGAACAGCCTCGACGAATCCAGCATGGAGGAAGTGAAAGCTGCCATCCGGTCCTATGACTTTCTGGCCTCCTATTACGAGGTAGGTGAGAAGTTCATCCGCAGCCTGGATCGACGAATAGAATACGCCTTCGCCGGGTTAAGGCACAATATCGACAGCCTCAAATCGAAATCGAAAATCTTGAGGTGCTGGGTGGATGAAGCCGAGAATGTCAGCGAAAGGGCGTGGGGTAAACTCACGCCCACGGTTCGCGAGGACGGCTCCGAGATATGGGTGACCTACAATCCCGAAAGCCCGGAGAGCGCCACGCATAAGCGGTTCCGCCTCAATCCGCCCGAAGACTGCAAGATCGTGGAGATTAATTGGCGGGATAATCCGTGGTTTCCTGCGGTGCTGGAACGTGAGCGGCAAGAAGACCTGCTCAAGCGCCCGGACATTTACGATCACATATGGGAGGGCCAATTCCTGACCCTGACCGACGCCCAGGTATTCGCCGGGGCGTATGAGATTGATGATTTCGAGCCGCAGAAATGGTGGGACGGCCCCTATCAAGGGCTTGACTTCGGATTTGCCCAAGACCCCACGGCAGCCGTGCGCTGCTACATCAGCGACAAGGTGCTATACATCCGAAACGAGGCCGGAAAGGTAAAGCTGGAACTGGATGATACCGCGCAGTTTGTAAGCGACCAGATAGACGGCTGGGAGGAATACCCCACAAGAGCCGACAGCGCGCGGCCTGAAAGCATCAGCTATTTGCGTCGGCACGGAATGCCACGGATTGAGGCTGTGGAGAAGTGGAGCGGGTCGGTCGAGGATGGCGTCAGCTTCCTGCGGTCCTTTGACAGGATCGTCATTCATTCCGATTGCACCGAGACGGCCCGCGAGTTCCGCTTATACAGCTACAAGGTTGACCGCTTGTCTGGCGACATTCTGCCGGTTATTGTGGATGCAAATAACCACTACATTGATGCGATAAGATACGCGCTCGCGCCGCTCATGCGCCGAAAATCCAAGAGGGCCGGGATATGGTAGGACCGATCAACCGCACAACGCTTACCCGGCTGTTGGCCGACGCGGACTTCAGGAATTACAACCAGATATTCGGCTATCCGCTGGACCTTACGCCTATCCAATATCGCGCGCTTTACGAGCGCGGTGATCTGGCGGCACGGATCGCGGATGCCTACCCAAACGCGACGTGGCGCGAAAGGCCGGAGGTTAACGCGCCGGGCTGGGATGCTCTGGAAGCATTCCACGATCTTGTCCCGGTCCTTGCCCGCCTCGACCGCCTGACGCAGCTTGGTCATTACGGTGTACTCCTGCTTGGGTTCGATGATGGGGCGCGCCTTGACGAGCCTGTTACAAAAGGATCGGCAACGAGGTTGCTCTATGCACAGCCGCATGGCGAATTGACAGCGCAAGTGTCACGATGGGATGCAAACCCGAAGTCCCCCCGCTTCGGAAAGCCGGAACTCTACCTGATTGAAAGCGGCGTCAATTGGACCGGCACCGGCGCGGGCAAGATATCGCTTACGGTGCACCACTCGCGAGTGGTGCACGTCGCGGAGAACGCGCTGGAACAGGATAGCATCGGTCTGCCGCGCCTTGAGCGCATCTGGAATCGAATTGCCGATATGCACAAGCTGGCCGGGGCCAGCGCCGAAATATTCTGGCAGAACGTCGCTCAGATTATCGCATTCGTGGCGTCGAATGATTCCGAATGGGAGCCGGATGAGCGCGATGAAATGGCAAAGCAGATCGAGGAAATGCAATCTGGGCTACGCCGCTTCCTTCGCCTTCGCGGTGTGGAGCCGCATCAGCTTGCCGCAGGTTTGCAAGGCGCATCGCCGCGTGACTTCATCGACATTCAGCTCGATCTGATCGCCGGGGCATCGGGCATCCCGAAGCGCATTCTGATAGGCTCGGAACGGGGGGAGCTTGCATCAACGCAGGACGAGAACAATTGGGCCGCTCGTATTTCAGAGCGGCGTGAGCAATTTGCAACGCCGAACGTTCTAGTTCCGCTCATTGACCAACTGCAATTTGCCGGTGTGCTACCAGAGAGCAGCGAGTACGAGATAATTTGGCCCGAAGCCGACAGCATCGGGGATTCCGACAAGGCCGCCATCGGGTTGCAGAAGGCACAGGCCATTGCGACTATTGCGAATGCCCCTGGTGCTGGCCTCTACCTGTCGGAAGAGGAAATCCGTGGCCTTGTCGGCCTTGAAGGCGAAGCGCCCAATCCTGGCGAGATGCCGATTGATGAAACCGACCCCGATGTTATCCAGCCGTTCAATCAGATGAGGAAAGGCGCTGCATGAATAGCCCGTATCTGCTCTACAAGGTCGAGCAATCCATCATGCCGTTTGATGACTACGGCGCGATCGTGAGCGAGTGCCGCCGTATCGGTGCCGAAACGGCAATCGAGTTCGGGCCGGGATCAACCACGCTGGCATTGTTCGAGGGCGGGTGTCGTTCCGTCATCTCGTACGAATACGATCCGATGTGGATTGACAAATCTCTGGCTCGGATCGGGCCGCTCAGGCCGGAGGGCGTGGAATGGGAGATTCGGAAATTTGAGAATGTCCCCGTTATCGAACTGGATTGCCCGCGCGTCGATATTGCAGTCGTGGATAGCCCCATCGGGGTTGAATCGAGGCGGCATGTCTCACATCCCGGCCAAAAGGGCTTGTCGCGTTACAACACGCTCAAGTTCGCCCTCACGAAATCGGATTGCGTGTTGATCCATGATGCTGAGCGCAAGGCGGAACAGGCGACCATCGCGGCGCTCAACGCCAAGCACGAAATGCTTTCACGAAAGGTCGCCCGCGTATGGCTCTGACAATCGTAACGTGGCTTTGGGGTGACTCCTATACCGAGGCGCATGTGCAGAACCTCGCCAATGCCTGCAAGCGCCATATGGGCGAACACCGCTATGTGTGCTTCTCGGATCGAGACGTGCCGGGCGTTGAGACGATCATATATCAGGGCCGAAAGTTCCCGAACTCGCTCGGCTGGGGGAAGCGCGGAAACTGCCTGCGCCGCATGTGGGTGCTATCCGACGAGGCGCGCGAAGCGCTGGGCGATGAGATCATCATGCTCGACATCGACAGCGTTCTTCTCGGCCCTATCGAGGTTCCGCAGGAGGACTTCAAGATTTGGAAGTGCCCCAGCATTGGTAAGCACAAGATCGCCTATAATCCATCGGTCATGTTCATGCGCGGCGATGCCCTGCCGGGGCTATGGGACAAGTTTCTTGCCGCCCCACGAAAGACATGGCTTGCTGCGAAAAACGCAGGGTGGACTGGCAACGATCAAGCCGTCATTTCGCATCATGTGCATGGCATGAATGTGGCGACATGGGATGAGCGCGATGGGTTTTTCTCATTCCGGGATCATGGCGAAAGGCCTCCGGCACATGCGAATCTGGTGAGTTTCTACGGCCCCTACGATCCTGCTAAATATCTCCACCTTGATTGGGTAGCGGAGAATTGGCGGTAATGCGGGTCTGTTTCGTCACATTCTTGTATCGCGGTACCGGGAAATACACGGCCAAGCACGTCAACGCATTGGCCGCCCAGCTTCACCCCCATCGCCTCGTTTGCATCACCGATATGCCGGAGGGTGTCAAATGCGAGACGCGGCCATTAACCCCGGTAAGGGTCGAGGTCGAGAAAAGCCAGCCCAATAACTTCGCCAAGCTGCAAGCCTTCGATGCAGCGTTTCAGGGAAGCCTCGATGCAGATTGGATCATCGGCATTGATCTTGATGTTATCATCCGGTCTCTCCCGCCTGTCATTATGACGCCGCGCGATGGCCTCATCATCATGGAAGGCACTGAGCGCAAAACCCGCATGGGCGGGCGCGTGTGCCGCTATAACTCAAGCCTATGGGCCTGCAAGCCGGGTGAATGTGCAAGCCTGTGGGATGAGTTTACGCCGGAGCGAGCCGTTGCCATGCTAAGTGCACCAACGCCGCATGGCCATGTGCGAGAAGTCGGCTCCGATCAGCGGTGGATAGCGGAGCGGTGGCCCGGCGCGAAAACGGTTGGCCGCAATGATGGCATCGTCCAATATGTTCGCGGTGTGCCGGAAAACGCAGCCATGATATTTTTCGCCGGTACGATCAAGCCGTGGGGATCGCCATTTGCAGCGGAATGGAAAGAGCGGGGTCATGTGTCTGCACACGCACGCGCAACGCCGGTATGACCCGACGCACACAACCGGGCTGCGCCGGAAATATGAAGCCGCACTTTATTCAAGGTTCCGCAATCTCAAGGGCATGATCCGAGAGAAAGTGGACGCTCAGGACGGATTTGGGCTGCGTACAAATCGCGGGGAGTTCGAGTTCGACCGAAGCGCGCAAAAGGTCGCGGCATTCATGCGCTGGCTCCGGCAGGCGAGCCGGGAGCAGATACTCGCCCTCCGTTACGGCGCCCCGATAGAACAAGCCGCACAAACAGCATGGGCCAATATCTATATCGACACGGCCTATCAGCGCGGCATTGCTTCAGCGGCATCAGAAATGCGCTCGCAAGGGGCGGCTGTGTCGGATCGCTGGGTTGATGCTGCATTCAATCGCCCGGTTCACGCAGATCGTGTTGGGCTTATCTACACCCGCAACTATGCCGAGCTTGATGGCATAACTCAGGCGATGGATCAACAGATCAGCCGCGTCTTGGCGCAAGGCATTGCCGAGGGTCGCGGCCCGCGCGAAATCGCCAGGCTATTGAATGAGCGGGTGGACAAGATAGGCATCACTCGTGCCCGCGTTCTCGCCAGAACAGAAATCATCTCAGCCCATGCCGAGGCGTCGCTTAACGCATACGAAGAAGCTGGGCTTGATGGCGTAAATATTCGCGCAGAAGTGTTGACCGCAGGAGATAATAAAGTCTGCGAAATATGTGAGGATTTGGCAAGCCGTGGCCCATACTCGATAGATGACGCGCGCGGGATGATCCCTGCCCATCCGAATTGTAGGTGCACCCTGCTTCCGATAGTCGAAAACCCGAGGGAGGTTGACTTGCGATGACCACGCGAGAAACCGTCTATACTTCACCGTCTCGTAAAGAGCAGCTTGCATGGGCGTCAAGCATCTTGGCAAGAGAACAGGCAGCAGGCATGCACGGTTGCGTTATCGTGTTTTTCGAGGCCGGCAGAATCACGCGCACGAAGGTCGAAAAGACGGAGAAGCCGCCGCTTGGTAGTGTCTCAGTTTGAAGGACCCGCCCATGAATAGTGGAAAGGCAATAGCTAGAGACTTCGCGGTCTCATTCGCCGCCGCGCTTTGGGTCTATTGGCTCTTCTTCGTGTAGCCAAGCCTCTCTTTGCCGCCGCTTGACAGATAGATAAGCACGGCATAGCTTGCTATCTGGTATCGAAAACCATTCGGGCCGCCCGGCGAAAGCTGTGGCGGCTTTTTTCATGTCTGATCGTCGCAATGCGCCGAAAATGGCGCTCAATTTCTCGACTACGCACCGCGCCACACATGATGGCCGCGAGCATCTGGTTGTCCCGGCTGTTGTGCTTGTCGAGGGCGTCTTGAACGATGCCTATATCCCGATTGATGAGGTCAGCAAGTTTTACGAGGCATGGAATGGCGTGCCTGTCCCGGTGCTCCACCCCGAAGTAAATGGCGTGCCAATTTCCTGCAACTCGCCCGAGGTCATCGAAAGTCAGACGGTCGGTCGCTTTTACAACGCGACGATTGACGGCAACAAGCTGAAGGGCGAGATGTGGCTTGATATCGCAAAGTGCGACCCGTCCATCATCGCTCACCTTGAGGCGGGCAGCATGATGGAAGTCTCGACCGGCTATCTCTGCGACGCGGAGCCTGCATCCGGCGAGTTCAACGGCGTTGCCTACAAGGAAATCCACCGGAACATACACCCCGATCATATCGCCTTGCTGCCGGGAGAGATCGGGGCTTGCTCCATCGAAGACGGGTGCGGGGTGAATCGCACAAACCGGAGGTCCGTTGTGATGAAGATCAACGAAGCACTTGACACAATCCGCCGGGCAATCGGCCTGCGGAATAACTGCGACTGCGAAAAGGAGAATACAGTGACTCTCAAGCAGATGGCCGACAAGCTCAAGGCAAACGAGATGCTTGACGCGTCGGAATACAAGAAGGTGGTTGATATTCTCAACGGCCTCCCTCCCGAGAAAATGGAAGCCGTGGCCGGATTGGTTCGCGCTTATCTCGAAAGTGAAGATTCTGTGACTGAAGAGGTCATGGAGGAAGTGACCGAAGAGACGCCCCAGGTCATGGAAGGCGATGAAGAAGAAGGCCAGATTCAGAAGAACAGCAAAAGAGCTGTTGTCGATATTGACAAGATCGTCGCGCACAAGGTGGCTGAACATCTCCGCCGCGCGGAAGTCGTCAAGCGTCTGAAGGCGAACGCCAACAACAAGCTGACTGACAAGCAGATGGGGGCCATGCCGATTGATGCACTGGAAGCCGTCGAGCAGTCGATCCGCCCGGTTGATTATTCCGGCGCGGGTGCCTTTGCGATCAACGCTGAAAACGTGACGCCCCTGCCCCTTCCGGCTGGCGTTCTCACCAAGAAGAAGGAGGCCTAATCATGGCGTCTGATATGACACCGAAGACAATCCTGCTTTCGGGGCATGGCATCCAGCGGGAAGCCATCGCTGCGGGCGCGATCACGCCGGGCATGCTGATTGCTCGCAACAGTGACGGCGAAGTTGCCGCGCACAGTGTTCCCGGTGGCCTCGCACAGCTTTCCTTCGCAAAAGAGTACGACCTGACCGGCAAGACGATTGATGATGCCTATGCAGCCGACGATCAGGTTGTGTATGAGATCGTCGCGCCCGGCTCGCACGTCTATGCCTTGCTCGCAGTTAGCGAGGAAGTGCAGACCGGCGATTTCCTCGTCTCGAAGGGCGACGGCGCTCTTGCGGCTGTGAGTGATTCCGTGGGGGGCGTTGTCATCGCGCAGGCGCTGGAAGATGTGGACAACAATCCCGGCACGGCACCTGTGCGCATCCGGGTTGAAATCATGCCCGCGACATTCGTCGCGGCAGTAAGCTAAGGAGGGCCGATATGTTTGGCACCACAGTTGAAAGCTACGGAGCCTCTGGCCTGACTTCGCTCGATGCGATTCTGTCCAAGCGGCCGTACATCGCAAACTCGGGCCAGTATCGCGGCCAGACCGTGGTAACGGTCCACACCGGGCAGCATGACGAATCCGGCAACCCGGTCTATGCCGAGCGTCCGGTGTACGTCAACGGCACGCTGCGCAAGGATGACTGGATCAGCCTTGATAATGCGATTGTCGAGTCCGCACGTCAGCGTCTGGTCATTGTGGAAGACCTGCGCAATGCCGGTCTGGTCTATAATGTTGGCGGCCTTGGGGCCATGACGGCGGAATGGGAATCGTCTTCCGAGATAACGGATGCGGAAGCCACGATGGATGGCGAAAGCCTGACGGAAGGTGATCGTCAGGAGTTCTCTCTGAATGGCGTGCCCATCCCGGTCATTCAGAAGAAGTTCCGCATTGGCGAGCGTGTTCTTCTCGCGTCCCGTCAGCGTGGTTCGGGCCTCGACGTGACCACGGGTCAGGAAGCTGCCCGCGCTGTGGCCCGCACGTCCGAGCGGATGGTGTTCTATGGCCTGCCGATCAAGTCGGACAGCTACACCATTCCGGGCCTCACCACCTTCTCGGCTCGCGCGACCGCCTCGCTCTCGGCGTGGAACAATCCTGCGGTGTCGCCCGAAACGATCTTTGCCGAAGTCATGGCAATGGTCACAAAGGCGGAGACGGAGAAGCGTCATTTCGGCCCGTTCAACCTCTATGTTCCGGGTCAGCTTGCGTTCCAGTTCCGTCGCGACTTCAAGGCGTTCGGTGACAAGACTCTGATGCAGCGTCTGCTTGATGAGGACGTTATCAATGCGGTTCGCGTCGCGGATGAGTTGCAGCCCGGCGACGTTCTGCTTGTGCAGATGGAATCGAGCGTGATTGATCTGGCCGTTGGCTCGGATGTTACCACGATCCAGTGGGCATCCGGCTCTGGCTGGACCAATCATTTTCAGGTCTTCGCCGCTTGGGCACCGCGTCTCAAGAAGGACTTCGACGGTCGTACTGGTGTCGTCCACGGCACATACGTGCCCGCGACCTAACAGACGAACGAGGCGGGCGGATGCTTTCCGCCCGCCTCTTTGCCTCTCTCTTTACCACGGAGAAACCCCAATGCGTGTCCGCGTCACGCGAGAATCTCACACAGTTCGAGGCCGCACATATCGGCCCGGTGAAGAGTTTGAAATCAGCGAGCACGAATACCGCCGCTTGACCGACAGGCTTGAGCGTGTGACTGAGCGTGCTGCGCCAGAAGCTCCGAAAGAACCTCATCCTCTCGACCGCGACGGCGGTGGAAACTCGGGTGGCGTCGCGGGTGGCGTCGTAGGTGGCGACGGCGGTGGAAACTCGGGTGGATCACTGCCTGTCGATAAGCGCGGGGATATCGAAGAAGAGCTTCGGGAAGCCATTCGCGCGAAAGGCGGTAAGCCTGATGGTCGCTGGGGAGAAGCACGCCTTCGCAAAGAGTTGGAGGCGCTTTCCTGATGGTCACTCCGGCAGATATTCGCGGCATCATCGAGACCAGCATGTCTGATTTGCAGATCAATGCACTGATCGCACAGGCGCGCCTTATCGGCGGCGATTGTCTGGCGAAATATGATGATGAGCGAGCCGATGCGATTGTTACCTGGATGACGGCTCACCTCATTGCCTCAACCTCTCTTACCGGGTCGGGCGTTGTCACGTCTGACAAGCTGGGTGATGCGCAACGGTCCTATGCCCGCGCCACGCTGGGCGATGGCCTCAAGGGCACGACATACGGCCAGCAGGCGATGCTACTCGATACATGCGGCTGCCTTGCGCGTCTCGGTCGCGCGCGTGCGAGCGTGGAGGTGATATGACCTACACGCAAAACATGAACCAGGACGCGACTTACTGGCCTCGCACGGGGTCCGATATGTATGGCGCTCCGACATTCGGGACAGCGACGGCGATCAAGTGCCGCTGGGAGGATAAGGCTATCCAGTTCCGCGACGCGGCGGGGGTGGAGACGGTGAGCGACGCGGTTGTCTATGTCGATCGTCAATTGGCGATTGGCGGCTTTCTTGTTCTCGGGACGGTGAGTGGTAGCCCGTCCGCAGGGGCCAAGGAAATCAGGCAGGCGATGCGCTCACCGTCTCTCGACGCGGCCTATGAACTGCACAAGGTGATGCTATGAGTGTGCGCGTCGAAGGGCTGGAAGAAGTCACCAAGAATCTCAATGCCGAGATCAAGAAGATCGAGGGAAAGACGATGGGCGGCCTTCTGACGGCTGGATATATCGTTCAGGCCGAAGCGCTGCGTCGTACGCCTGTGGACACAGGCAACCTGCGTGGATCGTCTTATACGCGCAAGGCGCAGGGTGGAGGCCTGTCTGTTGAGATTGGCTATGGCGCGGCATATGCGCTCTATGTCCATGAAAACATGGATGCGAATTTTAAGGTTGGGCAAGCGAAGTTTCTGGAAACGGCATTGTTCGACAAGAGCGGCGAAGTGCTGGAAGTCATTGCAAGAGAGGCAAAAATATCATGACCGTTGTGATCGTCACGGAATACAAGGATGTTGCCGCTGCCGGGTCTGGAACTGGCGCGCCGACCGTTGTGGCCGGCGAGATTCTGGCCGTTCACGAATTGGAGAACGAAGGAAGCGATCCGTTTCATCCGGATACGGCGTTCATCCACATCCAGGCTGTTGGCGGCCCGATCTATTGGGCGATGGATGATGCGCCTTCTGATGGCGCGCGTCATTACATCCCTGCCGATGGCGATTTCTGGCAGGGCGTGATGGTGGGTGGCCGCTTCGATCTGAAAGCGCAGAAGTATTCAACTATCGAGGTGGAAGATGCCTCTTAGTCCTGCGGCAGATTTGGCAGGTGTTATCGGGTCATCCGCTGGAGGATGGAGTGTCTTTGTCGGCAATCGCCCCGCCACCCCTGACAATTGCATTGCGCTTTACGACACTGGCGGAGAAGAACCGGACACGGATTCTCTCACGGATTATCGCCCGCATGTGCAGATCGCAGCGCGGAGCATGGACTATGCGGCGGCCTACTCGAGACTGGCGGGGATACGGGATGCGCTCATCCAGACGCAGCCAATCGAGGCAACGGATAGCGTGTTCGAGTTTGTCATGATGGTGAGCGAAATCCTCTCCATCGGACGGGATGAAAACAACAGGCACATATTGACGGCCAATTTCAGGTGCCGTCGAACCATGAAGGAGGCTACTTAAATGGCTGGCTTTGCAGGACGCGAAATCGAACTGACGTGGGGTTCCAATCCCATTGACGGCGTGCGGGAAAAAGGCATCTCGCTCAATGGCGAGCCGATCAACGTCACGTCCGATGAGGATGACGGGAAGCAAACGCTGCTCGATATTTCCGCTGAGGATTCCGTCACGATTACCATTTCGGGCGTTACAAAGAGCAGCGACTTGCGTGATGACTGGTTCAACGGCAGCCGTACAGCAACGGCTACCCTGACCTACCCCGATGGGTATACCATTACAGGCACGTTCTTCCTCTCCACTTATGAAGAGACGGGCGCATATAACGACGCAACAACGTTTACCGCCACGCTCAATTCTTCGGGCGCTGTTTCTGGGGCTGTGTCGTAATGAGGGCACCTGTCACGATTGAGTTCAAGGGCAAGTCATATGATGTGATCTGCGACTTCGCATTCATTCAGCGATGCGAAAACGCAGGCGTCAATCTCATGGAACTTGCCATGAGCACGAGCGAAAAAAAGCCACCTCGCACAACGGATATTGTGGCGGTTGTCCATGCTGCGCTCGGCCCGCTCGGGGTGGCTCTTTCTGACATACAGGAAGAGTCCGCCTCGATGGTGGGGTTTTGGATGTTCGCAAAGGCTGTGTCCGATTTGACCTTCGCGGCATATGCTGTTGATCCTGAAACGCTTCCGAAAATCAGTGAGGGCAGCGCCGGGAAAAAGAGCGTTAAAAAAAAGGCTCGCTAGATGAGTATTTCAAGCTGGCCTGCGCCCCAGCGCCTAATGGTTGGGGCATGGCACCATCCGAGTTCTGGAAGCTCACCATGTATGAGTTCTTCTTGCTCATGAAGGCCAGCGAGCCGGTGAAGATTTACGGCACCGGCAAGGGCGCGATGACAGAGGAAGAAGTGGCAGAGATTTACGAGAAAGCCTATGGCAGCAAACATCGGTGAAATCAAAGCCACTATTGGCGCGGATGTTAGACCGCTCAAGGATGCGGAGGCGGAAGCCAAGCGCAGCCTTGGTCGCATGGGCGCGGGCTTCAAGGTTGTTGCTTCTGCCGCGCTTGCTGCTGTGGGCGCGTTCAAGCTGTTTCAGATTGCATCTACCGGCATTTCTGCATCGCTTGCGCAGATTGATGCGCAGTCCAAAACGGCGCGACGTCTCAACACCACGACGGAAAGCATTCAGGCCCTGACACGGGCTGCCGATCTTGCGGGCGTTGAAGCAAGCGCGCTTACCAGCGCGCTCGACATGATGAACAGGAAGCTGGGCGAAATCCAGTCTGGCGGTGGCCGAAATGCAAAGGCCGCGCTGGATGCGCTGGGGTTGAGCGCAAGCGAGCTTCTTTCCCTGCCGATTGACGAGCGCCTCGCGGTTATTGCTGACAGGTTTCAGGAGCTTGGCATTAGCGCCGCGCAGCAAGCATCCATCCTGCGTGAGTTTGGCATCCGCAGTGCGGAAATGATCGGGCTGCTTGAAAGCGGTGGCGATGCAATCCGTTCTGCACGGGATGAGGTGCAGGCATTCGGTCTAGCTCTCAGCGATGTAGAGGCGCGGCAAATCGAGCAGGCGAATGATGCCATGACCTCGCTAAGTCTCACCATGCGCGGGTTCTTCAACCAGGTGGTTGTGAAGCTCGCACCATATCTGCAAGGAATTGCAGATGAGTTCTACGCAGCGGCGAAAGGAGCCAACGGGTTCCGCTCGGAAATCGAGGCCGCCTTTTCTACGATCATCGGCGGTGCCGGGGCAGTGCTTGATCTTCTGTCCACGCTGAGTCGCGCATGGTCGATGGTCGGTGCTGGCGCTACGGGTGCTTTCAACCTCATTGTGCAGGGCTATGCGAGGGTGGCGGAAGCCTATCACGCCTTGCAGACCGCTATCTTTGGCGAGAATGAGGCGCGTGCCGCATGGATTGCCAAGGTGCGGCAAGATGCAGCTGCGGCAGAGTCGGCCTATGTCGAAGCGGTGCGAAACATGCACGCCGTCAATCGTGAGCCGTGGCCGTCCGAAAAACTTGATGAGTGGGTTGAAAAGGTCCGCATCAACAGCGAAGAAGCCGCGAAGGCGATGGATGAGGCGTTCAAGAATCGCAAGCAGGGCGGCGGTGTTGTTTTCGGTGCAGATGCCGAGGCAGCGGAGAAAGAGCTTGAGCGTCAGGCTGAAATGATGGCCCGTGAACTCGAAATGCTGCGCACCTCGCTTCTCACACAGGAAGAAGCCGAACTTGAAAGCTATGAACGTCGGCTTGAGCAGATCGCACTGTTCGAGGAAGCGCGCGCTATCACGGAGCAGGAGGCGCGTGATATGCGCGAGCGCGCCACAGCGCAGCACCTTGAGAACATGGGGCAGATGGAAGAGGCCGCCGCTCGCCAGCGCAGGCAGATTCAGGAACAGGAAGCCCGACACAGGCAGCAGGGCTGGAGCGATTTTTGGGGCAACATGGAGGGCCTTATGAACTCGTCCAGCAAGAAGCTGTTTCAAATCGGCAAAATGGCGGCAATCGCCAATTCGATTATCAGCGCCTATGAAGGCTTCAACAAGACGATGGCAGCCTATCCCTACCCGCTTAACATCGCCTTTGCCGGTGCTTCTCTCGCGGCATCCTTCGCAAAGATTGCAGCACTTAAGGCAACACAATTCGGCGGTGGTGGATCGGCAGCGACTCCCGCGCCGGGCGGTGGTACTGTTGCAAGTCAGGCGCTTGCGGGGACGGGCGCGGATGCGGAACAGCGCAGGCTCAACCAGACGATTACAGTGCAAGGCATCAACCCGTCATCGCTGTTCAGCGGGGCGGCAATTTCAACGCTCATTGATGAGCTTCTGGAGGCACAACGCAACGGCGCAAGGATCGTGTTGGCATCATGATTTTCATTGAGAATGTTGTCACAGTAATAGCAGAAACCGGCCCGCTCACTCACGCGCGGATCGGCTGGAAGCGTGTTCAGGGTGATGTAGCGGCCTCTACGTCTACGGCGGGGCACCCTGCATCGGCGGCCTATACGGTCAACACTTATGAGACATGGCAGCCGTCATCCATGCCCGCAACATGGCGCATTGATGCAGGCAGCGCGGTTGAGGTGAATTATTGCGGCATTGCTGTTCATCAGCTTGCGAGCTGCACGGTAAATGTTGCCTACAGCAATGATGATTCATCGTGGACCAATATTTTCGGTGCTGCGAAGAGTGTCATAAATGGTGACCCTATTTTGATGCTTTTCCCGAAGGTGAGCGCACGCTATTGGCGCGTATCGATTGATGGTCCGGTCAATGCACGCATTGCCCATATCCGTTTCGGCAAGATACTTGCGATGCAGAGGCCGCTTTTTTCTGGTCATCAGCCGGGGCCGCTTTCGCGTGAGACGGTGCTTAGCTCGAATGTTAGCGAGCGCGGGCAATTCCTCGGACGGTCGGTCATTCGTGCGGGTGTGCGCGAGGCGTTTTCGTGGCAGCATCTTGAGCCGGATTGGTACAGGGATAACTTCGATCCGTTTGTTATGGATATGAGGACCAATCCGTTTTTCATTGCGTGGCGTCCTATGCCTGACAGGCCCAGCAAGGATGATGTGATTTATGGCTGGGTCAATGATGACATTGCACCGTCTAACATGGGTGTTCGGGATTTCATGACTGTCAGCATGAACGTGGCGGGGGTGTCGAACTATGAATGATGAGTTCGGACGGCAACCCGTTACGATTGTCGAGATAGATCAGGATTTCTGTGCCCTGACCTACGGCACGTCACCTTGCACGGCGGCGATAGGCGTTACCGGCGTTCATAAATGCTTCAACACTGTTGCGACGTGTCAGGATCGGGTGAACTTTGACAAGTCGCATTTGACGCTTCGTTTCTGCACACCGGCAGCTAATATCCCGGCATCGTGGCAGGCCATTCCTTCCGTCAAATCCGTATCGACGGCACCAACACGCCTGAATATCGGTGGCGCATCCGATGCGACTGGCCCGCTCGGGCGGCGCGCGCAGGTCACAATCAAGCTGGGAGATCACCCGTATTCGGACGCGAAAACCGATCCATATTTGTCTGACCGGACTTACGACCCGCTTTCAAGAGGTACGTTCTGGACGAAGTTCCTTGCGCGGTCCCCGTTTTATCAGAACAGACCCTTGAGAATTCGTGAGGGGTATATCGGCCAAGACCCCGAAGATATGGTTACACGGTATTACATCATTGACGGGATCGACGGGCCGGACAGTGGGGGGAATGTAACAATAAAAGGCGTTGATATTCTGCGGCTTGTGGATGACCGGAGAACCAAGGCCCCGATGCTTTCGCGCGGTGAACTTGATTCCGCGATAAACGATAGCGTTACGTCCTTCGATGTGATCGGCGCGACGGAAGATGAATACCCTGCGACGGGGACGCTTCGCATCGGATCGGAGGTTATGACCTACACCGGACGCAGCGAGACCTCTGGCGTAATCACATTCACGGGTGTTACTCGTGGCACGGATGGAACCGAAGCGGAGGAACACGACGCGGAAAGTTCCGTGCAATCGTGCCTGAGATATACGTCACAGGCTGGTTATCTGGTTGCACTCGATTTGATTGAGAAATACGCCGGGGACGTTTTCGACGTGGTGGATGAGGTGGAGTGGCTTGCAGAAGGTGCCTTCTGGTTGCCACAATTTATCGTGTCCGGGCTTATCACGGAGCCGACCGGCATCAACACGTTGTTGAGCGAATTGGCAGAGCAATGCCAGTTCTTCATATGGTGGGATGAGCGCGAGCAAAAGGTTAGACTGAGAGCCAATAGACCGCCAACGGAAGACCCGCTGATGATCAATGAGCGCGACCATATCATCCAAGGCTCAATCGGCATTCAGGTAAAGCCCGAAGAGCGCATTTCGCAAGTGTGGGTTTACTACGGCATCCGCAATCCGACCGGAAGCCTGACTTCGGAGAGCAATTACTCTCGCGTTCGCATTCGCGTGGATGGTGACGCAGAGAGTGACCTTGAGTTTAACGAAAGCAAGGTGCGGCGTATATTCTCTAGGTGGATTTTTACCGATGCCGTCGCGCAGAACATCGCCGTGAGATTGCTTGATCGGTACCGGAACAACCCGAGGTATCTGACTGTCCTATTGGATGCGAAGGACAGGGACAAGTGGACTGCTGATATCATTGATGTAACGACAAGGTTAATCACGGACGCGACCGGAGAGGATTTGAGACGCAGATACATCGTCATTGAGGCTGAGGAAACAAAGCCCGGCGAGGTGATTAAATATCTTCTCCAAAGCGCGGACGTTCTGACGGGGCGGTTTGGTTTCTGGACCGTTTCGGACGCGCCGGATTACGAAAATGCAACCGAAGGTGAGCGCGCCACGATGGGCTTTTGGGCAGACGAGAATGGACTTATGCCGGACGGTGAGCCCGGCTATCAATGGCAGTAGGTAAATCATGGCGACGTGGACAGATATTCCAGACGGCAACCTTGATCCGGGGCAGCCGATCCGGTCAGTAGACGGCTTGTCACTGAGAGACAATCCGGTAGCGATTGCCGAATCCGCCAATGACGCGCCCATCGTGCGGGGCGGCTGGCATCCGTACAATCAAACAACCTATGGTGCCGGTTCGGGGCTGATTTACGATCATGGCATCATGGGAAATGTGACCGAAGTCGAGAGCCCGGTATTTGAGGATAAGTACGAATACATGTTCTTGTGGCAGGCGCTCTCTAGCGCGTCAGGCACTAGCGTAACCCTCAACATAGAGTTTCAGCTTGTCTCCACTGCGGCTTATACACTCACGCTGGACCTTGGCTTTATGCGCCAGCTCAACAGCACGAGGTATAATCACGGTATGGCACACATCGAAACCCCGTATCGGGTGGCGAATATGCATCGTCTCGTTACTCATGTGACGGTTGAGACGGCCAATCCGGCGGCCAACGCCAATTTTGCTGCCGCGACAGGAACCAGCGGGCGCTATACCGCCACTCGAAACACGGCCACGGCTATCAACCGGATGAAACTTGCCGCTAGCGCGGCGAATGCCATTCAAAACGGGTCTGTATGGCTTCTCAAGCGCCGGATCGAGGGTCTCGCATGATGAATAACTCAGAGTATAATTTTCCCAAAACCAGAACCGTTTACACTGCCCGATGGCTGCCAATTGGAGCGCGCAGATGAGGCTTAGGCACAGGCTCCCGCCACAATCAAGGCTGATGCAGTCAATCCCCTCATGGGTAGACCCCAATGCCCTGCTCGCCATGCAGTTCGGCCCGGACCGCTATTGGCGCAAGCGAGGCGGCCTTCTCCCCTCCACATCCGTGCTCGCCACTACTCGCGCTAGCGGCATCAACATTCCGAACATGGCGGGCGTCTATCAGTCACTCGGCATCAACACGTTGCCGCGCACGGATCGCGGGCTAAACGGGAATGGGCAGATTGCGGCCATGCTTGCGGATGGAAACGACCTTTCTCAAGCAACGTGGAGCGATTTAGGTGCAGTGGCTTCGGAGCCCCTGACAGGTGAACGGCTCGGCTTGTTCAAGCGGGTGCGCGTCGCGTCTACAGGTGGCGCTTCAACTGGCCGCCGCCGCCAGATCTTGCCGTCTCTCAGCGCACTTTCTTATCAGGTGCGGGTGTATTATGAGGCGGGTTCATCGGCGCGGGTGCGAGTTCGCATCGATGATGCGTCTGCCGCCGGCCTAGTCCTCACTGGGAACGTCGGCGACCTTCCTGCGACATTGTCGGGAAGTGCAGGCGTGATTTCCGAAGGGCAGAATTTCAGCATCGGCGACGGAATATACCTTTACACCTGTATCTTTACACCAGCTTCGGCGGGCGCTGGCGCTATTGGTATAGGTCCGGATAGTTCAACCGCTGGCGAGGATGTCATCGCGCTCGGTATTGATGTCACCGACCAGATCACTGATGCATGGGTTTCCGGTTTCTCGCCGCTTCTCGCTTCCGACATTCGCGCCGTCCAAGGTGTTCGCCCGGACACAAACCCAGAACCGGTCGCGGGATGGGAAGCTGCGGGGCTTGATAATGCCTTCGGGATCAATGCCAGCGTGAAAATCGACCGCCTCAACGCAGCATCGGCCCGCACCATCGCGGCGGTTCACGGCGCGGACGAGCACAACAAAGTGCGGCTCTATCTCGACACGGATAATCGCATAAAGGCGGTGCTGACTAAGTTGGGGCCAGAGATAATCACAAATTGGGATGACTTGCAGGCCGGGGATTGGATTCTCGGTGCTGGATGGTCGGTTAGCGACGGAAAGCTGGTTCGCTCTGCCGGTCAGGTAACGGGCTCCGTCGCCTATCAGGAAAAGCCCGTTACCGCAGGACGGGCTTATGTGTTCACGGTAGATGTTGAGACATCAACGGGGCTTTTTGTATTCCAGGCGTCTGCGCCGGGCGCTGATGCGAGCGCATCTATCCCTTTGGCTCCGGGAGTAAACCGCATTGTCGTAACGGCAACAGCCGCCCGCTCGCGCTTGGGTATTAATGGTGTAGGTAGTGCAACTTGCACCATCAAATCTTTCTCGGTTCGTGAAGCCGTCCCCTTCATAACACTGCAATCCGATCCGATCATTGATCTCGGAGAATACGAAATCGAACTGGATGCTGTGCCGGGGGCTTATGCGCTTCGCGTGTCGGGCGGCGTTGCAGGCGATACCGACGTGAGTGTCGAAAGCCTACCCGCCGGTTCAACCGCGCTTCGCGTCGGTTCCGATTTCGGCGCACTCAATCCCTTCAATGGGTGGATCAAGGAACTGCAAATCCTGAAGGTGGCGGCATGAGCGAGGTGCACAGCTACATCATCCGCGCCGAAAGCCGCGAGGCGCTGATCGACCTTCTCGGCAGTGTCAGGCCTGATCTGATCGTGCAGCACCCGAACGGCCCCGGCGTCTATCCCGCGCAGGTGACGTTCCCGCGCGAAGAAATGACGGCGGGCATACTCGATCCCGAAACCGGCGAATATACAGAAGCACCGGAGCCTACCGGCATGTGGATGTGCGAGGTTCGGCTGATGGAGCCGGATGCGGCGCTGGCGGAGATAGCCGCCTGCTGAGGAAGATGAGGAATGAAAATGGAGAGACACGGGATGACACAAGAAGAAGCCCAAGCACTGGTGGATAAGTGCGCACCGATCCTGCGGTTGGTTCACAACACGATCAACGAGCAGGCAGAACTTGAAAACCCGCTGGCTGTGATGCTCAAGCCCGGCGCTGATAAGCTTCACGCTGCGGCGGCAGACCTGGTTGTGTGGGCCGGTCTGGAAATCACGCCTGAAGGATCGGCGGGTGTGCGCAGCGGAGGCGGCGGCAAATGATTTACGCGGCCACGTTTTTCATCGCCATGCTGACAGGATGGGCCGTCGCTATCCATTGGGGCGGGCGTGCTGAAAGAGAGACAATGTGTCTCTTGTCGCTTGTGTGGCTTGGCACCGTGGCCGCGAATATCGCCACCGGCGATCCTTCCCCTGTTGTGTTCTACGCCGCACTCGATATTGCAGGCATCATCTGGCTCGCTGCCCATCAACGCCGAAACTGGCAATGGATACCGGCAGGGCTTTTCGCTGTGATGATGCTCACGCATTTCATCTATTGGACCGGCGCTGGTGCGGGCGTCATCATAAACCACGGCAGGCCATATCAGGATATTCTTGCGGCTCTTGCCTACCTGCAAATCTTCGTCGTTGGGGGCATGTCGTATGAGCGCGCAAGGAAGCGGGCCGGAGCCTATACTATCATGGCTGATTGGGCTTTTTCTACTGATTGGGTTCTGCGTTTCCGCTTGGCTCACAAGAATAATGCGGGGGCGCGCTGATGAACTGGAACTACGTTCTGAACGCGATAACGACAATCGCAAGCGGTCTCGTTCTGGCGGCGGCCCTATGGTTCGTGAACGGATCGACGGCGGGGAATGAAGCAAAGGCAGAGTGGGATCGTGTGCGCCCGCTGGTCGAGCAAATCCCGCTTATGAAAGCAACGCAGGATATTCACTCCAAGCATCTCAGCGACCATGAGGCCCGCATCCGCGATTGTGAGCGCGGCAGGTGTCCATATCAAGGCGACAGGCTATGATCCCATCCAACCTTCTGCACCTTGCCATCCGCCCTACACTGGAATTGCTTGGACCAAAATATCAGGGTCGCAATGCCGAGCGAATGCTTATCGCAATCGCCATGCAAGAAAGCCGAATCACACATCGCAGGCAGATAGGTGGCCCGGCGCGTGGCTTCTGGCAATTCGAGACGGGCGGCGTTGCGGGCGTCCTGCGTCACGCCGCATCGAAGGCTGATGCGGAGCGGCTTTGCGAGGCGCTGAACTATCGCCCGGAAGTGTCACTCATCCATGTTGCGCTGGAGCATAATGACATTCTGGCCTGTGGCTTCGCGCGGCTGCTGCTCTGGACAGACGCGGCTCCGCTGCCTGAAACCGAAGAAGCAGGCTGGGGCTATTATCTCCGCAACTGGCGACCTGGAAGGCCCCATCCATCGGCATGGCCCAATGCTTGGCGTGTGGCGAATGAGGCGCTGGCATGAGTGACCTGCCTGACACTCCGCGATGGTCGCCTTGGCGGCGCGGTACGGCGAACGCCGCGCTTACCTTTGCTATGGGGATGATCGCGGTTGGCGGGCTGATCGGCCTGCGAGGCGGAATAGAAGCGGTCGCGGTGGCGCTGATAGACAATGGGGCCGCAATTCTCGTGACCGTGGTTGGCATTATCGTATTTGGTGCGAGTGCTGAGCGCGGCGTGGCATGGTGGAGACAGAAATGAATCCGCACATTGCATTGATCGGCTTGGCCGTTGCAATCGGCGTGTTCATCGGTGGCTACTGGAAGGGCTATAACGATGCGGACAAATCCGCCGTGCTGATCGCCAAGCAAGAGCAGATCGACCGCATGGGGGTGTGGTTGAAAGCCGCGAATGAAGCCCGCGCAAATGCCGATGCCTTGGTTGCAGAGACAGCCGCAGCCGCAGACAAACGATTGAGGGAGTTAGAACATGCACGGAGCGAGAATAGCCGCCTGCGCGATGATGTTGAGCGTAACCGCGTGCGCCTCACCGTCAGCGGAACCTGTACCGGGGCCGTCCCTCTCAGTCGGCCAGACACCGGCATGGGTGATGGAGGAGCCTGCGAGCTTGATCCCTCTGCTCGATCAGCTTATTTCGCCCTCCGAGACGGAATCACCAAGCAATACGCCCAATTGATTGCGGCTCAGGATCGCATCCGGTCGCTGGAGCGATATGCGCGGGTGTGTGCCGCGCCGTGAGCTTGTGCACGCTCTGCCGGGCAGCGCTGAACACAAAACCCGTAGCGCCGCCCTGATTTGCACAAAATGCAAATCGCTCCCCAGCAACGAGTGCATTTTGTGCACGGGTTGGACCATATGCCTGAGGGCAGCAATGTGGTCTAGGGACTTTGTTTCACGTGGAACAGGCTATCCCTCCACCGTCAGTCCGATTGCCTCAAATGCAGCGCGGGCAGCCATTCGGGCCGCCAAGGCATCATCCTCGCAGTCATCAGCAATGCCATCTATGATGGCGTCCGCAATCCAGGCCGCGTCTTCTGGAGTCTCTCCCGCTACTTCCCATTCGGCTTTCAATATCGCCCGTGCAGCCGCTTCCAGCATCTCTGCTGTTACGCGGCCCGGCTCCGGTGCCACGTCAACGCGCGCATATAATGCCACGCACTTGTAGCCTTCCGTGCGTTCCTTCTCCGTGATCGGATCGCTCTCGAGTGTCCAGCTTTCTTCGTTCAAGCCGGGAGGTATGACGAGATAACCGTAAGGGCCCGGCCCGCACGGAGGCGGGTCGCTCGGCAGTATCACGCAGGCGTTAGGCATCGTCATCTTCCCTATCAAATTCTGTGAAGTTTGCGAGATATGTTCCACCCGCCGCGTCGGTGATGTGGAGCCCGTTTTCATCAACCTTGAACTCCATCCCTAGAGCCCGCGCGTATTTGTACATCGTCTTGACGGTCGGATTGGGCCGCGCCGCAAAGCGCTCGTAATAGGTTATGAATGATGATGTGAACCCGGCTCTCTCGGCTAATTCTCCAACACTCATGTCGGCCAGTACCCGCGCCTCTATGAGCGCGGAATTGATCGGGCTCGTTTCATAGTCAAGGTCAGGGTCTTTTCTCATTCCCCAATCTCCATTTTTGCTTCCAGAAATGCAATGAGAAGGGCAAGGGCGGGTGTTTCTGCGGTGGCTGCGTATTTCGTGTCTACGTCGCCAATCAGCCAGTTTGGATAAATCGCCGCCGCGCCGAATGTGTTCATGTCGCAAAGACACTTCGGCATTTCGCGCTCGATCAGAGCGACAACGGCATCAGGGGAGGCGGTGTAAGTGGGCACGAGCGCGGGCCAGTTTCTGTCCATCTGGCGCGTCTCGCGCATGAAATCAAACTCTGCCCAAATCTCCGCATCCAGTTCCGGACTCGGCCCTTCCAGGCCACGGAGCTTTTCTATGAGGGCGGGGATGGTTTTCGCCGCCGCTTCTATCGCCTTCTCAGTCATTGGTGATTTCCTTTCCGCGCGCGGAGTGCTTGGGCGATGCGAGCGGCGCTCCACCAGGCGGTATTGGCCTTGTAATATTCTTCATCATTGCCAGATTCTTTCGCCATGCTGGCGGCTTTGGTCATGGCCCCCATCTCGTCTTCCGCCACCTTCACCACTTCTTCGAGAACGAGATCGATTACGGCTCCAACCCTGTCGTGCGCGCAGGAAACGCAATCTTTATCGACGCAGTGGCTAACTTCACTCTCGGCAGCGATGGCCGCGCGGATCAACTCATCCCTTGTCATGGCTGTTCTCCTTGAGGGGCGGCACCCTGTGCCTTCTGCGCACGGATTTTGTCGGCAACCCAATCGGTTTCCTCCATCACCTCATGAGCGCGTCTCAAGTGCCCGATGGAAATGTTTCCGGAAACGGAATATCGCGGGTCCATAGGGTGGAAGGTGTCACTGTCGGATTCATTGTCGCCTATGTCCCATTCAGCCACTTCCGCGAAACGCTTAAGCGCCTCCCGCAATTTCACCACCACCGACTCAAGCTCTTTAATTCTGCTTGATGCTGTGTTGACGACGACCAATTGCCCGCGTGCGGCTTCGCGGTATTGCTCGATTTCTTCGCGGAGGCGGGTGAGTTCAGCCTTGATGGGTTCCGCCCCGTGCCAGTTACCCGGCTCTCCCGCTCCGCCAGTGACGGCCTGATAGGCTTCGGTAATGGTCGCGTTTGCCGTGCGGGCCTCTTGCGCGTGTTGCTGCGCTTCCCGCTTGAGACGTTCGGCCAGCGCCTCCGCTTCATCCGCCCGCTTCTTCTCGGCTTCGAGGGCATGTTTCAACCACTCGTTCTCTGCCTCCAATTCGGCAACAAGGTCAGAGCGGGTGTATTCCGTCACGGGCGAGCCTACTTCCGTCAGTTCACTTTCTTCATAAAAGTACGGGCAGTCGTCATCCTCAATCCAAATCTTCTCCGGTGCATCAATCTGTTCATCTGTGAGCGTCATGTTTTATCCCTTCATTCCTTCCGATGTGAGGGCGAGGATGGCGTCTGCGATATCGCGGCGAGCCTCTAGGTGTCCAGAAAGCCGGTCCTGCGATCCTGGCCTTAGAGACGACTTCCAGCCACCCGCAATCCCCGCAGCCGCCTTGAGTGCGATGTCGAGGGCGGGGCGCGCGCGGCGTAGGTAGCCCTCGCGGTTTTCCTGATGAAGGTTCTCCCAAGGCGTAATGGCCCCGGATACCAACTTCATACCGATGGATTTCGCTTCAGCAAGGCCAGCTTGGTCGCACCCGTATAAGGCCCGCGCCATCGCCTCTATCAGTTCCGCCCGCTTATCCATGGGAGGCTCCTTTGAGGGCGGCGAGTGCCACGTCTTGATTGCTCATGAGATTGTCGATGCATTGGCGCTTACCAGCGATGATTTCCAACGCTATCTCCAACTCCGCTACCCGTGCGCGCAGGCGGACGAGTTCGGCCTTGATGGGTTCCGCCCCGTGCCAGTTGCCGGGCTCTCCAGTTCCGCCAGTGACTTGCTCGTAGCGGGCAAAGGTCATTTCTGGGTTCCTCCAAACGTGATGACGATACCGACGCAGGGGAGTGGCAGGACATAGAGCTTGCGTTTCGCGCGATCCCAAAACACGCCAATCCACAAGTCGTACCAAGCGAACAGAGGCTCAATTCTCATCGCGCTTCTCCTTGCTGGTGAGGGCACTTTGCATGGCTTCGAAAGCAGCACGAAGAAGGCCATTTGTAAGCTGCGGAGCGACGGAAAATCGCTGAGCTTTATATTCGTCGGCGTCGGGAAAAGAGTCAGCGACGTCATACATGGCAATTTCCGCAAAAGGTGCCAGCGCCTCCCGCAGCCTCTCATTCTCCGCCTCAAGCTCGCGGATTTTTTCCGGTGCGGTGTTGACGACTACGGTTGAACCACGCGCTGCTTCGCGCAGCCTCTCCACTTCGACGCGGAGAGTGTCGAACGCCTTGCGCACTGGTTCCGCGCCGTTCCAGTTCCCAGGCTCGCCTGTTCCGCCCGTCACGACGCGATAGATTTCCGCGATGGTGCTATTGGCCGTGCGTGCTTCTCTGGCATGACAACGAGCTTCCATCTTGAGACGTTCGGCCAGTGCTTCCGCCTCATCCGCTCGCTTGTTGGAGGCTTCGAGGGCGGAGAGAAACGCTTCGGCTGCGACCTGCGCGCATGCAAGGCGCTCCGATACCCACATATCGCTGTCGCCTATGTCGCCGGGATCATCCAGGTTCCACGGATCGGGTTCGCCGCGCTGCGCTGCATCCTCGCGGTCGTAGGCTTGCGCAAGAGCTAGTAGCGCCTGTTCATGCGTCGTCATGTCTTATCCTTTCGCCCTCTTCGGAAATGGCCGTGATGGAATTCTCTGCCCCTTTGGCCACGGGCGCTTAACCCCACGACTCACGCTGGCGTTAGGCTCCGGTTCGTAAACACCAACGCCCATCGGCAACGGCGCGAACCTGTCCGCTTTATTTCGCGTCTTTGTCTTGCCGGTGATGCGCTTTACCTTTGCCCGTGCCGCTGCATCTCGTGCCGTTTTCTTCGCGTGGCAGTCGATATGCTTGGCGCGGAGATTGTCGAGGTCATCTTCGCCGCCCATGGCCAAGCTGTGTTCGTGGTCAAATTCGCAATCACCGAGATTGCCGAGACGTTCGCCACATTCCGGGCACACGGCCTGTCTGACCATGATTTTCAGCTTGTCGAGCGTGGTAAGGGAGCGGCGGGTGGTCATCCGCTCACCTTTCCCACAAGCGCCACCCAATCACTGACTGAGCAGCAGCGTTCAATTTCATCTTCCGGCAGATCGGGGATACCGAACTCATCCTCAATCGTAATAGCAAGCGCGGTTCTCCCAAGCGCATCCGGGAACAAGATCGTTCCGTCAGGATGGATATGGCAGCGTTCGCTCTTAGCGATTTCGATGATGCGAGTGGCGATGGTCATGGCGTTACGCAATTCTATGATGCCGGGACACATCGCCCCACAGAACAAAAGGAATCTCGTCGTCGAGATCATTTGCGAACGATTGCCCGCCATGCGCGGACTGACCGCCACCCGCGTAATCATCCGCGCCGGCATCATCATTGCGGCGAGCGCCATCCAGCATGGTCAGCGTTGAATTGAAGCCTTGCAGAACAATCTCGGTTGAGTAGCGGTCAGCGCCGGACTGGTCGGTCCATTTCCGGGTTTGCAGCTTGCCCTCGATGTAAACCTTGGAGCCTTTCTTGAGGTATTGCTCCACGACCTTGCAAAGCCCCTCGTTGAACACAACCACTGTGTGCCACTCTGTCTTTTCCTTGCGCTCGCCCGTGTTCCTGTCCCGCCAGCTTTCCGAAGTGGCAATGCGCAGATTGGCGATGGGCTTGCCATCTTGCGTGCGGCGGATTTCGGGGTCCGCGCCCAGCCGGCCAATCAGAATTACTTTGTTGACGCTGCTCATGCCGGTGCCCTCGTCAGTTCACGGAGCCGCGCATCACGGGCAATCGCCACCGCTGCAATCTGATCTTCGGTAAGTCCGAACTTCTCCGCTTCCGCCTTAAACGTGGTGTTGAACCAGTTGTTGAGCGCCTTGGCGCTGTCCCATTGCTTTGCAGCGCGGATATAGGCTTGCAGCGTTGCCTGATCGCAGCCTTCTTGTGCGGGGGGCACATCATTGCCAGCCGCGTCACTCGGCTCGCTCGCTGCGCTTGCATGCGCGTTCTCCGGTTCACCATCTTCATTAATCCGGCCCGGATCATCGGACAAAGCCACGCTTGCATGATCTTCTTCGTGGCCGTCCACATCTTCCGCATTGTTGCGGTCGGGACTTTCTGTGAAGTCGGAACGCTTGGGCGGGGGGGGCGCGTCGATGATGTCGTCAGGCTTTCCGCCCATCACATCGTTCAAAACGCGGCCCGCCATTTCTTCAGCCGTGTACTCGTTGCCGAGTTCTTCAGGGAACGCCATGCGAAGCGCTGCGGCCTCGGTGCATTTTGCAAGCTGCCCCCTCGCACGCCCGCGCCACATTTCGTTGGGCACCTCTGACCACCGGCTTTCGGTCGCGTATGCTTCTTCCCACCACACTTCGGCGGTATATTCTTCGATGTAACCGCTCGGATGACGGCGCTTCACGGTAATAGCGCACCATTCAGGGAAGGTGAGCTTTACCCTTTCCGTTTCGCGGCCCTGTTTGTCATGCGCGACGAACTCGCGTTCGATGATCGGACCCCATTCCGGTCTGGAACACCCAACATACTGCCCGGTGCGGTGCGCTGTGGTTCGCGTTTCGGAAATGCCGGGCCAGATCGTCTCGACCATCTTCCCGTGCTTCGTAGACCACATCGGCACGATGTGGACGGGTCGCTTCATAGGGTCGAGCTTACGAGCGTTGCAGTAATCAACCGCCATGATGATGGATGTGGGGCTCTTAGCGCCGGGCCATATGGTTTCGGACAAGACGCGGAACTGGTCCACGTCCAGCCCACGCTTGTTCAATGCAGCAAGCAGCTTCGGCCTGTCCGACATCGCGTCACCGACATTCGCCACCGCGCCCTGAATACTCGCAGCCTGCGCTACGCGCTCCTGCGTCCGTTCTTTCGTCGTCGTGTTCATCGGATGCTCGCCTTCTGATCCTGATAGATGCGGACGCCGCCGATTTCGCGCACCCCGGCGCGGATCGCGGCACGAATGGCCTTGTCCACGGCATCGGCGCCGAGATAGGGCCGCAGCGCCTCAAGATCGACCTTGGCGCGGTCCAGAACCTCGAACTCCCAAGATGTCCGAAGCGTCGCCACTGTGCCGAGATCAGAATGCTGCCTGACCATTTCGGCTGGCTTCGACGCCTCGATCATCTCGACTTCTTCCGATGCCTGCTCGAATGCGCTTTCGTCGTTCTTCGCCGCCGCTTCTTCTGCAAGGCGGCGCGCCTCTTCCTCGCGGCGCTTGCGTTCAGCATCGGCCTTGGCGCGCATATAGCCGGACATGCGGGCTTCGGCGGTGCGCTTCACTTCATCGAGCTTGCCCTGCGGGCCCGTGAAGAACCCATGCACGACCTTTCCGGCGTCGTCGTAGGGGGCCTTCTCGGTCTTACGCGCCGCTTCGAGTGCCTTGTGCGCGCCGCTGATCTGCTTCACGAAATCGCCCATCTTGGCGTTGGTTTCGTCGTCTTCGATTTTCTCGGGCAGGCGCGCCGCCGCTTCGGTGAGGCTGCTCGCGCGAGTCAGCAACGCACAGTGCTTATCCGCAAGCCTGGTGCGGATCGCCTCGGGATCGAGCGGGTCGAAGTTGTGGCCGATGCTGGCCGACTGGTCTTCTGCAATGCTCATGGCCGTTCCTTTCAAAAAACGGGGGGAAGGGAGTTCAGGTCGATCTTCCGGCCGGGCTGCGCCGCCGGGCTTTCGGGCGCGTACTCGGCTGCCCATTTCTGGTTCGCGACCAAGTATTCGTATTCGGCATGCGGGATCGGCTGGCCCGCGATGTAGGTCCATTGATCATGGGGATCGGCTTCGCGCCCCGCGACGGCGCAGCGCATGACCTCATCGGCAAGCAGGTCGCCTGTGTCGGGGTCAATTTCCTGCTCAAGCCAAATTGCCACCGGCACCCATACGCCGCCCCGGACCAGACGACGGCGGTAGTAGCCGCACATGGGCTCCATCGTGATCGGCAGGGTTTCTCCGGCAACCCGGCGGCGCCAGTGATCGAATGCAGCAACAAGATCGGTCGGCCTTCTCATGCCTGCACCGTGTCGTGAAAATGTGGCCCGCGCCGCTGCTCAAAAGCATTGCCATCACGGATGACGGTCTTGCCACCCGTCTCTCCATCCAGCAGGGCGCGGCAGATAGTGCCTCGCATGGCTGGATCGACCGGAGCCCGAAACATCTCCCGGATCGCCGCAATGTCGCGGATGAAATCACGCGCGGCGCGATATGCCTTGGAGGCACGGCGCTTCATGGCACGGATGCTAGCACCCTTCTTCCAGCGGTTGCGAACAGCTTTTGATGCTCCGAAGTCAGGCGTCATTTCATCCTCCAATCACCGCGCCCACGAGCGCGAAAAGCGTTGCTGCACATGCTGCAAGCGCAGCGGCGAGGCAGAGATCACCAAGCGGCGTTTCGAGAAACGGGG
>CAZIWB010000067.1:0-38279 GCA_964542655.1 uncultured Cellvibrionaceae bacterium
ACGTGGTGACGCCAGACGCCGCCGCCGGCGGACGTCCAGCGCACCAGGTCGCCCACCGCGAACGGCTTGGCGACCACGGCCATCACCGGCCGCCCATCCGCTGCTGCAGCTCGGCCAGGCGCCGGCCCTGCGCGATCGCGTCCTCGGCTATGTCGTAGGCGCGGCGCTCGGCGTTGACCAGCTGGGCCAGCAGCTGCTCGTCGGGCGCGCTGGTGGCCTCCTGGCGCGCGTCCGCGGCGACCATGACGTGCCCGCAGGCGGCGCCCAGCATCAGCACCACCGCCGGCGGCCGCGGCCCCACGGCGGCCATCTGGCGCAGCTGCTCGGCCACCGCGCGCGGCGAGTCGAGCTTTCCGGTCGGCTCCCAGGCCACGACGTTCTGCAGGCCAGCGAGCAGCAGCATCGCCGCCTCGAGCGCGTCGGCGTCCTTCACCAGCAGCGGCCGGCCCGTGCGCAGCGACTGCGCCATCACCGTGAGCTGCCCGACGGCTATGTCGATCCGCTCGCGCAGATCGGGGAGGGCGCGCTCGGCGCCCTGTTCTTCGGTTCCCATGTGGTGCTCCTGGTCAGAATGGAATGTCGTCGTCGACGAAGTCGTCGGGCGCGCGTGCGGGCGCCTGCTGGCCGCCGCGGCTGGTCGGGCCTCGGGTAGCGCCCCGCGCCGGCGCGCGCGAGGACGAGCCGCCACGCTCGCCCCTGCCGCCTTCGGAGCGGCCACCGCCGCCGGCGAACTCGAAGTGCTCGAGGATCACCTCGGCGACCATCAGCTTGCCGCGCTTGCCCTCGGCCTCCCAATAGTCGAGCCGGCCCTCGACGAACAGCAGGTCGCCCTTGTGGCAGTGCTCGCCGATCACCTCGGCCTGCTTCCCGAAGGCCTTGATCCGGTGCCAGCTGGTCACCTCCTGCCACTCGCCGTCCCGATCCTTCTGGCGCCGAGAGGTGGCCATCGACAGGCCCACGACCGCGGTGCCGCCCTGGGTGTATTTCAGCTCGGGGTCGTTCCCGAGCCGGCCCAGCAAGATCACCTGATTGAATCCGCTCACCGCGGCACCTCCTCGTCGTCGTCATCGGTGGCGACGCCCTGCAGCTGCTCGCTGCGCCGGTCGTCGTAGGTCGCGGTGCTGCCGCAGTTCGGGCAGCACCACAAGGCGTTCGGCTTGGCCATCTGCCGCTCGTATTCGGCGACCGGCAGGTCGACCAGCCCGCAGGACTGCTGCCCAGGGATCGAATCCCCGTGGCAGTGCACCGCGGCGAACGGGCGATCGCGGTCAGACATGGTCGGCCTCCTCGATCGCCTCGGCGAGATCCAGCGCGGCCGGCTCGCCGCCAAGGCCCTGGGCCTTCAGCAGTGCCAGCGCCGAGCGTGCGGCCTGCAGCAGCGGCAGCACCTTCCGCACCGGCACCGTGACGGTCTCGGGGATCGGCAGGGGGCCGTAGCTGGGCGTGTGGCCGGTCGGGTGCCCTGGCGGCAGGTCATCGTCGACCGGCGCGGGCCGGGCGTTGGCGGCGACCACGCCGGCGGCGCGCTGCACCTCGGCCGCATTGGCCTGGGCGCGGCGCTGCTGCTCCTCCTGCTGCTCGCGCTGGCGCCGGAACTCGGCCAGCTCGGCGGCATCCTTGTCGGCCTGCACGCGACGGTCGCGCGCGGCCTTGCAGCCGGCGATTGCCACGTTCGCCTCGTACCGGCCGGCCGCCTGCAGATCCTCGGGCAGGTGCGATTGGTCGTCGCGCAGCTTCCCGGCCTCGGCGATCAGCTCGTCGATGCCGGCGACGTCGAGCGTGGCCGCCAGCGCCGGCAGGCTGCGCACGCGCTCGAACGCCGACCGGATGGCCTCGGCCCGGCGCTGCTCGGCTTCGCGCGCCGCGCGCTCGGCTTCATCCCGGCGGGTCTGCTCGGCGGCGATCAGGCCCTGCAGGCGCTCCTCCTCGGGCGAGATCAGGCCGATCAGCTCGCGTTCCTTGGCGATGACGGCCTTGCCGAACTTGTTGGCATCGTCGCGCGCGGCCTTGCCGGTTTTCTCGATGGCCACGCGGGTCGACTGCAGCTTCGCCTTGGCAGCCTTCGCCGCGGCGAGGTTGTCGTCGGTGTCGACCTTTACCAGGCTGGTCGACGTCGCCGCCAGCGCTTTCAGCTGCTCGCGCGTGGTGCTGAACTTCAGCGCCTGCTCGGCCCGCTGTTCCGGGGTCAGGTGCACGAGCTCGGTGCCGGCGTTCTCCGCGCCGGCGTCGGTGGTGGTGGGCTTCTTCGCCATGGGTGTCAGGCCTTCGTGGTGGGAGCGGTGGACGACAGCACGGCGCGCAGCGCGTCGCGTTCCTCGGTGGTGAACCACCCGCCCTTACTCGGGGCCAGCCAGAGCGCCTGCTGATCCTGCTCGGTCAGTGCGCGCCACTCGCCCGCGGCCTTCTGCTCGTCGCGGTCGGCCAGGCCCTGCTCGACGGCGAACAGGTCGATCGCGTCGCCGCGCTCGATGCCCAGGTGGTAGCGGATCGCCTGCAGCGACTCGTCGTTCCGGCGCGCAGCCTCGTCGTGGGCTTCCTTGCGGCGCGCGGCCTCGGCCGCTTTGTCGTCGCCGCCACCCTCGAACAGGGCCGGCTCCTGCGCGTCGATAGCCGCCAGCGCGTCGTCCATGCGGGACTTCGGGATGGCCTCGATCGACTCGACCTGCAAGTGCACGCACAAGCCGGTCTCGCTGGCCTTGATCGACTTCAGCTTCGCCCGGAGCATGCCGGCCTGCTTCTCGCTGATCACCGCCCCGCCGCGGCCCTTATTGCCGGCGCTGGTCGATCCCGGCGCGCGCGAGCGGGCCACGTTGCCGGCCGCGGCGTTGCCGTCGTCGTCCTCGTCGGCCACGACGCAGAGGAGCTGGGTGATGCCGTAGCGGCGGGCGTAGGTGATCGCCGAGCCGTAGGCCTGCGCGCTGTTCTCGCCGTCGGACACCAGCACCGGGGTCGTGTTGGCGAACCACTCGCCCGAGGCATGGATCAGGCGGGTTTCGAGCAGCTCCTCGCGCTCGATGCGGATGCCGTCGGCTTCGGAGTGGGTGACCTCCTCGGTCAGCACCGATTGCACCAGCACCAGCCCGTTCTCGGACAGGGCCGGGCGCACCGCCGCGACGATGGCGTCGAGCGTGGCGTAGGTGAAGGTGTAGGAGCCGCCGCTGCGCGTGTTGACGGTGACGGTGCGGTTCTTCTGGATCGGCGCGAACTTCGCCGCGGCGGCGGCCAGGGCGGCCGCGATAGACGTGAACTGTTCGGAATGCTTCATCGGGTGATCCCTCGTTGTGAGCCCGGCGGGATGCCGGGGGCAGGCGCACATTGCCACAAGCCGGGGGCGTGTTGCAACTATGCGGGGCAGATTGTAAGCTGCGCCCGTCCCACACCCCGAGACCGGAGACCCACCCGTGACCCAGAACAAGACCACCCGCCGCAAGGCGAAGGCGCCGGCCACCGCGCCGGGCATGCCCACCGACCCGGTGCGCCTGGCCCGCTGGCAGGCGATCAAGGCCGCAGGCGGTGCCAGCCACGTCGGCCGCGCGCTCGGCTTCAAGAAAGGCGAGGCCGTCCGCCTGTGGTACGTCGACCGCGATCCCACTGCCGAGCAGGCGCGCCAGCTGGTGCGGCTCGCCGGCGGCGTCGTCTCGCTGGCGCAGGTGCTGCCCAGCGCGTTCGCCGAACTGACGACCGCCGAGCTGGGGTATGCGCCGCGATGAATCGACCAGCACAATCCCGCGGCCGGCGCTGCGGGACATTCCTGTTCGCCAAGGTGCGGGCAACCCTGGCCGCCGCTGATCAGGTCGCGTGCGAGTTCGTCGACGACCAGCGCCTCGAGTTTCTCGCCCAGGCGGTGCGGCGCGAGCACGAGGGCGTCGACGAGCCCACCAGCCGCGACCTCGCGCAGCTCTACGTCACCGTCGACCGGTCGGGCTTCAACCCATGAGCTGGCCGGCCATGACCTGGGCACTGGCCCAGAAGCTGAAGGCGCCCGACAAGCTGGTGCTGCTGCTGCTCGGCTACCGCACCAACCCGGACACCGAGACGGCCGACGCCACGCTCGACAAGCTGGCCACCGAGTGCGGCATGTCGCGGTCGGGCGTGAAGGTGGTCATCCAGCGGCTGGTCGACGCCGGGCTGGTCGAGGTCGAGGTGCGCAAGGTCGAGGGCGGGAAGAACCTGCCGAACCTGTACCGGCTGACCTTCGTCGATAGGGGCCACGACGTGACCCCAGTGGGGCCACGAGCTGACCCCAATAGGGGTCACGACGTGACCACAAAAGCAGGGAGCAATTCAGAAGTAGGTAGTAAGGCGCGCGCGAAGCTGGACTTCAGCAGCTGGCCATCGGAGCCCAGCGACACCGCGCTCGCCGGCTGGCTCGAGGTGCGCCGGAAGAAGCGGGCACCGGTGAACGAGCAGATCATGCAACGCATGGGCCAGGAGCTGCACGCCGCGAAGGCCCGCGGCTGGACGGTCGACCAGGTGCTCGAGGAGTGCAGCTGGAAGGGCTGGCAGGGTTTCCGCGCCGATTGGCTCGAGCCGAAGGCCATAAACGGAAAACCCCAGCCGGTCAGGGCTGGGGCAGGTACCGCATCACCACCACATGGGAGAGCTGATTATGCACGAGGCGGGCAAGGCAGCAACAACGGCGCTCGCGGTGGCGCGATCGACCGCGTCCTCGCCAACGCGAGAGCGCGCGCCGAAGAAGCCGCTGCCGAGGCAGGCGATGGATCTGATTGGGGCGACGATGACAGCGGCGTTCGGCCACCGCTGGACGTCGATCCACGGTGACAACTTCGCCGAGACGTCCGGGCGCATCTGGGCGATCGAGCTGGCCGGGCTCGGGCAGCGCGCGATTCAGCGTGGCCTCGACCAGGCGGTACGCGAGACGTGGCCGCCGGTGCTGGCCGACTTCAAGGGCATGTGCCTCGGCGTGCTGCCGCTGAACACCGTCAAGCTGCAGCGCGAGGGCAAGGCGTCCGACCAGCACCCGTTCACCATCCTCGTCGGCCGGTTCGTGTCATACGCCGAGTGGCGCATGGCCGACCCGGTGCGGCAGGAGCGCATGCTGCAGGCGGCCTGGGAGCAGGCGCGCGAGCACATCCTCGCCGGCGGGGCGATGCCCGAATACACGCCGGCGTCGCAGCAGCTGACCGCCGAGGACGAGCTGCCGGCACCACCGCCGATCATGATGACCTCGCACGAGGCCATGCAGCAGATCCGGCAGGTGCTGCGCATCCCCGACAAGCCGCCGGAGCCGGTCGCGCCGGAGCCGCGGAAGGAAACCGAGCCGTGCCGCCGCTGCGGCGGCTCGAGGCGTGACCCGCTGGGCGACAAGGCCTGGCACCCGCAGCAGCAGGTCAAGGGCGAGTGCCTGGCCTGCTACGGCAGCGGCAACGAAGCCAGCTACAACCGCATCGTCCACGAGGACGGCACAACCGAGGAGCGCATCTGACATGAACGACACCACCGACCCGACCACCGACCCGCAGGCCGCCGAGCACCGCGCGAAGGTCGACGCCCTGCTCGCCGGCACCGCCGCGCCGGCGCCCGCCACCGAGAAGCCCGCCGCCGCGCGCGCGCCCACCGCCGACGGCGCCGTGGTCGTCCCGCCGATGACCGCGCTCGAGGGCAGCGCCCAGATCGCCGAGCATGGTCACGACCCGGACACCGGTCACCTGTTCCTGCGGTTCCATGGCCGCGGCGGGAAGCCTGGTGCCCTGTATCGCTACGCCAACTTCGGCGACACCGACTACCAGGCCTTCGTCGACGCCGAGTCGAAGGGCAGCCACTTCGCCCGCGCGATCAAGCCCCACGCCGAACGCTATCCCTGCGAGCGCGTGCCGGAATGACCACGCCGACCAGCCAGCAGGCCGGCCGCACCATCCGCTTCACCGTCACCGGCGCCGCGATCCCCAAGGATCGCGTGCGTCACCGGATCGTGCAGCCAAAGGGCAAGCGCCCGTTCGTGCAGGTCTACACGCCGAAGGAGACCACCGACTACGAGAACCGGGTCAAGGCCGCGGCCCGCCGTGCCTGGGGCGATGCCGAGCCGAGCCTGCGCCCGATCGAGCTGCAGGTGACCATCCACGTCGAGATCCCCGACAGCTGGCCGAAGTGGAAGCGCGAGGCGGCCACCCGCGGCGAGATCCTGCCGACCGGCGTGCCCGACGTCGACAACGTCGTGAAGGCCATCAGCGACGCGATGAACGGCGTGGTCTATCGGGACGACGGCCAGGTGGCCACGGTCGACGCGGTCAAGCTGTACGCGGCCGCCGGCGTCGCCGGCTTCGTCGAGGTCGCGGTGCGGGAGAACTACCGGTGCGGCAGCTGGATCAGCCGCATCCTCGACCTGGTGCTGCTGCGTTGACCCGGCTCGTCGTCGAGCTCGACCACCCCGACGCCGAGAAGATCCTGCGCGCGGCGATCGAGGGCTACGGCAAGATGCAGGAGGTGCACGCCCGCTACATCCTCGAGAGCAAGCCGCGGGAAACCGACGGCCGCACCGGCCAGAAGCGCCGCGCCGACGTGCACACCGCGCGCGCGACCGCGTGCTTCGGCGCCAACATCACCCCCGGCGGTCAGGCCGGGCAACCCTGAAGGAGACCCACCACATGGCGAAACCCACCCAGACCGACCGCGTGCTCGAGCGCCTGCGCAAGGCCCCGCTCACCCAGCTCGAGGCGCTCACCGAGCTCGGCGTCATGCGCCTGGGCGCGCGCATCCTCGAGCTGCGCGAGGCCGGGCACCCGATCGAGACCGAGACCGTCGAGGTCGCCACCCGGATCAGCGGCGAGACCGCGCGTGTGGCCCGGTACCGGCTGACCAGCTGCGACGCTGGCCACGACTACCAGCCCACCGACGGCGCCTGGGGCGAGCGCCGCTGCAGCCGCTGCGGCTTGATCACCGCGCCGGCGTTCGAACTGGCGGCGCCGCCCACCGCCTGACACCATCCACCACGCACCACCACCGGAGAGCACCATGGAAATGATCAGCAAGGCCATCGTCGATGGCGTCATGCAGGCGAAGCTCGAGGAGCTCGCCGAACCCACCCCGCAGCATCGCCAGGTCGCGCGCACGATCATGGCCGCCGGCGGTCACCAGGTCGGCAACCGCGCCGAGCGTCGCGCCGCCCAGGCCGCCGCGCGCAAGGCCGGCAGCAAGACCCGAGCCGAGCGCCAGCGCGCGAGCCGCGGCAAGGTGCCGGCGTGAGCCGCGGCGACGGCAAGCTGCGCAGCCCGGGCAGCTCGCAGGCGATCGACCTGACCGACCCGAACACCCCGATCAGCCTGCTCGACCATCAGTGGCGCTCGTTCGAGGCCGAGGTGATCCCGCTGGCGGCCCCCGAGATCCAGCGCGAGGAAATGCGCCGGGCCTTCTACGCTGGCGCGCAGGGCGTGCTCAACACGGTCAACGACGCATTCGCCGAAGGGCTGCCGGCCGAGGAGGTCGGGAAGGTGCTGCCTGCCATCGGCGTCGAGGTCGACCGCTTCGCGCAGACCGTGCTTGCCCGCCGCGAGGGCAAGGCGCATTAACCCGTGGTAGGCTGGCTCCCCGTCCACTCAACCCCAGGGGCGGGGAGCATGCGCAGCCGCACGTTGAACGAAATCGTCGAGGCCTGCGGCCACCAGGCCGCCATCGCCATCACCCGCGCATTCGGCGGGCGCCAGCTGTCCGTGCCGAACCCAGACCGCATGGCCGAGGATCACCCGATCGCCCTGACCATCGGCCTGACCGCGGCCCGCAAGCTGGCCAAGGCGAAGGGCGGCGAGCGGCTCGAGATCCCCAGCGAGCTCAACGCCGTCCTCGAGCTGCGAAACGAGGCGGTCTGCAAGGCCTTCGACGACGGGGCCAGCATTCGGAGCATCAGCTTCGACGCCGGCATCAGCCGGAAGTGGGTGCGGAACATCCTCGTCCGCAGCGGGCGCGAGCTCGAGCTACTGAAGCGCGAGGCCGCCCGGAATCAGTCCCACCTCGCCCACGCCGACGCCGACGAATAGCCTGCCCGCATCCAACAGGGGCAGCGACCATGTACCAGCTCGGCAAGACTTCCCGGCAGCGCCTGCAGGGCGTGGACCCCCGTCTCGTGCGCTGCGTCGAGCGCGCCATCCAGATCACCGCCCAGGACTTCACCGTGCTCGAGGGCGTGCGCTCGATCGAGACCCAGCGCGACTACGTCCGCCGGGGCGTATCCCAGACCATGAACTCGCGCCACCTGCGCCAGCCCGACGGGCTCGGCAAGGCCGTCGACCTGGTGCCGTGGGCCGGCGGAATGCCGCGCTGGGAGTGGCCGCTGATCTGGCCGATCGCCGATGCCATGCGCCGCGCCTCGATCGAGCTGGGCGTGCCGATCCGCTGGGGCGGCTTCTGGGGCCGGCTTGACCATCTGACCACCGCGGCCGCGATCAAGCGCAACGTCGACGCCTACACGGCCGCGCGCAAGGCGCAGAAGAAGTCGGCGTTCCTCGACGGCCCGCACTACGAAATCCCGACGGGCTCCTGACGATGGCGGTGATCCCCGACAAGATCGCCGCGGGCATCGTCAGCCTGGCCGCGATCATCCCCTCGCTGTTCACCAACGACCTCACGACGCCATACCTCGGCGTCGGCGTGTCGACGATCGCAGGCGCGGCGCTCGGCACCTACGCGGCCATCGGGTACGACGACACGGTGCGCCCGCGCGGCAAGCTGTTCGTGCTGGCCACGTCGACCGTGATCCTCGCTGCGGCGCTGACTGGCGTGATCCCTGCGTGGGCGGGCTGGAAGTGGTTCAACGGTGGCGTCGAGGGTGGCGCGGCGGCGCTGTCCGCGCTGGTGATCTACTACGCGCTGCCCGAGGCGATCCCCACCGTGCGGCGCCTGATCCGCGACTTCAAGCTGAGCGACCTCAACATTTTCCGACGGGGCGGTGCTGCACAATCGCCGCCACCGCCGGCACCGCCGCCGCGGGTCGACGGAGAGCCCGACAAGTGAACGCCTGGTACCTGATCGCTGTCCCCGCGTGGCTGATCCTGATCATCACCGCCGCCGCGCGCCTGCACGACCTTGGCCGCGAGCATTGGGCCCTGCGCTATCACGTCAGGCGCGTGGGCCTGATCTGCGTCGGCGCGATCGCCGCGGTGATGCTATGCACCCCGTTCACCGCTGACCGATGGTTCTACGCGGCCCCGACGTGGCGCGGCGCGATGCTCGCGTGGAGCTGGGCGCTGGTCTGGCTGACCACCGAAGGCGTGCCGCCCTGGTACGACTACATCCTGGGCGTGCACCGCCAGACCGAGCAGTGGAAGGCGCTGGGTTGGCGTGGCCGGCTCCGAGGCGAGCTGCAGGCCTTGCGCGACAGCTTCCGCCCGCGCCGTCGCCGGCCGCTCGCCGGTCCTCAAGGGCCCCTGCCATGACTCGCATGCTCGACTCGATCCTGCCCGGCCACGTCCTGCTCGTGCTGCTCGGCCTCATGCTCGCCGTGCTGGCGGTTCGCCTGGCCGACGAGACCGCCCAGAAGCCGCGGAATCACCTGATCATCATGGGTGGCGCGTTGCTTGCCTTCGGCCTGGTGTACCGGGCTGTCGACCTGCTCGAGAACCTGCACGCGCCGCGGTGGTCGTCTGTCGTCAGCGCGCTCGGCGTGCTGGCGTTCCTCGCCGCCGACCAGCGCATCGCCTCCCGCTACGGTCGGATCTGGCGCAAGCTCGCCGGCAGCCCATCGACCTACACCGGCCCCGAACGCCGGCGCCGCCCGCGCCTGGGCACCGACCCCGACGAGGACTTCCCGCGCGATGGGAGCACCTGACCATGCTGATCAAGCCGCCGACCCCGAGCGCGAAGCAGGTGCTCATCATGATCGCCATGGGCGTGATCCTCGCCGGGCTGGTGGTCGATCGCGCGAGCACCTGGTGGAAGCAGCGCCAAGCCGTGGCCGCGGCGACCGCGCCGCTCGAGGGGAAGATCGAGGCGACCGCCGGGATCAACGCCGAGGGGGCGAAGGCCGACCAGGCGCGCAACGACGACGACCAGGCCGCGACGACGGCCGCCGATACCTTCCGCAACGATATCGCCAGGAGCCGCCGCGATGACCCTGAAGCTCGTGCCCGCGCTGATCGCCCTGTCCCTCGCAGCGTGCGGGACGCATTCCGTGCGCGACGACTCGCCATCGAGCGATCTGGATGCGCTGGTGCAGACTGTGGAGCGCCAGCTGCCGAACCGGACCCTGCCGAACGGTAAGCAATACTGCGCCGAGCTGGCCGCGACCGAGGGCGCGCAGGACGACTGCATGGGCGACCTCGAGGCGCTGAACCTGCTGCGCGTGCGCGACCGCGAGCGGGCCCTGCAGCAGCTGCGCGGCGGCGCCAACCGGATCAAGGCGACGCGCGTGACCTGCGGCTGGTGGCAGTACCGCTGCAAGGTCGAGCGCCGGGCCTTGCAACGGGGCGAGCAGCCGCCGTAGCATCGGAACCCTGCCAGCAGCGGCCGTAGGCCAGAGGCAGGCCGCCGGGCTCATAACCCGGAGACCGCGGGTTCGAATCCCGCCGCCGCTACCACCTCACACCATGCCGCCGAGCAGGCCTGCCCTTCGGGGCGACGCACCGCCACCGTTCCCGGGCGAGTGCACGGCCAAGGGAACCGCCGCCCCGGCCAGGTCCGCCCTGCCGGGGCGTTGTCGTTTCTGGCGTGCAATCTGCCACGAAATGGGGTAATGTTGCCCTTGCGCCGGTCAGGGCGCGACATGGGAACGACGATGGCGCAACGCCCGCCCGAGCCTCGCACGCGCGAGGAGATCCGCATCATCAATGCTTTCGCGCTGTGGTTCGGCGCCGTGCGCGCGCCGGCGGTGCTGGCGCCGATCATCCGGGTCGTGCTGCCGTGACCGCGCACCGGAAGGAGCTGATCAAGCTGCTGCGCGACGCCAGCCGCCGGCACAACCTGTGGGACGTGTTCGCCGACTTCGTGACCATGGCCGCGCTGTCGGTGGCCAACGCCGTCGACCTGGCCCAGCGCGACGAGCGCGAGGCCGAATACATGCGGATCATCGGCCGCTACGACCGCGACGAGCTGGCGCTGTTCCCGCGCATGCTGGCGGTCACCGTCGAGGCGCTCGAGGCCGAGCCGCGCGACTTCCTGGGCGAGGTGTTCGGCGAGCTCGAGCTGGGCAACGCCGCGCGCGGGCAGTTCTTCACCCCGTCGGAGCTGTGCCGACTCATGGCCGCCCAGACCGTGGGCACGCGCGAGGAGCTGCAGGCGCTCGTCGACCAGCGCGGCTACATCCGCGTCCACGAGCCGGCCTGCGGAGCCGGCGCCATGCTGATCGCCTTCGCCGAGGAGTTCGCCGCCCGCGGCTTCAGCCGGTCGCGCCAGATGCACGTCGTGGCCATCGACGTCGACCGCCGCGCCGCGCTCATGTGCTACCTGCAGCTGAGCCTCCTGGGCATCCCGGCCGAGATCATCGTCGGCAACGCCCTGACGCTCGAGGTGCGCGAGCAGTGGTTCACGCCCGTCCACATCATCGAGGGCTGGACGTGGCGCCTGCGGCGCACCGGCGGCGCCTCGCCTGCGGTCGAAAAACCGGAACACCCCGCGCCGGATGTTCCGGCGTGCACCACCGATGCACCAGCCGCGGCCGCGCCGGCCGCCCCGCAATTGACCCTGTTCTAGGAGACCACCATGGCCGACCCGAAGCCCCTGCCTACCCCGATCGCGGCCGAGCTGCTGCTCGACCACCCCGACGGCGACCGCGACGAGCGGTTCCCCGACGTGCACCTGATCGACGTCGAGGATGGCGGCGAGGGCAAGACCACCGCCCAGCGCGTGCGCGGCGGCTGGCGCATCGCCGATTGGGAGCTGACCGAGGAGCTCGAGGGCGCGCTCGCCGGCGCCCGGTATTGGTTCTGCCGCAGCTTCCACACGGTGCCCGACGTCCACCTGCAGCGCCTGATCGAGGTCGCGCGCCTGGGCGACGCGCCCTACACCGTCTGCTGCAGCCGGCCCGAGTGCGGCGGCGAGTGCGGCAACGAGTGGCGAGGCACCACCACGCCGAACGCCCAGCGCGCCGAAGCGGCCGAGGCCCTGCTGACCGACCTGCTCACCGAGGACGAGCTCCCCGACAGCGTGCGCGAGCGCATCCACACGCTGATCGCCGGCAGCTACACCGACGACCTGCCCTTCTGACCCGGAGACAGCCATGCGCACAACCCACACCCTGGCCGTGATGCACCTGCCCGCAGACGTCGTCGAGCTGATCCGCGGCAAGCTCGCCGAGGCGGGCTACGACCATGCGATCGACGAGGACGACGGCCTGCTGCTCGACATGACCGGAATCGGCCTGGCCGTCGACGAGGACGAGCTGCCCGACCACCTGCCCGACGATATCGAGGTGCCCGACGACACCCCGAGCCTGGCCAACTGCGACGACGCCGGCACCGGCGAGGGTCGCTGGCACGGGAGGATCTGACCATGGCCGAGGAGCGCGAATATCCGCTGGCGTGGCGGCACGACTGCCAGGGCAAACAGGACTACGACGGCCGCGTCGTCGAGGTCAGCACCCGCTACTGGCCGCCGAACTACGACTCGGCGGGCCGCCACACCGCCCATTCCTCGATCCTGCTGGGCGGCGTCGCGGTGGTCGACGAGCAGTTCGCGGCCGCCGACGTCGGCGCGTGCAAGCGCCTCGTCGAGCAGTGGGTCTCGGCCCAGATCAAGGCCGTCGAGGCGGCGATCCTGGCCATGGTGAACCCGGGCCCGCCCAGCGCCGGCGAGCAGGCATTCCGCCAGGCGCTGGCCGACTACCCCGCCCGCAATCCCCAGCTGCTGCAGGCGCGCAAGGTCTGCTCGGGCGTCGTGGCGATGGCCGAGTCCCTCCTCGAGCGGCGCGCGGACGAGTTCGCCGCGGCGGCGATGAAGGCAACCGGCGGCGCACCGCCGGCGCCCCCCGGCTTCATCCCGTCGGAATGCCGCTGCACCATCACGCTCGTCGGTCCTGGCCAAGGCACCCGCGGCCCCACCTGCCCCTACTGCCGCAGCTTCGGGCTGCAGCGCACCGACGAGACCTGACCCATGGCCACCATTCCCGCCGGCGCCACCATCCGCGACAAGGCCACGGGCCAGATCATCGGCACCACCGCAGAGCCGCTGCGCATCACCATGCGCGTCGACGCCCGCCCCGCCATCCGGGCATTCACCCAGGCGCGCGCCGCGGTCTACAGCATGGCCATCAGCCTCGGGCAGGCCAGCGAGAGCATGCGGCGATTCATCCAGCAGGTCGGGCGCCACAACGCCCGCATCGCCACCCTGCGGTACCAGGCCAAGCGCAAGGGCCGACCCGGATGGCGCCAGATCCGCATCCCGAGCGTTCGCCCGCCGCTGCCGGGCCCGTTCGCCCATGACGACCACCTCGACGCCCTGCCGTCGATTCCCCTGCAGACGCGGTAAGCTGCAACCCCTCGGGGGAGCGGTACCGGGCCACGAGCCCCCGAACGCCACATGGGCCCGAACGAGGAAGCCACCACATGCTGCAACTCGAGACCGCGCTGGCCACCCTGGCCAACGTCAACCTCCGCACCGAGAAGGTCGGACGCGACAACGTCCGCCCCGCCGCCGACCTGAAGTTCACGGTCAACATCCCCAACACCCAGCTCGATCAGATCAGCGATGGCCTGCTGGCCTCGCTCTACAAGCGCCCCAACGAGAAGGGCCACCAGGCCGACCTCACGGCGCCCGATCCGAACGCCATGACCACGCTGCGCCACCCGAAGGCCAAGCCGTGGCAGTCGACCGAGGACTGGCCGGGCTACTTCGCCCAGATCCAGGCCGGCGAGTTCGACCTGAAGGACGTCGAGCTCGACAAGGTCACGCTCAAGAGCATCACCTGCGAGGCGAAGAACGGCGGCACCGTCGAGCTGTCGTTCTCGCTGGGCTGCCACCCCACCGGTGCGGACGTCGGCGTGCTCTACGAGCTCATGGGCAAGGAAATCGACCTGTCCCTCAACCCGCCGGCCATCGGCGACCTCGAGAAGCTGCGCGCCGAGGCGAAGGCCCAGGCCAAGGGCGGCAACGGCGCCGGCGGCGCTGCTGGTGGCGGTGGCGAGGACGATGCGGACGACGACACGCCGCCCACCGACGCCCAGGCCGGCCGCGCTTTCCCCGATGCGATCGACGCCCGCGGTGACAGCCCGCCGAGCGCCCGCCGCGGCAAGGGCAAGGCGAACCTGTCGAGCGTCCACTGACGCCACCCGCCCGGCCGGGGCAGCCTGGCCGGGCACAACCTCCCAGGGGGGAGACCATGCGACACCTCACCACCATCCGCCGCCACCTGCTGCTGCTCGCCGTGCTGCTGGCCACCGCGGCCTGCAGCCCGCCCGACGCGCCCGCGCGCGCCGACACCTTCGTCATCGAGACCGACCGCATCGCCATCCGCGTCGCCGGCGACCCCGAGGCGTTCGAACAGCACGCCGGCCAGATCCTGACCCGCATCGAGACCGTCGACCCGGCGCTGATCCGGCCCGGCATCGGGGTCTGGGCCGAGCCGCAGGACGATCGCCCCTGGCTGCCCGGCACGCCGAAGCTGGTACGCATCGGCACCGTTGTCGCCGTCGAACCCCGCGGCGGCGGATACTGAGCACCCCAGGGGAACCCACCCGCAACCCGGAGCCACCACCATGAAGCAACAGACCGCCCAGATCCGCATCCTCGCCCAGGCCCTCGTCGGCGCCCTCGTGACCATCAAGCGGGGCGACGACGAGGCCAAGCTGCCCGACGGCCACGACAACCTGCTCACCCTTCGCCCAGGCGACGAGGTGACCATCAAGATCGCCAGCGACGAACGCTGGGTCGAGCGCGAGACGAAGAACGAGGCCGCCGCCAAGGCCAAGGCCAGCCAGACCGACGACGTCGTGCACCGCGAGAAGGGCGCCAACCCGCAGGCCGGGGCCGACCTGTCCGGCGATGCCGGCATGACGCTCGCCGAGGGCCAGGCCGCCGCCGCGGCTGACGAGCCGGCCGACCCCGGTACCGGCGCGGGCGCCGTGACCAGCACCACCGGCGCCACCACGCGCCGCAGCACCCGCGGCAGCTCGCAGGGCTGATCGTGGCCAAGTCCCCAGCACGCGAAGCGGAACGACTGCAGGCGCTCGAGCGGCGCCGGCAGGTGATGGCCCTTCGCGTGCAGGGGCATTCCATCGCCGAGATCGGCGACGCCCTGAACCTGTCGAAGTCGACGGTGCACGGGCACATCAAGCGGGCGCTCGACGAGCTGGCCAAGGCCGACGTCGACCGCACCGCGGCCTACCGGGCGCTGCAGACCCAGCGGTTCGAGGCCATCCTCAAGGCGCTGTGGCCGCACGCCACCGGGCAGATCGAGGTGCGCAAGGTCACCACGACGAAGGAGGGCACGATCACCGAGGTCATCACCACCGCGATCGACGTCAAGGCCGCGCGCGAGGCGCGCCAGATCGTGACCGCCATGTCGCGGCTGCTGGGCCTCGAGGCGCCCATCAAGATCACGCACACCGACCCGACCGGCGACATTGAGCGCAGCCCCGCGGACTGGATCATGCCCATGCCGCCCGAACGAGATCCCCACGAATGGGCAGCCGAGACGCGAACGATGCTGGCGAGCCGCGAGGCCGTCGCCGACAAGATGGTCGAGGAGCTGCTGGGCGCAGCCAGCAAGGCCGGCCAGCCGGAAACCGAGGACTGACCCGCGGCAAGCGGCCGATCTGGCTGCCGCAGCCGGGCCCGCAGACCGCGTTCATCACCTGCCCCATCGACGACGTGCTCTACGGGGGCGCGCGCGGCGGCGGCAAGACCGACTCCCTCCTCGGCCGGGCCATCACCCGGTCGCTTCGCTATCCGGGCCTGTACCGGGGCCTGCTGCTGCGCCGCACCTACGACGAGCTCGACGAGGTCAACGGCCGCGCGCACGAGCTGCTCGACCCCATCGGCGCCCGCTGGCGCGCCTCCCGCCACCTGTGGGAGTTCCCCTGGGGCGGCTGGCTGAAGATGCGCTTCCTGCAGCGCGACGCCGACGCCTCGCGCTACCAGGGCCACTCCTACAACGACCTGCTCGTCGACGAGGCGGGCAACTTCCCCGACCCGGCGCCGATCGACAAGCTGGTCGCCACCCTGCGCGACAAGAATGGCGTGCCGCCGCGGATGGCCATGTCGGCCAACCCGGGCGGCCCTGGCCACGTCTGGCTCGTCGAGCGGTACATCAAGCCCAGCCGGCCGGGCGTGCCCTTCATCGACCCCACGACCGAGGCGCACCGGGTCTACATCCCGAGCCTGCTGACCGACAACCCGGCCCTGCTGCTGCGCGATCCGAAGTATCTGCAGCGCCTGCGCCGCTCGGGCCCGGCCTGGCTCGTGCGCGCGTGGCTGCTCGGCGACTGGAACGCCAGCCCCGAGGGCAACGTCATCAAGCTCGAGTGGTTCAAGCGGTACCAGGGCGAGCCCGACGGCGTCGTGGCGCTGGTGCAGAGCTGGGATACCGGCATCAAGCCGAATCAGGTCAACGACCCCAGCGTGTGCACCACCTGGGCGGTCACCCGGCACGGCGCCTACCTGCTGCACGTCTACCGCGAGCGCCTGGCCTTCCCCGACCTGCGCCGGCGCGCGATCGAGCTGGCCGGCCTGTGGAACCCGACCCACGTCCTGATCGAGGACAAGGGCAGCGGCCAGTCGCTGATCCAGGAGCTGCGCGACAGCACCCAGATCCCGGTCATCCCGATCGAGCCCGAGGGCGACAAGGTGTCGCGCATGATCGGCGCCACCGGCCCGATCGAGGCCGGCAAGGTGTTCCTGCCCACGTCGGCCGAGTGGCTGCAGGCCTACGAGGGCGAGCTGTCGATCTTCCCGCTCGCCCCGCACGACGACCAGGTCGACAGCACGAGCCAGTTCATCAATTGGGCCCGCACCAGCCTGGTCGGCCGCCTGTTCGACTTCGACAGCACCGGCCCGCGCACCGGCATCGCCATCGGCGGCACGAGTCCCAGCGACGAGGACGAGGGCGGCTATGGCAGCATGCACGCCGACGACCCCTACGGCGGATTCAACCCATGACCAGGCGCGTGCGCTACGAAGTGCTCCCGACCAGCAAGGGCGACCGCAAGGCCGACCCGGCGCTCGAGGCGTGGACCGTCACCCGCGACGGCGACCGCCTGGGCACCTACGCCCGCAAGGCCGACGCCGTCGAGTTCGCCACCACCACCGCCCGCTGCGCCTGGCGGACCCGCGGCCAGCTCGGCCAGGTCCGCATCAAGGGCCGCAACGGGAAGATCCAGGACGAGCGCACCTACGGCGCCGACCCCACCGAGACGAAGGGCTGAGCATGGCCACCGAGATCCAGACCCCGCCGAACCCGGCCGAGGGCGAGCTGACCGCCCGCACCGACGACTACGGCATGCAGGTCAACCCCGCCGACCCCTACCTGAAGCTGCTGACGCCCGACGACACGGTGCTCACCTTCAAGGGCGGCGACTATGCGCTCTACCGCGAGACCCTGCGCGACGACGCCTGCATGGCGCCCTTCGCCCAGCGGCGCCTCGCCGTCACGAAATGCGAGTGGCAGGTCGACGCCGGCGCCGACGACCCCCTGAGCAAGGCCGCGGCCGACTGGATGCGCGAGCAGCTGCAGGAGCTCGAGTGGGACCGCATCACCGACGGCATGCTCTACGCCCGCTGGTACGGCCATTCGGTCGCCGAGTGCCTGTACCAGCCCGACCTCGTCGAGGGCAAGGTCACGCTCGCCGATATCCGCGTGCGCGACCGGGCCCGGTTCGCCTACGCCAACGACCGCGGCGCGCCCTTCATCTGGCGGCAGGATCTGGGCAAGTGGTGGCGCCTGCCAGAGCGGAAAATGTGGACGCTGAACACCGGCGCCGACCACGACGACAGCCCCTACGGCCTGGGCCTGGCGCACTACTGCTACTGGCCGGTGTTCTTCAAGCGGAACAACATCAAGTTCTGGCTCGTGTTCCTCGAGAAGTTCGGCATGCCGACCGCCGTGGCGAAGATGCCCGCCGGCCAGTACGACAACGTCCAGCAGCGGAACAAGGTGCGCGCGGCGCTGCAGGCCATGGCCAGCGAGACCGGCGTCATCCTGCCCGAGGGCACCGAGTTCGAGTTCATCAATGCCATGCGCTCGGGCACCCAGGACTACGACACCATGCGCGCGGCCATGGACAACGCCCTGGCCAAGGTGATCATCGGGCAGACCGCCAGCCAGCAGGGCACCCCGGGCAAGCTCGGCAACGAGGATCTGCAGGCCGACGTCAAAAACGACCTGGTCAAGGCCGACGCCGACATGGTCTGCAGCAGCTTCAATCGCAGCGTCGCCCGCTGGCTCACCGAGTGGAACTTCCCCGGCGCCAAGCCGCCGCGCGTGTGGCGCATGGTCGAGCCGCCCGAGGACATTGGCGTCATCGCCGACCGTGATCAGAAGCTGTTCAACCTCGGGTGGGAGCGCACCGACGAGTCGTTCCAGGAGACCTACGGCGCCGGGTGGCAGCGCAAGGCCGAGAAGGCCACCGGCCTGACCCCGCAGGAGCTCATGCAGGGCGCCGCGGCCGAGTTCGCCGAGCTGGGCGCGATCGCGGCGATGCGCAATGGCCACCGCGCCGACCAGCAGGCCCTCCTCGAGGCGGCCACCTCATTCGCCGACCGGTACCACGCCACCATCGGCGGCCGGGTGCAGGAGCTGCTCGACTTCGCCGAGACGTCGGGCGACTTCGAGACCTTCCGCGCCCGCCTGCTCGAAATGATGGCCGAGCCCGCGCCGAAGCCCCTGGCCGAGGATCTGGCCCGCGGCGGTGTGTTCGCCCGACTCATGGGCCGCATGCGCGGCCAGCGATAGCCCCATGGGCACCGTCGCCTCCCTGGCCACGGCGACCGACTGGCGCCTCGAGCTCGCCGAGAAGCTCGAGGACGCCGCCCGCAAGCTGCGCGCCGGCGAGCTGGTGGCCGACCAGGGCGTGCTCATCCTGCGCAACGTCGCCGGCGGCCTCATGCACGAGCCGCACCGCCTGGGCATGCCGAGCAGCTCGGTCGAGGTGCTGGGTATGCTGGCCTACGCCCAGCTGCACCACTACGACGTCGACGTGCGCGAATGACCCTCATCCACCAGCTGCTGAACTACTACGACGCCCCCGCCGCGGCCAGCTTCACCGTGCCGCCCGCCGAGGCGATCGCCTACTTCAAGGCGAAGGGCCTGAAGGTGACGTTCGACTGGCGCGACATGATCGGCGCCGAGCACGCCAGCGCCTTCACCGTGGCCAAGATGGCCGACCTCGACCTGCTGGCCGACGTGCAGGCCTCGCTCGACGACGCCATCGCCCAGGGCCTGAGCTATCAGACCTGGGCCGACACCATCACCCCGCTCCTGCAGCAGAAGGGCTGGTGGGGCCGACAGGCGGTCACCGACCCGCTGACCGGCGAGACCATCGTCGCCCAGCTCGGCAGCCCCGGCCGCCTGAAAACGATCTTCCGCACGAACGTCCAGAGCGCCTACGCCGCCGGCCAGTGGGATCAGATCCAGGCGCAGAAGGACGTCGCCGAGTTCCTCATGTACGACGCCGTCGACGACCACCGCACGCGCCCGCAGCACGCCGCGTGGGACGGCACCGTGCTCCCGGTCGATCACGATTGGTGGACGACCCACTACCCGCCGAACGGATGGAACTGCCGCTGCGGCGTGATCCAGCTCGCCGCCGAGGATCTGGACGACCTCGGGCTCACGCCGAGCGCGAAGGCGCCCGCCGGCGGCACCAGCAACTGGACGAACCCGCGCACCGGCAAGGTCGAGAAGGTCGAGAAGGGCCTCGACCCGGGCTGGAACAGCAACCCCGGCGCGACCCACCTGGCGCAGCTGCAGAAGCTCGCCGGCGAGAAGATCAAGGCGCTCGACCCGAAGTCGGCCACGGCCGCCGCCAAGGGCATGAAGGCCACCGAGGCGCTCGCCGGCGAGCTGGCCGACCAGGCGGGCATCGCCGCGCAGCCGGTCATCGACGCCACGGCCGCCCAGCTGGCCAAGGGCGCCGGCAAGGCCCAGATCCGCGCGGCCGAGGCCGGCATCGCCAAGGCCCTCGCCGAGAACACGCCCTACCTGGCCAAGTCGATCAAGGCGCTGCAGGCGACGAAGGCCGGCCAGGCCATGGGCCCGGTCGAGCTGCTGCAGAAGGCCCAGGGCGCCGCGGCGAAGTCGAAGGATTCGGCCGCGCTGGCCAACTGGAAGAAGGCCCAGGTCGATGGCAAGCCCGGCCCAGCCAGCGGCCAGGCGGTGTTCGACAACCTGCCCGAGCCCGCGCAGGCCTCGATTCTGGCCGAGATCCAGCAGCAGGCCGCCGCCAACGCCGCGGCCAAGGCCGTCGACGACGAGCTCGCCGCGATCGCCAGCGGCGCGCAGGGCCCGGTGCCGCAGTTCAACCTCGCCCAGATCGCCGCCGCCTCGCCGGAGCTCACGCCCGCGCAGCTGCTCGCCGAGGTGAAGGCCCTGCCGGCGAAGCTGACCAGCGGGCAGCAGTCGAGCGGACTGTCGGGCTGGAAGAAGAACGCGATCGCCGGCAAGCCGCCAACCCCGAAGCAGCAGCTCGCGTTCGACAGCCTGACCGACGCCCAGAAGGCGAAGGCGCTGCAGCAGGTCGACGACGCCAAGGCCGCCGCGGCCGCCGCCAGCGCGCCCGCGCCCGAGGTGCCGGCGACCGTCCTGCCGGCGAAGTCGCCAGAGCTGCTCGCGCTCGAGGCGAAGAAGCCGAACATCGCCGCCTACGTCAAGGCGATGGAGCAGGGCACCCCACCGCCGAAGCCCGCGCTCAACAGCTACGCCTACCTGCCCGAGGCCGACAAGGCGAAGGTCAACGCCTACCTCAAGGCGATCGCCGCCGAGCCGCCGCCGGCGACGCAGGTGCCGCTCGGGCCTCCCCCGCTGACCGCGGCCGTGCCCGACCTCAACCCCGGCCAGCTGCGCCAGATCGGCGGCCAGCGCGGCAGCAACCGCGGCGGCACCTACGTCGACGAGGCCACCGGCACCGAGTGGTACATCAAGTTCCCGGCGAGCGAGGACATGGCCCGGAACGAGGTGCTCGCGGCGAAGCTCTACGAGGCCGCCGGCATCGACGTCCCCGACCTGCGCTTGATCCAGCTCGACGGGCAGCCCGCCATCGCCTCGCGCATCGTCGACGGCCTGGCCAAGGGCGCCCCCGATGCGCTGGCCAAGGGCGGCGCGCTGGACGGCTTCGCGGTCGATGCCTGGCTTGCGAATTGGGACGTCGCTGGCGCCACGCTGGACAACCTCCTGCTGCGCGGCGCTCGCGCGTTTCGCGTCGACACCGGCGGCGCGCTGCGGTACCGCGCCCAGGGCGGGCTCAAGGGCGGCGCCTGGGGCGACCAGGTGACCGAGATCCAGAGCCTGCGCAACATCGGCACCGCCCCGCAGGCCGCCCGTGTGTTCGGCAAGATGACCGACGCCGATATCGAGCGGTCGGTGGCGCGCGTGCTCGCGGTGGGCGACGACGAGATCGACCGCCTGCTGGCCGAGTTCGGCCCGCGCGACCCGGCCACCCGCCTCGAGCTGGCGGCCCGCCTGAAGTCCCGCAAGGCTGACCTCGCGCGCCAGTACCCCAATGCCGCCCGGCAGGCGCGCGTGGCCACCGACGCGCCCGACGGCGCCCGGGTGACGGCTACGGAGCAGGCCGAGGTCGTCGCCAGCCGCGTCAACGGCTACACCTTCCGCACCGACGGCGATCAGATCGAGGATCAGAACGTCGTGGTCAGCCAGGTCACCAGCGCCAGCGGCCGGCCGGTGACGCGCCTGTTCCTGAAGGTGCGCGACCCCGGCGCGCGCGCGATCGAGACCCGACTGCCGGCGGCCAGCTCGGTCGCCTACAGCACCGCGGCCATGCGCGCGGATATCCTGAGCCTGCTGAAGTCGATCAACAGCCGGGCCGCGAAGGGCCAGCCCATCCTCGACGCCACCGTGACCGCGAAGTGGGCGGCGCTGCGCCCGAAGATGGTCTCGGCCTGGGACGAACTCAATCAGCTCCGCAACGACCGGATCGCGGTGCCGGCCGAGGCCGACCGCATCGGCGAGTGGATCGACGGCCTCCGCGGCGAGCTCGACACCTACTTCGCGGCGCGCAAGCCAGGCGAGACCGGGATGGGCTTCCGCAATGTCGACCTCGACCAGCTGAAGGACGTGGCGCGGCGCACCGAGGGCGCCGGTGGCGACGCGAGCCTGCCCTGGCAGAAGCGCGGCGCGGCCAGCTACGAGCTCGCCGACTTCGACCGCAGCAACGCGCGCCTGCGCAATCAGACCCAGACCGTCACCGGCACGACCCAGCACTACACGATCGAGGCGGACGGCTATCGGGTGACCTACATCCCGGCCGAGGGCAATGCGATCGCCTCGCGCGGCGTGGTGATGATCGACGTCGACGGCGGCGGCGCCGCGGCCACCGCGCGCGGGTTCGAGATCCTCGAGCAGATCGGCGTCAAGGCCACTCGCAGCACCCAGGCCGAGCGCCTCGAGCTCTACCTCGACCGCATCGCCTACGTCCGCACGCTGCGCAACCCGGCCCTCGAGAAGGCCCTGGCCACCGCCGGCAAGATCGCCGACCCGGCCGCGCGCGCCGACGCCAAGCTGAAGCTGCTCAACGCCGACGCCGGCTTCGACATGACCCAGAGCCGCTGGTGGAACCCGGACGGCGAGCACCAGGCGTTCGGGCACGGCCGCGTGCTGCTCAACCGGCCCGACCTGCCCGACGCCGACGTGCAGGACTTCGCCCGGACGCACGTCGTCTACCACAACACCAGCAACCTCGGGGTGGGCGGATCGCCGCAGTGGGAGCGCCTGCGCAGCATCATCGAGGGCGGTGGCCAGATCGGCAGCCAGATCGACCGCATGCGCCGCGGCGTGCCGTCGTTCGGCAGCTCGGTCAGCAGCGACCACTCGAGCGGCGGCGCAAACTACATTTTCACGCGCCTGCGGCCGCGCTCGAGCGGCCTGAAGAAGGCCGGGATCTACTGGAACCCGGAGCGCCTCATGCGCCGGTCGGACGCCTTCACCTACACCGGCGACCGCTTCGGTACCGTCGAGCGGGCGATGCAGGTCAAGGATCGCCAGATCGACCCGGCCGGCTGGCGGAAGGCCGCGGCCAGCCCCAGCAACGAGACCAACTTCCGCGACTCGCTGTCGGTGTTCGACGACGTCGAGCGGATCGTGTTCCGCGACCGGGCGGAATACAACGAGGCCCTCGGCGGCATGCGCGCCCTGGGCTACCGCACCTGGCCGGACGGCCGGGCGCTCGAGGACGTGTTCGACTACGAGGGGAGCCCCCGGAAATGAAGCCTGACCGCAACGCCGCGATCGCGGTGATCCAGACCGGCGAGGCCAGCATGCGTCCCGCCCTGTTCGTGTTCACCACGCCCGACGGATTCGCCTGGGTCGAGCCGGCCTACCTCGAGCCGACGCCCAGCCGCGAGGCGTTCCACCGCGTGCGCGCGCGCCTGACGCTGCAGGCCGGCGGCTTCACCGCCGAGGGCGAGGACGGCCGCACCTACATCGCCGCCGCGCTGGACAGCCTCGAGGACGGTGCCGGCGCCGACCTGCGCGAGGCCTGCGCCTGGGCCGCCCGGGAGCTCGAGCAGCAGGGCCGCACCCTCGACGAGGAGCGCGACCGCGTGCGGCTGCTGCTGGGCGACGAGCTGGCCTGATCAGCCGTCGAAGCGCAGCAGCTCGTCGACGGCCTGCTCGAGCTGGCGCTCGGTGAAGCCCTTCGACCGCATCACCAGGCGCATCAGCACCCCGATCGCGGTGTTGTAGAGCCGGCCGAACTCCTCGGGCTCCATTTCGCTGAAGGCGATCGACTTGGCCTGCATGCGCAGCTCGCCGCGGGCGTTCCAGACCGGGGTGTAGAAGCCGCACAGGATGGTCACGTCCTCGCGGAACCGGTCGAAGTCCTTCTCGATCGCCTGGCCGCGGTATTCCGCCGGCGCGTCGCCCTCCTCGGGCTCCCAATAGTCGAACGCCAGCCGCAGCAGGGCGAAGAACTTGCGCTGGAACTTGTTCGACCGCGGCTTCACGACCGAGGCCTGCACCCGCTCGCCGAGCTTGTGCTTCTCGCCGGCCTTGGCGCTGTCGGCGTCGGCGTAGGCGTACCCGTTGGGCACGCGCACGAGGTTCAACTTCATGGGGCGAAGCCTCCGGGGCGGGCCGGGTCAGCATACCGGCCGGGGTGGATCAGGAAGGATGCCGCGACCTCGGCCAGCCGGCGCGACTGCAGGCGCAGCAGCACCTCGTCGCCGCCGAACACGGCGCGGAAGTCGTTCGGCGTGCGCGCGTAGGACGGGCCGACCAGCTCGGTCAGCAGCTGCGCGGTCGGCGGGCGCTGCAGGCGCAGGGCCAGCGGCAGCGGCCGCTCGCCCCGGTGGTGCCACCCGCAGATGCCCAGGGTGAAGGCGTGCCCGCGCCTGGGCGCGCCGTGGTGCTCGCCGATGGTCAGGTGGTGCACCTCGCAGGGCGTTCCCAGCTCGGCGAACTCCCAGCAGCAGATGCAGCCGGCCTGCACGATCAGATCCATGCGCCGGGCCTCGGCCACGGTGGGCGCCGGCAGCGCGCTCGACATGGCCATCAGCGCGCCCTCATGCGGCCAACGCCACCGGCGCCCTGTCGAGGTTGGCCATGGCGATCGCGCGCAGCGGTGGCGGGCTGACGCTGTTGCCGACCATGCGCACCGCGGCCGACGTGGTGATCGGCCTGCCGTCGGCCGTCCGGTCGATGACGTACCCGCGCGGGAAACCCTGGGCGAGGAACAGCTCGTGCGGTCGCAGCATCCGCAGGCTGATATCGACGATGACGTACCGCTCGCCGTCGAGCACAACGGTCACCAGCGCCATGCGGTCGCGGGTGGTGATGGTGTCGAGCGGGTCGCGCAGGCTGAGCGCCGTGCCGTTGCCGTAGTAGTTCACGAGGAACGAGGCCACGCGCAGCGCGCCGGCGCGGTGTTCCGGCGACAGCTCGACCACGTCGTTCACCACGCCGAGCGTCTGCAGGTGCGCGGACATGACGGCCAGCGAGTGAGCGGCCCCTGCTGGGCGCTTGCAGGCGCCGCCGGCGGTGATCACCGGCATCGGCTCGGTGATCGGGTGCCCGATGCTGTTGCCCTTGAACTTGACCAGCGACGGAATCACGAGCGCGAAGTGGCCACCCTTCACCCCGGCGCACTGCGTCGGCAGCGGTTTCGAACCCGACCAGGTGCGGCCGCCGCGCCCGGTATTGGCGAACTCGGTAAGGAAGAACGGCTCGTCGGCCTCGATGACGTGCCGCATGATGCCGCCGGCCAACCTGCGCAGGGTGGCGTCGACCAGCGGCCGCGGCCGGTCGAAGATCGAGCGCCCGAGGTCGGTGAAGTCGATGCAGTCGGCCGCCGAGACTACCGGCTGCAGGCCCGGCCCGGTGCCGTGGGTCGGCTGCGGCCACACGATAGGCTCGCCGTCGCGGCGAGCGACGAGGAACAGGCGCTCGCGCGAGGTTCCGGCGCCGTAGTCGCTGGCCACCAGCTTCCGCCATTCCACGACGTAGCCCAGCCCCTCGAGGGCGGCCACGAACTGGCGCCAGGTGCGGCCTGCGTGGCGCTTGTCCGGCACCAGCTGCTGCAGCTCAACCGGGACGCGCTCGCCCTTCGCGGCGACGGTGCCGTCGAGCTTCAGGACGCGCCCGGTGGCCTTGTCGCGCTTGGCCACCAGCGGGCCCCACGTCAGGATCTGCCAGACGTTCTCGAGCGAGACGATGCGCGGCGCGCGGCCGATGCGGTCGAGCTGGCCGCACCACTTCAGAACCACCCACGTCAGGGCGCGGATCTTCCGGTTGCGCGGCTGGCCGCCCTTGGCCTGGGAGAAGTGGGTGCAGTCCGGGCTCGCATGGAACCACCCGATCAGTCTGCCGGCGACGTCGATGCGCGGGTCGGCATGCCAGATATCCTCGCGGTGGTGCGAGGTCAGCGGGTGATTCGCGGCGTGCATGCCGATCGCCCACTCGTCGTGATTGTAGGCGAGCGCAGGGTCGACCCCGAGCGCCTGCTTCAGTGCTTCCGAGGCCCCGCCGCCGCCGGCGAACAGGTCGACGACTATCTCGCCGGGGCGCAGCTGCGAGACCTGCGGCAGGGGGAAATTGAACGCGCCAGATCCGTCGGCCATCAGGGCGCCCCCAGGTGCACGGCGACACCTTCCAGCTTGGCCAGCACCATCGCCTCGAGGCGCGGCAGCGGCTTCGGGCGCTTGCGGAACGCGCGCAGCGGCAGGGTGACGCCGAACTCGCGCACCAGCCCGAGCGTGACGACCCGCGCCGCGGCCTCGAGCATGGCGCTCGCCTGCACGTCGCGCAGCAGCTGCTCGAGGTCGGGCAGGGCCGGCGCGGCGGGCTCCTGCTCGATGCCTCTGGCGAAGAACGAGAGCGCGCGGAGCGGATCGCCGCGGCCAGTGAATCCGCCGGTCGCGTACCGGCGCGGGGGCTGCTGCTGGGTCATCGTGGAACCTCATGTAGGGCGGAAATGGCAGCGAGCACGCGGACGCAGGTGGCCTCGTCGAACTCGCCGATATGGCAACGCTTGAACGGGACGCCGAGGGCCTTGGCGAGCCACTCGTATGCGGCGCGGCGGCTGGGGAACTCGGCGGGCTTCTCCTGCCAGAGCGGGTCGAACGCGGCGTGGGCCTTCATTCGCTCGACGCGCAGGGCAGCTCGGGCCATCGTGCCCAGGGGCGCGGCGCGCGGGCTGTCGCGGTGCACGCCCACGCGCGCATCGCAGCCGGTCATCGGGCATTCCCAGCGCCGGCCGTAGCCGGTGCGCACCAGCACGCCCTCGACCTTGCAGTAGGGGCACACCGGCACCAGCATCCCGTCGCGGTGGACGGGCTTCACAGCATGTCCGGGTGGGTGGCCGGCGGCTGGCGCATCGCGTCGGTCTGGGCGCGGTGCATCACGTCCCACACGTCGTGCATCGCGTGGGCGCGGTCGCGGTGCACCTTGCCCAGGTGCATCGGAATGGCGGCCTTGACGTTGTCGTAGTCGAGGACGGTCAGCTGCTCGCGCACCAGCTCGGCCACGCGGCCGCGGGCAATCTCGGCACGGAACCGGTAGTCGGCCTGGCGGGTCTCGGTGACCTTGCAGCCGGGGAACAGGCGCTCGAGGTCGCCCTTCAAGCGGGCGCGGACCAAGAGCACGCCCGGCTTGTTGCGGTGGGCGACGATCGAGACGAAGGCGGTAGGGGTGAAGATCCACATGGGTCAGGCTCCAAGGCCGAGGAGGAGGAAACACGCGACGCCGGTGCCGGCCAACACCAGCAGCGTCAGGAGGGTTTCGGTCGCGGCGTACCGGTGCGCGGGCCCTTCGCGGCGCCACCAATGGCGCAGGCGCACACGCCAGAGCGGCTGGCGGACGGCGCAGCTCATGCGTCACCGCCTGCGAGGTAGGCGTCGACCGCGGCGTCGACGTCCTCGCCCTTGTCCGCCGCGGCCAGGCCGACGCTCACCACCTCGGGCGGGTATCCGAACAGGCCGTGCCGCTGCTCGATGCGGATGCAGGTGTCGATCTGGCCGGCGATCATGGCCTTCATGTAGGCCTCGGCATCGCCGCTCACCGGGCACCGCCCAGCACCCGGCGCAGGGTGGCGTCGGCTTCGGACAGCAGCCGCGACCAGCGGTTCATGTCGTCCTTCATGCCCGGCGTCGGGCGTCCGCGGTACCCGCGCAGGCGCGCGAGCTGCGATTCGGCGGTGGCCTTGTCGCGCCAGGCCTTCCGGGCGTCGGCGAGGTCGCGCTCGGCATCGGCGAGCTGCTGGTCGTAGCTCATGACAGCCACCCGCGCACGGCCTGCAGGGCGACGTCGCCGAACAGGGACAGGGTCACGACGACGAGCACGCCGGCGGCGAGCCAGCGCAGTGCGGTCGTGACGGGCAGCGACCAGCGCGGCGGCTGGGGCTTGGCGCGGACAGGCCGCGGGGTGGCGCGCAGCGCATCGTGCGCGCCGGCGAGGGAGCGATCGGGACGGGGCATCACAGAACTCCTGCAAGGCGGGCCGGCACGACGCCGAGCCACATGACGAGGTTGAAGGCCACGAGGGCCCAGAAGATGGCGGGCTGCCGGCGTCGCACGGCGATCACCGGCCGTGCCAGGCGTGCCACTCGTCCAGCAGGGCGAGGGCGTGCGAGAGGTTGACGTCGGCGGCGCTGCCCATGACCAGGACGAGCGCGCGGTAGCCCGCGGGGTCGCGGAGCACCTCGAGGTCGGCTTCGACGATGGGCGGGAGGTCAGCGTTGAACAGCTGATCGTTGATCATCGACACCGCGAGCGCGAAGCGGTCGTCGAGCTGGTCGGGCGTGAAACGCGCGACGGTGGAATCGGACATGGCCGGGCTCCTGAATGATCTGGGTGCCGCCCAGCTCGGGCGCCCTACAACGAGCGCGGGGAGCATTGCAACAAAACGGGGCAGGCTTGTCAAGCGGTCGACGGAACGAGTCCCAGCTTTCCCGCGTGGTGCCGGTCCCGCAGCATCACGCCCCATGAAGCCGAAGCCCTTCCGCATCTTCCGCGTCGGTACCCACACGGACAGTGCGGGGAACGAGACCACCTTCACGCGCGAGCAGCTCGAGGCCACCGTCAAGGCCTACAACGAGGGCGAGTGGCGCGCGCCGATGGTCGTGGGGCACCCGAAGGGCCACGCCCCGGCCTATGGGTGGGTCGGCAAGCTGAGCATCGACGACGCCGGCGAGATCAAGGTCGACGACGTCGAGAAGCTGAACCCCGACTTCGCCGAGCTCATGAAGTCGGGCGCCTACCGCAACCGTTCCGCCAGCTGGTATGCGCCCGACCACCCGAACAACCCGACCCCGGGCGTCTGGCAGCTGCGTCACCTGGGCATGCTCGGCGCGCAGCCGCCGGCGCTGAAGGGCCTGGGCGACGTCGAGTTCAACGATTCCGATGGCGTGACCGTCGAGTTCGCGGACTACTCGACCAGCACGATCGGCTACCTGTTCCGCTCGCTGCGCGAGCTGCTGATCGCCAAGTGGGGCACCGAGGAGGCCGACAAGGCTCTGCCCGGGTTCCACATCAGCGACCTCGAGCAGGCCGGCCGTGACCGCGTCGCCGAGACCGTCCCCAACTACTCCGACACCACCGAGGAAACGACCATGACCCCCGAGGAAATCGCCGCGCTGCAGGCCCAGGCCGCCCGTGCCACCCAGCTCGAGACCGACCTGGCCGCCGCCAACGCCGCGCGCACCGCTGCCGAGCAGCAGGTGACGCAGTTCTCGGAACAGCAGGCCACCGCGCGCCGCGCCGTCGCCCTGACCGACGCGAAGGCCGCGCTGCAGCCGCTGGTCAACGCCGGCAAGCTGCTCCCGGCCCAGCTCGACAAGGCCGCCGAGTTCATGGCCGGCCTCGACGACCAGGCCAAGACCTTCGACTTCGGCGAGGCCACCGGCGACAACGCCCTGACCGCGCGCCAGTTCCTGGTCAAGCTGCTCGAGTCCGCGCCCTCGCAGGTGGACTACAGCGAGCAGACCGGCAACGTGGCCCTGCCGCAGAACCTCACCCCGAGCCAGCTGGCCGACAAGGCGCGCGAGTATCAGGACGCGATGGCTGGCAAGGGCATCACCGTCACCAGCGCGCAGGCCGTCGACGCGGTCATCGCCGGCAAGACGGCCTGACCGATCGGCCGCCCGGCTGACCCCCACCGCCACCACCACCACCTCGAGAGACCGACGCCATGCGCAACGAACTGTTCATCAAGGCCTGCTATGCCGGCGCGGCGATCCTGCCGTTCCGCATCGTCAAGCATGGCGCCGCCGATGCCTTCGCCATCCAGGCCGCCGCCGCCGGCGACGCCTCGTTCGGCGTTTCCGACTCCCTGGGCGCCGCTGCTGCGAACGACCCCGTCGATATCATCCGCGGCGGCATCGCCGAGGTGATCTACGGCGGCACCGTGACCCGCGGCGACCCGCTGACCTCCGATGCCTCCGGCCGCGCCATCAAGGCGGCCACCGGCAACCGCATCATCGGCTTCGCCGAGGTGTCGGGCGTGGTCGGCGATCGCGGCTCGGTGTTCATCGCGCCGGGCGTCGCGGGCACCATCGCCTAAGCCCTTCCCACCCACCCTTCCCGATCGCACACGAGGCCCGCCATGCAGCTGCGTCCTTTCCCGACCGATCCGCGCCTGACTGGCATCGTGATCGCCTACCGCAACGCCGAACTCATCGCCGACCGCATCCTGCCGCGCGTCCCGGTGGGCAAGAAGGAGTTCCGCTGGCTGAAGTTCGACCGCGCGGAGCGGATGACCGTCCCCGAGACCCTGGTCGGCCGTAAGAGCCTGCCGAACGAGGTGGACTTCACCGCGGCCGAGGAGGCCGGCATGGTCTACGACCGCGGCCTCGACGACGTCGTCCCGAACGACGATATCAGCGAGGCGCCCGAGGGCTTCGACCCGCGCGCGGAAGCGGCCGAGGGCCTGACCGACCTGATCCTGCTCGACCGCGAGATCCGCGTGGCCGCGAAGGTGATGAACCCGGCCAACTATCCGACGGCGAACAAGGTGACCCTCACCGGCACCGACCAGTTCGACGACCCGGACAGCGACCCGCTGAAGTACATCAGCGCCCAGCTCGACACGCTGTTCATCCGGCCGAACGTGCTGGTGATGCCGATGCCGATCTGGAACGTGCTGCGCAGCCACCCGAAGATCGTGAGCGCGGTCTCGGCCAGCGGCACGACCAACGGCTTCATCACCCGCGAGCAGCTGGCCAGCCTGCTCGAGCTGCAGGAGATCATCGTCGGCCAGGGCTGGAAGAACTCGGCGAAGCCGGGCCAGGCCCCGACCATCGTGCGCGTGTGGGGCGGCGACTCGATGCTCGCCTTCTACCGCAACGCGACGGCGACCCCGCGCCGCGGCGTGACCTTCGGCTACACCGCGCAGTTCGGCACCCGTGTCTCGGGTCAGATCGCCGAGCCGAAGATGGGCCTGCGCGGCTCGGTGCGGGTCCGCGTGGGCGAGTCGGTCAACGAAATGCTCGTCTGCAACGACCTGGCCATGCTGTTCCAGGACGTGCTGTCGACCTGATCGGCCGAGCAGTAGCATCACCCAAGGGCCGGCCAGGGCAACCCGGCCGGCCCTTTTCATTCACCACCACCGGAGCAAGACCATGACGAAGGCGAACACCCAGGCCGGCAAGGCCTCCCAGACCGGCGCGAAGGCTGCCGACAGCACGAAGGCGGGCGCGGCGACCTCGCCGCAGACCACCGCCGGCAAGGGCACCCACCAGGTGGCGCCCGACGCGCAGATCAGCCTCAAGGGCAAGACCTACGGCGCCGGCCACCGCGTGAGCGCGGCCGACTTCGCCAACAAGGCCGACCCGGACGGGAAGAAGGGCCTGCAGCGCCTGATCGACGGCGGCGAGCTGGTCAAGGCCAGCGGCAAGGCCAGCGACGAGCGCGCTGGCGGCGGCGTGATCGACGAGGGCGGTGCCACCGGCGCAGGCCCCAGCGGCGCGCAGATCATCGCGGCGGAAACCGGCGACGACCCGGCCGCGGCCAAGGTGGTCGACGCAGCCCTGAGCGGCACCGAGGGCGACCTCGAGAAGGCCAACGACGCCGACACCGACGGCGACGCGGGCAAGGGCGAGTAAGCCGCCATGCCCTACCTCGATAAGGCCGGCTACGAGAAGCGGTTCGGCGCCGAGGAGCTCGAGCAGGTGCTGGCCACCGACGAGTCCCTCGACCTGACCGTGGCCATCGCCGATGCCGAGAGCATCGTCAACGGCTACCTCGCGGCCGTGCCTGATCGGGTGTTCGCGGTGCCGCTCGCCAGCACCGTCCCGTCGCGCATCACCGAGCTCACCGCCGACCTGGCGCGCTACGAGCTCCACGCGAAGAAGGTCACCCACGAGATCAAGCGCCGGCGCGAGCAGGCGATCGCGTTCCTCGAGAACCTGGTCAAGGGGCTGGTCGCCATTCCCGAGCTGCTGCCCGACGGCGGCGCGGTGCCCGAGCCGATCAGCGGCATCACCGTCGACGCCGAGCCGCGCGTGTTCGACACCTGCAGCCTGCGGAGCTACGTCGGCCGATGAACGTGAAGTGGACGCTCCTGGCCAACCGCGTCCAGGCCAAGCTCGAGCAGATGAAGCTCGCCGGCGCCGACAAGTCGAAGGCGCTGGGCGCGCTCGGCAATGCGCTGGCCAACCGCGTGCGCCTGGGCTTCCGGCTCGGGCGCGACCCCTGGGGCAACCCGTGGAAGCCGCTGAACCCGCGGTTCCGCACCGGCCAGCCGCTGCGCGACACCGGCCGCCTGCAGCGCAGCATCACCTCCCAGGTGCAGGGCGACGCCGTCGTGGTCGGCACGAATGTCCGCTACGCGCGCACCCATCAGTACGGCGCGACGATCCTGCCGAAGTCGGCCAGCGTGCTCGCCTTCCCCATCAAGGCCGCCGGCGGCGGCTTCGCCTTCCTGAAGGGCGCGAAGATCCCGGCCCGGCCCTTCATGCCGCTGGTCGGCAACACCGTCCAGCTGCCCGCCCCGTGGGCGCGTAGCGGCCTGAGCGCGATGGCGAAGGCCATGGGCCTCACCGGCAACAGCAGCGGCACCGGGAGCCAGGCGTGAGCAGCTCTGACCTGTCCCCCATCGAGATCGAGGCCGCCATCGTGGAGCGGCTGAAACTGCGCCTGATCGGCACCGACGAGGCCCCGCTGCCGCAGAAGCTGGTCAAGTTCGTCTATGACACGCGGCAGTACGGCGCGGTCGAGGAGGAGTCCCAGCTCGTGCCCTCGGTGGCGGTCATCTATAACGGCTACCGCGCAGCTGAGCAGGTGGGTCAGGGCGCGGTGCAGGCGGTCGAGCTGGACTACCTGGTGGTCGTGGTGACGCGATCGAGCACGCAGAGCCTCCGCGCATCGGGCGCGAAGGCCTCGGCAAGCGAGATTTTCGACGCCACGGTGAAGGCCCTCACGGGCTGGAAGCCAGGCCAAGGCGTGCGGCGGCTCCTGCTCGGCGATGCGCCGGGCGCGGGCTACAGCGACGCCGGCTTCACCTACCTCCCGATCGCGTTCACCACCCGCATCACCTACACCCCGCAACCCTGACCACACCGGAGAACGAACCATGGCCCGCCAGACCTACGCCTACCTCGGCAGCGGCAAGATCAAGATGCGCGAAGTCGGTGCGGCCGCACCGTTCCTGCCGATCGGCAACTGCTCCGCGCTGACCTTCGGCGCCGAGCTGAACAGCCTGAGCCTCGCCAACTACACGAAGCCCGGCGGCGGCACCTACGCCCGCGTCGACCGCGTGTCGAACGTGACCGTCAACCTCACCGCGCACGACCTCGACGCCGCCAACCTGGCGCGCGCTGCGGGCGGCGAGGCGAGCCAGCAGGCGGCCGGCAGCGTGACCGCCGAACAGGTCGTCGCCTATCCGGGCGGCACCACCCCGCTCGCGCGTGCACCGGCGACCATTACCTCGGTCGAGCCGGTCGGCGGCGGCACCGCCTACGTCGCGGGCGAGGACTACCTGATCACCCCGGGCGGTATCGAGGTGCTCGAGGGCGGCGACATTCCGGCCCCGGTCGACGGCGCGCCGAACATCGAGATCGACTACACCAACACCGCCCAGCAGGTCATGCAGGCGATGGTGAACTCGGGCAAGGAATACGAGCTGCTGTTCGAAGGCCTGAACGAGGCCGAGAGCGACAGCCCGGTCATCGTCCACGCCTACCGCGTGAAGTTCGCCCCGGCCCAGGCGATCAACTTCATCGGCGACGACTTCGCCGCGCTCGAGCTGACCGGAACGGCCCTGCAGGACGCCAACAAGGTCGGCACCGGCATCAGCCAGTATTGGAAGGCCACCATCGTCGAGTAATCGGCGCCCACCACCAGCCGTTCCCAGGGGGGAACCATGTCGAAGAAGCCCAGCAGCAACGAGTCGAAGAACGCCGAGGCCGCCGATGCCTTGGCACCCGAGCCCCGCCAGGTGGAAGCCGGCGGGAAGGTCTACGAGGTCAAGCGCCTCGAGACGCGCCAGGTCTGGCCGACGCTCCGCGCCGGCCTTCCGATCATCGAGGGGCTGGTCGCGCTGGCCGGTTCCCCGGCTTCCTCGCCCGCTGCTGACTCCCCCCTGGGCAGCAGCAGCCGGCCGGCCGGCCAGCCCCTCGATGCCAAGCCGAGCGCGCTGGCCAACTTCCTCGGCGCCGAGATCGCCTCGTTCCTCGAGATCATGGCCGAGCACGGCGAGCGCATCACCGAGATCGTCGCCATCGGTCTCGACGAGAAGGTCAGCACCGTCGGCAAGTTCGAGCCGCAGGAGACCTACCTGGTGCTGAAGGCGCTGATCGAGGTCAACCGGGATTTTTTTACGAACCGGGTGGCCCCGCTCCTCGGGCTCCAAGCGGGCCAGCCGGTGCAAAGCGCGCTCGCCGGGGCCGTGGGGCAGGCGGTGCGGAGTATTGGGGCTGGGCAGACACCATCCAGCAGCTGATCGCGGCGGGGCACACGCCCCAGGCGATCGAGCACTACACGCTGGCGCAGGTGCGGTTCTACGGGGAGGCCATTGACCGGGCGAGGAAGCGAGAACAGCGGGAGCTCGCGCTGCTGGTGCGCGCGGCGTTCCACTACGAGCCCAACGACTTCAGCAGCTTCCTCAAGGAATAGCCCGTGGCCACCGAAAACCTGCAGATCCGCATCACCGCCGAGCTGTCCCAGATCAGGTCGGCGATTCAGGGCCTGCAGGGGCAGCTCGAGACGGCGCGCAAGACCGGCGCACAGGTGGGCGCGTCTGGCGCCGCGGGCATCGCCCAGCTCAATCAGCGCCTGCAGAGCACCGGGCGGATCGTGGCCGGCCTGGCGGCCTCGCTGGGCGCCGGCCTGAGCATCGCCGGGCTGGTGCGCGCCAGCGACGAGGCGGCGACCATCAGCGCCCGCCTGAAGCTGGCCACCGGCAACGCCCAGCAGCTGGCCAGCGCGCAGAAGGCGGTGTTCGACCTCGCGCAACGCACGCGCACCAGCCTGCTCGCCACCGTCGACCTGTATGCCCGGATCGAGCGCAGCACGCGCGACCTGAAGGTCAACCAGGCGACCATCCTGCAGCTGACCGAGACGATCAATCAGGCCGCCCAGATCAGCGGCGGCGGCGCCGGCGCCGAGGCGGCGCTGTTCCAGCTGTCGCAGGGCCTGGCCAGCGGCACGCTCCGCGGCGAGGAGCTCAACAGCGTCCTCGAGCAGACCCCGCGCCTCGCGCAGGCGATCGCCGACGGCATGAACATCCCGATCGGCAAGCTGCGCCAGATCGCCCAGGACGGGAAGCTCACCAGCGAGGCCGTGCTGCGCGCCCTGCTGAGCCAGTCGGAGACCCTGCAGAAGGAGTTCGCCGAGTTCCCGCCCACGATCGCGTCGGGCTTCACCGCCATCCGCAACGCCTTCGTCCAGTACCTGCAGACCAGCTCGCAGGCCGGCGGCGCCGCGCGCGACTTCGCCGAGGCCCTGCAGGCCATCGCCCGGAACCTGCCGGCGATCATCGACGGCTTCGTGCGGCTCGGCCCGGTGGTGCTGGCGGTCTACGCCGCGTTCAAGCTCTGGCCGCTGATCGCTGCCGCCGTGGCCATTGCCCAGGCCGCCGTCGCCCGGTTCACCGCGCAGCTCGCGCTCATGACCCCGGCAATGACCGCTGCGGCCGCGCAGGCGCGCGTGCTGAGCGCGAGCATGGTGGCGGTTGGGCCAGCGTCCGCGCTGGGCGCCAAGAGCGCCGTCGGCGCGCTGGGGCTGATCAAGGGCGCGCTCGGCGTGCTGATCGCCGCCTTCGCCGGCTGGCAGATCGGGAAGTACCTGCGCGAGCAGTTCCTCGAGGTGCGGCTGTTCGGCATCGCCATGGTCACCGGCCTCATGGTGGCGTGGGAGACCCTGAAGGGCGGCATCCGGCAGATCGGCGTCACCCTGCGCGAGGTGTTCGTCTCGGCGTTCAACTTCGTCCTCGGCAAGGCCGAGCAGTTCTACCGGGCGCTCGCGCGCGCCGCCGAGAAGATCCCCGGCATCGGCGGCCGGGCATCGGCCACCTACAGCAGCTTCGCCGACCAGCTGGCGAGCTCGCGCATGGACGCCGAGGGCATCGCCAACGCCTTCAACCGGGTCTACCGCGAGACCGAGGCCGCGAAGGATCAGGCGCGCCAGATCGGCGACGAAATGGCCGATTGGGAGATCGAGCAGGAGTTCGCAAAGAAGGGCGTCGACGCCGCCGCGGGAGAGATCGGCATCCCCGGCGGTGGCGGCACCATCGACCCGAAGGCCGGCCAGGCAGCGGCGAAGATCGCCGCGACCAACGCCGAGCTCGTGCGCGACGCGGTGCAGCGCGCGATCGAGCAGCTCGACCGGCTCTATGCCGACGGCAAGGTGTCGATCCGCGACTACTTCGCCGAGAAGCAGCGGCTCGAGCTGCAGGGCATTGACGCCGCCCTGGCCGCGGCCCGCGCCGAGCTGGGCGTGGCGAAGGGTGCCGACGAGGTCGCCGCGGCGAACGCGAAGATCACCATGCTCATGCGCGACCGGAAGCAGGTCGCCATCGACACGATCTACGCCCAGAAGAAGGCCGAGGAGGAGCTGACCCGTCAGCTCGGCGCGCTGCAGATCCGCCTCCTGCAGGCCCAGGGCGAGACCGGCCGCGCCACCCGTGCCCAGCTCGAGGAGGAGTTCCGCGATCTGCTCGTGCGGCTGCAGGCCGAGGGCGACACCGCCGGCTACAACCTGGCGCGCAAGGTCATCAATATCGAGACCTTCAACGCCCAGCTCGACCAGGTGAAGTCGAAGGTCAGCGAGGCGCTCGGCCGGTTCAACTCCACCGAGACCGCCACCGGCGCGCAGGTCGAGGCCGGCATCCTTGGCCAGGACGACGCCGCGGCGCGCGTGAACGAGCAGCGCGAGGCCTCGCTGGCCATCCTGGTCGCCCAGCGCGAGGAGCTGGTCAAGATCCGCGACGCCGCGATCCTTGCCGAGGATGCGCTGACCATGCAGCGCGCCGGCGACGCCCTGGTCGAGATCGACGGCCAGATCGCCCAGCTGGCCATCAACACCGAGAGCCTCGGCTACAAGGCCGCGCAGGTGCTCAAGGGCGCGCTGACGCAGCTGTTCACCGACCTGGCCGACGGCTCGAAGTCCGCCGGCGACGCGCTGCGCGACTTCGTCCTGAACTTCGTGCGCGGCATGGCGCAGATCGCCGCCCAGGCGCTGGCCACCTACCTCGTGCTGCAGCTGCTCGATGCCATCTATCCCGGCCTGGGCAAGATCACCGCGGCGACCATGGGGGCGACGGCCAATCACAGCGGCGGCATGGCGGGCGAGGGCGCGACGCGCCGGTACCTGCCGACCACGCTGTTCGCCGGCGCGCCACGGCACCACACGGGCGGCGTGGCAGGCCTTGGCCCCGACGAGGTGCCGATCGTGGCGCAGCGCGGCGAGGAGATCCTGACCAAGGGCGACCCGCGGCACCGGAACAACGGCGGCCTCGGCGCGCGCGAGCAGCGCGGCAACCAGCGTTTCATCTTCATCGACGACGAGCGCCGCGTGGAGGATTACCTCAATGCGCCGGAGAGCGACGAGGTTTTCATCCAGAAGATCGGGCGCAACGCCGGCGCCATCCGGGAGCTGGTGCGGTAATGGCCATCGACCTGAGCCTGCCGGCGTTCTTCCTCCCGCCGAATTGGGGCGACCAGCTGCTCGAGCGCCTGCAGTTCCGCACCGACGCGATCGTGAGCGAGGACTACACGACGCAGACCCGCGCCACCCGCCTGACGCCCCGCCGGTCGTTCGAGTATTCGATGGGCGCCAACGACGAGCTGCGCCGGCTGTTCGTGCATACGACCTACGCCCGCGGCGGCGGGCGGTGGTACATGCCGGTCTGGACGGATGGCGTCGAGCTGCTCGCCCCCGCCACCGCCGGCAGTGACACGGTGGGGGCCATCACGGCCGGCCGTGGGTTCGTTGACGGTGGCGCGGTGTTCGTGCAGTCGCCGGACCTGGCCACCTTCGAGCTGATCGAGCTGGCCAGCGCCAACCCGGTGACCATCACGCTCGCGGGCGCGCTGGCCAACGACTACCCCCGCGGCTCGATGGTCTACCCGGCCCTGCGCGCGCGCATCGACCAGCAATTCAGCCAGAGCGCGTTCACCGACAACTACGGCTATGGCCGGGTGAAGTTCAACGTCGCCGAGGCCAACCACTTCGAGGCCTACGAATGGCCGACGATGCACCGCGGATACCCCGTGCTCGAGGACCGCCCAGAGACCACGCGCGAC
>CAZIWB010000068.1:0-38203 GCA_964542655.1 uncultured Cellvibrionaceae bacterium
GCAGGAGTAGGAAGCCACTACCTAAACTCGGCGCGCCAGTCTTCGACTCTACCGAATGCAGCCACGAAGCTCAAACCAAATTACAAAAAGATAATGAAGTTTTCTTTTCGTACCGACAGGATTGTAGATCCTTGCAGCTCGAGTATTGTTTAACGTTAAACTAAAACCCCATCCACACAATTTACCCGGCGCTATCGAATGGCATACCTTCCCATCCTGCACCTAACCAAACGCCATCCCTCGGCAATTCTGCTGTTAGTTCAACTAATGGGAATGTTGCTGTATCCATTCCTTGAAGGAACTCAGGCGGGGCTGGTTACCTTTAATGCCTTTGGTGTGACGGTACTGGCACTCACCACGCGCATGGTGAAGCGCACTCCGGGGTTAACCTGGATTAGCGTAGTTCTCGCCACGGTCATTATCGCGCTGTTAGTGCTGCAAACTTTTTTTGGGATGAGCCACTTGCTGCCCTGGAGTTCGGGGCTTGAGGCGATTTTTTACTTCTATGCGGCTGGCAGCCTGATTGCCTACATGATGGAAGACCGGCGCGCGACGACTGACGAACTGTTTGCCGCCGGCGCGACCTTTACTTTGCTGGCTTGGGCCTTTACCCATTTGTTTATGCTGATCCAACTACTTCAGCCGGGTTCCTACGGCGCTGCGGTTAACCCGCAAGACATGCGTACCTGGACCGAGCTTAATTATCTTAGCTTTGCGCTGCTGTCGAGCACCGGGATTGGTGATGTCATACCGCTGACCCCGCATGCACGCGCGGTGGCAAGTGTTGAAATGTTTGTCGGATTGCTTTACCTGGCTGGCGTGGTTGCGCGCTTGATCGGCCTCACAATGCAATCGCATAAAGATGACGTGCCGAGGCCTTAATTAGATAAAGGCCTATTTAAGGTAGATGCTTAGCTGCCGGGTTAATGCAAATACTCAAATTCGTATTCACAGGTTTCGCGCTGTAATTTTTTTGCTTCCCATTTCTCTTCTAATTTGCGCCGGCATTCCATGTTGCGGCGTATCTGTTGTTTTTTACTTTTTGACACCACGACATCGGCAATAAATGTCGCCATGGCCCGTTCAATCAATTCCAGTTCGCCCGGCATATTCAAATCGTTCATGAAAAAGCTCCTTGAGGGATTAACAGCAGGCTTGATGCTAGTCCCCGCGAGTGACAATTCGGTTAAACAATAGCGACAAATTGATTAAGCCTTAGGCAGGCGAGGCAAGTATTTGCCATGCGGCAAAGGTTGGCCTGCTTTGTGCAAAATCTCCTGCAAAGACAGATTTGGCAGCGGAAATGCCAAATTATTGTCACTGTGAACAAGTGGAATTGTGTTGGAGAGCCACATCATGACTGACCGCGTCGATATCAACCGTTTGCTCGGCGATATGCGCAGCCTCAAGGCGCAAACCCAGGTATTCCAGCGCCCGCAGGGTGTAGGTGATACCCCGGCAGGTATGCGTAGCCTTGGCGCTTTGCCGGTTGAAGGGACAACAAAAGTTCCCAGCTTCGGCGATTTAATGACGCAGGCAGTCAATAAGGTAAATGATGTACAGCAGTCATCTAACGCCATGGCTGAAGCCTATGAGAGAGGTGTAGCCGGTGTGGACATTACTGACGTGATGATCGCCTCGCAAAAAGCATCTGTGTCATTCCAGGCAATGGTGCAAGTGCGTAATAAATTAATTGATGCCTATCGCGATGTAATGAATATGCCGATTTAACGGCAGTGTTTTTCAAACTTGATAAACGCGTATAAAAATTTGTTTAAGGTGTTGTGATTATGGCTACTACCGCCGCTCCCGAATCTGAAAACCTGCCCGCACAATCCAAGATTGGCGGCGATTTTTTGGAAGGTTTAAGCAACCTCAATCTGCTGCGCCAGGTTGGCTTGATGATTACCCTGGCCGCCAGTGTCGCGATTGGTTTTGCGATTGTGATGTGGATGCAAGGCGAGGATTACCGCCCGCTGTATGGCCGTATGGATAACCTCGATGCGGCCAATGTGGTGGATGTGCTGGAGCAAAACCAGATTAATTTCAAAGTGGATGAAAACAGCGGAGCGATCCTTGTCGCCAGTGAAGATGTGCACATGGCGCGTTTGAAGCTGGCTGAATTTGGTTTGCCATCCAACCCGACCCAAGGCTTTGAATTGATGGACAAGGAGCAGCCGCTGGGCACTAGCCAGTTTGTGGAAAATACCCGCTATCAACGCAGTATTGAGGGCGAATTAGCGCGCACCATCACCAGCATTACCAGTATCCGCAGCGCGCGCGTACATTTGGCCATCCCGAAAAAAACCGTGTTTGTGCGCGATGCAGCCAATCCAACTGCATCGGTTTTTGTTGAAGTCTTTGCTGGCCGGAGTGTTGACCCTGCGCAAGTTAAAGCCATTATGAATTTGGTGGCCTCATCGGTACCGGGCATGAAAATGGCTGATGTCACTGTGGTGGATCAGCACGGCAATTTAATTTCCACCGGTGAAGACAGCGCTGATTTGTTATTGGCCGCCAAACAACACCAATATTCCCAAGAGGTAGAAAGCAGCGTAATCAAGCGCATAAACGGTATTTTGGAGCCGGTGGTTGGCGGTGGTAAATTCCGTGCAGAGGTGAGTGCTGATATCGACTTTACAGCGGTGGAACAAGCTGCCGAGACCTTTAACCCTGATTTACCCGCCATCCGCTCCGAACAAACCCTGAATGAAACCCGTCGTGCAGGTGATGTCGCCGCTGGTATTCCTGGCGCATTGACCAACCAGCCACCAGGAACCGCTGCCGCACCGGAGCAAATTGACCCCGCGACCGGCCAGCCAATCCCGCCGGCACAGCCAACCAATAACCGCGAACAGGCAACCCGTAATTACGAGCTTGATCGCACTGTCAGCTACACCAAGCATCAACAAGGCACCTTGAAGCGCCTGACCGTTGCAGTTGTAGTTGATGACAAAGTAGTCAAAAACGCTGATGGCACAGAAACCCATGTGGCCTGGACTGAAAATGAACTGGAACGCTTGTCTATACTGGTGAGGGATGCAGTGGGTTTTAGTGCAGTGCGCGGTGACAGCGTTAATGTATTGAACTCGGCGTTTGCCAATCGTGTGGATGATCCCAATGCTGGGTTGGATGAGTTGCCCTGGTGGCAAGTTTGGATCATGCCCCACATTAAATATATCGCCAGCGTATTGGTAATCCTGCTGATTGTGTTTGGTTTATTGCGCCCGATGTTCAAGAGCCTGTCCAAGCAGGGCGGTGCTTTGGCTGAACAAGAGGAGGCACGCCAACTGGCAGCATTGGAAGCGGCAGGTGGGGTAGGCTTGGAGGGAATGTCCGACGAAACTGTGACGCTCACTGGTGGCCATGCACTGCTGTTGCCCGGTCCGGAACAGGGCTATGAAGATCAAATTAATGCTATTAAAGGCTTGATTGCCGACGATCCGGGCCGTGTTGCCCAGGTAGTGAAACAATGGATAAATCGCGATGACTGAAGCCAACGATAAAGCGGTCGATAGACCCAAGCTCAAACTGCGCTATGTCGATCAAGCGGCAATTTTATTGATGTCGCTTGGCGAAGCCGATGCGGCAGAAATTTTGAAACACATGGGGCCAAAAGAAGTGCAGCGCATTGGCGCGGCCATGACCCAATTGCAAAATGTGCAGCAGTCGGAAGTGCAGGCCGTGCTGGGCAATTTTTTGGACGAAGTGCGCACCCTGACTGGCCTTGGTGTAGGTGCTGATAATTACATCCGCAAAATGCTGGTCACCGCATTGGGCGAAGACAAAGCCAACAGTTTGATCGACCGTATTTTGATTGGCGGCAATACCACTGGTCTGGATACGCTCAAGTGGATGGAGGCGCGTTCCGTCGCCGATATTATCCGCAACGAACACCCGCAAATTCAGGCGATTGTGATTGCGTATCTGGATTCCGACCAATCCGCAGAAATCCTCGGTTATTTTTCGGAAAAAGTGCGCCTCGATATCATGATGCGCGTTGCATCGCTCGATACAGTCCAGCCGAGCGCCTTGCAAGAATTGAACGATATCCTGGAAAAACAATTCTCCGGCAATGCGGCATCGCAAACCAAAGCCATGGGTGGTTATAAAGTGGCGGCGGAAATTATGAACAACCTCGACGGTTCTATCGAAGCCGAATTGATGGAAGGTATCAAGGAAATTGACGAGGACATGGGCAACCAGATCCAGGACCTTATGTTTGTATTCGAAAACCTCAAAGAGGTGGACGATCGCGGTATCCAGGCGCTGTTGCGCGAAGTGTCTTCCGATGTGTTGGTCGTTGCGCTCAAGGGGGCGGACGACGAACTCAAAGAAAAAATCTTCAAGAATATGTCCAAACGTGCCGCCGAATTGTTGCGCGACGATCTGGAAACCAAACCACCAATGCGTTTGGCCGATGTGGAAGCCGCGCAAAAAGAAATCCTTATTACTGCTCGCCGCATGGCCGATGCCGGCGAAATTATGCTGGGTGGCGGCGGTGACCAAATGGTGTAAGTAAAGGCGCTTCCGAAAAAAGGCGCTTCCGAAAAAAGTGCCTTTGAAAAAAAGATGCCTCTGAAAAACACATTTCTCGTCATACCCGCGAACGCGGGTATCTATATTGAGATAGAACATCCATGTCGGATAACAATATACCTAACCGTATTCCCGCTGAAGACGTTGAGAATGCCACGACCTGGGTGATTCCTCCCATCACTGAACATGGCCGCATTTTATCCTCAGCAGAAAAAGAAGCGCGCGAGCGGCGCGAGCGTTTATTGCGGCGCGAAAAAGAAACCATTGAAATTGTTGAAATTCCCGAACCCGAACAACCGCCGCAACTGGGTATGACCGCCGAGGAAATGCAGGCAATTTTTGATGAAGCAGAAAAGGCAGGTTTTGAGCAGGGGCACAAAGAAGGCTTTAATAAAGGCAATGCCGAAGGTTACGAAGCGGGGCGCCAGCAAGGCTTGAAGGAAATGCGTGCGCAATTGACTGCCGAACAACAGCGTTTTCAAAAATTGGCAAATACCTTGCTCGAACCAATCAATGCGCAGGACGACGATATCGAGCATTTATTATTGGATGTAATTTGCACGCTCACCCAAAGTGTTGTGCAGCGTGAATTGTTTACCGATTCATCGCATATCGTCAGCCTGGTAAAAGAAGCGGTGGATGCATTACCTATCGGCAGTAAAAATATCCGTGTCTGTTTGAATCCCGATGATTTGGCCGCAGTGGAAACCTACGCTGCCGAACAACAATTGGCGTGGCGATTTTTTGGCGATAGCGAATTATTACCCGGCGGTTGCCGTATAGAAACGCCAGAGAGCCGCGTCGATTTTTCGGTGTCAACGCGCTTGCAAACGGTGCTGGAACAATTTATTACCAAGCAGCTGGCGAGTGGTGAGGAAGAGGATAATTCATTTACCCAACTGCCTTCCGAAGAACCTGGAGGTGAAATCCGGGACGATAAAAATCACGGTGAATAATGATGTCAGAGCGCCAATCGATCAGTTCTCGCCTGCGCACTTACGCACCGCGCAAATTAGTTGTGGTTGAACCCCAGGCGGAGGGACGGATTACCCGCGCGGTTGGTTTGACCCTGGAGGCCGTCGGATTAAATGTATCTGTTGGTCGCCAATGCGAAATTATCAATAGTGATAATCGTCGCATTGAAGCTGAAGTCGTTGGTTTTTCTGGCGATAAAGTTTTTTTAATGCCGATCAAACGTGTTGAAGGTTTGCAACCGGGCGCGCGCGTTGTTCCGGTTGCTACCCAAATGGGAATGCGCGTTGGCCCTCATTTATTAGGCCGTGTCGTAAATGGTATTGGCCAACCACTCGATGGAAAAGGCCCGCTTATCGGTGATGAATTCCTTGATTTTACCCCGCGCGAAATCAATCCCCTGCAACGTCATCCCATCAGCGAACCACTGGATGTTGGTGTGCGCGCAATTAATGCATTGATCACTGTCGGGCGCGGCCAACGCCTTGGGCTGATGGCGGGTTCCGGCGTGGGCAAAAGTGTGCTCCTGGGAATGATGACCCGTTTTACCACCGCTGATGTTGTTGTAGTGGGGTTGGTGGGGGAGCGTGGCCGGGAAGTAAAAGAATTTATTGATCATATCCTCGGCGAAGAAGGTTTACGTCGCGCTGTGGTAGTGGCATCGCCAGCTGATGATGCCCCATTAATGCGGCTGCGCGCGTCGCAGTTATCGAGTCGTATCGCGGAGTATTATCGCGACCAGGGATTAAATGTGTTGTTGCTGATGGATTCGCTCACCCGTTTCGCCCAGGCGCAACGTGAAATTGCATTGGCGATTGGTGAGCCACCTGCGACCAAAGGTTATCCGCCATCAGTTTTTGCCAAAATTCCACAACTGGTTGAGCGCGCGGGTAATGCCGCTGAAGGCGAGGGGTCCATTACCGCGTTTTACACAGTGCTGACAGAGGGCGATGATTTACAAGACCCGATTGCCGATTCGGCGCGTGCGATCCTCGATGGCCATGTGGTGTTATCGCGGCGCCTGGCGGAAGAAGGGATTTATCCTGCCATTGACGTGGAAGCTTCTATTAGCCGGGCAATGCAAAATATCGTTGACGATGAACATCTGAAAATGATGCAGCGCTTCAAACAATTGCTGGCACGCTACCAACAAAACCGCGATTTGATTGCGATAGGTGCCTACACGCCCGGCGCTGATCCGGATACAGACGCGGCCATTGAACGCTTTCCGCATTTGCGTACATTTATCCAGCAGGGCATTAAACAAGGTGTGCATTTGCCGGAGTCTATCGCCAATCTCAAAGCGCTGCTCAAACCACCTGCCAATAGCAAAGCCAATAGTCCGCTGGCGGCGCAACATCGCCAAAAATAAAAATCCGTAACCTTTATCGGTGCAGTGAGATCCTGATATGGCTGAATCCCGCGCCAAACGTATGAAAGTGGTTTTGACCCTGGCCGAACGGCAAGAGGATGATGCTGCTAACAAACTCAGCCAATTCCGCGACCAGCTTGCACAGGAAGAACGGCAATTGGCAGAGTTGCGCGATTACGCCAACCAATATTTACATGCCCAAGGTGAATTGCGGCAGGGTGTACTCGCACATGAATTGATCAACTACAGCAGTTTTATCAGCCGCTTGAATGAAGCCTGCCGGGAACAGGAAAGTAAAGTGGAACGCTACAAAGTGATATTGGATTCACTTCAACAACAATGGCGCATAAAACATCAAAAGCGAAAATCCATTGAAGATTTAATCACACGCTTGCAACAAGAAGATAATCTCCTCCTCGATAAACGTTTGCAGAAAGAACTGGATGAACTAAGCTCGCAGCAGTTGCAACGCCAGTCCGATACCGACCATTAATTTGGGATATATCAAAAATGGTTAATGTAAATTAATCATTTAACGCGTTTTTTTCGCTTATTGATTATATTGCGGTAAGTCGCGCCAGCATCTCTGCTTTTATAGGCTATCCTTAGGTTGTGCTGGCGAAGGGGGTGTTGCTCCCGATGGATTTGTATTGGGAATGTTTAGCGTTTTTTGATGAGGTAAGACATGGCGATCACGTCCACAGTTTCCCCTGATGGCAATCAAGTCACTATTTATATCCAGGGCCGTTTCGATTTTAGTTCCCACCAGGAGTTTCGCGGCGCCTACGAAAAACTTGCCCGGGCTCCCGCCCATTACCGTGTTGATCTGCAAGGCACTTCTTATCTGGATAGTTCAGCACTGGGTATGTTGTTATTGTTGCGTGACTATGCGGGCGGTGAGCAATCCAATATCCAGATTGTGAATTGCGCGCCAGATGTTAAGAAGATTTTATTGATCTCCAACTTTGAACAATTATTTGATATCCAATAGGTGAATGAACTGACCAAATACAGTGGTGAGTGGTGTACGGAAGCGATTTTATGAATGATGTCCGGCGTTTGAAAATTCTGGTCGCTGATGATACAGATACCGATAGGCTCATATTGGAAAGCATTGTTCGCAAGGAGGGGCACAACGTAGTTTCTGCGTGTAATGGGCTTGAAGCTGTTGAAGTTTATTTGGCTGAAAAACCCGATATCGTATTGCTCGATGCCTTGATGCCGGAGCTTGATGGTTTTGGCGCGGCGCGCAAAATCAAAGAGCTCGCGGGCGATGAGCTAGTCCCTATTATTTTTCTCACTTCCCTTTCTGATACGGAATCACTTGTGCAGTGCCTGGATGCAGGCGGCGATGATTTTCTGTCCAAACCCTATAACCGCATTATCCTGCAAGCCAAGATCAAATCGTTTAACCGTATGCGCGAAATGCATAGCACCATGCTCGCGCAGCGCAACCAGATCGTTCAGTACAACAATCGCTTATTGCAGGAGCAAACTGTTGCCAAACATGTGTTTGACAATGTTGCCCACAGCGGTTGTTTAAATGCCAGTAATGTCCGCTACTTTTTGTCTTCGCTCGCGGTTTTTAACGGTGACGTTTTGGTGGCGGCCATGCGCCCGAATGGCAGCATGATGGTGCTGCTCGGCGACTTTACCGGTCATGGTTTGCCCGCTGCAATTGGCGCCATGCCTTTGGCATCTACCTTTTACGGGATGGTGCCAAAAGGGTTTTCGATGACTGATATCCTGCGCGAAATAAATGGCAAGTTAAAAAATATTTTGCCCGTGGGAATATTTTGTTGCGCCACCATGATGGATATCAATTTCCGCAAAAAGCGGTTGAAGATCTGGAATGGTGGCTTACCGGATTGTTTTGTTTATCACCACCAGGAAGGCAAGGTGACTCCGGTTAAATCCACGCATTTACCGCTTGGTGTTTTATCTAACCGTGCGTTTAAAGATAATTGTGAATATTTTGAATTGCAGAGGGAAGACAGGATATTTGTCTGGTCCGATGGAATTCATGAAGCGCGCAATGCGCAGGGCGAAATGTTTGGTGAAGAGCGCCTAAAAGAAGTCTTTAACCGCAACCAAGCGCCTGAACATTTATTTAATGAAATTATTGAAGGTGTGCAGCAATTTGTTGGCAGCGGTGAAAAAGATGATGATTTATCACTGCTGGAAATTCGCATGGATGAACCGGCACGGGTAAATAGTTTTGCCAAAGAGGCCAGTGACCGTTTCGGCAACTCGGAAATTGAATGGACTATGGTTTTTGAGGTGAATCCCACCAGCTTTAAAGTATTTGATCCATTGCCCATGTTATTGAATGTGCTAATGGAAGTACCCAGCTTGCGTGCATTTAGCAGCACGCTTTATACAATCCTTGCCGAGTTGTACACCAATGCACTGGAGCATGGTGTTTTACAACTGGATTCGGATCTCAAGAAAACACCGGAAGGTTTTTCTGATTACTATGAACTGCGCGAGCAGCGGATTAATCAGGTAAGCGAAGGGTTTGTGCGAATCAATATCGCTCATAAGACCAATGAAAATGGCGGGCTGTTAAAGGTTCGTATCGAAGACAGTGGCGAAGGGTTTGACCATCAGGCGCGTACGACGGACAACCTTTCATCCTTTGGCTACAGCGGGCGCGGGATAGCGCTGGTGGAAAAATTGTGTGGTACTGTGACCTATCTGGGAAACGGCAATATAGTGGAAGTTGCTTTTTCCTGGGTTAACGATGATTGATCTGCAAAGATTGTTCGTGATAAATAACCCGTACTGATTGATTTGGATACAGGCCAATGGAACATCTGGACTACGACACCTTAAATACGCTCAAGCAAGTCATGGAAGATGACTTTGCTTTATTGATAGAGACCTTTGTCCAGGATTCCAATGATCGTATCCAAACCCTGCATGCGGTGATTAAAGGCACAGAGGCAGATTCAATTCGTCGCGCGGCCCACAGTTTCAAGGGCAGTTGTAGCAATATCGGTGCGCTGCGTTTATCTTCACTCTGTTCTGCCTTGGAAAAAAAAGCCCTGGCAACTAATTTTGATGGCCTGGCCCGTGACCTGCATGAAATAGAACAAGAGTTTGCGCAGGTGGAGACGTTGTTGCGTTCTTTTTCCTGATAGTTGATCTATCGCTTGATTTACCCATCGCTCACCCGGTTTTCACATCCAGTTTTATAGCCCGCCCTGCTTGATTCATGAATTGGCACTTGCCTTGCAAATAACCTCCTGAACCGAATTGTTAATGGATCTTGCGGCAAACCTTTGCCGTGGTCCTGAGCAGGAGCAGCAGATGAATAATGGCAATCTTTTGAATAGCTTACTGGGTGCAACCAACGCAAATTCAGCCGCGACCAAAGCGGCTTCCACAAAAGTGCGTGCTGAAACCAGTGAAAAATTCCAGCAGGCACTTGAGCAGGCGCGGCCAGAAGTTGCCGCCCGCAAGCCGGTCGCGCGTAAAGAAAGCGCGGCAAACGAGGCTTCGACTGCTGCCCGTGCCCCATCCAAAACAGCGCCTCCGCGCCATTCGCAGCCAGAAACTGCGCGGGCGGATTCTCGCTCCAAAGCGCGGCCGGATGAATCAAAAGCGGCAGATAAAACGAAAGAAAATGCACCTGGCGCAGATGCCACTGCCGATAAGCCAGTGGATACCGATCAAAAAGAAGCCCTATCGGCCGAAGAAACCCGAGATCAAACCCAGAGCGAGCACGGTGACACTGAGCAGGATGTTAGCGGTGATGAGTTAACGGATCCGACACTTTTCCTCGCTGCCGGGTTGTTGGTATCGCCTGACAATGTGCCTGAGACAGATTCCAATACCAATCTTCTGGAACCGGGTGATACGGCAACCGATACAGATGTTGGCGCGCTTCCGGAATCTGACGTTAACCTGGTGGTACCCGATGCAAGTTTGTCTCCGCTTGCTGCCCAGGCTGCCGGTGAACCTGCTGGCCTGGTAGCGGGCAATCTTTCTCCCTTAGCGACAACCGGCCAGCCAGCATTGGGGCAGGGGGTTGTAGCGTCAGTAATTGCCAGTGGCCAATCATTGGTTGACCAGAATGTACTTGGGGATTTGAGGGAGACATTGACGAGTGATGCAATGACTGGAGAGATCGCAGAAGAAGGTGAATCCTCTGGTGATGCCGAAGGCGGGGACAACCCCGATTTCCTGTTGCTCAAATCTTCCGCCGTGCTCAATAAATTAACCGAAACCAATATGGCTGCGTCGACCCAGGATAAAGCTGCCCCCGCAGTTGATGCGGCAAAACCGGCTGCGCTCGGTGCAGCAATAGAGTCGCTCACACGCTTGACAGAAGCCCAATCACCCGCCGCCCGCGCCTTTGTCGTCCAAACCGGGGTTCCTGTAACGGTCGGTAGTCCGCAATGGAGCCAGGCGGTAGGGGATAAGGTACTGTGGCTCGCTGCGCAAAATGTCAGTGCCGCCGAAATACGCTTGGATCCTCCCGACCTTGGCCCTATGCAAGTCAAAGTAAGCCTGCATCAGGATCAGGCCAGTGTCACCTTCACCAGTCCCCATCCGGTGGTGCGTGAAGCCCTGGATCAACAGTTGAACCGATTGCGTGAAATGTTTTCCGAGCAGGGATTGAATCTGGTGAATGTGGATGTTTCGGATAAATCCTTCGCTCAGCAGGAGCGGGAACAACAGGAATCCGGTAAACACCAGGCGAACTCCGATATTCCTGAAGAGGATTTAGTTCCTGTTGCAATTAGCCAGGCCATATCCCCGCGTTTAGTGGACCATTACGCCTGATTTAATCGGTTTGTATAAGCTTTAACCTTTCTCTCGCAGATAGTCCGGAAAAAATGCCAGGACTATCTACGCCTTTGTTTTGTATCAGCTTTTTTTGCTGTTTCCTGCCGCTTTCCTCGCAAACCCCTGTTCCGCTGCTAAGCTTTCCAAAGGTGATACTGGCATAGGTATTGCTCAAACCCTTTTAGCCTTTGAAAGTGACGGAGTTTTGACATGGCGGCAGCCCCAAAAGCAAAAAATGATGCAGGCAACGCTGATGCAAATGCAGATGCTAAAAAGAACAAGAAGAAACTTTTTTTGATTATTGGCCTCGCCGTATTACTGATAGCAGTTTCCGTTGGCGGCACTGTCATTGCGTTAAAAGTGTTATCACCCAAACCACCTGCGGGTGAAACGGCAGATGCAGAGCCCGAAGAATCGGCCTTGGCACCCGCCATTTATTTAGAAATGACACCCAACTTTACGATTAATTTTAATGTGAATGGACGCCAGCGTTATTTGCAAGCGGCCATTACCTTGATGTATCGCGATCCGCCCCTGGGTGATTTATTGAAATTGCATATGCCCGCTATTCGCAACGGATTGGTGATGTTGCTCAGCGCGAAAAATTTTGACGAATTACAAACCAACGAAGGCAAGGAAGCGTTACGGACAGAAGCACTGGAAATTATTCGCAGCCAATTGCAAAAAGAACAGGATGCATTGGTCGCTAACGGTAAAGGCGATGACATTTCCCCGGCCAATGTTGAACAAGTGTTGTTTACCAATTTTGTAATGCAATAAGGAAACCGCTGTGCAAGATCTACTTTCGCAAGACGAAATTGATGCGCTCCTCCATGGTGTCGATGACGGTGACATAGAAACCGAAGGCGATATAGAGCCGGGTACGGTAAAAAATTATGACCTCACCAGTCAGGATCGTATCGTGCGCGGGCGTATGCCCACGCTCGAAATGATCAATGAACGTTTTGCCCGTTATACCCGCATCAGCATGTTTAATTTATTGCGCAGGACTGCCGATGTTTCGGTGGGTGGTGTGCAAATCCAGAAGTTTGGTGAGTATGTCCATACGCTGTATGTACCCACCAGTCTCAATATGGTCAAGTTCCGTCCTTTGCGCGGCACGGCATTAATTATCCTCGATGCGCGCCTTGTCTTTAAATTGGTAGACAATTTTTTTGGTGGCGATGGTCGTCACGCAAAAATTGAAGGGCGTGAATTTACCCCTACTGAATTGCGCGTAGTGCAGATGGTATTGAACCAGGCATTTGTCGATTTAACCGAAGCCTGGAAAGCAGTATTCCCGATTAATTTTGAATATGTGCATTCAGAAGTAAACCCATCACTCGCTAATATTGTCAGCCCCAGTGAAGTGGTTGTGGTGAGTACTTTCCATATCGAATTAGATGGCGGCGGCGGGGAAATGCACATCACCGTGCCTTACTCAATGATCGAGCCGATCCGCGAAGTACTCGATGCCGGTTTGCAAAGCGACAGCGATGAACACGATGAGCGCTGGGAAAAAGCATTGCGTGAAGACGTGCTTTCGGCAAGTGTGGATATGGAGTGCGATATCGTCAGGCGTGACATTACCCTGCGCGATATTGTTGCGTTAAAAGCAGGCGATATTATTCCCATTGATTTCCCTGATTATCACGTATTGACAGCCAATGGTGTGCCCATGTTCAGGACCCAACTGGGGCAAAGCAATGGTTTCCTGAGTTTAAAAATCCGCGAATTTATTGACCGCCGTAGTGCATACAACATCACCGGTACCAAAGGTGACAGCTCTAAAGGTGATGGTTCGAAAGAAAATAGCTCCAAAGAAGATGGAGTAACTGATACTAAAGCTGAAAACACAGCTGTAACAAAAGGTGGAAAACATGGCAAGTGATGATATTGATCAAGACTCAATGGCGGATGATTGGGCTGCCGCTATGGCGGAGCAGGCCGATGCTGACGAGGCCATGGCCAGTGCGGTCTCATTTGATGAATTGAAAAGTGAAACATTGAAGCAAGCACCGGGTAGTCCGGACCTGGATGTGATTCTCGACATTCCGGTTTCCATATCAATGGAAGTAGGGCGCACCTCAATTACGATTCGCAATTTATTGCAGCTCAATCAGGGCTCGGTTATTGAATTGGATCGTCTCGCCGGTGAACCGCTCGATGTATTGGTTAACGGTACTTTAATCGCACACGGTGAAGTTGTTGTGGTGAATGAAAAATTTGGCATACGCATGACCGATGTTATCAGCCCTGCTGAACGTATTAAAAAATTGCGTTAGGAATATTGAATGATTTTTTTACAGTCAAGTGCACCTGCAAAACCGCTGGATAGAAAGGGGTTGATGTTGGTGGCACTTTTGTTTTGGGTGTGCCCCGGTTTTGCTGAAACCACTCCGGCAATCGATCCAATAAATCCCGCAGCAGCGGGGCAACAAACTGCGTCTGCAATTAACACTTCATTAGCATCCAGCTCTTCTTCAACAGAAAGTGCAACAGCTGAACCGGTAAAATCCTTTTACGAAAGTTCAGGCGCAACACAAAGTGCACCTAAACAAGTTCCTAAAATAGGGAGCGGGGGGCATCTCTTGAATGTCACCTTGGGGCTGGTGGCTATTATCGGGTTGATTTTTGTTTTGTCTGCGTTTGTGAAACGGTTTGGATCAGGAACATTTTCCGCTAATTCACAGCTCAAAATACTCTCGTCCATGCCGCTGGGAACCCGTGAACGCATTGTATTGATTGATGCCGGTGGCCAGCAGTTATTGCTCGGTATTACACCCACCAGTATCAATACCTTACATGTGTTTACTGATCCTATTGTGATTGATAAAAACCCGGAGGGACCATCGGATTTTAGCCAAAAATTAATGGCAATCCTGCAACAGAAAACATCCAGTTTTCCAACGAATAACAAAAACGATTCTGCTGCGCAGGGATAAATATGGTGAATGTTGCGATAGTGAAAAAATACTTTTTTTTGCGCGTGCTGGCGACGTTATTGCTGATGCTGTGCGCAGGTGGTTCATTAGCACAAACCAAAACACCCGATGTCTCCGATACAGCAGCGAATAATTTACCGCTGAGCCAGACTGCACCATCCAACCTTGGCAGTTTACCTGCCATTCCCGGTCTGCCTGCATTGACAGTAAAAACCAATGCCAATGGAACCCAGGAATACACGGTAACACTGCAAATTCTCGCCATTATGACGGCGCTGACATTTTTGCCCGCACTATTAATGATGATGACGTCGTTTACCCGCATTATTATTGTGTTTTCGATCTTGCGTCAGGCGCTTGGATTACAGCAATCGCCATCCAACCAGATCCTGATCGGCCTCGCATTATTTTTGACCCTGTTTATTATGCAGCCGGTGTTTGACAAAGTGAACCGGGATGCGCTGCAACCCTATATGAACCAACAGATTAGCGCGCAGGATGCCCTTGCAAAAACTGCCGCACCGTTTCACGCCTTTATGTTGGCGCAGACGCGCGAATCTGATATCGCATTGTTTGTGGGTATTGCCAAACATCCACCGATTGCCCAACCAGAAGAGACACCTTTTACCATCCTGGTCCCGGCATTTATTATCAGTGAATTAAAAACTGCTTTCCAAATTGGTTTTATTATTTTTATTCCATTTTTAGTCATCGATATAGTGGTATCCAGCGTGCTGATGGCCATGGGTATGATGATGTTATCGCCGCTGATTATTTCCCTGCCGTTTAAAATTATGTTGTTTGTATTGGTGGATGGTTGGGCGATGATTGTGGGTACACTTGCGGCCAGTTACGGTATATGACGGAGGTTATATGACACCCGAAGTCGTTATGGATTTATTCGCAGAAGCTTTTTTTCTGGTGATATTGATGCTGTTGGTCATTATCGGCCCGGGTTTGATTGTGGGGTTGATTGTGAGCATGTTCCAGGCCGCAACCCAGATCAACGAACAAACCCTGAGTTTTTTGCCGCGGTTGATTGTCACCCTGGTGACTTTGATGATAGCGGGCCCCTGGTTGATAACCAAATTTATGGATTTGTTTAACCGCTTGTATTCGAGTGTGCCGACCCTGATCGGGTAGCGGGCCATAATGCAAGAATTAATCATCACTGAAGAGCAACTGTCGCAATTTATCGGCCAATATCTCTGGCCATTATTGCGTATAGGTGCATTCTATTTTGCAGTGCCTGTAATTGGCGCGCGCACTGTACCCGCCCGTGTGCGAATTATCCTCACCCTGTTTACCGCCATTATGATTGTGCCTGTGTTGCCGCCTGCGCCTGTCATTTCATTTTTATCGGTGCAGGGTTTTATGATGGTTGTCCAGGAAGTATTAATTGGCCTGGCATTGGGCTTTGCCATGCAAGTGGTCCTGCATGTATTTATTTTGGCGGGGCAATTTATTGCAATGAAAATGGGATTGGGATTCGCCGCCATGAATGATCCCTCCAGCGGGGTCAGCGTCACTATTCTTTCGCAATTTTATTTGCTGCTATCCACATTATTATTTTTAAGTAGCAATGGACATTTGGTTATTTTGCAATTGCTGATTGATAGCTTCGCTACTTTTCCCGTTGGTGGTGCGGGGATGAACACGGCCCATTTTATGACAATTGTTGATATGGGTTCCTGGTTGTTTAGTGCAGCGTTGCTCATCACCTTGCCGCTTTTTACATCCTTGATGATTGTGAATATGTCCTTTGGCGTGATGAGCCGTTCAGCCCCGCAAATGAACGTTTTTACGGTGGGTTTTCCCATCACCCTTATTTTTGGTTTTATCCTCATGTGGTTTACCCTCGCCAACTTCCTGCCCGTGTATTTTGAAATTATGGAAGAAGGTATAGGTGTGCTGCGTACCTTGGCATTGACCCCTTAAGGTGCAGTCATGGCTGAAGACGACGACAGCAGTCAGGAAAAAACGGAAGAGGCCAGTTCGCGCAAGATTGAAAAAGCGCGCGAAGAAGGCCAGATCCCTCGTTCCCGAGACCTCACCACAACCGCTGTATTAATGCTGGCAGCGATTGGCCTTTATTTCTTTGCTGAATTTATGGGCGGCAAATTGCTTGGCCTTACACGCGATAATTTTATCCTCACTCGCGCAACGATTTATGATCCGAATGCCATGATTGCGCATTTGGCTAGCGCTATTTATGACGGGCTTTTCAGTATCGCGCCGCTCATGGCCCTGTTATTGGTTGCATCCATTGTTGGGCCAATTGCATTGGGCGGATGGAATTTTAGTGGCAAAGCCATGGAGCCAAAATTGAGTCGCATGGATCCCATCGCGGGGCTCAAGCGCATGTTCTCAATGAAATCCCTGATTGAATTATTAAAAGCCCTGGGCAAGGTATTGGTAATTCTTGGTGCGACCATCTGGCTGCTTAAGTTTTATGCGCAGGATATGTTTCGCCTGGTTGATGAGAGTGTTGGCAATGCCATCCTCCACTCGCTCGAAATTTCCATTTTCGCCACTATCGCACTTTCAGCCACTACCATTTTAATTGCCGCGATTGATGTTCCGTTGCAAATTTATGAATACAACAAAAAATTAAAAATGTCGCGGCAAGACCAAAAAGACGAAGCCAAAGATACCGAAGGTAAACCGGAAGTCAAAGGCCGTATCCGCCAATTGCAACGCGAAATGGCGCAACGCCGCATGATGGGCAACGTACCCCAGGCCGATGTGGTAATCACCAACCCGGAACACTTTTCGGTCGCTTTGAAATATGATCCAGAAAACATGGAGACACCGATTATGATCGCCAAAGGCGGCGATCACATCGCATTAAAAATCCGCGAAATCGCCAATGCCCACAAAATTGAAATTATCCAATCCCCGGTGCTTGCGCGCGCAATTTTTTATACTACCGATGTAGACCAGGAAATCCCCTCGGGTTTGTACCTCGCTGTTGCGCAAGTGCTAGCTTATGTATTCCAGTTGCGCAATTACCGCAAAGGAAAAGGCGAGCGGCCCCAATATCCTCGCAACATCAATGTGCCGCGCGATTTGCGTTATGACACTAAAGGAAAGCTAAATGATTAGATGGATTTACTTTTTTATTAAATTCTCTGAAGCAAATTTTTTAAGGGAATCAATCACTCTTTGTTCGTAGACGCCAGGTGAGAATGGTACAGAATTGGAGTAATATGTGTTTCCTCTTACGTCAGAAACAAATAAGGTTGCAGGAGATGCATTGCCAAGAAATGCTTTGAATCTTTGTTTGTCGGATTCGGTCATTGATCGCACTTCTTCTGATTGAAAACGAATTACTTTGTAAGTATGCGGGGAAAAAGAGAATGAATCTGATGACTGTATGTTTTCGTAGTTGCTTATGCTTATTGGGAAATCTAAATAATTCCCCTCGCCTAAATCGGCCCGGAATAACGCTTGTGGTTTAAGGGCTGTTGCTCCTGATCCTTGATTTCCAATTGCACAGGTGATTATAAGTTTTGCTTTGTCTGGTAAAATTTTATCAACATAATGATCCCATTCCATTTTTGCGTCAGCATAATTTTTTTGTTCTTTAGCTAAGGAGTCTTTATTTTCTTTTAGCTTGTCGATAATGTATTTTACAGTTTCTTCAATTTTTTTATCGGTTCCTTTGTTTTCATCTGTTGCCTCGTTGCTTGGGCGCACAAAGTAGTTATAAAAATAGAGTTGGTTTGATACTGATTGAAGTGATTGTAATTTATCTAAAGTTGGCCCAGCCCCTGAGGCTTGTATCCTGTTATATTCTTGTTCTAGAGTGTCAAGTCTGAGTTTTTCAGCATTAAGTGTCGAATTGCTAATTTCTAAATTTCGAGTGATTTCTTCTGGGGTGAGGTTTTTTTGTTTGGTCGCTCCTCCCCCGGTAACTTGGCCTATTACCTCAACTACTTTTTTTAATTCTGGTATACGGACAATATCCAGTGGGTCAGAGCTGGAGGTGTTCACTGCAGTTATTTCTAATGAAATATCTGGCTGCTTGAAATCATGGAAGTTGGTAGCAAATACTACTAATGTTAAAATAATTCCTGTAAAAAACTGCCAAAATCGTTTAGCAAAATTGGTTATGATTGTAGTCAATTGTGTAATCCCAACGTACATATTCATCTCCTTTTAATGTGGAAAACCAATACTCTGTTTGTAATTGTAAGCCACTGTTTTTCACCCTAGGTTAGGATTTGAACACTGTCAAACTACAGTGAACCAACTGAAGGCTATTCAAATCGGTACGCTTCTTGCGATATCACGGAAAAATGATCCAACCGTCAAGAATCCGTGCTTATGGCCTTACCCACATTCAACCAACTCAATAACTTCAACGGCAAAGCTGCCTTAGGCTCGGTGCGCGCCATGGGGCAGGGCAATATGGGCATTCCCATATTGTTGATGATGTTGTTGGCGATGATCATATTGCCGATCCCGCCGCTGTTACTCGATGTCTTTTTTACCTTCAATATCGCGCTCTCGCTAGTAGTGTTGCTGGTTTCTATCTATTCCCTGCGCCCGCTGGATTTCGCCGCTTTCCCGACAATTTTGTTGATCGCCACCTTGTTGCGTTTGGGCTTGAACGTGGCATCTACGCGTGTGGTTTTACTTGAAGGGCATCAAGGTGGCGACGCCGCCGGTAAGGTGATTGAGGCCTTCGGCCATGTGGTAATTGGCGGTAATTTGGCGGTGGGTATTGTGGTGTTCATTATCTTGATGATCATCAACTTTGTAGTGGTCACCAAGGGTGCTGGTCGTATTTCGGAAGTGAGTGCGCGTTTTACCCTGGATGCAATGCCCGGCAAGCAAATGGCGATTGATGCCGATTTGAACGCGGGTTTGATCGACCAGGACCAGGCGCGTACCCGTCGCCAGGAAGTGGCTGCGGAAGCGGATTTCTACGGTGCGATGGATGGTGCGAGCAAGTTTGTGCGCGGCGATGCGGTCGCGGGCATCATGATTATGTTTATCAATATTTTTGGCGGCCTGGCGATCGGGATGATCCAGCACGACCTGGATTTTTCTACCGCGTTTGAGCACTACACCATTCTGACCATTGGTGATGGCCTGGTAGCGCAAATCCCCGGGTTATTGCTGTCGGTTGCCTCTGCGATCCTGGTTACCCGTGTTAACACTGCGCAGGACATGGGCAAGCAAGTGGTTTCGCAAATGTTTACCTCGCCCAAGGCATTGGCCGTCGCTGCGATTATGTTGGTGATCATGGGCTCAGTACCCGGCATGCCACACATGGCGTTCCTGAGTTTGGGGCTCTTGTGTGCAGGCCTGGCGTATTACATCCATTGGCGCAAGCAGCAACCTGCGGTAGTGGAGGAGAATGCATTTATCCCCGCCGGTACCCGCGTCGCAGGTGAGGCGCCAGCATCTGGCGGTGCCAGTATTGCTCCCCAGCGTTCTGTACCGGCTCTGCCGCCGGGTACGCCTGAATCGCCCGAGCTGGGTTGGGACGATGTACAACCGGTCGATGTTATTGGCCTGGAAGTGGGCTATCGCCTGATCCCTATGGTCGATAAAAACCAGGGTGGGGAACTGCTTGGCCGTATCAAGGGCGTGCGCAAGAAGCTCTCGCAGGAAATGGGCTTTTTGATTCCCTCGGTCCATATCCGCGACAACCTGGATTTAAACCCCACCGGCTATCGCCTGAGTTTGATGGGCGTTTCCATGGCGGAAGCGGATGTTTACCCTGATCGTGAATTGGCAATCAACCCCGGCCAGGTATTTGGCAGTATCGATGGTATTAAAACCAAAGATCCGGCCTTTGGCCTGGATGCCATCTGGATTAGTCCCAACCAACGCGAGCAAGCGCAGACCTTGGGTTATACCGTGGTCGATCCAAGCACAGTGGTCGCGACCCATCTCAACCAGATCCTGCAACAACACACCTTTGAACTGCTCGGCCATGAGGATGTGCAAAAGCTGCTGGATATGCTTGCCAAGACATCGCCCAAGTTAGTGGAAGAGCTAGTGCCAAACACGATGGGCATCAACGTCTTGCTCAAAGTTTTGCAGAACCTGCTGCGCGAACGGGTGCCGATCCGCGATATCCGCTCCATCGCCGAAGCCTTGGCGGGGACCGGTGGTAAGAGTCAAGATCCCGCCGCTTTAACCGCCCTGGCGCGGGTAGCCCTGTGCCGCCAGATCGTCCAAAACATCATTGGTAACGAGCGTATCCTGCCAGTTATCACGCTTGAACCGAGTTTGGAACAGTTGTTGCTAAACACGGTACAGCAGGCACAAAAAGCTGGCGCTGACGACAGCGCCTTTATTGAGCCTGGCCTGGCAGATCGCCTGCAACAATCGCTGGTAAATGCAGCGCAGAAACAGGAACTGTCAGGTAAGCCGTTGGTATTGCTGGTCGCCGCGCCACTCAGGCCAATGCTGTCGCGTTTTGTTCGCCACAGTGTTCCCGATATGCGTGTACTGGCTTATACCGAAGTACCAGACAACAAACAGATCAGTATCGACGCGAGTGTCGGTGCTGATAAAAAGTAGCCCAACCGGGTAGGAGTTGAATATGCAAGTCAAACGTTTCGTAGCGGCTGATATGCGTCGTGCATTGGAACTGGTTCGTCAGGAACTGGGGCCAGATGCCATTATTCTCTCCAGCAACCGTATCCCGGAGGGGGTGGAATTGCTGACGACCATGGGTTCCGACCTGGAGTTGAAGCAACTGCAAACTCGTCCCTTTTCCGATGTGACCTTCGCCGCGAGCGAGCCATTGTTAAGTGATGGCGATATTTCCCCGCGCGTATTGGATAAGCAAGGGCGTCGCCCGGCACCAGCCATTAGCCCTGTGGTGGATCGGAGTTTCGGTCAGCCTAATACCAGCCATCCAAACTCAGGAAAGACCGGTGCCCAATTGGCTGACGATATTGAAAAAGCGCGCCTGCGTATGATCGCCGCACGCCAGGCGGAAGAGTCTGCCAAAGAGTTCCTGGTGGGGAAAAATACCCGCGTCAATGCCGGGATTCCGCGCCATGCCGTTACAGCAGCACCAAAACCGATGAGTGGTATGAGCGCAGCAGAGCGCTATCCTTTGGTGGATGCCGCACCGGCTGCCGTAAAAGAAGCGGTTCCGTTTAAAGAAACCCTGCGCAATGAAGTGCGCGCGAAACAAACCATCGAGCCAGCAGTTGCAAGCGGGAGTGCAGATCAATCCGCACAACTCAGCGAGCTGCAAGCGGAAATTGCCGATATGCGTTTCCTGCTGGAGCAACAACTGGATCGCCTTACCGGCCAGCAATCAGCACCGATTGATTCGCCTGTATTGGCCAGCGTTGCCCGTCGCCTTGAGCGCTTGAACCTGCCGAATGATGTGGTGGGGAAAGTCATCAAGAGCTGCACGAAAACCAAAACCTTGAGCGATGCCTGGCCGGATGCGCTTGCAAACCTCGCGCATCAATTGCCTATTAGCGGCCGCGATATCGTTGACCAAGGCGGTGTATTTGCCTTGGTCGGTCCTACCGGTGTAGGCAAAACCACCACCATCGGCAAACTGGCAGCGCGCTATGTGTTGCAGCACGGCGCGGACAAAGTAGCGCTAATCACCACCGACACCTACCGCATTGCTGCGCATGACCAATTGCGTTCACTCGCGCGCATCCTGCGTGTGCCTGTGCGTGTGGTGGACGAAACCAACCCACTCGATACCGTATTGCGCAGCCTGCGCCACTGTTCACTGGTACTGATCGATACCGCCGGATTTCGCCACGGCGATCCACACCTTAAGGCGCAATTGCAAGCCCTTGCCGATCAACAGCAGGTCAAAACCTATCTGGTGATGTCATGCAACAGCCAGGCGCAAATGCTGAAAGCGTCGATTCACGCCTATGGCGCAGCGCGCTTACAGGGTTGCATCCTGACCAAACTGGATGAGACCGCGAGCATCGGCGAAGCGCTGGGTGTGGTCATGCAAAACCGTTTACCCATCGCATACACCACCGATGGACAGGATATTCCCAAGAACCTGGAGGTAGCGCGCGCGCATCAACTTGTATCAAAAGCCGTCGCTTTGCTTAAGGCAAATCCAACTTCGGCGGTTTCCTAAACAGTAAAGAGTTATAACGACAGGAATTGGCCGGTGAAACTGAAATTAGTCGGATAGATTACTAATCCCTATCTATACTCAGTTCACCATTGGTGTGCCCACTGGTGCTTGCAACCTTGAGATAAACAGGCGCAATGACCCGGTGCACAACCCGAAGAACAGGTTTGGAGTTATGTGTAGATGAGCCAAATGCGACCAGTACAAGTGATCGCTGTATCCGGCGGTAAGGGCGGGGTAGGTAAGAGCAATATTTCCGTCAACCTCAGCATCGCCCTGGCTGAATTGCGCCGCCGGGTTGTATTGCTGGATGCCGACCTCGGCCTTGCCAATGTGGATGTGCTGCTGGGAATCCGCGCAACCCACACGCTGGCAGATGTACTTGCCGGTACCCACAGTTTGTCGGATGTGCTGGTAAATGGCCCAGCCGGAATGAAGATTGTGCCCGCCTCATCCGGCGTGCAACGCATGGCGGAATTAAGCACGGCGGAACATGCCGGGTTGATCAACGCCTTCAATGACCTTTCCGATCAGGTCGATATCCTGGTGATCGATACAGCTGCCGGTATCTCCGATACGGTCGTGAGTTTTGTGCGCGCTGCGAACGAAGTCATTATCGTCGTATGCGACGAGCCCTCATCAATTACCGACTCCTACGCATTGATCAAGTTGCTCAATAAAGAGTACGGGATGCAGCGTTTCCGTGTGGTCGCCAATATGACGCGTACACCACAGGAAGGCATCAACATGTTTAACAAACTCAATACCGTATGCGAGCGATTCCTCGATGTGGCCTTGCAGTTTGTTGGCCAAATTCCATTTGATGAAAATGTGCGTAAAGCCGTGCAAAAGCAAAAAGCCCTGCTGGAATTTGCGCCTTCATCCAAAGCTTCAATTGCAATTCGTGCGCTGGCACAAGTGGTGGATAAGTGGCCATTGCCAAACTCACCCACCGGGCGGCTGGAATTTTTTGTTGAGCGTTTGTTGCAGGCCGCTAATGCGCGTTAGCCTGCGGCAACAAGCAAAAGAATTTATGGATGTGAAAGTTTGTGTCGCCAGGCTGTTGGTGAAACACCGTGTTGTTGTAAAAAAGAAGGTGCTCGATGGCCACAGTCAATGGTTTAGCCATGTACGATAAAAAAACCTTACTCGATACGCAGATCAATATCGAAGACTATGCGCCTTTGGTTAAGCGTATCGCCTATCACATGATGATGCGTATGCCTGCCAGTGTGCAGGTAGATGACCTCATCCAGGCCGGCATGATCGGCCTTATCGAAGCCTCCCAAAAATACGATGCCTCGCGCGGCGCCAGTTTCGAAACCTATGCCGGTATCCGTATCCGCGGTGCGATCGTGGATGAAATGCGCCGTGGCGATTGGGTGCCGCGCTCGGTACATCGCAATGCACGTCGGCTTTCCCAGGCTGTTGCCGCTGTTGAAGCGCGCACCGGGCGCGATGCAACGGATAGCGAAGTCGCCGCCGAACTCGGGGTCGAACTCGAAGAATATTTTGAAATGCTGCAAGACTCCAATGGCAGCCGTCTATTCAGCTATGAAGAAACCTTTGGCGAAGAAGACAGCAATATCGATGCATCGGAGCACAGCAGTGCATTTGTCAGTCCCCTCGAAGGAATCCAGCGCGATGGCTTAAAAAAGGCCTTGGCCAATGCGATATCGCTATTGCCTGAACGCGAACGTATGGTGCTAGCACTGTATTACGATCAGGAATTGAACCTGAAAGAAATCGGCCTGGTGTTGGGTGTGAGTGAATCCCGCGTGAGCCAAATTCACAGCCAGGCGGCGGCGCGTTTGCGCAACAAGCTTACCGATTGGCAACCGACCTGAAGATTGTGCAAATAGTGAACGAAGCTGTGCAAACCTTCGCATGGGAAGTGGGGGAATTACTAAAAAACGCTATGCTTTCAGCGATTTGGACTATGATTCGAATTAAAAGTTGAAGAATTCTGCGCCAGTACTGGCTGAAGCTTCAACTCCTACTAGACTATGATTAAATGAAATTCCCGTTAGGGTGAGTGGAGGTTGCGTTGGATAAGAATATGAAAATCTTGATTGTTGATGACTTTTCAACGATGCGACGGATTATTAAAAATTTGCTGCGGGATTTGGGTTTTGCCAATACCCATGAAGCAGATGATGGGGTTACCGCATTGCCTATGTTGAAAAATGGCGATTTCCAATTCCTGGTAACTGATTGGAATATGCCTGGCATGACCGGCATAGACCTGTTGAAAGCCGTGCGCGCCGATGAAAAGCTGCGTACCTTGCCGGTATTGATGGTAACGGCGGAGGCCAAACGCGACCAAATTATTGAGGCGGCGCAAGCGGGCGTTAATGGTTATGTGGTCAAGCCATTTACGGCGCAAGCACTCAAGGAAAAAATTGAGAAAATTTTTGATCGCGTCGGTTAACTTCACTTCGATCAAATAATAAATAGGCGTTGTTATGGCATCTGATCTCCAAACATCCTTCAATGAAGAATTTGTTGTTGAATTGAAAGAGTGCGCCAAGTTGCTCACTGAAAAATTACAAAGCAACCAATTTGAAGATGCGTCTGTGCTGATTCAAACCATCACCCAGGCACGTGACCGTCACATCTTCCAGTCAGTGGGACGATTAACTCGCGGATTACACAACGCTATTGTGAATTTTAATGTGGATGCCGATTTAACAAAAGAGCCTCCAAAGATTGCTACTTCCGATATTAACGATGCTTCCAATCGTTTGAATTACGTAATTGAACTCACGCAAAAAGCGGCTGAAAAAACCATGGATATGGTCGATGAAGCCGCACCTATCGCTATGAATCTCGGACAAGAAGCTAATAGTTTGCGCGCTGAGTGGGCGCGGCTTAAACGCCGCGAAATGGGCGTGGATGAATTTCGCCAACTCTATGAGCGCATGGACAGTTTTCTTGGGCAGATGGTTACCGGTACTGAGCAATTAAATAAAAATTTGCAAGACATTGTTCTGGAGCAAGGTTTCCAGGATTTAACCGGACAAGTGCTAAAGCGTGTGATTGGTTTGATTAATGATGTTGAAAAAGATTTGGTCAGCCTGGTGCGTATCGCGGGTCAAGTTGAAGAAATTGCTGGTCTTTCTAATGACAGTGAAACGATTGAACACGATATGGCAATTATGCAAAAACGAAAAACAGAAGCCGAAGGTCCACAAATTAATAAAGAGCGTGCAGATGTAGTTTCCGGGCAAGACGATGTTGATGATTTATTGTCGAGTCTGGGTTTTTAGGTTTCCGGATCTACAGTTACGCGAGGAATGTTGAATGAGTTTTGGTGATGACGAGGATATTCTCCAGGATTTTCTGGTCGAGGCAGGGGAAATCCTTGAACGCCTCAGCCAGCAATTGGTTGACCTGGAGCAGCGTCCGGAAGATAAAGACCTGTTAAACGCTATCTTTCGCGGTTTCCATACCGTAAAAGGTGGTGCAGGGTTTTTAGCGTTGACCCCAATGGTGGAATGCTGCCATGTCACCGAAAATTTGTTTGATATTTTGCGTAATGGCAAACGCACAGTCACGTCTGAATTAATGGATGTGGTATTGCAAGCGCTGGATATGGTCAACCAACAATTTGAATTGGTTTCCCAGCGCGAAGAGTTGCCTCCGGTAGAACATTCACTGATTGCAGCCTTGGAGCGTTTGGTTTCCTGTGCTGACTTGAATGAAGCGGCCGCTGAAAATGAATCTATTGCTGTTAATCATGAACCCGTTGCAGAAAAACCCAGCGGCGATATAACGGACGCAGAGTTTGAGCAATTGCTAGATGCAATTGCTGGCCAACCCACCGCTACGAAAGCTCCTACACCGATAACTTCTGCACCAATAGTTCCTGCATCGACAAGTACATCAAGCAGTGATGAAATTACTGAAGATGAGTTTGATGCGCTACTGGATCAATTGCATGGTAAGGGTGGTGCGCCTGGTCTTGCCACGATATCAATTGCACCTGCGGCTGCGACATCTGCTCCTATTTCTGCATCGTCAAGCAATGAAATATCAGAAGACGAATTTGAAGCCCTGCTTGATCAATTGCACGGTAAAGGCAAAGGGCCTGGTGTAACACAAGCGGCACCTGCAGTATCAGTTGCACCTCCTGCTCCCGTTGCTGCAACGAACAATAGTGTGGCGGGAGGTAGCGGCGATTTAATTACAGACGATGAATTTGATGCGCTCCTCGACCAACTCCACGGTAAAGGCAAAGGGCCAGGAGTAGTTGCACCCGCTCCATCAGTTGCTGCGCCATCGGTTCCTGTGGTTAACACAAAAGTTGAAGTAAAGCCCGCACCTGCACCAGAAAAACCGGCACCAGTAGTCGCAAAAAAAGTGGAGCCGCCCAAACCGGCAGCAGCTCCCGCCGCTGCACCGCCACCGGCTAATGATAAAGATGCGCCGCAAGTTGAAACAACTGTGCGTGTCGATACACAGCGTCTCGACGATATTATGAATATGGTCGGTGAACTGGTGCTGGTGCGTAATCGCCTTGTTCGTTTAGGTAATAGCTCTACCAATGAAGCCTTGGTGAAAGCAGTTGCGAATCTCGATGTGGTCACAGCGGATTTACAGACATCCGTAATGAAAACCCGCATGCAGCCGATCAAAAAAGTATTCGGCCGTTTTCCACGGGTAGTGCGTGATTTGGCGCGCAGTTTGCGCAAAGAAATTAATCTGGAATTAGTTGGTGAAGAAACTGATCTGGATAAAAACCTGGTGGAGGCCCTGGCAGATCCACTTGTGCATTTGGTACGCAACTCCGTTGACCACGGGATTGAGTTTCCCGAAGTACGCGAAGCCAATGGCAAGCCGCGTATAGGGCAGGTTGTGCTTGCTGCTGAACAGGAAGGTGATCATATCCTCTTGTCTATTAGCGATGATGGCGCAGGTATGGATCCGGTGAAGTTGCGCCGCATTGCCGTTGAAAAAGGTATGTTCGATGAAGACACCGCCAATCGCTTGTCGGACACCGAAGCCTACAATTTGATTTTTGCACCAGGTTTTTCTACCAAAAAAGAAATTTCCGATGTGTCTGGCCGCGGCGTGGGTATGGATGTGGTGAAAACCAAAATTACCCAACTCAATGGCACCGTCGAAATTAAATCAGAATTGGGTAAGGGCACCCGCTTTATTATTAAAGTACCTTTAACCCTGGCGATTATGCCAACCTTGATGTTCATGCTTGGGCAGCAAACGTTTGCGTTCCCATTGGTAAGCGTGAATGAAATTTTCCATATGGATCTCACCAAGAGCCATACCGTTGACGGTCAGGACTGCGTGGCCATTCGCGACCAGGCAATTCCCTTGTTTTATATGAAAGACTGGCTGGTCAAAAATACTTATGGGGATCGCCCCGATAATGCACACGTGGTTATTGTGACTGTCGGTACACGCCGTGTAGGTTTTGTGGTGGACCAATTGATCGGCCAGGAAGAAGTGGTTATCAAACCCCTCGGGAAAATGCTGCAAGGCACACCGGGAATGGCGGGAGCAACCATTACCGGCGACGGCACCATCGCATTAATTTTGGATATTCCCAGTTTATTGCGCCGCTATGCAAAAGGATCGGCTAGCTGGGGGCATAGCTAAGTTGTCATTACGGCGACGCTGCTTTTGCATCCGGTTAGTCAATATTTTATTTTCCAAAGCAGTTGCCACTGCGGAGTAAGTTAGATGCCTGTCCGGGTATTGGTAGTTGATGATTCGAATTTCTTTCAGCATCGCTTGAAAGATATTATTAATGAGCATCCGGATCTAAAAGTTATTGGCATTGCCAGCAATGGTCGCGAAGCAGTAGAAAAAGCAGCTGAACTTAAGCCCGATATTATCACCATGGATTTTGAAATGCCGGTGATGGATGGTGTCACCGCCATCAAACTCATTATGGCAAATCGCAAAGTTCCCATCCTGATGTTTTCATCGCTCACTTATGAAGGTGCGAAGGTTACACTTGATGCCTTGGCCGCAGGCGCATTGGATTTTATTCCCAAAGATTTTGCTGAAGTCTCGCGCAGTTCCGATGCACTCAAGAAAAAATTGCATGAGCGCCTGATTACCCTTGCAGGTGCGAGTGCACGCAGCCTGGCACCGATGGCAGATCCACGACCTGTTGCGCCAGTACGCGCTCCGGCTCCTGTTGCATCCTCACCGGTGCGCACACCACTCGCGACACCGCAGGATGATTCGGCAAAAACCGTTGGCCCGGATAATTACCGTTTAAAAAAACCACCAAAATTATTGGTGATAGGTGCATCCACCGGCGGCCCTGTCGCATTGGCAGAAGTATTAATAACCCTGCCGGTCAATTTTCCTTTGCCGATAGTGCTTGTGCAGCATATGCCGGAGAACTTTACCAAAGCGTTTGCCGAGCGATTAAATAAACAGTGCAACATCCGTGTGCGCGAAGCGGTAGATGGCGACCAGTTGCAACCCGGGTTGGCGTTGCTTGCACCGGGTGGAAAACAATTAATGCTGGATAAACGCAACGGTGGTTCCGTGCGGGTATTGCCGGATGATGAGCGTGTGAATTACAAGCCATCACTGGATATTACCTTTGGATCAGCAGCCAATATTTATGGCGATAAAGTATTGGGAGTTGTATTGACTGGAATGGGTTCGGATGGTTGCAATGGTGCGCGCTTGCTAAAAGATGCAGGGTCTTCACTATGGTCGCAAGATGAAGCCAGTTGTGTAATTTACGGCATGCCCATGGCGGTTGCTCGCGCAGGATTGACCGATAAAGTGCTTAGCCTGAAAGAAATCGGGCCGCGTTTAGTGCGAGAGGTTATGTAATGGATTTACTCAGTATTGTTGGTGTCATAATCGGTTTTGCTGCCATTATCGGCGGGAATTTTTTGGAAGGTGGTGGCATAGGCACTTTGGTGAATGGCTCTGCTGCCTTTATCGTTGTGGGTGGAACATTGGGGGCTGCTATGTTGCAGACATCCAAAACAAGTTTGCGGCGTGCCTTGAATATAATCAGCTGGGTTGTTAAGCCACCCTATGTTCCGTTCAAGCAAGGTGTTGCCAATATTGTGCGCTGGGCAGCCGCCGCCCGCAAAGACGGGTTGTTGGGGCTTGAGGCAATTTCCGAGCGGGAAAAAGACAAATTCGCCAAAAAAGGATTGCAATTATTGGTGGATGGCAACGAGCCTGAAGCGATTCGCCGCATTTTGGAAACAGATTTAATTGTTAACGAACAGCGCGATTTTGATGCAATAAAATTTTATGAATCCATGGGTGGCTATGCTCCCACGATTGGCATTATCGGTGCTGTGATGGGGTTGATCCATGTGATGAATAACCTGGCAGATCCTGCGACCCTTGGCCCCGGCATCGCTATAGCCTTTGTTGCCACTATTTATGGTGTGGCGTTGGCCAACCTGGTATTTATCCCGATCTCCAATAAATTACGGATGTGTGTAAACGAAAATTCGCAATACCGTGAACTGATTATCGAGGGGATAATTGCTATCGCTGATGGCGAAAACCCACGCTCGATTGAAATGAAATTAAACGGTTATTTGCACTCGCATTAAGTAAACACTATATGGCGCATCGCAGACGGCAAGAAGTGCATGTTAACCAAGAGCGTTGGCTGATTTCCTATGCTGACTTTATTACCCTGTTGTTCGCATTCTTTGTAGTGATGTATTCCATTTCACAAGTCAACGACAGTAAATACCGTGTCCTATCAGATACTTTTGTCGAAGCCTTCCATACCTCGGCAAATGAATCAGCCCAATCTGACCAGCAACAAAATGCTTCACCTTCAGATGATGTCATTAACCCGATTGATATGGTTAAAACTGCTGGTCAACCAGCGGATAATGACCAACAAAAACCGGAAATTAGCGATCATGCAACCGATGCACCACCGGTGGATACTGCGGCTTCATCAATGCCGGACAAGGCGATCAAAGGCACTGATGAGCTGGCGCAAATTTCTGATCTGGTTACCGAAAAATTTACCCAGCTAATTAATGATGAAATGATTCAGGTATCCAGTAATGAACTCTGGTTGCAGATTGAATTGAAAGACAGCATTTTATTTTCATCGGGTAGTGCTGATACCAGCGAGCAGGCACAAAAAATATTTGATGAAATTGCCGGGATTTTGAAAAACTATTCGAATCCGGTGCAGGTGGAAGGTTTTACCGACAACATCCCGATCAAGAGTGTGAAATATCCTACCAATTGGGAACTTTCCACCGCACGCGCCAGCGCGATCGTAAAATATCTGGCAACTAAAGGTGTTGCACCTGAACGCATGTCCGCCGTTGGCTACGGTGAATATCAACCGGTCGCTGAGAATGTTACCGAACAGGGCAGGGCGCAAAATCGCCGCGTGGCAATTATGGTTGCCAAGCGTAAAATGGATCGCCCCAAAGTGATTGTTGCTCCTCCTGTAGCTGTACCCCAGCCTGCACCTGTTTCTTCCGGAACACATTAACCTGCTGGTTTCCAACTAATTAACACCAGGGTTGGCAACAATATAGGTTTACATTCTTATGGAACAAATCGCGCACTTATTGAAAATAATTCTCCTGCATAATTACGTGCTATCAATTTTTCCTGCATTTCTTTTATCTTTCATATCAACAGATCTCGTTGCTGCGGAATCAACGCCGCTAACGACCGTGGTGATTTCGCGCGAGAAAGAGCTGACACCGGATCACGATGATTATTATTTCAGTAAAGTGTTGGAGCTTGCGCTTTCCAAAACTGTGGCAACACACGGCCCTTATCGCATCCAGCTTGTGCCAGTTATGCCTATCACCAATCGACTGCTGCGTGAAATAGAACTGGGACGTGTCGATATTACCTGGATGCCCTACAACATAAATGCTCCTGCGCAATTAATGCCGATTAAAATCCGCTTGTTAAAAAACCTGAGCGACCATCGTCTCCTGTTAATTCGCGCTGATGACCAGGCAAGGTTCTCCAATGTGAAATCGATCCCGGATTTGCGCAAGTTGCGCGGTGGCATTGGTTCCCATTGGCCAGACAGGATTGTGATGGAAGAAAATGGATTGCCCCTGGTGTTGAGTGTGAGTTATTTCAATTTGTTTAAAATGCTCGCATCGAACCGTTTTGATTACTATTCCCGTGGTATCCATCAAGTCTTGCCGGAAATTAGCGCCTATGCCGATAAGGGGATAGCCCTGGAGAGCGAGTTGCTCTTGCGCTACGAAAATCCGGTGTATTTTTATGTGAACAAATCCAATACCCAGCTTGCCGAAAGGCTTTCTGCCGGTCTGAAGATTGCGATGGAAGATGGCAGTTTTGATGCCTTGTTCGCCGAGTTTGAAAATTTCACCTGGGCGGAATCTGTGCTGAAAAAAGGGAATCGCCGTGTCTTATCCCTCACCAATTTCAGCTTCACTGATGGTAGTAGTCGATAGCCATTCGTGGAGCCGGATTTATGTGAATATCCCGCTAAACATTGCCCAATAAATGCCGATAGCTTGCAGTTCCCTTGGGCTGGGCAATAATTAATTTCCCCCTGATTGAAAAGTGATCGCCTTTGCTGGTCATAAAGTAAATATTGATGGTAAACCGGGGCTTCTTTTTGTGTTGAAAAAAGCGACAATTGCCCGCAAAGTATCGGGCGGTCATGCTTCGACGTTCTCGAGTGGGCACAGAGCTTGCTTTGCTTGGTGTAGTGATAAAAATGTCTGGTGTTTGACGCCAGCAAGGATTCAAACGTGCGTGTTCTGGCAATAGCAAACCAAAAGGGTGGAGTAGGCAAAACCACCACCAGCGTGTCTCTCGGAGGGCTAATTGCCGATTCCGGGAAGCGTGTGTTATTGCTGGATATCGATCCCCATGGTTCGCTATCAACCTATTTCCGTCAGGATCCTGACACCCAAACCCTCAGTAGCTATACCTTGTTCCAGGAGCGTAAGGAGCTTTCGCGTGACTCCATCCGTCGCCTGATCATCGCGACTGATTATCCCAATCTCCATGTCCTGCCTTCAACGACCGCCTTGGCCACATTAGAACGCCAGGCCATAGGCCAGGATGGGATGGGACTGGTGTTGAGCCGGGCGCTGGCGCATATCGCCGATGACTATGATTATGTCTTGATAGATACACCGCCTTTATTAGGTGTGTTAATGATTAATGCCCTGGCAGCCTGCCAATATCTGGTAATCCCCGTGCAAACTGAATTTCTTGCACTCAAGGGGTTGGAGCGCATGGTAAATACATTAAATATGATGTCGCGCTCGCGTAAAAAAGCCCTGGCGTATACGGTTGTTCCGGTGATGTTTGATCGTCGCACCCAGGCATCGGTGACAAGCTTGCGCACTATCCGCAATACCTATCCTGAACAGGCCTGGCCTGGCCATATCCCGATTGACACCCGTTTTCGGGATGCCAGTAAAGCGGGTGTCCCACCACATTTATTTGATCCCGCCAGCCGGGGTGCAGAGGCCTATTTATCGCTCTGGCACTGGTTGGAAAAAGCAATTCGGGCCGACGAATTAAAATCGGATGTTGCTCCCGTGGCTGTCGCCAATAAAACCGGAGTGGTGTCGTGAGCAAGCGTAAAGACAGCGGCAGCGATATTGCGCCACCCGACCATAGCCTGAGCAATTACTTTGATGATTTGCTGGGCGGTGGTGACCTGCTTGAGCAGGCTTTTGCCGCTATGGACGAGCGCCCCATACCGGTTGCAGCGGGTTCCGGTGGTGCACGCGTCGTATCTTTACCTACTAACTTGCCGACTAAAAAGAACAATGTTGACGATCAACCGAAAAAGCCGACTTTACGTGCTGAGTTGGCTTCCAAAGCGCCGTCTAAAACAATCCCTGATTTATTGCCTAAATCTGCTCCCAAACCGATAGCAGCCTTCATCGAGCCGGAACCGATACAGACCCTGGAGCAGAAACGTAAACTGGAAAAGCTCCTTCAGTCTGCGCGTACCCAGTTGCTGGTTGAAACTCCTGTAACGACAGCGGTTCCGGTAAGTACAGAAACCAAAACGGCATTTGTCAGTGATCCAGATGAAGTCCAGGATTGGGTGATTGAAACTCCGGTTGCCGAAATAACACCAATCGAACTGCCGGTTATTGCCGAGCAAGTGCAACCCGAACAAACAGCGCAGGTTGCCCATTATCAAATCGAAGGTCTTGAATGGTTGGACAATGGCCGTCCGCAGTGGGCGCAATCGCGTTTTGATGTATTGCTCTTCAAGGTTTCAGGTTTGACACTTGCAGTGCCCTTGATATCGCTAGGGCAAATACAGCCGCTTACTGATGAGTTGACCCCGTTGTTCGGCCAGGCCGATTGGTTTATGGGCCTGCAACCTACACCTGCGGGCAAGATTCGCACGGTCAATACCGCCAAATTTGTGATGCCCGAGCGTTACGATGAGGGCTTTTTACAAACGGCAAAATACGTAGTTTCTATCAATGGCGTTCCTTGGGGACTTGCTGTCGATTCAGTGAACCAGCCGATAACGCTAATGCCGGACGATGTGAAATGGCGCGGTGACCGCAGTAAGCGTCCCTGGCTGGCTGGTACGGTCAAAGAGCATATGTGTGCGCTCCTGGATATCCCGCGCATCGGCCAAATGCTCATCGAAGCAGACAAAAATTTTGTGCCTGCATAACCATTCCAGGCCGTTAAACAAAAGTGGCATAGGAACAGTCCTTGGCTATAGTTATAGCGACATTTACGTGATTTGCCGCCCCATGAACGCGGCTCTAGAGGAATTAAGCGATGGCAACTGATCCAGCAAAAAATAAGAGTAGTGATGACCCGGTATTACAGTGGGTGACTTTTCACCTCGACGGCGAGACATACGGCATCAATGTTATGCAAGTGCAAGAAGTACTGCGCTACTCAGAGATAGCTCCCGTACCGGGTGCGCCATCCTATGTGCTGGGGATTATCAATCTGCGCGGCAATGTCGTCACCGTGATAGATACCCGTCATCGTTTTAATTTGTCCAGCGGTGAGATTACCGATAATACCCGTATTGTGATTATCGAAACGGATCGCCATGTGATTGGCATTTTGGTGGATAGCGTTGCAGAAGTGGTTTACCTGCGTCAGTCAGAAATCGAAATGGCACCTAACGTTGGCAATGAAGAAAGTGCCAAATTTATCCAGGGCGTTTGCCACAAAAACAATGAATTATTAATCCTGATCGATTTGAACAAATTATTGACCAGCGAAGAATGGTCAGAGTTAGAAGACGTTTGAGTTGTTAACGCGCTTGGGACAAGCTGACCACAGATGATGGAATCGGGCACAGAGAAATATTCATGACATTTTTGGAAATAGGCCTGTTGGTATGTGCAATTGTCAGTGTACTTGCGTTGGCGGTTGCACTATACAGCTTGCAGCGCGTGCGCCATCAGGCGGGTGAGAATGAAAAACTGATCCAAAAATTGATGCGTGAAGTCGCTGCATCCAGTAGTGGTTCTGTCGGCATGGGGCAGCGTTTGTTGGCAATGGAAAAACGCCTGCAAGCCAAAGCGACTAAACAGCCCGAGAAAATTGATTATTACAATGACGATGAATTCCAACCCTATTCGCAAGCGGCACAAATGTTCAAGATGGGGATGGATTGCGATGAGGTTGCACGCCGTTGCGGATTATCCCGCGCTGAAGCTTCGCTATTGGAGATGATGCAAAAAAGCAGCCGTTAAAATTTTGAAAATGCAATAAAAAAGGAGATCAATTGATCTCCTTTTTTATTGCGCAAATGTTTTACAAATTATTCCTGATGCTGAAACGCCTTGCCGCTGATGCCAATAGAGCTATCACTTAATAAATACACATACGAGGGCATTAATTCCTCGGGTGATTTTACTGTTTCGGGATCTTCTGCGGGGTAGGCGGATGCACGCATCGCGGTGCGGGTTGCGCCAGGGTTGATGCTGTTAGCTCGAATGCGGGTTGCGCCTTCCAATTCATCGTGAAGTGTTTGCATGAAGTTTTCAGTTGCTGCTTTGGAGGCGGCATAAGCCCCCCAGAATGCGCGGCCTTTAAAAGCGACGCTGGAGCTGGTGTATAAAATGCTCGCGTTTTCCGAGCGCTCCAGCAACGGCAGCAATGCCTGCGTCATCATAAACGGGGCATTTACATTTACTTGCATGCAGCGCAGCCAGGCGCCAACGGAATAATTGCTGATTGGTGTGCGCTCGCCCAAATCGGCAGCATTAAACAGGATTCCATCCAGTCGTCCGAAAGTGTCGTCAAGCGCATTGCACATATCGTCGTAATCTTTTTCAACTGCGCTTTCAAAATTGATGGGAAAAATGGCGGGTTGAGGATGCCCAGCAGCCTCAATCTCATCATAAACCTGCTCCAGTTTTGCCATGGTGCGTCCGCAAAGGATGACCGTTGCACCGCACGCAGCAAAGGTTTTGGCCGCAGTTTTGCCAATGCCCGAACCTGCGCCGGTAACGAGGATTATTTTTCCGTTTAATGCGTCAGGTTTAATGGTGTAATCATTTGGAATTTGCATGGTTGTGCCTTTAACAAAATAACTTCAATAAACGGCCGGAATTAAAAGACTTTCGGCGGGGTTATAAATATTTTTCAATAATTGGCCAGATTTCATTGGCGTGGTTTACGCAGTAATCAGCATTCCAGCTTGCTGGATCATCACCTTCATCCACATAACCGTAAGCAGCTGCGATAGTAATACTGCCAGCGCCTTTGCCACAGTCGATATCGCGCTTGTGATCGCCTACAAAAATAATTTCTTCCGGTGTGCAACCCAATTGGCTGCTGGCGAGAAATAAAGATTCGGGATGTGGTTTAGGAAGGCCAACATGGTCGGGGCAAATTACGCTGGCTGGTGGCGGCTGCATATTCATATCAACCATCAATGGCAGCGTGTAAAGCGCCGGTTTATTGGTGGCAATTCCCCAGGCAATATTGTGTGCGGCCAATTGTGCAATCAATGCATCAATGCCGGGAAAGGGGCGGGTATGGATTGAGTGATTTTGCAAATACAATTCCAATAACCGCTGACGCAACGGTTCAAACTGCGCATTGTTTTCATCGATACCAAATGCGAGTTTGATCAGCGCTTTGGAGCCATTGGAAACGCCAGCGCGAATGGTTTCTGCGGCTAATGCGGGGCGTTGCTGTTCAGCAAGCAATTGATTGACGACAACCACAAAATCGGGCGCTGTATCCAATAAGGTTCCATCCAGGTCAAACATCACTGCGCGAATAGGTTTTACCATCATTCACTAACCTTTTTGGCATGCAAGAGATAATTCACGCTCACATCATTTGGATTTAGCTTGTAGTGTTTGGTGAGCGGGTTGTAAGTCATGCCAGTAATCGTTTGTAACTCCAAGCCTGCGGCGCGTAACCATTGCGCCAATTCCGAAGGGCGAATAAATTTACTGTAGTCGTGTGTGCCTTTGGGAAGCAATTTTAAAATATATTCCGCGCCCAGAATCGCAAAAGCATAGGCCTTCGGACTGCGATTAATAGTGGAAAAATAAACATCGCCACCATCCTTTACCAACTGCGCACAAGCGCGTACGACTGATGAAGGATCGGGCACGTGCTCTAACATTTCCATACAGGTGACGACATCAAACTCGCCGGGCATTTGTGCGGCTTTATCTTCTGCCGTGATTTGCTCGTAAGTTAATTCAACACCGCTTTCCAATGCGTGCAAGCGCGCCACTGAAAGTGGTGCTTCACCCATATCAATGCCCGTGACTATAGCGCCGCGCTGTGCGAGGGATTCAGCGAGAATACCGCCGCCACAACCAACATCAATGATTTTTTTCTGTGCTACGGGTGAATATTCATCAATAAAATTGGCGCGCAAGGGATTGATATCATGCAGTGGTTTGAATTCGCTGTTTTTGTCCCACCAACGGCTGGCGAGGGCTTCAAATTTTGCAATTTCGGCAGTGTCGACATTGGCCATGATTATTTCCATTTCGTAAATTTAGTGAGTGGCAATTTGTTTCCGCCACCAATTGGCTTTACCTAAAATTTCTCGCTCATCAAGCGTCTGCAATTGGCGATTTAGCAATACTGCCTTGCCTTGCACCCACACATGGGTTACGCCTTGCCCGGAATGGGTGTAAACCAATTGCGATACAGGGTTATACAAAGGCTGTGTGCCCAATCCGCTTAAATCAATTGCAGTAAAATCAGCAAATTTGCCAACTTCAAGGCTGCCGATTTTTTCATCCATCCCCAAGGCTTTTGCGCCATTGAGGGTGGCCATACGCAGGGCGGTGTGTGCATCCAATGCTGCGGCATCGCTGGCGACTGCTTTTGCCAATAAAGCGGCTGTTTTTAATTCACTGAATAAATCCAGATCATTATTGCTTGCTGCGCCATCGGTGCCGAGGGCCACATTTACTCCGGCTTTTATTAATTTATCGACCGGACAAAAGCCGCTCGCCAATTTCAAATTGGATTCAGGGCAATGTACTACATGCGCACCTGTCTGTTGCA
>CAZIWB010000069.1:0-35201 GCA_964542655.1 uncultured Cellvibrionaceae bacterium
TGCCGACCTGAGCGGTGCCGTCCTGAGCGGTGCCGACCTGAGCGGTGCCGACCTGCGGAGCTTCAAGGCCGACCTCTGGATGACGCTGACGCAGAACGCCCACGAGGTTCCGGCATTGATCGATGCGCTGCGTGGCGGTCGCGTCGATGGCTCGACATATCAGGGCGCGTGCGCCTGCCTGGTCGGAACGATCGCGAACGCACGCGGCATCAACTACGAAGACCTGGATCACAACGCATCGAATCCGGCGGAGCTCTGGTTCGCAATGATCCATGCCGGCGACAAGCCCGGCGACGACACGGGCGGCGGATTCGCAGCAAAGCTGGCGCTGGAATGGGCGCTTGAGTGGTGCGCGCTGAACGGGATGGAGATTCCGGTGGAGGCTGCGGCATGACCACCACCGAAAAGACCGTCGGCAGCAACATGACCGCCATCGCGGAGTACTCAGAGACTGCGCGCGGCCTGGCCGAACTGCGCCAGAAGCACCAGGGCGTCGTGTACGACGTCACCGTGCCGAAGCAGATGAAGCTGGCGAAGGAAGCCCGCGCCGAGCTGCGCACCCTGCGCGTGACGCTGGAAAAGAAGCGCGTCGAGATCAAGGCACCTGCGCTCGAGCATTGCCGGCTGATCGACTCGGAAGCCAAGCAGCTGACGGCGCAGATTGTCGAGCTGGAAGAACCCATCGATGTCCAGATCAAGGCCGAGGAGGCTCGAGCGGAGACGGCGCGCCTCGAAAAGCTGGAAGCCGAACGCCTGCGTGTCGAGGCGATCCAGAAGAAGATTCAGGCCATCCGCGATGTGCCGGCCTCGCTGGTCGGCAAGCCGTCCGTGATCATCGCCGGGCAGCTGGCCAACCTGAAGGCGACCGTGCTGGACGAGGCCGAGCTGGGCGCCGACTACCTCACCGCTACCGATGCCCTTGCCGCCGCCGTGGCGCGCGTGCAGGACCTGCTGGCGGCACAGAAAGACGCCGAGGCCGAGCAGGCGAAGATCAAGGCGGAGCGCGAGGAGTTGGAGCGCGTGCGCGCCGAGAACGAGCGGCTGCAGCGTGAGGCCGACGAGCGTGCCGCGGCGGATCGTGCGGAAGCGGATCGGCTGGCACAGGTGGAGAGCGATCGCATCGCCGCCGAGGAAGCGGCAGCGCGTGCGGCCGAGCAGGCGGAACAGGATCGGCTTGCCGCCATCGAGCGCGGCAAGCAGATGGAGGCGGCAGCGGCGGAGCGTGACCGGCTGGCGGCCGAGCGTCAGGAGCAAGAAGCCGCACTGCAGGCCGAACGCGAGCGCCAGGCCGCCGAGCAGAAGAAGCTGGACGAGCAGGCGGCGCAGCTTAAGCGCGAGCGGCAGGCGGCGGCAGCGAAGGCCGAGGCTGACCGGCTGGCGAGCCTTGGGCTGCGGGAGGCGGCCGAGGCTGTCGTGTCGGCGCGAAGCAATGGCGGCAACGTCGACGCCGCGATTGACGACCTCGCCGCCGCGCTGGCCAACGACGAAGCTGCGGCCACGCCGGCGCGTGCGAAGCGGAGTGCGCGGGCATGAGCGCGATCAAGGATGGTGGTCCGGCGTTTCCGGTTCCTGATTCGGATTCGCGCGGACATATCGAGTGCAGTCATATCGGCATGACCCTTCGCGACTACTTCGCGGCAAAGGCCAGCGAAGATGACATCAAAGCGCATCGCACGACCGATGGAAGTGGCCTCTATATCGGGTCACGCGAGGAGGCGAAGTTCGCCTATGCCGACGCCATGCTCGCCGCCCGCGAGGCCGGCCAGTGAACGCCCTCCTGCAGCCCGAAACCATCACCGCCTACGCCCCCGGAATCCACGAAGGCGTACCGGCCGAGGTCTACCACCGCAAGGAACTGGGCGTCGTCAACTGCGGCGCGCTGAAAGAGCTGGCCAAGACGCCGAAGCACTACCGCGCCTGGCTGTCCGCCACTGAGCAGCACGAGACGTCTGCCCTACTGTTCGGCCGCGCCCTGCATGCCCTGGTGCTGGAGCCGGACCTGTTCGCTCGCGAGTGGGCGCAGCAGCCCGATTTCGGCGATCTGCGCACGAAGCTGGGCAAGGAACGTCGCGACGACTGGCTGTCCATGCACCGCGGCGTGACGGCGGTCAGCGCGGACGACTGGCAGCGGCTGCAGGCGATGCGCGATGCCGTGATGGCGCATCCGATCGCGGGGAAGCTGTTCACGGGTGGCGTGGCCGAGTCCACCGCGATCTGGACCGACCCCGAACACGGCCTACTCTGCAAGGCCCGCATGGATTACTACGTCGCCTCGCGCGGGCTGGTGATCGACCTCAAGTCCACCGAGGATGCGAGCGAGTCAGGATTCGCTCGCAGCGTGGCCACGTACCGCTACCACGTGCAACACGCCCACTACGCCAGCGCATTCCAGTCGCTTGGCCACGAGCTGCGCGCCTTCCTGTTTGTGGCTGTCGAGAAAACCGCACCGTTCGCCGTCAACGTGCACTGCATCGACGCTGATGCCGAAGCTCGCGGCATGGAGTTGCGTGACCGCGACATGGCGACGCTCAGTCGCTGCCTGCAGGCGGACGTCTGGCCTGGCTACGAACCCACCATCCACCGCCTCGCGCTGCCGCGCTGGGCTCTCAACGACTAACCCGAGGAAACCCGCATGGAAAACAGCACTGCAGTGGTACAGATCAAGCCCGGCGACCAGGCCGACGGCGGCGCCTTCGCGCTCGCTCAGCGCAAGGCATCGGCCTATGCGCAATCGACGCTGGTGCCGAAGGACTACCGCGAGAACGTGGCAAACGTGCTGATCGCGATGGAAATCGCGAACCGTATCGGCGCCAACGAACTCATGGTGATGCAAAACCTGTACATCGTGCAGGGCCGGCCGTCGTGGTCGTCATCGTTCCTGATCGCCACGGTCAATGCCTGCGGCCGCTTCAGCCCGATGCGCTTCGAAACGCAGGGCGATGACCCGAAAGCGGACAGCTACCGCGTGCGCGCCTACGCTGACGACAAGGCATCCGGCGAGCGCTGCAACGGCCCGTGGATCACGTGGGAAATGGTCAAGGCTGAGGGCTGGTACAGCAAGAACGGCAGCAAGTGGAAAACCCTTCCCGAGCTGATGTTCATGTACCGCGCCGCGGGCTTCTGGTCGCGCGTGTATGCGCCCGAGGTGAGCATGGGCATCCATACCGCCGACGAGTCCGAGGACATGGCGCCGCTGCGGACGGTCGTCGGCACGGTCACCGAGGCGTCGCGCTCACCGGCCACCCTGCAGCAGATCGAGCGCGAGCTGACCGGGAGCGCGCCGGCAGCGGAGACCAACAGCCCCGCCATCACCGCCCAGGAAGTCCACGACGCCATCGCCGCCGCGACCACGCGCAAGGACCTGGACGACGCGTTCGACCTCGTGAAGCAGCTGCACATCGACTACCACGCGGACATGACCGACCTCTACCACCAGCGCGCGCTCGACATCGTCGGCGGCGAGTAAGCCCTATGGCAGTGCCGCCCGAGGCGCGGGCCACAAAGTCCGTACGTAATCAGACCGCCAGACGCACTGAGCCGGGCTCCCGGCCAATACCAGAAGGCACTCAGCGGAAACCGGCCAGCCAATCTGGCCACTGCCCCCACCACGACAAAAGCGGCTGCAAAAAATAACCCGATCCATAACCAGGAGCGCCACCGATGTTCGCACTGACCGACCAGCAGACCAAGATCACCAGTTTCACGCCCCGCATGGAGAAACACGGCAATGAGAACGTCCTCGCCGGCACGCTCAAGCTCGAAACCACGTGCCATTCCAGTGTGCTCGACAACTTCGACAAAAGCCTGCGCAAGCTGCTGTATCGCAAGCCCGCGCCCGGTGAGCAGTCGGAGCTGCCGCTGGGCGACAGCGACGGCCTGACCGCGCGCAAGCTGCCGCAGTTGATGCCGCTCAAGTGGGACGAGGACTTTCCCGGCTACAAGATCGCCATTCAGTCCGGCCTGGCGCTGGAGGAAGTGATCAAGCTCGACGACGTGGAGATCCACGGCTTCGCGTTCGAGGCGTTGGACGGCGGTAGCTGCACGGTGCGCTGGTCGGCGAATTTCAATCAGGACGGCCGTACCAGCGGCAAGCTCTGCCAGCTGATTCAGGAGACCGTGGAGTTGTCGCTGATGCCGCCGAGTCGGGACGAGGAGATGGCGGCGTGATCTCGCCCGAGGCTATCCAAGCATTCCAGCTCGCTGAGCAGGCGTTTGGCGAGCGCATGCAGGCGCGCGGCGCACTGTTCGATCCGGCGCTCGGCGTTGAGGCTGGTTTGCTGGCTGCGCTGCCGCATCTTGAGCGCATCGAGGCGGATGAGAGTGCGGTGCCGGTGGGCCTTATAGGTCAGCTTGAAGAATGGTGTAATGAAATCGAGGCTAGCGATATGGAAGCGCTGGCAGAAGATGGCCCTGAGTTTGCCCCGATCATGGCGAAAGGGAACGTGGCATTACGCATCCGGCGCATGATCGCTTCCGCCCACCCACCAGCACAGATGGCTAAGCCACCACAACTCGGCGGATGCTGCTGCGGTGAGCCATGCACTCTGGGTGTTGTGCATCGCACCGATGGACCGTGCTTTCACTACGTCGAGCCAGCACAGGCGGCGCAGGTGGATGAGCCGATCGGTTATGGGCTATGGCATGTCAAAGACAAGCGCCTCGGAGGCTTTGTTTATTCGACAGCGGAAGCCGCCAACCTACAAGTTTCGCCCGGCTACAAGGTTATCCCGTTGCTCACTCCGGCCGCCAAGGTTGGAGTTGATTTTTGCCAGCACGGTAGGGAGTGGACGGATTATTGCTACGACGAACCCTGTCAGCGTGACGCACAGATCGCACCCACTGCCGAACCACCCACCCACCCCCACTCACCGGATGCAGCCGACAGCGGGCGAGTAACGGATGAGCAAGTTTCAGCGGCCATGCAGGCATACATTGATGAGTCGGGCATCGAAGATACTCGGGCCGGTGAGTACCTGCCGATAGATGACGAGGCTATGCGAGCTGCCATCACTGCCGCCCTCGCCGCGCAGGGCCGGAGTGAGGCTTGCTCGTATTGCAATGGCTCGGGAGACGTGCACAGCATCGACGGGGAATGGCGCGGAGAGTGCACCGAATGCCCGGCAGCGATGGAACGTGAGTTCAAGAACTTCCATCGCCAGCTCTGCGAGCGTTTTGGCTACACGCACGACGAAAAGGACTGGCGTCGCGATCAAGTCTCACTGATCGAGCACATTGCGATGAAGTTGCCAGCCTCGCCCGCCGTGGTGCCGGATGGGTGGATGGTCGTCTACAAGTATTGGGACGGATGGCCGTTGCATATCGAGTGCCAGACAGGGAATCAGAATGGTCCAACGCTAGCCCCGATAAGCGACATGGAAAAATCGACATGCACGAAATGCGGTAAGCCAATGCTCGCCGCCACCCCGTCCGCGCCCGATGGTGATGCGTGATGCCCCGCCACTTCACCCGCCGCATGCCCCGCAACCGCAACGGCTTCTGTTGGGCGCGTATCCCGCAGGACGGCGGCGGCGTGCTGTATCGCCTCTACCGGCGTGACATGCGGCGCGCGGTACACGCCGTGCTGCGCAACTTCCCGGGCGATGCGTTGCGCGGGGAGATGGCCAGCGAGCTGAACATCGCGCGGCATCAGCTGCGGAATGCGGTGGATGAGATCGACCTGGCGTTGATGGGGGTGGTGTGATGGATGCCTACCGCCAGTTCCTTGAGCGCAAGGTCAAGATGGCGCCCGCTGCCGGCTTCCCGGTGGATGATGCCGACATCCACCCACTGCTCAAACCTCACCAGCGCGCCGGCGTGAAATGGGCAGCTGAAGGTGGCCGCCGCGCGTTGTTCGAGGCGTTCGGCTTGGGCAAGAGCATGCAGCAGTTGGAGATCCTGCGGCTGGCCCGGAAGCATGCCGGTGGCGCCGCGCTGATCGTCGTCCCGCTGGGCGTGCGGCAGGAATTCCGGCTCGACGGCGAAAAGCTGGGTATTGCGACGCGCTTCATCCGCACTGACGCCGAGATCGACCACGCGTTCGACGGCATCCACCTCACGAACTATGAGAGCGTGCGCGACGGCAAGCTGGACCCGAACAACTTCACGGCCGTCAGCCTGGATGAAGCATCGGTGCTGCGCAGCTTCGGCAGCAAGACCTATCAGACGTTCTTGACCTTGTTCGCGAAGGTGCGCTACCGCTTCGTCGCCACGGCCACCCCCTCGCCGAACCGCTACAAGGAACTGATCCACTACGCCGGCTTTCTGGGCGTGATGGATACCGGCCAGGCGCTGACCCGCTGGTTCAAGCGCGACAGCACGCAGGCCAACAACCTGACGCTGTACCCGCACAAGGAACGCGAGTTCTGGCTGTGGGTGGCGAGCTGGGCTCTGTTCCTGCAGCGTCCGAGCGACCTGGGATTCAGCGACGAAGGCTACGAGCTTCCGCCCATCACGGTGCATTACGTCGAGGTGCCAGTGGATCACGCCGGCGCGAAGGCGGACCGCGACGGCCAGGGAAACTTGTTCCGCGACGCGGCGCTCGGCATCACGAACGCCGCGCGCGAGAAGCGCGACACGCTGCCGGCGCGCGTCGCCGCGGTGCGCCGCACACTCGACCTGCACCCGGATGCCCACTGGCTTGTCTGGCACGACCTGGAGGCCGAGCGGCACGCGCTGCAGGCCGCCATTCCCGACGCCGTGAGCATCTACGGCGAGCAGGACCTGGACGAGCGCGAGCAAGCCGTCATCGATTTCAGTGAAGGCCGCTCCCGGATCCTGTCGGCCAAGCCGGTCATCGCCGGTAGCGGCTGCAATTTCCAGCGGCATTGCCACCTGGCGATCTATGCCGGTATCGGTTTCAAGTTCAACGACTTCATTCAGTCGCTCCACCGCATCCAGCGCTTCCTGCAAACCGAGCCGGTCGAGGTCTGGATCGTCTACGCAGAAAGCGAGCGCGAGGTGTTGGCCAGCCTCAAGGCGAAGTGGGCGCGACACATCACCATGGTGGACAAAATGAGCGAGATAATCCGCGAATACGGGCTGAGCGAAGCGGCGATGGCCCAGGTGCTGCAGCGCTCGATCGGCGCCGAGCGCATCGAAGCCAGTGGGAAAGACTGGATCGTTGCGAACAACGATTGCGTGGCCGAAACGCAGGGCATGGCGGACAACAGCATCGACCAGATCATCACGTCGATCCCGTTCGCCAACCACTACGAGTACAGCCCGAGCTACAACGACTTCGGTCATACCGACGACAACGCCCATTTTTGGGCGCAGATGGACTTTCTCACCCCTGAGCTGCTGCGCGTACTGAAACCCGGCCGCATCGCCTGCATCCACGTGAAGGACCGCATCCAATTCGGCAACGTCACCGGCGCCGGCGTTCCGACGGTCAGCCCGTTCCACGCGGAAGCGATCTTCCACTACCGCACGCACGGCTTTGACTACATGGGCCTGATCACGGTGGTGACTGACGTCGTGCGCGAGAACAACCAGACGTATCGCCTGGGCTGGTCGGAAAACTGCAAAGACGCCACGAAGATGGGTGTCGGCTCGCCTGAGTACATCGTGCTGCTGCACAAGCCGCAGACTGATCGCAGCCGCGGCTACGCGGATGAACCGGTGAAGAAGTCCAAAGCCGATTACACCCGCGCGCGCTGGCAGGTCGACGCGCATGCGTTCTGGCGCTCCAGCGGCAAGCGCCTACTGGACCCGGCCGAGATGGCCAGCCTGCCGCACGACAAGCTGAGCAAGCTGTTCACCCAGTACAGCCTGGCCAACGTCTACGACTTCGACCATCACGTGCGCATCGGCGAAGAACTCGAAGCCCGCGGCGCGCTGCCGTCCAGCTTCATGTCGCTGGCGCCCGGCAGCCACAATCCGGACGTGTGGCACGACGTGAACCGCATGCTGACGCTCAACGGGGACCAGACCCGCAAAGGCTTGGAGAACCACATCTGCCCGCTGCAGTTCGACATCGTGGACCGGCTGATCGAGCGCTTCAGCAATCCGGGCGAATGGATCTATGACCCCTTTGGCGGCCTGTTCACCGTGCCGTATCGCGCGCTGAAGCTGGGCCGCAAGGGTCGCGCCGCGGAGCTCAGCACCGCCTATTTCATGGACGGCACGAAGTACCTCGAAGCCGCCGAGCGTGACCTGTCGATGCCGTCACTGTTCGACACGCTCCCCGATCAGGATCAGGCCGCATGACCGACCGCCAACTCCAACTCCACTGCGCCCACGTCTACCTCCCCGACAAGGGCGGCGATGCCGAGATGTTCAACCGGATCCAGCAAGCGTATGCGGAGGCGCCCGGCGAATGACCCGATCCCTCATCGACTTGAAGGAAACGATGCGACGGAGCGGCTTTGGCAAGACCGCCATTTATGAGCGCATGGCAGCCGGCACTTTCCCCCTAGCCTGCAAGGTAGGCGTCAGCACGCGATGGGTGGGCGAGGAGGTAGATGCCTGGGTGCAGGAGTGGATCAGCGCCCGCGACCAGCAGCGTGCGGCGTGAAGGGAAGCACCTTGCCGCCGTCGCGCAGGCCGTCCAATACGTCCGCCCAGGCCTGCATCATCTTCCGCCGTTCCGGCAGCCATTCGGCATAGTTGTACGCGGCGCGCACGCCGTCCCGCTCGCTGTGCGCCAGCTGCCGCTCGATCCAATCCCGGTTCCATCCCATCTCGTTCAGCAGCGTGCTAGCCGTGCTCCGGAATCCATGAGCGGTGTGCATGTCGCTGGTGTACCCCAACTTCCTCAGCGCGGAATTGATCGTGTTGTCCGACATGGGGCGACGCTTCGTACGAATCGACGGAAACAGGTAGTCGTGCGCAGAACGCATCGTCAGCCCCTGCAGCTCGCGAAGGATTTCCAGCGCCTGCCGGCTCAGTGGCACGATGTGGGGCGTCTTCATCTTCATTCGCTCGCCCGGAATGCGCCACTCGGCCGCATCCAGGTCGATCTCGCTCCAGCGCGCCTGCCGTAGCTCTCCCGGGCGAAGGAACACCAGCGGGGTCAATTTCAGCGCCAGCACGGTCGGGCCGTGCCCCCGATAGTCGCCAATGGCCCGCATCAGCGCGCCCACGGCGACGCGTTCGGTCAGCCCCGCATGGTGGCGCACCTTCACGGTCTTCAACACGCCGCGCAGATCGGCCGTCGGGTCGCGATCCGCCCGCCCGGTGCCCACGGCGTAGCGCATGACCTGGCCAATGCGTTGCTTGAGGCGCGCCGCGGTGTCGTGCTTGCCTTGCGCTTCCGGCCGGCGCACGAGCGCCAACACGTCCAACGCCGTGAGGCTGTTCACCGGCCGCCGCCCGATGCGCGGGAACGCGTAGGTTTCCAGAATCCACGTCGCGCGGTCATGGGTGGCCTCGGTCCATTCGCCACGCTGGCTCATCCATTCCCGCGCCACACCCTCGAACGAGTCTGCACTGGCCAGCGCCGCCCGTAGCCGCTCCGTCTGCCGCGTGGTACTCGGGTCCTGGCCGGCGGCAAGAACGGCTTGCTGGCGGTCACGCTCGCGCCGGGCCTCCTGCAGGGACATGGCCGGATACTCGCCCAGGGAGATCATCTTGGCCTTGCCCGCGAAACGATAGCGGTAGCGCCAGCAGCGCGTGCCCGTGGGCCTGACCTCGATGCAAAGCCCCGCCATGTCGGCAACGCGGTAGACACTGGGCTTGGGCTTCAGGGCACGCAGGCGGGTGTCGGTGAGCAGGGACATGTGAGTAACGGCCGGCAGCCAAGGGCGATGCGCTCGACTTTACTCACTCCGTTACTCACAGATTGAGACGGCTGGGGGCGAACGGCGACGAACGACGACGGACGCATGAATGGCGGTCTGGCGCGGTTCTTGGTGCATTTGCCGAACGGCTACGGACGTCTGCGAACGCTGTACTGGTGCCCGGGGCGGGGATCGAGTTGCGTCACGGTAGCGGCTCTACAGCGCCAATGCCAGCTGATGGCCGGGCCGCGTTACTCACACCGTTACTCACAATCCGCGAGTTGCCCCAGCCATCGGCCCGCGCCTGATCGCTGGTCGTCACCGTTCCGCCTGACTGACTCTCGCCGGATGAGGCCTGACGGCTGGGGCAGGGTCAGTGTCCGGCATCCGACTTGCTGGCGCTGTCGGCGGATGCCGCTTGCACCTATCAGAGAACATCTTCCACTGGTTGGGTGGTTTCCGTGGCCGCCGTAATCGCCGCACGGATCGACAGTTGGCCCTGCGACAGCCCCGGCAACGCGTCCTGTTCCGTTGGGCCATCCTCGGCCGGGTTGGGTATCGGCACCTGCGGTTGCGGCTCGCCCATGGCCACCATCAGCAATGCCTTGCGCACGGTATTGATGCTGAGCGCGGCCAGCACGTCCGGCCATACGCCGTGCCAGAACACGCTGCACACGGCCTGGCCGTTCGGTTTGACCCGGCCGCCGATTGGCCGATCAAAGCCAAGGGCGGCTGGCGGGGACGGCGGTATCGGAAGTGACGCTCAGTACCCCAAAATGGCCCCGGCCATCAAGTGACGACGCGCCGGTACGCAATCGAACTGAAGTTGTAGGTAGCGCCGGGGGAGCCCGTTTTGCTTAGAGACAGCACAAATATCGAAGCATCGCAAATGCTCTCGATCACTACGCTGAGCGGGACGAACACCAGCGTTGCGTAGTTCAGCAGATGGGTGTCAACCGATGCAAGGGTCACGGTAGCCCCCGTAGCCCTCTGTGTGTATGTGAGGGTGAAGGTCCAATAACTAGAGGGGCTATTAGGGGAAACCACGCGTGATGAAAAATACCACCGGGTAACGTAAATGGAGCCGCCAGGGGGGCTGCCGTAAGACACGTTGCCCGTACCACTTCCTAGCGTGTTTGACCCCGTAAAGTCGCAAGTGTATTCATGCACGGTGAGCCACCGCGCGCCGTCGTAGTAGCACAGCAGGTTAAGGTCGGTGCGGTAGAACTTGTCATCCAGAGATGGCGCCGGCGACGTCGGGAACGCAGTGCCTTCGGCGTAGCTGCTGCTAACCGTAAGAGACGAAACACCCACTACCGGGTTCTTCGGGTCGGTGGTGTCTACGGAGATATGGCTACCGGGAACTATCGACTCGACGCCCCCGCCGAGCGAGATGTAAGGAAGGTCGTTGTAGGAGGTAACGCCATCGCCAATCTTGATTTTGTACTTGCCGTCCGCGAGACCCTGGTCAGTCTCGTAAACGATCTCTCCCTCGAAGGGCACCTCGTTGACGGTCGCGAGGTTAGCAGCCGTTCCGCGTCGCAGTTTGAACCGGTCGTCCAAGGTCACGGTCATGGCGTTACTACTCCGCCGTCGTGGATGACGGTCGTGTCCGGGTTGTAAACGATCGACACGATATCGGCATCTTCTGCGACCTCGCCGAACCCGACAGCGCGGAAATAAACAGTCTTGCCCTTGAACGAAAGATCGATAGGCAGGAAATACACAGCGTTTAGAAGGGTGAAAGACTCTCCGGCTTGTGCGGCCGTTTGTGTCGTCCCTAGTGCTGCACGCGTTAATTCTGTCAACTCATATTCGTTTGCCGTTTCCGTTTCCGTGGCAGTCTTGAACTGCCCGATCTCTACGCCACCGGAGTGCACCAGCGCAAAGGCATTGGCGTTGGCGGCCAGTTGATCGGCGGTCACGCTCTCAAGGGCATCATTAACGCTCACTGTAAGCGGCTCACCGCCCACTGGCTCAGCCAGCTTCACTGATCCCATGATTGACGCCTCTGTGATTTGCGTAACTGTCTGCCAGCTCGTTTTGTTATCGTAGGACGCCTGCACCGTGCATCCGCGCCATGCTGAACCTGGATAGAACCCAGCGGCCGCTAGGTAGACGCCATAGGTATCCTGCGGCCGGAGCGACGGGAGATTCATTGGTATAAGTTTTGTCGGACCGGAATACGGCGAAGTCGGCGCCGTGGGTAGGTTGCCTACGATAGCCGTCGCGCTTGATGTGTAGGCGCTCTTCCGGTCGTAGCGCGTGGAAAGCTTCAATGAGCCGTTCCCGATAATCAGATCATCCAGCACGTAGCGCTTGCCTTGGAACGTCAGCGCCTCGCCCGCCGCCAATTTCAGATAGGTTCCAGCACCCGCAAAGGGAGTGGAATAACCCTGCGTGCCTTCAAGCGTGGCATACGTGACCTTCATGGCCTTTTTCGTGGCCTGAAGCGCCGCGTCAGCCGTCATAACGACGGGTATTTCGAACGGCTGGTCACCGATGGCGATGATGCCGAATGCGCGGCGCTCGTCGGCAACCTGCACCGGCGAATAATTCTGCATCGGGTCGATGTATGTGGCGATGATGCGGCGTGGAAACTCAGTAGCCTGGTTGCGAAGATCACTCACAATGGCGCCGTCGTTTGCATCGTTTCCTTCGATCAAGTCATCCTTGTCGACATCCACCACAGCATCGCCGCCGTAGTAGTTGAATCGCAGCTTGGCGTCGTATTCGGAGCCATACGCGAAGTAGGCGGCAAGCAGTGGCCGCAGGCAGTCCGCCGCGTTCGCCTGCCGCGCGATCGGGTAGCCCTCGACGATGGTTTCACCCAGCGCCGTCACGTCGATGTCTGATGCCTCAAGACCGCCGCGCTTCGCCACGCGTGAACAAATGTCCTGCAGACGCTCATTGCCTATGGAAAACTTGCCTCCCTTGAACGGGGATTGCTGGCTTTGTCTGTATATTTCTCCGGTGGCGGTGTCAACGTAATAACCGCCAGGTATCCATAACAGTTCCAAGCCAGCAGGATCCGCAAATTGGAACTGCATATCCATGTTGACCGCGTCTACCGGCCCAAAATACACGAGGCAGGTCACGAGCACCCCGGCGCAGTCAAAGCCTACGGGAATGCTCGCATTGAGCCCTGCGGATGGCTTTTTGGTGGTCCTCGGGATCGGAAGGCCCCGTGTCGTGTACCAGTTTTTTGACACCACATCGTCAGAGTCGATTACTGCACCAGGGGCATACGCGGAAACGCCGTACGATTGAACCCAGCCGGTGTCAAAAACGCCGCGCGCATCCGTGTCCTCGCGGTACGAATTAATCTCAGGAATAGTCTCGAAGAACGCAGGGACTTCCTGGCCGTATAGGGGTTGCACGACCCATCGAACTGTCGCACCCATCGCGGGGACGTCAGTTATCTTGAGTACGCTATTGGGCAAGAGGTCCATCGGGATGACTTGCTTGCACCCTACGACGGCCGTCTGGTATGGCGCGCTCATAGGTGGAAGCTCACGTCAGTGCTTACCGTTGCGTTTTCCAGCACGTTATCCTCAGTGATGTCCGTGGCTTTCGACGCAACAAGAAACTGGAATGTCGGAATGCGATCGCCCGATGATGTCACGTCGAAGTTCTTGAACACGGCGGTGACAACACCTCGGTAAGCCGGCGTATTGCCAACCCCGGTAATGGCTTCCAACGTCGGGTGCGGCATCTGATCTTCGGCGCCAAACTGAAAATCTACATTGCTTTTCCAACTCTGGCTAAGGCCAACCACGCGCATGCCGATGGCGCCGAACGCGCTGTCGGGAAAAATGGTGTGATCAATGTAGTGGTTACCGTTGCGCACGTCATAGACTATCTTGCCGTCCTGAATCACCATCAGGATGGCTGCAATTGCGCTGTCACGCAGTTCGCATGACTCGCAAACGAGGATGGCGAAGTCTTGTTCCGCAGTGTAGTTAACCGCAACCTGCCCGCTGCCCTTGCCGTCATCCTCGTGCTTGATCTGCCGGCGCTCGCTGACCTGTACAAGCGTGCCAGCCACCAGTGCCGTGCCTTGCACCCACGCAATCGGCGCGCCGTCCGTCGCGGTCTGGTTTTGCCCGTCGCCAATCTTTGGCCCATAGATGTGATCGGGCGCCACCGCGCCACCGACCATGCCGCCGACGGCCATGCCGATTTGAGCACCCTGCATGCCGCCGAAATAGGCGCCAATCGCGCCGCCAACCACTGTGCCTACGGTACGCCCGCTCACGGACGCCATACCTCGATGATGTAGCTATCCCACTCGGCATCGATGCGATGCTCAACGACTTTCTTGACTTGCGCGAATGTGTGGATGAGCGACAGGCCACCGTGCGGGTGATCGCCAATCAGGCCGACGTGCTTCGGCTCGCCTTGAAACCGCATCAGCACCATGTCGCCCGGGCGCATGCTGTCTCGCGGCACAGGCTCCCCCAGATTGGCAACCATCATGCCACGTAAACCGTCTCCCATAGGCTCGCGGCCGTAGGCGTCAAGATCGGTGATCGGGCGGCCTATGGCCGTCATGCTGACGAGCAGCAGGCCGGCACAGTCAACGCCGCGACGTGACCGCCCTTGGTGCCTGAATCGCACGGATTGGCTGACGTATGTGCGGGCCTCGGCAATGAAGGCCAGCCGCTCCTGTTCGCTCAACGGTGGACCGATGGCGCGCATGTCAGGAACCCCCCGGCGCTTGCAGCGACAGGCCGTCACCACGCGGAAGTTCCGGCTCGGCCCGCATGTTAAGCAGGTTGCCGTAGTCTTTGCACATGGCTTTCGACTTGTCGCAATCGCGGCGGATCTGGAAGGTATCGTTTGACTGAATAGGCTTGTGCGTGGGGATAACGAGGGTTGCCGTCATCGTGTCGCCGTCGTATTCCTCGATCTCGTTTTCGCGTCCGGCATTATCGCCCGTAAGCCAATGCACGACGCCCGGCACAAAGTAGTTATCGGGTGCGGTGACGGTTTGCACGATATCTGCCCGCACATCTGCCCCGCTGGCTGGAGCTGCCGTGAAGGTGAGCAATCCGGCTCCGTCGTCGGTGTACGCCGCCGTTGCCGCGCCGCCAACGCGAACTTCGGTGATGGCGTAGCCGGAGATGATGCTGATTCCGGCAGGCGTCTTGAGTTGGGCGGTAGTGGTTGTTCCGTCCCCTGTGAGCAGCAGGACGTTTGAAATAGTCTTGGCGATGCCGGCGATTGCATCGATAGAAAACACGCGGTCTGTCTCTTCCCCCACACCGTCGACCGTGGCGCCGTACCAGTCCAGCGGCATCTTGCACCTGGCGTCGCCGAACTGGGCGCGGCAAGTGATGGAGGTCAACTCGATGATGGAGTTTTGTTTGATGATCTGCGTGAGCGATCGCAGCTCGATCTTGCACACCAGCTCGTCGATCATCCTGATCTGGCCAACCTGGCCGGAATTGATGATGACGTGACCCATCGTGAGGTCTTCGTAGTTCACTAGGTACTGGGTGAAGCGCGCGCCGTCGTAGTCCCCGCGGGCGATGCCTTCCGCTGTCACCCCATCTGCCGGGTACTCGGCAACAAGGCCCGACGCCTCGCTGTTGTCCACACTCAGATCGGCTTTTGTGTCGAGGTCGAAAGCCGTGTAACCGCGTCTAGCGCGGTACTCAACCAAACCGCCGCCGTCGTTATAGGACTTGTCAGCGTCCAGTGTCGTCAGCCCAAACACCGGCACATCGGCACGCTTTGGCATGATCTTTAGCAGGTAGCACGTGGTGGTTGATGCGCCCGCCAGATGGGCGGCTAGTGCGGTAGAAATAGCGCGAGGCATTAGGCGCGCACCTCAAGCAGGTCGATGTCGGCAATAAGAAGGTCGGGGCGGATCGCCGTGAAGGCTGCGTAGTCGGAAGCGAAGCGGACCCACACGTCAAAGCTGCCAGACCACGTCACGGGCGTGACGGGCCAGTTGTTTGTAGGCGTGAACAGACCCGTTTGCTCATCGACCGTCCCGGCTATGGGTGTCGCGCCGGTGAACAGGGCAAGCCCGGAAGCGATGGGCGCGCGGATAGGCCGCGAAAACACGGTGGCGCCGAACGTATAGTTTTTCACCAGCTGTACGGGGGTTTTCGTGCCTGGAACGACCAAGAGCTGTTCACTGGATGCTTTCCAGTCAACGCGATCGCTGAACCGGAACGCCCCCCATTGTCCGGCGCATGTGTAGAACAGGGCGAGCAGCTCCTTGCGCTGCGATTCGGTGAACGCGGCGAGGTTCCCTGTGTATTTCTGCCGCGGATAGACCCACGCCTTGTTTCGGACCTCACGCCCGCTCGCCAGCGCGATCACCGATGTGCTCCATTCCGGCCCGCCAACGAACCCGGATGCGACCTGTAGCGACAGTCGAGTGTTGATGAATCCTGTGGTCACGTTTCTTTCGCCCATAAAAAAGCCCCGCGCTTGGCGGGGCTTGGAAGGTGACTGTGATGGGTGGCGCTACGTATTGGCACACTTGCTTTCGATTGCCGGGGCTACCGACTCAAGCTGGCGCTGCGTGTTCGCGTTTTCCTGCATTGGCTGCAACTTTTCGAAGGCCGTGCCAGGATTCGTAACGTATGCACCGTCAAACACTATGCGCAGCCCACTCCCACCGGATTGGGTAATCATGGTCATGCGAAGCCGTTCTTCGGGGATGGCGTTCAGACCCGACCCATAAAGTAATGCTGCCATCGTATTGTCGGTAGGCTTACCGACTACGATCACATAATCGCTGGATTGTTCAATCCTATAGCCCTTGTTGAGTAGGGCGTTCAGGAAGGCTCCCTTGACGCAATCCACCCGAACGTTGCTCAACGTTATTTCCGGGCTGCCTGATGGCGTATTGATTGGTGGGCCCGAAGCGCACCCCGCCAGTGTCACCGCCACAATACCCGCCAGCCACTTCCCCATAACCGACTCCCTGCGTTTGATGGGGAGAGTCTGCCACGAAATCAGGTTGAGCGTTTACGCGTTCCTCGTCGTCGCGATTCGCTGCCGGCGCGCGCTGTCCTGTGCGATCTGCTCGCTGGTGCGACGGTTAATAGTTCCCTGCACGACGATGGTCTGATTCACCGACACATTGCCCGTGCTGCGCGTACCCGGTGACGGGTCAACATTGCCGGATTGCTTGCCCATCATCAGGTAATTCTTGCCGCCCACTTCCAGCAACTCCGGCCCACGCTCATTGACTCGGTAGAGGCTGCCAGCACTTACAGGGCCGCCGTTGGCACGCCCGCTGGCGCCACTAAACATCCCTGCAGCGCTTGCCGCCACGCCAGCCCACCCGCCACTTCCGTTCCCTGAGGTCGAGCCTGGTTGTGTGCCGCCCAATGCGCCTAAAAGCTGCTGCATGGCCTTGTTTGCAAGGAACTTCAGCGCCTGCTTGTACATGTCATCAATAAGACCGCCAAACGCATCTTTGGCCGATTCCGCGCCAGATGCGAACGATGCAAAGGCATCACTGAACCCGCCAAGGAAATTTCGGGTTAGGTCGTACATCTGCGCCGCATTGTTCTGCTGATCCGCCATGAAATCGGCAAGGGCGGCTTTCACTCCATTCAGCCCGTCAGCCTGCGCTTCCTGCTGCGCCTTCCAGCCTTCGATTTCCATCTGGACGCGCGCGGCGTGGTACTTGGCAAGGTCGTCCAACTGTTGCTGATATCCGGCCTTTTCTAGCGCGCTACTGGTGTCTTGCTGCCGCTTTTGCAGATCGGCCTTCTTGCGGTTGTAGTCCTGGTCGATGCTGATCAGCGCCTGCTGCTGATCCACCTCGCGCTGGCCCATGCCGATGCTAGCCACTTGCAGATCGATGGACTGCTGGCGCGTGTCAAGCATGTCGCGCAAGCTGGCTGCGTAAGCTTTCGTAGCCGCCTCGCTGCGCAGCCGCTGATCCATCAGCTTGCCTTCCGCTTCGATCTCGGCTTTGATCTGGGCCTGATCCTTGGCCATGAAATCAGGCGCGGACTTTGCCGCTTTCGCGCGTGGGCCAGACGATCCCTTGTCAGCGTATTGAAGGTTGATCTGCTTCTTGAGGTTTTCGTATTCCTGCGCCGAATACTGCGCGCGGTACTTGTCCAGCTCCGCGATGGCGCGCTTCTTTTCCTCTTCGCGTGTCAGGTAGCGATCTCGGAACTTAGCCGCATCCTCTTCCAGCTTGATGTTGGCCCTTGCCGCGCCGCTGTCCACGGCGCCAGCAACACGACTGACCCTCGCAGGGGATGCCGGTTCAGCGCCATACATGCCACTGATGCTGGCACGCAACCCCCCTATTGGGCCGAGCCGCTGATACCAGGGAACATCCTTTGCCTTTTCCGCCGCCGCCGCCAGAAAATCGGCAAACTTCTTCGTCTCCTCCCAAGCGGCTGATGCGCCGTCCTTGGCCTCCTTCCACATCCTCGACAGGTGCGGTCGGGCAGCCTCTGCGGCGGTCGCCACGTCATCCAACCGACCGGCGTAGATCCGGGCCGCTTCGGCTGCCGCATCCTGTTCCTTGCCCTCGGCAACCAGCGCGCGAACGCGTTCCAGTTGCGCCTCGGTGAGGAAGTGCTCCGTCTCGTTTAGCTTCAGTAGGGCATCAACTGGGGACTTGGCCAGATCCTCGAACTTCTTGACCGTGTCGTCGATGCTCTGCCCGGCAGCGTCTTGCATCCGCGCCGCCGCCACAGCCACAAGATCGAACTGTTCACCGGTGAAGCGGCCGGTTTCGGCCACCTTTTGCAGTGCCTCGCGCGCAGACCCTTCCGATACGTCGGAGATGCCGGAAATGGCGCCAACCATCGCTTCCATCTGCGTGGCGGTTCGGTCGGCATAGTTGCCAGTGCTGATCAGTGCATTGTTAAACGCTGACGCATCCTTTTCCGCACTGCTCCACGCGGCAACCAATGCCGCAGCACCGGCGGCGGCCAGCGTGTAGGGGTTGATCAGCGCGAGCAGGGAGCCGCCCAACGCCTTGGCGGCCGGCACGATGCCGCCAAACATGTCCTTGAGCTGGCCTCCCTGCTGCAGCAGCACCATCATGGGCCGCTGGCCCGATGCCAGCGAAACGCCTATGTCCGTGATCTGCGCCGGCAAGCCGCGCATGGCGAATTGCAGCTCTTTGGCTGACTTGCCGGTGGCGGCCATGCCGGTGGCCGTCGCCGCCTGCTGGGCAAGCGCCTTCTTGGCAATCTGCTCGCCCAGCTCGCCGCCGATGCGCATCTGCGCGTTGTAGGCGATCTGTTCAGCCCGTGACTTGCCCAGCATGTCGGCCTGGCGCAGCAAGCTGTCGGCGTAACGCTTGGTGCTGGCGTTGGCCTTGTTGAACTGCGTTTCGGCCTCGTTGCCAAGACCCGCCACGCGACGCTTCGCCGCCTCAATACCGGCTTCCATCGTGCCGGTATTGACCTTGACGTCAATGCGGGCTGTGCCAATCGATTCTTCAGCCATTTGGCATCAGTCCTGTTCGTGGATTACTTCGAGCGCGGTGGATTCGATGATTCGGATAGCGGCCATCGTGTCGTCGTAGGCATCGCCGTCCAGTCCGGCTCGCGCCAGTTCATGAAAAACGACGGTGTAGTCCAGCCCCACCGGCCCAGACGCGCCTACGCGCCATTGCGTGGAGATGCGGCTGAACAGTTGGATGGCGTCCCACGCTTCGGGCCAGACGTCTACGTCCGGCTCGATGTAGTGCCTCGGCTTGAGGCCCGTTCCAGCTAGATCCGCTTCACTCGGGCGCCGCCAGTACAGCGCCCGAGCGGCGGCCTTCAGTTTTTTTCCAGTTCCTTCTTGCGGGATGCGTGAAAGCCTTTCAGCACCGCTTCGATGATGCCGGGGTATTCGTCCTCGAACTGCGTAACGCCTTCTTCCGTCAGTTCGAAGTCCGAACCCCACGACTCCACCAGGAACACGATCAGCGACGCCATCGACATGCCCTCATCGATGCGCGCGCTGATGTCCGACTGCTTGCGGTTGTGGTAGGTCACGTCCAGCTTGTCGATCGACCCCTGTCCGGTGATCGTCAGCGTTGCCGGGATCACCTTCGGGCCAGCGCCTTTCTTGAGGCTCATGCGGCCTCCACGAGAATGGAATCACCCAGCGCCGTGAAGGTCGCCGTGTTGCCCATCGGGTTGTTGGCCGACATGGTCGGATCGGCATCGAACGAGAAATAGCCGTAACGGTAGATCGTATCGCCGTCGGGCAGCTTGCACCGCAGGACGATCGGCTCGCGCTTGCGGTCGGCGGCCTTGGCGACGGGGTACCACGGCAGCTTCGGGTCGAAATACAGCGGGATGGTGAACACCTTGGCGCTCTTGACCGTCGGCACGCTGACCTGCCGGGACGCTTCCAGAAACTGGCCCGTCCAGAACTGCTGGTCACCGCCGCTGGTGGACACATCGCCTTGCTGGCTGAAGTCCACGAAATCGCCCGCGACTGCAACCCTGGCATTCGCTTTGCCCGCCTCGAAAACGGTGGTGTCGGTCGAATCGAAGCCCAGCAGCTGCACGGTATCGCTGGCACCCTCGGTCACGGTGCCCGCCTCCACGGCGGTGTTGTTGGCTTCGGGCCAGTCGGTAAGCAGCACCAGAACCTCGCCCTCTTCGACGGTGCCGGTCGGGACGGTGGCGACGGCAGGGCTAGCGTTGGAAACCGACGTGGCAGCGACGGCGGCGGCGAGAGTGGTGGAGATGCCGAATACGGCACCGTTGGGGAATTTCAGGGCCATTTGCGTTTCCTCATGGTTTGACGGTGGGTTGGTTCGCCGCCAAACGGCGGGCATAAAAAAACCCGCCGGAGCGGGTCAGGTAGAACGGGTTTGTTTGGGACTTCACGGGGCGCCCCAGACGCTGAAGTCCTGCCGGGTCCCGCACATCTCCATGTCGTCGTTATAGAGCGCCACCGCGGCTCCCATCGTGGTGGCCTTCGCGTAACCCTCTACCAGAGCCACGCGAGCGCTACGCGCAAGCTGTGACGCTTCTTTGCGTGTTTTCGCCCACACATTCACTTGAATGCGAGCGTTGTCCTTGTCGGCGACTTTCCCCTCGAAGTAATCGATGGCAACACCACCAACCTGTTGATAGATGATCAGCGGAAACACCGTTCCGCTTGGCGACTTATCGGGATAGCAGCGCCCGCCGACCAGTGGCGACAGCAGCGCATAAACCGTAGCTTCAGGGCTCATCGGTTGCTCCCTTGCCCGCCAGTAATTCCGGCAGGCGCTCCCTACCGCGTTGAATCATGGCGTCCTTCGCGCGAGCACCGGCTGAGTCAAGCGCCGGCCGCAGGAACGGATGCGCAGGTACCCATTTTGGCGTTGCCAGCGGCGCGTTCTTGTTTGTGTACCATTGCCCGTCGGCACCCTTGTATGAGGCGTAGTTCTGCCAGTGCCCGAACTCCAGCAGGTGGCCGTGCGGCGCCTTGCTGGCGTTCCACGTCACCGAATAAACCACGTTGTCCTTGGTCGACTTGCCGTCCCTGTACGCAAGGTAGATCGCGCTCGCCAGTAGGCCGCTGTCTTTCGGCGCCAGCAGCTTCGCCTCGTCGCGCAGCACCTTTCCCCCAGCTACCGCCATCGACCTCGCCAGCGACTCGCGCAGCGGTCCGGACAGTCGTGCTAAACCAGCCTGCACGCTGCTCAAGTCCACATCGGCCTTGAATCCGTCACTCACGCCACCTCCCTCGGCACGATGTTGTACTTCGGGTTCTGGGTGTAGTCGATGCGCTGCCATTGCTGGAACTTCTCCCATGCCGCTGCAGCGCGCGCCTTGTCCGTGGCGTATTGCACCAGCACCGCCAGCGCTGGCTGCAACATCGCCGCGTAGCCACTCGGGCTTGACGGGTATCCAGTGAAGTCGCCGGCCCGGTCACCCCGCCCAAGCGCATCCGTCAGTTCCAGTGACCCTTCCGGGTGCGCCAGCGCGGCCGCTACGGTTGCCTTCAGATCACCCGTGCGCGCCAGGGCACGCGTCCAGTCCGCAACCTGTGATCCATCGGCTTCCTGCCCCGCCACCGTGTAAATCGTGGCAAGTTCGTGCGGGGCGGTCAGGATCGAATCGAAGATCGGCCCAGCAAAGTAATCCAGCGCCCGCTGGAAATCGGTGTAGCCGGCGTGGATCGCGAATCCGATGCTGTGCACAAGGATGTGCTGCATCCACGGCGCCCAGCCGCCCTTCGGGTCCGGGTAGATTTCGCCGGTCTGGTCGATCGCAATGCCCGCCTGGTTGTCGATCAGGTCGGCGTAGATGCTGACGCCGCTATCGCGCGCCCATGCGTCGAAGTAGTCGGTGGCGTGCGACAGCTTCGCCGCGCACACCAGCACGTACATCCGTCGGCCCTTGTCCCGCACCTGGCCCGTCTTCATCGAAATCACGCCACTGGGTTTCCGGTACGTTGGGTTCTGGCACAACGCCCCGACGTAGTTTGCCCAGTGGGCCAGCTCTTCTCGGTCGTAGTCTGTGCCGTAGATCGCCGCCGCGAGCGCGCATAGCGCCACCGCGTGCGATCCACTGTCGCCGACCTTGTGCGGGTTGGCTGTTGTCACCGGCTGCATCGGATTGTTCGGCTGCCCCTTCCATGCGCCCGCCGGCGGCTTGCCCAGAAAGACGCCCAGCGAGGTAATCCACGGATTGCCGCGCAGGTCGATCATCTCGTCCGTGGCCGGGTCGATCATGTGATACGCCCAGTTTGAGGAGGCGTCAGCCATGCCGCGCACCACGGTCGCGTTGGCATCGGTCGGATTGACCAGGTAGTCCGCATCCCACTCCGGCAGCACCGGCCCCAGGTCCGACCGTTCGCCAACCATGTCCATGGCCGTGGTGAACATCGAGTGGCCCATCGGGCCGTTGTCAGCCGCCGCGTAGACTGCGGCCATGCTTTCCTTGCCACTGCCCGGTCCGTACGTCGGGAACAGGGACAGGTCCGGCGCCGGTAGCAGCTGCGGGCTGCGCAGCCAGACTGGGTGCGTGCGGGTATAGGCCCAGATGACCAGATCGCCATCGAACAGCAGCCCACCATCCTCGTCGGCGAGCGTGAAGTGGCCTGCAAGGTCACCCGTGATGCCCGCATAGCCGTTTTCGACACACACGCTCAAGCCGTCCGCGTGATACCGCACTGACCCACCGCGTACCTTGTCGGACGGCAGTAGCGGCACCCGCTGCCCGGGTTTGGCCGTGACGTCGAAAGGGGTGCCATCCGCCAGGACGCCATGCAAGCGGACCGCCTTGCCCTGAGACGGAGTGACCGGCGGCGTGATTGGCGGCAACGGATCAGTCGTTGCCGGTGGGTTCGATGGCGCCGGTGGACTCGGTGAAGGACTCGCCGGGGACAGTGAGCCGTCCGCCGTGGTGGTCACACTCGCGGTGTAGCTGGCGCTCTTGCCAGCGGCGTCCCACACGATCAGGCGCACGAGATACGTGCCCGCCGTGCGGTACGACACCATCTGATCGCCCAACGCGTTGATCGTGCCGCCGTTGCCCAGGCTCCACTGCGCTTTTGCCGCGCCGGTTGAGTGGTCAGTGAGGCGCACCGTGGCGCCTGAGACGGCCGCCGAGAACGCTGCAGTAAGCCCGGTGGAAGGGGCTGGCGCTGGCGGCGGCGGCGGCGGATTGGTCGGCGGTTGCTTGTCGGGCGTGCAAAGCACGTCATACGTTCCGTCGAAGCGGATGGAAACCAGTTCGCCGGGCGTCGCGAGCGCCAGGTTGTCAGCAACCTCCACAGCCTCTTCCAGCGTCACGCTGGACGCGCCGCCATCCACAACCCAGCGACCCCGCCGTGTATGTTCGATTTTCATGATTGCGCGCTCACTTGCTGATCCAGATGCTGGTCCACACCGCCGTCGTGCCGCGCGCCGCTTGCGTGATCGTGATCGACACCGCCGCATTCGTGGCCGCCGCAACGCCGATGGAGCACCCGTAGTACGGGAAGCCGGTGGTAGGGAGCGGGCCGGTTTTGGTCCAGCCGCTCGGCCACGTTTGGCTCGTGGGTGATTGCCCCGTGTAGAACGTCAGGATGACCGGCACCTGCGTCCCTACAGGCGCATCGGTCGGGCCAACGGCCAAGCTGGTGCTGATGCCGGTCACGTAAGCGGTCTTGGCATCGCTCAGCGTGATGGATCCTACCCACTCCTGGATGGCAAAGCCGTGCCCACCCGCCGACGTGGACGCGTTGATGACGCTCTCGGTGCCGTCAGCAATCTTCGTGAAGTATTTGGTGATGCCACCAGTTCCAGGCGTCTGTACCTGCTTCTGCAGCGCGAACCCCGGCGGCACATCGAACGTGCTTGAGGTCGATGTAGACCAGCAGACCAGCAGCAGCGTGTTGCCCGCCGTGGTCGGGCTGGGCAACGTCGCTGTGTTGCTGCCGCTGGACACACCGGGCGCGGTTACCTGCTGCACGAGTACCGGGCTCGATGTCGGCACACTCACCGCCGGATGCAGACACCCAGCAATCGCGCCGAACAAGGGATTCACGGGCGCAGTGCCTGCACGGCTGACAGGATCATCCCGTCGGTAATCACGGCCGGGTCGTTCCCGATCGTCGGCGCACCTTCCGCGCGCGTTGTTGCCGACGCGTATTCCCATGCTGGCGCCCAGTCAGGCGAGGCCGCAAGCAGCCACATCTTGGCGGACAGGTCGAGCTGGTCGCGCAGCTTCGACACGCTCATGTATTGGCTGGCAATCACCTCGCTGGCGAGGCATCCGCGCACGCGAGCGGCGACGTCGGGGTCTTGCGCAATGGTGGAGATGGTGGCGTAGGACATGGGTTACCTCAAATCAGGATGCGGCAAGTTCGCCGTTGACAAAGGTCACGGTGGACGAGTCGATGCGGACCACCGCGAGCGCGCGCTGCCCGGCGAGCTTGGTCGTGGCCGCGTAGCTCACGACGGTGCTGCCGGCGATGGTCACTTGCCCCGTGCCGATCTGGCGCACCAGCACGACTTTGCCGGCCGTCATGCTTCCGACGGTGACGGTCACGCCCACGGCGCTATTGACTTGGACTTCCGTGCCGGCGTCGGCGTCGGTGAGCGTGTAATTGCCGGTGATGGTAGTGGCGGGTATCGACGTCGATACCGTCTTGATCTTCGCGCCTATGGCCGTTGCCAGCGCGCTGATCTGCGTGGCGAGGCTCATTACGCGAGCGCCGCCGTGAACACGGCCACGAAGTCCGTGGCGATGCTGCCGATTTCGGTTTCGGTGAAGTAGAAGGCGTCATAGTCGCCGTCCACCGGGACGACTGTGCCGGTGCGCGCGTTGAAGCTCGACACACCGCCAGTGCCCGCCCCGGTCAGGTCGATGTACGCGCTACCCGACCAGCGATAGATGTGGTTGCTGTCCAGGGCAACGTAGATGATGCCCGCGACACCCGTACCGGGGAACGCCGCAAGGTTGGCGAACTCCAGCACATCATCCACATACGCCGGAAGCTGCGAGGATGGAACCTTGCCCGTGCCGTCCAGCGAGGCCACGCCATTCGCTGCGCCGACCTGCGACGTAGGCACCTTCGCCGCGATGGCCGTGACGTTTTCATTCACCGCCGCAACAAGGCTGGTCTTTGCCGTGGTCGTCAGCGTAGCCAAGTCGCCAAGCTTGGCGTAGACCGCCTTGAACTCTGTGCCGATGCGCGTGACGACGGTGCTGATTTGGGTGACGAGACTCATGGGTACATCCTCACGCGAGTTTGTTTTCGAGAAGAATGGTCAGATCGACCGGAGGAAGCGGGAGATTCGTCTCGCCCACGAAAGAGCCGGCATCCAGACCCGCGACGCCGTTGGCCGCGTTGATCTGCGATTGCTGGATATATCGGGCGTCAGCAGCAGCCAGCGAGATACCGCCCGACGTACCCGCCGACGGGTTACCGCCCAGCGTGACGCCATCGCCGATGTATTCGGCCTGCTCGGTTTCGTCGTAAAACGGTTCGCCCTTGTCCAGCACCAGTGTCATGCGCTGCGCGGTGGTGCCACGCTTGAACTGGATTTTGTCGATGATGATCTGGGTCACAACTGGCCACCGTCGAGAGTGATGTGCAGCGGTTGATCTGCCCCAACAACCGCCATGCTTGTCGCGAGAATCGCCGTCTCGCTTCGATCGTTTGACGTGCCCACGTTCTCGATGTCGTAGATCACACCGTCGTGGTCGCCGCCGACGCCAACCAGGCGCCACGACGGGGCAACAGAGCGCGGGCGGATGTCGAAGCGCACCTGTACCGGCGCGACGGTCGTACCGGCCGCTACAGCCTCGGCAGTGGCGCGCAGGGTGTTCGTGCGCTTGGCCCAGACCGTGACCACGTCAACCCATGACTGCTGGCTGCTGCCGTATTCGTCCCGCGTCGTGATCGGCTGCTGGATCGTGATGCGGTGGCGCATTTGGCCGGCGGCGAGGGTCATACCGACAGCCCAACCCTGTACGGCCACAGCAGCGCATGCGCGCCCTGCGGCAATTCGATGGCCGTCTGCCCGGTCACCACATCTTCGCGGTTCGCGTACAGTTTGCCGAGCATCAGCAAGCATGCCGCGGTAATCGAGGCATTGATGACCATGCCGGCCATTGCCTCGCGGTACGCGGTCAATGCGCTCTGGCGGTCACGCTCGATCGTCGCCAGCGTTTCGTTTCGCTGCGTGCAATCCTCGATGTCGCCCGCAGCCGTTACCCGCGTCTCGATGTCGGCAAGTCTTGTGGACAACGCTGCCGGCGCGGCGGTGCGAGCGGCCTGCAGCGCGGCGTCATCAGCGAACACCGCGCGGTTCAAGAACTGCGCCGCCGCATCCTCGGCAGCGTCGAGATATGCCTGCACAAGGGCATCATCCGCGCCGTCGGAGCGCAAATGCGCCTTGGCATCCTCCATCGCAATGATCGACACGTCAGGCGTCCTTGCCCTTGGCCTTCGCCTTGCCCTGCGGCTTGGCGTCAGCCTTTACCTCATGCACTTCCGCCTGCTTGGCATCCGCAGATTCGGACACCTGTACCGCACTGCCCGCATCGATCAACTGCTGGCCGCGCGATGAATCCATGACCGCTTCCATGCCGGCACGCGGGTCGTGCTTCAGAAACTTGATTTTCATGATGGCCTCCAAAAAAAGAGGGCCGGAAAGCCCGGCCCTCATTCACTGCCAGTGATTGGCGATCAGGTCACATTGCCGAAGTCGCCGTACACGAACGCCTGCGGCCGGTAGACCGCCAGGGCCAGCCGTTCCTCGGCCAGGATCGTGACCAGGTTCTTCACGAAGTCGTCCTCGTTCTCGGTGGCCACTTCGACACGCGCCTGCCAGCGATCGAAGATCTGCGCCCCCAACTGGAACGCGCCAGTCAAGAACTTGTCCACCGCGATCGCCTGCGTCTGCACCACCGGCAGGCCCCACAACGTGGCGCCGATGACGCTCTGCGGGTTGCCGATGAGATAACGCCCCGTGGTGTCCTTCAGCAGCTCGATACGCGCCCAATCAGACGGGTGCATCACGATGCCGGACGACGGGTATTCGGCAAGCGTCGCCTGCAGCATGGCCAGGCGGATGTTGTCGATGCCGGTTTCCGTGCCCGCGGGATCGAACGGCGCTGCGAACGCCGTCGCCTGCGGGATGATGCCGAGCAGGTTCTGGCCGGTGCCGTCGCCGTTCAACAGCTGGTTTTCCTCGACGTAGGCCAGGCCGTAGCGCAGACGGCCGTCGATGTAGCTGGCCAACTGGCTGGCGTCGTCCAGAATCTGGCGGGATGCCTTGACGAAGTGCGCGATGACCTTCGCCGTGGTGCTGACCAGGTCGAACTTCAGCGTGGATTCGGCCTTCTTGACCGTTTCCGCCACCGGCGCGGCGCTGTTCGTGAAGCCGGTTTCCTTCACGTACTCCAGCGCACCACCGTCCATGCGGCCCTGCGAAAGCAGGTCGCGAACGGTCATGCGACGGTTGGGAGGGGCAATGATGCCCGGCACGCGGGTGGTCTGCACCAGATCGCCGGCCGCACCATCGGTATCGGTGGTGACGGTGGTGATCGCCGCCTGGAACGTCATGTCGATGCGTCCGCGCGGCGTGGTCTTGCTGGTGAAGTTCTTGAACTCCTCCGACTCCACGAACTGGCGACCGAAGCTCTGCGCCTGCACGACGCCGCCCTCGGCGCCCTGCTCCAGCTTCGCCAACACCTGCTCGGCGTGCTGGAGATTGGCCTGCAGCTCGCCCTGCTTGATCAGCAGTTCGTCGACCTTTTCCTTGGCCGACTGCGCCATCTGTACGCCCTTGCCGGCTTCCGCCATCGCCTTCTCGCCTTGTTCCTTCAGCGAGTCCTGGATGCGGCCGAGTTCCGCCTTGATGCTCTCGGAGAGATTGCCGTCTGCCATTTTCGATTTCCTCAGTGGGTAAAGGCTTGCAGTGCCGCGAGCGCGGCCTGCTCGTTTTCGGCATCGCTGCCGTGTCCGGTGGGATCGCCCTCACCGCTGCCAACGGGATCGCCCGCGCTGGACTTGAATTCGCTGATGAGGCGCATGGCCTCGCTCTTTGGCATGCCAGATGCCCGCAGCGCCGACTCGATGCGCCGCACGGCCGAAGCACTGGCCTTGCCGGATTTCTTCTCGATCTGGTCCGACGGCAGCAGGTCGTCGGCATAGCCGCCGGCCACCGCGTCCTCGCCGCCAATCCATGTTTCCGCGTCCATGACCTTGCCGATCGCCTTCGCGTCCGCCCCGGTGCGCGCGGCATAGATGCTCGCCATTGCGCGATCGAACGGCTCCAGCGTGTCGGCCACGTCGCGCAGATCGTTGCGGTTTCCGATCGCCATCACCCAGGCGTTGTGGATCATCAGGAAGCCAGCTCGTGCGATCTGAACGTTGTCGCCGGCCATGGCGATGATCGATGCAGCCGATGCGGCAAGGCCCAACACCTTCACGGTGACCTCGCCCTTGTGCTCGCGCAGCAGGTTGTAGATCGCCAGTCCCTCGAACATGTCGCCGCCGGGTGAGTTGAGGTTCACCGTCACCGGGCCGGCGCCCATGCCGCGCAAGGCCGCCGCAATGCGGTTGGCCGTCACGCCGTCGCCCGTCCAGTAGTCATACCCGATGACGTCGTAAATGCTGATCGACCGGTCGGTATCGTCGGCCGCCGCAGCCTGGACGCCGGGATTCCAGCGATCCAGCGCACGCGGCAACACTTGGCTGGTGATTCCGGCGCACGGGCGCCCCTCCGGCACACCCGGAAGCGTCTTCATCGTCATAGGTTCAATCCCTCTTTGCGGCTTCGTCGAAGCCGAGAAACGCACGCATCGCTGAACGCACCTGTTGCGCTTCCGGCTGCGCACCGACACCGTCGAGTGTGGTCATTGCGGACTGCACCGTGAGTACTGCCGCATTGCCGCCCATCGGCTCCCGATCTTCCAGCGCGCGAACCTCATCACGCGTCAGGATGCCGTTGTTCACCATCGCCGAATAGAACGCCGCACGCCCAGCGCTGTCCGCCCGCAGCAGTCCTTCGACCGAGAACTTCGGGTAGTACCGCAGACGCTCGGCCGGCGTCAGCAGGTCTTTGCTGATCGACTGCTCAATGCGGCGCAACCACGGCCCGATGGTGAACGTCAGGAACCCGATCATCTGTTGCTCGATGCCAGTGCCCCACGACGTGCTCTTTTCCGTGTGTCCCACCATCCACGGCGGAACGCGGAACCATCGGCAGATCGCCTCGACCGAAAACGAGCGAGATTCCAGCAACTGCGCATCGGACGGATTGATACCGAGCATCCCCGCCTCGGTGCCGCCCTCAAGCAGGGGCGCCTCGCCCCGCTCGATCGAGCCGGCCAGGTTCTTCTTGAACTCGGCGCGCTGCTCCGTCTTCAGGAACGCCGCCATCTTGTAATAGACCGATTGCAGCAGGCCGTTCTTGAACGTCTTGCTGGCTGCTTTCTCCGCAGCGATGGCGGCGCCGAACACCTGAGCGCCGTACCGGATGACGGAAACACCGTCTATCCCATTCAGCGTAAAGCCGGGGATCGACCACACTCGCGTGTCGGGAATGGTGCGGTCCTTGCCATCATCCGTGCGGTAAACCCACGACTTGCGCCCGTCCGCGCCAACCTTGCGCGTCAGACGGCACGGGTCGAGGAAGGAAAGGCCGACCACACGATTGCCCGCCATCAGCTTTTCAGCGCGTCCATTGCCGCGAAGCAGCATGGCCGCCACATCCGCCTCCCAGAACGCGGCCGCCGTTGAATCCGGGTTGGGTTGGTCGTGGATAATTGAATGCAGCGGGTGTTGCGAGGCAACGCGCTTGCCGGTGCTGGTGCGTTCGTACATGGAAAGCGGCAGCGTGGCGATCGTCTCGGAAATGAGCCGCACGCAACTCCACACGGCATCCAGCTGCATCGCGGTCGTGACGGTTACCGACACGCCTGCTTCGGACTCGGTGCCGCCGTCGTGCGAGCGCCAGAAATCGCCATCAGTAAGCCCCAGCCAACTCAAAACGGCGGCCTTGAACCGGCCGGGCGATTTCGTTTTCATCGTCGCAGCCATCAGCGCCCCAGAATGATTGGTTGTGAGAAGAAGCCGTCCATGTCGCCCTCTTCCTCACCAGTAAGTGACACGCCAATGGCCATCAGCAGCGCCGTCATGTCGTCGATCTTTTCCGCAGACCGCTTCTTGTCCGGCGCCATGTTCAAATTCGCATCGCGTCGCGGCACCAGGTTCGATGCGCACCACGCCAGCACCGGATCGCCCCCGTGCGCGAACTTGCCGCTGACGTAGGCGACTTCCAGTTCCTGCATGGCCGGGTGGTAGGACTTCGGCCCCTGGATGAACTGCACCATCGGAAGATCGGCAGCTACCAACCGGTTAGCCAAGTCCGCCGCGTTCCATGTGTCGTAGCCGATGGCCGTCGGACTGAATCGCTGGCACAAGGCCCTGATGTCCGCCTCCACTACCGCGTAGTCGGTCACATCGCCTTCCGTCTGCGTAATGAATCCGCCTGCCACCCACGCCGCATACGGCACCGTACCGCGCTCCGTGCGTTGCGCCACCGCACGGGTAGGCACCCAGCGCACGCCGTAGGTGTAACGGATGCCATCGACCAGCCAGCACAGCCGGAAAGAACACAAGTCACTGGTGCTGGCCAGATCAAGCCCGCCCGTGCATGGCTTGCCCTCCAGCCAGTCCAAATCGACCGCGCCACCACAGGCCCGCCACTTCGCCAGATCCACCCACGCGTTCGCCGCGGCCGCGCGCCGGTTCAGGCGCTTGATGCGGAACTCCGCCAACTTGCTCGGCATGTGCTTCGCTTCGACCGCTTCCTTGCGGATCGCGGTAAGAAGGTGCGGGTTACTGTCGAATAGCGGGTTGGCTTTCACCCACGCCTGTTCGCTGAAATCGTCGTCGCTGTCGTCCACGGCGAAGTACAACACCAGGAAGTGATCGGCGGTATCGCCGAACACGCCATCGAGCAGTTGCTGCGCGAACCGCCGAAGGTCCGCCCACGGCCCTGGGTTCTCGTATCCCTCGGTCGTCGTGAACAAGAACAGCGGGCAGCGCCGCGCGCCGGCCGCCGATTGCAACACGTTCAGCAGGTCCGCCGTCTTGTGTGCGTGGATCTCGTCCAGCCCAACATGCGAAGGGTTCAGGCCGTCCTGCGTGCTCGCCTTGGCGTTGATCGGCTTGAAGCTTCCGCCCGTTTCCATCCTGCTGATGGAATTCGACCAGCACTCCAGCCCGAACGCCTCCCGCAAATCGGCCGTTTTTTCGGCCATCCGCTTTGCGACGTTGAAGATGATGCGTGCTTGGCTGCCGGTGGTCGCTGCGCTGATCACCTGGGCGCCGGGCTCCTCCTCGCAACATTCGCAGTACAGCAGGATCGCCGCTGCCAGCGTCGATTTGGCGTTCTTTCGCGCTACCGCAAATAGCGCCGACGTGAAGCGCCGAAATCCCGATGCACGGTCACGAAATCCGAACAGCTGCACCACGAAGAACACATGCGACGGGTGCAGGACGATGTTCGGGTTGTCCCAGACGCCCTCGACATGCGGCAGTTTCTCGATGAAGTCGCAGGCGTCGTTGGCATGCCATGCGTCGAACACGAACGGCGAGTTCTTCGCCTTTGCTCGCCTCAGGTCGGCGACGTACCGCTTCGCGGCGAGCCGGACCCACTTGCCGAACCTCCTCCCCTTCTTGTCGGCGATCGCTTCTTTCGCGTAGGCCAGAGCGATCGCCACATAGTCGCGTTCACCGCCTGCCGTTGCTGGCGAAGCGGTTGCCTTTTTCCTTCTCACCACTGGGTTTCACCTTGCCCTGTGCCACCGGCGTCAGGCCGAAGTCGTTCGCGATACCGCGGTACTGCGCCATCATGTGTCCGGTCGGCGACTCGCCAGCGGCGTAGAGCTGGACAATCTTGCCGTGCAGGGCGCAGAGCATGCCGAGCGTCGACAGGCCAGCCTCGGTCAACAGTCGGTTCGCCGTCAGAATCGGCGCCAGCCGGTTCCATTCCTTAATTGCGTGAGCATTCGGCAGCCAATCAGGCGCCACCGGCACCGAACTGACCAGAGGAAGGTCAACGCCAGCCGGAGCAACGCGGTCAGGACGGTCAGTCCCGGCAACCACCTTCAAATTGTTGGGTTTGCGTGGGTTTGCCATCTCAAAATCCGGTTTCTACCAACTGACGGTGCGAATAAACGACTGGACGGCCGGTGACAGTGTGCCGAACCACAGACAATTGCTATACCCCCCGCCATATTCGGTACAGCAATAGGTTAACGAACCAATCGGCCTGACCAGTACAGTATCGGCACGCTTACCGCGATCCATTCGCATTCGCGACAGGGTAGCCATCGACCCCGATCACCGTCCGGCCGCGCCCTCGCTCCATCGCCTGCTTCGCACCGTCATGGCATGGCTTGCATAAGCTCTGCATCTCGCCCTGCCAGAACAGGGCCTCATCGCCCCTGTGTGGCCTGACGTGATCGCAGACCTTCGCCTCGGTGACGCGGCCTGCCTGTGCGCACATGCGGCATAGCGGCTCGATGGACAACTGCTGCTTCGCCAACCTCCGCCAGCGGGCCGTCCAGTACCAGCGGCGCCACGGCTGATCGCGGGTGCGCGCCTGGTCATGCTCTTTGCGTGCGGCCTTGCGGTCGCGTGGCTGTGGCCGATGTGTCGGGGGGCGGACGGGCATCAGCACTAGCGCTCTTGCGTCTTGCGGATGGCGTCGAGCTGCGCATTGCAGGCTTCCAGTGCCGCCCGTCTCGCCCGTGCCACGCGTACCGCTTCGGCCACCGTGTTGCTTGCGGGCTTGGCAATCGGGCAAGGCTGCGTCAGCTCCGGGGCGACGCGCACGGGCACTGGCACGGCGACGCGCACCACTTCCGGTGTCTTGATCGGCTGTTGTGCGCAGCCGGTCAGCATCGCTGCCGCGATCAGTAGTCCAGCACGGATGGACATAGCCTCTCCTGTAGCGCCGCGCACTCCGGCTTGTGTGTGGCGGCATCCAGTTGCCGTGCGAACGCTGCGGCATCCCGATCAGCCTGCTGCTTGACGGCCTGCGTCTGCGCTACCGCCTTGGCCTCGCGCTTGGCTGCCGCGTCGGCATCCGCCTTGGCCTTGTCCGTGTCCGCCGTGATCTGTCGCAGGGTGCGGGCCAGGGTTGCGGTGTCGGCCTCGGCCTTGTGCTGCTGCTCGGTAGCCTTCGCGGCCAGGGCCTCACCAGCCGTGCGCCCGGACTCATAACCCCGGTGGTGCATGTACCCGCCGCCAGCGATCAGTGCGATCACGACGGCGATGGCGGCATAGATCCTGATCATCGCAGCACCCACGCCAGCACTGCCGCCACATAGACGACGAACATGGCAACGCAGAACCACCCGATGGCCCGGAACATGCGGAAGTCGTGCTCGCTCACTTGAGCCGCCTCAACGTCTTGGCGTTGTCGACGGCGGTCGACGCCTTGTCAGCCGCCTGAGTCGCGGTGTCGGCTGCTTGCGAGGCCGTCGCCGCGGCATCAGCCGCCTGCCCTGTGGCGCGCACGGCTGACCCGGCCAGCTGATTGATCAGCCTGTCTTTGGCGTCCAGGGCGACGCGATAGGCGGCCGTGGTCTCGGTGATCTCCGCCGCCCGATCAGCACGCGCCTGAATCGTGGCGAGGCAGTAGCCGTAACCGAACGTGCCGGCGGCCAGCATCACGATGGCGATCCATGCGCCGTGCAGCTGTATCCAGTCCAGCGCCTTGCGCGCGCGGGTCATGGCGTCGCGCTCGGCTGCATGCTTGCGATCTGACGCTGCAGGCGTGACACCTGCTCGCTCAGGTCAGCGATCTGCTGCCGCATGCCGTTGATCTGCTCGATAGCCTGATCCCGCGAATCGCTGAGCTCTTTGTTGCGCTCGCGTTCCAGCGTGATCTGGGCTCGCAAGTCGTCGATCAGCGAGCGATAGGCGGTGTCCGCTGACCGGTCTACCGCGTCACGCGAGAGGAACTTGCGCAGCCAGAGAATGGCCCCGACGACGGCCGCGCCAGCTACTCCGATGAGCCCGCCGACGCCGCTGGGGATGTTGCTCGGATCGTCCATCGCGGCCCCGATTGTGTATGCCATGACGCCCTCCACGCTTGCTACGCGCGATCGGTTGCCCCTGATTTTTCGAATAGCTCGCGCTCAGCGGCGCGTCGCTTGACGAGCCCGGGCAGCACTTCGCCGCCGCCCATGACCCAGAACTTGAACTGCGCAGCCGCCGCGCCGTAGTCGCCACGGTTCAGCACGCGAAGCAGCGTCGAGCCCATCAGGCGACCGGCGCCCAGGTTGAACACGAAGTCGCACAGCGCATCGAACTGGCCTTGCGTCAGCGGCACGGTGACGAGGCGCCGCACGCCGTCGGCGGCGTTGTCCAGGTCGTCCACCAGCAGCTGGCCGGCCTCGGCCTCGGTGATCGTCTGGCCAGCCTTCACGCCGGCCGTGTGGCCGTAGCCGATCGTCCACGTACCACCCGAGTCGCGATAGGACTGCAGGCGCAAGCCCTCGGACGCCTTGACCAGGTCGATGGCGCGCTGACTGGGGTGCATGACGGGATTACTTGCCAGCCGGCCGCTTGTCGAGACCCTTCTCGGCGAGGATGGCCGCGAGATCATCGACGTGCAGGCAGTCGCACAGGCAGGCGGATTGCACCGGTCCACCGATGGTCGATGCGATGTTGCCGTTGCAGTAGTCGTTACCCGGAAAAGCGTCGTACAGCACGCCGACAGCCACGATGGCGTTGCCGCCGTAGCCCAGGGATACGATTTTGTCGCCGTTCTTGGCCTCACGGCCGTTGCGGTAATGCATGGCTTTCTCCAGGTAAAGGGATGCCGCAGCCCATCGCCGCCTGACGGCCTTTGTGGGCGTTGTCCCGGTGAAGCGATGCGGCAAAGAGGGTGGCCACCGTGGCGCGGGGAGTGCGCGACACGGCAGCCAGTGCGGGACGGCTAGGTGCTCCCGGCCTTCTCAGACGATCCGCGGAACGCCTGCCGCACAAACGAAAAAACCCGGCCATTGCTGGTCGGGTTTCGGG
>CAZIWB010000070.1:0-17190 GCA_964542655.1 uncultured Cellvibrionaceae bacterium
CTCGTTCCGTGGGCGGGCCTCATGGCGTGGGGGCTGATGGGCTGGTCCGGGGCGCGGGGTGGTCCGCGATGTCCGTTTTAAAAAACGAGTGGGCTAGTCTGTCCCCGATGTCCGATTCGCGATGTCGCGTTACTTGATCTTGACACGGGACCGGCCGCACCACGCGCACCGCTCGACGCGCACGCGGTTGATGCGTTCGACCTCGAGCCATCGGTGTCGGAGGTAGCGGAGCACGGTTACCACTCCTGGGATGTGCGGGGTGGCGCGGTCGCGAGAGGCCGAGCGCCGCGCTCCTGGTTGCACGCCCGGCCCTGGCCGTCGGCGCCGACGCACACGGGACACCGTGCGCTCGTTCCGTGGGCGGGCCTCATGGCGTGGGGGCTGATGGGCTGGTCCGGGGCGCTGGCTACGGTCTCAAGGTGGTCCGCCTCACCGGCTCCGGGGTGCCGGCAGATGTGGCACACATCGCCGTACATCTCGAACATCGCCTTACGGGCCCGCCGGTATTGGCGGCTGGAACGGTGCAGGTTGTTCCGCACGTCCAATCACCAGACGGACAGGACGATATGCGGTATGAACCAGACACCGAACCCAACGGCGACCGCGATGAACGCGGGCAGTGTGTACCGCTGGAGCGGGCGGTAGGGGACGAATCCGAGCCACTCTCGGAGGCGCTCCGAGAGCGTGTCTCCGGTCGTCTTGTTCGTGAGCGCGATGAGCTCGAGGACGAGGAACGAGGCGAACGAGGCCACGCCCCAGACGGCCCAGGCCCAGGAGGAGAGTCCCAGCATCGACCGATACCTCCTGGGTCTGGGTCTTGGGTCATTCCCGCCTGGCAGGTGGGGACCGCCGGACGGGCCCGGAAACGCAAAAGGCCCCGTCGCTATCGCGCGGGGCCCTCTTTCGGGACAAGGGTGCCAAGGCACTTTTGTCTGTCAGTTGCGAGCTTACCAGCCGAAAGGGCGGGGATGGTAGCGCCTGGCCCGCCCGGCTGATCATGCGGGTTGGTACTCCCGCTGCTACGTGGCCGCGGTCTTCTGCCACTCGTTCATCTCGTCGGGGCCGAGGCCGTAGGACGAGGCGACGGCCCCCGTGAGCGCCGTCGCGGCGGCCAGGGCCAACGTGGCGTGCACCTGGGCCCGCGTGACGTAGCCGTCGTACTCCGGGTTGTGGCTCCCCCTGGCCTTGTCGAGGAGCTCCTCCGCTTTCTTGTAGTGCTCCGGTCCGCTCATCGTGTCCTCCGTCTAGATCGCCCGCTAACGGGACTTTTCGTTCCGATGCTCGTCATGCCCCTAGATCCTGCTCGTGTGGGTGATGAGGACGTAGTCCTCGATTTCCTCGGCCGGGAGGTCCCCGGCGGTCTCGGCCGCGCCGGATGCGACCCGGGCGGCCACCTGGCGGGCCTCGGCCCGGATGTCCTCGTCCCCGCACACGTCGCACTCGTCGATGTGCTGGACGTACGCCGGGACGAGGCGCTCGGTGACGCTCACTCGGCCGCCTCGGCCGCCTCGAGCTCCTCCGGCTCGAAATACATCGGCATGTCGGGCTCCGGGTCCCCGTCCAGGGTCACCGTGTACCCCTCCCCGCCGTAGGTCCAGGGCGCGAACGCCTCCACCACCGTGCCGCAGGCACCGGCCGGGACGACGTCCCCGGGGAACCCGTCCGCGTTTTTGACGGGGACGGCCAGCCGGACGCGCTGGCCCTTAGTGAACGTGGTGTCCATCACTCGGCCGCCTCGAGCTCGTCCGGCTTGCAGTACGCGGAGAGGTGGTGCGGGTCGCAGTCGAACACGACGCCGTAGCCCTCCCCGTGCTCGGTGAACACGTGGTCCACGGTGCCGACGGCGCCGGCCGGGATGGCGTCCTCCGGCGGGAACTCCGGCAGGGACGTCATGCCCTCGGTGTGCCGGACCCGCTGGCCTACTGCGAATCTCACGGTCGCGTCCTTTCGTTCGTCGTACTGGGCACCATGTTGCCATCTATGGCAACCGTTGGCAACAGTTGGCAGCGTCTAGAGCCCGACGTTCCTCATCGCGTTGTCCTTCCACCTATCGACCGCCCTGATATAGCGGAGGACGACCGGTGACTTCGGGTCCCATCGGCCGTGCCGCGCGATGACGGAGACCGGCACGCCGGCCGCGTACGCGACGGTGGCGCCGCCCGCCCGGAGCGAGTGCGCCGTGTAGCGCTCGGCATGCGGGAGCTCGGCCGCTGCTGCGAGGTCCTTGAGAGTCGTGTTCACGGACGAGGCCGAGAGCGACTCCCCGATGGTCCCGTGGCGGTTCACGCTCCGCAGCAGACGACCGCCGACGACGCCGTTCTCCGCCAGGCACGCCGCCCAGTCCGCGAACGCCTCCACCGGGTTCGTGACCGGGTGCGCCCCGGCGGGGACGGCGACCGTCTCCCCCTTGGCGTCCTTGTCCGTCTTGCTGGCCCGGATGGTCACCTCGAGGCCGTCCGGCACGACCCGGACGTCATCGACGGTGAGGCCGACGAGCTCCGACCGGCGGCCCATGAGCGCCAGGCCGAGGACGAGCATGAGCCGGTCACGGAGGCCCTTCACAGTGCCGAGGTCGCACGCCCCGATCATCGCCCGGAGCGCATCGATGGTCACCGGCGGGGACTGGCGTTGATTCCGGAGGCCGTTCTCTACCCGCTCTTTCCGGTAGCCCTTGAGCACGTCGAGCGCGTCCCCGGTCGGGGGTTCGCCCCGGTGCCCGCGCATCGTGTGGGCCGTCCGCACGGTGGCGATGGCCTGTTCGAGCGTGGCCGGGGCCAGGCCTTCGTCTGCGAGGTCGTCCACGTACGTCGCCAGCGTCTCCGCCGTGGCGGGGAGCGGCCGGCGGCCGTGGCGGGCGCACCAGGCGACGAACTCCCGCCACTGTCGGTTGTACGCGCGCCAGGTCTCCGGGCTCTTGGCGTTCCGGATGCGGCGCCGGGCCGACTCGGAGAGGAACAGGTCCACCTCGGCCGGGCCGTCGTCGGGGACCGCAACGTCGAGCACGCGGCGCGGCTCGAGGTCACCGGCCACCGTCGGCCTCCACGCCCCTGGGCTCCCGGTCCAGCTCCGCCGCGCGCTCCCGGAGGTAGCGCGTGTTCCAGGCGATACCCTCGGCCACGCCACCCGGGCCGCCGCGCCTTATGGACGCGATGACCGCGCGCGCGGTGGCGAGGCGCTCCACCCGGTCGCTCTCGTCGTAGTGCTGGGCCGGGTTCGTCAGCACCTCATCGAGCGCGGCGAGCAGGTCCAGCACCTCGGCCACGGGAACGCTGTCGGGCGCGCTCACGGTCGGCCTCCCGCGCGGGCGGGCTCCGCCGGCCGGGCCCGGACGAGGGACTCACCGATCGACTCCACGAGCTGAGCGACCAGCTCCGGCGGCCACGGCGCGCCGCCGTGCTCCTGCTCGATTCGCGCCCGGTAGCGCTCGGCCCGCGCCCGGAGCTCGTCCCGGACCCGCTGCCGCTCGTCCGCCCGGATGGCGGCCTCCTGGTCCTTGTCGATCATGACCCGGTCTCCCCACTGTCGATGAAGGCCGTTACGGCGTCGTCGCGGGTGTCCGCCGGCGACTCGACGGCCGCCCGGAACGCGCGCCACTCGTCGATCAGCGCGTCATACCGGTCAGGCCAGCGGCCGGCCAGGTACGAGAGCAGGGAATGGCACTGGTCATGGGTGAAGGTGCTGACCTCGGCCGCCCGGACGGCGGCCTCCCGGGCCTTGTCGATCATCGGCGACCGCCGCCGGCGTCGCCGGCCGCACCGGCGGCCGGAGCGCGAAGCTGGTCACGGATGACGGCTTCGGCCAGCGGCGTGAGGGTGACTCCGTCTCGCGTCTCCGAAGAGACGACCGCTTCGGAACCGTCGAGCGTAGTGAGCTGATCGGCCAGGGCCAGCACGTCCGACTCGTCCACACCGAGCTGTTCGGCGAGTGCCTTGGTGGTAGTCATTGGGTGCCTTTCGATCATGGATTCTAGGCTGTGATAAGTAACCTTATCGCAGCCTAGGAGGTCGGGGGTAGTCCCCGCCGCAAAGGGTCACACGGACCTCTCTGCAGAGCTATGTGTCGGGTGCATCACATCGTTCCAACGGAGGGGTGAGACGAGCACCCGACGGGTACCGTCGGGACCACCACTCACGGGAGGGCTCTCCGAGCCCCACACGAAACGGCCTCGGGTAGCGGAGGGGTCCCGCCCGGGGCCGTTTCGCGTCTCACGCCCTCCGGCGGTGCTTGTCCTTCCGGCACGCCTCGGCCTCGAACACGTCCCGGAGGCGCACCAGCTTGTTCCGGCCACGCTTCCCCGAATAGCTGAGGTAGCCGCGGCGCACCCACGTGTAGAGCGTGCTCGGCTCCATGCCGACCTCGGCCGCCGCCTCGTCCACGGTGAAGAGCTCGTCAGGCATCGCGCGCTCCGAGGCCGATCGTCACGCCGTGGACGACGGCAGGCAGGATACCGAGCACGATCGGCGCCAGCACGGGGAGCCGCTCGTCGTCCGGCACCCGCTCGAGCCGCTCGAGGACCGGCATAAGCGCCGGGCCCATGATGGCGGTGACCGTCGGCGCCAGGAGCTCGACGAGCTCATCGACGTCCACGTCCTCCGGCCGGCCCCGGTACGCCGCGTCGAGCCGGGCGGTCACCTCGTCGACGTCCCGGCCCGTGTCGACGGACACCCGGCGCGCCAGCGCGGGGAGGAGCTCCTCCCAATCCCCCGTCATCACGCGACCGCCAGGAGCTCGGCCAGCGCCGGCCAGTAGTCGAACGTCCAGACATGCCGGCGGCCGTCGGCGCACGGACAGGCCTCGTCGTCACACCGGCACCCGGAGTTGGCGCACGCCACGACCTCCCGCTCCGGGAACGCCCGGAGCGACTTCGCACGGCACACCGGACACCGGCCGTCGATGCGGTGAACCGGCTCCGTATCCCCCAGCGCCGCGGCGGCCCGCCTGTTAAGCCGCCGCGCCTCGTCGAGCACATACCCCGCCAGCTCCTCGAGGGCGGCGATGCGGTCGAGCAGGCCGACGAGCCGCGTGATGCGCTCGGCCGACGCGGCGCCCGTGAGTGGGGTGATGTCGAGCCACTGGCACACGGTCACCTCGAGCACGGCCACGCCCTCGGTAATGACGGACTCCGTGTCGAGCACCTCGAGGCGGAGCGGCGCCGGGGACGACCCGATGACCTTGATGCCGAGCGCGATGTTCCACGCCCGGTCGTCGCGCTCCCGGCGCTCGGCCTCGGCCCGGCGCTCGATGGCCTCCGGCGTGAGGCCTCGCTGGGACCAGCGCGGCGGCGTGCCGGGGACGAGTGCCTCCCGGAGGAGCGGGAGCCGCGTACGGAGCTCGGCCAGGGCCTCGTACGTTCGGTCAGAGATGGCAGTGGACAAGGGTCCCCCCTCGGAAACGGTGATCGGCGCCCCCGGCGCGCCTATCTGTACTTAGTAAGGACGCCCGGCACAGGCCCACGGTTTCCGGGCGAATCACAACGATGTAATTCCGCCTCACATTTTACCTGCTGTGACACCAAGTGGCACAACGCCCAGCCGTTGCCACAAGCCCGATTACCAGGGACGACGTCGCGGCCGGCGGGCCCGGACACGGCGACGCCCGCCCGGCATCTCCCGTACCGGGCGGGCGTCCGTGGGGGGCACGTCACGAGTGATGATCACCCACGGCGATTCTAACGGTCATCCCACGTTCGGACCATTGGCCGTCACGCTCCGTTGACCTCCGCCGCCGCACCTTCCCGCCGGCGGGCCCGCCGGCACCCCAGGGGAGGTTAGGGGAGGTTCTAGGGGAGGTTCAGGGGAGAAACAAAGGATCTTGAACGGGTCGTATCCGCTGGCCTCCGCCGTCGCAGAGGGGGGTCAGGGGAGTTAGGGGAGGTTTTCGAGCGGTCCCCCCGGATATTGCGTCTGGCTCTGCGCACGAAACAAAACTCCAGCGATGTCACTAGAACCTCCCCTAACTCCCCTAGCCTTGATCACATGCTTTCTGACCTGCGATTTCTCGCGCTTCATGATCCCTTGTTTCTCCCCTGAACCTCCCCTAGAACCTCCCCCGAACGTTGTTCTAGTTTCTGGCGGGCGCTCGGCCGGCGGTCGCCCTCCGCCGGGGCGGCCCCCGGCGGTCCCCCTGCCGGTCACGCTTCGTGGCGGACGAGCGCCCGCCGGCCGTGGCATGACGAAAGGGCGGACCCCCCGGTGGGGAGCCCGCCCTCGTCGTCGTCGGGTGTCAGATCCCGGGACGCCCCGGAGTCCAGCGGTTGAACGGGTCGCCGTCCTCCCGGGGGAGAAGCCGGAGGCCGAGGAACGACTCCAGCCCGTTCGTCTTGCGCCAGGTGAGCCCGTGGCTCTTGAGCCGCCCGTAGAACTTCCGGGCGCTGAGAGCCGAGTGCCCGGCGTCCATCGCCCACACCTTGTAATCCTGATAGAGCTTCGTCTGATGGACCGGCCCCCACACGGAGTCGACCTCACACCGCTCCTCGAGCCACCCGGTCACGTGGTCGGAGGCCCGACGGAATTCCTTCATGGCCGATTCCGTGCTCTCGCACTCGAGGAACCGCTTGCGCTCCATGAGGGTCCGGAGCGCCATGATGGCCGTGTAGGCGATGCCCCGGAGCTCCTCCGGGGTCGTGAGCCTGGCGTCGAGGTCCGGGTCCTCCCGGCCCCGAAAGTCGTGGGGGAAGGGGATGACGAGCCAGCGGGAGAAATACCCCGGCGTGGCGTCGGCCGCCGCCGGAATCTCGTTCGCGGAGAACAGGGGGACGGCGTGGGCGGTGAACTGGAATCCGTCTCGGCCCTTGTATTCGGCGTCGATAGGGTCCTGACCGGTGATGCTCTTGAACATGCCGGTCTCGGCCAGGTAGGTCGGGTCGAGGTCGCCCGCGATGTTCGCGAGCTTGTTGTAGAGCCTTACCCGGTTGAACCCACGCTCCATCGAAAGGCCCTGGAGCGTGACGGCCGAGACGTTGTGCTCACCGATGAGCTTGGCGATGACCCGGAGGACCGTCCCCTTACCGTTGCGGCCCCGGCCCGTGAGCATGATGGCTTTGTGCAACGGGTTGCCGGAGAACATCGTGTAGCCGATGACCTCCCACATGGTCTCGATGGCGTCCGGCGGGAGCACCTGGGCGAGGAACCGCTCGAACTCCGGGCACGCGGCCGTCTCGTCCCACTCGGTGTTGAGCTGGATCGTGGAGAGCACCTCCGGGGAGTGCTCCCGTAGCTCCCCGGTTTTCCAGTCGAGCAGGCCGTTCCGGAAGTTGATGAGGTGCGAGATCGGGTCGGCCGAGATGAGGCGGCCCTGTTCCCGGAGCTTCCGGTAGATGTGGTGTTCCGCCTGGGTGGAGCGGTCGGTCTTGTACTCCTCACCGAGGAGCACGGTCACGCGGTCCCGGATCACGTCCTTTGCCTGCGTCCAGACTCCGCCGTCGAACGTCCACGGGTAGGTGTCGAGGCCGATGGCCAGCGGGCCGAGGTCGATCACGGCGTCCGCCAGGGTCTCCGGGAGGAACACGCGACGGGTGCGGTTCGTCTCCGGGTTCTGCAGCTCGAGAAAGAAGTCCACGCCGAACCGGCGCGCGAACGCCTCACGCTCGGCCATGACGTCCTCCGGGCTCCTCACGGCCCGGGTGCCGATGTCGACGACGGCCGCGCCCGGCTCGTCGTCGTCTGTGGGAGCGTCCGGGAGGGGGATCTCGTCGAGCTCGTCCACGGGCCCCGGCCGGGCCCCGGGCGCACCGTTGCGCTCGTCGTACGCGCTGGACATGCTCACTGGCTCCTAACGGTCGCGCGGGAGAACGGCACCATTGCCGTGTTGACCCTCGGTGCGGGGACGGCCGCGGGTGGCGGGTAGTCGAACAGGGCCGGTGCCCGGCACCCGGAGCGCTCCGGCGGCGTGGGGTTGGCCGCGATGCGCTGGGCGGCGTTCGTGATGCCCCGGAGCCACTCCCCCGACGGGTCGCGGTCCGTCCCGACGCTCGTGAAGAACCAGTTCCGGAGGACCTTGAGGGCGGTCCGGCCGCCGGGGTGGCCGGCCTCCCCGTACCGGATGAGCTTCATCTGAGCGCGCATGCACGCGTCGTGTCGGCCGCCGGTCGTCGTGGAGAACGCCTCGTCGAGCGTGGCGCGCATGTGCGGGCACGGCTCGTCGTCGCTCGTCCACGACTCGAGGAGCTCCCGCATCTCTGCGTTCGCGAGATGGACGCGCGGGATGGAGACGTTCGGGTCGGCCTTCGTGTCGAGGTACTCCACCCACTTGGCCGGGAGCGCGGGGAGGCCCTCCGGCTTGGGGCCGAGCTGGTTCGCCAGCGGCGCGCCGTCGGGGCCGTACCACGTGTACGGCGTGCCGGTCTCCGGGTGGGTCGACGGCGGGAGCACGGCGTACCGCCATCCCCAGTGGAGGATCTCGATGCCCGTGCCAGGGTTGCGCCACACGCGCTTACCCGGCACGGCGTAGTAGCGGTGACCGGAGCCGTCGGCGCGCGCCGTGACGGTGTAGGTCCTCGGCAGCTTGCCGAGTCGCTTCTCCAGCTTCCGGAGCGTGTCGTCCCCGCCGTGGTAAGCGTCCACGTCGATGGCGACGACGTTGACCGGCATCCGGGTCCCGAGGTTGAAGAACCGCCCGGCGTCGCGCCAGGCCTCGAGCTCGTCCCGGGTGGCGTTGCGGCCGTCGCGCCCGGTGAAGCCCTTGGGCGGGTGGCTCTTGCCCCGGGCCCGGAGCTCGTCGGGAACGTTCCGGCCGGAGTCCCAGAGCGGGAACGGGTGCCAGCCCCTCATGTGGTAGGCCACGGCGTTGTCACCGAACGGCGACGGGGTAGCCTCGTGACGTGCTGTCAAGGTAGTGGTACCTTCCTTGCGAGCCTTACGAGATGGGCCGGACGTTGTGGGAGATGTCCGGTCCTTCTCTCTTTCTTGGGTCGTTGTGCCAGGTCAGGCGTCCGGGCTGGGCGCCTCCGCACGGCTCACGAGCTCGGCCGCCACCTCGTCGAGGTGCCGGAGTCCGACTCGGATGAGCGCGTCGTTCACGGCCGTCTTGGTCCACTCCTGGCGGGTGTTGACCACGAGTTCGATGCGCACGGCGTCCACCTCCCGGGGTATCTCCGGGCTCACGATGAGCCGATGGACCGGAGGTCGTGCGGGTGTCTTCGGCGCGTCCACGGGGTCGCTCCACATCTGTTGGCGTTGATGTCCGGAACCCCATTATGGACCACTGTTGCCAACACTGGCAACCGTGGCACTCGGTGGGGAGGGGCGTCGCGCCAGAACCGGCGGAGGGGACCTCGTGCAGTGGCCAGAGACAGGCAGAGCCCCGGTCGGACACCCGACCGGGGCTCTCGGCTATCTGGGCACGCGAACCTGTAGCGGCGCTACCGTCGCAAAAAACAACGTCAACGGCCGCGATTTGGCGGGCGCGGATAGCGGCGCCGCCGCGTGTGCTTGATACTGTTCGGACCAAGACCGTACCTCTTGAGAAACCTGGCAGTGGATCGAGCGGGTGGGTCTTTCTTTTGGGGCCCGGCCAGGTGGGGATCTGGTACCGGGCCCCCAGCATGTCCGGGGCGGGTAGTCCCGAGCACGCTGGGTCTGGTTCTGACTGGTCATCGACCCCCGGAGTCTCACGGCTCCCGTGGATCTGAAACCGACCGTACAGGAGCGGGCCCCGTATATGTGAGGCCCGTGGCGCCGGAGTGTCCGCGCCCTAAACCCTGATCAATGCCACGGTTGCGTCATCGCTCCGCTTGAACCTCGGCCAGGCCCGGCCGCCCGGGTCGGAGCCCTCGAGCAGGCGGACCGCGCGGATAAGGCCAGCGGGCCCATGCTCGTCGAGGTAGTCCAGCACGCCGGGCCAGTCCATCGCCCCGAAAGTGTCCACGGCTCGGCTGGCGCCGTCGGTGAGCACGGCCGCCCGGCGCACCTCGGAGGCCAGGGTCTCCCCCGTGAGCGCGTGCTCTCCGGCGCGCGGGTCCGTCGAGGCGACCCAGTACCCGCCGGGGACGTTGCGGCGCTCGAGCTGGGCGACGCTCATCCTTGCGACGGCCGCCGCGTGCTCCGGCGTGCCGATGGCCTCGGCCCTCGTCGCCTCGAGCTCCGCCGGCGCCGCCTCATCCACCCGGTGATCGGAGACCGCCCGGACCTCCCCCGCCGTCTCGACGGCCACCGTCACGTCCGCCAAGACGAGGTGCTCGAACCAGCCGTCGTGCTGGCGGAGCACGGCGACGGCCGCCGCCGGCACCCCAGGAGACGCCAGGTCACACTCCGGGTGAAGCGTGTTCACGCGCCCGATGGCCTCGGCCAGCGCGCCGGAGATGCTCCCCCCTCCCCGGAGCTCCCAGAGCAGGGACGCACCGAGGGCCCCCACGAACCAGGTAACCGGATGCCGGCACCCGGGCCGGGAGACCCTCGGAGCGGTCACGCCGTCGAGCACGACGACGGTGTCAGGAGTAGCGGCTACCCAATCCTCATTCGGCCGGTCGGCCGCTCCCCCTTGGGTGGCGAAGGTGATGTTCACGGGACCTCGTGGCGGTAGATCGGGGCCACGGTCTCGGAGCCGATGACCTCATGGGTGTGCGGGTCGTACTGGCACCGGACGAGCGTGGAGAACCTCCGGAGCCGTACGTCCCGGTAGAGCTCCGGGAGGTGGTGGCCGAGCCAGTGGACGACCCCGGCCGCGCCGGAGGCGTGGATACCGGCGATGTAGAGGAACGTCCCCCGGCCGTCCGGCCTCGGCAACCGGCCGAAGTAGGCCACGTCACCCGGCTCCCCGTTGTCCTCCGGCGATCGGTACTGACGCCCGCGCTCCCGGTCCTCGAGGAACCAGCCGAGGTCATCCTTTCGGAAGCCGAGCCGCGGGTCCGCCTCGAGCACCTGGGCCAGGAGCGGAGAGTGGCGCGGCCCGCAGATGACGACGAGGCCGTCACGGTTGAGCCGGATACTCCCCGGCGGCCGTACGATCTCGTACTCCGTCTGCATGCCGAGGTCTTCCACCAGGCGCCGGAGCCCGTCGTACGCCTGCATGTCGTCGATCGACACGACAGGCCCCGGCTTGTCCTTCCCGCCCTCGAGTTTCTCGGCCACGGCCGCGATGACCGGCCGCCCCGTCGTCCCGAAGAACGCGCGCTCCGGCGCTGGGCTGTTCTTGAGGAGCTGGGACATGCGGGAGCTCGTGAGGCCGATCCGCCGGCCTATCTCGTTCTGGCCCATGCCTCCGGCGATGAGCGCCTCGATGTCCTCCCGCCGGACACGGCCGAGCTCGGCCGTGAGGTGGGAGACCTCCGTGAGGGCCTCACCGACCCGCTTGATTCGCTGTATCGGGTCAGTGGCCTCGGTGATCCTGCCCAGGACTGACTCCATGTCGAGGTATCTGGGCTCGCTCTCGTTCACCGTGTGACCTCCTTTCTTTCTCACCGGTCACACCCACACTAACACCCCTGAGCGATTTCGCGTATAGTGGTTGACAGACGCGCTCACGGGTCTTAGCGTCGGAGCTCAGAACGCTACACCGCAAGGTGCGGCGGACAGGGCTCCGGGCCCGGTCGCTTGAGAACTCAACAGAGGTACGCACTAGCGAAAGGACGTTCGAATGGACGTCAACGGAGTCGTGTCCGTCTTCACGTCGGACGCGGTCATGATGCTCCTCGGCGCGCTCATCAGCCTTTCGGTCATGGAGGCGTGTTTCCGGGGAGCTATGGCGCTGGCACAACGGCGGGCCCGCCGGAAGGCGTGGGCCCAACGGAGGGCCGAGGCAGAAAAGGCGCTGGCCGAGGCGCGGGCCGCCCGGCAGCGGGTGGAGGCCTCACGCCAGCGCACAGCGGAGATCCTCACGCGGTCGGCCCAGGTGCTCGGAAAGCCCGAACTCACCGAGCTCTATCAGCCCCCGGCCGAGGACAACAGCAACACCCAGTAGACGCGAGAGGGCGCGGCCGGGCAGTGGCCGCGCCCCTCATACCCCCCGCCAGTGATCACCAACGAAAGGGGGCAACCCCAATGTACGACACCCGACGGATCACCTACGGTCTGTCACTCCGCCCCGGGTTCCACACCGTCGGCGGCGACACCGAGCCCATCAGGGCCCAGCTCGAGTACGACGCGGCCGACCCGTACGCGGTCCGCCTGACGTTCGCGCCGCCGCCGGTCGGGGAGCGCGCCGTCGTGTTCTACCGGTTCGACCGTGAGCTCCTGGTGGACGGCCTCGGCCGGAACGCCAAGGCGGACCACGTGGAGATCCGGCCGCACGCCACGTCGCCCGCGTGGATCGCGCTCACGCTGACCAGCCACGAGGCTTACCCCTTCACCGTCTTCGCTGAGCGGGAGGTCGTCGCTGACTTCGTGGACGTGATGCTCATGTCCGTGCCCCTCGGCCGGGAGACGGCGGAGATGGACATCGACTCCGAGCTTTCCGAGCTCCTCGGAGGTGGCGAGTCATGAAGGCGCCTTACATCAGGTACGGCCAGTGGCCGGCGGGCGCGAGCTACGTCGGCACCGAGGACGACGGGAAGACCCCGCCGACCGGGAGCGCCCCGCCGGACGACGAGGGCGGCGACGAGGGCGGTAAGCGGTGACCGGCCAGGAGCGGGAGCACCCGATCGCACAGCGAATCGCCACCGGCATCTGCGTCGTGGCCGGGGTGCTGAGCATGTACCTCCGCCACACCGAGGGCCGGACTGTCGCGGCGGCGACCGCGCTCTTCATCTGCATCACTGCGGGAGTCGCGGTGTTCGCCATCAGGGACCTCGTGGACGACGAGGACGACGACGAGCCCGGGGAGGAGGAAAACACATGACCCAGGCAGCAATCACGCTGGTCCTCGGTGTGATCGCCGTGGCGACGTTCATGCTCAAAGGCAAGCAGTGGCCGACGTTCATCACGACGCTCGTGTTCGGGCTCTACCTCGGTACCACGACGGTAGGCCAGTGGATCATGACCCCGGTGAACGCGTTCTTCGGTTGGTTGAACGGGTTTCTCGCATGAGGGCCCCGGCCAACACCCCAGCCCTCCGGGGCTGATCACGGGCCCGCCGGACCCCACCCCGGCGGGCCCCCGTCCCCCCAGCTCCCAGGGAGCAAACAATGATCACATTTTTCGTCGGCCTGGCCGTCGTGCTCGTCCTCGGAGGGGCCGTCACCAGGAACATCCAGAACAACCCCACGACCGCTACTCAGTGGCGCCAGGCCGTGAGGGCGGCCAAGACCAAGGCCAAGGGGAAGGGCAAGCCGTACGACGGCCCGTCGCGCGCGTGGATCGCAGCCAAGGCAACCGGCCAGGTGCTCCGGACCGCTGGCGGCCGGACCGTCAACCTCGTCCGGGGCAGGAAAGAGCGCCGCCTCGCCAAGGTGAAGGCGGCCCACGACGCGGCGAAAGAGCGCGGCGACACGGCCGCCACGCGCGCCGGGGAGGTCGTCGTCGAGCGGCGCGGCTGGCGCGGCGCTCTCGAGGACCTCCGGGAGGCCGTCCGGCCGAGGCCCGCCGCGGAGGAGACCGGCCCGCCGGCCGAGCCCGGGACGCCACCGGAGGCGGCCGAGCCCCCGGCCCCGGCCGAGAGGCTCCGGCCCAGCGCCGATGCCCAGGCGTGGGACCGCTTCGAGGCCGAGAGGGCCCAGGGCACGGGGAGCCTCGAGGCGGCCTATAAGGCCATCCGAGACACCCAGCAGACCAGCACGCCCACCGAGACGCCGGACGCCAGCGCGGCGCCGGCCAACGTGAAGGAGGCAATCCACATGCCGACGTACACCCAGCTTTTCGAGATGACGGACACGCTGTCGCGTCAGCCGTTCGAGCACATCGAGCAGGTCCACCAGTTCATCAAGGCGCTCCGGACCGGCACCGGGACCGCGAGCAACATGTACCGGGAACTGGCGTCGCGGATGGTCGACAAGATGCACATCGACCCAATCGTGACGGAGCACGTCGGGCAGTGCGCCCGCCATCAGCTCCTCATTGAGGACCTCGTGGGCACGGCAGACGTCGACCTCGAGGTCCTTCTCAGCGCGACCACGAACCAGCTTCTCGAGCGTGGCGGGCAGCTCCCCGCGCGGGAGCTCCTCGAGGGCGCGCCGGGGTTCTCCGGGTCCATGCTCGTCCCCCAGTTCTTCGAGACCGCCTCCGGCCTGGCCGGGCGGCCGTTCGTCGACCTCCGGGACGTCCATTGCCTCCTCAAGGCTCTGCAGGAGGCAAGCAGCGGACAGGAGGGGCTCTACACCCGGGTTGCCCGGGAGCTCGAGGAGCAGCGCATTTACGCCGAGCACTTCCGGCGCGCGGCCCGGGTCCAGCACGCCATCACGGCGTCCCTGGCCGACGCGGACACGAACATGGCGCGCCTGCTCAACATGACGATTCGGGAGCTGGCGGCCAGCAACATCAAGGCGCCGGACGCCCGGCTCCTCAACGCCTGACCACCACACGACGAGGAAAGGAGCGGGTCGGGATGTCCAAGGCGAACAACCCCCGCAAGTCACCTCCGGCCCGCCGCCGGAGGGCGGCGACGGCCGGTGACTATGTCGGCCTCCCCCGGTCCCCCTACCGGTACGAGTGCGAGCACGAGGACCGGTTTCAGCCGAAGAGCACCCGGGACCTCAACGTGGTCTCCCGGATCTTCTGGGCCGCGCACCGGAACCGCGTGGAGCTGGCACCGCCGGCGGTGACCGCGCTCCTGTTCGGCACGGCGGAGGCCATCTACAAGGCGGAGGCCCCGGTCATCGGCGTCGTGTCCGGCGCGGCGCTGGCGGGCCTCACCTGGTGGGCGGCCCCCACCAAGTGGGACCGGGACGAGGAGGTCCTGTTCGCGCGGGCCGTCGCCACGGTGGCCTCCGTGTGGCTCCTCATCGCGTGCATCGTCGGCCCGGTCAACCCGGTGGCGTTCTGGTCACTGCTCGTCTGCGCGTCCGTCTGCGCGGTCCCGTGGTACCGACACAAGCTCGTCCGCCCGAAGTCGAACGAGGAGCTCCTCCACGAGTGGGCGGAGCGCTGGTTCGGCATCCGGGTCCGTCTCGGTCTTGACGGGTCGGAGGTCGTCGAGGCGACCGGTGACCAGAACTATGCCGAGGTGATCATCCAGCTTGTCCCCGGTGTCCAGACGTTCGCCGACGTCGAGCCCCTGGCCGAGCGCATCGCGGGCGCGCTCGGTGAGCCCGCGAAGTCCATCGCGGTCCGGGACATGCGCAAGACGAACGCCTCCCGGGTGAAGCTGATCTATCGGAAGGTGTCAAGTATCGACCACGTCATCCGGTGGGAGGACATCGTCCCCCAGGCCCCACGCAAGGCGACGGCCCCGGCCATCCTCGGCCGCACGGAGAACGGCGACTGGAAAAAGGTCGGGCTCCTCGGCCATTGGATGATCGTGGGCACGACGCGCGCCGGGAAGAGCATGTTCCTGCACAACCTCATGGCCCAGATCACCGGCATGTACGACGAGGAGAGCGACGAGCCGGCCGAGTCCCTCGTGTTCTTCATCGACCTTAAGGGCGGGTCCGTCGCGGCCCGTTGGAAGGACTGCATCGACTGGCCGGCCACGACGCTCGAGGAGACGGTGACGCTCCTCGAATCGGTCATGGGGATGATCGACGCGCGCGGCGCGAACGCCCCGGTCGGTGAAGGCGACGGTGACCAGCTAGTCCCGTGCCCGGAGCGGCCCGCCATCTTCGTGGTGTTCGACGAGTGCGCGGAGGGCCTCGGTGTGTCCCCGGGCGCGCCGAACCAGGGTCTCAAGACGCGCGCCACCGTCGCGGCCGAGTCGATCGCACGCCGCGGCGCGGCCGTGAACATCTATCTCGTCCTGTCCGGCCAGGACGGGAGCCTCGAGACGTTCGGCACCGAGCGCCTCCGGGGCAACCTCCTCAAGCGGTGCGGGTTCCGGGTGGCCAAGTCGAACAACGCTCAATACGTGCTCGACACCTACACCCGGCTCAACGTCACCGAGCTCGAGGATGGCCAGTTCTACTACCACGAGCGGACCGACGACCCGGTCCCGATCCGGGGCCCGTTCATGACTCCGGAGGGGAGCCGGACCCTCCCCCAGGAGATTTCGCGCCGGAACGCGGCGCGGCGCCCGACGCTCGACGAGGCCACGGCCCAGGGCGGAGGGGCCGCGTACGCGACCCGCGACGAGCGGCGGCCGGTGAAGTTCCGGGCCGTCGGCACCACTTCAAGCGCGGCGGCTCCGGCCGTCCCAGCACCGCGAAAGGATACGGAGATGACCACGAATCACGCGCCCGGCTCGGCCGCTGCTCGAGCTGCCGCCATCGAGGCGGAGGCGGGCCTCGGCTCCGGCCAGCCCGTCACGGCCGAGGACATCCGGCGGGCCCAGGAGGTCCCCGGGTTCGACCCGGCCCAGGACATCCGAGACATGCTCGACACGTTCTGTGTGCTCCTGGCGGGTGCGCCCGCCGCCGGGGTCAAGGCTCAGAGCCTCATGGAGACGGTCGGGGTCGGTAAGACGTGGATGTACGACCGGCTCAACGTCCTCTCGGAGGAGGGGCTCGTCGAGCAGGTGGCCCGGGGATTCTGGCGGGCGGGCCCGGGGAAGCGGGCCCGGGACCTCCGGGAGTGCATCGAGGCGTGGGAGGCCGAGCGGCGCGCGCTCGTCCCCGCATGATCTACAGAGCGTGACCCGTTGTCCGCGAAGATCACGACGGACAACGGGGAGCGTCTCTACACGTAGGCGCGCGTAGAGGTTGTCCGTGGACATCCCACGGACAACCTCACGGACAACTCACGGACATCCAGCGGACAACGGTTCCGCTACACATAGTGACGAAAGGAGGCGGTCATGAGCGCCGTCGGTACCCACGACGACCCGGGCAAGCAGGGCCGCGCCGTCTGGATCCTGATCATGACTATCAGTCTGGGCGTGTCTCTGGGCTTGAACATCTGGCACTCCGTCGACCCGCCGGCCCCGGCGGCCGGTGCCGCTCCCGAGGTTGACGGCCGGGTTGTCCTGGCGCTGATCGTGGGCGTGCTGCCGGTCATCATGAACGCGCTCATGCTGCACGTGCTCCCGAAGAAACACGTCCCGGCGGCCGTGAAGTGGATCGTCGCGGGCCTGTTCGGCGTGGCGCTCTACATGAGCATGAGCGCGGTGTACGAGATGCTGGACCCCGTCACGGGGGACAAGGCCCGGACGTTCGGCATGGTGGCCATCATCGATGTCCCGGCGCTCGTGTCGCTCTACATGCTGGCCCGGAAGCACCCGGCCGAGGTTGCCGCA
>CAZIWB010000070.1:17290-35106 GCA_964542655.1 uncultured Cellvibrionaceae bacterium
CCGGTTGCCCGACCGGTCGTCGAGGCCTCGGCCGTCGAGCCGCGACCGGTTGCCGCACCGGTTGCCCGACCGGTCGTCGAGGCCTCGGCCGTCGAGCCGCGACCGGTTGCCGACCGGCCGACCGGTCGTCGTCGAGCGTCCGCCCCTGCTCCGAACGGGATGAGCAGCCGCGACCGGGCGCGCCTCGTCATGTCGGAGCACCCGGAGTTCACCGGGGCCGATCTGGCGCGTGAGCTGGGCGTGAGCCCGGAGCGGGGCCGGACTCTCCGCCGGGAGGTCCTGGCCGAGGGGACCCCGGCCGAGGGGCCGGGAGCGACCGTCACCGAGCTCCGACCGGTCGTCGGGGAGTAGCGGCCGACCGGTCACCCGACCGGTTGCCGACCGGTTGCCCAGCACCGCACGACCGGTCGCCCGACCGGTCGCCCAGCCCGACGACCGGTCTCGACGACCGGTCGCCCGAAGCGATGACGACCGGTTGCCCGACCGGTCGGGGACGACAGAAACGGCCGACCGGTGCCCCGTGGGAGGAGGGCACCGGTCGGCCGTTTCGTGTGTAGGGGCCCGCCGGGTGAGGACGGCGGGCCCCGGCTTCCGAGGGGGGTCTCTACCGCCGTGCGGCGGAGGGGCTCCCCTCTTCGTTTGTGCTCAGCCCGACCCGGGAGAGGAGCGCCTGGACGGACGGGAGCGCCATGACGCGCGCCAGCGCGCCGGAGATGGCCAGCGCCCCGGCGACCCACGGGAGCGTCTCCGGGATGCCGGAGGCGTTCACGACGGCGGGCAGGACGAGCGCGACGGCGACGAGGGTTTGCAGCGCGGTCCGGATGGAGCGCTTCGCGTCAGTGGACATCGGGGCCCTCCGAGGGCATGAGCCAGGCGTTCCAGCCCGGCACGGTGGAGGCGGCATCCTCGTCCTCGAATACGAGGACGTGGTACCGCCAGGCGGTGACAGGGCCGTCGAGGAACACCCAGAGGTTGACGGCCCACACGGGGTGGCCGAGGACCGTCGAGCGGTCCCAGACCTTGGTAACGACGGCGGGGACGACCTCGGAGCCGTTGTCCGGGCCGAGGGGTGCCCGCGTCTGCAGATGGGTCCCGACCGTGAGCGTGGCCATCAGGCCCGCCGGTCACGGGGTCGGGTCGTTCCCCGTCACGACGAGCTTGACGGAGACGGCCTCGATGGCGGACTCGATGCGCTCCATGAGCTCGTCGATGTTGACCGGCGCGCCGCCGGCCAGCTTCCCGACGGCGCCCACGAGCTCCCGGATGGTCGCGCCCTGAGCCTCGAGTGTCGCCTGCTGCTCGTCGAGCTTCGCCCCGATGCTCCGGAGTCTCTCGGCCGAGTTGACGAGGATGCTCTTCGCCTGCCAGGAGGGGTTCTCCTTGGACCCGAACGAGACAGGGATCTCGTATGTCCAGATGTCTTTCGCGGTCACGTCGTCCTCCCCGGACATGATCCGAGCCACGTCGGCCCGGAAGTCGTTCATGTTGATCGAATGCGGGTCCGGCTTCCCCGGCTGTACTTCCTTGTGGCCCTTGATGCGGGTGGCCGGGAGGTCGAACGCCTTGCAGAGCTCCGCACAGAGCCGCCGGTAGGCGTCGAGCTGGACGGCCGGCCACGGCTCGGAGCCGTCGTTCTCCGCCTCTATGCCGATGGCATGGGAGTTGTCGTGGTACGGCGAGGTTGACGGGTTGTTGTGGTAGCACTTCCCGGCGGCCACCACGTGGATACGGCCGGTGTGCTCGAGCCAGAACTGAGACAGGGGGCCCGACAGTCCGGGCCTGCCCTCCACGACGACGCCCCGGTCGTTGTGGCCGGCGGTGTGGTGCGCCACGATGCCGAGCACCGCGGGTTGTTCGCCGTGGCCCCGGGTCTTCCACCCGGCCACCTCCACGACGGGGTACCCGGTCCGGCGTGCGATCGTCGCGAGATTCGTGAGCCAGGGCATCAGTGGGCCTTTCCGTTCGTCGAGACGAGGTGCTCGTCAAAGAGGGCCTTGAGCTCTTTCACGTCAGCGGAGACGACGTTCACGGCGTCCCGGAGGGAACTCCCGTGGTTCGTCTTGAGCTCGGCCTCGATGCCGGTCTGACTGTCCTCGATGGTCGAGAGCCGCTCCATCACGCCGGGGCGGCCGGGGTACCCGGGCCTGGCGGGTTCCCCCTGCCAGTCCTCGAAAGCGTCGGTGATGCGTGATAGGACCCGCCACAGTTTCGCCAGCGCGACGAGGCCAGTGACGACGATGGAGACGCCCACGAACACGTCAAGGGCGGGGATGCCGGTCAACGGAGACTCCTTACGGGACGGGGACGACGACGATCTCCCGGGCCGCGATGTCCGTTGCACCGGCCGGGGTCGCCCCCCCGGGGTTCACCGCGTACATCACCCGGGCGTAGTACGTCCGGCCCGGCGTGAGCCCCTCGAGGAGGCTCGTCCGGGACGCGTAGTGAAATGCCGTCGTGTTGGGGCACGACCCGAGACCCCGGCTCGTCACCGACGGGGCCAGGATCTCCGTGCCCGTGTCGTCGGTTCCCTCGAACACCTGGGGGCTCAGAAAGAGCCGGTCCACGCCCGAGCTGTCCCTGATCCCTCCACCGACGGAGAGCCGCACCCGGCCGGATAGCGGCGCCACAAACGTCGTTCCGACCTCTGGGGAGCCCACCGTGTAATCGGTGACGGAAAAGTTGAGGATGAGCGAGTCGTCGATGTACGTCTCCGACGGCGGGAGGTCGGAGCCGTAGATCCGGCGGCCGTTCGCGAAATCCGTCACGACGAGCTCCTCACGGGACGGGAACGATGGTGATTTGGCGGGCGCCGACGTCTTGCGTGCTGGACCCGCTGTCTCCCGTGTTCACCACGTGCATCACCCGGGCGTAGTACGTCTGTCCCGGCTTGAGGCCCTCGAGGAGGGACTCCCGGGTGCCGTACTGGTAGCCGGCGGAGACGTTGTCCGAGGAGAACCCCCGGGAGGTCACCGACGGAGACAGGATCTCCGTGCCGGACGCGGAGCCCCCCTCGAACACCTGGGGGCTCAGAAAGATACGGTCGCCGGCCGAGTTGCCGACGGCGCCGCCGATGATGAGCAGCACGCGGCCGGAGGTGGGAGCGGTGAAGGCCACGCCCACCTGCGGGCTTCCGGCGGAGTAGTTGCCGTTCGTCGGGTTAATGATCTGGGTGGCGTCGTACGCCTGGACGGCTGGCGGGAAGTCGAGCGCCCGGACCTCGGTACCGGCACGGAGATCGGTCACGACGAGCTCCTCACGGGACGGGGACGACGGTGAGGTCCCGGGTATTGATGTCGCACGTGTTGCCGCCGCTCACCTTGTAGAGGTATTCGGCGTAGTAGGGCTGGCCCGGCGTGAGGCCCTCCTCGAGGGCCGTCCGGCTCACGTACTGGTAGTTGGCGCACTGGTTCACCCCGCCGACTCCCCGCCGGGTCACGTCGGCCGAGATGACCTCCGTGCCGCTCGAGTTGCTCTCGGTGATGCGGAACGAGGCGTGTGCGCGGTTCGTGTCGAGCGCGTTGTTCCGCACGCCCAGCCCGACCGTGACCAGCACGCGGCCGGAGGTCGGCCCGTAGAACGACACCGACACGATCGGGGACCCCGCGGTATACGTCGTCGTGGAGATGTTCGCTATCGAGGTGCTGTCCGTGGCGGTCACCGACGGGGGGAAGTCCCACGGCGCCCACACGAGCGCACCGGCCCGGATGTCCGGCATGGTCGGCCTCCTACAGTGCGCGGATGGACGGGACGGCCAACGTGACGGCCGCGCCGGAGTCGTGCGACTGCGCGACACCGTTGACGGCCCGGGTGACGGTGAACGTCTGAGGCGACGACGAGCCGCTCACGGCGGTCACCGTCATCTCCTCGGCCCCCACGCGGACCGTGAACGGGAGGTCGTACGGCTGCACCGTCCAGAGCGGCCCCGTCGTCGTCGACACGCTGAGCGTCGTCTCGTCCTCGTCGACGGCGGAGGCAAGACCGCTCCCGGCCGTGCCGTACCGGGCGGTGCCGTACACACCGACCGTCCACGGGGAGGCCGGCGAACACGCCGCGGTGATGGCCCAATCGAATTGCCCGATGTACTCGGACACGCCCCGGACAAGCTGGCGCGCGTCCCCGGGCGGGAGCCACGATGGGAGGTGCTCGACGACGAGCAGGTCTCCAAGCTCGGCATGCTTGACAGACCGGAGGAGCTCGTCGTTCGTACGGACCGCCTCGGCCGTGAGATCCACCGTCACCGACGGATAGCGCGCCTCATCGACGGTGCCGAGGTGGAGACGCCACCCGGCTTGGTCGGAGAGCTGGCCGTCGCGCTGGACGGTGACCTCTACCTCATCGGTGTACCGGCCCACACCGCCCGGGGGGTCGTTCACCGAGAGCGGACCGTCGTCGAGCACGGCGCGCGCCGACGAGCCGCCGGCCCGCTTGACCGTGATGTCGTTGCGGGTGGCCTGGTCGTCGTCCACCGGCTCGAACGGCGCGCTCACCTGGCGGCCGTCGTAATCGAGCGTGACGGCCGCACGCTGATTGCACAGGGATTCGCGGGTGCGGTAGAGCAGGCCGAACCGGTCCCTCGGCTCGGACAGAATGCCCACGTCGGCCTCGGCCGCCTCGGTGAGCAGGTCGAGGAGCGTGGCCGAGCGCTGAGGTCCGAGGCGGGTCGTGGTGGCCGTGTCCCCGATGACGGCGAGCTCGATGCCCTCCTCCTCGCAGAGGCGCGCGATGCGGGCCCCGGCCCGTTCGCTGTCCCAGGCGTTGAGCTGGTCCGCCAGGTCGAACAGGCCCGACACGCCGGTCTCAACGGACAGGTGGCCGACGACGGTTTCGAGCACGCCGCCCGTGGGGGATACGACGACCTTGGAGACGTTCCCGACGGTGTACCCGGCCAGGGTCCCGAAGGTGGTGAACCCGATCGACTGGCCGACTGCGAGCGTGGTCACGGCGTAGTCGACGTCGGATCCGTCCTGTGTGAGCTCGATGGAGACCCGGAGGAGCGCGCCGTTCACCTCGAACGTCACGTAGTCCGTGTCGAGGACCTGCGAGCTCTCCCCCGTGTAGGCCCGGAGCGCCAGGCTCCCCAGGCTCCCCACGTCGAGCTCCCACCGGTTCGCGCTCCCGGTCGTGCGGAGCCGGATGATGGTCTGCCCGTTGGTTTCGCCGGCCTCCGGGACCGCGAGGAGGAACCGGACCTGGGTCTCCCCCGTGTTGGCGTACGAGGGGACGGTGCCCGTGTATTCCGCGTCGTTGAGTACGGGGATGGGCTCCGAGCACGCGAACTCGTCGAACTCCCCCAGCTTCGGAGCGCCCCGGACAATCATGGGTGGCCCGCCGACGGCGGAGGCCAGGGACGAGGAGCCCTCCCCGTCTTCGCACGGCCAGTACGCGATAACACCCGTGGACAGGCCCGGGGACGTCAGCCCTCGGTACATCGCGGACTTGAGCGGGTCAGAGCCCTGGCCGAGCCGGCGGAGGATTCCGGCCGCCTCAATGGGGACCTCCACGTCGACCCCGGCCAGGTCCCAGCGCGACGGCCAGGACGAGACCTCACCGTGGAACCGGTAGACCTTCGACGTCACCTCGTACGGCGCGGTGATGGTCCACGTCCGTCCGGCGTCGTCGGTAAAGCTCGTGGTCCCCTCCGCCTGGGCGGTGAAGTCGGGGTTCGCCACCACCGTCGAGCCGTCGCGGACCTCTACTTTGTAAACCCGCCCGGACATCGGGGACACGAGGTCGCCCCGGTTGCCCAGCGCCAGCGCCGTCGTGTTGGCCGCGATGGACCCCGTACCGGTCCCGGTCACCGGGTCCCCCAACTGGTCCCAGGTGGTCCCGTCGTCCGAGGTGTAAAAGGTCGTCGAGTGCCCGCCGCCGCCGCTGTCCTTGTCGTAGACCACCCGGACCCACTGGGCGGAGCCGTCGGGGAACGACACGGGCACGCTGGACCGGGCGGCCCGGAACGCGTCGTCGGAGGTCCACTCGAGGCGGAGCAGGTCGCTCTCGTCCTTCCCGAACGAGTAGGCGAACTCGTCCTTCCCGACGAACGTCTGGGCCGTCGACGAGGACCATCGGTCGAGAGCGACGAGGCAGCGGATATCGAGGTCCCCGGAGATGTCCAGGGCGGACGCGTCCGGCGTCGTGGCCGCGAGCACGTTCGAGCCGTCCACGCGGAGCGCCACTGTGTCGTCTGCCACGGACACCCGGATCGGGGTGTTTCGGCCGAGGACCCCGTAATACGGGGAGGACGGGTTGCGGGGGCTGTACTTCCCGTCACGGTTGTCGATCGTGAGCACGCACCGCGCCGGGTCGGATTGGCTCCCCTCGTCCGGCTGGCCCCGGGTGATGGACACCCCGGAGGCCACGCGCACGTCATCGGAGATGTCCACCCACGCGCCGTCGAGGTAGAGCTCCGACCGCACGTCGAGCGGGTCAGCGGGGAACGCCACGGGGCCTCCTCCCGAACGCGACTTGGACGTTGCCTCGGCCCTCGATCCGGACCATCTTCCGGAACAGCCGGAGAAGCTCGGACTCCGCCCCGCCGGCCTCAAGGCGGACGATGACCTCGGCCGGGGAAGCGCTACCCGGCCGAGGAGCTGAGGAGGCGAACGGCATCACGGGGGCCGCCGGCCTCTGGGGCTGGACGAGGTTGGAGAGCGCGCGGTTCATCGCGGGCGCGGCGTCCATCGCGCCCTTGACGATGCCGGGGGGAATCCACCGGCCGACGACCTTTGCCAGGACCTTGGACGGGGACGAGATGCCCAGAGCGCGCGCGATCGGGCCGGGGATGAGGTTCCGGGCCCACCCGATGAGCGTGCTCCGCAGCCACGCGCCCATCGAGGAGATGCCGTTCCAGAGGCCGGTCACGACGGACCGCCCGGCGTTGACGAGCAGAGAGCCGAGGTTGCCGATGGCCGACTTGATCCGCCCGGGGAGCCCGCGCACCCACGAGACCATCGAGGAGAACCGCGACACCGCGGCGTCTTTCGCGCCGGAGACCCAGCGCCCGATCATGCCGGGGAGCTGGCCGAACCACGCGATGATGGATTTGATCTTGCCTACGGCCACGCCGATGGCGGTCTGAATCCCGGCCCAGGCTTTCGGCACGTTCGCGACGAGCCAGTTGATGGCGCCCAGGAGGACCGTGAGGATGACCTCGGCCACCTTGCCCACCCATCCGATCACCGTGACCAGGATCGGGACGACGAATTGCCAGGCGGGGACGAGGATTCCAATCAGGGTGGTCGCGAGCTGGGCAATCAGCCCGATCAAGGGCAGCAGGACCGGAACCAGGCCGGTCACGAGTTGCAAGATCAGTTCGGCGATCGGGGGCAGAATCGGGAGGACCGCCTGGAGGAGTAGGCCGATGGCGCCGACCAGGGGCATCAAGGCGGTGAGGACCTGGGCGAGGATCGGGCCGAGCTGGGACAGGATCGGGGCCAGGGCCGCCGAGATCTGCCCCGCCAGGCCTGCGACGAGTCCGATGAGGGGGCCGAGGAGCGGGGCTCCGAGCTCGATGAGCGCGGACAGGAGCGGGCCCAGGGCTGTCACGATCTGTCCGATTCCTACGAACAGTTGTTCGAGCTGGGGGGCGAACCGGCCGGCCGTCTTCGCGACCATCGTGAGCACGCCAGCCAGCGCACCGAGGACCGGTTTCAGCCCGGCACCAATTGCCTTGATCAGCGGAGATACGGCTTTTGCGATCGGGCCGAGCGCGCCGATGAGCGGTTTGAGCCCGGACGCCAGGGACCCGACGAGGGAGTTCAAGGCGGGCGCCAGCGCTTTGAAGGCGGTCCCCAGGCTGGCACCGAGCGGCTTGAGGAGCCCCTGGGCCTGGGATGCCACGTTCGTGAGCACGGGGACGAGCGGGGCCGCTGCCTGGGTGATGGTCGCCTTCGCGTTCTCGGCCAGGCCGGAGAACGCGCTCTTGACCTGCTCGGAGGCAGCGGCGGCCTTGATGCCGATGGCCGCGATGCCGAGGCCCACGCCAGCGATGCCCACACCGAGGCCGGCGAACGCCCCGGCGCCGACGACGCTCAACACACCGAGGCCCTTGGACACGGCCGCGATGTCCCCGACCGTCCCGCCTCCGAGCACGCGGAACGCGCCCCGGAGCGCCTTGGTGGCCGTCGCGTCCTTGTTCAGGGTCTTGGAGAGGTTGCTCCGGGCCAGGATGGAGAACAGGAGCGACGTGTCCGACATGGGCTCACCCCGCTCCCGTATTCAGCTATTCGGCCGCCTGTTCCGCCCGGCGGTTGCGCTCGTCGATGTAGTCACACGCGGCCATCAGCTCCGCCGCGGTGAGGAGCTCCCGTTGCTCCCACGGTCGGATGCCGAGGACCTCGGAGATGGCTAGGGAGTACCGGAGGCGGCGCGCCTCGATCGCGCTTTTCCCTCCGGCTCCGGCTCGTCGGCCTCCCGGCTCATCGCCTCGGTGAGCGCGACGTCGAGCGCGGTGAGGGCCTGCTCACGCTGGTCTGCCGGGATGTTCGCCTTCGCCACCCGGTCACGCATCTCCGTGAGCTCGGCCGAGGTGTGCTCGACGAGGACCTCCCCGGCGTAGAAGTCGGGGACGTCCTCGTACCGGACCGTGGGATGGTCGCGCCGGAGCATGTGCCACAGCAGGACCCGGCGGGCCTTCATGCTGCCGGACTGCACGCCGACGAGCCAGGCGTCCCAGGTCTCCCCCGCGCGCTTCTCGATGGCCTCGGCCTCCGAGGCGCGGACACGCTGAGGGTTGAACTCCCAGCGCTGAGCGGCGCCACCTTCGGGCGCATACGTAACGATCATGCGTCTCTCACCTCACCTTGACGCGAATGGACAAACGACGTGCCGTGTCTTCCATCGCCTGGACGACGGCGTGACGGAACTCCGGCCGGCGGTGTTCGAGCGGCTCGTCGAAATAGTGGGGCCGCCCGATCTGGGTGACCCACGGCGCGCCGCGGTTCCCCCACACGGGGTGCCGCCAGCCCTTCGGGGAGTTGAGCCGCTTGGGCGCGTTCCGGAAGCCGCGCACGGCCTCCGTCTTGCGGGCCTTGACCCGCACGCCGGGAGCCCGGCCGGAGAGTTTGACCTGGGTGGCTATCTTCCGTGCCACGGCGGGCCGGAGCGGCTCCCCCTTGGCCGGTAGGCCGTGGGCGGGTATCGCCATCACGCCCGCCTTGATCTCGGCCACGGCCGGCGCCAGCGGCTTACGGAGGTTCCGGATGAGGTCGCGCCGGAGCGCCTTCCCATCCGCCTCCGACTTGAGCGCCCGGCCCAGGCTCACGAGCGCCTTTTGGTCGATCGTGAGCTTGTACTCCCCGGCCATCAGGACGTGGCGCGGGTGACCGCGCCGGAGGTCGGGAACGACACCTCCACCTCGGCCACGTCGCCCACGCCGCCGCTGACCGGCTTCCACTCCTTGATGAGCACCTTCCCCGTGTACTTCGGGTTGGACGTGCCCACCGAGGCGGAGTCGGCCCGGACCTCGAACGTGACGGGCGTACGGGCGATGAACAGGGGCCAGATGATGGAGTCGATCTCGGAGGCGGCGAAGTCGTTCTTAAACGTCAACGCGAGCGACCCGGAGCCGAGCCCACCGAGGAGCTCTTTCCAGCCCTCGCTGGCGAACGTCGTGACTTCCTTGTCTTCGATCTCCGCCGAAAGTTCGATCTTCGAGCACGCGTCCGAGAGCTCGTTGCTGTTGATGCTCACGAACGACGCGAGCAGGACCATTTTTGCCACGGCGGGATCTCCTTACGCGATGCCGAGGACGACGACGAACAGGAACGAGGGGGATGTCCCGGACAGGGCCCAGGTGGCCCTCCACCACGTGTCGGTCACCGGGCCGGACACCCGGAGCATCTGGCCCCGGGTAGCCACGTCGGTCGCCGCGGCGCCGGAGAACGAGGCGCGCTCCGTGGGCTCGGTGAACTCCTCGTCGGCCGCCGACTCGATGGAGACGGTGAGAGTCGGCGTGGAGGTGCCGGCCACCGACAGGACGTGGAGGGCCGCGTGAAGGCTCTGGCCCGCCTCGATGCCACCGAGCTCGAGGGCGGTTCCGTCGCCCTCGTCGGTGCGCGCCGTGCCCGGAGGATGCGCCACGGTGCCCCGGAGGAGGAGCCCGTCCCCCTTGCCCTGGGCCTCGTACGGCGCGACCTCCCCGACGGCGTCACCGAGCTTGTAGGAGCCCCGGAGGATGCTCGAGAAATAGGCCAGGGACCCGACGGAGGCCGACAGTGGGCACACGGTCCACGGGGCCTTACGGCGCGCCGTGAGAGCGGCCCACATGTCGTCGTCGACCTTGGACGAGTCGCCCGCTTCCCACTGGCCGGCGGCCGTGATGGACGTGGACGCCAGCCCACCGAGGAGCTCTTTCCACCCGGCGTCGGCGGAGTCCTCCGGCTGGAACGCGGTGACGTCCTTCTCCTCCATCTCGGAGGAGAGCTCCACCTTGTTCGACAGGCCCGTGATGTCCACGGCGCCGGCGAAAATCCGGGTGTTGAGGAGAACCGTTTTCGCCATGTCAGCCCTCCCCGATCACGTGGACGATGAGCTCGGCCCCGAAGAACTGGACCTCTCCGACGAGGTAATAGCGGTAGCCCTGGACGCGGCGGACGTGGAGGTCGTCGCACAGTCCGTCGAGGGCCGCCTCACCGGGCGCACCGCGGGCCGCCTCGATGGCGGCCTTCACGCTGTCCGTCCCGGAGCCGGACACGTAGCGGTCAAGCGCCTGTTGCCCGGCGCGGTCGTCCGCCCGGGAGACGAGCACCCGGCACGTGATGTCGAGCTCGTCCATGCCGCGGCGGAATGTCCGGTCGAAATCCTGTTCGACCTCGCCCGTGTAGAAACACGGCTCCGGGACGCTCTCTGGGAGGTACCCGAAGCAGTTGAGCGACGGCACTCCAGCGCGGACGGCGTCCGCGATGGCTACACGGATCTCGCCCACCTGCATCACGCACCTCCGAATCCGGGAAGCCGGAACGGCTCGACGAGCGCCCGGACATCGGGGTCGAGGGACGGGACCCGGATAAGGCCCCACTCTGCGGAGCCCGCCACGCCCTCCGGCGAGTCTTTCCGCCGGTAGAGCCGGGCCGCTTGGATGAGGGCCGCCTGGGTCACCTGTTCCGGGACCGCCGGCCATCCCCACACGGCCGTCACGCGGACCTGCGCGCACGTAGACCAGAACGCCCGGATCAACCCGGTGACGGGCCGCCCCTTCACCAGCGCGTTTTCCGGCTCCGTCTCGTACTCGGTTATGGCCGTCCAGTCGTCCCCGCCGCCGGTCGCGACCTCGAGCCCCTCGGCCGAGGCAATGTCGTCGACGACTAGTAGCTCCCCGTAGCCGTCCTGGCGCACGGTCCGGCCCCGGGTGCGGAACGTCCGGGCGCTGGCCTCCTCGTCCTGGCCGAACGTCCGGCCACACCGCTCGTCGATCGACGAGGAGGCGGCGTTGAGGGCCTGGGTGAGGAGGTCGTCTCGGGCGGTGTCCGTGATGCCGAGGGACAGTTTCAGCGTGGCCAGGTCGGCGTACGGCATGACCTACTCCTTTGCGCGCCTCGTGGAGCGCTTCTCACCCGGTCGGGCGGTCGCGCTCTCCACCGGAGCCGACGGGAGCGGCGTGGCCCGCCGGCCCCGGACGAGCGTGGGCTCCTCCGAGAACAGGTCCGGCCGCTCGAGGACGAGCGGGGCCTCCGAGTCCCAGACCTCCCCCAGGACAAGGGGCGATTGGCCCTGCGACCACATGACAACGCCCTCGGTGTTGGCATACACGACGGACACGTCCGCCTCCTTTCCACGACGAAAGGCGCCCGGGGATGCCGGGCGCCCCTCGTGTGAGCTGGCTGGTTAGGGCTGGGTGACGGTGGCCCGGTCGCCCGGAGCCACCAGGAGCAGGCCCGTCACGAACGCGGTCTGGGACTCGGCCTCGGCCGCCGTCAGGACGAGGCGGAGGTACCGGGCGGTGCCCTTGTACCCGACCGCCTTGACCTTTTCCGCGTTGGCCGTGGCCACCGTGAGGAACGATCCGTCGAGGTCGTCCGAGCTCACGTCCGTCCAGGACGAACCGTTGGCGGACTCCTGCATCTTGACCGTGCCGTCGTACGTGGTGGTGACCGCCCCGTGGACGACGACGGCCATTGCCGAGGTGTACCTCTGGCCTCCGGCGTACATGTCCACGGTCGTCCCGTTGGCCGTCGTGTCGTCGGCGTAGGTGTCCGGCGCGAGCGACGTCTTGACCGCGACTTCGCGGTAAAGCTCCGTCTTCACCAGGGGCCTCCTAGGAGGTCTTGTTCTGGAGGAGCCGGAACGCGTTGTCGTTGATCGAGTCGGCCCCCACGCGCGCCCACGCGAACCATGCCCGCTGGCCGGTGGGGAGCGCCAGCGTGCCCGCCGCGTTGAAGACGTGCGGGATGAGTTCGATGCTCATGCCGGCGCGCTGCGCGATGAGGTAGTTCGACCAGTCACCGACGACGAGCACGTTCCCCGCGTTGGTGCTCGACGGCATGTCCGCCATGTAGTCGTTGAGGTACGCCCGGCGGCCCTTGAGGACGAGAACGCCCTCCTCCGTGAAGTTCACGGTAAAGGCGCTGTTGTTGTTCGACGCTCCGAGCTGCTGGACGATGTTGTTGACGTTCGTCGAGCTCATCCACGCACACCGAGCGTTGCGGTACTTGATGGGGAGCTCCGCCCAGACCTTGTTCACGTCGGACGCGGCCAGCGTGCCGCCCGTGCCCGTCGCCACTTCGGAGCTCGAGTTGGCGTCGAGCGCGGTCACGATGCCGGTGGGCTCGTCCGAGCCGGAACCCGTGGTGAACTTCTCCACCAGGAGCTCCGAGTAGCCGGAGCCCAGGAGCCGCGCCATCTCGGCCGCGAACCCGGGGTAGTCCTGATCCACCTCGAACGAGTACGGGATGTAGCCGTCCGCCCGGTGAACGGGCACGGTCGGCTGCGCCAGCGTCGGGGAGTCGTCGGCCGCCGCCGCCGCCTCCTGTCGAAACTGCCAGGACACCCCGGCCGCGCTCACGCCCTTCCACTGATCGTTGGTGATGGTCTCCACCCTGGCCAGGCTGAAAAAGTCGTTCGGCGACCCCTGGTCAGTGAGGATGATCGTCGGGTCGATCAGCACCGGCACACCGAACCCTCCGGCGCTGTCCGTGCCGATGTTCATACCCCGGAACTCCTCGAACCGCTGGACGGCCTCGGACTGCTCCGGCGTGAGCACGGGGCTCGTCCGGGTGACGAGGCGGAGGAACGCCTCCCGGTAGTGCGGGTCCTCGGTGACGAGCAGGCGGCGCGCCAGGTGTGCGCCGTCCACGTTGTCGTTGCGGGTCTGCAGGAGCCGCTCGAGGCGCGACCGCTGGCCGTCCGCCAGGTGCCCCGTGGTCCCGTCGTCGGAACCCAGCACGGCGCGCGCCCGGGAGACGAGCTCCTGGCGGCCGAGGCGGGCAACGTCGGTGCCGTCGAACGGCGTGACCTTCGTGCCGATCTGGGTCGTGGACCACTTCGCCCGGGACGCGGCGACGCGCTCCCGGCGCTCCTCCTCGGTGACCTGCTCCCGGAGGTCGGTCTCCTCGGTGTCGAGCGCGTCCCATGTGGTCTGCTGCTCGTCGGACAGGGCCGAATCACCGGCCGCCTCGTGAATGCTCCGGCGCTCGGCCTCAATCGCGGCCAGTCGCGCCCGCATCTCTGCCAGCGTCATCGTGACGCTCCCTTCGTGAGATAGGGGTGGAGACGCTCACGCCGTGCGCGTGGCGTCAGACCGGACGAGTGGCGCGATGCCGGCTCGACGGCGGTAGGTGCGGCTCCGGGCCCGCCAGGAGTGCCGGACGGCGGCTCCCGGTCGATCGGAGTGCGGTGGTTACGGACGCGCTCCTCGAGGCGCTGGACCCGCTCCGGGTCACGCTCACGGAGTCGCGCGTAGAAGTCGTCGGTCATGGAGATGACGCCGGAGCGCATCCCCGCCGTGGCCGAGGGGTTGGCCGGCCACGTCACCGGGCCGAACTCGAACAGGCGGACCTCGGTGATGGTGCGCTCCGGGATGCCCTCCGGGTTGGTCTCGCTCGGCTCCGGCTCCTGATCCCAGGCGTCTTTCACGACGCGGAACATGAACGACGAGCCGTACGCCCCGGCCCGGAGGCCTGGGAGGAGATCGCGGTTGTACGAGGTGTCGAGGAGCGGCACGTCTCCGACGGCGGCGTCCTCGTCCTCCCTGAGATCCGACGGGACACCGAGCACCTTGTCCCCGATCTGGTAGTCCCCGCCGTGATTGAACAGGACCTTCGTCCGGGCGCCCTGTTCCCGCATCGTCTTCGCGAACGCGCCCTTCGTGGTGCGCTCGAGGAACCGCCCCTCCCACCAGGAGTCGATCTCATACCAGACGTCGAACGGGGAGAACCGGACCTCCATGAGGCCGAGGCCGATGTCCTCGGCCCCGTCCTCCTCGGCCCGGGTGAACCGGCACGGGACGATGGCGGCCCGCACGATGTCCAGCTCACGGAGCGGGTCCATCAAGTACCTCCGGATGTTGGCTCGGCCTCGGCCGACGGCGTGAATGGCTTGTCACCCCAGGTGACGGGACGGCGGTCCTCGAGCTCACGGACCTCGTTCACCGTCTCGAACCCGGACCGGATAGCGATCTCGTGGGCCTGGAACCGCGTGAGCGTCGTCGACTGCAAGAGAGCGTCGCGGTTGAACCGCGCGTACTGCCCGCGCGGGAGCATCGCCGTCAGGACCCGCTCAGCGCGCCGGAGCCACCGGTTCAGCGTGTAGACGAGCAGGTGAGTCGAGCGGCTCTCAACGTTTGCGTACGTCATCGACCCGCCGGAGTCGTAGCCCAGCACCTCGGCCAGGCCCGGCCCGAAGATGCGCGCGCACTCGGCCGACGTGAACCCGTTCGTCTCGAGGAACTGCGACTCCTCCGGGTTGATCTGGATCTGCTGGTACTTCCATCCCCGGCCGAGGACGACCGGCTCCCGGGTGCCCCGGACGGCCGCGAGGAACCGCTCTTTCGCCGTCTTGGCCTGCCCGGGGGTGAGGTCCGTCTCCTCGTTCGTCAGCATCCCCGACGGATGCGCGCCGTCGGCGAACCACTGCTCACCGAACCGCGTGGCGGTGATGCCCAGCCCGATCGTGCTGGCGTGATGCGCAATCGGGGACATGCCGAGCACCTGGCCGGGCATCGGGTAGACCCGCCGGAAGAACCGGGCCTCCGGGGGGATCTCCCGGCCGTCGATGTAGAACACGGGCTGTCCGTCCACCATCTGGGCCCGCACGCAATCCGGGTGCGCCCACTCGACGGCCGTGGGGTAGCCGGCGGGCGCCGCGTCGAGCACGCGGCCCGTGGCGTTGCCCCGTAGCAGCCACGACATGAGGAGCTGTGCTAGCCAGTCCTCGAGGCCCTGGCCGTCGGCGCCGGGGTCCTGCAGATAGAGCGGCGTACGGACGGCCCGCCTGCCCTCCCCGGTGCCCTGGTAGATGTCCACGGGGAGCTCGGAACAGAGCGACGCGATGAGGTCCGTGGACGACCACACGGCGACCTTTTGGAGGCTCGACTCCGCCCGGCTGAGGTCAACCGTGGAGGAGCGCGCGCTCGTCGCGAATCCCGGGGGGAGGACGAGCTGGCGGGCATCGGCCCTCCGGGGGCCAGAGAATAGGCCCATCACGACCTCCCGTCGAGGACGAGCAGGAACACCCCGGCCGCGATGACCCCGGCGGGGACGAACACGAGGCCGATGCCGAGGCACACGCACGCGGCGCCGGCCACGCCAGCCCACGACCCCCGGAGGGCCCGCACGGCGGCGCCCGCGGCCTCGGCCGAGGTGAGCCAGGCGTTCCGCATCGGGGCCTCCTAGAAGATGTTCATCAGCGGGTCGTACTCACGGACAACGAGGTGAGCACGGGTCTCGTACGCCCAGCGCGCCAGCGTGCCGGAGACGAGCGGCGAGATGTCCACGGAGGACACGCGCCGGGCCCAGGCCCAGGCGTCACCGAGGGGCCTCGTCTTCGCGCCTCGGATGGCCGAGGTGAGCTCCGCCTGGCCGATGTGCCGGAGGGTCTCCTGGGTCACGGCGTCGGCGAACTGGCCGCACGCCGCGGCTACGTCTTGCGCTGTCGGGACCGCCAGCTCCCCACGCCGGGGCCGGTCGGGGTCCTCCGGCGTCGTGATGCCGAGCTTCTCCAGGGGCTCGAGCAGGGACACGGCCGGGCCCTTGGCGTCCAGTGCGAACGCCACGGGGTCCCAGCGCTCCCGGAGCTCGACGATGCGATCGACGACCCACTCCGTTCCCGGGCGCCGGTCGATGAGCTCGACGTGGCCGAGGCCGTCCTCCCGGAGCCCATAGACGGCGATCGACGCGGTGTCCCGGCTTGGGGTGATGTCCACGGCGAACGCCACGTCACCGGCCCGGACGGAGTCGACGTCCGCCAGGCGTTCCCACGCCTTGATGTCGAGGACCTTCGGGCCCTCGGCCGCCCTCGGAGGCCACACTCCGAGGCGCTCGACGGCGAACCGCTCCCCCAGGCCGGAGGGCTTGGCCTCGTCCTGGACGAACTCCTCGGAGATCCGGATTCCCATGCTGGGGTTGCACTGATACCAGAGGTCCACGTCCTCGGCCGCGCGCGCCCGGTCCTCGGCCGAGGTGAGGTCGAGGTCGGCCCCCCAGTCGAAATGCGCCATGCGCGGGGAGCCGGCTTCCCCGTCGTCACGGAGCCCATACGCCCACGCGGCCGGGTCGTCCGGCGGCGTGCCGGTGAACCAGAGCTGGGGGTTCTGGCGCGCGCTCATCGTGGGCAGCAGGGCCGCCATGTGCTGGCTCGTGAGCTCCTGGGCCTCATCCAGGATGTTCAGGTCACCACTAAAGCCCCGGCCCGATCCCCGGGAACGCGCGATGAACCGCAGTCGGCCCCCGCCGGCCGATCGGGTCAGTTCGATGCCCTGTTCGCCGTTGGCCTGCCAGAACTTATGAACGCACTTGTCGAGGTGCGGCGCGCCTTGGATGAGGTCCTTGATGCGGATGTACGCCTCGGCTGCGGTCTTGTACTCGTGGGCGGAGTGCAGGATGAGCCGCTCACGGCCGAGGAACAGGCCGAACAACTCCCGGGCCTCGATGACCCCGCCCTTACCGTTCTGCCGGGGGACCCAGAGACTCACCTTGAAGTTGGCCCACCGGCCGTCGTCCTGCTCACCGAGCGAATGCGTGAGGACGAACTGTTGCCACGGGTCGAGGTGGAGGCCGGCGGACGCGGCCAGGTCGATAGCCTCGGCCCCGGCCGTCGAGACGTACGGGGCCCACTTAGCTACCCTGGGCCGCTGCGCGCCGCACCGCACGCCTCCTCGTGAGCTCATCAAGGGCCGACTCCTCCCCACCCGGGAGCGCCTCGATGGCGTCGATGGTCGCCCGGAGCTCCTTCGCGACGGCCGCCGCTGACTGTCCCTTGGACCTCACGAGCTCGGCCGCCAGGCGGTCCCGGATGGCCTCGAGCGCGGTCCGCTTGTCTGCGGCGACCGCTCCCACGAGGTCCGGCCCCGGGTCCGTTTCTCTACGCGCCACGGAGGGCCCCCCTCACCAGTGCGGCGAACGAAAGATGAGCGTGTGCTGGGTCGGTTCGATCAGCATCCACACGACGCATGAGCGCCACAGCGCACCGAGGGCGGTCGCGCCGACCCACCAGAGAGCACGACGGAGCACGGCGCACCTCCACGACGGTCGGATTTTTGGACCTGCCGAGCGGTATGCCTGGTCAGGGCGGGTGTGGCATATCCGCTGGTATGAAATCGGGCCCGGCTTCGCGCGGCGCGCGCACGCGCACGGCTCGAACATTTGCGCGGGGAGAGAAATGGAAGG
>CAZIWB010000071.1:0-8696 GCA_964542655.1 uncultured Cellvibrionaceae bacterium
TATATTGGTTATTTTTTTCTGAATATAGTATATTGTTTTTAAATGTCCAATTTCTTGTATTTTGCAAGATAGCGGTTCCACCGGAAAATGATAATGGTCCATCTTGACCTCCCTCAATTACAGTATTATTTGATAATGTAGTAAATACATGCCATGAAGAATGTCCTGCTGCTGGATTAATTATTACAATATAGCCTGGATTTAATAATTCTGGATCTGAGATAGTGGTTGGTAATTGAATCTTATAAGGAGAGAGTATTTTGATTAATTGTGCGATAGCTCCACCGTCCTCTAAGTAGCTGTAATGTTTGTTGTATGGAATTATACCTAAGCGTTTTAATTGGGCTCGAACAAATAGAGCACAAGAAGAGGCGTTGTAGTTTGTTTGGACTTTGTTTGGACAATATGATTGAGAATATGAATTTGGCTCTGATTCTGCGAATAAAGCTTCTTTGTATAGAGTAGGATTAGATTTAGCACCAATGTCTTTGTATTTGGTAATTAGGTTTATTAATTGATCTTTCATATATGTATTTAATTCATCATATGTGTTATTTATCATCCAATTCCTTTAATTTGTTATTCTTTATATCATTTAGCCGAGTGAAATCTGATGGGATGGTGTTTGGATCTTTCATTGGTTGGTTATTTAGATCACTTACTCTTTCTGCTAATGAGATTATTTTGTCAGCAAGTTCTAATATTTTGAATAATGTATTTATCATAAATCCTTTAACCTATTTAATTTATTATCTATATTGTTTATGTTATTATCTATTATAGGAATTTGATTATCGTCTTTTGTTTTATTTATAATGATTAATTGGTCTTTTATTTTCAAATAATCTGTTTGGGCGGTTGTGCAAATGGCGTCAATTTGGAAAAATTGTTGTTTATTTGTAGAATTTTGGAAAGCTGTAGAGCAGGTGTTATTAATTTTATAATATATAGATTCTGTTTTGTCAAATAAAATGTTGTATTTTGCGGAAAATGAGAGACAGGATGTAAGGAGTAGTATTGGTAAATATTTCATGCTAAGATCTTTAGTTGTTGGTATTCGGACAAATAATATATATTACATTTCTAAACTGAAATAAATCAATCGAAATAGATCCCTTTGTTTGGGTTTATGTTTTAGATTACTATATAATGTTTAATTATTGATATGAAATTTATTTATTGCTGTCAATCCCACAGCAGTAGCGTCAGCAATGTCGTAATTTTGCGGATTTAGTTTACCATTCCTATTGTATGTCAATTCTGGATAATTTGGAATATTTTGTTTAAATAAGGCTGGCAGGTCCTCTTTATGAGGAGGCGCTGGGAGGCTGTATATATTTTTTAATTTTGCTCGGATAGTCTGGATGGCAATTGTTTCGGCGAAGGCAGGAAGGGGCGATTCCGTGGCAAGAAAATAGGTGTATGCTGCTGTCTGGACCATCTGATTGTATACAGCTAATGTAATTATGGTATTTGCGGAAGATTTATTCTTTAAAAATGGAATGTGTTTTTCCATATAAATATGGGTGGGTTGAATTCTTTGAAATAATTCTGTTATTTTGATCTGTGTGTTGTACAATTTTATGGTAGCTGGAAGGCTTTTTATGGCTTTAGCTGATGTTATGTTGGCGCTGGATCCTGGAAGGAGGTAAGATGCTTCCTGGAGGCTGTAGCAATTGGTTAAATTTATGGCAAAATGAGCATAGCCAATGTATGATGAGGAGACGTCCAGAGCTAGGATGGAAGTGGTTGATTTATTTGAATTCATTTTTGTTAATATATGTCAGCATGACTGGTTTGGTTATTTTATACTACATCAACGTACATCATCCCACCGCTTTTGGAGCAAATCCGGAAAAGTTGGTGATTTTTGAAATCCGGCAAAATGTGCTGAAATGACTTGTTTTAAAGGGTTTAGTAATGATTATTAATGGTGTGATTTACGTAAGTAGGATATGTGTCCCATGTTAGTCCTGTATTGATTCTGATAATACCATTTTGATGTAATTCTATCTGATTATAATGTCCCATGTTATCCTTGATTCATTCCATTATCTATATTAATATTAATAATCTATTGCATATCCCGTTTTTTTTTTGCAGTTTGATTTATTTTAATTACGAGGTGTTGACACCACCAGTCAAACAGCTTATGTTTCAAAAAATCCAATTAAGGATGAATTATGGAAATTATGTCTTACAGAGATGATGGGCGCTTTGCATATCAATTGCCTGCAAAATTAAATGTTGAAATTGATCAGTTATTTCAAAAACACTGCGATGAGATAAATTTTGCCAAACCAACAAAATCTACATTTATTACATTTTTAATCAATGAAGGAATTAAAAACCTAACAAATACAAATATTTCAGAAAAATTAATAAAAAAGGAAATTGTTTCAAAATCAAAGTCAATAATTAAAGATGATAAAATTAGGTTTAATGAATCTTTTATATTGGATTTTTGTAAAGATTTTGAAATTCAACCAAATAGAAAGAGACCACTAATGGCTGAAATTAGCCCTGCAATAATTTCAATAGCCTCAATAAAAGTTTATGGAAAAATGAATTATAAGCAACTTTATGAAATTTATCAAACAGTTCCTGATTATTTATTTAATGAAGATTTTAAAACTAAAAGGCATACAGAACTCTCATTTAAATTTAAAATAAGTCAATTGATTAGAGAAAATGTTTTATTATTAAATAATGGATATTATTCATTAAGCGAAAATGAAAATGCACTTTATAAATACAGAATTATGTTTCTAAGAATTCAAGAAAAAGATCCATCTTTAATATTCTCAATTCCAAATTTCGATAAATATTTATCAATGTAATATTCTATAATTTATTTAAATGTAGCAATACTTAGCTATTAAAACAAGGAGTTCAAAATGATAGCACTGTCCAATAATTTAAAAAATGTCTTTTATCCAAAATATGTAAAAATTTCTGAATCTGCCAGAGAGCATTTTAAGTCAAAATATCCATTATTATTTGAAAAGAAAAACAAAGATTTACTTAAACTGTTTGGTTATTTACACCTGGTTTGTAAATCATATGGATATTTCGGTGGAGATGAACAAATAATTTCTCAAAAGAATTTAGCTGTATTAGAAGGAAAAGAAAAAGAGTTTTATGGAAACAATTATGTAGCTAAGCACATACTTGATCGTTATAAAACAATATTTACTAATTTTGAATATTCTGGCTGGGATAAAGATTACTGTAGACGTGTTTATAATGATGGTCTAGACTCTTCAGACTTTAATTGCTTAACCAAATGCTGTAATGATATTAAAGTTGATCTATTTACTGGAAAAAGCAAAAATTTTTGTAATAATGAAGAAATTAAATTCCTAAAGAAAGCTGAAAATGAATTTAAAATGAATTATGCACAACAGAAAGTGTTTAATTATATGAATTCATTAAATCCAGCTTTATTTAAAACAATTCAAGAAAATATACCTGAAGCAAGAACTTTTAATAATAACAAATGGACTTCTGGTACTTGGAATAGAGAACAAGTTAAATACAATATGATATTGTGTAACGAACTTGAAGAAAATTGTGCTGGATATTATGTTCCTGCTGAAAATTCTGTAAGAATGTTTTCAATTAAAGCTTCATTAAGTTCAATTAGTAAAGAAATTAGAAAAGTTTTATGTCAAGGAATGTATGAAATTGACTTACAGTCATCACAGCTTGCTATTTTGGCAAATGAACTTAAGGCACCAAAAACTCTTGAATTTATAGAAAAATCAATGAATTCAGAAGTATTTGAGGAAAAATCTATTTGGAATAATATTGAAAAGTATTTAAAAGACAATAATATTAATTATGATAAAACTGAAGATAAACTTCGTTGGAAACGTGCAATTTATTCTATTTGTTTTGGAATGAGCAAGTCAAACCTAACTACATTACTAAAAACAGGGTTTGTATTTGATTCAAATAGAAAATATCAGAAAAAGCCAGACCCAAACGCAAGAGATTTTTCAATATTGCTAAATCACCCAATTTTTGTTGAATTATTAAGTTTAAGAGATAATCTAATAAATAAAATTGTAGAAGATGGATTTGCCATTGATTGTTTTGGAAAAAAGTATTTTATATCTGAACATAAGCCATCTTCAATATTATCTTGTCTAATTCAAGCTAAGGAATTAGATATAGTTTCTGTAATATTTGACCATGCAAAATCTCAGAGAAAGTATAGAGTAATGGTATTCCAACACGACGGATTTACAATGATTCCATTGGCTAATGATAAAACATCAAATATTGATAATATATTCAAAACATCATTTGATGAATTGAATTCAATTGTTCAGAAAACTGCATTTGATAAATATGGAATTTTAACAAAATTAACATGTGAGAAGTTATAATGTGAGCAACCTCTTGACAAAAGTCACTTGGTGAGTTATGGTTGTAAGTATGCTGCTGCATAGGATATAAATATGAATGATTTAAATTTAAAATGTCCAATTTGTAATTATGATTTAATTGAATGTCCAATAGCTAATATTGATTATGTAGCTAAAGACGTTAATTTTATTAAATTTGATTGTTGTAATAAAACTCCGCCCAATTATGAAAAAGAAAATGACATAATAAGTCATGATATTAAAATTATATTAAATAAATCAACTTTAGAAATTGTAAAATTAAATTTATTTTTCAATGAGATTAGTGAAACTAATTATATTTATGGATTTGGAGTTTTTGATGGTTTTGATTATGAAAGTTACCATGATAATGTGTGGTATAATGGTTATCAACAATCTAATTATTTATTAAAATTTTTTGATATAGATCAGTAATGAGCAAGTTAAGCAATTATGCTTAGCGCAAAAAGGTTTAATTGAAGGTTCAAGCAATCTTATTCCTGGTCTGGGTTCACTACTTCCACCAGAAATTGATTGCAAAAGATTTGAAAAGATGCCAGATAACAATGAAATTATTTTAAAATAATCTTCTAAATCTAGCAAAAATCTAGCAAGATGCGGATATATACTTGACGCTATAGTTTCTCAAATAGGCTATAGTAAGTAATAACATGCATATTCATTGATACCACCAGGCAATTCGGCTTGGTGGTTTTTTTTGTTTCTGCATAATTTAGCATATGAATATGATTTGTGCTATTTGTGATGATATCTTAATTCCAGCGGCAATTTATAGAAAAAATGTCAAATATTGCTTTAATGGACAGTTATCTGGAGATCATTTATTAAAAGTATTGCATTCAAATAATATAATAGGATCAATTACAATTAATCAAGCAGAATATTGTTATTGTTTCTTTAATTCTAATATCAATAATAATGCAACATTTATTGCTAAAAAGAACCCATTTGAGCAGAATGAATCTATTACAATAAAATATTATATTGATAGAATTGATAATAATAATTATATAAATAGCATTAAATCGAACATAATAATAGCAAAAAAGAAGCTATTTATATCGGAGGTATTTGTATGATTCCTAAATCTTGTTTAATATGTAATAGACTATTTAAATATAATCCAGTTAGTTATGTAGATACTAATAATAGAAAAAGAGTTCTTCATTCAAGAGCTATTAATTGCAATCACAGCAGAAATTCTTCATTAAAGAAAATATCATATCTATTTTCTGGAAGCGATTTTGTTGGATATCAACTCACATTGAAAACCAATAATAAATTGAAATTTAATTCAACAATTGTTGTGAGATATATTATTGACAAATGCATTCAAATAGAATACAAACAAATTAGTCCAGGATTGTATAGGATGTTTGATATGTTCCAATCAATCCCTTATGATAATTCATTTGATGTATCAAAGATAAAAGATCCAAGCTATATAGATAATTTAAGAGATATGTTCTTAAAGAAGATTGAAATTTATAACTTATTAAGGTAAATATGAAAGTAGCCATTTGTATGTCCGCACACCTAAGGTCATGGAAAATAACCTATCCAACGCTAAGATCCAAAATAATAGATAAATTTAATGCTGATGTATTCCTTGACACATGGGACACAATAGATTTGAAATCCTGTGTAAAAACAGAATCCATTAAAGATATTATTCAAATAGCTTTAAATACAAAAAAGATCCATATAGAACCTTTTTTAAATGATAAAGGAATTCAATATGAATCTATAATTGGACATGATAGACATGGATTAAATGGAATTGGAAATCTGTTCTATAAAATATCATCAGCAGATAAAATGCGCAGAGAATATGAAAAAGAAAATAATTTCCAATATGATATAATATTTCGACTAAGACCAGATATTCTTATTAATAATGAATCAGAAATACAAACAACAGACTTAGTAAATGCAAAAGATAATAATTTAATCTATATTCCTGATTTTGGTCATTATGCAGGTATTAACGATCAATTTGCATTTGGATCAAATCAAACAATGACTCATTATGCTGAATGTTTTGACAACTTTAATAATCTGAATTTTGTGAAAACTGGCGGAAGACCAGAGGCAATTTTACTAGAGCATCTATTGCAAAAAATAGACAGTAGCCAATTTAGATTCTTTAATATAGAATATATATTAAGAAGAACTGATGGCAGTAAAGTAAATTGTAGAAAAAACTCAGATGGTATTCCTAAGATGTTCAATCCAGAAATACCAAAGGTTCCACATATAATTAAAACGTTATATTAATCTATTTAATTAGAGCATATTTATTCCAATTAGGATATTGAAACCTATTTGGAATTTCTTGTTTTTCTGCATCATAATCTGGATGGAATTTATTCATATAGACTTGTAATTGCTCTGGTGTTCCTACTGGGTGGAATTCATCATTATTTATTCTAAATTCTTTTACAACATTATCAGAATTTTTGCATAGCCAATCAAATGCACTAGAGACATAAAATTCATTATTAATTCGAATCTTTTTCTGTATTACCATTTCAGCAGCTTTGAAGAAATCGCCTGCTCTTTTGCAAAAATATAATCCAGTATTAGCTGCTTGACTTCCACAATATTGTTTTTCAATTACCTCTGAAACTAATCCTAATTTATCTGTTTTGCAAAAACTCCATAATGGATTCTTTTTTACATCTTCTTCACTTCTATCATCCGTGAAAGTAATTAAACCAGCATGGCATAAATCATTAAAGATTTTATACATTACATCCAGACTATTCCAAGTCATGATTTGGTCAGAGTTAGCAATAAGTATAGGTTCATCTTTATTAATATAAATATCAGATAATAGAACGGAATTTAATGCACCTGCTGTTTTTCTTGGAAATTTAATAATATTGCAATCAGGAACAACTTTGCGTAATACATTTTCCATACCATATGTATAGAAATCTGTCTTATCAACAATGAAATGGTATTGAGCATCTATATTTAAAGACTCAACAACTCTTTGGATCATTGGTTTACCAGCAACATCAATCATAGGCTTTGGTAATTTAAATCCAGCTTCACTGAATCTTTTGCCGCGTCCAGCCATTGGTATTACTACATTTAATCTCTTGTCTATCCATTTAATATCAATAGACCTTTCTTGATTCATAACCTTTTCAATACAATCTATTAATTTGAATTTTCCAGATAATGTATCATTAGCATTAACAACTCTACATCCTGATAATTGTGCCGCTTTTAGCCCGTGAGGTGAATCTTCTACAATTACTGTATTGAGACAATTTGCGCCAAAGTGAGCCATAGCTTTAACGTAAATTGCTGGGTCAGGCTTGCCATTAATAACGTCTTCATTCGATAATATTAGGTCTATCTGTTCTAATATCCCAATAGCTTTAAGACCCTCTACAAGCGTATTCCTGATGGCATTTGACGCCACGACAATATGTTCAAAGGTCTTTTTGCAAGATGCAATACAATCAATAATATTTTGATCTTTATTTAGTTTTTTAACTTCTTCTATTGTAAAAAGTTGTTTGTCTTTGAATATTTTATTAATATCAGCTTTTTTAACATCTAACATTGACAATTTCGTTTTAGTGCTTAGTCCATCATATTTCAGATAATGATCCTCCAAACTTATTGGATTATACTTATGTTTTAATAAGGCTTCATTCAAAGACTCATAATGAACCTTTTTGAGATCTGCTAGCACGCCATCAAAATCAAATACAATTAATTTATTCATTTTTCTTTTTTCTCCATTTATATTATTTTTTTATTTAATATTTCATACCAAATATCAGAATCTCCGGTATTATCTAGATATGTATCAGCAGCATTAGATAAAACTCTTTCAAACAATTGCTGAGATTTGTATTTACTAAATATAGAATTAGTGGCAGATAAATATGATTCAAGCGATGCTGTAAAGTATTTATGAGATTTTAAATCTTTTACAAATCCTGACATATCGCCAGCAATTACATACTTCCAGGCAGACTTATATTTTCTATTTTTTAACAGGTCTAAATGGAATTTTAAACCTTCTTCGACCGAATCGAAAGAGCGGAACCAAGCACCTGGATTCTCTTTATCTAGAATTACTTTCTTGCCGTTAATTATCTCCCACACACCAGTTTGTTTGTAATAATCTACATTTGATTTACCATCATACTTAACATTACCAACATTATAATTGTAACAAGACTTCATGCCGTATCCATTTTCTATAATACACTGACTAAATAGGACTCCAATAGCGTCCTTACTTGGAACTTCATT
>CAZIWB010000071.1:8796-35054 GCA_964542655.1 uncultured Cellvibrionaceae bacterium
GATGTTATTTCTGTTTTAATTGTATTGACAAGCATTTATTCCTTTTTTTTTCATTGCATATTTAATCATCTAATTATGATGAATTTAAATGATGTAATTAATATTATTAACAAAGTAGACGCTCCAGGATATGAGTTCAATCCTCAAATTGATAAATGTCCTCCTATTAGAAAACAATATGCCGAAAGATCGTCTGATCAGCAAGAGGCACATAGAAAATTAGGACGCTTGCAACTAATGGATATAGATTGTCTAGAGACGGATGATTGCAATCCGTTCCTGGAATTCAATGGAAAGAAACCATCTGCTATTGTGGATTTTAAAAACCCAGGAGAACAAATAGATCTTTATCGATTAAACATATTAATATCAATTGCTGACGCTTGTAATGTTCCTGCTTATATTTCCACTTACTTTAAAAAAGAAAGAGCTTATCATATTTATTGCATGAATGATAAAGCAACTGAATTCTTTACTCCATATTCCAATAAAACAAAATCAAACTTCTTTTTTACGGAAAAACAATATGCTATTCTTTTGCATAAATTACGTGGATTTAAAGTTCCAAAAGAAGCATTATCTTCATTAAAAAATGAACTGCCAGAATCAATAGAAAACTGGCAGCCAAATATTATAAAAGATAAATACAATAATTCTATTTAAATTATTTGGAGTAATTAGCTTCATTAAGCTGCTTAAGTGCTAAAATATCAGAATAAGACATTTTCTTTAACTCTGCTTCAATAGCTTTAAGCAGCTTTTTATGTTCGTCGCTACCAGATCTAACTTTATTCAAAATATCTTCAAAATCACTAATTGCCTTGTCCAACTTATCTTTCTTCGACATAATACTTGCTCCCTTATTTCTTATTAAGAATGTCTTTTAACGAACTAATAAGCTCTTTTATATTATTCAATTGATTGATTAAAGTTTGATTTTGAAGATCGGCTGAGCTTCCAGTCTTTGTGATTAAGTCAGCAACTTTCTTAAAACTTTCGTTTGCTTTTGTTAATTCATCAACAAGAGTTGTTGAAAACTTTGACAAGTCGTCAATTCTTGCTTTTTGTGTATCTGACATTTGTTTATACAGGTATTGAACAGCAAATATTAATACTGCTGCTACAATACCTAATACACCATTTTGTGCTAATATTGCTAACATTTGATCCATTTTAATTTCCTCAATTCATTTGTTTATTTGATTATGGCGCCTGGAAATGCGTAACATAGAAGTTACCAGAAAGCATATAGCCACTAATGTTGATAATTCCAGCAGCCCCAAAAGTAGAGGCAGGAGATCCAACATAAGTTAGATTAAATCCTGTAAGAGTTAATCCAGGAACAGTTGAAGCTCCTTTCTTGAAAATAATAGTACATTCTTGACCAGTTAAACCTCCGCTATGAGTTATTGTCTTGGTTACAGTTCCTGCCAATTGGATCTCAAATATGTTATCATTTGATAAATCAATATTGTATGAAGCGGTTGAGTCCGTAACAACTGACAAAACTCCTTTTTGTAATCTATTAACTCTTAGAGTTGGAGCAATATATACTTCCGCATCAGATGCGGCTATAGTATTTACGCCGTTATTGTAAACTCTAATAACATCGAAATTATCTGCGCGAATATAATTTGTTGAATTAAATCCAAAAGTTGATCCAGTAGCATCAATAGTAATTTTATTAACAGTTCCTCTGTTAATTTCAATATTACCAGCATCAGTAGTTCCGTTGCCAGAATTTAATATTAAATTTCCTCCAGTTCCAGCTCCAGTAATTACTGATTGAGCTTCTACAGTTAGATTTTTGCCAGTACCTGACTCAGTAGCAAAAGCAGATATTTTACCATCAAAAACTCCTGAAAACATTATCTGAGAATAAGCAACAATTCCTGATGACGAAGCTGCTAATACATTATTTCCATTATATCTTAATACTGAAACAGCTGAGCCAGAACCGCAATCTAAAATAGCATTATTAGTTCCATTTGCTTTTATTAATGTATCAGAACCAGCATTATTTTCAAAAGAAGTAGCCAGCAATTTACCAGCTGCATTTCTTAATGCTAAAGTAGAAGCAGTAGCGGCAGAAGTCGCATTATCTAATTTAGACTTGTCTACAGCAGACATAAATCCTGATACTGAAATAGTTGCATCAGCATGAAGTGTTCCACCGGCTCTATTTCCATGTATCAAATCTGTTATTGTATTAACTTTAATTCCTCCAGCGGATACATCTACAGACGAATCAGCAGCCAAAACGGCTAAAGTTCTGTTTGCAGTTAAATCGCCACCTCCTGTTAATCCATTACCAGCTGTAATATTAATTGTGTTATCAGCTTTTGCATTAATAACAGTTGGGTTTAATTGAATATCATGAGCATTAATTAAAATTGAATTGTCGGCGTTTTGTCCAATCTTAAGATTAACACCAGATTGAACTAAACCATCACCGGCAACAACAGTAGTTCCTCCACCTACAGATCTAACAGTGTCGTTTAATACTTTGGTCCATCCGAATTCAGGATCATCTTCCATACTCTCATTAAAAGCTGCTAATCTAAGTCCAGCAGAAGTTAGTGATAATACTTTGAATGTAGTAGTTAATGATGGATCAGAAACGCCATTTATATCATAGCCATTATTAACTTTTGATTCAAATATTAATGAAGACCCAACAGCCACAGGCATATCAAATGTTGCAGTTTTTGTAATATGATCAATACTTACAGTTGAATTTACTGCATCGGCTGATTGACCATCATCTGTCGTGAGACATTTTAGGTCCCATACAGTGACGCCAGCAGTATCCATTAATTCAATAGATACAGATGTATTTGGAGGAACAACTACGCCATTAATTGGTTCAGTTCCGTTTACTTTTACGCTTGGAGATGTCATAATTTATATTCCTTTTCTTCTTATTATTAAGCTACCGGATCCCAACTAGTAACAGACATTACTTTTAATGATCCAACAGATTCTTCAACTAGTTTATTATAAATCATGCTAAATAAATATCTTTTATTTGGTAAAACAACAGTACTAAAAGTGCCATAAACCTCTGGGCTCCATCTCATTTCATCTTGTGTTGGACCAGTATAAAAACTTACTTTATATTCGGCATTTAATACTAAATTAGTTAATGTCAATTTAAATGATGTTCCAGATGCTGGAGATAAAATGCCAATATCAATAAAATGTGTATTTGCAGCACTAACTGTTCCAATTAAAGCGCCAGCAGTAAATGGATTATAAATTTTATCTTGTGTAATTGGTAATTCGGTTGCAATTCTGTCTGACATAATAATAGCACCATGCATAGTGCCAGATGTAGAACTTGCAGTTCGTAATTCAATTTGAGTATTTATTCCTGGGCTACCAGCATCTATTTTTATTAATGATTCACCAAATATTTTAGCCGAATCATATAAATTAATACTTGCACTATTATGTAAATTGATTTCCGTAGAACTATCTAATTCAACCTTTGTAGTATCCGTCAATGTTAAAGTTGAAACTCCAGTCATCAGAATATCATAATCTTCACCATCTAATAGAGATCCAGGATACATCGTGATATTATCAGAAACAAACACATGAGAATCCAAAGTATCAGATTCACCAGCACGCTTATCCAGCGCCCATGTAGTATGCTCATCTATTGTTGTAATTTCGGCACTTGTTAATTTCTCAAACGCGCCCCATCCAAACGGCTTAACTTTAGGTATTGTCATAATTTATTCCTTTATAATCTTTTATTCTCCAGGACAGAAAAATTGCCAATTCAGGTTATTTTCTTCATCTAATATAAAACCACATTCATCATTACTATTATACATGATATAAGAATATGTAGTCCAAGATGACATCAATCCTGGTAAATATTGAAAAATCAAACCAACAGTAGTATATAAATCTTGAATTTCCATATTATCTGGCTTTTTAACCAAAATAGGAATGTGTGATACTGTAGAGTGCCAATCATCATTATCTAATGTTTCACCACCTGGAACCACACCGCCACCAGGAACAGCTTTATTCGCCTCAGATTGACTTATATTTATTATTTTTACAAATACATCTTCACCAAGTATATTCTTTAATAAATCAGAAATAACTTGATGAGTAGGAGAAGCCAACAAGCTAAATTTATATTTAATGGCTGCTCGCCTTTCAATCGCAGTAGCGTTTGGAGATGGTGTTAATCCTAGAATAGCCTCCCACCTTGGAATAGATTCTATCATCTTATCTGGGTTAGATTGATTAGCTAATCTTTCATTTTGCTTTAAAACGCCATCAAAAACCCTAGCAATAGCCTCAAGATAAATCCATATAATTGAACCTTCTTTTGGATCAAATGCAGAACCCATAGACGCTTTTAAAGAGTCTAATAATACTTCTACTTGTAATCCAGATTCAGATCCAAATACTATAGGCGAATAATTATATGACATAGTTAATCCCTTATATTACAAATACTGTAGCGCTAAAACTAAAATCACTTGCGCCATACCAACTAACTTCTACTTGATTAGGCGCAACAATATTTGATCTTAATGTAAAACTAGATATACTAGATGAACTTACAATATTAACAAAAGAAGTAGTTAAGTTTAAAAAAACCTCTTCTCCTAAGTCATTAACAACCTTTTCCGGAAATGTAATTGTGCAGGAATTAGCCGAAGTAACTGCTCCAGTTGGATACGTCATTCTGTTATTGCCATATACAGCATCACATTTGCCATTGTCGATAAAACATTCTGCGCCACCAGAACTAAATCTGGCGTAAGCACGTATAGCAGTCCTCGTCATACTGGCTACATCAGACCTCATACTATTTGAGGAATCAGCGCCTAAGTCTGTATTTGGATCTGTCACTGGAGAATAATTTATTAAAGTTCCACCTAAATTTGCGTAACTATTTTTATCAGGTAATGTCATAATTTCCTTAATTCTTTATTTCTTTGGATAGAAACTAATTCTTGATGGTTTTGGAACTAAAATATAAGGTCCATTCATTACATTTGTTGGAAGTGGAGGTTTAACGAATGATCTATAAAACCAATCACTATCAAATACATTAGGTAAACTATTTATATTCTTTAATACATTAGGTCCTAAATCTGGAGTCCAAGAATCTTGAACATAAGGTCTGCGATATGAGAACGGTAATAGCCCAGGAATGTTTGTTATTAATTCTCCAGCACCTAAACCAGCAAATGAATCTAATAATCCATCAATGTATGTATCCATCAATACAGCATCAGGAAATATATGGTCATTAACTGTAATTCCAACACAGGGTTTATCTACAACTATTTCAAATAGTTCCAATGAAATAACATTGTATGATTGAACTGTACAATGTATTTTATTCCATTCCTTATCAATATATACGATTTTACTTAATTTAGCGACAGGAGCAAAGTTTGATTGAACAGTAAATTTAGTAGTATTTGCTACCGATACAACTTGGCTAAATCCATTAGCGACATATTGAGGAAATGGTGTCCCATCTAACCAGCCGCCACCCTTACCAGGAGGACTAGCAGATAATGAAGTAGGTAATGCAAGTCCAATAGATACTTCAGTAGGACAATCAACTACAGATTTGACTGTTAATGACATGCCTTCAAAAACAGAAGAATAAACATTAGCTGTAATAGTTCCATCAACAATTAATGGATCAATTTCTCTACTTTTATTTGTCGTAGTTGGAGCGGTTTGAACTGCAACATAAACAGTGCTTGGACCATTAAAAGCAGGATAACAAAATGACTTTTCAACGAATGTAGTTGATTCCTCAGCTTTGGCATTAAGTTGAGCAGCATTGCCGCCACCAGGTGGATCCCGTAATCTATCATAAATTCTAGTTCTTAACCCTTCATCATTTTCGGCATCAACAGCACCAGTCATACCTCCAGTGGTAATTTTACAAGTTGGATTTACATAAGCAGGAGGCGAAACCCATTTCATTAAAGTTCCTTCTTTAATATTGCACCCAACACCAGTGTCAATTGAGATAATAGGAATTAAATCACCATCACTAAAAGAGCCGCCAGATGAAACTTGATATTTTAATCCATTAGGATCTATCAATTGCATTCCAGTAATTATGCCTATTGGAGAAAATGTAGATTCTAATTTAACATAACCAAAAGAACTACCAGCGCTTCTTAATGACAAACCATAAATAGCTGCAATACGATACAAATCTTCGCCAACAGCCGTATCAGCCATTTGCGCATCAGCCGCAGCAATAGCATTATAACTTGCCATTTCTGCTATTTTGCCAATAGCCTCTCCTATAATATAGTGGTCAGTGCCATAGCCAACTTGAGGATTACTAATACCACCAATGAGAGTTAAACTATTTGATACTGATCTTAAAAAATCATCTCTAAATTCTGCCGCAGTTTTTGTTTTAAATGTCGCCATATGTTAATGCCTTTATATTATATTAAATAACCACAGTAGTAGATAATTCATTTGTTAGCACGTCAAGCCATTGAACAATAATTGAAACTTTATTATCTTTAGGTCTATCAACCTGAACATCAACAATCATAATTTGATTATTACTTGTCATATGCTTCAATGCTGAAAAAACTCCTCTTTTAACTTTTTGGATAACTTGTATATTAATTGGTCCTGTGTAATCATTAGCTTCAAAACCAAAGTCGTCAACTATTGAGCTATTCTTCATTGTTAGCAATGCAAGTTTTACCATCTTAGGAATAGATTGGGTTCCTACAAAATTACCATTTTCATTAATGACATAGTCGCCAATTTCAAAATCAATTAATGCAGCATCACCTTTTGTTCCATCAGGTAATAGATACAATTTTGCTGTAGTAGAGTTTGCATCGGCTGGTCGTCCATATCCTACTCTTGATGATCCTACAAATGATTGTCCAAATCCTAATTTATTCATATTTATCCCTTTAATTAATTAAGATATTTTGGTGTCAGAAGCAGCAACAGAAGAAGGAATATAAGCGCTTGGAGATCCGGCAGCAGTTCCTATTGCTTTTAGATCAGCAGCTATTTTAGTTAAATTATCCATTACTTTTGCCGACATAGCAGCAAAGTCTGAGGCTTGGGCTATATCTACTTTTTTAGCATCAATTTTGACATTTCCGTCGCTAGATACAACAATCCTTGTCTCATTTACTGTAATAGTAATTGATTGAGTATCTTTACTATCATTGTTTAATGTTATCTTACAAATACCTTTATTATCGGGACCGCCAGCAAATATTTGTAATTCACCAGGACCCAAATCATCATGCAATGAATTAGCCCTAATATCTCTAGTAGCAATAATCATATCATAATCAGAATTAATAATAGATATTGCTTGACAAGATGAATCATTTTGTGTAGCTTTTGCTGGCAGTGAAAATAGTCCTGGTTGCTGCCAGTATTCAGCTTCATCTGTCTGAACATCATCTTCTACCTGAGAATTTCCAAGCTGAACTTTAATGGTTCCATTATCATATTTATCAACATTAAGAATGTCATTTCCTAGGTTAAATATATTTGCTATATCTGTGTATTGAGACATATTTTTCCTTTATAAATCAACTTTAAGATCTAATAGGTATGGAGGAATTATTTCTAATTCAGTTGTCATACCGCCAGATAAATCTCTTTTAAAAGATCTGTTTTTAATCCAAAACCATCCTTTGATGTTTAATTTTTCGTCCCTAACAAACACCATTGTGTTATTCATCCAAGGTATTTGTAAATTATTAGCAGATTTATATGTATGACCAATTACTGTATATTTTAATGTAAGAGATTTTATTTGAAATTCCGACATTTTTCTAATAACTCTATTACTCAATGATTTTATATCTTTAGCCTCATTATCCTTTATGTAAACTGGACAATAAATATATTGTTTTTTGCTGAGTTCCAATAAAGCGTCAAGTGCTTTTGTAGATTTATCAATTTTAGACTGATCGTTAGATTTAAAATCATCTGGATTATATCCATAGTATGAGGATAAAAATGTCCTAGCTACATTATCTCTAAATGGAATATTATAAGAATGCGTAAAACCTTTTTCATCTTTATAATATTTTGCATATTTTTTAAATGCGTTAATGTCTCTCTCAATTGATGGAGATAATCCCATAGCGATGAAAGACATTAATTCATTTATCATAAAAACTTTGAATTTAGATCTTCCAAATTCACCTCCACCACCATATCCTTCTGCAATAATGTGACTTGGTTGAGTATTAAAACTAGATTTATAATCACAACTAATTACATTTGAACTTTCATTTTTATAATTTTTTTTATCATAATCATTTACAAAAGAATTATCACAATAAATAACTCCAGTAAAATCCTTGTTCATTTCATCATATAATGGATATGATAAAAATGCTCCAGAACCATCAACTATTGCTTTTAATATACTACCACTATAAGAACATTGTCTATTTAAGAAAGAATAAGTTCCTTCTCCAACCTGTGGTTGTTGTTTTTTTAATTTAGAATCAGCATCAGTATATAATCTTACTGACTTAAATTTGTCTTCTGTTTTTGATATCGTAGCAATAGTTCCGGTTTGATAAGATTTTGATGTGGCAGATGATTGTGCTTTTTCTTTAGCTTTTTTAGTTGCAATTGGATCAAATACCTTTCTGAAAACTGCATTTGTTTTTTCACCTAATATAGAAAATTTTCTATATCCATTAATTTCCGAAGGTTTAATTAATTCAGTGTCAAGACCTGACGATATATAAAAATTAATTGTAGGAATTCCACTCAAAGTTCCAATTGCATAAAGATCTAAAATTGGATTAATTACTGATTCTGTTGTTTGTTCTGATTTGATTCTGAGATTAGGGTCAACATTGCTATTAACTAATCTAGATAACATATCTCTACCAGTGTATGTTATTATTGTTCCTGACGAAGTATAAGAAATAGATAAATTATCAATAATACCTGCAAATATAGAATTACCTCTCAATGTAGCTCTAATTACTTGTCCAGAAATAATTTTAAAAACATAATCATTAACATCATCTGTATAGATGCTAAAACTAAAGCTTTGACAAGGCTCTGTATAATTATCTGAAAATGAATAAGATATTATATTTTTTAAAGGAATATCTTTTTTAACTTCACTATTATCAGGATCATTATAAATATCTTTATCCTTAAGTTTAGGATTAATTTGTCTATTTACTAAATAAATTTCAATAGCATCTTGTTCAATATTTTTATTTTCCATAATATTATACCTCAATAATGCCAAAATTTTTAGGAATTAAAGAGTTATCTAAATACATAACCACAGTATTTTTAGGGATTATAGGAAATCTATTTATTCCAATATTTAGTTTAATTAAATCTGAAATATCGTTATTCAAAACTTTAGATAATTGATTTAATGACATTGTAGTAGATGTTCTATATGGCTTAATATCTGCTTCAAATGCATTTATAATTGTATTATTTTTAATTTTCAATAATGATGCAATCAATCTATCAGGAGCATTTCCTAATTGTGTAACTGAATTATCATATCTTTCTGTTAATCTATTTATAGAGCCAATCATTCTATCAATTATACCAAAAGCCTGAGATTGAAGTAAACCAAATTGATCAGCAAATGAACCTATTTTATTTATTCCATCAAGAAATGAATTAAAACCACTTAATTTGAAAAAATTAGGATCAATTGGTGGAATTATAGAAGCTATTTTATTATCTAAGTCTTGAGCTAATGCATTTGATTCAGATAATATAACTTCTATTATTTTATTATTATCATCATCAATATTTTCTGAATCTACAGTTAATGAAAAACTTAGTACAACACCATTCCTATAATTAGGATCTAATACAGTTTTAAAGGCAGAACACTTAACATCCTTAAGCCCATATTCTGGATGATTGAAAACAAATGTTTTTCTATTTGATAACATAGAAATTACATCATTATATGTTTTAGGATATAAGTCCTCCCAACTCTCATATTTACCTTTTACCAATCCATTACAAAATGGAGCTTCGATATCAAATTTAATAGCTCCGAAACCAGTAGATTCTAAAATGGCACCGTTTCTATCCATTATATTGTGTTCTACTATTCTTTGATTAAAAGAAGATGTAATAGATATAGTAGGAAATGATATACCATCAGTATATCTATCTGATGTAATAAAGCATTCTTCCAAACGGGTTAATTCATCGTCTACAAATTGACCAGGTGTTTTGTTAATCTTTTTAGGATTGGATACTACCAAATCATTAGAAAAAGGATTTCCGAATGTATCTTTAAAATTATTGAAAAAAGGCATATGTTCCTTATTATAATGGTTTATTTGGATTATTCTCACCAACTTGTGCCGACTCTATTCTCTTTGCAGCGGCAGCACCAGCTTTTTCTATTTGATCAGCAGCAGCAGCAAATACTGCTGATTGTTGCGAAAATACAGCAGCCATGGCTGGATTATCTGTATTGGCAGCTAAATTATTAAACCTTGCGGCATTTTGAGCTAATGGAGATACATTTGGATCTACAGTTTGATAAGCCTTACCATTTCTCTTTAAAGCATCCTCCATGAAACTAATCATTTCAGGAGTTTTAAATGCAACACCACCTAAACCAATATCACCTAATCCAGCTCCAACAGGTGCATTATTAATAGCATCCCAAGCAATTTTTCTTTGTTTTTCATAAGATGATTCTGATTGTCCACTAAAAAAACCTTCTTTTCTTGGATTTAATTCATTATATTTTTTATTAAATTCCTCTTCGGATAATTTTACAGAACCAGGATCTCTTCTTGTTGATGTAAATCCAATAGCTTTTAGCTGATCTTGTAATTTATCCAATACTGGATCAGATTTTCCTTCAGATACAAGTTTTTTATGCGCAGCTGTCTCTTTTCTTGCGGCTATAGCTTTTTCTAAGTTTTCTTTTTTTTCTTTTTCGTGTCTAGCTAATCTTTCATCAGTTTTATCTACGCTATCATTTATTGCATTACCAAAAATTTCAGCATAGAATTTTGTTACATCAGCCATTAATTTAACAATAGATGTAATATGTGGAGCTAATTGTGTTATTGCAGGAATTAATGGTAAAAATGCGTTCTTTACATTTTCCATTGCTGCATCCCATTGTACTTGCGAAGATTTTCCAATATCAGCGGCGTCCCTTTGTATTTCAGTATAACTTGAAACTGCATTTAATGATTTATCTAATCCATCTGATAATTTCTTTGTTGCATCTTCACCATTCTTTAATGCATTACTATATTCTTTTGCTGGAGCAGTAAATAGTTTGGCAGCATCTTTACCAATTAATGCTGTTATCTTAGACATATCTCCACCAGTTGATTTGATAATATCCATAATTACATCTTTTGGACTTTTACCAGTAGTTTTAATTCCATTTTGTGATAATCTTCCTACTGTAGCAGCATCACCCATTCCATTTAAAAATGCTTCGGTTGCAGCTGTAGCCTCTCCTCTTTTACCAGAACCAGCCATACCTAAATTAGTTAATCCTTGAATTGTTTTAATATTCTTAACTGGATCATCAGCCATATCCATTACACCCTTAGATGCAATCAATAATTTACCAAAGTCATCTCCAAGAGTATTGAAATCAACACCACCTTCTTTTGAAGTTTGAACTAAAGCGGCTAGTGATTCTTTGAATGTATCCAAATCAGTAATGTTTAATTTTTTAGCTAAATCACCAGCAAGGTCAGCCATATCTTCCATAGATGTTCCGGCAGCTTGTGCCGCAGTAGCTACAGCATCAGACCATTCCATTGACTTATCCATACCTACTTTTTCAGCCAAAGATCCAATTCCAGCTAAAGCATCATCGCCAGTAATTGTTCCATTTTTTGAAGTAATAGATGCTGATTTATCTAATATTTTTTGAGGATCTAATCCAGCTTCACCGTAACCTCTATTAGCTACAGATATCTTTCTAGCTTTTAAATCTTGACTCATTAAAGTTTTAATAGATGAAGCAGCAATAGCACCAAAACCTAAGGCGGCTCCAGCAAGACCTAAACCAATTCCACCCATTATTTTAGATCTCATAGCTTGAGAATCTTTGGCACGCTTATCTAACATTTTTTTATGAGCATTAGCCTGTTTTTCATATTGTCTCAATTGAAATTCAGTCTCTTTTTCAGCGGCATTTCTAGCAGCTTTTGCCGCCTTTTCATACGCACTTATCTTTTGTTTACTAGCCTTTAATGCTTCTTTTGTAGCCTTTTGTTCGGCTGTCATATTAGCAGTAGCCATTTCACCATACGCTTTTTTTGCAGACCTAGCAGCTTCCTCAGAAGTCCTTTTATATTTTTGTGCAGCCCTTTCTACAGAGGTAAATGCTTTTTCGACATCTCCAATTCCATTGGCTTTAAAATCAAAATTAATTGCTCCCATAATATTCCTTTAAAAGCCTCGCGAAGATAAATAATTCTCAATGTCATCAATCATCATTTTATATGCTTCATCAATATTTGAATAACCTAAATTATTAACAAATGAAGCATAATACATATCCATTACCAAATAAGCATCAAATTCATCTCCAGATTTACGAACAATACCTTTGGTTGATTTTTCTAAATTACCAGTTCTATTAATATAAGTATGTGTCGCCTTCTCATAATTAGCTGCATTAACAACCGCGTGACGCATCTTGCGATCAATGTTCTTTAACTCTTGCCTCCCAGCAGCAGTTATTTTATATATTTGTCCAAGATCAATTTCCATATTAAGCCTTTTTGGATTTGGCTTTTAATTTAGCCAATTCATCATTCAACTTATCAATTTCTTCATTAGCCTGCCTCAATTGTTCCATTGTTTTAATATTGTCCTTAGATTCAAGATCATAAAGAATAGCAATTCTTTCAGCTATTTCAGCTAAACCTTCTCTTGGCATTTGTTCTATAAATCTATTAGGTTGTCTTGATTCAGAATTTGCAGAACAGTAAGCAGAGAATTGCTTTAATGAATCAATATCAAACTCTGGTTTTGATGGATTAAATTTTCTTTGAACTTCATTATAATTAGCTAGCAAAATACCAATTTCATCAACCCCCAAATTATTGCTCATCCAGTCAGGACCAGCTTTAAACGCTGGCAATTCTGAATTGATATCCAAACATACGGAATGTAAAATATGACAAGTTTTCATATTTTCAAGAATATCAGAATTACCATCATGCTTGATATCTGATTTCAAATATTTCTCATAAGCTCTGCTAGCAGCTTTGGTTTGTTCAGCTTCAGTTGCTAATCTAATTCTTAACTTACCAAGTGGAACTTTTTGTCCACCTAATATATTAGGAACATTAAATTCTATGCATTTACGCTCACGATTTTCAATTGCTAGTTCTAATTCTGACTTTTCAATATTTTCTTCTTGTTGCTCAAACATAATTAACCCTTATTTATTGATTTATCTAAAAACAAATCCCTGCAAACACAATAAACCATCATATGACAATCTAATAAATCTTTTTTTGTATTAAAGTATAATTCAGGTCTATCCAAAAATATAACATTGTTTCCTAATGTTTTCACATCAAAACACTGTCCAAGCAATGTAATCAATTGATTATTTGATTTATGGTTTACGCCCTCAATTATTCTCTTTTTTAATTTACTATAATCTACAGTTGCAAATGTTGGTCCGATTTCATTTAATTTATCTTTAACTTCATTTGTTAAAATTTTTATCTCTGATGAATACATATTCTCAATTATTTTTTTATTAGTAAATGCTTTTTTACCACTAGGCAATAAAACAGATTTCATAAGCAATCCTGGAGAATTATACATATTTGAATCGGAACCATAATCAGATGATGATAATGCTCTTACATACAAACTCTTATCAAATCCAGGAATTTTGAAATCAAGTTTAAAAGTAGGAAATGGCAACTCCAATAACTTTCTCACTAGAACATCATCATTCAATTTGAATTTTGTTTTCATTTATATTATATCAAATTATGCAAATAAAAATACGGCAGTCAAGAACAAAATACCATAAGAAGAAGAAAGAATAGTATCTTGCTCTCAACCGCCGTCGAGATTATTTATATAATATAATAAGGGCTGCTTATTATATGTTTTTTATTTATTGATTATTGATTATTGCCTACTCCCAGATAGCAGGAGGTCCGACGAAGGACATAGATAATGACGCGGCGCTATCAACGCCTTTAGTAAACGAACCTGATTCAATGAATCCTTTGGTCGTTAAAGTTTGTCCAGCAGCAAATACAGTAATTTTTATCTCTTGAACGTTATTAATATAAATGCTTGGGTCAAACTCAAAGCCAGCCTCTGGAGTCGCATTGTTGCAACTGATCTCAAGAACAGGAGCGCCCTTGCTCATTCCAGCAAAACCGCGAGCCATCGTAGATACGCGCTGATGATTGCCGTTGAAGTTAATTGTTAAATCAATAGCCTCTGAAAGCAATTGGTTATTTATGTATAATGCAGCACTTGTATAAATTTTATTAGCCATTTTAATCCCTTCTTATATTAGCGAATTTGCTCAATTTTGATGGTTGATTGCGTCCAGGCAAATGCCGTTTGTAGAGGTATTCTAGCAGACATTCTATTCGCAGGTGAAGCTTCGCGTTGAACAATCGTATCAGCAATTGTTTGACCAGGATTCTCTAATAGACCTTTATCAAAGTAATCGCGAATATTACCATTAATTACAGCTTTAAGATTTCTTGGAGTTGCAACATTTGGCGCAGGTTCAGGAGCACCGGAAATAGGATCATCTTGAATTAGCTTGCCGTCCATTGCGGCATAAACTTGAACGACCAAATCATCAGCGAAGAAGTCTTCAATAGTTACCTTGCTAGCTTCACGAATACGATAATCAGTAACACCATTGCTTAAGAATCTAGTAGTAACTCTCGTAGAAATAGATGTTGAACCAGCAATACCAGGAACAATAGGAGTTAATCCTGAATTCAAAGCTGAACTAACCTGTGAACGAGTAGGAGTAGCTGCACTATTAGGAGCTTTCATTCTCCAGATATTTGATGTAGATGGAGTTTGACCATAGAACGCAAAGTTACAGCGAGGAACAGCTTGAGCTTCTTCTAATGAATATACACCAGCAGTATATGAAGCTAATTCGCAGCTAGACAAGTCCGATTCCAATGACCAGACTAATTCTGATCTTTCTGAATTCAATCCAGTAGATAGAGTAATTGAATTAGCTAATGTATCAGAAGTTCCGGCAAACATTCTTTGTCTACGACCGTTAATTGGTAACGCCTCTTGAGCAATTTGATCTGATACTTTACCTAAGTTGGTAGCATCATTGAATGGAGTAATTATGTAGTAAAATCTCTTTCCTAACATCGTAGCAAGAGCCGTAGTTACATCATCAGATACCGTTCCACCAGCCAATTTAGTTGAAACAAGAACGTCAGAAGCTATGCCAGTGCCAGATACTTGAGTAAAAGCACGCAAATCATTACCTCTTAATCCTTTGTTCTTGGCGGTTAACGTAACCTTACCTGATACCGCAACAGCAGATACAGCCCATGATTGTTTGGCATTAACTTGAGCAGCTACTAAAGTAGCTACATCGGCAGCTAAATCACCTTTAATAAATCCAGCGTCAGTAAATTCATCACCAACATAAATACGAACCATACCAGCAGAAGTAGCCGTGCCAGTTAATGTAATATCTAATTTAGCAGCGACAGCAGAAGTACCTTCTTTTACAGCTAAAGCATATAATGAAGTAGATTTATTAACAGCCATAAAGCGAGCTACGCCTCTAGCAAGTTCTGAACCATGACCGAATAATGCTTCAGCATCAGATACAGAAGTCATTGGAGTAGACGTATCTGGACCGTAAATAACCGTATCCTCAGTAGCACTACCAGCAGATAATTTATTACCTAGTATGATAGCAGTGTAAGCCGTTCCACCAGATGAGGCAGCACCAGCAGCGAAATCTGTTTGAATATAAACGCCCGGAACATAATCATTTGTTGATATGCCGATCAATGAAATTGGAGTTGCCATATATTAATCCTTTTTATTTCTTTTCAACAAGTTGTTTATTGAATTTTATGCCACATAATTTAGCCGTTTCTTCGTCGGCAGCCTCTAAATCGCCTTCCTTAACAGCCTTTACATATTCAGCTTGATAAGGTATCTCTTCTATTCCAGAAGCCACAAACCCAGGTAATTCAGGATCAAATTTACATCCTACAAAACGCATTATACCAGAATCAAATGCATCAAATCGTGGCTGCAATTTTCCTTCAACAGCTTTTACTTTTAGAGTTTTTTTAAATATTGTCATTTCTTCTTTTTCCTTCTTGTTTTTTATAGATCAAAATCTATTGATGTTTGAAAGACATCTTCCATTCCGTCTAGATCTTGACTAACATCAACACCTTCTAATGGACTTAATCCAGTAATATTAAATTCTTCACGGAACTTAACTTCATACTTCATAATTAATGTAGGCAAATATAAGTTTGTCGCATCATCTAATTGTAAAGCAGATATTGTAGTTTCTTGATGATTAATTTCTTGAACTCCAGAATATTCATTTCCAAAATATTCTCCAGGACGTTCAAATTTTGCAGTAATTATATCCTCAACTGCTTTCATATGAGGAACCATTAATTCCTTTTGTGCAGCCGATAATGCAGGCAATGTATATGTAATGTTGTATATACATTTCGTTGAGTATCTTGTAAGCGTATGTTCGTATGTTATTGATGAAACTTTATAACAAGATACTAATGGAAACCCTACTTGTTGCTCTAATATAGAGGTAATTGGATTATACGGTAATTTATACTTTACAATCTCATTATCTGGTAATTCACAAGAATCAGCATCTACTGTGAATTTATCTCCATCATAATGCTTTAACCAAACTTCTAATCGCTCCAACATCCAATATGTAAATGGATCAATCTCTTCTAATGAAGTCTTAATTGGAGCTATTGTTGTGTTGGTAGGATAACTTACATTACCTATTGTAAATGGTCTTAGATCATAAGGAGTCATTTTATATCTTCTTTATTATAATTAGTCTGGAATGCTGGATTTGAACCAACATTACATGATTCCAGATCACGGAGATTACCAAGTTATCTTAATTCCAGAAATTTTTTAAATCAAGGCGTTTTAGCAGATTTACGTATTATAAAAGAATATTGAAAATTCTTAGAAAAATCAAATTCAACTATAGTAAACCAATCACCTTCTATAGATGACATCCCAGGACCTTTCATATTTACATAAATCTCTGTAGCTATTGTAGTTCCAGATGATTTCTGAATAGCCAATTGTATATCAGATGGTAAATATCCAACAGATCCATCTATCGTTGTATATTGAGGAACTAATGAAGAGATTTTATAGTCTCCATCAGAATACTTACCACCAGATGCAGCAACTTCTTTTGTAGATAATAGTTCTACCTTGGGTCTTAATCCATTAAAGGTTTGAATCAATGTATCAACAATAGATTTATCGCCTAAGCCTGGACGAGATCCAGTCCATGAAATTTGTCGAATAAACAAGTCATAATTTCTAAGACCAAATTTATTAACAATTCCGTTGCGTATTGCATCATATTTAGGTAAAAAATTTGTCTTGAAATTTGTCATTTAATTGACCCTATGCCAAAAATCTTGAATTGCCGGAATATCCCATCCAGCCATCGGTGCCATATCCAGACTTGCCAAATATGTCTGCGTTTTTTGGAACTCCAAATAAGATCGATAGTTGGTTGACAAGCTGTCTTCCTTGTGCGGTAATTCCAATAATTTGAGTACTTCCATTGCCATCCTTTCCTGCGTACCATTCTATTTCCTCGACCCGTTTGAGCCCAGCATTGATATATGATTCATCAAGATCTGCGCTTACTTTACCGAGTTTTTCTAAAATACTCTGAACTAATAGAACTGCATCAGCATCTTCTTGTATTACTCTAATAGCAGATTCTAAACGATTTGAGAATCCTAAAAATAATTGAGGATATCCCAAATAAAATCGGATATTCATTTTGTCAGCGTTTGTAAACATAGTCAACCTTGGAGGAATATGGAAAAGATCCATACTATTTATATACTAAAAAATACAGTTAATTCTCTTGTCTATATTGGAAGAACATCTAGAACTCTTAAAAGTAGATTCACTAATCATAAATCTACTGCGAGGCGCAACCCAGAACACTTACATATATGTAAAATAATGTCGGAAATTGGTGTTGATAAGTTTTATATAGAACAGCTTGATTTAGCATATTCAGAAAAAGAATCTCGCGAATTAGAGAAACACTATATACTTAAATATAAATCAAATCAATCAGAATTTGGCTACAACATTAATGCAGGAGATACAATATCCGAATCTTCTAAACAAAAGATGTCTGAAGTTTGGGATGATGAGCGTAAATCTAAATTGATTGAAAGAAATAAGTCTAGTGATTTTTGGACAGATGAAATAAAAGATAAATTATCTAAAAGTTGCAAGGAATTTTGGACTCCTGAGAAGAGAGCTAAACAGTCTGAAAGGAGTAAAGCTAGAGTTAGAAAACCTTGGACAGATGATATGAAAGCTAAACAATCTAAACTTATGAGGGATAAAAATTTAGCTAAACAAAAAGATCAGGCTTAATCAATTGGGGGCTTTCGCCCCCAATATTTTTTAGATATAATCCGCAGGATCATATGAAATGCCGGATCTTACACCCATTGAGTTAGGGCGTTTCACTTGTAATTGAATAGTAGAAACTATGGACGCTTTTTGCGCAGCACCAGTCTTCGCAAGAGCATACATGTCAAACATTAGAGGCAATGGACCGAAACCATCATCTCCCATTACGGCAGCTTTTTGCTCAGGTGAAAAACCATCAAATACCATAGGCATAGGACGCAATGAAACGTGTCTCGTATTTAGATAAAAAATCTTGCCTTCTGGACAATCTTTATCCTCAACGAATTGACAACCATTAAAACGAATGCCGTCAATTCCACCATTAACCGAAGGAGCTGACATACCATCAGAACCAACATTTACGCGGATTTGACTATCGAATAGCTTACCTAATACAGCATAAGTCTCAGGACCTACCATAGCCAAGTCAGGACGCTCGCCGCCACGCTTTAAAATAACTCTTAAGTCAGCACGAATATCATCTTTTGTTACAGCTACAGAACCTGAAGCTACACCTGAAAGATTGGGCTTCCAAAATGCATTTGAAGACCTAATAATGGTAGCATACGTATTGGTATCATCGCCAATAGCACTTTCTAGACCAACTATACCACCAGCAGAAACACCAGTATAAAGTTCGGTATTCAATTTGCTCGAAAGAGCAGCAACACCATTTTTCATGTTGGATAACCACAAATTGGCATTCGCATCAGGAGAGCCAGCAAGAGCAGCAGCATTCTTAGCCAAATCCGTAACATGGAATGAATTTCGGTATAAACCTACAGAAAGAATAGCACTTGATTGAGCATCTGATCCGAAGTTCACCGCATCAGCACCTTCAGCATAAAGCTCAGTTAAAGCACCATCACTACCAGCAACCCAACCAATATTACGGCTATTGCAAGCCTCAACTGGTAATAATTTGCATAGAGTAGCAGCACGATTAACCTGCGAAACTAAATCATCTTTATATTCTTGAGCCAAAACCAATAGCGCAAGAGTTTGTTGTACGTCAGCCATATTTTTTTTTCCTTATTTATTATTGATCAATAATTGTTATAGCCTTGCTCATAAATAAAAGAGAGCAGCGACCCTTTATCTAGAATTAAAGCTTTAATCCTAATTTATTTAACTTCTCATTTACATTTGCGATACTTGGCTTACCTTTACCAACCATTGGCTTATTGGCGCCAGAACTTTTGATAGCAACAGAACTTGTCTTAGTTGCTGTAGAAACAGGAGCAGGAATAAATAAAGCAGCGGTCGGACTGGCTAAATAACTAGCAATTCCATCCTCTAAACTTCCTTCAGTTCCATCATCCATTACATATACAGATGTTCCATCCTCTTTTACCAAAACCCTTTTATCAGCATGGAACAATAGCTTAGCTACTACTTCTTCAGCTTCAGGGCGAACTTTACCTTTTAATTGGTTAGATAATGAACTATACGCATCCTTCTCTCTAATAGCTTTAGCTTGCTTTTTAGCAGCTTCATCCTTAGCAGCTAACTCATCCTGTAACTTTTGCATCTGCTTTTGCAACTTGGCAACTTCAGGATTTACCGCTGGTTGCTCTGGTTGATGAGAGGGTTTATTAAATCTTCGTAAATGTGAAGTAGCTACAGCATTAGCAAGTTTTATCAACTTATCATCTTCAATAGCTCCAGCCGCTTTTACAGCCTCTAAAACTTCTTCCTTTAAAGATTCTTCATTTGGCGTATCTGATATTTCTGTTTCTTTTAGCATAAATTCCTTTTGTGGAAATTCAATATACAATCCTTGCTATTAGGAATTTGTATAATGTGGGTTTGAATGATTTTATATCATCCTGTGGGTTGGACAAATTTATTTTGTCCTGGGTTTTTATTCTTCTTGACCATCAACCGAATTTGATTGATTATTATCATTATTAGATTCCGAATTATCCATATTATCTATAGATTTTTCTAATGGAGAATCATCATCTAGTTTACTAGATATAAATATTTCATCTTTAATAGTTTGTTTAACCGACTCATCTACATTTGGTAATACTACCATTGCAAATTTATAAGCTAACTCTCTGTTAAATGTTTCAGATGGAATTACCATCTCTTTTGATATCATTACGGCATTTGTGATAGCCTCAGTTTCATCCATGTCAAACTGATCCATTCCTTCAATGGAGAATCGAATATCCTCGCCACGAATGGCTGATATCAAATTATATAATCTTTCAAGAAACTCTTTTACAATAGCTCCATAACTAAATAATATAATCTCTGTAGCTTCATTATCCTTGCCTTTTGATTCAGCAGAACGACCTAAAGCAGCACCAGAAGCAGCGTCAACAGATAATGCCATCAAAGAAGCAAGACGATACATCTCATCCTTTAATGAACTAACTTTAGCTTGCATTACAGTTGATGAATCTGAACCAGGAGAAATCCAAGATAATTCCTCATCCTGTCCAATCCTCACTCCATAACCTGATTCAGATACCTGAATCTGAGAATCATCGTTGCACTTAAAGACAGATATTGGAAATGCTGTTGAATTTAATTGCCATAACAAAGAGTTGTCAAGAATAAAATGACTAATCTGTGTAGATGCTAATTTATCCGTTAGCCACAATCCAGTTGGAGCTTGCAAAGGAATAAATGGAACTACATTAAATCCATGCAAATACTCATCTACTAATGGAACTTCTGTCTCATTATTAGGAATGTGTTTTGAATCATATGTAATTTGATGAATATATACAGTATCTTTAGTATATGTAGTCCAAGTTTCTGTAGTTAAATCAGTTGGTCCAAATGGATTATCATCATTGCATTTACAAGAATGTGTTCTCAACCATTTTAAAGAACCATCAAAATTATCTACGGCAAAACTATAAACATCCTCAGGACTTACTTTTTCAACCCAGCATTTACCAAGCTCTAATTCATCATATTCTAATTTAGATTGAACTTCTTGACCGTCTGGCTTGCATACCTTAACCCAAGAAACTCCTTTTACCAAACATTCAAGGAAAATATCCTTGGTCATATTAAGCAAATCAGTCCCTCTTAAATCGCAATTCTCCTTAAATGAATCGTAATATTCAGGTAATTCTACCTCATCTTTAGATCTTACTTCAATTTGATTAGAGAATAAATTAGCACAAAATTGATTGACTAATGTATTTACGTGTGATTGATAATTTGCAATCTTGCACCGACGAGAATATTGAGATAAATCCTCCATCGGATTCTTATCAAGGAATAAATTTATATTGTCCTTAAACTTTCGACCACCTTCATACAAACATTGATACTTTAAATAAATATCTCCATCATAATCAGCATGCTTATTATCTAATTGTATTTTCTTCATTATATTATAATTCCTATTTATACAAATAGATTTGCGGTCTATTGTATATTGTGTATGTTTATTTCTTATAGTATTATTGTTGTGTGTTTATTGTATTGTATTTTTTTAAAAGATTCTTAATTCGTTAGAATGTCCTAATCTTTATGTTTGTAGAACCACGACCAGGATGTTTAATATTCATAATATGAGTCAACCCCCAAACCAAAGCATCAACTCTATCAGGAGATGTAGATATCAAATCACCAAAATCATCCTTCTTTTCCTTAATAGGTTCACCATCAAAACTCAACATCTGATTCTCTAATGTATCTAATCCAGTTCCAATGTGATAAACCTTTAATGCCTCATAATAAGCCGCAATAGGTTCAGCCCTAGCAACTTTACCAATTGATGCATGGACTTTATTTACTGGTATAGATGGATTAATAGAATGAATTGTCTGAACTACCATATCTCCACCTTGATTTGTTTCAGCAACTACACTGGTTAAATAGATAAAATCCTTATACTTTCTATATAATTTATCTACTTTATTAGCCCATTCATTAGGACTATACTTTCCTGATTGATCTTCTAATACCAAATATCTACCAATATAATCTTTTCCAACAACTATAATTCCAGTCTCATTGGACTTTAATTTGGATGTAGTAGCAGGATCAACAGCAATAACAACCTGCCTTAAATATTGTCTTAAATACTGTATTCTATTCAAATCAAATGATTCATTAGTAGATTTCTCTTCTTCCTGTATTTTATTATAATACTGTAGATGTTCTATCTTAAATAAATCACCTTCTTGTTCCTCAATCATTTGTCCAAATACTTCTTGTAATCTATACTTACCAGTAAATGTTCCTAATGTATTATCTCTATAATCTTGAGGCAATTCTATATTCTCATATGATGAACCAGATATTGTCTTACAACTACCATGAACACCATCCCTTATCTCCTTTAATAGTTGATTTGCTTTTGGCAATGCTGTTGTTGCTATTAGTATTTTAGCTGGCTCCAATCTTGTTGATGTCTTTATTTGTCGCCATACTTCATCTCTATATCTGTATTTTGCTAATTCATCTATGGCACAGTGCGTCAAATTCTTGCCTCTAAACTTATTAGGTTCTGACACAATTACTGTAGCAATTACATTTTTATTCCATTTAAGTATTTGTTTTGAGGCATAATATACTGGCTTTTTATTATCATCTTCAGGATAAAGATTAATAATCTGCTCAATTATAGTCTGAACAATCTCATTATATACATCACCAACCAACCCAATATTAACCGACTTCTTATTCCTTATTGCATCTTCAGCTATTCTTTTAACCCAAAATGCCAATGTATATGTTTTACCAAATCCACGTCCAGCTAATATTAGATGTATCTTTTCATCAGAATTTATATTGATATTCTGTTTTGGGCGCAATTGAAATTCGCCGGTGTATTGTAAATTTGCAATGTCCTCTGGCGATAATCTAGAAAAGAAATCCGTCTTTAATTTGTCATAATGAGGTAATTCAAACTTTTGGGCTAATGATAGTTCTTCTTCATTAATCTCATATTCTCCATTATTCATTGTCATCCTCTATATCGTCAGAATCATTGCCAGATGTTAATTGTTCCGGCGATTTATCAATTGTAGGTTTTTGTCCTACATTATTTATAGCTAATTTATACTTCTTCACCATTTGTTCATAATCCATTTGTTGAGATGATGATAGATTATTATTAACCTGAACATTTGTAGTACCACTAGATTTAATTGTAGTTCTGTTAGTAGTTTTATTAACAATCTTAGGATCAATAGTATTAATTCCTTGAATCTTTAATCCTGTTTTCAAATAATCCAACAAAATATTAGCAACTTTTATATAATTAGATACATTACCTGATTTAACTTCCAATGAAAATTGTTCGTCCAATTGTCTAATTTTATCATCTAGAGTAATTAGATTCTCTAACTTTGAACGAACATATCCTTTATTAGCATGAAATCCTAGAAGTTTTAATTTCTTAGAAAGAGTTCCTGTAGTAATAATAATACCATGATCTTCTAATAGTTCTTCTGTTAGAGCTTGAATTGTCCAACCATTTTGTGCTTTTTGTAAAATTTCTAACCAATGTTCCGAAGTCATTTTTTTAACTTTGCGGATATTTTCAGGAGTTCTTCCATGATATTTTGTTGTAATAGATTTTATTTGTTCCTGATTAAATGATTCTAATTCATCATCAGGAGAATTATCATCGGAATTGTTATTGGTCATTAGTTTTGTCCTTTATATTGGATGGGGCTATCATAGAAAATTATGGTCGGGCGGAAATTTTGGATGGAATATAGTTTTATTAATAAATGTATTGAATAAAAAGATTGGAATAAATGTTTATTGAAAAATTTTATTTTATTAAATTTATTTGAAAAAGAAATAAAAAATAAATTTAATTGACAAAAATATAAATTTTCGCAACACATAGCAGAAAACACGATAATATAGAATAAATCCACTGACATACTACTTTAATAATGAAAAGTATTTTGGTATAATGCCATTGAGAAATTTTTATTATCTGTTATAACGGATAAATGTCTGCTATATTGGATAATTTACACCAGGTCATAATATGTAAATAGTTATTATATACTATATCTTACATACATTCATATTATTGTTTAGTTTGACTTTCTTCTTTCAATTTTCTTAATTGCATATATTTTCTTCTTGTCAATTCAGCTGGAGATAATTTCTCATCTTTTTCTACATTTGTTGGTGGTTCCATCCTAATCATAAAATCCATTAGTTCTTTTACTTTAGATTCTAGTGTTTTTGTTTTCTTCACATAGCTTCTTAATGTATCTTGTAGGGCTTTTATATTGAATAGCACGGATTGATTTTCATCAATAACTACAGATTCAAATTGGTCTGGAAATGCTTGAGATAATCTTTCTATTGTTGTATACCATCTTTTATTTTCTTTAAATAGTATATTTATTTTTAATTCTTCTTCTGCATTTTTTAGATATTTCAATGTTGTAGGAACTATAAACCTACCTTTTTTTTGTAATATACAAGAAACCTCATACATTGATAATCTTTGCCTAACATCTAAAACTCTCCAATCTATATAAGGAAGTTCTCTAACATCGTGTTTAAAAACTCTCTTTCCTTTGTCATTATATTTAATTTCATATTTAGGCATTTGATTCCTTTATTATTCTATAATTTGAGTAAGCTGAATTTATTAGATTTGTTGTTTCTTTTATTAATTGCAGCTTATTGTTCAAAATATTACTTAATTGGTTATTTGTTGGTTCGATTAAAGAGTATTTTGTTAATTTATTATATTGTGCGAAATTTGTATAAATTATTAAATTTGAAAGATTCTTGAAATTCTTAATAATATCTGGATGTAGGTTCTGGTGGGTGTCGTAATGACATTCTAGAATTATTTTGGATTTAGAGGAAAGTTGTTTATAGATATGAAATACTTTATTATATTTGGCTAAGGCTTTTTCAATTGACATAGTTTTTGATGTATTGGATTTTGCATCAATAAAGTAAAGATTATCCATATCCTGGTGTGAATAAGAGTCTTTGCATGCTTGGATAAATGTAGCATAATTGGATTTAATGAGAAGGTCTGCTTCTGCGTTATTAAAAAACCAATCTAGGTCATCTTTGTAATTTGTTGTATTTTTCATATTAATTTAGTTTTTTATTCTTTTTATCTCGTTGTTTTTGGTAGAATGACTCCTGGATGAATAGAAATCGTTCCAATGATTCTTCATTAAATATGGCAGCAGCGGCAGAAAGGTCGTTCAAAACATATGTTATTTCATTGGACGAATCTTCGTTCGGAAATTTGTCGGAAAGCTCCTCATCAAGTTGCATAAGCGCTGTGGACAATCTATCCTCCACAATCTCTATCATATAATCGTTTAAGGACCTTGTTTTTAGAGAATGGGATAAAGATTCGTCTGGATCTGCACCAATTCTCTTTATTGGTTTAGGCTTTGGGATTGGTTTGGTCATAATTATATAATGAAATATTGATAAAAACGTAAATTAAAATAAATATATTATAAATCTAGATCATAAATTGAATGAACGGACCTATATTGGTTATTTTTTTCTGAATATAGTATATTGTTTTTAAATGTCCAATTTCT
>CAZIWB010000072.1:0-33807 GCA_964542655.1 uncultured Cellvibrionaceae bacterium
CAGCCCCTGGAATGGTTGGTACGCTGTTTTTGCATGAGGAATGATCGCGATGGCTAGACGACGCTGCTTCACCTACACCCGCACATCCAAGACTACCGAGAAGAGTGGCCGGCGTGAGACGTTGCAGGTGGAGCGTCTCTTGCGTCAGCACTTCGTTGACAACCTCAAGCCGCTCGGCTTTGCGTGGGGAAGGTTCTTCCGCGACACCTACGTCGAGGGATGGCGACCGTTGTTCGATAGACCAGGCGGCGCAGAGATGCGTAGCGCCATCCGAGAAGGGGACATCATCCTGATCTGGGACTTCATCAACGGACCCGCCAGCGTCCACGACATGGAGATTCTTGAGCGGCATTGCCGCATCCGGGGAGTGTCGCTACAGATCGTGAATTGGGGATTGTCATTTCCGAGCGACGAAAGCACACGGATTCTCGCCACGGCGAAGGCGATGCTAAAAGGGTATGACCGGCATGTGGTACGCAGAGCATGGACGCGGCAGAAAATGATCGAGAACGGAATGCAGTATTGGTCAGGCAAGGCACCGAATGGGTTCGTTGCCGTCAAGTTCGATGACGGACGACAGAAGCTGTTGCCGGACACGAACAAGCTCGTGATCGCCGACATCGTGAAGTACCGAAGCTACGGGAAGAATGCGGCGGACGCCATCATCGAATGCTGCATCCCGGACATGATTCGCAGCCGCCACAAGATCGGCTTCTTCATCTATTCTTGCATGCGCACCGCGCAACACTATTGGAGGGATTGGCAGAAATACGAATCGTTCATCTACCGGCCTGAGAAGGACGGCCCAACTGTCGATACAGACGATAGAACAATTCCTCGGACGGGTTCAGGGAGCCGATTTGATCGGCAGGGACATACAGACGTTCAAACGCCCTATGCTCCGGTGCGGCCCGGAGGACTCGTTCAACTTCATTACGAACCGCTTGCTGCTTCGCGCGAGCCACATCCACCGTCGTCAGTCGAGGGCCAAGCCCAAATTGAACCGCGTTCTCAAACAGCGACCGACTCGGACTCGTCGCCGCGTTGTAGTAACTGAACGCACGCGAAAGCGGCGAGTTCATCAGCACGGAGTTCACCACCGGGCTTGCCCCAGGACCGGCGTAGGGATAGTTGGCCGGGATGTCCCGCCCGGTGAATGCCTGATTGCCGGTCGCCAGTTCATACGGCACGCGAAGGAATGGCGATGTCTGCCCCATCAACTGCCCAATGTTGAGCAAGCCCGCCAGGTCTTCATACGGCATGCCGAGTCCTGAGAGATACGTCTGCCGTCCGTTCTCCTGCCCGCCGATTGGAACCGTTGTGCCGGTCTGTGACACCGACTCCGGGATGAAGCCGGGAGAGCGTCCGGCCGCCGCGTTCACCAGCCGCATCGACGTACCAATCCGACCACCGGGGTTCGTCGCCAACTCGGTCGCCATCACGGGCAGATTCTGGCGCGACCAGGAGTAAAAAGGCACGATGCGCCGCATCACGTCCCGCTCGAATCCAGTCAGGTTGCCGAAATCGTGGTGCGCCTTCACCATCTGAGCGTAGGCACCGGCCGGGTTGTACCCGCGCTGTCTCGCATTCAGGTACGTCGCGATCCGGTTGATTTCTTCAAGGTAACTCTGCGTTCCCTGCATCGCCCCGACCCACGTATTCGCCGTTGCGTCTCTACCGCCGAAGCCACGGACTGCCCAAGGCTTCAGTGACTCGCCGACAGAGTTCTTTACTCCCGGCAGCGTGTCGTACATCGTGGACCACCAGCCTTGACTTGGCGCACCGACCACCGGCATGTCGCGCTGCACGATCCGTTTCGCCGGGTCGATGCCAGCCGCTTCGAGCGTCTGGTACTTCTTCGTGTCGCGCGTCCCGTAGGCGTACATCTCCTTCAGCAATTGCTGGGTCGCCTGTTCGTCCGTCATCCCGGCGAACCCTGCAACGCTCTTGGATAGACCTGGGACCGTCTGGCCCTCGCGGATCGCCTTGGCCGACACGAGTGGGGAGAAGGCTTCGCCGCCGTGCCCCCAGCGCGTGAACAGGTCGGACCAGAAGTTGCGTGCCTGCGTCTGCGGCCACGCGGTTTGACCGGCCTTCGTCAGATTCGTGATCGAATCCAGCAGGGACAGGAACGGATGCACGCCTTCCGGTGACGAGCCGGGCTTGGCGAGCCGCACGATAGCGTCCCGCTGGGCATTGGTTAGCGCGGCATCCGCCGGCACTGCGCCACCGAACGCGCGGGCCAGTTGCGATTCCGCTTCCGGGGTCGATAGCCCGATCTGCTCAAGCACGCTCTTGATCGGCACGTCACCGCCAGGCTGAATCATCTTGGCCAGCGCCTGATAGGTTCCCTGCGCGTCCGACACCCTGCCGACGTGCTTACCGATGTAGTGCTCCGTGTCGCCGAGCACATTATTGACGAAGTAGCCTCCCCTGTCGGCCAGAAGTTGCCTGGTCGGGTCATTGAACCCACGCGCCCAACCGGCCAGCACGTCCGCCTGTTTTCGCGCCGCCTGCATCCGTGCGAGTGCCGCCGTCTCTGCATCGGTCAGCGGGGCCGCGGCCATCGACTTGCTTTGCAGAGATGCGAAGGTGTTCACCTCGTCTGGCGTCAACGGCGCACCCGCCAGCTTCTTTTGCAGGATGCCGTTCAGCGCCTGGGTTTCGTTCGGCGACAACGCCATCGCTTGCCTGGACGCAAGTTTCGCTTCGAGCTGGTCGGCCTGCGGCGTCCACCCCATGTACTGACGCAGGACGTGGTTCGCGGCATCCTCCGGCTTCATCTGCCGCAAGGCGTCATCGAGAGCAATCCGATTGATGTCCTCAGTGAATAGTCCGCGGAACTCGCGGGACTTCGCGGCTTCGGGTCGGATGCCGGACTTGCCGGCCCGTGGCGACGCGCTGGCATCGGTGAGGATGCCCTGCCGCGGGGCAAAGCCAATCGTGTCGTCCAGGGCGTTATCGGCAAACCCCATCGCCTGGCGCGACGCCAGATAGTCGTCGAACACGCCGCGAATCTCGCGAGCCTTGGCAACCACTTCGGGGTCGAATCCCGCCAGCGAGAACCGCTGGGCTTCGGCCGGCAGATGCTGCTCCAGGTCTGCCCACGTCCACTTCGCCGGGGCGCTGGCGATGCCCTGCGCGGCCCACGGACGTTCGGCGATGATCCGCTGTGCCGCGTCATCCATGCCGCCGCTTGGGATGCGTTCCAGGGCCGCGCGAAGCTGACGGCCAATGTCGTCCGCCTGCTGTGCCAGTTGTGGCGTAAACGGCTTCCCAGGCGTCCAGCCGGCCTTCTGCATGGCCCATTGCGACCAGTCGCCCAGCCGTAGTAGTTCGTCGGGTAGTTGCTTCGCCGCCAATTCGGACGCGGTTCGTGCCCCTTGCTGCGTGGCATCGAGCATCTGCCCGCGCACGTTCTTGTCAAACAGGGCATTGAATCCGCGCCGGAACGGGTCAAGCGTGTCGCCCGTCCATGCCGCCGCCTTCGCGCCTGCTGGTCCGACGTAGGGGATTTTGCCGAGCAGGTCCGGTGCCCACGACAGGTCATAGGTTCCCAGGTTGTTGCCCATGAACGGGAAGCCAAATCCGACGTGTCCGCCGAGGCGTTGCCCGGCAACCTCTGCGATCTGGCTTGGCGCGAGGGGGCCGACCGGCACGTTCTTGACTGCCCGCGCCAGCGTCTCGGCTTCCGGCGACGCAGCGGCCAGCCCAGCCAATCGCCCGGCAGCCGTCTTGGGCAACGCACCGACCTTCGCCGCCGTCTTGCCAAGCGATGTCAGGGCATTACCGCCGAAGGACAGGTAGGTGAGAGGATCCAGAGCGATGTCGAGGCCGAGGCCGCCAATGCCTTCCGGGGAGAACAGGGACGTGTCCTTGTTGCCGCCCAACAGGTCCGAGCCGCGCACCTCGTTCTCTGGATTTGTCAAGGTCATGGCGTCGGAGAACGGAACCCACGAGAGCAATTCGCTTGCCGGTACGTCCTTGCCGGTGAGCATGCCGGCCAGGGCGCGGAACGGGCGGCCGACCTTGCCGATGGAGGAACCGATGTAGCCCAGGCCGTGCAGAGCGCCCGAGCCGATGCGGGACAGGGCGGAGGTTTCTTCATCGGGCGTCAGCGGGGGAAGTGCGTTTGGATCGGCAGTACGCTGTCTGGTGGGCAACCCGTAGTTCGCGCCGAAATCGCCGACAAGATTATCGTAAGCGCTGAGCGGCATGGCTTAGTTTTCCTTCTTGACTTTCAGGAGCCGTTCTCCGATGATGGCCCTTTTCGGAGGGCATGGCGATGAAACTAGGCGAAGGGCAAAAGTTCGTCCTGATAATGTGCGGCGTCGCTATCGTCGCAATGTTCATCTTCCCGCCCTGGATTTTCATTGGCCATGACGCATTCGGGCAAGTATCGCGCATTCCGGCAGGATACCACCCGCTTTTCGATCCTCCAAAAGATAACGTTCGTGTTGACGTTATCAGGCTAGGCTTACAGTTCGCTATTGCCGGTTTCGTGATTGCGTCTACTTTTGCCGTCTCGCTGATCTGGAGAGACGACGATCATCGCAAGTAGTCGCGAATTTTGTTTACGGCATAAACCGAAGGAAAATATCCCAATGCTCCGTAGTCTGGCGACCCCATATTCATGCCGGCCATTCGCATAAACCGTTGAATCTGCTGCCCATGCTGCTGGCCAAGCGGAGTCGTCGAAATGACGTTTCCGTTCAAAGGATTGGTGTAGACGTTGCGACTCATCCATTCATTCATGACCGGTTGGCCACCAAACTCGCTGCTATTAAGTCGGTCGCGAATGGTCGCCCAATTCCTTTGCAAAACGTCGTCAGGGATGGCACTAAGAAACGACGTAATGCTGTCGTGATATTGCGGTCGGTAATCAACGCCGTTGGCATTTCCGTATGGGGCTCGCGATCCGTTGATAATAGGGATGTAAGCGGACGCCTGGTTAGCCGCGCGATTGATAAGCTGCTGATCCGGCGTCACGCCCTGGTTTGGGTTCTGCGACGGATTTTGCGTCTGATTCGGAGCCTGGTTCTGCATCGGCATTCCCAACGCGCCCATCATGCGCCGGGACAATCGCTGCCCGTTTTGCTGCATGTAGCGCATCGCCGCCATCTCGTCGCGAGGGAATCGCGTATTCATCAGGCTCTGCAACTGCGCTTCCGCGCCCTGATCGGCAGCCACGTCTTCCGCTCGCGGCTGGTTGATCGCGCGGGTCATGTCAGCCTGTGCGTGCGTCGCGTTGTTCGCGATGCTGCCAGGAATCCACTGGCCATTTGGACCGGCCATCCCCAGGAGTTGCTGTTGCTGCAATCCCATGCCCTGCTGAGCAAGCTGCCGCTGTGCCCACTGGTTCTGCAAAAAGGCAAACTCCGGCGTGCCCCGCATGCTGTTGAACTGCGCGAGGTCCGCATCCATACGCGATTGCAGGCTCTGCGATGGACTTGCCGATCCGCTTGGCCGATCCGCCATCATCGTCGGTGCGACGCTCGGATTGAGGATATGGCCGTTGTAGACCTGCGGCAAACTGGCCGCGCCGCTCGTGTCAACAACACTCGGCGAGAGCGGGAAACCGCCAGCGTTCGCCCTGCCAGCGCCGCCGCTGACTCCTGCCGAGTTGACGGCAGGTCCACCCATCGGCGTTGGCTGCGTGTTGCGGAAGAAGGCATCGGCTTCTTGACGGGTCGGCGCGTTCGGCGCAGGAGCGGTTGGCGGAGCGGCAGGCGCAGAAGGCGTTGACGGATCGCTCGTCAGCGCACGCATGAAAGCCCCAGCGTCCTCACGGGTCGCACCTGGAATCGGCTGCGCGCCAGTGAACGGGTTGCCGCTCGGAATGAGGAGGGGGTTTGCCGCCGGTCCCTGAATCTGCCCCGGTGGAAGCCAATCGAATCGGCCCGGAGGTCGTGTGGTTGGCGCGGCGGCGTCCAATACTTCGCCGCTGCCATCGCTGGCGGCAGGTCGTGCGACACTACCAAAGCCGAGGGCATTCAACCCGGCAGTGACGGCATTAGGGCGAGATTGCCCCAGCCGCAAATCCTGCCGGATCAAATCGTGAATATCGGGCATACTTCACCTCACGGCAAACCAAGAAGAGAACGCATGATAGCTTCCCGCTGAGAACGCATGACGGCTTCCCGCGGGTCGCGCTGCCTGTCCAACTGCTGGCCGAACGTCGATGCCTGCGTGGGGGCCACGGCGCCAGCCTGTGCCCCATTGTCATCGGGGATATTGCCGCCCAAAAGCGAACCGAGCACGTCCGGCTGCATCGACAGGTTTCGTGGCCGTTGCTGGTCCATGCCGAGCAACGTTCTGATGTCGGGAAGCTGCGAGGCGATGGTGGAGATATTGAACACCGACATGACAAATCCTCCTATCCGGCAAGGCCGACCAGCGAGCCGATCAGGTTATTGAACGTCTGCCACACGGGTTTGCGCCGCTCGATGTCTTCGTTTTGCCTGTTGGCGAACTGGTTCTCGCGGGCGCTCTGCGTGCTGAGCAGGTTCTGGGCGTTCTGCTGTGCCGCGTTGTTCCTGATTTCGCGCTCGTTCGAGGTGTTGGTCGCCAGGTTGTTTGCCTGCGTCTGACCGTACAACGATTGCAAGAGCGGCGAGTTGGCACCAAAGCCCTGAGCGGAAAGCTGCTGCTGCTGCCCGCGCATCGTGGTCTGCGCCGTCTGATCGTTCTTGGCACGCGCGGAGTTGACCTGCTGCTGCGTCTGCTGCGGATTCCACACCCCGCCGACCGTGATTTCCGGCGATGGCCCGGACTGCCCGCCAGCCGTCGCCAGACCGCCACCAGACGACAGACTGCCGAGTTGCCCTTGCAACCACGGGAAGATCGTGTCGAACCGTTGCTGCTTGAGCGTCGCCGGATACCTCGATGCGTCGGCGGCGATCTGCGCCTGCTTCGTGTTCTGGTCCGCCGCGTAGCGCTGCGCGTTGGTGTACGCGGACACGTCGGGGTCCGTCATCCACCCGCCGCCGGGCGATGCCCCATAATTGGCAGCAATGGCGAATGGACCCTGACCAAGTGACGATACAGCCATGCCTCACCTCCATTACCCTATTTTCGCTGCCATCGCGATTAAAGCAAGACGAATCACGCGATCCCGAAGAACGTCTTGGCCCGGCTTATCATGTCGGTCTGCGTCCCCACTACGTCCGATTCCCAGCCGCTCGCGTTGCTCAGCGTCCAGCCGTATTGCGACAGGGGAGGCCCAAGCGACCCGAACGTGTTGCCCGCAATATCACCCGTCACGGCGCTTGTAGCAATTTCTTCCGGGCCACCTGCGCCCGACACGCTCTGATACCAATGCACCGACGCCTTAGTGAAGCGGTCGTACTTCTCGGTCCACTCTCGATAAGGCTGCGTGTAGCCTGGATTCGGAGCCGCCCCGCTCAGGCCGTACGCCTGGTTGTTGCCGCTCGTCAAAACGAAGGTGATGATGTCCCCTGCGTAGATGCTCGCCGCCGCCAGCACGCCGTAGCTCGGCACTGGCTCACGCATCCACTGCTGCGACGCCGACGCTTCCGCCGCCCGCCCCATCACCACGCACACGTCCCCCAATGCCGCCGCCACCGCTGGGCCAACCGTCGTCCAGTTTGATGCCGTGACCCCGCGCGAAAGAAAGATGCGGCACACCCTGGGCCAGCGCACCAGCATGTTCTGCACACAGAAGCGGTCGTTGCTGTTGTGCAGGATGCCGTTCATGCCTTCGGTCAGCCCTGAGCCATGAAAGAAGATGCTCGTGAGGCTGCTTTTCTGGGACGCCAACAGCGGCTTGTTCCGCAGCGACGGCACGATATTCAGGAGTTTGTTACGCGGTAACGGCATCCTAGAGCCACACTGGAACTTGCATGTAGTAGTTGCCGCCGTCCTTGACCACCAAGGCGCTCGTCCCTGCCGGGATCGTCTCGGAGGCGTCAATCTGCCTCTGCGTGACGCTGACCGTTTGCGATGCACCGCTCACCAGAATGCTCACCTGATAGGAACTTCCCGATCCACTGACGACGGTTCCAGCGAATGCGGTCGGCGTCGAATCGCCCGAACCGCCGCCGCCGCTCGACGGGACCGGATCGCCCGTCGCCTTGTCGGTAAACGAAAGCTGGCCGCCCGTGAAACTGACATTCACATCGCTGCCATTGGGGAGCTGGAACTGCGCGATCGGTGTATCGTCCGTCACCCCCTTGACCTTGATCGGTACGCCGTTGGCCGCGTTGAGTTGCACCCCTTCGGGAATCTGGACGGGGCCGGCGTTGTCCGAGAACATGGCGACGAGTTCTTCGGCCAGCTCGGTCGCGTTCTTCCACGGGATGCCGCGCAGGAGGCGGATTTTCTGGTTGGTGAACATCACTGCCCCTCCTGCGCACCAAGACCGGGAGGAGGCAATGCCCCTTCGTACAGGAACTGGTAGAGCCGTGCCCGGTCCTCGTTCGTCCACCCCTCGATGTCGAACTGCGTGTAGCGCCGTCCGTGGGTGTAGTATTCCTTGCCGCCCGGCAACTGCACGTCCACAAGCCCGCTCTCGTGCGTCATGTCCACCGACAGGTCCGCCTCTCCCTTGACCGACTCCACGCCGTTGCGGTCGGCATAATCCACCGACACGCCCTGAATCTCGCAGCCGTCGTCGTTCGTCTCGCCTTCCTTAGCCGTGTCGAGACGGAACCGCATGTCGGATAAACCGTCCTGTTTCATCGGCTGAAACTGGAACTCGAACCGTCGTTGCGCGTTCTCCTCATTGCGCGGATCGGCGAACCGGAACCATTGCGACCGATAGAGGAAATGGATGCCGCCAATCTGGTACGTGCTGGTCGTGTCCGGCAAGTCGAGCCACGGGGCATCCAGACGCAACGTCGTGGCCGTCGCCTCGACGATCCGCCGCTCCTGCCCCTTGCCCTTTCCATGAACGATAGCCACTGAGGCGTTCACCACGCCGCTGAACGCAGCCGCTGAATCGGTCAGTGTGAACAGCCCGGCGCTGGTGACATCGCCGCGAACGCTTCCCGTGTCGGCGTTCGCCGTGTCCAGGTGAGCGGCTGGCGTCATGATGCGACCGTGATCCGCGCCGCAGAAAACACTCACCACGTCGTTCGACCGACCGACGCACGCCCCGCCAATCGGGAATCGGTATTCCTCGATCCACCAGCGTTGCAGGACGTATTGATAGCAGAGGGCGTGGCGTGGCCGCGCACAGCCGTCCATGACCACGAACCATTTGATGATGTGCCGCTCCTGGTCGAGCACGGCATGGAAGTATTCGCGATATTGCCAGTTGATCTTGGTTTCGCCGACCGGATCATCGGACTGAAACACCCACTGGATTTGCTCGCTGACCGGCTGGGTTTCGCGCGCCCCGGTGAACTGGTGGACGCCCAACTCGTCGAGCATGAACACGCTGGCATCGACCACGATCCAACACCGATTGTTGACGCAGCCCCGCTCCACCGCCTCGAAGATGCCTTGGTCGTTCGACGGGTCGAGGAAGAACGTCAGCTTGTGGGTCCGCTTCCGCTCCATGATGTAGGCGAAAGGTGCGAAGGTCAGCATGCCGGTCAACTCGTCGCCCGTTTCAGGAACCGACACCCCGTTGGCCGGCGGGCAGGACTGAGGCAGCCCCGACTCGCTGTAGGCGATGTTGCGGCGATACGCCGGCGGAGGTTTGATCGCGTAGAACAAGAACGGACTGGTCTGGCTTTCGTAAGGCTCGGTCAAGGTCAGCGTCTGCGATACTTCATCGACCGAATCAATCGTGTAGACGCGATTCGCCCCGTCAATGTGCATCTCTCGGCCAGCGAACGTGTCCTGCCAGTTCGTGCCAACCCCGGTAATCGTGGTCGAACCTGCCGTGGCCTTGCAGTGCCCGGCCGAGTATTCCACGAGAACGCAGAACAGCATGCGGCCCTGATGCGATACCGTGGCGGCGTAGAAGTTGGATGGCTTGTCGTGCCGGTTCGCGAACAGGTTGCCGTCGCTGTCCAGACGCGGCACGGCTTCCTGTGCGGAAAGGTCGTCGTCCGAGCGGGTCGTCGAAAACGTCGTGCTGCTCAGGTCGGTCGTATCGACATCGACGTAAAAGGTATCGGTCTGCCCATCGGTGTTCCGCAGGATTTGCCGCCGAACCGCCTTCGTTTCAACCGGCACGCCAACGTTCGTGTAGGTCAAGGTCATCACGCCGCTGGTCCACGTCCCGCTCGCGATGTAGGCGGCCGTCCCATGCGAATCATCCAGGCTGAACGTGTCGGCACCCAGGACCGTGATGGTCCAGGTGTTGTTCGCAGACGTGTTGCCCGTGACACCCTCGATCTTCACCGTCGCGCCGGTCGATAACCCGTGCCCAGCCGACGTGATGACGATGGGGGAAGCGTTGGTCGCGTTGGTGATCGTGCCGGTCGAGCCGACCGGTTTATAGGAGGCGGAAATCGGCGAGAAGTTGGACACAAGGCCGTATTTGTCGAGAAAGCGAAGGTGGCCGTAGTACGTGCCAATGATGGGGCCGGTCCCGCTGCCGGCAATCGAGATTGCCGCAGCCGGAGCCGCCAGGCCCGCCTCCTCCATCTCGGGCGCAAGACCATCCCAGCGCAGGGGGGCGTCCAGCCCGTTCACCACGAACAGGTCGCCGGAGTCCGCTTCTCGGAAACACTCGATCATCGCCGCGTCCTCCCGCTGCACCGTCCGCGCACCAGGGCGATGCCGGAGGGATAGAACCGCGAGCGTTGCCGCATTTCCGTGGACAGATTCGCATTGTACTTGACCGGCGTGATGTCGCTCGCCTGATCCATCGCGGTCGTCATCGTGTCGATGTCGTCGCTGGTGCTGGCCATCGTCTGCGATGTCGAGAACCACGTTTCAAACGTGCTCGGCGTCGAACCTCCAAGCACAAGGCCGCCTGAGTTTGTGACGACGTAATCGGCCGTTATCGTGGATGAGCCGCCAAGCACAAGCCCGCCTGAGTCGCCAATGAAGAACGAGGTATTGAGCGTCGCCCCGTTGTTCGTCAACGCGTTGCCCGTCGTCGTGATGTCGGCCGTGTTGAGCTTGCTGTACGATACGAGGTTCGTCGATAGGCTGCTGGGCGCCGTGCCGGTGCGAAGGCTCATCACTTCTGCCGCCGACAGGCATCGCGACCAGACTGCCATTTCCGCGACAATCGAATCGTCAAAGCCGGAGGTGCCGTCCTTGTAGCACAGGGCGCTCAGCTTCGGACTCACGGAGTTGGTTGGTGCGGTTGCCGCGGCAGACGCGACCTGCACGCCGTCGTAATAGAGCCGCAGCGTCGAGCCGTCGAACGTGCCGGCGACGTGATACCATGCCCCGCTCGCAGGCGTGCCCGGATGCTGGGCCTTGACGTAGGTGGTGTCCGCGTTGCGATGGATGGCGGCTTTGTAAAAGGCAGCGTCGGGATGGTCCCAGGCAAAGTTGACATCGTAGGCTTCGGTCGCATCGACGAAGCTGAACGGGTGCATGGCCCCGCCGCCAGATACTGGCGCGTCGGTGGGGAAATACCAGAACGCCCACGAGTAGGCGGACGTGATGGGAGTGAAGGTCGCCGCCGTGGAAAGGTATGCCGCTACTCCGTCGCCTGCCGCCGCCATGTCAGGGCCTCGGTTTCCAGTGGCCAGGGGTGTGCTGCAATCGCTCCTGCGGAATGTCGTCTCGGTTCGTGACCGGCTCAAGCCCAGGCAGGATCGAAGGCAGCGTCATGTTGACCATGTTGCCGTTGACGATGATCGCGATGTTCTCACCCTTGGCGTTCACGGGGATGATCGCTTCCGGTTCGTAGATTCTCGTGCTGGTGAAGTGCCCCTTGCGGTAGATGCCGACGCACTTACCGTCCTTGGAGCGGTGAGCCTGCTCGATGTCGGCGTTGAACTTCACCCACTGGCCAGCGCGGAACATGCGTGACTCCTATGCCATCTCGAATTTCGGGATGATCGAAAACGAATCCCCGTTGGCAACCGTCCTCGCCCCACCCAGCGACTCCGCTGCGGCAATCGTGCCAGACGTTGCAAACAAGTAATACAGGTTATACAAAGTCTGACTGCTGGTCGGGCTCCATGTCTGGGTCGTGGCGTAGGTGCTGCTGGTTGTTCCGGCCGATGTCGTCGGCACGGCCCAGGTTGAACCGGACTGGCTGCTGGTGATCGTCTTGTTCGCGTAGCCCGTGAATGTCGCAACGGTGTAGGTGCCGGCCACGTCGCTTTCGGCAGGCGTGATATTGTTGCTTGCGAGCCGCAGCGACAAGTCTTCCGCGCTCGCATCGCCATAGAGAGCGCGAGTGAGCCAGACGACTTCAGCGGCATCAGGGATGACAAGGGCCATGTGATTCTCCTATGCCGCAGTGTTTTAATTTGACTCTGAGTTAATTTCGGTTACATTTTATCATGCCAAACATCATTGATCGAGTGGGCAAGGTATTTGGTCGCTTGACCGTCCTGTCCTTTGCCGACATCAAGAACAACAAGACCTACTGGCATTGTATGTGCTCTTGCGGCAAAGAACACATTACGTCCGCGTCCCAACTGACTACTGGAAGGTCATTGAGTTGCGGGTGTCTCAAAGCAGAACTAGCGAAAAAACGGCGCACAACACACGGTCGCAGTGGAACCTCCGAACATAAGGTTTGGCTTAACATGCGTCGGCGATGTACGGACGAAAAACTCAAAGCGTACCGTTACTATGGCGGTCGAGGTATCAAGGTGTGTGAGGAATGGGAACATTCTTTTGAAGACTTTCTTGCTCATATTGGACCGATGCCTACTCCCAAACACCAACTTGACCGCATCGACAACAACGGGAACTACGAACCTGGAAACGTCCGTTGGGTCACTCGCCAAGAAAACTGCCTCAACAGACGAAGCAACTGTTTCGTGACGCACAACGGCGAAACCTTGTCCGTCAAACAGTGGGCTACTCGTCTTGGCGTAAATTATTGCACATTTCGCAAACGCCTCCTGCTTGGTTGGGACTTCGACAAAGCCGCATACACTCCTTCGCGAAACAAGAATCCGCGAAAATCATCCAGCCGAATTTTGGGATGAGTAGTTGATCTGGAAAATCTGCCCACTGGTGAAGTTCTGCACGTTCGAGAAAGCGCCCGTCGCCCGAAGCGTGCCCGTCGTCCCGCCCTTGGTGCTGATCGACGTGATGAATGCCCCCTTGATCGCGACCGAGGCGTTCAGCGTGAACTCTGCCGCCGCCGACGTGTTGATGACGCCGCCCGAAGCCGCCGCGAACGTCAACGCCTCGCGGGTCGCCTCGTCGTAATCCGTCAGTTCCACCCAGCCGCTATGCGACCCCATCGTGTCGCCGGCCGCGAACGCCGTCCATCCGCTGTTATCTACCAGCCCCATGTACCATGCCGTGACCTGCGTGCCGGCACCCAACTCGACGGACAGCGCGGCGGTGAGGCCGGCGGTCGTCATGCCGTTCTTGAACGAGCCGCGTCGAATCTCGCGACGGTTCTTGTCCAAGAGCCGCCAGTCGAAGCGGCCGGACTTGATGATTCTGCTCTGAGATGCGTTAAGAGACACGGGGATTCCTGCCTTTCCTGATCTCACCCGATTCCGTCTGGTACACCACGAAATCCGCCTGCGGTCGCGGGTAGAAGCACATGCCCAGCACCTGCCCGGCCGCATCGCCGCCGGGAACAATCTCGAATGACCTCGCCTCGATCCCGTACTTCGTGCTGACGCGGTAGTGCATCGCCACCGTCCCGTAACCGACGCTGTAGGCATCGCCCAGGAACAGCGGATAGCGGAACAACCCAACCTGTGCCGACTTGTCCACCAGCGGCATTTCGGCGGACAGGATCAGCGTGGAGGCCAGCCAGACCTTGAGCCACGGAACGTAGGTCGGCATCGCCTTCACGCCGTCCGCGTCCGTGCATTGCAGGTACAGGTCAAGCGTCGTGCCGAGTTGTTTCCGGCCCAGGTACATCGTCAATTCTCTTTTCGTCGTTGCGAAGCCATTCCTCAATCGCCTTGATTTTGGCGTTCATGATCGCCAGCATTTCATGGCTGGCGCGATGCTTGAGAACTTCGTTTAGCTCCGCGTTGATCGCCGCAATCGCGGTATCGCGCACCCTGCTGTGCTGCTTCTTGGCCGTTTGAATGGCCTCTGGCAGCGACACATTAAACGATGCAGCCCACGGCCCGGTTCCGTACTGAAACCCATCGGCATCCGACTGATGGGGCGGCATGAAATACCATCGCTTGCCATCATGCAAGAGCGCATAGCCGCATTGGTCGAGAAGGAATCGCAAATTCAGCAAGTCTTGCTCTTTAAGCCCGTCCATCACGTCACCCCAAACCGGAACGCCTGCGATACGACATCGGCGCTGATCGTCATGTTCACCATCACGTCGTAAAACTCGCCGGCCGCAAACCCGTTGCCCGCCGTTGGCGTCAGGCTGACGTAATACAGCCCCGTCACCTTCCAGTCGCCGCCCGACGTGTAAGCCCCGTTGCCGGACGATCCATCCAGGCTGAACGTGTTGGCGCCGACGTAAGTAACCGTGAATGTCCCATTCGCCGCCGTGTTGCCGCCAACGTTTGCCACCGTCACCTTCATGCCCGTTTGCAATCCGTGCCCGGCGCTCGTGATGACGATGGGCGAGGCGTTCGTCGCACCCGTGATGTTGCCCGTGTCCTTGAAGGACAGCGAGCCTGTCCCGTTGGACATCAGGCCGTTGTTGCCGTAGACGCGATAACTCGGCGTGGTCGATGAGTTCGTGGGAACGCCCGACGAATCCAGGCCCAGGACCGGGATCGTAAACGTGTCGTCCAGTTGGCAAAATCCCGCGAAGGTCATCAGTCGTCCTCAAACGTGACTTCTCTTAGTCCGCTCCGCGTGCTCAGTTCGCCGATGCGCACGCACTGGAGATTGACCTGCACTTCCGCCGCTCCCGTCGCGATGTCGCGCTGATCCACGTTGGTCATCATGCCCAGGAAGTCCGGGATAAAGACATCCGGCTTGGCTGGCTTCTGCATGTCATCCCCTTACGGCAAACTGGCCGGGAAATCCGCCAGCCGCATCGGGTACGGCTTGCCGTCGTAACTGGTCCGATCCGCAAACGTCTTGGCGTCCGCCTCGAATGCTTCCGTCCGCGCCTTCAAGTACGCCTGCGGCTCTCCATCCGTCGCCGTCATGCGCTTGATCGTCCGGCATTGCATCTCGACTTCGCGCAGGAAGAACGTCAGCATCGGCCCCGGCTCGATGTCCAGCGGGTCGCTGATGCTGTACTTCACCCCGGCGAGCGACACCTGCGGGTCTTGATCCAGTGTCATCGACGTTTCGCTCACATAGGCCGCGATAGTCCGCTCCACGAAGAACGGGTTGGCTCCCGCAAGCCCGGTCGGGACCGGCGAAGAAGCGTCGATTGGGAAGCGAATCACGCACCCGACCAGTTGGCTGTTCCATGTCGTGCCGCTGCCGGTCAACGTGGTCAGGCCGTTCGTGATCGTCGCCGTGCCGGTCGAGTAAAGGTCGGTCGCCAACCGGCGCGACTGCCGACGATAGCTGTAGGCGATGGTGTTGGCCACGTCCGGGAACGGGTAGAGGCGAATCATGATCGCCCCGTATCGCCGCGGATCGCCGACGAAGCTGTAGTAGCGCGGCGTCCCGGTGATGACGCGGATGCGTTGCAGGTCGATCAAGTCGCTGTGCGGCATGAAATCAAGCGGCCCGCTTGCCGTGCCGATGTGGACCAGTTCGCCGGCCGCGCCGAAGTCCACCGGCATCGTGTAGCCGTCCCGGTAGATCGTGTAGGAGGTTCCCGCCGCCACGTCATCGCCAGGGTTGAGCGTCACGGACAGTTGCAGCGTCGTGCTCGACAGCCGCGACGAAACCGCATAGGGAATGTCGGCAATCACCACCGAGCCATCCGCCGCCCAACTCGGCCATGTCCCGCTCGTCAGCGTGACCAGCCGCTCCGACGATCCGCCGGTGTGGTCGTATTCGATTGTGCCGGTGCTATAGGACGCCGACAGGTTGATGCGGCCCGTCGTGTTGAAGTAGGACCAGTTGCGAACGCCCTGAAAGGAATTGACGGCAAGTTGGACGGCCCGGCGCGCGAATCGCTCGGTCTCTTTCCCGGTCGCCCCGCCCATGTAGTCCACGGCATGGTCGATGGCGTCCTTGTACGTCCATAGTGTAATTTTTGCCATCAGTGATGTCTCTTAATGATGACAGTATCCGTCATTTACCTGCATTCGTCAAGCCTCATTCGCTCGTCGTCGCTGTCTCTTTCCGATACGACAAAGGCATCGTCTTCGGCAGGCCTCGCGGCCAGATCGTCGTCGGTCGCAGTGTAGCCCGCGAACTCGTCGGCTTCCTCGACCCGACCTGCCGTCACGTCCATGTCGATGGTTGCGGCCAGGTACTGGTCGGCTTCCTGTGTCGCGCCCGAGAACTCGCCGACCGTTTCTGTTGCCAGCAGGAATTGGTCGTCAACTTGTTCTCGCCCTCGCGATTCGTCTGCGGCATCGGCGGAAATAATCGAGTCGTCCGCCGTCTCGCTGCTCGTGTCGAACGAATCGGCTTCGTCTGGTCGAAGCGGGATGTAGGGGCAAATAACCGCCGCCGTCTCGCCTGTCGTCGATGCCCCTACCCCGGTGACGACAAAGGAAAACGTCGCGGCTCCAGAAGCTGCTACTGCTGTAATGCCGACGCCACTGCCGCTGATGGAAAACGTCGCCGCCCCCGACGCCGAAGCCAGAGCGTGCCCCGCTCCGGTCCCGGTGAACGTCGCGGTCGCGGTCCCGCTACTGGATGCCAGCGAGGAACCGATTCCTGTTGCAGAGAACGAGAAGCTGGTCGAACCGCTGGCAGCAGCGTGTGCCGCGCCAATGCCTGCCGGCGCGAAAGAGAACGTGGAAGTTCCCGATGACGCCCATGTAGACGCACCGGCCCCAGATGGCGTGAAGGTGAAGGTCGATTGGCCGGATGCCGCCGATGTCGCCGCCCCGATGCCGGAAGGGTTGATGGTGAAGGTGGCTGTGCCAGCCGAGGCCGCTGTTGCCGCCCCGATTCCCGCTGGCGAGAACGTGACGGTTGCCGTCCCCGATGAAGCCGCTGTAGCTGCTCCCACGCCGTCAGGAGAGAACGTGAACGTCGCCGCCCCACTGGACGCAGCCGTGGCAGCACCGATTCCCGCTGGCGAGAACGTGAACGTCGAGGTTCCAGACGAGGCCCACGTCGATGCGCCAATCCCGGATGGCGAGAACGTGACCGTCGCCGTACCGCTTGATGCCAACGTAGACGCGCCGACTCCCGCTGGCGAAAAGGTGACGGTTGCCGAACCAGCAGACGCCCAGGTCGATGCGCCGCTTCCGGCAGGAGAGAAGGTTACAGTCGCAGTCCCCGACGAGGCCCAGGTTAATGCGCCCACGCCCACCGGCGAGAATGTGATGGTAGATGTGCCGCTTGAGGCCCAACGCGACGCGCCGACGCCAACGGGAGAGATGGTGAACGACGCAAGCCCAGCGCTTGCCGCCAGAGAAGCGCCGATTGCCGCGACCGTGAAGCTGAACGTCGCGGTCCCAGCCGCCTTGAATAAGGCCGCGCCTACACCGGTCCCGGTAAACGAGAACGTGGCGGTGCCAGACGCACTATTCGCCGACTGATAGGGCGCACCGGAAATCGGCAGAGACGCGATCGGGCCGCCGCTGATAAGCACGGCTCACCGCCTGTCATGAATAAGAGACTTCGTTTGTCGTCTGGTCCCCACTCTCGGCGGGGCTTGCCGTGTGCAGGCTGATATAGAAACTGCCAGCGCCAGAAGATGGTTGCAAACCGGAGGCATCGCCCACATTCGCCCAGGCTGTGTTGTTGAAGATCAGGGTGAGCAGAGCGGTCGCTGCCGCGTCCGTCATGCCGTCCGAGGTTGCCTGGCTGACCTTGGTGCCCGTCGTCAGTTGCGGCGTGACGCCGTTCGAGATCGTGATGTTCGGCGTGATGGCCCCAAAGAACAGCAGATGCCCAGTGCCAGACGACGCGGTGCCAACGCCGAAGTGCGTCGCCGTCGTCGAGCCAGCCGTGGCCGCGGCAAAGCTGATTGCCGATGTTAGCGAAGCGTCATTGCCAGACACCGTGAATCCAGAGCCGCTACGAGCCACTGCGATGCGTGCGTATGCCATGATTTACCCCTGTAGTTCTTCAATAAGAATCTGCGATGTTACGACCCCACCGTAGAAGCGAGCGCCATTGAAGCCGTTGAATGTTACGGTCGATCCGGTGTCAGTGCCAGCGCGAATTTCAAATGTGGTCGCTGATGTCGTGCGAGCGACATTTCTGTACTGAATATAGTACGGCATGCCGCCCATCGTGTTATTCCATACTGTTTTTTTTGCCGCACTTCCATCCTGATGGACGGACACGGCCAGTGCGTTACCGCTTGGCGCATAAAGCATTAGATCGGCCGTGACTACAAGCACATTGGCAGCAGAAGTCGGAGTAATAGTTTCACTAAGGAAAGCAGTACCTTCTGAACTTGTCGGCACCGTATCGTCAGCCGGAACCGACGTTGTGCCGGTTGTCGTTGTAGACGCCCTGTCAATACGCCTCTGTATGACTTCTCCTGGCAAAGATACTCCCGGACCAAACAATTGGATCTTTGTCGGCGACGCATCCCACGTACCTGGCGTGACAAGCCCGCTGCCATACTCCATGTACCCAAGCACGGTAATAGCTTTGGATGTAACCGCTGTCCCCGTGTAATACACGCCATTAACATCAGCACCGCCAGCGCCACCTTCCGCTGTTGACGATGCGAGAATATCATTGCGAACAGGGTAGACCTCTGTGGTGTCCCCACTAGGGGTAGTCACGGCATTGATGACGCCAAGGCGAAACGTGCCTCCATCGTTGAAGCCAACAACCCAGATACGGAACGCTTTAGATGAACCATGACTTCCAACACTTGACCCGCTTGAAATGGTAATTGAAGTCGCTGCCGTCAGCGTCAGGATCGAATACGTGCCCGACGTAGCCGTGGCGCTGCGGAACGCGACATAGACAGGACTCGCAACCGAGGGATCATTGCCGTTCGCGTCCTTGATCGCATACGTAGCGGCATTACCGGAATGACTCTCCACCAGCGTACCGTTGACCAGCGTATTGCCTGAGCCGAAAACGTTGTTCCGCTGTGTAAATGCCGCCGCAGGATTGACGACAAATACCCGCTTCGTCCCCGCCGACAAGCTGACCGCCGCCCCGCTGTTACTGGACGCCAGAACCGTCGTCCTTGTCAGCGTCGTTCCCGACGCCGTGTACGTCCCAAGCCCGACTTCCCAATCCCCGCTCGGCACACCCGACCCGTCCACCGCCTGAATGCAGTAGTAGCAGGTGTTGCCGTCGCCAATCGCCGCGAACGACTGATAGCCCGTCACCGCGCCGGCGAGCGTCAACGTGCCGGTGCTCGTCGTCGTCGTCGTCTCCATCACCAGGTCTTTGAAGATCAGCGACATCAGTAACTCCCCTTCGGCTTCTTCCACGGCGGCTTCACTCGCTGCCGAATCTCCTCGCGCTTCCGCTTGACTTCCTTGACCGTCACCGTCTGCCCGGCGAATTCCTTTCGCACCAGCGCATTGAGGACATGATCCGCCACGTCCACGCCTTCGCATGGGGACTGCGGGGCTTCCTCGCGCGGACGCTCCTTGACCTTGACCAGCCCATCGCAACCGCGTCCCTCTTGCTCGCACATCTTCTGCACTTCGCCGCGGCTGCTGACGACCGCGCGCGGATCGCCTGGGAATCGCGCGAACTGCGGCAGGTATTTCTTGCCTGTGTCCTGCCCCTTCAAGAATTCCACGTCGCTGACCGATTGCGGGGCGCGACCGGATCGCAGCATGTCGTTGACCCGCGACGTGTCCTTGCTCATGTCGAGCGAAATGTACCTGCCCTTGTAGGTGCAACCCATCAAGTGCGGCGTGGCAAGTTTTCGCCCGATCAGGTCCAGAGCGTCCTCGAAAGGAACGCCCTGGCTTTGGATGTATTCCCCCAGCGTCATCAGTTGCCCCCGATGTCCTGGAACACGAACGTATCGGCCGCCGTGACCGACACATGGAAGTCGCGGAACTTGCCGGTCGCAACCGTTGCGGTGCCGGTGATCGTCACCCCGGAAGCCGCCGCCGTCAGCGTCACCGTGTTGTCGCCGCCGCTGATGAGCCGCAAGATGTAGGTCGTGCCGACCTGCACGTTCGGGATGTCGGCGAACATCTCGGCTCCCGTTCGCGTCGTGTAGGCGTTCGCCCCGTTCGCCGTCAACTTCATCACGACGAACTTCGCGCCAGTCAATTCCCCCGCCGCCGCCGTACCATTCGATGTCGTCGCCGTCTTGAACTGCGCGGCAGGCAGCACAACGCAATCCCCAGCCTCGACGCCCACAATCGTCACGGTCGCCGCCGCCGTGTAGGTGACGAGAAATCGCGCCCAGGTGTTCTTGGGGACAACCGTGATGCCCGACACCGTGACGCCCGTATCGCCGGTGATCGTCGCCGCGCCATCCGTGTTATTGCGGTACACCCACTCGAACGACTGCCCGACGTTGGCGTTCGGCAGCGCCGCGATGATGTTGGCCGCCGTGTCGGTCGTGTCCGAGAACGCCGTGGCCGACTGAGCGCCGCCGCGCGTCGTCACCCCGCCAGCAATGCCAGCCGCCGTGATCGTACCGGCCCCCACGGTCGTCAACGCGGTCGCTACCCGCAAAGGCTGCTGCGTCATCCCGGCCATCTGTACACCAGTGATGGTGACGGTCGTGGCCGCCGTGACCTTGCAGTGGAACAGCCCGACGCTGTTCGGTGGAATGATCGTCTGGCCGGCGAGCGTGACGCTCGCGCCAGCCGCGAGCGTGCCGGCGAAAGGAACCGTGTTCTTGACCGCGAAAAAGAACCCGTAGCCAACGCTTACGTTCGGCAGGGCCGCAATGATCGCCGCCGCGGTATCCGTCGTGTCGGTGAACGCCGTGGTCTCGCCCGTGCGATTGATGACGCCGCCGACAATGGCGGCCGCCGCCAGAGTGCCGGTGCCGTCCGTGTTGTTGTAAGTCGTGATCGCGGAAACCGGAGCGGTCGTCAGCGGCCCCGCGCCGAGGCCGACGACCGTGGCCGCCGTCGCCGACGTGAGGCTGACGAGGAACACGCCGATTGAGTTCGGCGGGATGATCGACACGCCCGACACCGTGACGCCAGAACCAGCCGCAATCGTCTCGTTGAAGGCAACGGTGTTCTTGACGTACATCAGCCAGGACGCAGGGTACGCCGGTGCCGTGCCGTTCACCGTCTTGGCGGTGTTGAGCTGCGCGGCCGTCGCGGTCGTATCCGTGTAGGCCGCAGTCGAGCCGGACCGCGTGATGACGCCGCCCGTCATCGCCGCGGCAGTCAGCGTGCCGGCGCCGTTCGTCGTGATGGCGGTGTTGGACAGATCGCTTTCGCTGATCGCGGCGTTGACGTTGTTGATGAGGTTCTTGGCCGCGTCCCGGTCTTTCAGCGCGGTCGTCAAGAGTTCTTCGGTGCGAGGAGCAATAGCCACGGTCATCTCCTTTGGAGGTTGAAGGTCACATCATTCACATCGACGGCATGCCGCCGCCACCACCGCCCAGCAACGCTTGCAGGATCATGTCCGCCGAACCGCCGCCACCCGGAGGCATCCCGCCACCCATCGGCATCATCCCGCCCGGAGGCATGCCGCCCGCATCCGGCGGCATCATGTTGTTCGGCATCGGCAACGGCTGACCGCAGCATGGGCACGTCGGCGTTCCGTCCATGTCGCCCCCTTGCGGCATGCCGCCACCCATCGGCATCATTCCACCGGGAGGCATCGGCGGCATACCGCCGCCTGGAGGCATTCCCATTCCGCCGCCCATCATCATCGGGTCCATGTTTCACCTCACGCTGGTTGTCCGCCCTGCACTGGCCCTGCTGGTGCAGGCGCGGGTGCAGGAGGCGGCTTGAGCATCATCTTGTCCACGTTCACGTCCAGGGCTTGACCCCAGAAGGCAATCAGGGCGTTGACCGGCTCGATGTCGCCGGCCGCCATCGCGTACTGCTGCAAAACCGGCATCAGGGTTTGCATCGCCTGGTTCGCGTCGTCCGCATCCTTGTCCTTGTTCGGCCGCTTCGCGCTGCCCGACTCAATCCGGTATTCGAGTTGGTGCACGATCGCGCTGATGTCCGCCGTCGCCACGTACTGCTGCCACATATTCGCCATCACGGGGCCGAACACCGGCGCGATGTCTGAGCCGTCCAGATGCCACCGCGCCGTCAACGCTTCCTTGCGCGCCACTTCGGTAGCCGTTTCCTCGACGCAGTTCGCCATGTCATCAGGCCGCACCTGCAACTGCCCGGCCTTCAAGTCCGCTTCCGACGCCGACCGAAGCTGACGACTCGACTCGCCGTACATCAACTCGGTCAAGCCCGTGCGCTTTTCAAAGTTCGTCTCGACTGCCTGGATCACCTTGTAGATGTCCTGGTGGAAGGGCGGGTGCTGCAAGAATCCCACGATCTTGTCGATGCTGCCGCCCAGCCCTTGCTCGAACTCCAGGAGTGTCAGGTCGCCGCCCGTCAGAATCTTGTGCTTCAACTCCTCGCCCGCAGCCTTGGCGATGGCGATGAAGTCTCGGCTGCATCGTTCGATCTTGGAGATCAAGAACGAGTAGGCCCAATTGATGAACTGCAACTCGCCCAGCGCCGGCCGGAAGTGGCTCATGGGCCAGATCGAGTTCGGCACTTCGTGGAAGATCAGGGGACTCACCGGCCAGCCGTCATCAGCCCAATACGGCGTTTCCCACTGCAATCGCCGCTGCACTTCCGGCTCATAGTTCCACATCGCCTGCGGGATGTTGAGCAGGAACGGGTAGGCGTCGGACACCACGATGTAGAGGTAGCGGCCGTACTTGTCGAGCTGGACGGTCCCAGGGTCGATCCCTGCCATCAGCGAGCCAATCCCCATCTTCGACCAGATTTCCCAATAAACGATCAGGTCGTTGGTCTTGCCGGTTTTCTTCTTGTATCCGTCCCCTACCGTCTCATCCTCCACCGATTGATTGGCCGCCCACGACCTGCCCGACTGCCCGTTGCCCTTGAGCGAACCGGGAGCATGCCCGAACAGCTTCTCGACTTCCCATGTCGGCTTGCAGCGCCGCCGCATGATCCATTGCGCGTTCTCGATCTTGTCCTGGTCCGGGTCGAGCAAGAGATTGTTGACCGAATCTTGTTCGGTGAACGGCATGCGATGCTTGGCTCCGTCCGGCTGCCACACGCTGGTCCACACGCACCCCATGCCCTTAATCAGTCCCTCGTCAATCTGTCGGCGCGATTCGCGCTTGAGGTTGGTCGCTTCCGGCAGGTAGTTCAGATACCATTCGAGCAGCGCACCGCGGATTTTGTCGGTCGTGTTCTGCTGCTGCATCTGTTGCAAGAGCGGCATCCACATCATCTGCGTCTGCGGATTGTTCGGGTCGCCGAACATTTCCTCTGGCAACTTCGGCAGCTTGCGTGGGTTGGACTTCCGCACCGGGTTCTTCTGGTACATCGCCGGCCCGAACAACTGCACGCCCTCGGCCACCTTGTTGACCGTCATGCAGATGGATGGCTGCGGCATCCTTTTTTCGCCGCTGAACAAGAACGAACTCCCAAGTTTCTGCCCGTTCTGCGACTGATAAAGGAAGTCGTAAGGGCCGTTGAAGAAGCGCATGCACTCGTCGGCGGCGTCTTGAAAGTCTTTCTTGGCCTTGATGCCATGATCGACCAACTTGAGCCACATCCCGCGCAACGTCTTGTAGGCCGTTTCGATGTCCATTACTTCTTCTGACCCATGTTCTCATTCGGGTTCTTGTTCGCAGGCCGCATCATCCGCTCGACAGCCTCTTCCAGTACCGCGATCCGCTTGCAGAGCGGAGATTCGCTCCACATCCCGACATCGGTTCGGTGCGCCTGCGTGGCCGATGGGTCCGTGGCGTGCTTGACCCCCGTGTATTCCTTGAACCCGATGCCCCTCAGCGGAATCTGGATGTCGATGCTGCGGTCGCTCACCTTCTTGACGAAACCGAGCATTTGCCCGCTGCCGTGAACGCCTTCGCTGTGCCACACGATGGGATCGCCCACGTCAACGCGCGGCATCACGTAGTTCTTGATCGCTTCCTTCAACTGCTGCTCTTGCAACGTCTCTGCCATGTTGACCTCTGGTGGTTAGACTTTGGGTCCGAGCATCACTCCGCCCGATTCCCGCTGCGCCTTTCGATTCATGATGTTGTGGAACGCCTGCATCGAACTCGACAGCCACGACCCATTTGCGGTCGGCGGATGCCACACCATCCCGTGTTGCAGCAGATACCGCATGCAGGCCATCAAGTGGACAGCCCCGCGATCCTGCGGTTCGTCCGTCACCTTCTCCTGACCGTTCACGACGATGACCTTGTTGCGGTAAGCTTTGATCTCTTTCCGAAAGTTCGGCAACCGTTCGAGCATCACCTTGAGCGGATAGGTTCCATCCGTCCGGTTGCGGAACGCCTGCCGGCACGCCTCGATGCCGGCCTTCGGGTTATCGTCGCCACTGATGAAATCGAATCCCGTAACCTCGCTCTGCACCCCGTAATGCTTGAGGGCGTCCCGGTAATGGTCGCGGACCCGGCGCCCGTCGCCGGCTGAATGCTTGCGGCCTTCGTGGTCGTCGATGATGAAGGCGCGAATCTTGTGCTGGCCTACCTTCTTTCGCATCTCGGCACCGAACTTCATCGCATCGCAGCGCGGCAAGTAAATCTCGTCGTAAAAGCACACGTCGCCCTTCTGGTAGCCGTCTCGCGGAGGCGGGACAGCAGCGAACAAGGCGGCACACACCTGATAGCCTGGGTCAATCGAGACGTATCGCGTCCAGTCGCCCGGCAAGTCCCTATAGGCCGTGCCGTGAAGCTGTTCGCTCCACTCCGGGAACACCCGGTAGCTGACGTAGGCGAATTCGCCTTCAATGCGGACGGCACGCTCCTGCTCGCTCAACTTTCCCGCGAACTCTTCTTTCTGCTGCTCGCTCAAGTGGATGTTGTCGCGCAGGTAAATCACGAACTCTTCGGTCAGACGCTTTTCCTCTGGCCATTCCGCCTGCTTCTCGGCCCGCTCGTGAAGCTCGTACAACTGATCCGTGCCCGCCTGCGGGGTTGCCGACCACAGAAAATAGCCATGCCGATCAACCAAGCGAGCGGCGATTTCCGGATACCACGACTGCCCGATGATTTCTTCATCGAACAGGGCCAGGTCGATGTCGGTTCCATGTGGCGGCTTGGCGTTGGATGTGAAGAAGTGGCATTCCCAGCCGTTCTTCATCTTCAAGACCTTCGGCACGCCCGACTTCTTCGACAGCCAACTGATGCTCTGAATCATGCGGGGCGGAATCATCGGCGGGGCCAGCTTCGCTTGGCTCTTTCGCGCCAGATCGTTGGGCAACGCCCGATTGAACATCCTCCATGCGCCGGTCTGCTCGTCACGGATCATCTTGAACGCCCCGGCCCGTCCGAGTTTCTTCCACAAGATCGAACCGATTGCCCGCTCGTCCTTGGCCACCACGTAGCAGATTCCGTCTTCTTTCGGATAACGGTCGAACGGGTCTTGCCCCGTCAGCGCTCGCGCGACCTCGACGCAGGCCGCCGTCGTCTTGCCGCTCCGGTTGCCGCCGCGAATGATTCGCTCGCGGCACATCGACCGATGAAACCCCGCCTGTACCGGCATCGGCTCGTACAGCCTGAGTGATTCGGTTCGCCGCTTGGCAAGCTCGATCAGGACTTCGCGAAGCTCCTGACCGTCGTTCGGCTTTTGTTCCAGCGGCACCTGCGGCTCATCCAAGGATGCCGGTTGGTACGCTGGTTTCTTCTTCTGCATTCGACACCTTCTGGATCAATCCCGCCGCCAATCGCTCCAGGTCCGCCTCTTCCAGATGCTCCATGTCGCCGATGCGAGTCTTCGGCGTCGTCAGGTCGATGACCTTGACGAGAAGCTGCGTGAGCCGCGCCCGCGTCTGACCTCCGGGCCGCGCTTCCTCCCACTCCTGCTGCAACATCTTGGCGAGGCCAGCAATGCCGCCGATGTTCTTGAGCCATTCGTCACGGAACGCCTTCAAGTCGATCGGAGGGTTCTTGTCGCTGATTAACCTCTCGATGTCTTGGATGGCGTCGTGAACTCGTTTTTTCTCTGCCATGTTTGAAAATCCAGGGCATGTTCTTGTTCGGGCCAGTCCACCAACCAACCCTGGGACAGCGCCCCAGCCCCCACCCCACGCTCCCCCTTAAGGAACGCTTCCTGTAAATCAATCGCCCATCATTTGCGGGTTGAAACCGCTTCTGACTTCTCCGTACCGGCTTGGTGCCAGACTGAAATATTCAAACGTAGTACCACCCACCGACACGGTTGGAATCGACGTGTCTATATCATTGCCGCAACTATCCCTCAGCGTCGAATCATTCATGACCAGCGTAGCATTCGAGAAAACGCCCACCTGCCCAATGTCGGCAGCCGTCACTATGTAGCGGTACGTCATCGTGTTGCCGCTGGCGCTCAAAAGACTCGCCGACCGCGTATTGACTCCAAGCGAGAAAGAAATGCTCGGCGCGGTGCCGCCTGCCGCATAGACGATTTCTCGATTCGTCGTCACCGTGAACAGGATCGCCGATCCTGGCGCATAAACGCCGTTCATGGTATTGACCAGCGTTCCTGTCGCCCCAAATGCCGTTTCCCAGGAGACAAGGACGTAGCCACCGCCCGCATGCCCACCAGTCCCAGGCGTCGCCGCATCGCCTCCACCACCGCCGCCACCGCCGCCAAGATCGTTGCCGCCCACGCCATTCCCGCCTGGACCGCCGCCGGAGCCGCCGTCGCCGCCGCCAGCGGGAGCCGTGCCGCCCGCACCACCAGCGTCCGTTACCCCGTCTTCACCATCGGCCCCATCCGCCGCTGTGCCGGCCGACGATCCAGCGCCGCCGCCGCCATCCTGCGTGCCATTGCCGCCAGCTCCGCCCGCTCGCTTGATGTCGCCAAAGCAACTGCCAACCGAAGGAGGGGCCGCGCCACCAGCGCTAGTAGCACCTATGCCGCCAGCAGCAATAACCTGAGCACTGAATCCTAAATCGAAACTACTCCTCTGTCCGTTCTGCCCTTCGTCGCCGCCAGAGCCGACCACGACGCTGATGTCGCTTCCAGGAACGACGGCCACGGTCGCCCTGACGTAGCAACCGCCAGACCCGCCGCCGCCGCCCGTGCGCCCAGGTGCGGTCGAGCCGCCAAAGCCGCCACCGCCACCGCCCCAGCATTCAACCGTCACGGTGTCAACGCAATCCGGCACGGTGAACGTGTAGGTTCCTGTATCACTGAAATTCTGATTGCTTGCGACCATGCCTCGTCTCTCACATCAGCGCTATCAGCGCGTTGCAGCTTGTCGCCGAACTTCCAGTGCTGAATGACAACTCGATTTTCTGGAACCCCTTGGTTGACACGACCGCATGCGCCGGGATGTCGGCCGCAGGCGAAACGACCTCGACCGACACATTCGCGTTGCCGTAAGTCACGGTGATGGTGTCGGCGAAATATTCCGTGGCCACCACGTCCGCACCAGCCACGCCAGTACACCCAGCCCCCGTCGAAATCGTCGCCTCGATCTCCGCGAGCAACACCGGAATCCACAGCACCGTACCGGAGTCCGCATTTCCCACGCGACGCCACCCGATGACCCGAACGGAAAACGTGTTGGTGTCCGAACCGACCCCGTAAGGGCAAACGATCACCGAGGACGTGTAGGCCCGACCGTTCAACTGCCCAAGCTGGCGCACGCTGGCGTTCGTCGCAGTCGATCCGCTTCCAGTCGGCTCCGTCGTTGTTGGAACCTTGGCAACAAACGACGCCGAGGTTTGGTTCGTCGTCCGCGCCTTCTCAAATGACTGGTTGCAGATGATTTCCAGCGCCACGGCAATCCCCCAAAAGAAACGGCGGACACGATTGGTCCGCCGTCACGCTGGCCCAGCGGTCAGCCGAGTTATCAACCCAGATTCACGTCGCAAAGAACGTCGGTGTCCGTCGCGTTCACCGCCGCACACAAGCGGCCGACGCGACCCTGGATGTTGGCTTGCGCGGTGTCGATGTCGCCGGAGGCATTGCTGCCGGCGGTCGTCAACTGCTCCACCACCTTGCCGCCCGTCGTCGGAATCACGTACTTGCCGCAGGCGATGTTGGTGTCGCCCGAAGCGCCGGTCGTTACCTTCGACGGCCCCCTGACCACGATCCAAAAAAGCGCGTCGTCGGGAACGGTCGTCGAGCCGAGCCATTCGTCCACGACGCCCATCACCGGATCGGTCGCGGCGGTCGCGTAGTCGTCAACCTGCCCCATGAACTCCGAGCCGGTTCCGCCCACATACGCCTTGACGACCCGCTTCGCGGCCAGCGCGCTGCCCGTCACGTTGCGAACCATGCGGAGGCGGACCCGCTTGCCGGAGCGAAGCGTTTTCGCGTCCGTCACCGAATGGTCGATGTCCTCGATCTCGACCTCCTGGCCCTCCAGGTCGGCGCGGGTGACGCCATCGACGTAGTAGTTTCCCCTGTCGAACAACATGCTTTCGTCGCGAGCCATGTCTGATTCCCCTTGCGATAGATGCCCTTGTTGGATGACCCGCCCGATTACGTGTAGTTTTTGAATTTCAAAAAGTTGCGAATCTGCCGGAATTGCAGGTTGCCGAACATGCGGACCAGGAACCGCTCGCTTTGCGTCGCCAGGTCCATGTCGCTGTCGTCTTCGAGCAGGTTCCCTTGCAGCGACCGCATGACGATCTGCCCCATCGGAATCCCGTAGCCGATGGCCGAGGAATCGCCGGTCGAGACGCCGTATTCGTAGGTCACGTCCACGCCGTCGAAGTTCTGCACGTCCGTGAAGCCGAGCTTCCACAGACCGCTCGATCCCTCACGCCCCGGCCCGACACGCAAGCTGGTCTTGTCTTCCAGACGGTTGAGGAAATCGGTGTAGCGGTCATCGGTCAACATGATGACATCGAGCTGCGCATCCTTGTTGACGTTCTTCTTGCCCTTGATGATGCCGTAGCGCAACGCCTCAAGGCAGGTGTTCGGCCACGTCTTGGTGGTCGCGTTCCAGCCCGTGTTCGTCGCATCGACCAGGAGCGGCGACCAGAAATCGTAGTGCGGATCGCCCGTGCCGGTCGGCCACGTCCCGGTCCACGACCCGCCATAGTTGGCGAGCGCGGTGGAGAGTCCGGCGTAGGTGTCGGACGGGGCGGCGTGCTTCTCGCCCGCGACCGCGCCGCTTGTGCCGAATACGGATTCGAGTCCGTGGAAGCGGTTGCCGTTGCCGGCCGCGTTGCCATCGACGTAGAACTCGCTGCCGAGGCGATCCTTGGCGGCGGCCGACATGCGGGAAATCATCTTGCCGTACAGATCGACCAGCGCCTCTTGCCCGCGATTCATCAGCTTCTGCTTGACCGTGATGACATCGGGGATCACGTAGCCGCGGTAGTCCAGTTCGGCGTTCTTGAAGTTGTCGGACGGCGTGAAGGTGATGGTGCCACCATCGCCGTAGGCTTGCAGCTCGTGCTCCTTGTACTCGACCTCCCAATCGAAGCTGATGCCAGTCTGGTTCATCACCATCTGGCCCTTGCTGTTGAGCATGGCCCAGAACTTCCGATTGCGGAAGATGGCCTGCTCCGTTTCGCGGAGGTACTTTTTGATTGTCGTTGTGACAATCCGATTTACTTCAGCCATGCCTCACTCCCTCTGTTACGCAAGGCTCAGACCGGCGCTCGCAAGCTCCCGTCTGAGGATTTCCGATGGTTCGACGTAGCCTTGTGTCCCAGGGGGAGGGGTGAAAGGAGTAGAGTTGCCATTCACCGGCGCGGTGGGAGCGCCGGTGTTGTTCTGAGTCAAAAACTTCTGATTCGCTTGCTCGCGCGGATTCGCGGGCGGAGGCTGGCTCGCTGGCGCGGCCCCGTTGGGCTTGCCCCAGAACATGGCACCGAAGTCTCGACCGACAGCCTGCCACGCTACCTGAATGATCCGCTGCGGGTCGTGGATGCCGTGTTTGGCCTGCCACGCGGTTTCGTTGCGGGCATAGTCGGCGAACAACTGCCCGGCCTTGCTGAGAACCCGCTGCTGCGTGTATGAGCCACGCGCCGGGTCCCATACGGCCTGCGTCTTCACGTTGCCGTCAGGCCCGATTTCGTACAGCGTCTTTGCGTTCGAGTTGATGAAGCCGTCGATGGTCTGCTGGCCCTGATGCTGGCCGAAGTGCTCGCGAACGGTGTTCTGGGCGATCTCGCGGGCAATCTCGGTGGCGATGGGGCGAAGGTACTCGATGGGGTTCGACATGAACTTGTCGAAGTGATCCTTCTGATACTGGACGTAGGCCATGTATTTCGGCACCACGTCCGGCGGCGCGCCGGCGACAGGGACGAGATTTCCCTGCGCGTCGCGCTGAATCATCGACGCCCAATTCGGGTTGTACTCCGGCGGACTCCAGAACTTCTTTTCCCACGATTCCGGGGCTGCGTTCGGCTGTGCCTGCTGGCCACCGGCTTTCTGCTGAGCCAGGAAGCGGTTGAAGTCCGAGGCGTACCGCATGTACGATTGTACATACGGCACGACCGGCTTGAGTTGCTGTAACTCTTGCCGCATCCTCACCAGCGATGCCAGCGCGTCGGACTCGTTGTCCCCTTGAATCTCGAAGCCCTGATCGCGCAGAGACGAGAGCCAGGTCGGAGCGGTCGGCGTCGCGGCGGCACCAGGCGTAGCGCCAACGCTCGTCGTCCCGGACGGAACGGATGACGCCGACGTGTTATCAATCGGAGACGGTGACGGTGCGGAAGTCGCTGCAGGGGATGGCGACGGACTCGCCGTGTTTCCTTGTGTTTGTTGCGGTTCAGCGGGAATTGCTGGATCGGCCATGTATCACCTTGATGACACTTTACCCATCAAAGTAATATCTTCCCCTATTCAGTGTCAACGGCATTTTCTCAATTTTGAGAAAATAATTCTCATTTTTGAGAATGCAAAGGTGCTTGATCGTGATGTCGTCGTGGTGTAATCTTGGAGTTGCCATGAACGTGCATCGAGAAAAAGACTGGCTTGACGAGAGGCTGAACCGCATCAAGCGGGCGGTCGGGATGGTGACGGCCAAGCGTGGGCGTCGGCGTGTTCGGCATCCGGACGATCCGGACGCACCCTACATCGACCCGACCTACATCACGATTGACGGAGCGTGCCGCGCGAACGATGTCACGCGAAACGAAGTGCAGCGCATGACCGCGGTCATGCGCCATGGAACCGAGTTACTGAAAGAGGCGGTGGACCTGCACATCATTTCTCTGGGCGATGCCGCCTACATCGCGAAGGCGAAACCGGAATTGCAGGAACAACTCGTGCAGGACATCTTGTGCAACGACCTTGACTCGATTCGCCGCTCGATCATCGAGAAGCGCGAATTAAAACCGCCCGCCACGTCTCAGGTGGAGGGCGGCAACGATCCCCGTGGTAGCGAAGTTCAAACGCGCACGGAGTGTTGAGCGGACGCCGGCCGCAGCCGGCAGATTGGATCACCCGCCTTTCTTGGTTGAGTTCAATCGCATGGCCAATCCCTCCGCTTGCTGCTCCGTCAGCCCATCCTCGACAACCTCCTCGCGTTGCCTGTCGTGCAACTGCTTGACTCGGATGACGGCGTAGCCGGCCTTCGTGCGGCGGATGCCGTGGATGACCGCACCGTACAGCAATCCCAGCGGCGGGCGCCGGGAAGACATCACTACCTCCCGGTCTGCACCTTCACGCGATATGACCCAGCGGAATCGACCTTCCACGGACTCGGCACGATCCGCACCCACAGCCTGCCGTCTGCCTCTACTGCCGTGTCCAGCCGTTCGCCGATGACAAACTCTTTGCCGTTTCCGATGCGCCCTACCAGCGAGCCAGCCATGAAGACGCCACCCTCTCCGGTCGTGTTGTGGCCGCGCGGCGTGGAGAGATAAGTCCCTGGTGTCTGCGGCCACAGGTCCACCGATCCTTCTGCCGTGATGACCAGTCGTCGCCCGCGGTCGGCGTGCATGCCGGTGTCCTGCCATCCCTTGTTCGCCTCGACAACCAATTCGGTCTTGACGTTGGCACGCAGACTCACCGACCGGATGCCGCTCACCCGCAACTCGATTTCGCCCAGATGTGGTGACGCGGCCTTGATCGCGTCCAGCTCGAGACGCCCGGCAATCGGCATGTCGAGCGTATGGATCATGTCGTGTACCGGCAGGTCGAGAAGATCGCATCCATCGGCTATCCGTGCCAGCGCCGCGGCGGCCCGCAACTTCGTCTCGGCATCCACCGGCGATTTCGCGATGCCGCGCAACGTCGGTGCAGCGAAGTAGCCGGCGGCGAGCAAATCGTCTCCGGCAGTCAGCCGCTCTTTGTGTACCGCACTCCCCAGCCGCTTCACCGCTCGGTCGATGGCGGCTTGTGTCTCGGCAGGGACATGGAGGCCGAAGTCGATGCGGCGGATGTCAGAGAGCGGGACGATGAGCCGACCGTACTTCGTCACGATGGGAACGGCGTCGATGCCGAGCAATGCGCGGAGCGTGCTACCATCGTCGAGGCGGATTTCGGCGGGATGGGGCTTCGTCTGAGCGAACAAGAATCTCGGCAGCAAGAGGAGGAGAAGCACGCATGCAAGGCCGAGTCGTCTCATGGCATATTCTCCAAGGGCGATTCACCACTCCCTCACCATGTACTGCTCGCGGAACATTTCTTCGCGGATGTCGTGGCATGCCGCATAGGCCGCGTTGTAGCACTCGGATGCGATGTGGTTCGGCAACCGTCTCCATGTCGCCCGCGTCCCGCTCGGCAGTGCGTCGAGCGATGCCAGCACAACGGCGGCATGGTCCGGTCCTGGTGGCAGGTCGCGACCAAATACCGCCAGCATCGCGAATCGTGCGGCCACGACGTAGGGCAGCTCGCGGGACATGGCTACCTCCATAGAATCGGTCGCGCCGCCACACCCCTGTGCCGGCGCGACCGTCATCCATGACTCAGGCTGCTGGTGCCGGGGTCGGTGGCGCCGGCGGATTGAACAGGGCCAAGATCGCCTGGATGATCGCCTGGATATTGAGCGTGCCGCCGCCAAACAGGGCCGATAGGACCAGCGGCAGGATGGCAGCCAGGATCTGCCCCCACGGCACGCCGGCATTGAGTGCCTGGTCGGCGGCGCTGCCGACTTCCGGGTTGCGGAAAATCCGCTTGAGGACGCGCCCCAGGAGACCGCCGCCAACCTGGTGGTCGATGGCCGCGTCCACGCCGGCGCCGGCGGCCGTTTGCATCGGTTCGGCCATGATGGCCTTCAATTCGTCGTGTATCACTTCGGACATGGGAGTTTCCTCAAAGGTTGCGGGCGATTATTATTGGTCACGTCACCCTTGCCTTGCGTAGCCATCGAGACCATGCAGCACGTTTTCTGACGGCGCATTCTCGCATTGCGACATCACACTTTGCATTGGCCGTGGCGTGTCACAGCCAACGGCGTCTTTCACGCCGTTGAGTTTGCGCCTCAACTCAGCGCTGCGAAGGCGCTCCTCTTGCCATTGATCCCGAAGCATGGAGATTTCCTTTTCCAGTTTGGCCGCGTAATTCAAGGCGGCGTCAAGGGCATGTCGTTCGGCACTCATCTAATTTCCTCAAAGGTTAGGGGCGATCATGCCGCGAACTGCGGCCCGTTATCTCACCATGTACTGCTCGCGGAACATTTCCTCGCGGATGTCGTGGCATGCCGCATAGGCCGCGTTGTAGCACTCGGATGCGATGT
>CAZIWB010000073.1:0-9325 GCA_964542655.1 uncultured Cellvibrionaceae bacterium
GCGCCCGCTCCACCTGCTCGTCGGTCGGCGCTTCCTCCCGTGAGGGGGTGGCTTTAGTAGCGTAAAGGCGGATGAACATATCGTAGATTTCATCCCCTGCCTCGGTTCGGGCCTGACCACTCCGCATGTCACGCATTTGGCGCAACAGTTTTTCAAGCCGCTTGATCTCCCCCGCCTGTGCGGCTTCTGCCGGGGCTGCGAAGGCGACAGCAGCGCGATCGAAGTCGCTGAGCGTGATGGAATTCCCTGTGCGGGAATTGTAGAGAACGCGGCTAGATTTTGGCGCTTTTGCCCACACAGTTTCTTTCCATGCGTCGCCGCCGTCATGGAACTTTACGAACGGTTCCAGCGCCTCCCTCAGCGCCTCATCAATCTTCATAATCTTCTCCGTAGTCATATGGGTCCTCTTCATCGAAGGTGTCATCGACAGAGAAATCATCTATTGCCGATGTTTCTGCAACATAACATTCATGACAAAGAAAACCTAGACGATCTTCTTCCTCATAGAAAGCCGATTCGGAATGACACCCGAAGTCTCCGGCAATCTCTGCGTGGGATACCTTGTTGCATATCCTGCAACGTACGTTATTGAAATTCTTTTCGTATCGGGTTCTTTTCAAAAGGATTCATACTCCGGGTTTAAGACTTAGGATAAAAAATAAGAGAACTTAAGGATAATCCCCTAGGTTGATTCCTAGAGTATATCCTTAAGTACACTATATTATACATCAGATTCAAACATCTGTAAAGGGTGAAAAATGTCCCTTAAAGATGTCTTGGAGGGTATGTAGAAGCAAAGGAACCGAAGTTATTTCTCCACTGTTCCAGCATAGTTTCAGCCTGCGTCTTCGTTTGACTCAGTACACTCTGCTTCGGTAAATCCCATTCATAGTACTTAGACAACATCGCTGTGGCTCCATTTTCTTTTCGAGTCACAATTCCAGTTTGATTCTGATAAGCCCAATCATTCCTAGCGACGTAGACCCAACAGCGAAGAGCGGGTCGGCCCTTACCTGTCTTGGTCTTGTAAGACTGATCCAACAACCAGAAGAACCTGTCTGTCCGTTGCATACAGACACCATTCTGCTCTAGATAATCTAGATTCATGATGTCCTCGGCGGAAACGATGTAGACTTCTCCGTAGACCCGTGCTTGTAGGTTCTCCTGTCCCGGTGTTGCGATACACAACAGAGGATGACTTCCTCCGAGAGATTTCATAACAAAGGTCGGTTGTGCAGAATACGCATCTCCCAGAGGAGTTCCATCAGCCAGTAGTGGGTGGCATCGTCCGCCTGCTTTAGCAGCCCCATAGACGAATACAGCATGGTGCTTCTTCTGCTTCAAGGCTGCAAAGTCGGGAGTCCACTTAGCTCGCTCTTTCAATTCGTCCGTAATGAAACATGTCCTAGGATACTTCGTCTGAACTTTAGCTGCCATTATCCTACATGAACCTCCTGAGTACGATTCTCTTCGACCAGCTCAGCGATCTTATTGCTTGCCTTCTGATGCTTTTCTTCAAGCTTCAGGTGTTCGGTATAAAGCTGGTGGTAATCTGTGAAAATCCAATCCATCAGAGTCAGACACGTAGTCTTATCTGCATAGATCGACAACAAATCTTCATGCTTCAGAAGTCCGACGGATACGGCGGAAGATCGGTCGTATACTTCCCAGTCGGAAAGGATATTAACGGCGGACTCAGACAGGGAGTAAAAGTCGTGCTTCCTTGTAAAGTCGAAGTCCTTGAGGTTTCCGTACGAAACACCCGATGTATCAAACGGACGAAAGGACGAAGGTTCCCTAGCCCTTGCCTCCTCTTCTGCCTTCTTTCGGCGATCAAACTCTGGACCACGCTGGACCTTATCGAAGTAGTCGACATTCGCGACCTTGATGATGTCTCCGACTCCAAATTCCTTCCAATCTCCTAGAAAGAATGAAGGTTGATCATTGGCAATTAGGACACCACGATTGGAAAATGGCCAGAACTTCTGGAGAATCTTCTGCAATATCGGGTTGGAAAGATCGCCAGCACCCGTGCCATAGTCAGCCTGACAGACCGGAGTCAATATCTGATCGACAAAATTCCTTGTGTCTGATGGACCAGTATTATCGTCCTTCGTAATCCCGTGCTCTGTAATTCTTGACTTATATTCGGCCATTGTTCCGTTGTGCATGAATTGGATTTCACGCGCTTTACGACCACCCTTGCGTGGGATATAAAGGACGCTGATAGGATGGGCATTATCCAAGTCCGTGACACCCGCAGTCGTATGTCGGACATGCAAGATACGTTCCATCGCCATATTATCTTTGATGAGCTGCCAGATTTCCTTGGGATCATTCTCACCAGATTCAGGAACGACTTTTATGACATCCATACCACCTTGACCATCCTTTAGGATAAGTCCGTAGGAGTGCCAATTATTCCAGACGCAGTTGAAGAACTTCTCTTCGTCCATCATCTGGTTAGGTAGAAAGCGGAGGATATTACACATCTAGAATCGTTCCTTCATAAGCGATGCTTCGGTTTTGATTGTCACTGGAAGTACATAGACTTCGTCGAGAGAAGTCCCCCAGTGTTGCCATGTCGCATAAATCTTACTGCCGTCGAATTTAGTGGCTTTAAACTCCCCTCCGAATTGGCTGTCTCGAATCGCTTTAGCCACTTCTACCGCTTGTTCTTTCTCTTCATAAAGATCGATAACTTCCCAGTACTTGGTGCTATCTGTCCCGAAAGAATCATAGGTATGGTAAGTGTAAAACAGCAACCAACCACTACTTCCGTCAAATGTTGGAGTAAAAGATTCATAATCGACGTTCGGAGGATATTCACGAACGACTGTTTCCGATTCCGTCAGAAAATACAGCATCAAGCGACCTTTGCTTCTGTTGTCAACGACGGATGGATAAGACTCTTCCAAGTACCGTCAGTCCCACGGGGAACGAATGCCTTGCCGTGATGGACGATATAGTCGAATGATTTCCCGAAGCACTCGGCCCAATAGGTCGTCATCGACGGAGCGGAGTTCAGTTCGAGAAGATAGTAGACACCAGCGGCATCCTGAATGACGTCGACGGCAGCAAAATCGATCTTCATTTCTTCCTGAGCACGAATACAGAGATCAGCCAGCGAAAGGTCCCACGAAGACCATTTGATATACTTAAATGCACCACCTTCTTCATCTGCGCAACCCCAAGAGATCGCAGAAGCATCAACTGGCTTCTTCTCGCAGATACCGAGAACACGACCGGAGACGACGAAGACACGAAACTCCTTGACCTTCGGAACATACGTCGAGATATAGTACTCCTCGAATTTCTTCGTGGCTCTGTATACAGATTTGATACAATCAGCGATCTCCATATCCTGACCACGAATATGGTTCTTGGGACGGACAATAAAAGTTCCTTCTACATCGGCATCCAGAAAGTCTTCGAACGAAATCCAAGACTTAGGAGCCATCCCCTTGTCTGAAAAGACCTTCCTAGAAGTCCTCTTGTCGAATACAGCATGAATAGCCTTAGCCGAATTGACTGTCTTGTGCTCACCTGGAATAGTCGAGGTAGTTCCCCAGCGGAATACATATCCACCATCAGGATCAGGAGGAGGTCCATCGTTAGTGGAATGGACGGAGAGGTGATCAGAATTTTCGGCGATACGGAATGTAGTCGGGTTTCCTACCCATTTACGACGGAGTATATAGTTCAACATCATTCATCATCCTCATTGTAATCATCGAAGTCGAAATCCGGCTCGGAAAGATATTCTGGAACCTCGTCTGTATTTATTTCGCCCTCGGCAGTAGTTGGAGCAGGTCCATTGACAGGTGCCATGTTCAACACCTGGGCTGCGAAGTTGTGGACAAGGTCTTGCGCTGCGGGCTGTAGATTATTGGTCCAGTCCGGTAGAATTGTCCCTCCAATAGTAATATACTTCGATTTTTTCGGCGAGCTTTTTAGACCCTTAGTAGCATTCATATACTCATCGTAGCTCTTATCCATACAAGAGTTAAACTTACTCCAGTCAGGGACAGCCTCTTCGATCTCTTTGAGATACCACAGATTTTTTTCAATCAGCATCTCAAGATCACCCTCAGCTGCGTGCCGGAGTGAAGTCGTATGATTCCCAAATGTCATGGTCAACAACTCATTGGGATCATCACGTTGCATGTTAAGAATGATATCGGGTGTTAGTCCCGGCGATCTTGCACAAAGAACGATATGGTTGATGATTGACAACCACTCTTTGATTTCTGCTACATCCGTCGTGCCTCTCATGCAACGAATTTCAAGAGAGCCAATCCGAGAAATGGATGATAGGTTCAGTGATGCGTACTTATATGTCCCGTCGTTGAAGACTAACTGAGCCTTACCCTTACTCAGTGCTTCAAACATTTTGACTTGTGCACCCACTACTTTTTCAGCGACTCTCATGGGGAGTGCAAACAGATTTGACCTCCTAGTCGGCCCTGCAAAAGCAATCAAAAGGTTTTCATAAAGAGTATAGAGCGAGCAGAAATTCGCCATCGTAAGAAACTCTTCTGCCATGACATTCCAGTGGATATGCACGGAAGTCGACGGAGCATTCTGGATGAATTTGACACCCCGAGTTTTCTCTTCGAATTCATCAAGAGCCTTATTCACCTGCTCGAACTTCAATGGCTCCTTCAACACGAACTCTAGGCCAAAATTCCTCAGTGAGTTGTCGTAGTGCCCAGACCAATTTTTCATCGTTGGAAGAGTGAGAGTCGCTTGACCTTGTGGTCCAGGAGGTCCATCTTTTATGAAACCTTTCGGATAATCACCCGAGGAAAGTGTCTCAGTTTCGATCTCCAACCCGAATTCACCGACGGTTGGTTGAAGGTACGAAAACCAAGGCCGGCATTTTTCGAAAATCGTCATTTAGTCACTCCACTACGATCTTGAGCTTCTCTAGTACCCGTTTCGTCACCCACGAATTTTCCCCCTTTTTAACATGAATTACCCGTTCATCTGGGAGAATAAATCCGATGTTTTTAGTCTTGATATAGACTTGGATGATATCAGAATCGGTTTTCTTGAGAGCAACATCTTTGGAGACAGCAATCTCTTTGTGAGCAACACTATCTCTCAGACGGTTTATCTTAGCCACTGCCGCTGGCAACGGGGGGTAAGTTCCGCGAATAGCGTCTCTCACTCCATGGCATGTAAAGATTACATTGACCGGCACTCGAAGTCTGACTAGTTCGTTACCAGACACACCCCTAAACGTAACTGTCTCTGAAGACAAACCCTGTTTCCACTGGCGCGATGGAGAGCGTTCGATATGCACTACTTGGCAGCCCGTATCTTCCGGGGAAAGGTAACGGACACATTGCGGCAGGGATTTCTCAACTTCAAAATCCACATTGACATACCCAATCTCGGGGGATGAGATATCAAAAGCTGGATCGTTGGGTTTAATCTTGCGAAGAGGTTTGAGTTCTTCGGTCATGGAACTCATAACACCTTTACCAATCTTGGTTGTGTCATAGAGTTCAATGACCTTATCGGATGTTACATGGACGTATACAGGTTCATTCTCATACCGACAAATAGTCCCCTGAAGCCTAGCCTGCAAGTCTTTATAAGTGTCATAAAGACATGGAACAATTTCATAAGCCACCTTATGCTACCCTTTTTCCGTTTTCTTCTCGCGCCTTCTTGATGTCGGTTTCACATGGAGCACATACGAAGTACCACGCACCATCGATCTTAGCGAAATCCGCCTCCATGAAATCGCTTTCTCGTTCAAAATGTTTCCCACAGACACAGCACTCCTCATCTCCATTAAATTTGGGGTGCGAAGAGGTGATCCCTTGCGCTTCTTCGATTGCCTTCTCGGCCTTCAAACGCTCACGATCTTCTTCAAACTTCTGCACTTGGAGATCGTCGAATAGACTGTCAACGAATGACTCTCCACCCAGAAGTTCTGAGAGTGCCGACGCTCTTTTAGCCGCTGCTTTCATGGCCTTAGGGCCTTTCGAAGACTTCGACCTTCTGTCAATATTATCGAGGTCAGCGTTAGTCGGAAAATTCTTCCCCGGCAACTGACCATTGGCGGCTACGTAGTTAATGCCATCATCGTAATCATCCCAAGGAGGTCCACCACTCGATGAATAGTCATTTCCTAGAGTGGTTATAGACAACAGAGTATCCTTCGTAAAATCGAAAACCTGGGCTGATTCCTGAGCTGGAGAGGGCGAAGTATCTTCAGAATCATACTGGGCATTCCAAGTATTCCAAGCCTCCCAGTCATCCATATTAAAGTCTGATTGGCTGGAGCTAGAGCCGGGCTTGACCCTCTTTGAAACGCCGGGGGTCTCGGCAGGCTTAGGGTTTATTTTAGTCGTACCCCACGGGTCTTTCTTTCCCTTGGTTACCTTCTTCGGATCGAGCCAGTAGATCATACCCGCAGTAAGGGGGTATATCTTCATGTCGATATTATTACGATTAGCTGCCGTGTAAAGAAATCCATACTCTGACGCCCAATACAGCACGTTTCTGGACTCGTTGATACCCACGTACAAAGGACGATGAGAATTCCTCGCGAGGATAAGACGTTTATTTGTCTTGTCCCACATCGAGATCGCGTAGGCAGAGTTTGTCTTCAACTCTGTCAGGACTTTTACAACACCTTCTGACTCCATTTTCTCAAACATGAGTTGGGAATCAGATTTCTTGTGATCATAAGACCAAGAGTCATAGAGGGTACCGTTGTGCGAACTGACGAAACGTCCCGTGTCAAACGGGTGTGTATTATCGATATTGACTCCACCGACTGTGGCGTATCGACAATGACCCATAAAGACATCCGCCTGATAGGAACGGAGTTGGCGATTCTTCTTCCCTTCATCAGTCATGATAAAGAAAGGAGATGGTCCGACGATTTTTTCGACTCTAGGATTATTCGCCATGTGTTTAGACGAAGAATCTACTGTCAATAGACCGGTCGAATGAGGACCCCTAAGTGATGACATATAGAGGATGTCGGTGAAACAATCCAGATCAGCGGAAATTGTCCCACCACCTGCCATACCAGCTAGACCACAAATGGCGAATACTCCTTCTTTTTGTCAGTCATTTAGTTTTGGTCAAATAAGACTTAACTTTAGTATCGAAGTGTTCATATTCAACTCCGAACTCCTTGAGATTAACCATGAGAGTCGGTATATCAAGAAAATACACCTTGACATCTGTATCATTCTTGATGTTGCGAACTTCGGGAGTCGAAATGAAACCCAATCTCTCAAGATATTTCTGAGCTAAATCTTGTTCTCGTATCGTCGACACCATCATCGCCGCGAAATCAGAGAATCTCAGCCGTCGATTGACCCTCCAACCCATCTCTGAGTTTTCATCAAAATGATGAATTCCTTTCTCGAATTTGAGGAGAAAGTTCTCAAAGGAGCAGAAATCTTTCAACTGAAGTGTTGAATTGAATGAATGAGATTCCCCCATGGCTGAAGAAAATTCAGCCGGGATAGAACCGATAGATAAAGTCGAACAAGCCCTCGCAGAATTAATAATCCCTATGTGGAGAAAGGGACTATGCTTGCTAGGGTCGATTGTTTGAGGAGGATTTTTCATGCCGCCCTCTTCATTGGTTCGTTAACGAGTCCGAGATGTTCAGTCAACATGCGGAAGAAGTAATCATGGGATGGTTGATGACCCCATTCAGCATGCGGTTGGAAACAGTAAGAGTTTGTCTTCGGATAGAACGAAGAGTATGAAGGATACCCTCCATCCCCAAGGCTTGGAACTGTACCAGTCTTATACTTTTCAGGCTTGATCCAAGCGAGGACTTCCCCTCCGTTTTCTTTCGTCGTGACAAACCCTTGATGGTGACAGACGTTGACTGGACAGATGAATCCGTCGGGACCATACATCGGATTGGTGCCACCTTGATATCCATGATGCTGGATCAACTTGTCGCCATTCATGACAGCAAGAAACTGACCACCACGACAAATACCAGCCTTCTTGGTCTCTGGCTTCAGTGCTGAATAGACTTCGACCTCAAATCGATCACGCATCGGATCGCACGACGATGCGATATTCTCCTCACCGTATAACTCAGGAGACACGTCAGAGCCGCCGGTAAAGACTACGAGATCGACAGAGTTCGGGTCTGTCTTGAGGATTTCATCCCCGACGACATCCCACCCTGCATCTTTGAACATACTGACTGTGCTCGGACCGCACCAACGGTGTCCGCCTACGACGTAGACTTTCAATGTCATTTCATCTCCTTACTAATCTGGAACATATTCGGGTTGATTTCCTTCGTCCCGACCTTGATCTTACCGATCCGGCAATGACGGAATTCTTCGTTGTCATAGTTCTCCATAAAGGCCCGGAAAGCCCAATCGAGAACAGATACGTGTGGTTGGGTCAATCATGGTACTCCACAAATTTCTCAGCCTCGATACGATTTAGTATATTCCGTTTGTCTGCTGTCAGAGAACCCCTGACATAATTCCAGAAGAATAGACCAAAGCGACGGTAAAGATAGTAATACTCTCCGTCAAAGGTGATCTTCCATTTTTTCATGCTGCCTTCTGAAACCTCTCGTCTTCCCATGCCTTGACACCATCCTCAAAGAGAAGGCGTACAGCGAATTCAGCAGTATTGAAGACCTCACGGATTAGATCATCCGAACGGAGATAAGAATTTGACAGCGGACGGTACTCGACTCCGTAGAACTTCGGACGGAATGACCCGACAGCACCATAGAGTTCACGACGCTGACGGTCTGTATCCCAGACTTCAGACTTCGGGAAGAGGATCGCGTCAAGCTGCTTGACTACCTCACGGCACAGGGCGACGTGAGATTCATCAGTCGGATCGACCGCAGCCTCCTGCCAAGAGATATGCAGATGGCCAGCACCAGTCCGGAACGGAAGGACTGTACTCGGCGGATAGTTCGGCTCTCCCGTATAGGCATTGTAGTCCGGAGTACAACCGAGCAGCTTAACTTCTTCAGGGAGTGCGTTGAAGTACTTCTCGTCAAACCATGCTGTCGGGGTAGCGACGAGTTCAAGACCCGTCCGACCTTGACGCTCAGCGTTATCCTGAATCAAAGCCGACATGCCTCGACGGACAAGGTTAATGACCTCTACGAAATCACTGGCTGTTGAGACGGGGATCGTATTGAACTCGGCTGCGACGCCATCGACTTGACATGCGCCACCTTCAATAAGATGTGGCCTCTGCTTTGTTCCGGGAAGAAGGTCATGCGCCGAAACGAAGACCCCATTCTCCTTCAAGAAGAGTTCGGGATCGACACCAAATTTATACTTATAGCTCA
>CAZIWB010000073.1:9425-29542 GCA_964542655.1 uncultured Cellvibrionaceae bacterium
CCATTCTCCTTCAAGAAGAGTTCGGGATCGACACCAAATTTATACTTATAGCTCATTGTACCGAAACTCCTTTGTATATAGGGGCATCAACACTGTAGTAGCCATTACTTTGACCATACCATCGGAGATCAACCGATCCCCTGATGGTGCGAAAAGTATAAAATGTCCACTGAAAATATTCATCATATTTGGACATTGGATTTTCCCCGCTGGTTCTTTCCTCAGCGATAAGAATCGGAGTTCCGATTAGGTCGGCCAAATCTCCGGTTATGTCTTCGAGCGACACTCCTTCACAGCAATCTTGATGGTGACACATGATGAAAACATCACCATCACTATCTTCGAAGATTAAACCTTCATCGCCTTGATATTTTTCCACACGGTTGAACGTCTTTCCAACGAAGGATGAAACATCAACAAGATCATACGATGGGTAGTGTTTTTTCACGCCGCTTTCTCCACTTCTTGCGTCTGTTCACGATATCCACCATTGTCATGGTAAAATCTCTTAAAGATTTCATGGACCGTAGCGAGAAATCGTTCTGGGGTCGTATTCCAAGCGACCTTGTATCCCTTCTGATCCACCATAGGTATACCATGGAGTTCTTGGAACACCTCTTTGAATGTGTCATGCCAATTCAAAGCGACCTCGTTTTCAGAGGCTTTGAAGAGATGTTGTACATCAGGGCGATTGTAGTCGAATCGGTTACGGAATGTTCCACCAGTCAAGTCGTTAGGATCACACTCGATAAGACGTCTCAGAGACACTTGGTTTGAAAAATAATATGTCCCTGTGTGATTAATCGGGATGTAATCCTCGGCATCACCCCAAAAACCATTCAACATGGAGATGATCAAAGCTTCTTTTTCGGTCAACCCGATTTCAAGCAACCTGACTAGGCTACGTCCATCGATGCTGTTGAAAAACTGCAAGGAGTTGACGAGAACAGTCGAATCGACTTCGGTGTCCGTAAAAATCACACCTTCATATCGATCAGATTTATTCTTCAAGAGAATGAAACTCTCAGCTCCACCAAGGGCTTTGGTATAGATGCCGTCAGGTCCAAAATGGAGTCTAACCTTTAGATTAAACCCTTCGATAAACTTTTCCTTCTCCGACTGTCGGTAAGTTCCGAAATTGCTCTCAGCCCATTCTTCATTATGTCTAAAATGGACTCCAACAGCTTCGGGGATTCCATCAGGAAAAGGCATGCGCAAATCACCCGGACGGGGGTCATCAGGACGAGTACAATCCGGGTGAAGAATATCCTTTTTATCGTCTGGTTTAAAACGACCTTCCCATGAATTCTGGGCTTTGTACTTGTATTTTCGCATCTCCCCTCCCTGACAAGGTTGGTTCGGACGTGCATGGACGCTGAGATTACCATCAGCATCAGACATCAGGAGGGCGAAGTTAGTCCCGCTCATCGTACGGGCGTGTTTTTCCAATTCAGCATATGCCGTCTGGACTTTCGGGTCATTCATATCGAGTCGGTTCATTTTATAGGACTCCAAGGCAGATAAGTACCAACATGATAAAGGACAAAATCGTCATCATGTCGAAAACAAAGTTCTTCATTCCGCTCCTACGTTTACGAACTTGAATCGCTCTGTTGATTTTATGATTCTTTCCCACCAACCGAGCTTTTCTGTCAGAGATCAATTTAGCCCACTCTTCGGGTGTGAAATCCTGTTTCATAAACACCTCCTTTATGCGGGTTCTTTGGGCCTTTCTGAGCCACCAGACTTAGGACTCTCGGCGAGCTTGATCTTTTGTTTCAAGAGACCTTCGATGTCTTTTAACCCCTTGAAAGTCTTCATGTCCACAATCTTCCCGACAACGATCTTTTCTTTCATTCGCCGGATTTCCGACAGACGTTCTCGATCAGACCTCTCGATGCCTGGTAGTGTTAGGAGTTCTGCCATTATGATCTCACAGGTATTACGACTGACTTCCAGAAAGAAGTAGTCAAGAAAGGTGATTTCTTGCTGAAAGTATCGTCGGGAAGGATATGAAACCAACGATACCCATAGTTTCTGTAGAACTTCCTCCCCACGTTCCCATAGAGCGCGATGGCGACCTGTCTTGAACAGAAAGACTTTCTACAGTTTGTAAGGATTCTCAGGGAGTTTACGACCCGCGTTTCCTTCGAATAGTATCGGAAGGAGAGATATCTCGCTCTGGCGTCGAGAAGGAGGATCACAGCGGGGAAAACTCCGAGCGGTGATAGGAGCGGGTTCATAATGAAGAGGAGAACTGCCAGAGACAGCATGAGAAATGAAAGAAGGAGTGGAAACCAGAACGACTGGATCACTCTCAAAAAGGAGGCAGCCCTAGGCAAGAGCTGCCTTCTAGAAACCATGAGTGTCGTCATATTGTTACCAGTCGAGCTTCTCGTCTTTCTTCCACTCGTACGACTTCGTTTCCTTATACATATGGATATCCGAAATCGTGTAGACCGTACGATGATTTGACTGAAGTGCAGCTTCAAACTGAGCCTGCTCTAGAGTCAGGTACAGCCTCATTCGACCGTTAACGACGACACCATACTTCACCTTCGGCTCTTCTTCAGCCAACTCGAAGTTCGTCAGATGATAAACACCTGAATACCCACGGATTACGACATCACTACCTATGACAGACTCGACGTAACAGATTGTATCCTTGGGTAAGGTGGGGTCCATCAATATCTCCCTCCCCTGTATCCGACGAACACGATCACCAGCTTTGATCTTACTCATGTAATCCTCCCGGAAATGTTTGGAGAGAGTCGAGATTTGTTTTCGAAACGGCAGAAGCCGCATACAAGATGGCACCGACGATGCAGAGCAAGCCGATGCCTTCAAGAAGACGGACAGTGTAGTAGCTCACAGGCCAGCCCTCTTCAAGTCCCTCGCGAGATCACGCATCGCGAAGGCGTTCTGCTGGTTGATCTTCCCGGCATCCGTCAGGCTTGCCTTCGTCTCGGTTTCCCCTTCGGGCCACCGTGGAGTGAAGTCTTCTGCACGGACACGCTGGAAACATTCACGGGAGAGTCGGTCGAGTGACCGGGAGATAGTGCGAACTAGGGAGGAGGACATTCCGAGAGCTTTAGCTTCATCGAATGTCAGGATGCCGATGGAAACACGGCGGTTGTCGACACGAGAAATGAATTTCTTCTTGGACATCAGAACATCTTTCCGTAGTTGATCCCGGAGACAAATCCGGGGGTTGATATTGCAAATGGGAGTTCGAGCTGTCCCGTGGGAAGAACAGTCCGGCGAAGAGTCCGGCCACCTGATCTGACGACTTCGACGACACGAGCCTCGTAATCCTTGACCTTTCGTCTCATAGTCATGAGTTGGTTGACATAATCAAGAGCGACTTCTTTTCTCTTGAACTCGGATACAAAACCCCATGCAAGAAGTTGGCCATCTTCACGCCAACGAGTCTCAACCTCGTAGCGAACCCAGACATCGTTCAATGGTGCCTCCTACGTAAAGCACCACACCAACCGAGCCAGAGGTAGATGCCGCCAACGACGATAAGGACGAGAAGAATTGTTCCCCACATGGGAGAAAGAACCCACCACCACGACCAATCAATATGACCGGTCAATTTCAACCCTACAAACAGGATTGTCAAAAGGACAACAAACGCATCACCGATTTTCATCAGGCTTCTCCGTAAATATTCTTGTAGCCACGCTACTACATAGATTAAGACGGAATCGGTCCGCCGCCGATAAATGTCCAAATCCGCCTAGCGGAATAATGGGGCGAGGTGGGGAGTTTAACCCCAAGCTCAGCTTACAGACGCTTTGCTGTAGAACACTACCCTCGCCAAAGGGTGGGTCGAGACGGGAGTCGAACCCGTAACGTCTCGTTATGTCGTGCTATTCGAGACAAGTAGATTTCACCATGAGCACGGAGATGTTTATCAGCATTACGCATCCCATCCATATCGGCTTAGGCCACACTCCTGTCTACCAGTTCCAGCACTCGACCCATATGAGCAGCCGGAGCTACTCCAAAGATATGCCAAGAAAATCTGCAAACTCTTCCATATGAAGAATCGAAGGAGTTGTCCGACCACTTTTCCAGCGAGAGACGGTCGCATCTTCGACACCCAACTGCTCAGCAAGCGTTGTTATCTGTATCTTTCTCTCGATAAGTTCTGAAAAGAGACGGCGGACATTACGAGACGCAGATGTACACGCTGTAGGTTTCCTTCCACGCGGCATTACACCTCCTAAAAGAAAAGGGGCCTTGCGGCCCCTCTCCAAGTCAACGGTTGAATGCGTCCGTGAGCTTCTCGGACAGTGAACGAGTGTCATCCGGCTTCCAGCAGAAGCGTTCCGTATCTTCGAGCCACTCGGCCACACGATGACGGTCGACGACACCGTTGTCCCACACGGTCTTGACTGACGAGACCGTGACGCCGTTGGCCGACGAAGCGAGGCGAATGATCGTCGTGTTGTCGTAACCCCGCTGACGGATCACGTCTCCCTTGCGAGCGGCCTTGCCATTGAAGTTGAGGCAGGACATGAGGCCACTGACGGTCGTATCGTCCGAGTAATTGGTCACCTTGGAACCACTCGTGATAGGAGCAGCAATCGAAGTGCCAATGCCGACCAGGCCGATTGCCGCAGCCGTGACGACACTGAGAAGAAAGTTCTTGCGCATTTGATTTCTCCAGTTACTTGTAGCTACGCTACTGCGTAGATTTGAAGGTCACGTCATTATGACCAAAGGGAGTCCCCGAAGGGACTCTAATGATTTATTCCAAAAGTTCTCCAGCATCCCCACGGAAATCGACATCGGGAATGATGGTCTGAGGCTTGAAGATCACACGATAATGATACGTGCTGACCTTGTTCGGTTCGAGTTGCTCGACGAAGAACGTCACGTTGTCGGACAGGCCGAGGAAATGCTTCTTGAAGGCATTCGGTCCTGTCTTGCAAGTGATCGACACCGTGCCTGCACTGTCGTTATTGCCGAGGGAACAAAGTCCTTCGACAGACAGCATATATCCTCCGGTGATGCCGTTGTAGAACACGACACGACGATTGACCTCGAAATTGTCAGCCGCCTTGGAGAGATTCGAGGACGCAATATCAGCATCCGAGCAAGCCGAAACGAAGCCCGCGACGAGCGCGAGCATGACAAACGAAATAAGTTTCTTGATCATTAGTTCCTTCTGTTGTTGGAGGGGTCAGACTTCGACGAGTTTTGGAAGAGTAAGCTCAGGCCCACGCCTTTCAGCGATGAGCTTGTCGACGAATTCGGTTGCGACTTCTTCCGTCAATCCGGGAGTCAAATCCCGGACATATTGAATTGTCCCCTCGCGACCTGCTTCAGGGTCCGAATACTGGGCATACCACGCCATTGCAGCGATGGGGAACCTCGCCTTAATCGGCTGATTGTTGGACATGAAGAGAGACGTCTTCTTGAATGTCTCCATGCCGACTTCCTCGATTGCGCCGATGACGGCTTCAGTGACCGCCTCGACGATCTCTTTCTTGCGGCGGGCCATCAGCAGACTCCTCCGCTGGCTTCCACGCCATCGACGAAGCCGCCGAGCATGAAGTCCTCCGGGAGAAGTTCTTCGAGGACATCTTCCGGCGCTTCCGCCTGGACTCCGACAACCGGAGTATCGACGTAGGGAACCTGTTCTATGCCGACCTTCCCATGGTCCGTCACAGAGACGATCTGATAGTAGGGCAGCGGGTCATAGACCTTCTTGCCCTTGGCGTCGCGATGGAAGGTCGTCAGGGAGTTCAACGCCCCTTGAACTGACCCGCCGTCGACTGCCAGACGATTGTCGACGACCGTACAACGAACATGGTTCTTCGGATCGACATGCGGAGTCTCTCTACCCATGGCATCGAGCTTGGGACCATATACGTCGACGACGACCGTGAATGGACCGATGGATTCAGGCTTCTCGGCCTTCTTCACTTCGATGGACTTGGACGAGCGGTTCTTCTTGGACTTCGACATGAATGTATTCCTTCATTACACACGGGTTAATTCCCGCGAGGGTCATTCGCAAATGGCCAAATGCCCTACACTCTTCGTGCAGGGCTATGAATTATTCTCTTCAATCCGTCGGTCGTGTTAATCAGTCATCCGTCGACATCAGCCACATCATGACGGCATGTTGTGACGAGCGTCAGGAAAGTCTGGTCAATCGGGATTGTAGCGAAGGGATCAGCCCCTTGTTCTCGCAACCACTCGAACTGAACACCATAAGCCATGGGTTCGAATTTTCCAGCGAAACAAGGTTGAGACATGAACGCCTCCACCATGATAGGATGCCGAGCACGTAGCGCCATATGCTGGACATAGTGGGTGAGTTCGTGCAAAAGGAAAGACTTCCCACGGATAGACGTGACGGGGATTTCCTTCGGATACCGCAAAATTCCATCGGCCAGCGAATAGGATGCCCCGATAAAAGACCCGCTGGACTTTTCCTCACAAGGGGTTTCGAGAGGGACTCTGTTGTAATCATTTGCGATTTCACACAAAGTCATTTCCTGAATCACGGGGAGTTTACCCGGATTCGGTAGGCCGGTGGACCAGGCAGCATAAGCCATGAGAGTCGCGGCGATAATTTCGATGCCAGACATTTCAACCTCCTAAATGATTTCAGTCGCAAATTTCCAAACGTGCATACGCATAATAAATGAGCCTTTTAAGGACGTGCTCAGGTCCGACAGCTAGTTCCGTGTCTTCCGGAGCCACTCAGGAGGGGGTTGAGTGTGCCGCACGGTTAAAACTAACTAGCTGATCTGCTGTCCCTTGGACCCGTTCAGAAAATGGAGTCTTTACAGGTCTCCATTGTGAACGCAAAAAAGCCTCACGTTGTAAGCGTGAGGCATCGATATTCTCTAACGAATCGTCGGGTTCAGTCAGCCAACGTGGCCTCATGCCGACTCCTCTTGCCGAAGGAATTGGCAACCGAGTCGATACCAGTCGAACGCATCGACATGCCGCCCCTGAGCAGCATAAAACCGAGCGGAAAAGAAACAGGCATCGGAATTCTTCATATCGATTCCTCCACAAGATAAATCATCCCGAGTCGATGCCAGCGAAAAGCCGCCACATGACAGCCTTGTCGCGAGAATCGGCGCGCATTCACAAAGCAGATTGTGGAATTCTTCACGGCAATTCCGCCATCAAACGGTTGCGACGAAGAGTCAGACTCAAGACAGAATCCGCCCGGTGATTCTTAATGGCAAAGGCCAAATCCTTGTCGATAGCATCGATCTGGCCTTGTATCCGAGCGCGCTTCTCAAATGAAGCTTCGACTCTGACAGAATTATCCGGCCTTCCCTTCGCATACATGAAGGGGTTGTGAGTCACGATTGTTTGACGCATCTTCGATTTCCTTTTCCTTCATTGTTCGCCCTATCATTTCCACGGAATGAGCCGACCATAGGGAAATCACGTCGTGGCTTCATTCCGTTTATAAAATCGCAAAAATCGCGATTGATCACGTCAAGGGACTCTTCGAGTCTCACTCGCTTTTCATCGCTGATAACCCATTTGTGACGCATATCCGACTCCTTGACAGAGTCCGACTCTCGACTGAGTCGGTTCAATTAAATTTTCAAACAGGCAAAGGACTCCACCTGTATCCAAGCGGAGTCCATAATCGAAAGCAGACTCCGACTCTGGTTTGAGTCGGGCAGGTATTTTCCTGGCGCTAGGCAGAGTCGCCCCTTGGACGAGTCGACATAACGTCAAGACAAATAAAAAGGGAATCTGCCCGAAGGCAGACTCCCATGTTGCACCGTAGTTATGCGGCTTCGGACATTTCCGGACGCTTGATTTCTTCCAGATTGTCCGCCGCACCGTTGCTTTCCGCATTCCCTTCATCGACGACGGGTTCATGGTCCGGCTCTACCATGGCTTTGAGAGCCTGCAAGGCATGCCATGCCGGTGAATCGAACTTGTTTCCGGCGCGTGCCTTGGCCGTCTGCTTTGAAATGCGCTCAGGGTCCATGGCTGCTTCCTGACGACGCTCAATTGATTCGATCATGGAAAGAATCGCTGCGTCGATGTCGAATGCAGCCGGAGTCGCGTTGGATTCCGGCTGATACTTGAACCACGGATTCGCCTTCGCCTTGGCGATATGCGACTTGAAGTTGTCAAGCTTCAGTTCGCGATTAAAGGCCGCCTTATTGAGCGAGACCTTATCGTTGCCGAATGTCACGAAAGCGAAATCCTGAAGCCACTTCTTTATGGCTTCCGAGCGCAACACCGAATGCCGAACGGTCTTGCCGTTGACGACGGTTGCCTTGGCGACTGCCTTGTGGAAGATGGCCGCCGGAGTGACATCCATGGAAGGCGTTCCATCCTTGCCGCCGCGAATGACATGCATCATAAGGTCGACCAGATGAATCTGAACTTCCTTGCCAAATGCCGATGCCGTCTTGGCGATTTCGTTGGAGCGCTTGTTGAGGATTTGAACGTTAGACATTGTATTTACCTTTCGTTGAACGATTAGGCAGGGACCATTCCCTAGCCTATCCGTATAGCTACAGGCCATACGGAACAAACCTCTTTCAAGACTTGTCCGGTATGGTCCGAAACGAAACAGGGAGTCCACCATGTTGAAGGCAGACTCCCTGCGCTTTAAATTCCGTAATGTCTAACGGTGCTAGTCATCATTCAACCTTGCTGACGCACAATCCATTCGGAAAGGCGTCACTAACCGTCCAGTCAAATCCTAGTCGATTGGCAATCAAGACGTGTCCTAGAAAGGCGTCTGATCTTGGTTGCTCGCTACCGTACTCATACCGATTTAACGGCATGGCATAGGCCACTTTCCATCGACAACGGTGTTCCAATCCCGCTCGCCAGAAAACCCTTCCGGGCTTCCCGACTCGTTCAGACTTCGTAACATGTTAGCTTGCGTTGACCTCACTACGGCATGTGACTTGGTTTGCTAGACCTTGAAACATGCTTTCGATTGGCCGTGATGATGACTCTTTAGTTTTCTCTTTTCGCGTCCCGTCCAATCTAACAGCACTACAGATCAAATGACCATCGGTGTTGCCGGGTGGATTTGCTTCATGTGCTCGACGGCTTGACCGGCTAATGCTTGCGTACCTTGTGTCGCAATCCGCTTATGTGGGGATGAACCCTAGTGGCGGACGGTTTCGGCTCTATGTCGATTGTATGCATCCCTGCACACACTAACAAACCTTGCGTGTTTCTCCACTACTCACATTGTCTTGCCGTTCGCTTGCACTAAGCGGCTCATATGTCTTCGTGGTCCCCATGGCACTAGTTGCCACTAACCGATTTTTTCACGGCGGGATAAGCTATGCTGGCCACGTTCGCGGACACGTTAGGTCCGATACGCCCTAGACGGAAAACCGCCTAATGCTGGCGCGTGACTTCCGAGAACATAGGTTCCCAGACGGATTCCCTGCGTCAAGACAATAGGTGCCTTTCGGAAAATCCGTATTGCCTTCCAACACCTACTTTGTGGCCAAAATAAGGCAGGATCATAAACAGGCGATTTTTCTCAGATCATGCCAGCAAGGCCAGATGATAGGGAACTCACGGCGCAGGGAAGCGGAAAGCGCGCGCGTAGCAAGAAACGTGCCAACTGCCTGTTTTCCTGGCAGTGAAAAATCTTTCCTCAAATCCCAAAATCGACAGGAAGGCACCTTACAGCGTGTCTAGCTCAAAATCCGGGTCCGAGTGCCCGAAAAATAGTTGTCGCGTTCTAGGGCACCTTCCCGGTCGAAATAGACTATGGAGGAATAAATACCTAGTTAGAATGAAACACGGTTTGTTCCGCGATTCGACGAAATAAATATTCTGTTGCAAGCCCCTGATTTAGCCGAAAAGAGAAATACTTTTCTAACGGCTGATTCTCCAGGCCACCCGACAAAATCGAGAGAATGTCAATAGCCTTTTTAGTCGAAGTGAAGTTATATTATTACGTCACTATCCCGGCGGATTGACTCGTTGTGGATTGTGTCCTGATTGCGATTGTCAAGAGTTATTTGAGAGCATGACTCAAGGCGTCTTGGCCGGACATGGTCGCCAAGGCAGTTGAAGTATAGATTCCCTGATTGCCAGAACGTTGTTAGTAAATACGTTGATTCATGTTCTGAATTACTTGAATAAGGTATGAATACTGTCGGGATATACTGAATTATAGGAATATAGTCTTGACTTTTAGCTCAAAATATGTTATAATATAGTGTATTACATTGGGATTAATACTTAGACTCAGCACACAACTAAGTAGATTGATTGAAAGGTGACTCTGTATTGAGAGTCTAACCTTATCTCTACTTGGACTAGTCCCTGAGTCATACTCTTGTGACTTAATCTATTGAGCCTAAGAACAATACTGTGAGTATGAGTCCTACTCGTTACTTAGGTATGACCTAAAGGACATGCTCTATTGTTTACAAAGGAAGTATATCCAAAAGGGTACGCCACCTTTAAGCACTTCCTTTACTATCCAAAACGATTGATTCACATAGTCTATACAGTAACGGGCGGAGCTATACCCCGCGTTTCCCGGCCAATACTTGGTTATACTTCACGCTATACTGTAGATATACTTCCAGGTACGTAATGTTATAACCTACGGGGCCGGGCGCATGTGCCGGGTGGGGGTACCAAGGGTTTCTATACCCCTTATCCATAAAATTCAGAAAACCAAGTGTAAACTTTAGAACTAATACTCATCGACCCCTTATTCTAAGGGTCCAAATCTTGATGGAAAGTATACAATGAAAAAGACCGGTAGACAGTCTCAGAACATCATCGACATCAGAAGTGACGAGAAGTCACGGGCGCGGGCCAAGACTGGGGTCGAACTATCCCAGAAGCATCTCGGCCAGATTTATAATCTCCCCCTCTCGAAGGACGTCACTCGTGTCTCCAACTCAGTCGTCAATCAATTCAAAGGTCTCGCCAAAGGCCCCGGCATGACCAAGCTGAAATCTCCTTCGTCGAAATCCACAGACAGGTTCCAGAAGAGCGGCCCCGCCGCAAAGACCCCCAGAGTCAAGAAGAAGGGTAAGTAGATGCAGAGCACAGTTTTGTCGAATACTCCCAAGAAGGGTGAAGCCTGTGGCGATGTCGCCAGTACTTCTGTCTGTCTTGAACAGACGATCAAGGACACCCCAGTAAAGAAGCCCTGTCCCAAACCTATGGGACGTAGTGGTGGGTGATCTTGTCGTCCGTCTGACCAACCAGCTCCGATCCCGTGGTGTCGACGACGCTAAGTCCAAGGCTATCGCTATCCTGACCAAGCGTGGTCATCTTAAGAATGGTAAGCTCACCCCGGAAGGGAAGAAACGCCAGGCCCTCGGGAATGATGGCCGGGCAATCGACCGAGCTATAAAGGACAAGGGCGGCAAACCCTCTGACTATACTTACAACCCCAAGACCAACAAGGCAAAGAAAAAGAAATGAAGAAGCCCGCTGGATGTACATGCAATTCTCTATCGGAAGCTTTGAACTGTTCTAAACCCGGATGTGGAAAATGAAAAAGGAACGCCAGCTTACCGATATGCAAAAAGCCTTCCTCTACCATCTTGTCGGTGAGGCGAAGGGTGACTTCTCTGTCGCCAAGCAGATGGCTGGGTATTCCGAGACTACTCCCGTCGCAGAGATCGTCAAGTCTCTCCGGGATGAGATCATCGAAGCAGCCAAGGACATCCTCGCTATGTCGGCTCCTCGGGCTGCTGTCGAGATGGCCAGCCAGATTGTCAACCCCGAGAAGCCCGGTGCATCTATTGCCGCGAGAGCTGCTCAGGAAGTCCTCGACCGTGTGGGCGTCGTCAAGTCGAATAACGAGACGAAGCTCAACATCCCCGAAGGTGGTCTGGTCATTCTCCCTGCAAAGCAGGTCAATCCTTTTCTAAAGGCTGCCGATGAGCAATCCGAGAGCTGACATCTACAGGGAGAATAAACCCCTCCCTGAGATATCCGAACGGACACTGATCCAAGAGGTCAAAGTCGACCACCCCATCGATAAGAGGTTCCTGACAAACAAGTACATCCCGGTCGATCCGGGGATTATCGAAGAGAAACGTAAAGCTTACCTCGAAGAACTCGAACGGTGGGCAGAATTGGAGAATTAAATGCCCGCAGGTTCAGGTCGTCCTTATAATAAAGGCGTTCGCGTCATGAATAGGAACCAACGTGGTTCTGGGACTCGCGCGCAGACACTCATTCCCATGAAGGATGAGATCAAAGATGGTAAGTCTAGACGCCGTACTGCACGAGCGGCTACAGAGTTCGATAAGTCATGGAAGAAGCAAAACCCTTCGACCGGTAAACCCCCGGTCGCCCAGCGTCTGAAGAAAGATAACTACGGACCGGGCAAGAAGCCCTAAAGGATATTATGGCTACATCAGACTGGACGCCACGGCCCCGGACCGCCCGGATACCCATCGGCTACGTCGTCGATCCCCACGATCCTACCCAGATGGTTCCAGCTCCGGACATCGTTGCAATTCTCGAAGATGCCATGGATTGGCTCGACCGAGGTCTGCCGTTCCGGGAAGTCACGGATACAATGAATTCGAAGTTCCCCGAAGGGACTTCACTGACCCACATGGGTCTCAAGAAGATATACGACAAAATCCGGCCAGACCATCCTCGGAAATTCACGATGGTCAAACCTACGAAGGAGCGTCTGCCTCGCGCTGAACGGGTCAAGTACCGTAAGCGTCGGGCACTCGCTGCCGACAAGGTTCGTCTTACCGCTACAAAGAAGCGCATCGAGAAGGCCGAGGCTGCATTGAAGACGGCCAAGGAGAAGGAGAAGCTCGAACAAGAGCTTGAGAAGAAGAAGATCGTAGTCGTCCCCGTCGAATTCGAGGACGTCGATCTCCCGGAAGATCGGCCGGTCGCTTTCCGTCCGAACCCCGGCCCGCAGACCGAGTTCCTCTCGGCGTGGCCACAGGAAGTCCTCTACGGAGGAGCGGCGGGTGGTGGTAAGTCGTTCGCTCTCATGGCGGACCCTCTCCGGTATGTCGAGAACCCTCACTTCCAGGGCCTCCTTCTTCGTCGGACTACGGATGAACTCCGTAAGATGATCCGTGAGTCCCACATGGTCTACAAGTCTTTCGACAAAGACGCTAAGTGGTCTGACAAGCAATCTTCATGGTCATTCCCGTCGGGTGCTCAAATCTGGATGTCCTACCTCGACCGCGACGATGACGTCATGCGGTATATCGGTCAGGACTTCTCTTGGATCGGCATGGACGAACTGACTCAGTACGCCTCGCCATTCGCTTGGAACTTCCTTTCTTCGCGCCTCCGCGTCCCTTCTCATTCTGGTCTCCCGTTGTCAAAACGGGCCACGACCAACCCCGGTGGTCCGGGGCACTCTTGGGTCAAGAGGATGTTTATCGATCCTGCTCCGTGGGGTACGCCCTTCCCGGCACAGGATGAAAAAGGCGAAGAGATGCGGATACCTGACGGTGATCCAAACTTCCCCTCTGAAATGTGGGGTCAGCCTTTGTTCTACCGTCAGTTCATCCCTGCGAAACTGGACGATAACCCTCATCTAGACTGGAGATACCGTGCAAACCTACACTCCCTTTCGCCCCAAGCGAAACGACAGCTTCTGGAAGGCGACTGGTCTGTCGCAGACGGCGCGGCTTTCCCGGAGTTCAGGACCCACATCCACGTCTGCAAGCGGTTTGAAATCCCCAGTTCGTGGATGCGTTTCCGCTCAGCCGATTACGGGTACTCCGACACCCAAGCCACAGCAGTCCATTGGTATGCAGTCGATCCAATTTACGGAACCCTTTATGTCTACCGTGAGCTGTACGTCTTCCGGATGCGTGGTGCAGAACTAGGTCAGAAGATTCTTGAACTCGAACGCGGTGAGAATATCTCCTATGGAGTGCTCGACTCGTCCGTATGGTCGGACAGAGGTCAGACTGGTCCTACGACCGCCGAAGTCATGAACCAGATGGGTCTCCGTTGGAGGAAGTCCGACAGGACTCCAGGGTCGCGTATCGCTTCGAAGCACCGCCTCCATGAGCTTCTCGCGGTCGATCCGTATTCAGGAAAGCCGGGGATTATGTTCTTTGAGAATTGCAGGCAGATTATCGGTGACCTACCGTCGATCCCCTCAGCACCTCAGACGCAGGGCGATGATGACATCGACCGGCGATATATTTATGACCACGCCTACGATTCAATTCGCTATGGCATTTCATCCCGGCCTAAGGGCAACGTAGATTGGGATACGTGGGCGTCTTCTGACACCCGTCGTAATCCGTCAGACAGGACATTCGGTTATTAAGGAATCAATATGGGAATGATGGACGAAATCAAACCGGTCTCTCCGGTTACTTCTATGGAAACCGGTGGGTCTCGTTTCCTGACTTCCGAGACTGTCGACACTACTAAGGTCGTCGCACTCGCTGAAGGCAAGACTTCTGAGTCTATCGATGCTGAAAACTTGAAGTATCAAGGACTAGTCTCTTATGTCGCTGGTCGTTATCAGCGCGCCAAGGACTATCGTCGTGAGGCAGAACAACGCTGGCTTCTCGCCTTTAATAACTATCGTGGGTACTACTCTCCTGACGTCCAGTTCTTGGAGCATGAGAAGTCCCGTGTCTTTATGAAGATCACGAAGACAAAGGTCCTTGCGAGCTACGCGCAGATCAGCGATATCCTCTTCTCTTCTTCGAAGTATCCGATTGGTATTGAACCATCCCGTGATGTCGAAGGTGTTCTAGAGGCTGTTCATTTCGACCCCCAGTCTCCCGAGAATAAAGCTAAGCAGCAGGGTGGACCGGGTGGTGGTCAGGGGCAACCTCAGACTAAGAGTACTGTCGCCCGACCTGATATCCTTGCGAAGCTAGGACCGGTCGCTGGTAAGACAGAACCTGTCCATGATATGCTCAAGGAAGGTCCGGGTCTTACGCCTACCGCGTATACGTGGGAACCAGCCAAAGAAGCTGCGCTTAACCTCGACGCCCTGATACAAGATCAGCTAGACGAGTCAGATGCGGTCAAGAAGCTTCAACTCACGATCTTCGAAATGTGTCTTCTCGGACATGGCGTCCAGAAAGGTCCGTTCGCTGTCGAGCGTGAGTATCCTAAGTGGGATGAGTCCGGTAAGTACACTCCCACGATTCGTACGATGGGTGCAATCGATCATGTCTCGGTCTGGAACTTCTACCCAGACCCTGATGCAAGGACGATTGAAGACTGTGAGTATGTGATCGAGCGTCATAAGATGTCTCGTTCTCAGCTTCGTGCTTTGAAGCGACGTCCCCATTTCCGTTCGGAGAGCATCGAAAAAGCTATCGAAGGCGGTTCGAGCTACATCCGCGAATACTGGGAGAATGAGATCGAGGACTCTACGATCCAGCCTAGTGTTGAGCGGTATGAAGTATTTGAATTCTGGGGTATGATGGATCATGATATCGCTAAAGATGCTGGTCTTGAAATCCCCGAGAATATGGCGAAGCACGATACGATTCAAGTCAATGCTTGGATTTGTAACGGCAAGATTATCCGCCTCGTTCTAAATCCCTTTACCCCGATGCGCATTCCGTATCAGGCTGCTCCATATGAGCTAAACCCCTATTCCTTCTTTGGTGTAGGTGTCGCTGAGAACATGGACGATACGCAGCTCTTGATGAATGGATTTATGCGTCTCGCTATCGATAACGCCGTACTGTCTTCGAATATTATTTTCGAAGTCGATGAGACTAATCTCGCCCCCGGACAATCGATGGAGATGTATCCCGGTAAGATCATCCGTAAACAGGGTGGTGCTCCCGGTCAGTCTCTCTTCGCTACGAAGTTCCCGAATGTCACGCAGGAATGTCTCGCGATGTTTGACAAGGCTCGTCAGCTTGCCGATGAGGCGACTGGTATGCCGAGTTATGCGCACGGTGTCTCTGGGGTCATGGGCGTCGGTCGTACCGCTTCTGGTATGTCCATGCTCATGGGTGCAGCGAAGGAAAACATCAAGGCTGTCGTTTCGAATATCGACTCGTACATCCTTGTTCCGCAAGGCAAAGGATTTTACGCATTTAACATGCAGTTCAACTTCGATAAGAAGTACGTCGGTGACGTCTCTGTCGTCGCTCGTGGAACTGAAAGTCTCATGCGTAATGAGATACGTTCGCAGAAGTTGCTGCAAATGTTGCAGCTCACTACGAGTAATCCCCAGCTTGCGCCTTACGCGAAGATCGACTACCTACTCCGTGAGTATGCTGCGTCTATCGATCTTGAACCTGACAAGGTGGTCAATGATCCTAGAGAAGCTGCCATTCAGGCTAAGGTAATGGCAGACATGCAGAAGATCATGGGCGTCCAGCCCGGTCAGGGTCAGGGGCAACAGCCCTCGCAGGACCCGACGGGTAATGGTGGTGGACAGATACAACCCGGTGCCGCACCCAATCCCGGTCAACCCGGATTTGCGGGTGGTGGGGGTGGAGCAAACTCTCCGCCTCCTCCTAAGGCAGGAGGTCCCGGACAGGCTGGGAGTAATATCCCCGGATGAACATAGTTTGCCTGGTCGTTAATCATATCTTTGGGTCTTGGTCTGAAAAGATCAACGCCCAAGGATTGACTGCTGAGACTCATGGACTTCCATTCATCCAGATCAGAAAGTGCATTCGTTGTGGACAAACCTATTACAGGCCAGTCAAATGAATAAGCAACTCGCGAACGATCTTCTTAAGGTCTTCGATACTCCGATGACCATCGATGTGATCACAGCATATGCGGACATGGAAATCAATAAGGCGCATGTCGGTCTCTCTACGAGTATCGATCCTGTTGAAATCTATCGGCTACAGGGTGTCATACGTGCGATGAACATTCTGAAGACTGTCCGCACCCAAGCTGAAAATACTATAAAAGGATAAACAATGAAGAAGGCTATTCGTAGACTCGTCAGGGGTTCTGACGGCACTATGCATGTGACGTTTATCGACCTCGCGACAGGTCTGCAGGTCTTCGATTTGACTGGATACGAGATTCTCGATCCCGGTCAAGGCAACTCTGACTCCTTACCACAGAATGATAATTCTGGCGACAACAAGGTCGAAATCAATCCTTCGTCAGGAGGTTCGTCTGGTGGTAGGGATCAGAAAGGCTCTGATCGTGGCCCAATCCCTGAGAAAAACGTAAAGAGTAAAAATCCCGCGATTCAAAACTATCTAAGCCAACCTAAGCCCACGGCTCCGGTGGCTCCTACTACTCCTCCCGGTCAGCTCCAAGTCGACCCGACTTTTGATCCTAACAATGAACTTGGTGGTCCTCCTAGTCAACCTGTATCGGATACCGACGTCAATACTGAAGGTCAGGTTGGTACTGTTGATCAAGATGGTAATCAGGTAGATACAAAGGGTAACACCTATATCTCTGATCCTAATAATCCACGAAACTATTCTGTCTTCGCGCCGATTAGTAAGGATTTCAACCCCGGTCTTCAAGAGGCTGTAGAGGACGCGGCTAAGGCTTCGGGACTCTACACAGCAGCCCAGGAGAATATCGAAAAGGGTCTAGCTCCGGGATTTACTAATGCTGCTGCTCGTCCAGAAGGTCTACCAACAGGTCTTCCTGGTGCAACCAATAAAGTAGATGCGTCTGTCGGCCAAGGTCGTCCTGAGGGTCCTGCTTCCGGTCTTCCGGGAGCTACGTCTCCCTCTATCTCCCATGGTTACGCGAGGCCGGAAGGTGTCGCTACGGGAATGCCCGGTGCCCAGTTTACTTCGACACCCGTTGGTATGGGACGTCCGACTGGTATACCTTCAGGAATGCCTGCCGCTTCGTCATCCACACCTGTCGGTATGGGTCGTCCAGAAGGAATTGCCTCTGGTCTTCCCGGTGCACGTCCTTCTGTTGCTAGAGGCGTTATCGATGGTGTCCGTCCGGAAGGTACTCCATCCGGGTTGCCGGGTGCGAGAGTTACTGCAGCTCCTCGTGAAGCTGTCGACTCTGTATTCTCTGGTGGGTTTGGCCTTGAAGGTCCGACGTCTAATCGTTTCGGTTTGGCACAACCTTCTCAGCTAGCTACGACTCAGCGGTATGCTGCTGCAGTCCAGAAAGCTACAAATCCTGCATTCAACGCTGTCCGTCCCGAAGCTCCGGCTTCAGGGCTTCCTGCTGCGAAATCTCAGGGAATGGTTGCTCCAAGGGCTGCTGTAGATGCAGCGATCTCTGGACCCCAGCAGAAGGCTGTCAGACTCGATAAGATGGCATCTGTTGAAAAAGGTGTTGCTAATTATGAAGCCGGACTCTCGGCTCGTATGGCTGATAATCCAGCACCCTCTGCCCCGTCTCTTTCAGAACAGGTCGGGAGGGGTGTCGGTGCAACATCGCCACTTGGCTTCGACGAATCGAGCATGGCTCCCGGTGGGACCTACAATCCAGCTAACGCTGGTCAGGAGACTCTTGGCCTTGCGAAGGCAGCTAACGTACAGGGTGTACGTCCTTCTGGAACCCCATCTGGATTGCCTGCTGCACAACCTTCGACAGCCAAGACTACTGAAGCCCCTGCTCTTGGTAAATCTGCTGGACTAAACTCTGTCTACGGCAGCGATCCTAAGTCTTCGGCTGCTAAGTCGATGATCGCTAAAGCTCGTGATGTGACAACTCCAGAAGGAACTTCCTTCCGAGCTAATTCTGTAGCCGCAGTCAATAATCCAAACAAAGCTAAGACGACTAGTTATGTCGATGCTGCTGGGTATTCTCAGACCGATGTTACTGGTAATCGTGGTTGGCGAAATAACAACCCAGGTAATATTGAAGCGGGTAGATTTACTAAATCTCAAGAGGGTTATATCGGAACTGATGGAAGATTCGCAGTGTTCGATACTTATGAGAATGGTGTCAAAGCTCAGGCGGCTCTGCTTGGGACAAAAGCTTATAATGGACTGACCATCTCTCAAGCAGTTGCCAAATACGCCCCTCCGACTGAAAATAATACACTCGCTTATACGAATGCAGTCGCTGCTGCACTGGGTCTACCGAGTAATACGGCTATGTCTAGTCTGACGGCTGAACAGAGAGCTTCGATGATTAGTGCGATGCACGAGGTCGAAGGATCGACTAGACCGGGCCGTGTGTCCGTCTCTCTTACGCAAAAAGGTATAAATGCCCGAGACAATTACACAGGTCCAGGCACCGGGGCAGATACTCCATCTGAACGTGGTGCTGCAGGACGTAGTGGTCTGAGTGCCGGATTTGGTCAGGGTGGTTCTCGTGGTGTAGCATCTAACATTGGTCGCAATGATGGTGCTGGACCCGGACGAGGATCGTCGATGGGTGGTCCGAGCTTGGGGGGTTCTTCCTCAAGTAGGGCTGGCTCCTCAGGAGCTAATGGTGGACGTTCTAGTTCTGGTGGAGTAGGTAATTCGGGACCGGGTGGGTCGGCTGGTAAGTCGGCTTCGGGTGGTGTCTCTGGTGCTTCTCGTTCCACAGCGGGTAAAGGTGGAGCTTCTCCATCGGCTCGTTCGGGAGCAGTTTCCGGTGCCTCTCGTTCTACTGCTGGTAAAACTAGTGGTGGTTACTCGTCTGGTAATACTTCTGGAACGACATCCGGGCATGGTCTCGGGATTGGGAGGGCTTAATGGCAATCAATACTGAAGAGCAATCTGGCTATGATGCCATTCAAGCCACGATCCCACAGGCTCCGTACGCGAAACGTAAGATTATCCGTGGACCAGATGGTACTCCGCAGGTCATCCTTGTCGATATGTCAGGGAACCCGATTTCGGACCCATCTGGCTATGGTATCCTTGAACCGGGTAATTATCTAGACCCGAGCACTCTACAAACTCCTGCCACTCCCAGTCCTACATCTGGGAAAACTACATCAGAACCTTCGACTGCACAACGAGTAATCAGAAATACTGCTGAAGGTGGTCGAGATAATACTGGTGGTTCTGGAGGTATAGCTGGCCGTTCTCAGAGTAATAATTTCGGCTATATTGATAAGCCGGGGTTAGTCGGAGCGGCTGGTATGCTCCCCGGACCAGCAGGTCTGGCTGGTAAAGCAGTCAACGCTGGAATCAATGCGAATAACGTCGCTGCAGTCAACGCGGCTCGCGAGAGCATGGGACTTCCTTCACTAGGTCTTGGAGGTACTGTCAAAGGTGTCGTCA